>NZ_CP018311.1:0-1951588 GCF_002214395.1 Vibrio rotiferianus
TTTATATAAGAACTTAACGTGTGGTAATTAGATTCCTAGTCTCGCTTATCCTCGCTGGCATGCCCCAACTGAAACACCGAGTGTAGTGGTTCAGATATTTACCGATTTGGTCATCACACTTAAACACCTCTCCCTAAGATCTAAAAAGGCGAACCTTTCGATTCGCCTTTTGTTTGTTTAGGACTTCGTGATTCGCTTTTGTACTTCAATGAGCATCAAGGCTCGTTAGGAAAACGCCTATTTGGTGACAACGTTATTCGTATTGGTCGGTTTTAATATCACAAATTCTTATCTAGGAAGTTTATCATTCGCTCTATTAAGGGCGCTCTTGTGACATTGTCTCCCAATGTAATCGCACCTGCTGGGTAGAAATGCCCAAAGCCTGGAACCCATGCTGTATCCACATTCATTCCCGCTTGTGCGTATTTCGGTAATGAATGTTGCGTGGCATCGATGAGCGCATCAATGTCATACTGACCAATGTTTATTATTGCAGGCGGTAAATCCGTTTTGTTTTTTGAGTTGATATCAAAGCCAAGCACAAAGCCTGAGTTACCCATCACCGCTTTTACTGGGGCATTCATGCCATATGCGACATTGAAGCTCGTAATTGCGCCAGCAGAGAAGCCACCTAAGGCAATTCGCTTGGGATCAATACCCAGTGCCTTTGCGTTCTCTTGTAGGTATCCGACTGCCTGATACAAGTCTTCTGCTGCGGCGCTTACGGTGTTGCGAAGGGTATCCGACTCGTAAGGTAGCGGCTCTAACCCTTTACCTGTACGGATCATGTTGTGACGGTCGTGCAACGCTTTTATACGCAGTTCATCCTCTATTAGCATCTCATCCGTGTAACCGATATTAGTCGGTACTGGCTCTTCTCTTGAGAGTCGGTAATCAATCGCCACGCATGTGTACCCTACTTTCGCGAATTGCTCACAGTAGTCTCTCATCGTGGTCGTTTGAGCACCTGAAACGGAATAGACGTCATTACGTCCACCTCGAATGAAGTTCCCACCAAAGGTCATAACGACGACCGGATTCTCTTCTGCCTTTGGCGTGTTCGGTTGGATAATATCCATCACTAAATCACGCTCCGTTACCTTTCCTTTAATCGTTACAAGGCCTTTAGCGTAAGGCACGTCCAGTTGAGCTGTGTAGTGCTCCCCTACGATGTCAGCCGATGCGATCATAGGGATCAGCGCGGAAGCTAGTGCAATGTTACATAATGTCTTTTTCATATTCGAACCCTCGTCTTGGTATGGGTCTATTGTGCTGAACCAAGGAAAATCGAACAATATGATGAATTAGATACCATACATCGAATTATTCGATATATGGGTATTTAGTGCACATGGCTGGAGTAATAGAGGGAGCGAGAAAGTGACTGTGCAGTTACTCAACCAGCACGAGGCTAGAACGCTGACGCCTCATTCTCTATTTAAAGGACTTGGCACTTGCGTGCATGGGATAGTAAAAGACGTAAATTCCTGTGCTTTAGAATCAGTCGAATTCTTAAGGCTGAGCAAACCGACAGCTCATGCGACAAGACTATAGAGGACGATTCTCTTTGCAACCGTGACGTTGTCCTAAGTGTTGCTTAGGTGAGCGATGACATCGTCATTTGCTTCCGTTTTTCCAATTACAACAGGCTTTAATCCCCTGAGCGGGTGTTTGGGGCTGATCTTGTATGAATATCTGGTCTAATGCATGAAAGAGCTGGCTAAACCAGAACCTGATATCTACGTACTTCTTCCCAGGAACTTCTTGAGGCTGCGCCCGTGAGATCATGGGCCGCTTACGTTAAATGCAGAGTATAAGATAAGCTAATGAAGATTACTGACAATAACTTGATTCTTACCGCTATTTTTTCCCGTATACATGGCAAAATCAGCTTCCCTGATAACATCAGTAAATGCGCCACTAAAGCAGCTTCCCGCGACACCAAAACTGGCGGTAATCTGACATATGGATGACATGTGATTTATATTGGAAATGCCCTTTAAAATAGAATGAGCAATCATATTCGCTTCCCTCACACTGTGCTGCGGTAGTAATACGAGAAACTCTTCTCCTCCCCATCTGCCTGCATAGCCTTTTCCTGACAGTGCCTTCTGGGTAACGTGAGCAACTTCTGTAAGCACTTTATCCCCAACATGGTGGCCATGCTGATCGTTGACCTTTTTAAAATCATCAATATCAAACAGGATAACTGAGTAAGTTCCGGCCTGCTTCTCCCCTACTTCACTCATCTTTCTTCTGTTCAGAAGGCCTGTTAACGTATCCGTTTCGGCCAACGTCTTTAACTCGTCATTTCTTACAATCAATTTACGCTGTAGTGCGACAATTTTGGTATGCGTTTGAACTCTGGCCAAAACTTCTAACGGTTCGAACGGCTTCTGGATATAGTCCACCCCACCAACCTGAAAAGCACGAACTTTATCCTGGACATTATCTAAAGCGCTAAGGAATATAATTGGGATATCCCTGGTATCTTGTTCAGCCTTAAGGTGACGACACACCTCATAGCCGTCCATTTCCGGCATCATAATGTCCAGTAAGATAAGGTCTGGTTTATTCCGTTTACAAATTCTTAATGCAGCTTTACCACTTGCTGCACCTTTGACCTTGTATCCTTCACCAGTTAAAAGCAGAGTCAGCAGTTTGATATTATCAACACTATCATCAACTACTAATATCTCCGTCTGTGAATTATCAAAAGGCATCGACTTATTTACTGCCTGTTTATCAGGCAATTCTCCTTGATATTAGTTTTGAAATAACTCGTACAGCTCATCAAACTGGTAGCTGTCAGCCAATTCAATTAACTTGCTCCGAGAGTCACTATCACTTATTAATTGTTCAAAAAGACAAAACAGCTCTTGCTGTTCACCTCGCTCTGCAGCATCAATTATTTGTTCTATCTGCTCTTTCGACAAATCCGCCAACAACTCCTTTCTAAGCAGAAGCGTTTCCGTTTTTATATCATCATTTTTTGGCGTTTGTTCTTGATAATCGTATTCAATATCCAGATGTTTTTTCATCATGTTAAATAGATCTTGTGGCAGAAATGGCTTTCTAATGAAATCATCCATCCCGGCCTGTAACATCTCTTCTATCTCATCGTTGAATACACTTGCAGTTAATGCCACTATCTTTACATCACTATTTACCGAAGCGTCGCGGATCTCTTTGGTAGCCTGTAAGCCATCTTTATTGGGCATACGGCGATCCATCCAGATAAAATCTGGTTCCCAGCTCTGGTGAAGCGCAACAGCTTCTTCACCATCTTTTGCAATTTTTACCGTAAACCCTGCATTTGACAGCAGCGTCATCATCAGTTTTTGGTTATTAATCTGATCTTCCGCGACTAAAACTTTCGGGCTCACGGTACCACTTCTTAAGCCAAGAATATTTGATTCATTTTCCTTCCGATCTGTAACATTTACCAACTCTTCTGAAGAGTCCAGATCTAAGGCAAAACCGAATACAGAACCTTTACTTTTTTGGCTGCTAACAGTTAGCTCTCCTCCCATTAATTCAACAAACTGTTTGCTAATACTTAGCCCAAGTCCGGTACCATTTTGTGTATTATCAGGGCCAACCTGTTCAAAAGGCTTAAATATTCTTTCCAGATCAGAAGCGTCAATACCAATACCACTATCACTAACTTTGAACCAAATTCTCTGCTTATCGGGCCCACAACTTTCACTGTTAATTTTCAGGGTTACGCAGCCGTAGTGGGTAAATTTAATGGCATTACCAAGCAGATTAATTAGAACCTGACGGGTTTTTACTGGATCCCCCAAAGCATAATGAGGCGCACTATCATCCATGGAACAATGAAAAGCGAGCTGCTTTTGCATTGCCTTCATTTGCATCAGATCCCTTACCTCATCGATCATCTCCCGGAAATTAAACCACTTGTGCTCAACCACGTTATGTCCTGCATCAATCTTGGACATATCCAGCACATCATTTATCAATGAGAGCAAATGTTCCCCAGAGCGATTGATGATCTCTAGATATTCTTGATGTTTCGGGGTTAAACGACTGTCGTTTTTCATTAACTGCGAATAACCAAGTATCGCATTTAGAGGTGTGCGCAACTCATGACTCATGTTGGCAAGAAAGATAGATTTGGCGCGGTTAGCAACTTCGGCTTTGTTTTTAGTCTCTGACAACTTCTGTTGTAATTTCTTGAGCTTATCCACATCAACATGTATGCCATTCATGCGGATTGGTACGCCATTTTCGTCCCGCTCAAAAACCTTGCCCTGATCCAGTATCCACTTCCAGCTGCCATCTCCACACTTTATTCTGAATTCGGCATGATAAAGGTCGGTTTTGCCATCGAGATGCTCCTGAATTTTTTGGGATGTAGCCTCAAGATCATCCGGATGAACCAGAGAAGCCCATTTTTCGATACCATTAACAATCTCAGAAAACAGGGAGTCATCTGCAAACACATCGTCATGAGCTAGTTTCTTCTGAGTCGCCCAGGTTCTGTTGCCGATAATCTGGCCTACCGAAGGGTTAAAGTCCCAGATGCCAAGGTTAGCCCCCTGAGCTGCAAAGTCTAGCCGTTCAATATCCCTCTGCAGATGTTTCACTTCGCTTTTCAGGAGTGCCAGTTCTGTTTGATCTTTTAGCCACACTTGCCTACCACCATCCTCATCTGCCGGTGCGAGCTCAAACTGCCAGGTTCCGCCTTTCTCCGTTGTCAGGCTGTAGGTTTTTTCCTGGATGGGCGATTCATTCAGCCAGCGTTTACAATCTTCAGATCTCAGGCATTCAAATATATTTGTCCCGGTCTCTGGCTTATGAAGCCAAATATCGGCCTCTTTAGCCTTTGTATTTAGATCCAGAATCACACCGTAAGAGTCAACGGCGATCCAGCCAATCGGCAAAGCGTCGGAATTTAATTTAGTCATTACTTGCAACTCAGATTTTCCGCAATTAAGTCAAAGAAATTGAACCGACAAAATTCCCCTTCATTGGCAGGGAAACTCTTAATGGCCAACCAGAAATCTCCGGTTTCAGGCTCTGTAACCAAACACCATAGATTAGCGACACCCGCGTAAAATTCCTCCGTTGGAGTAACAAACTTCTCTTCAGGATAATATGCGCTGATGGTCGCTAAGATATTGTTAGTATATGAAGGGACACCCAAAGGACGAGTTTTTTTTGTATATGGATCGTATCGGTCACACATAATCTCTTTTGCTATGTCGAGATTAATATCTCCGTAGTGTTTATGAAGTAGCTGATCATAGCGCTCAAATCGGCTTGGTGCTGGTACAACAAAGTTATATGGTTCTTTTAGGCTGCCCAGGAAATTCTGCACGGTTGAGACATCATTTAACTCATACACCAATTGTTGATCCTGAACATAGTTGTAACCGGAATAGCCCATATAACCCGGATAACAAACAGAATGATTTGACTGCCACAAACAGCTAGTATTTTCTAGGGGATACCTGACCTGGGTAACTTTTGCTGAGCACTCTATGACGGCAGCCTGTCTGTTTATGGCGTCTGCACAGTGGTAAGCGATACCTGTACGTCGTGGGTTATTTCTAAACACATCCAGTGTAGTGTCAAGATCGCTGCCGTTTAACAAAGCCAAACGGGTAAGGACACCAAGCCCACAACCTTCCATTGTCTCGTGAATTGATGCATTGTATTGCGTCATCACACCGATGCCGTTTGCATTAAAACCACCATCAAAGCCAACCATTCCGGGAAATGCTAAATAGAGATGAGACGGCCCGTTCTCTGGCTCGGAGATGAACATATAACGGTGTTCCAGCTGGCCAGGCAGGTTCAGATTATCTTCGTTCTTACAGAAGATCATCTTTCCTTCTCCCGCTACGCTTTCCCCCCAAGCGGAAAAACTACTGCAACCTGCGCCAGTCAGTACCCGGGTTCCCGGACCATGCTTATCGTACTGACCTCGTGTTGCCGGATCATTTACATTCCAGAAGTGAGGATGGGCATAGATACACCACTGATCATACATGCTATTCCAGGTTCGAATCTCATCAAGAGACGTCGGATAGCCCGCGTCGGTCGCCCCATCGGCAATACCCCGCATTTCTTCCAGAAGACATTCAGGCACATACGGCATGGCCACATCTGCACCCGCCTGATATTTTCGCCATGCATCTTCCCAACTGGAATGGAGTGTCTTCGCAATAACCGCAACTGCTGCTGGTTGGGTTTTCGCCAACATAACGGATATAGGCTCAGCCAAAAGGTAGCCATGCTGATATCCCATCTCGTAGTGTGACCCTTTAACATGAACGATCTTCACACCCTTTTGGGTTCGAATTGAACCTCGTTTTAGTTTATTTTTCATAGGCCAACTATTTCATATTATCGTAGTGATAATTAAGACTATTACTATAGGGGCTTCAGAAAAAGGGTTGGGATTCAAAATGTTGACGAAGGAGACAAAATGTAGCAAATACGTGAAATTACTCCATCCAAGAAGAATGGTTCTCACTACTCATCAAAGCCTCTAGCTCTACTACATTCATACCAGCATCGATGCCCTGAACAATATGTTCTGGTAACGTACGTGCAGCAAGTAGCATCTCATCCTTGTAACCGATATTAGTCGCTACAGGCTCTTCTCTTGAGAGTCGGTAATCAATCGCAACGCATGTGACCATTTGGATAAGCGCGGAAGCTAGAGCTATGTTACATAATGTCTTTTTTATATTCGTACCCTCGTCTTGGTATGAACCGATTGTGCTGAACCAAGAAAAATCGAACAATAGGCCGCAAAAACGAGCATGGTTAAAAATCGACTAACTCAATACAAATGGCTTTGTTGGTTTGCGCCAAGATCAAAAAAGGCGAACGGTTTGGTTCGCCTTCTCGTTTAATGAAAACTTGTTAGCTCGCTTTTGATGCGGCGTGCTGTTCTACCATAAACGCGATGACTTCTTCGTTTAAGCAAGATTTGCTGATGTATTGGCGTTGTTTACCAAGGTGAAGGATAAAGCCCAAATCGGTTTGTTCTAGTTGGTCGATTTCATTCCAAGCGAGGCTGCGATCGATTTTACCGCTTTTGTAGCGCACTCCGTCTGCATTCACTTCAAATACCACTTTGCTGCCACGACTTGAACTAATGGTTTGTCGCCATAACCACCACGTTCTTTTGAAGTAAACGCTGCACGCTTCAATCACACTCAATACGATAAAGAACCAACCGACATAACCGTTAGGTAGCAGTTCAAACTCTAATAAGACCACACCAAAAATTAGAAAGAGCAATCCTTTCAGATACGCATGCGGGAACTTAGTTGGCTGACTCGTTTGGTCATAGCACTCAGCAAAGAAAGGCTTGTCGAGTATGTATTCTGTGGTGAATTCGAAATCTTTAGACATGTATGGTTACTTTAAGGTTTCTGTAAATGAGTATTCTTGGTTGCGCGCTCGCAACGGTGGCATTGTAGCGCTTATTGGAGCTTATCTTTAGTCATTTTGATTCTGTTTTGTAAATCAATAATACCGAGTGACTCCAACAAGAAACCTCCCGCCGCTGGCGAAACACCTAATCTGCATCCCAGTCATCAGCTTTTTGGACAATGAGCTCCACGACGCTAGCAAACTCTTTGCCTTTTGGGGTTAATCCGTAGTTCACTGTAACAGGAATGGTGTCTTGCTGTTTTCGCCACACAAATCCATGCTCGGATAACAACTTCAAACGCTCAGTAAGTACTTTGCTGGACACCAACGCTAACTGCTTACGAATTTGACCGAATCGCATCTCTTCTTGTTGCCCGAGCAACCATATTCTTCGATGGCGCAGCGACAGTAAACTCGTGTGAATGCTGTTGTACTTTGTTAGGACGTTAAACAAAAAAGCTCACCGATCGAGCATGGTTTTCTACCACCAGGCACTTTAGGCACCATTGCACATCCAATTACTTCTAGTCTCTCGCCATCAACCAAATACTAAACACTTTCCGTCAAGGTATGTAATCACCTGTTTATAACGTCGTTGAAAACGTGAATTATCTCCAAATTAATCATACATATCGTGTTTTTCTAAGGAACATTAAGTAACGATTCAGCATATTCGCTTTCATTGAGGTACAGTCATGATCGAAGCATTTTTCTTCGCACTTGAGAGTTTTTCATTATTTTTAGTGTTTACATTCATTTTTACGATACTTTTAGGCTACCTTTTTTGTGGCAAAGAAGCTAAAGAGTATTCTCCGGAGAGCTATGGTCGTATCACTAAAAATGGAAATCCGTTGTGTAATAGTGTTGTAATTCTTAAGATTTATTCTTTCAATTATTTCTACAAAGAACGTTGCACTACCAATACAAATGGTGAGTTTAGATTTAATTCAGTACTTAAAAAAAGAAGAAAAGTTTTCCGCACTTTTGATGGTTTATTCCAAACTGTAATGAAGATCGAAATCATCACTGAGGTTGATGACAGAGAAGTGAAGATTTGGGATGGTTCATTTAGGCAATATAAGGTGGGTAAAGTCGAGAGAGTAAACATGTCTAATTTGCAGTGCGAGATAACAGATCCACTTAAAAGATATGAACTTTACTCTTATGGGCATTATGTCCTCACTCAATGCAAATTGACCAAATTTAATAATTACGTTGTTGAAAAGTAATCACTCCGTCTTGCACTAAGTTTGGCTAAGGGACTTTGCTTACACCCTCGAGTACTCTTGTAAACTGGATATCGCATGCACTTCAAAGCATGCTTAAGGTAGCGATCTATAAATCCTCTCTAAGTAATTTTTCTTCATAGCCTTTAAGGCGACTTGCACCAAAAACTAAGTGGTTACGTCCATTCGATACGACTCGGTTTTTAAAGTGATATTCATAAGTGGCGTCACCTAACTCATACTCTAGTTTTTCCAAATTGATTACCACATAATCATGCAAAACTAAGCCCGTATGTGAAGACCATAATAAAACTTTGTTGCTATTTACTTTTGCCGTAATTTGAATCCCTATTAAATTTTCATTGAGTGAAAAAGGCTTCATCCATTGTCGATGAAAGATAGGTTCAAACGTGAACTTCCCTTCTTTATCTGTTATCACTTCCTTTTCATAATACTCATTAAAACCAGCAAGAAGAGTCACTTCAATATTCTTAATAGGTTCTCCATGCATTAATATCTCACCCGAAACTTTGGGGCTAACCATTAATTTATAGGGTTTTAAAAAGTTAAACAATTTTCTATTAACCATATATAGAAACTTACTTGTTAAATTGGTGGATAAGTACTTTGAGATAGATGCGCGCTCGGTCAACCATCAGTTATCGATAACCATCTATTATCGAATACACGAGAAAAACCACATCAAAACCGTTATGATTGTGACTCTTTTTCAGGGTTGATAGTACAGGTCTATGTTAATTCTCAGCCTCAATCCACAATTAGATGCAATCTATATATCTATTAGTTTCTACAGACAAGTTCTAAGGGGCTTGGCACGAAATTAATCTGCATCCCAGTCATCAGCTTTTTGGACAATGAGTTCCACAACGCTAGCAAACTCTTTGCCTTTTGGGGTTAATCCGTAGTTCACTGTAACAGGAATGGTGTCTTGCTGTTTTCGCCACACAAATCCATGCTCGGATAACAACTTCAAACGCTCAGTAAGTACTTTGCTGGACACCAACGCTAACTGCTTACGAATTTGACCGAATCGCATCTCTTCTTGTTGCCCGAGCAACCATACGATGTGCGCTGTCCATTTTGTCGATATCAAGGTTAAATATTTATCTACACTACAATAGCCATCTGGCTGTACTTGATGATTCACTTTTGTCGGCATCGCACTTCCCTAATCCATTCTCTGCTACGCCAGTGTAATCAAACGACGCATCACAAACCAATAGTTACCTAGGAGTAACTAGTTACTTTTGGGAAGCTAATTTTAAATCGTAACCAACTTATCTATTGTGAAGACACAACAAGGCAGAGGCTCAACTGAGGCCTAAGCCAATATCAAAAGGATGAAGTTATGCGTTACGTTTTACTGTTTATCTATTTTCTCTCCCTTGGTTTACATGCCGAGACTCTGTATTCAAAACCACAAACACCTTCTGAATTACATTCGTTGTTTGGACAGTATTTCGCGAATAAAGATCTGGAAGGATTAGGTACACTTTTTCATCCAGACGCCGTGTTTGTTTTAGATAAACAAGGTAATCAAGCTAAGGGCAGAGAAGCAATTAAGCAGGTATTGAAAGGTTATATGAAAGGCGATGTCGACATACTAACCAAAAGCGTTTCTATCCATATTAACGGGGACGTTGCCATGGTACGCTCTGATTGGGAAATATTGAACGCGTTGAAAGGTAAGAACATCCAAGGAACGGCCTTAGAGGTGATGCATTATGTGGATGGAGGTTGGGTTTATGTGATCGACAATCCCAACGGCTACTAACACCAAAAAGTAAAAGGCGAACCATCTGGCTCGCCTTATTAACTATCTATAACTGTAAATTAGTGAAAGTTGCGACTACAAGATGATGCTTATTTTAGAGGGTCGTCGTCTGGCAACGCACTGTGTATCCATACTGCCAGTCGGTGTTTAATGCTCGCACCATCTAGCTTGCTTTCCGGTAGTGGCGTGATCTGTTTGGCATCAACCAAGAATAGGTAAATAGCTTTTACTCTTAAAGGTTGTGGTGACTGAGGGAGATCAAAGCCTTGCATCTTTGCCATCTTCCCACCAATCTCTAATGCTTTCTTAACCAGTTTGTCTTCATTGTGAAGCTTGGAGCTTTTTGACATTGATATATCCTCTTCTTCGCTTCAATTAAGAATACATTAAGTGGCACTAACAGCGTGTTAGTAAGCTCTCATATTGATAACTTTAAGTCACACCTGTTAGTAAGTGCTTAAAAAGCAATCAGAACATCACTCCTTTTGCCTCACGTTGCGTTATAGGTAAACACTACCACCTCTAGAAACTCTAAATGCTAGATCCAATGACGAATAAAAAGCCCACCGTTTAGTTTCGAGCAATCTCATGTTCCTCCGATGAAAGAACAAGAAACTTCGATGGATTCGATATGTTCATATATGCTTATTAACTGGAATCGAAAAGGTTTCACGCATTCTATAAATAACAACAAAGGACTGTGTTATGCCACAAACGTTAGATCAGGCTGTTCAGGTTTTAGACCGAGATTTAGAGAAATTTTTACTTCGTTTCCCACTATCCATTACGAGTGCGGGTCAATCAAAAGGTGCTATGAGGTTTTACTTGTATAGCCATGGCGATACCGCCTTTGGGATAAACCAAGGGGTTAGGATGAAGGAGATGCGTTTCCGCTTGGCCCAAAATCGTTAGCTAAAAACGCGAAAGCACTTCAATGTATTCATATCCCTGTCTCTCCTTTTGAACAACTTAAACCCGACTCCATTTCTAAAGTCACCCACTATGATGCTGCAGACTACCTGGTAACCACTCAGTTGACAGGTTGTACCTTTGCTATCCGTAAAGCAAAAGGAGGCGGGCTTGAGTTTTTGCATGTACAGCCAAAGGGAGACTTTAACGGCATGGAAGTACAACGTGCTGTCCAGAAGGAGTTTCAAGTTTCTTTTGGCAGAGGATCTGGCACGGACAGTACAACTTACGGCGAAAATACTCGCGTTCCGGTTATGGGCGCGCGTATCAATGGGCTATGGACCGTCTATGCTCAATATCAAGACTCGAGCGGCAGTGTGACAAAAGTTGACTGCATTTATAAAGAGCCTAGCTCTGTGGCTTATGTTGATTAAGGTAACGGCAATTTAGGCTCTACGATAACAAACCACGACTAAAAGTGAGTTAGCCAATTCTACTAACTCACTTCCTTTAATAGCTTTCTTAATACGCTCGCTTACATAAAACCCAATCCATCCACGTAAAGTAAAACCATTGGCTCAAGGCGATGCATTACTGGTCTCACCCTCTAAAGTCGCTTACTATGCCAATTACCTATAACGCTTTGTGAGTCACTCATGAGCCGTAAAAATAATAAAAACCTCAGTATTCTTCTTAAACTCAACACCTTCGTGTCCCCTTATAAATGGCGCGTTGCTGCTGCCTTGGTGGCACTGATTGCAACAGCCAGTTTGACGTTGTCCGTTGGCTATGGCGTTCGTATCCTTATTGACCAAGGGTTTGCTCAGCAATCTCTCCAAGAGCTCACCTATGCGATTCAGTTTATTGTTGGTGTCACGCTATGTATTGCGGTGGGGACTTTCTTCCGTTTCTATCTGGTTTCTTCGGTAGGCGAACGCGTCAGCGCAGATATTCGTCTTGCGGTGTTTAACCATGTGATTACGCTACATCCTAGCTATTTTGAAACCAATAGCAGCGGCGATATTATGTCTCGCCTCACTACGGATACCACGTTGCTGCAAAGCATTATTGGCTCGTCATTTTCTATGGCAATGCGCAGCGCTTTAATGTGTATTGGTGCGATCATTATGTTGTTCGCGACCAACTTTAAACTCACGCTGATTGTGCTGGCTTCGGTGCCATTTGTATTGGTTCCGATTCTGGTTTATGGAAGACGTGTCCGCGCCCTATCTCGCAAAAGCCAAGACACGATGGCAGATGTAGGCAGCTATGCAGGTGAAGCGATCGAGCATATCAAAACGGTACAAAGCTTTAGCTCAGAACAACATGAGAGAGCCGCTTTTGCAATTGAAGTAGAAAAAGCTTACGAGGTCGGCAGACAACGAGTAAAACAACGCGCGATTCTGATCTCTAGCGTGATTGTGATTGTATTCAGCGCCATTGCTGGCATGCTTTGGGTAGGCGGCAGTGATGTTATCCACGGTAAGATGTCTGCCGGTGATCTAGCAGCGTTCGTGTTCTATGCCATTATGGTTGCGTCGTCTACGGCGACCATTTCTGAAGTGATGGGCGAACTGCAAAGAGCAGCTGGTGCAACAGAGAGGCTGATTGAGATTCTGCAAGTTGAAAGTGATATCAGCGCGCCAAACAATCACCTTCCAATCACCGAGGATATGCCCGCAGAAGTGGCGTTTGAGTCGGTGAATTTCAACTACCCTTCCCGTCCAGATCAACCCGCGGTCAAAGACTTAAAACTGACTGCGGAGCAAGGCAAAGTGCTGGCCTTAGTCGGCCCTTCTGGTGCAGGTAAAACGACACTATTTGAACTACTGCAACGCTTTTATGACCCGCAACAAGGGCAAGTATTGCTTGGGGGTGAAGACATTCGACAGTTCGATCCAAACGATCTGCGCCGTCAAATGGCATTAGTACCGCAGCAGCCTGCTTTGTTTAGTCATGATGTATTCCATAACATTCGCTACGGCAACCCAGATGCAACTGATGAACAAGTAATAGAAGCGGCGAAGAAAGCCCATGCCCATGAGTTTATTGAGAAGCTACCGGACGGTTACCATAGCTTTTTGGGTGAGCGCGGCGTGAGATTGTCTGGCGGCCAGAAACAGCGAATAGCGATTGCACGTGCGATTCTTAAAGACCCTAAAATCCTATTACTGGATGAAGCCACCAGCGCACTAGACAGTGAGAGTGAACACCATGTTCAGCAAGCGCTTGAGGCATTGATGAAAGACCGCACCACGTTGATCATCGCGCACCGCCTGTCGACGATTCAACATGCAGATAAGATTGCCGTACTGGACGGCGGCGAGCTGATTGATATCGGCAACCATCAGTCATTAATGCAAAGCTGTGAGTTGTATCAGCGGTTAGTGGCCCTGCAATTCAAGCGCTTGGGGTAAACATCGTTGTTAAACCCGCTCTAAGTAGCGGGTTTAATATACCTAGCCACGGCTATATACATCCACACCTCTAATTCTGGCGAGTAAACTATACTTTATCCGAAGTTTTTGACGTTTGCTGAACATCAATGAGGGTAATTTTTATGAAATTTAAAGCGCCCCTTGTGACAGTATTTGCTCTCGCTATCACTTATAGTTTTAGCACGTATGCTGCCGACAAATCGCAATCTCTGCTAGAAGATGCACTCAGTGCCGCTCCACCGACATTACGTGACACTGTTACCGTGCTTGATTGGGACCAGAATGTCCTACAAGAAGGGACGAGTAACTACACATGTTTCCCTACTCCACCCCAACTGACTGGTAAGGCACCAATGTGTATGGACGGTCCTTGGATGGAATGGGCAAACGCATGGATGAACAAAGAGCCATTTCAAGCGAAAGCAATTGGGATATCTTACATGCTTGCTGGTGATGAAGGAGCCAGTAACATAGACCCGTATGCTGAAGGACCAACCTCAGATAATGATTGGATCGTGGAAGGCCCACATCTCATGATTATCACGCCAGACGTAACTCTGTTGGACTCACTACCAACAGATCCTAGTCTAGGTGGCCCTTATGTCATGTGGAAAGGAACGCCCTATGTTCACATCATGATACCTGTTGGGCCAAGAAAGTAATCAATTTCAAGGCATCGTATTATGCAGTGGTGCCTTTCTGCCAATAACGCCAACTTAAACACCATCACTTTGCTTATTCGCTTCCATAGAAAAGAAAGCAACCTAACACATGCGCTTTAGACTAAATCTCTTAGATTATGATTCTCTTTAAACAAGTTACTTAGTGGCAAGAATAATGGCTCTGGTAAGTTGTTTAGCTCACACCACTGCCACTGCTTACATTTATCTGGCTCGGTAACTTGAGGCTCACCGCTATCGCACGATGCTAAGACAAATAACGTCACGTAGTGCTTGCCCTCTTTCTCAAAAATGTCATTGGTAAAGGTCAGTTTTTCAATCGAATCGACGACTAAGCCCGTTTCTTCGAAAGCCTCACGCTTAGCACACTCTTCAATGCTCTCACCTAGTTCAAGGTGTCCGCCTGGGGTCGCCCAAGTGTTTGCACCATGAGAACCAATTCTCTCACCAAGCAATATTTTTCCGTCACGAAGGATAATGGTCGCGACACCAACTCTTACTTCTTTATTCACATTACATCCTTCAAAAGCGCTATTTTTTAACTCTACCTCGGTGTCGTTTTGGTAAACGACTACACCTCAACGCCGTTAGTTTTTTGCTCTGGCTTAGACCACTTGATGATGGCACGTAGGTTCATAGAGAAGAAAATGATATTTGCGATTATCATTGCCACACTTCCGGTGAGATAACCCACTGCTACCCAGCTTGTATTGCCACACATCATGAGTACGAAACCAATTTTATTCTTATTTCCTATTTGCCATATGGCAAGAAACGTAAGCACCATCGCAATCCAATCGATCCCATAATACTGAAAATAATCCATTTTCCCTCCACCACTTAGAGTAATGCTTAGGGGGTGAGCCTAAATTAAATAGCACCATGCTAAGCCACCCCAGAACATTATATTTGCTGCCCATACCATTGTGCTTTGGATAGGCAGCATATGAACAATCAACTGGGGACAGCTTTGAATTTCACGAGGAAGAAACAGCATTTGAGGCTGAACATCCCAACTGGTTGCGAAACGAAGGACTCTTTTCAACCGAGGATGACTCAGCAAATATTCAGCGTAGGATGAATAAATTGTCCATAAACCCAAAACACCAAATAACTCGATTAAAGAGATTACCTCTAAACTAAATGGTAATAGTGAAGGCCCACCGATGAGTAAGATAGCCGCGAATATCCATTTTCTATTTTTCACTACACATCCTTGTTAATGATTTAAACTAACTGACTATGAAAGAGCTAGGCCGTTACACTGCCGCAGCTGCAATCAAAATGCAACAACAAATCAACAACTTAATCAACTATTTAGTTAATTAGCACCCTGTCAATTTCAATGGCAAGTTTGGTAGCGATTCGATTAAAGCAGCCTCTAATTAACGCATCACAGTAAGGTAAAGGTTATCGTCTTACGATATTTTTCGGCTCTGTAGAATGTGGTGTAGCGGATTTAATACCAACTGCTTGGTTTTATTGGCAATGAACTCCTGTGACAGCGTTAAGGTCAATATCACCGAAAAAACAAATAGAAAAAACAAGCAAGTTAAGACTGAATAGCTAGTCAGTAGCATTGGTACGCCAAGAATTATAAAGGCTTTTATAAAGAATCCATGCCAAGCGTATACATATAAAGAATTTTTCCCCTGCGACAAGATTTTGTTACTTCCAACAGGAATCAGTAATAACACAGCAAAAGCCGTAAGCAGTGAGATCAGCATCAGACCAAGCCTGATTAGTCCAGCCGAAATGTCACCGACGCCAAGGCGTGAATAAGAAAAGCTACCGTATAACCATTGGTGCGGCATGCCATTGTGATAAGAAAATAAAGCAACATTTAGTACCACAACCCCAACCATGGCAGCTTTGAGCGAGCGACCACAATACTTGCTCCTAACGCTCATAAAAGTATCAGGAGTGATCTTATGTCCTATGACAAAAAAGGGAAGAAAGTAAAGTGTTCGTGATATGCCCAAATCATACCCTATCAATTCAATGTAGCCGGCACTTACCGCAATAAGTAACGTCATTGCAATTGGGTATTTAAACTTCAGTATGCTAGGCAACATTAACTTCCATAAAAACAAGCTATATAAAAACCATAGCATCCAGTATGGCTGAACATTCTTTGTGTAGTTACTGATACTCCCTGTTGTAAGATAGTTGAACGCTTCATAAGCAATAGTAAAAGCTATGAATGGAATCAGTATATTACGGACGGCTTTCGCTACTGCATCTGAGCTTCCATCACTGCGAGACAGCATCCCAGAAATGATGACAAAGGCAGGCATATGGAAGGAATATATGGAGAGGTAAACGACCTTAATTATTGGACTATTTTCAATGAGGGGCTCAATCAGGTGTCCGAACACAACAAGAAAGACCAATATAAACTTTGCGTTATCAAAAAATGGGGTGCGTCCCATACCGTTCCTTAACCAAGCTTTTCTCAGCTAAATTTTAATAAATCAATTCTTACTGACACTTATAAAAACTTAGCCAAGCTTAAGTGCGTTGTAAACTATGGAAAATAGGAACGACGCTGCAATACTGCTTTGAGTGAGCGATACTATTAATCGGACGATTTGCTTTTCTTAACGTACTGGAACACTTTCCAGATGAGAAATCCTGCGGCGGCAACAATGAGTGCAGAGCGAATGAGGATAGGTGCGTCATGCTCAAGTTGACTAGCATGTGGGACAATGCTTGCAAACAATCGGCTAGCAAAAAGCAGCCCCATTACTAACATCACTATTTTGTTCATACGCCCTGCCATTGATATAGATACATTTTACAGAACAGACGGATAAGTATTACTCCTTCTCAAGAGCCCGCCTTGTGCTGAGTGAACGTAAAAGAATGCGCTTCTTCTGTATAGTCGTCAACGCGTTATCAGCCTAATGTCAGTAAGCTAATATTTCACATTTGATGGGGACTAATTGGTTCGTGGTGAAGTTATATACTCAAGTGACTTCAAGATGCTGGGTTCAGAGCGTTGTCACTGATTCTCTGTTTACCGAAAGTAAGCAAGGAAAACAACGAAGCGGAATAGCTAGCTCTTTTCAAGTGGTTTGACGAAGCTATTTAGTTAGCAAAGAACGTGTGTCAGTGACACGCTCCCGAAGGGCGAGTTGCCTTGGTTCGCATGCTTCGTTAACAATTTTCAATTTAGAACCACTAGATCTTCAAATTGTTGCCTCGCCTTCAAACCAAGTCATTCTCGCTGAACCAAGCATCTCAAGGTTACTTGAGTATAAATTCACTTTATCTTGCTTGCAGACTTCGCAACCTTATCAAGCCAATTATTTCTTTTATTAATGTTTGAGCCTAGGACGGGGCCAAAATAGGTTGCAGAGCGATTTTTGATACCGGAAAAGTCCAATATAGACTTTTTAAGGTGTTTATAAATCACATTACCTTTGAAGAGTTTGTAAAGTAATGGCGGTGTATCTAATGTAATAAATAGCTCTGAACTGCGTCCTGATAGTAACTTTTCTGGAAACATGTTTCCTTCAGTGTATTTAAAAGCGAAGTTCGGCAAGAATACGCGATCGACAATACCTTTAAATTTAGCGGGCACAGTCCCCCACCAAACAGGAGTAATGATGACGATATGCTCAGCCCAGAGGACGAGCTCTTGAAAGCGCAGCAAGTCAGGTTCTAGTGATGTGCGGCTGTCATAGCCATTATCTAAACTGATTTCGAAGTGCATTTCACTGATCTCTACTTGCTTCACTTCGTTCTTCAACGCGGCGGTCAGAGCATAATTGTCCGCTAGAGATTTACAGAAGCTGTCAGTTTTCGGGTTTGCGTTTATAACCAGTACTTTTTTCAAAATATAATCATCCATGTTGACGAAAAGTACAGTTTAAGGTCTTACCTATAGGTCAGAGTCAAGCCCTTGAAGACAAACATTTATTGACTCTCGATATTGCTGAATTCGGTCTCTTTGAATTTCCAGCTGCTTGATCTGAAGTTCCACATCTCGTTGCTTATCAATTAAAAAGTCTCTCACTATTTGCCAATCGAACTCTTCCTGATCACTCTTTAAGTGCGCCATTTCAGAGAGCTGGATTCCTAGTGTCTGTGCTTCTTTGATCAGCTTTATCAAATTGATATTCGTTTGGGTATACACTCGATACTTACCTGAACGAGCGACGTTGAGTAAGCCCAATGACTCATAGAGTCTGATTGCCCTTTGAGTCGCCCCAGACAGTTCAGATGCTTCTTTGATAAACACTTCAACCTCCATATTGAATTCACTATACAAACTCTCGTCTACATGACGAATAGAGCAATCACAACATCGTCAGAACCACACGATATTATGCAGCTTTAGTGCAGTTCGTATTTAGACTCATCACTCAACAACTTTAAACTGGATGAAATACAGATTACTTTCAGTTGGATAGATTTTACGTAAAATCCATTTGAGCATGAAAACGAATGGTAGGTTTTCAGCTTTTGCATGCTTTCTATTGAGTTGCTCAAACGCTACCGACTCAACGCCGAGTATTTCCAACTTACCGAACTTTCTGTTGTCTTCGTGAGTAAACGCCTCAACGACTTGCCCAACGGCATAATGACTCTCTGATTTATCACGAATCGTTGCCGTCTTCTTTCCAGATAAGATTTGTCGCTCCATCCTGGCGAAAAATGTGATTTTATCCAATGAATTACACCTACTTCCTAACGGTTTCTTCCCTGCACATAGCGTATCGTATGTGATTAATTGTTATAGTTCATTCCAGTCGCTTAGCGAACTTCTCTTCACTATGTTGTGGTAATAAGCACTCAAAACGGTCACGAGCACGCGTTAACAGCAAGGGCGTTAAATTGAATCATTTTTAATATAAAATCAATACGTTAGCCACAAGCAAGCTGATTCTCTTGAAACTATTCGAGGAGGTTCTGATATTAAGGATATGACCTAACAAATGACCTTAGTATCTATATCGGAAAATACTCATCTTTTTGCACATCTATCCACAAGTTGTAGTTTTTCATTACCTTCGAAAACTCAGCGCTATGAAGATAGCCGTTCAACCAAGCCCTTAATCTGGTGTATTGGCTATGGCGAAACCATTGCTTATCAACGCGAGCATATTTACGCAAAAATGGCAGTAATGCGATGTCGACTAAACTCTCTTGTTCCGCGAACAAAAATGGGTGCTCTGCTAAGCGCTCTTCAAGGTTCGCCAGTTGAATTTCACATACTTTACGCCGTTCTTTTATATCGGCTTCATGATAACGTTTCGCACACCCAAAGGCATTGAGCGCTGGCACGAAGTAACGCTCAAACTCTTGTATTACAGTGAGCATTTCTGGCAGCGCGTTCGGATTGCCGCTTTGTAGTAAATTGTCAGGATCATACTCAGATAGCGCCCAAATCATAATCTCTAAGCTCTCTTCAAGAACAAACGGAGCTTCTGGAACCTCCCTATTCTCGCATTGCACTTTTGGTACAACTAACACGGGAACGCTCCCCTTTGGCGACATATTCAACATCTCAGGCGGTTTGTTATCGAGTTTTATTGACCGAAGAAATACTCTCTGATGTGCTTTCAACAAAGCAAAGCGAGCCCTAATAGCATACGGACAATTGTGTAGGGAATAGAGGATGGGGACTGGTTTACTCTGCATGTTCAACTCCATCAACGATTAGTATCTTTATTTTCTCCAATCAAGTCTTCTTTTCCAATAAAGTAGTGTGAATAAACGACCTCCGAGATACAAAAATGCCTCAAAGCGACTGCTTGTCCCGCCTTTAACAGGTAGTACAATCAATGCCCTTTAGCATATTGAAAAACACTTGCCTTGATTCCGGGCTACTGTCGCGGTGCGCGGTGTAATCAGCATGGGTTTCTTCTTCTGCTGTTGGGGATAGGGTTATCCCCCATAACGCCTTAATTTGATTTGGAACGATTGAGTAACGGATATCGATGATCCTTAGTTCATCGTAGGGATCTTGGGCGATATAACCGTTTGAAAACCAACGAAAGCGCTCAATGTCCTTCGCCTGTTGCGATTTCATGTCGAGCCATGGGAAATCTTTGCTCAAGTCCAGCTTTGCAATAGATTGGCCTTGGTAGGTTTTCGAATATCCTCCTACCCTTACCGCATCTACATAATAAGCCTGCTTCGTTTCATAAATCACTTTCCAAACTAGGATGTTTGCGAACGTTGGTTTTGCCTCCAGCCGTATCGGAGAGTGTTGACGAGCTTGCGCTAACTCCCACCCTATGGCTTCAGCTTTGTTTCGTTGGTAGGTCCCCAACGCGAGGTATGCTAAAACCCATATAAATGCGGCGCGCGCATACCAAGGGTTTCGCTTCAATACAGTAAAAAGTAGAAGGCTCAAAATGGGCAGTGTGAATAGAGGATCAATAACGGAGATGGTATTCCACGCATACCGCTCTTCAGATAATGGCCATAACAGCTGGGTGCCATAAGTAGTACAAGCATCCAACAAAGCATGAGTACCGTAGCCTAGCGCACAATAAAACCAGGTTTGTTTGAACAACAATCCACGCTTCTTTGCGATCAGATTATGTAGAAGCAAGGCACAAATGAAGCTACCAATGGGAATAAATAAGAGAGAATGCGTAAACTGACGGTGGTATTCCAAAAACAGCAGTGGATCGCTTGATGAGCGGATGAGTACGTCTAAGTCTGGTGCCATACCCGCCAGCATGCCGAGCACTCCAGCAACAACCAAGTGCTGTTTTTTGCTTATCGCCTGTGGCAAAGAAGCGCCCAGTAATCCCTGCGTTAATGGATCCATTAGTTACCCTCGCGAAGGCATTCGTTTGTTACAAGTGACACATTCAATTGGTTGAAGACACGTACTTCTATTGTAGTGTAAGTAGGAATGGCCGAGCCCGCTAGTTGGTGAACTACGCTGTGCTAAATCTAGAAATGCAAAAGTTTTCCCACTCCTTAAATGAAACAAGGCGAACCCAATGGCTCGCCTTGCTCGATAGATCGCTGAAGTTAAAAACTTAGTCTTGAGATTCTTCCTTTGCGTTAATCTCAGCGTATGTGTGTAGCAGTTCTGTTAGCGTCTTAACCCATGCAAATACGTCTGTCGGTGTGTTTTGAAGTAGCTTTTCTACTTGCTCACAATGCGTTTCAAGCGTAATAGCTTCTTCCAAACGAAATGAGATTGCGTAGAAATGCCAAAGCACAAGACGCGTCATACGTTCGCTGTTTTGTTTCGTGTTATCTGAATCATCGAAAGCTTGCTGAATCTCGCTCAATGCGATTGCTGTCATGCGTAACATCGCATCGAGGCGCGCTGACAACATGCGGTCTTCACTGTCTACTTCTTCTTGATCAAAGGTAAACAGTTCGTTCATCACATCTTCTGGCACCATTTTACTGATCATGCGAGCACTGAACTCTTCCAGTTCATGGCGAGGCATGGTTACAAGACAATCGAATGTGTAATCACGAAGCATAAAATCACTCTACATCAGTTATAAACTTTTAGTCTGCGCATTCTAAGGGCTGTGATTTCAATTGCCACTGTTATTTTCGGGGATGTAAACGTGTCGTCGGTCAAACTAGTTCCACTAGAGGATTTACTTTTCTAAAACGACTGGAATCACTTCCATACAAGGTTCCTAGCGACCGCGACAATCAACGCAGCATTAAGGAGACTTGAAGCCATCGAATTTTAATTGGTTAGCATGAGGGACAATAACGCTATTAACGAGCTCAAAAGCTTTCGTGAGTGCGGCTTCGTGCTCTCAAACACTACTTAGCAAAGAGCAAAAAGGAATCAGCGGTCTTTGACGGAGCTTCAACCATTGGCAAATGCCCCACGTTTGGCATAACCACTGATTTAGTATGGGGAGCGACTGACTTTAAAACCATGGCACCCGATGCATGCAAAACCCTATCTTTATCCCCCCAAGAGATTAGCACTCGACCTGTGTAGTTTTCTAATGTGCTATCTAAGGGTAAGTCTGGGTGTGGCTCCCCACCTTTCATCCGATGAATTTGTTCAAATATCTTTGTGTTTATATCTGCATGCTCTTTGGCTTTGTTGGCCAAATGGCTGATAATTGGTGACGGGACAAAGGGAGGCTCAACAAACAAAAAGCGGAAGAGCGCCAAGAACTCGTTTTCTGTACGAGCGAGAACCACTGGATTTTGGCCTTGTTTTGTTGCTAAAAACATTTCACTTACTTGTGCCCTTTCTACTCCAAAGGGGCTGATGAGCCATAAACTTTCGATGCTCTCAGGGTATTGGACAGCAAAGTTTCCTGCAATATACCCACCCATAGAGTTGCCTGCGAGATGAAACTTATTTAACCCCAAAGCTTCTGTTATCAACTTTAGCCTGCCTATCTGCGACTGAACATCGTAGTTCAGCTCTATGTCCTTTGTGCTATTTCCGAAGCCTGGTAAGTCAATCGCGATGACATCAAAATCATCAATTAAATAGCGAGCTATTCGATTCCAGTTATCTTTATCTGCGCCAAAGCCATGAAGTAAAACCAGCGGCTTTCCACTACCACCACGAAGGTACTCAATTTCTAGTTCGCCCACCTTTATTCTTTCCACTTCAAGGTGTGCGAGGCTTCGCTCTGCTTTAATCAAATATTGAGATATTGTCGAAGACGGAGTAATGAAATACAAAATAACTGCGATACAAATGACCGCTAGGATAGACCTCAGTATGTTTTTTCTCATGTAATAATCCCTTTTACATGTTCTATAACGACACTCCTGTCGCATAACGCCTACTTAAGGCGTAAACCTCAAGTACACTGTTGTTGCTAACTCTAATATATTGAACAGAATAATAAAATTAACTTGTTGCAAATTTGTAAAATTAGAGCGTTAGAAATCTGAGGTAAGATCTTTGGCGCAGCTTATTTCGATGTTTTGCTTTGAGAATAAAATACCCATGCGAAGAACAGCATGAATACGAAGTCATTCAATCCATAGATGCTGTAAAAGATGCCCGCAAATAAGTCTTTGTCATACACGGCACCAAGGCTGTTATCTTTGAACCAAAACAACCATGCCAATACATAAACGAATTTCTCGATAGCGAACGCACCTGCTAACCACTTGATGCCGGATGTAATCGCAGCAGCCCCAAGATAAGCCAAGCCCCATATGACGATCATCAGCAAACCAAAATTGGACATCACGACAGGGTCAAACTCGTTGATCACGGAGTTTGTGAAAACTCGCGAGAATACCAGTACGCCGCCAATATTCATCATAGCAGCGGCAATAAAACCTAACTTAATCATTTTCATACTTTACCTATCTTTCAAGCCGCATCGATTCGCGACTAAAACCAACTTTAAAGCAAATTGCCTACCCAAAATACTCATCGCTTCGTTCTTCGAGCCATAAGTTCCGATTTTTTTGAACTTGAAGAACTGAGCGATCCGATAACAGCCACTCCATCGGACTTTCAAGCTCGAACATAGCTTTAACGTAGCTGATGCTTGTTAATACGGGTATATTTACACAGAAATGGTAGTGTTTAGGTAGCACTCTAATTCTTTCAGTGATTGCAGTATAATCTCGCAACCAATATTTTGAGTATAAACTTGTTCCCCTTTAGTACCACCACTGAGGCATGTCTTGCAGTTAACCAGTTTTAAATACAAAACGCGTAAAGGCCCTGATTATCGTCATGGCGACCAAGTGTCGTTCATCGATATCAAAGAGACGTTTGGCATCGGTGGTATTCGTATTGGTAAATGGGTGAACATCGAAGAAAAGGATCTTGCTGCGAATTTAATATTCGATTCTTTGGCAGACTTGGCCTACATATTGGCCTTACCGCCTTCAGCAATTGGGCTAAGAGGTAACTTGAACCTTGCTTTTGGCACCGGAGGACGAAAAGGCGTTCAAGCGCACTATGCTCCAAATCAGCGCGAGTTAGCATTAGCCAAAAATGCAGGAGCAGGGGCACTTGCTCATGAGTTTTGGCACGCGTTCGATCACTATATAGCCGAAAAGGCCTTTGATATTGGCGACCGTTCTGGCCCTCAACGTAAAATTATTTTCGCCAGTGATTGCTGGCTACGTAACGCCAACCACTTCCCTCACCTATTAAACGAGCGTTTGCTTAAGATTTTCGATGCGACTTTGCTCAGTGCGGATGGTCAAGATAAGCACGACTACGTGACTCGAAGTGTCAAAGCGGATAAGGCAATGGGTTCAAGTTATTTTTCTCAACCAACAGAGATGATGGCAAGAGCCTTTGAAGCCGTTGTAGAGTCATGCTCTGGCATAGAAAACGCTTATCTAGTATCTGGTACTGCCAAGGCTGACACCATCGCCGTCTACCCAGATATTGCGCATCGCCACGTTATCCATGATGCACTACAAGCTTATTTCCGACCACTTGGTGAAGCACTAAGTCGCCAATAAGCGAATAGCGACTATTCATCATTATCGGATACCGTTTAAGCACAAACCTTTCCTATTAATCACAAAAAGGTTTATACATAACATTATGTTATTCAAAGTGCTGAATGTTTCATGACGTCAAAAGAAATACTAAAAATCCGCAATGTCCGCTGCTTCCTTATGTTCCGAAGCAGCTATTTCGCGCGCTTCTATTACCCTGTATTCACCCTGCTCTATCTGGATTACGGGTTGACTCTGTCTCAGTTCGCCATGCTCAATGTTGTTTGGTCTGCCACGATTGTATTAGCCGAAGTACCATCAGGTGCATTTGCCGATACGCTCGGTCGGAAACGGCTAGTGGTGTTGTCATCGCTGGTCATGTTCATCGAAATCGCAATGATCGCCTTTGTCCCGACAGGGAATCCCACTTTTGTTTTCATTGTATTTTTGATTAACCGAGTATTGAGTGGCTTAGCGATGGCGCTAGCAAGTGGCGCGGACGAAGCACTGGCTTACGATACATTGAAGGAACAAGGCAAAGAAGAGCTTTGGCCAAGAGTATTGCAAATTCAACTTCGTCTTTCTTCAAGCGTTGGAATTGTTGTCACTCTGGTGGGTGCGGCTATGTACGACGTAAACTTTATGGCTAGCGTTTATCACTTCCTTGGGCTGGCAGAGCCTGAGAGCACGCAAGACATTATGAGAATCCCCGTGTATGCCACCCTGTTTGTTGCAATGATTGCGATCTACGCGGCGCTGGGTATGAGAGAAGCCAAAAAAGTCATGCCAAGCAGTGAAAGTAAGTTGGCCTCTATCATGGCAAGTATGAAGCTGACACTCGACACGGCGAAATGGGTCTTATCTACGCCTTACGTATTGTTCATTCTGCTCTACTACAGTTTGTTCGAACATACATCGCGTATGTTTTTAACCATGAACAGTCAGTACTATCGTGCGATTGATATTCCGATTATTTACTTTGGTTTTATTGGCGCAGGCATCAGTGTATTGCAGATTCTATTGGCCAGTCAGAGTCGTCGTTTAGCAGAAAGCATGGAGCCGAAAACATTCATTGCGATTATGGGACTTGCAAGTATGGCAACGTATTATTGGATTAGTCTTGGATGGTCCATTTATGGTGTCATTCCGGCATTGATTCTTATCTTCATCATTATGACGATGAACATTTTCATTAGTTACCATCTTAACAAGAAAACGGAATCTCACAACCGAGCGACGGTGCTGAGCTTTAAAGGTTTGATGTTTAACCTAGGCTACGGCTCAATTGGTATTCTCTATGCGTATTACTACAAGTTGATCTCGCAAAACTATACGCAAGAACAGATTACACAACACGTAGACTTCATCGCTTCGCTTTCTTCGTTTTTCTATTACTTCACGTTCTTGTTTTTTATCATCAGCGTGTTTTTCTACTTCAAAGACAAGAAGCAGTCGATTTTTTAGCTGTCACTCTTCGTTACTCAAACCTAACAAAATCTAGCGGAACCAAATAAGGCGAACCAAACGGTTCGCCTTTGCGTTAAACCGATAGTCATTTCTATCTGAATTCAAACAACTCTCGATGGAATGACTTCGCTGGTAGACCTAGTCTTGCAAATGCTTTTTCAAGTGTTTCACCTAATTCGGACGGCCCACAGAACCACACACTACAATGCCTCGTACCCTCTACACACTCTGTAACCTCCGCACTTCTAAATCGTCCATGTGTACTTGTATTCTTGGTATATAGCGTCACACCAGCATTCTTAGCTCTTTGCTTTAACTCATCCAAAAGGTGTTTATCTTCTTCTCGATAACTGTAAAACAAGTACACCGTTTTGGCTGCCCCAATTGTTTCTATCGCAGTTAAAAATGGAGCAATGCCAATGCCTGCGGCAAACCAAACTTGTCGTTCAGCATTATCTTGAAAATTGAATCTTCCATACGGCCCCTCAACACGCGCAACCTGTCCAACCTTTAGAGAATGTTTGAGCGCAGAGGTGTAATCGCCATTAGCTTTGATCATAAGTCTTACCTCACCACTTTGATGGTGAGCAGAAGCCAAACTAAAAGGGTGTGGGCGCTCATTATCGCAAAAATCGACAAAGGCAAATTGACCTGGCTGATAGACAAACCCAGGCGAATCGACTTTGAGTGTGACTTCAATCCCGTTACTAATCTGCTTGATACTTTGCACTTTGGCAGCATGTTGCTTTTTTTTGCCATTTAAATCGAGGATGGTGAGTAAACACCCAATAGTTGCTAGGCCGCTCACGCAAAAAAGGATGACCCCAGTTGCGGTTAACCATAAGCTAGCATCGAAAAACATTACCATATGCAAAACCAAAAGCAGGTACAAATATGGAAACATTTTATGTGTTATTTGAAAGACGTTGTGTTTGAACTTCTTAATCCACGCAATCAGTACAAAAGCCGCTGAAAAATAAAAGCCAAATTCACCAATTAGTTGAGCAGAGTCGCCCATTGCGTCGATGAGTTTCCAAAACGGGAAGGTCTCATTCTTTGGTTCGACGAAACCAAGATCCATCGCGAAATCATCACTTAAAAATGCCCCCCAGTGAAACAGCGCTGAAAACATCGCCGAAATACCAAGGTATTTGTGCAATCGATATTGCTTATCTAGCCCACCTAACCATCGCTCTAAAGGCCAGTGCTTTACAGACAAAATAATACACAAAGACATCAAGATCATTGAAACGATGCCACTGTAGTTAACTAAATAGGTGCGGACGTGCCAAAACAAAGGCCAATCACGTGTTGGTGTACCCACCTGCAGTACTGCATAAGGAATAAATAGAGTAACGATTACAATGCCAAAGTTGAGCATCAAATTTCTGTTCATACACGACGTCGATCCAATATGATTTTAACTATCACTACACTACCAATAGAGGTGTGAAAAACTTGTATAGCCATTAGGAAGGCGTCGTACTTCCGCAACCCAAGCTCTCTGATAAGTTAACCGCACCGAAGCTTTCCGAAACAATACAGCGCGAACGCTATATTCACATTTCTTTTACACCGCCCACTACACTATGGAGACACGAACGAAATAATGCTTTCTGGTGAAATGAGAGCTTAAGGAGAGCCCAATGAAAAAGTTAATCTTATGTTCGGCCTTGACCGCATTTGGTCTATTGAGCCTGCCAAGTCACGCAGCAAACGACGCAAAAGTCATTAGCCAAGAAGAAGCGATTAAAGCCGCGCTCGGCGCTTTAGATATTGAAGTACTTGGCATTCGCCACGATGAACCAGATAGTCAATGGGATGTGTTCGTTAAGAAAGACGACAAAGCGTATGAAATCGAGGTTGACGCACGCTCTGGGAAAATTATCGCAGCAGAGGAAGAAAGCCTCGCGGAGATCAAAGCAGAGCTATCTGGCGATCTATCCCATGAAGGTGTAGTTGATGACGTCGATAAATAGCTGTTGAGCAGACGTGTGAATTCATAAGAGCCAATCTACCACATCAGCATATTAAAGGTGAGCAAACTATAGTTCGCTCACCTTTATGACTCTTCTCAAAAAATTTAGTTACTGGCGACTCGCCAAGGCGGGTTCTTTCGGTTTTCGCCCGCCCAATATAGTTTAATTTCATTGCCTGAGGGATCGTTAAGCATGGCTTCTCTCCAAAGGTAATCTTTATCGGTAGGATCTTGCACAAACTCGATGCCTTTCTTTTTTAAACTTGCGACTAACGCATCAAGCTCTTCGTGTTCAAAATAGATCACGCTGTTGTTTTTGGATTCTGGATCACCGAGATACAGTGAAAAAGTGGCGTCTCCTTCAAGGCACTCAAAGCGCGCATAATTCTCTGTTTCAACGATCAAATTGAACCCAAGTTTTTGATAAAACTCGATTGATAGCTTGATGTCTTTAACGGTTAACAACACTTGATTTAGATTCATAGAAATATCCTTTTCCGAATAGTTGCTTAACAATTTTTGGTTTTGACTGTTCAAGGCTATGAGCATAAAACCTCAAGCTAACTTAAGGTCAAGAAGTGATTTCAAGCGTTGATAAAGGTTTATGATGAGTATGAAGTTAAAATCAAAGAGCGTTTAGATCATGCTTCCACTCGGGCAACCTTGTGACAAAACACTGCCGTAGCTCGTCGTTGGGGTAAATAACATGACTAGATCAGCAGGTAGGAATACAACATCAGTAACCAAAGACAATGGCATATCCACAAATGAAACAGGATATAAAGCGTAAGACACCGCTGAACCATCCAAGAAGCATGGTTGGCGAGCAACGGACAGTGCTGTACCGGAAAATGGTTTACCGTAACCTCCTCTGGCATGTGCATCCATAGATGAACATCCCACTATCAAAGAGGCCAATACGATCACGACAAGCACTTGAAGTTTTTTAAGAAGATCGTTTTTCATGTCTGATAGGTTCCAACTGATTGTTATTGAAGTAAATTATTATTCGACAACAGTAATCCTATCTGCATTTATAAAAAACCTACCTAACTAATTTGATTGGGAATAAATCAATTTTCGTGACAAATGTATCGCTTCTAACTTAGGTAAATATCAACTTATAAACGTTCAGTTCCTTCGACCCAAAGCACAAAGGCGAACCAATTGGTTCGCCTTGAGTACATGAGGAAAGAGTAAAAACGACGTCAGTTACAGCTTATCTGCGTCGACAACTTTGATCGCTGTCCAGTTGGTGTTGGCATCTTGAATAAAGCCCTGTGTATCTTCTAGCCAGCGCTTCTGTACCGATTTATCCAAGTTTAAGTAGAGTTTGCCACCTTCTATCTTCCATGCCTCTGGATCGGTTTCAAACTTCTTCCCCATTGCAACGCCAAATGCACAGTAACCACCATATTGCGGTGCATAGGCTTGTGGGTCTGATTTAAACTGTTCACGGTTTGCAGCGTTGGCAAAGTGATAGATTGCGTTGTTATACGTGGCTGAATACTCAGCTTTACCTTGCACTGCGCCATTATCTGTAAAGTACGCAACTGGGTCATATCCCTTGATTGCAAGATCATTAGCATCAACGCTCATACCCACATCTGCGGCCATCAGTGAAAAACTGCTTCCGATTAAAGCGGCCATTAAAGAGAGTTTTCGACCCGTTGATTTAATGCGTGACATAGTAAGCTCCTTTCTATGTTTGTTTACCTTGTGTGAATAAGTTAGCTAACTAATCCGGTCTATAGAGGGACTAAAGACCAACAAAGTACGCAAATCGTTCGGAGCCAAAATGGACTTGTTATCACAGTTGATGGAGCACTTCTCAATACGTACAGGCATGTTCTATTCTGGGCATTTATGCGGTGTCTCGTCATTCAAGCCGAAACAACATAACCGAGGTCATCTACATGTATTAAACGCTGGAGAGTTAACCCTAACGTGTGCAGGAGAACAACCAAAGCGACTTACACAACCTTGCGTTGTTTATTTGCCAAATACTACCCCTCACAGGATAGAAGGAACGGAAGAAACCGAGTTAGTTTGTGCCAATGTGGATTATATAGGTAGCCAGATAAACCCATTGCTATCCGCTTTGCCGGACGCGATAGTAATACCTTTCCATGCAGCTCCTAATCTAACACCAGTATTAGAGATGCTATCTCGAGAAGCGAGTGAAAGCTCAGATGGTCAAGAATATTTACTGGACAAATTGAGCGATGCCTTAATGGCGTTAATCTTTCGCTATTTGATTGAGGAGCATCAAATAGAGCACGGGCTATTTGCGGCTCTTGCCCATCCACGACTTGCAGCTGTAATGACTATCATTCATCAGCTACCTGCCCGCCATTTGAGTCTAAGCGAGATGGCGTCTAACGCGGCAATGTCGCGCACACAGTTTATTGAGACCTTTAAACAAGTGGTTGGGGAAACGCCTGGAGATTACGTTCAAAAGTGGCGCATATCTGTAGCTCAGTCTTTGCTTCTGAAAAATAAGCCACTCAACTGGGTTTCCGATGAAGTCGGTTACAGCAGCTATTCTGGCTTCTCCCGCGCTTTTCAAAATGTCTCTGGAATGTCACCTCGCAAGTGGCTGCAAAGCCAAAAGTCATAACCGTTTAAAGAAGGTTTATTCCAAACTGTTTAGCGACCATGTTAGTAATCGCAAAACAAACCACGGATACGACACAGCTAATAAGCAAGGTGCTCCAAAATGAGTACTTACTGAGTAGGTAAGGGAAAAGCAGGAACATTGGCAAAGTTGGTACAACAAACCAAAAGGTATAGAACGCGTGGTTGGACAGTTTCTCTGTCCCCTGACCTTCAATATACATCCATACCAGAGCCAAAATAGTCACCGTTGGTAAGGCAGCAACCAAAGCACCTAACCTATCACTACGTTTTGCTACTTCAGAAATCAGAACCACAATAGCGGCAGTGGTTAGGTACTTTGTTACAATCCATAGCATCACCTTGCTCCTTCAATCCGCTATAGTTTCTCACCTCGATTTAAACCTAAATGGTTCTATTTTTACAAGGTTGTAACTTAATATCTGTGATAACTGGCTAAGAAGTATAGATAAAATGTTTTTTTGAACTAAACTCATGCTTCCTCCAGAGTCCGAGAGCTTACATAAGGATATTGAATATATTTTACTCAAACACAAATCATGAAAATCACTTCTAATTAGAACTTACTAGATTATTCAAATGACATTAATATAATAATTCACACTCGAAGTTAAAATTATTAGATAAGTTTGATTTACGCTAAAATCCTTAGATTGTTGAATAAACTAAAATGTAACCATCAAAAACGTCAGTTACATTATATAACCTATAATAGATCGTAACATTGAAATAGACAATTGAAATAATAGAGCTATCTAGATATCTTTGTTAATTATCTAAGAGTGGATTTTATTTGTGTTTAAGTTTTATTTTTTAATTTTTACCACCCTATTATTTATTGCAAAAACAAGTATTGGAGAAACTAAGTTGCCGCATACAGAAAACCTGCAATATACACCACAGATAAATGGTAAGTTGACTAACAAAACCGAACCTATTGGGGATCAAAATGTCTATTTGAGGATAGGTTTAAGTGCATATGGAAAATCATTAGAGATTTCTACTAAAACTGACAACGATGGTCGATTTAGTTTTGCTCCTGTGTCAGGGGAACAAAACTCTCTGAATACTCCATTGATTGAGCACTATGTCACTATTGTCGTATCTGTAGAACTAGATTCTGAAAAAACGGTCGTCATTTGGGAAGGGTCATATGATGGATATGACTTAGACGATTATCTGATTCAAAACATGAAAAATCTTAATTGTGATGTAACAAACCCTCTTAAGTATTTTGCATTTTCTATTGATGAGGATGGAAATGATGACTACTACGTCAATAGTCAGTGCGAATTAATTGGTTATATTGACTCAGACTTATATGGAAATTAAAAATGCTATCTCTATCACCGAAACTATCATCTAGAATCGCTGAAATACCCTACTCTGTTTTTTCAACTAATTCATTAAATGTCAGTGGTTACATTGCTAAATTTTTTACATTTGACCTAAGAAATGATGTAAAGAAAGGAACAACGAGTGGAATCTTAGGATTTGGCGGTATGACATCAGATTTTGTTGCAATTGGACGGGGTAAGCGTGAGTTTTCTGATACCTTAGTCTTTACATTTCGCGGCACTCAAAAAAATGTGGGTGATATAATGACCGATGGTAATATTGGCATTTCTGGAACCCAATCAGGATATAGCGTTCATGCTGGTTTTATTAATCTCTTCAATACAATTAAAAATCAACTTTCTAACTACATATCTAACTATATAAAAAAGCACAACAAAGCTCCAAAAGCTATTCATTGCGTAGGACACAGTTTGGGAGGTGCTTTAGCTTCGCTGGCCGCTGATTGGGTAAAAAGTAAGTACAGCTACAATGTTTATCTGTATACTTTCGGAGCGCCAAAAGTTGGCTTTAAGCCTTATTCAAGAATAGAGTTGGATGCATCCTACCGATGTACACACGGCGCAGATCCGGTTCCCATGGCACCTCTTTGGCCATTTACTCATGGAGGAGTAGAATATCGATTGGATGGCAGCACTGGCATCTATTTTTGCGCGCATGGATTAGGGAAAAAATCAGTACCAGGTTACGTCAACACAGCAAAGAGCAGCGAATGGTCGAAATTAGAGCCGACATCACAAAAATACCTAGAAAAACAAGTGTTTTTACATTTCAATAATTCACACAACGCAAAGATGAACGACGGTTGGATTAGTAGAATAGTCTCAGCAATACTCACTCTTCTCCGAATTTCTGGGCTAGGTTATCTGATTCAACAATTTGCCACTGTCGGTCTGACTGCTTGGGATCGATTGGCTAAAGCAATAGCTTATATATCTGACCTTAACGAAGAATATACCGAACATGTTCGCGGAATATTGGGGCATATGAATGTAATGTCGGGCAATCCAACTATCGATCTATCAAATATAACCTATAAGATTATAAGTCTATCTTTTTCAAAACTAATCCGACGACTAAACCTGCATGTAAAAAATGCGCTAAATGTCGCAGAATATTGATGAGATTTATCAGCAATTTCAAAAAGGGCTTTGATTAGAAGTATCGAATATTTTATTCGTATTAAATCAATGCTCTTTTATTTTATATAACTATGCCATATATTGTGTAAGCTGAGGTGAGACTGGCCAATGCCTAGCTTGCAGAAGCGACCTAGATAGCCGCTATAGATATAACAGCAAAAGTTATAGACTAACGTAAACTCTGTTTCTCCCATCATTCTTTGCTCTGTATAAGACTCGATCTGCTTCTCCCAAAGCACCTCTCACAGTGTCAAAACCACTAAAACATGCGATACCAATGCTCACGGTAATATCAATATTCAACTCATGGATAACTACAGATGTTTGCGAGACTTCTTGTCGAATTCTCTCACAGCACACTATTGCTTGCTCCTCGTTAACATGTGGCATTAGAAGTATAAACTCCTCGCCTCCCGTGCGTGCCAAAGAATAATCAGAGCTTATATTAGCGCTACATAATTTTGAAAAATGCGCCAGTACCTGGTCTCCAACCTCATGACCATGGGAATCGTTAATACGCTTAAAGAAATCGATATCAAGAACAGCAATTGCGCCAGCAGGGCTTTCTGCTTTTAATGCTTCGAACTTACTTTCAAGTCCTCGTCGGTTAAGCAACCCCGTCAGGTAATCTGTTTGGGCTTCATTTTGTAAATCACTACGTTGCTTTTCTGAATGGCGATACTTATTTAAGTATTTAACAGATGTCGTGATGACGAGCAGTACCGAAAACAATGTCAAAAAGATAACTAGCCTTGGCGTGATACCAGTATCGTTGGATGTTATGGAGAGCTGCCAATTAGTATTGAAGATATTCACTATTCCCGTATAAGCGTTACCATCGTTCTGTCCTTTTGAACTGATCACTTTATCGTAATAATTTGAACTATCAGGGTCGTATCCAACTACTGAGTAGTTCTTGATGTTGTTGGCGCTCAGTATCTCTTCTAGTGAAGCTAATATGGATTCTAAGTAGATAACAGATGAAGAGAATCCAATAAAACCCGCTTCATTTGAAATCCCCTTACGTAGAATAAATGCTTGTTTACCATTTTGGACAAGTTTTACCGGCCCAATAATTGTATTTTTCTTGCAGTCAATCGATTGAGTAGCGCCAACCTTTCTATTTTGGTCTTCTAAAACGTTATGACCAATGGCCAGTTTTTGCGACTCATAAGGATATACCAATGCGACAATACCTTTTGGTAAGTAAAGCAACGCATCAACATTTCGATAAGTAAGGAGCAGTGTTCGGCTTAGTTTATTAAATGCTTCTTGAGATATTGAGTCATCATCTGAAAGGATAACCATTTCTCTCACAACCTCAGCGGTAATCAACGCATCATTAAAAATAACTTTCATCTCTTTGTTGATAGCGTCAATCACTTTTTCGGTTTCATTTTGGTTGTTGATAGCGCTGAGTTTTGTAGCAAGCAGTTCGGTTAATATTATTAACAAGAACATCAATACCACTTTAAAGATTCTACTCATTTCAACTATCCTAATTCAGCTGGTTCTCCATATCCTTAATTTATGCCTTAAAATCCGTTTAGCTTGATACCCAAGTAATTTCTGGACGCTGAGTTCAGCGAAAATGACTTAGGTATATATTATTGCCTTTCCAAATAAAGCACTTACATTCGATAGGCAAAAGGAATGCGAATTATACGCCTAAATGAATATGAGTCGATGATCAAAAGGTATCGTTACGGCAAATATTTTTTATCTCATAATCGTTAACTTCTATCGATCGAACAGATTGATCGATACGATCGAACAGATTGATCGATACGATCGAATTTATTAATTAACAAATTTGATCGTCACGGTAAAAACCAACTCACCAACTTGCTTAGAAAACAAGCGATTTCTATTTTTAAATCTACTCATGATTCTGAGAGTTCTGTTCTATGGAAACGCTTCATTTCTTTAGCAAACTCTTGAAAGTCGATGTGTTTAACTAATGCTGCACATAATGAGGGCAGAGGATCAAACATGAATACGCTGTCATTATGTTTAATGTGGTCAAGGATTTGCGCTAGATTTTCTCGGTCAGATAAGCCTGTGGACAAGAACAACGCATGAATTTTTCCTATATCGTTGGCTTTGTCCAACTTACGTACAAAAGCATCCAGCGATGCTTCAGCATTTTGGCGCTCCCCCTTAAGAAAATCAGCATGAAGTTGAATGAGAGTGAAATGCTGAGTTTCACTCTCATTCATTTTTAAACGGGAGACTTCATTAAGAACCTGAGCAAACTTCTTTTCATATAATATTCTCCCTTCTTCACTTCTCATCCACACCATAAGTAATGCAAACAAATAATTCAGGGTGCTATGAACAACATTTTGATTGATTTGTTTTGCTGCATTTAGGTCTGAAGAAAAGTGAACAAGCGCATCTTCATATTTTCCTAAACCAATGGCGAACAATGCCAGTATTTGATGCTGTACTCGACTTAGTCCCCACTGGAGGCCAGATCGAGCAGCCAGCTGATAAGCTTGTTTGACTTGGCCACTTTTTAGTAACAATAGGCTACCAATTTCCTCAAAAGGTTGGCCTAGTTGAAATCGAATTGAGTCAAACTTTTCGTACAGTTCGAGCGCTTCTTCCGTTTGGCCATTTAAAACCAATGTATTGAGAAATAAACTAATTTCAACAGAAGAGTCGCGTTTACCACCCTCTTTGATTAGAACGCCATAGAGCTCAGACGCCTGCTTGAGCTCTCGATTTAGTAGATGATGATTTGCTCGATTGAGCCGCAAGTCATGCTGATAATCGATATAGTGGCGTTCAAAAAACTGATAGCGCTTTTCAATATCATTGTGGCTATCTAGGTTTTCGGTTTGTAATAAAGGCCAAACTTTATTTTTTTTCTTGAACACCTTACGGATGAGGTCGCTGATATCTTGTTGGTTATCGTCTGGAGTAATGTGGACATCAGCCAAATAATAAGATCTATCGCGGACGAATCCTCTTTTACAATCCATGACAATAGTAGAACGCTCATCTACGGCGTTAGCCTTCTTTAGCTCAAAAATTAAGTCCTGAGATTTTACCTGGCCATTTCGAAAGCTCTGATCACATATCAAGATATCAAACTGCTGGTGGAAGCTCCGATTAAGCGCTTCTGTCGGTGAGTTCAAGTGCACTATTTTATGCTGACGAATCCCTAGGGAGAGTAAGAGACTCGATATACTGATATTTTTATTTGCGAACTCTTTAATCAGCAGTACATTTGCATCTCTCAACTTAAGCATACCAGCCATCTTCCTTATTAAATTGGCCAGGCTCGTTACGGATTTATGCGTTGTAACACATTAAAATTACGAATGTTTAATCCTATACTGGCAGTAAGGATCAATACTATCGTTTATAAATTGTCAGTTATTTTTCAAGGCTCAGGTTTGTGCGATTGGTTCCAAGGATTGATTATATTCTCGACACTTGGACTGAAAATCCCGAGAAATCAGTTTTGTAATCCCCATTGTTCATGAAATGCTTCAAACTCTTCAATAAACACCTTAAAGCGTTTCGGCGTATGTATGCTCTGTTTGTACAAAATATAGAGTGTCCCCTCCTCAAACCATTCACCATTGAATAGCTTTATCAGCTCGCCGCAACGCACTTGTTCACGCACCTGGTTATCAGGAATTAAACCAATACCAAACCCCTCTTGAGCCAAATTAATCGCGATGTCGATTGAGTTTGTCGTCATGTCACCAGTCACTTCAATCTGACGCTTGTCTCCGTTCTCATTCGTCAGATTCCAATATCTTTCTTGGCTCGGTGTGTTGGTGTGAGTAATACATTGGTGCAACTCTAAATCATGAACATATTTAGGTTCCCCACGTTTTTGAACGTATTTTGGGGAGGCATAGCAGCATCGTGTAAATCGAGAAGCTTTTCTGCAGACGACTGACTCATCGTTCGGTAAAAACGGGGCAATCATCAAATCTACATCTTCAAATAAGCTCAAAGTATTTGGCGTCAATGTATGAAAGTGAATGTGGATATTCGGATACTTTTCATGGAAGTCCGGTAAGAAGCTCTTTGTTAAAAACCTCGCCATCGGGTGTAGACAACCTATACGCAGTAGGCCGCTTACACCTTTACGCTCAACATGAAGCTTTTCTACAGTGTGGTCGATAAGATCTAGGATTTGGCCAGCCGACTCCAAAAACGTTTCGCCTTGTGGCGTAAGACTAATACTGCTCCCTCTCCTATGAACCAAAGTAACATTTAGGCTTTCTTCCAATGCTTTAATTTTTCTGCTTAATGTTGGTTGGCTTACATCGAGTGCTTTTGCAGTTTCGGTGTAGTTTAGTTTTTTCGCCAAAACAGAGAACATTTTAACGGCTTCGATATCCATGTTTAGCTCCTAATCGTGTCTCTAAGATATTACTGACTATTATGTAAATTTTCCCCCTTCATCACTGTAAGTAAAAAAATATCACCCCTTTATTTGATCTCACCTCTGCTATTCAGTTTCTGAATTACTGCTATTTCCTACTCGCGTATTGCCAAAAGAACAACTCTATATAATTCGACACAACTTTTCATAACTACCACCTTAGAGTAGGTCTATTCATGCAGTTAAAACATCCTTTACTATTTTCCACACTCGCTTTGTGTACAACGCCTGTCGCGGCAACAACCTTTGAAGCACCCAACTTTTATGGCGACATTTTAGGGCAAGTACGCTGGGAAGCGGGACAAGATTATCAGTCAGAAATTCATCGCGCTAATGCAGGCATCAAAGGCAAACATGATGCTGGTCTATTGCGTGTTATCTATAACCTAGAAGCTGAGTATTCTGAAGATTTAACTCAAAAGGTTACAGAGGAGCAAGACTTCGATACCCGCGTTAGCGAAGCAAACTTAATTCTAGTAACCAAAGATTTCGGCGGCATCTACTTCGGCAACGGGACCACTGGCACCTATAAAGATCTCTACTCTCGCGTCGACATTTTTGAAAGCAATAATATGCATCGTTCAAGTAATGCGGCTTTATTTCGCCAAGCAAAATCTGGCGACAATCAACTTGCCTATATGACACCAAAATGGAACGGTGTATACGCAAAACTCGCGGTCATAAGCCCTGACAATAGCAATGGAGAAGACATTGATATTCTTGGTCTGCGCTTACTGTATGTGACCGATAACTTTGATCTGGTACTGAATCGTGCCCAAGTCGACGAGAAACAAATGCCAGGGCATCAAGACGATGACTACGTTCGTTACGCTCTGTCGTCTTCTTACACTTGGGATAACTTCTACCTTGGTGGCCTCATTGAGCTGAATTACGACGATCCCCAAGGCGACAGCGCGGTATATGGTATCTCAGGCAAATACTCTCTAGATAAGCTGACCTTTAAGCTGGGAGCTCAACACAAAGCGTTCGATGATTCCGATAAAGATAGCCAAACGCTTTACCTAGCAAGTCTCAACTATGCCTTTAGTCAACAGTTCTCTACCTATGTTGAAGTCGCTGAGTACGCTGAAGATTCAGCTACCAATGACCCGGCGAACAACAACGGTGAAAACCGAAATGACAACATTAACATCGGCCTCCACTTCAAGTTTTAACGCTTTGTGCTAAGGATCTAACAGATGAAAAAGCTATTCACAACGTTGAGCTTACTCTGCGCAGCTCAAGCCTATGCAGGTGTCTCTATTACCGACTGTGTCATCGTTGAACCCGCTCCAGGCGTCAACAAAACCGGACTGTTTTTTAATGCGAGCTTTACTGAGGACGAAGAAGTAAAAGCACTGAGACTCCCTTCTCCAGAAGCCATTCTAGGAGCGGAAATACCCGAGCTTACCAATGAGGTTCAAATGCACAACACCATTATGAAAGATGGCGTGATGAAGATGCAGCGTTTTCCGAAACTGTTCCTCAAAAAGAACACTGTGACCAAACTAGAACGCGGTGGAACGCACTTTATGTTAATGGACCTCAAGAAGCGTCCACTCGCAGGTGAAAAGTACACGGTCAACTTATGGCTGACCTACCTTTCAGACCAACAATGTGAAGCGAACGTTCTTAAATCTTCTGACTTTCCCCCGAAGCATAAAATGTAGGTGAGATGATGAAAATTATTGAGCAAATTAAACAAGTGAAACGCTCGGTTAAACTTGCCATTGTCGCAGTCGGCATCGGTATTGGTTTGATCTCTGCACTCCCTGCGACCGAAGTTTTGCATGTATTCAGTACCAATGAATTTTGTGCGTCATGCCATACGATGAAACCAATGGCTGAAACGTTTTCTCAATCGATACATGGCGGTAATAACCAACATGGTTTTGTCGCAGATTGTATCGATTGTCACCTGCCGAAATCGAATATTGTCGAAGAGCTTTGGGTAAAAGGAACATCCGGAACTCGCCACCTATGGGGAGAGTTTGTGCTGGGTATGGAATCGCTTGATTATGAAGAACTTCACCCTAAACGTGGTGAGTATGTTTATGACTCAGGCTGTATCAATTGCCACCGAGGCTTGGAAGAGCGCGCTCAAGGTGCGGACGAAAACTCACCTGCATCGGACTTTTCTCATAACCTTGCATTTAACAACAAAGCTAACGATCCATCTTGGAAGTGTTCGAGCTGCCACTACGATATCGCCCACCCTAACTTAAAGCGTGAGATGCGTTTACGTGATGAAGAACGAATTCGTAATTTGGCGGCAACTGAGGGCTTATAAATGAAACATTCATCCGCATTGACACTTGCCATCAGCTTAGCATTGGCTGGTAGCACTTTAGCAGCAGAAGACATCGATAATGGATACGGAGATTACACCATTAATCGAACTTTTGAAGATTTAAAGAAATCACCTAAGGACCTAAAAGCAGCAAAACGTATCGTGTTTGGTTGTTACCTCGGTTGCCACCGACCAGCAAAAGAGGAAGTGCCTGAAACGCTGAGCCCTAAGCTTGAAGGCTTTGATCCGCAATGGTTCTTAGACCAATGGTTCTCTATGGATAATGAGCGCCACGCAGGTATCTCTTCTCAAATGAAAGAGATTGTTTACGCTAACCCGCCTCGTGATATGGCATCGACCGCGATCCTGCTTGGTGCACAGAAAATGAAGTACAACCCAATGCCGGATGTACTGGAAAGTGAAGAGTTTAAACGCGGAAAAGAAACTTACGACAGAACCTGTAAAGCCTGTCATGGAGAACAAGGCGCATCAACTCAGAAAAACTTCCCGCCATTGAAAGGCCAAATGCCAACGTACATCTATGAACAGATGATTGCCTACCGCGACGGCAAACGTACAAACGGTGCATTAGCAGGAATCATGATGCCTTACGCTAAGATGTTGTCAGACCAAGACTACCGTGATGTAGCGGCTTATGTGTCTGGTCAACGCGTCAAGCCGATTGAAAAGGAAGAGTTTATTACTGGCATCGGAATGCCTGCACCTAAAGGTTTCAAGTTGCCAGAAACAGGTCAAATTCAGAACTTTACTGACACCTTTGGCGAAGACTCTGATTACCAAGGTAATGAGCCTAGCTACACTATCTCTGAATCAGGGAAAGTCGTTCTCGACAACAATACTCAGCTGATGTGGGAACGAGACTCCTCCCGAATCTGGATGACGGCGGTCGAAGGTAAAGAATACTGCGCAAACCTAGAAATCGATGGTTACACAGACTGGCGTTTCCCGCTAATGAAAGAACTATTCTCCATAGCTGACATGGGTGAGTTCCGTCCAGCGATTAATACCGATGTGTTCTTGAACATGCCACGTCAAAACTCTGGTATTTGGACGTTTCCTGTTTCTGATCGTCACGATCACGTTTGGCACGTCGGTTTCCCTGATGCTCATATCATGGGTCAACATACCGCTTCAACCAAGCTGGTTCGCTGTGTTCGCGCGGATAACGACGCAGCATACCACAACATGCAATACGTGGATAACGGTGACGGTACTGTCACAGAAAAAGTGACCAATCGAATGTGGCAGCAAAACATTGATTATGTGAAACGCAAGTTCGATGACTCCCTCAAGTACTGCCAAGACTTAGAGTATGCTGGCTATGATGACTGGCGTACTCCAGATATCAAGGAGATGAACTCAATTGTTAACTACAACAAAGTTTCTCCAGCGATTGATGAAGAGTTTTTCCCGAACACACCAGTGAAGTCATTCTTCTGGACCAGCACCTCTGATGTTGCCGGCCCAACGCTTCACGTAAGACCGCTGTCGGCTCGTAAGAAAAACCAAACGCCTGAGCAATTGGATTTGAGGTTCACTGGTGACAACGAAGGTTGGGCACATGGTTACCTAACAGGACAAGGTTTCGGTATGTCAAAAGACTCCGAGTTCTACACTCGCTGTATTCGCAACCCTTAGTTACTTAATGAAGCCCTCTTGAGGGCTTCATTACTTCCACACCAACAACGTCGCCCCAAAAAATCAATTATGGCTCGATTGCGATAATGCTTTCTATTGTTCGAGGTTACTATGAACAAGATTTTAATTCCCCTACTTACCTCTTTGCTTACCTTTTCTGCGTACGCCGATATCGAAGGTCGATATGACGACGGTGCTCGATGGGCATTCATTTCTGATGATGACTCAAAAAACGTCGCCGTAATTGACACCTTTACGTTTTCCTACACAGACCAGATCGAACTCAAGGCAAAACCGATTCATCTTGAAGTGTCAGACGTACAAGACGTTCTCGTTTACATCGACGGAAAAACACCAACCGTCTTCGTCTACGACTTAGTCAAAAAGACACATTGGCAGATGGAGGTGGAAGGTGTTCCAACAGAGATTACCTTTCATGCTGATGAAGCCCAACTCGCTGTGGCAATGAAGGATCGCATAGACATTATTAAACCGCTAAAACGTGAATATGTCGCCACGATTACCGACATCAAATCACCGTTTAGCATGAACTTTGATAACGGTGGCTACAACTTGTATGTTTCAGAAAGCAAGTCAGGAAAAACGCTTATTTACCGTAACCACGATGGTCAGAGAAGCTATATCAATGTCGGTGAAGGTGACGTTTCTGAACTGACTTTGTCACCAGACGCGCGCTTAGCGCTTACTTCCCAATATAAAGATAATTCCGTTGTTGTTTGGGATCTCTCTATGGAAATGGAATTCAATACCTTCCATTTCGATTCACAACCTTGGCGTCCTTACGTGAGTTCAGATTCAGAATATATTGTTCTTGCCAGTGAAAGTGGCCAAGCGCAAGTTATCGAATCTTGGGGAGGTGAAGTTGTAAAAGAACTCAAGCTTACCGGGGCTCCAAAGTCTATTCGTACTGGTTGGATAGAGACAATGGGCATCATTGAATCAAAGGGAGCTCTGGACATTTTTGAGCTTTCGACCAATACACCAGTTCAATCAGTCTCGTTAAAAAATGACTTACGAGAAGTGGTTGTAGTTTCAGACTCAAAGACGCTGTTTGCAACGCAAGAAGGCTCTTCAAAACTTTTCGTGTACGACATCCGCACCAACAAGGTGTTGAAAGAGATCGACACCAAGCTCGCCAAGCCCCACCTGCTAGCGATGGGCATTACAAATACTGTATGTCACTAAAGGAACGAACAATGAGACGACAAACTTCCTATACTATCTACGCTTTTCTAGCGGCATGCTTGCTGAGTTTAAGCGCCGCGGCTAAACCTTTAAAGTTTGAACTGCTAGAGAATACCTTAGGTACTGTGACCGAGAAAAACTGGCAAGGGAAATTCTTATTAATGGGTATAGGTTACACCAGTTGCCCAGACATTTGCCCCACCACTGTTATCGATTTAGCGACCGCGGTGAATTCGTTAAAAGATGAGACCGATAAGGTCACGCCAATCTTCATCTCTGTTGACCCTAACCGCGATACCGTTGAAAACTTGGACATGTATGTAAAGTACTTTGATCCCAAAATGGTTGGATTAACCGGAACTCAAGAGCAGATCAAAGCAATAGCAAAGAGTATGAAAGCAACCTATGGCTATTCTCTTGAAGGCAAGCCGATTTATCCCCCTCTCCCAAAACAATATGAAGTTTACCACTCTGCCTACATCTACCTTTACGGACCAGACAGAGAGCTTATCGATGTATTTGGCTATGGTGAAGGTGGCGCAAAGATCGGTCAAAGTTTGAAGAGGTATATCAATGAATAAATGGACCTCATTTGCACTGGTTAGCGTAACGTTATGCTTGAGCTTCTCGATAACAGCAAAAGAATGCACCACCCCAGAGGGGTTTAAACTAGAAAACGCAACTTATCAGCTTACCGAGTTAAAAAGCCCAGTAAGCTTGGTCAATCTATGGGCGGTTTGGTGCCCTCCTTGTTTAAAGGAGTTGCCTGCGCTCGACAGCATAGCGAATAACGAAAACTATAGTGTTGAAACAGTGCACATTGGGGATAATCTTCCGGCGATCGAACAGCGTTTTTCTAAATTGGGGATTCATCACTTACCGAAAACCATTGAACCAGACATGGGATCAATTCACGCACTTGGCTTTCAAGGGTTGCCAGCCACATTGGTAGTGATCAATGGTGAAACTAAGTTTCGTTATTCTGGGTATATCAAGCACTCCCCCAAAGTGATTCAAGACTGGCTAACTTGCTTAAGAGAGGAGCTGTAATCATGAAACGTATGCTTATCTTACTTATTGTCTCCATCAGCTTCTCTGCTTTTGCCAGCCCTGAGACTGAAAAAGGCAAAGCGCTATACATCGCCCCAGGGAAAGGTGGCTGCGCCACGTGCCATGGTGAAACCGGAAATGAGCCAGTGATGCCTATGTACCCGAAAATCGGCGGGCAAAGCGAACTTTACCTCTTCAATCAAATGAAAGATTACAAGATGAAAAAACGTAAAAACGGCTTGTTCATGACCATGGAGGTAGCAATGGAACACTACACGGATGAAGAGATTCGCCTTATGGCTAAATACCTGAGCGCAATTGGAAACCCTTAGGGACTGATACCCCAAAAAAGACGGTCCATAACAAGACCGTCTTTTGGAGTTCATACTGTTCAACCTCTTCTAAACTTTTTAAGTACTTACCCCATTCACAACAAGTTGCTCTACGCTGTGCTTAGAGATTGTTTTTGTATTGCCCTAACATACTTTCAAGTTCCTTTTGGCTGAGTTTTACCTCTCCAAGTTCATCTTCCAAAAAACCTAACAACATCTCTGCACCCACTTCCCCATTTTCAAAAGCTTGAGAAAGATAGTACGCGGATAGTGTTTTGTTTTCCGGTAAGTAGCAGCCATCGTCATATAGGCATGACCCCAAATAAAACTGAGCGCTAGCAAGGCCACCTTGAGCCGCTTCCGACATCAACGAGAATCCTCGAGCTATATTTTGAACTGAGGGCTCTCGCAGTAAAATAAGACCTAAAAGCTCTCGGCAATACTCGTCCCCTCTTTCAACAGCGACTTCTAGCTTGGTAACTGCATCTGAAATCCGACCTTGTTCATAAAGCTCATTGGCCTCTGCATATAGCTCATGAGTGGAGGCGGCCAATTGAGTCTTAAGCGCATTACCGCTTGATGACTCGGGTGCGCCCTTTTTATACTCAGCGCACGCACTGACGGCAATGCAGAGTAATATTAGAGGTAGACTTTTCATATTCTTACCGTCCAACTTTAAAAGTATGATAGTAGAATATGGATCATCGAGCTCATTGAGTGAAACTTAAATCGGCGTATAGCAAGATATTTTCAAGCTCACTTCACATTCGCTTGTACTATCCCGCTACCTAGCTTCCAATTTGATATGAACTTAGTTTTTGGGCTCTGCTGCTTCTTTTTTCTCTTCTCTAACGCTTGTATTTTCAATGACTTCGGCAACGTCTTGAGTCTCCGTGTCTACCCACTTCATAAACACTTGATAGCCAGCCGCTAAGAATGCCGCACCGATGAACATGCCCAGAATACCACCAGACATCATGCCGCCAACTGCACCAATTAGAACAATCGGCATGGGTACATCTAAACCACGACCCAGTATCAATGGCTTTAAGAAGTTATCAATTAAACTAGCGGCGATCAGTAAGATGGTAAAGATGACGTTATGAACCGTGCCACTATCCCCCGCCCACAATAAGCCAACAGCGACTAAAGCAATGATGGTGACCGGAAGCTGAACGATAGCGAAGACTAATGCGATAAGCGTAAACAAGGCCGCAGCAGGTACGCCTGATAATGCAACAACGCCACCAAATGCCATTGCTGTTAAGAAAGCGATACCAATAATACCCACTGCAACTTGCCTGATGGTTGCCGTAGTGAGCTCATGCAAGTCTGGCCCTCTGACTTCATCAGTAAAACTAATGAAAATTTTACGTATCGATTTTGCTGCAGGTTGTGCCCAGGCCAACATAATACCTGCGATAATAATCGCACCAATCAACATAAACATGCTTTTCGCTGCGCCTGTCGCACTATCCACAAACCAGCTAAAGAAGGTCTTAATCTGTGGCTGACGCTTCTCAATAAAAGTTGGCAGATCATCTGCGGCTTCATACCAAACCGCATGAACTTTCTCACCGACCAAGGGCCAGCTTTTCACACTGTCTGCTGGTTTGGAGACAACCAACGTACCATCTCGATACGACTCAAGGGCACCAAGCGTCTTAGAAGCAAACGAGTTACCAACCATTGCTGTCGGTGTACCGAGGAGCAACACTCCGACAATGGCAATCAATGTTGCAGATCGAGAAGAACTCAAACTGAACTTTCTTTCTATCAATAGTTTGATTGGATAGAGTGCGATTGCCAGTACGAGAGCCCAAAGCAAGATAGGCAGAAAGGGTAAGAACGCCCACCAACAGACAATAACGATAAGTGTCGTTACTGAAAACCGAATCAATGAAGTAGTAAGGGCTTTCGCGAGAACTTTCTCTAGATTTTCATTTGAGTTACTCAAAGCTTGATTCCTCCCATGTAGCGAATCCGAAGCATTTGATGCTTTAATTACAGAAAGCTTCGAACGAATATTAAATACACCTCAGAAGCCAGTCTGCCCAATACGCTTTTACGCATCTATATAACCTAGTACACCCACCCGTATATTCCACGGTTTCGTTGCGTCAAGTACCGAATAAATAGAATTTGGTGATGGTATTCGGGTTTTCTCTGTTTGGATTTTAGTTAACGCTCTCAAGGCTTTATATTTGTGTGCAATTGCACTATTTAGCTATAAGGGCAAACATGTCAGAACTTAATCGTATGCGTTCAGGTGAGGTGTATAACTGCTTGGACAAAGAGCTTCAGATGATGCGTGATAATACTTCAGCATTGATCTTCAAATTCAATCATGAATCAGACGCAGAAAAACGTCATGCACTACTTACCCGTATGGGGGTAAGCTTAGGTGAAGGAGCATGTATACAAGCGCCACTCCAACTTACCTACGGCTGCCATCTAACCATTGGGAAAAATAGCTATATCAACTGGGATGCGATCATATTAGATAATGGGAAAGTCGCTATTGGTGCAAACGTGATGATTGGTCCACGAGTTCAAATCTATACCGCAGCACATGCTTTAGAAACCGAACAACGCCTTGCTGGAGATGAAACGGCCAAACCAGTGACAATCAAAGACAAAGTATGGATTGGAGGCGGTGCCATCATCATGCCAGGAGTAACCATCGGAGAAGAAGCCGTTGTGGGAGCTGGCTCCGTGGTAACCAAAGATGTTGCAGCCGGAGATCGCGTCGTCGGAAATCCTGCCCGCTCCATTAAAAACGGTTGATAACCTTATCATTCTAACGAATTGAAAACCCGACTAGTTCAACGGTTTGTATAGGGTATCTACCGATATACTCTATCTTTTCTTTCAAGGACTTGCTTTATGGACTATTCGACAAAGTCGTTAATAGTAGCGCTTTCCCTCGCCACCAGTACGCTGTCATTTGCGGCAACAGGTGAAAACGCTATTCCAGAAAGAACGATATCAACGAGCTTCCCATCAACTCAGGCTTGGTTGAACCACGTCAAAAAGGGATTAGCCCCATATTGGATGGATGAGAAAGCCTACGGGGATCCTATTGGGAACTTCCCTACTTTTCGTTGCAACGACGGCCGCAAGCTAGATACGGAAAATGTTTGTCCTGAATTAAACCGTGGCTGGATTACTCCTCACTTTGGTCGTGAATACACTCGTATGAAGTCACGCCAAACTTACGCTTATGGGGTACTTTATCACCTAACTGGGGACACACAGGCTCTTGAGCTTGCTAAGCAAGGTGCGTATTACCTTATCAACGAATTGCAGGATAAAGAGCACGGCGGCTTTGTCTCATTCACACAAAACAAGCAAGTGGGCTTAAAGTGGACGCAACGTACCTCACAAGACCAAGCTTATGCCCTCGTTGGGCTAGCGATGTATTACTACCTAACACGAGATCCAAACGTAGAGAAAGTGCTTATCGAACAGCAAAAGTTTATCTTCGATAATTACAAAGTGAACGATGAAGTTGGCCTAGCTTGGGTATTGGAGGATGGCGATGAACAGAGCGCAAAACAGCATGAATTGGTCGCGCAACTGGATCAAATTAATGGCTATATGCTTTTGGTCGCTCCGATGCTTCCTGAGCCTTACAAAACACAATGGCTAAATGATCTTAAGTGGTTAACTAACACCTTAGTTGAGCACTATCACTCAGATAAGGAACAGCGCTTCTACGGTGCTATTCATCATAAAGCGGTAATGCAACCCAACGCTAAGCACAACGACTTTGGTCATACGATTAAAGCGTATTGGATGACTTATCTCGTTGGCGAGCAGTTGCAAGCATCTGATTGGCAGCAGTTTGCTATAGAAGGTATGAGAACCACTCTGGAACGTGCCGAATATCAGTTCCCATTTGACACCGTCAGCGACTATTTCTCTGCGGAACTACAAAACGAATGGGCGAACAAAGCAATTCCAGCGTGGCAAAGTCGGCCATACTCTAATGGCAGTTCTTCATGGGAGTGGGCTGAGCTCGACCAGTCTGCAATGACACTTGCCATCCTAGATAGCAAGGTTGGGAACGTACTACCATACACCACTCGCACCTTTATGGATGCATGGGTCGATCATCAATATGGGGGCATTGGCCTTGAACCAAAATCAACCAAAGCGTTCCATTGGGGCAATGGTTATCATCAGTTTGAACACGCGTTAATCGGCACGCTAACGTCTGGTGCGTTAAACCATCAACCGATCACCTTATACTATGCGAATGAACAGAAGCTAATGCCAAGCTTCACTCCATACTATTTCAAGGGCGAGGTAAAACACGTTGGTTTAGTAGATGACGGTAAGCGCCAAGCGGTAACGTTTACAGGAATTACTCCCTAGTCGTTCTTAATCCATCACCTACTAGCCAACAAAAAGGCGACCTACTGGTCGCCTTTTGTTTCCTCACACGAGTTAGATTTTGAACGCACCGACATAGCGGTCGAGGGTTTGAGAAAGCTCGGCCAATTGTTGGCTTGATTGCTCTAGTTGCTGACTCGCATTTAAGCCATGCTTAACTGAGTTACTCACTGTATCCATGTTCATGTTGATCTCGTTAGCCACGGTCGATTGCTGCTCCGTCGCTGTCGCAACTTGGGTATTGATGTCAAGGATGGTCATTACTTGCTTAGAAATCGCTTCTAGTGCCTGTCGAGCCAACTCCGTTTCTGTGGTTCCCTCTTCTATCAACGCTTTACTGTTGCTCATTGAGTTCACCGCATTCTGTGCTTCTGTTTGTAAGCGGCTGATCATTGAATCAATCTCGTCCGTTGACTGAGCGGTTTTTGTTGCAAGGTTACGAACTTCATCCGCAACAACCGCAAAACCTCTACCAGCATCCCCCGCACGCGCTGCCTCAATCGCCGCATTTAGTGCTAATAAGTTTGTTTGCTCAGAGATCCCTCGAATTACCTCTAGGATAGTACCGATCGACTGTGTGTTATCAGCCAAGCTAACAATAATGCTAGACGTACTATTCATCTCTGTTTCAAGATTGCTGATCGCCGTTGTTGTTCTTTGGAGCGTTTGATATCCCGCTTGCGTCTCGTCAGTCGCTGTACTAGCCGCTCCGGCTGCGCCCGCTGCGTTTGATGCAATTTCATTTACCGTTGCGATCATTTCGTTCATAGAAGTGACCACCAGCATTGTTTGTTCATTTTGCTCTTGGCCTCGCGAAAGAGCTTGTTGTGACTGCTCTCGAAGCGCAATGGCTGAACCATTAAGTTCTACCCCTGTGTTGACGACTTGAGAGATAATGCCATGTACCTTTTCAACAAATAAATTAAATGCCGATGATATTTGTGCGACTTCATCATTTCCCTTAATCGGCAAGCGGACCGTTAAATCGCCATCGCCTTGTGAAATATCATTTAATGCATTCTTAAGCACCGATAGAGGTTGCATCAGTTTGCCCAATAATAACGAGAGCACAACAACACATAGCACGAATATGACAACCATTGAGCCAAGCTGATAGGCAATGATGCCATTAGTCGCCTGGCTTACTTCAGTAATTGGAATACCGATATCGAATGTGCCATATAGCTGACCATTTACATAGATTGGCGCCATAATGTCGAATACCCACACCTCTTGCACATCCGCATACCACTTGGAATATTGCTGAACGCCTTTCGTTGCTCCTTCGACCGTGTAGTCATCCTCGTATGTTTTGTTGAGCTTCTGCTTGTCACTGTGTGCAACCGCCGTAACATTGCTATCAATCACAATCGCATAGCTAACATCTGAACGTTGCTTTAACCCGTCAACAAGGGCTTGTAGATCTTCTAATGGCTGTTGTGAGTTCTCTAGAATATAACCCGCGTTTTCAGCTAGGAACTCTGCTTGAACTTGAGATTTGTGTAAGATGATGTCATCTATTTTTTGACTGGATATAAGATAGGTCGACGCCATACTCGCCATGACAGCAATGCCAAACATGGCACAAACGGCTAATAGGATTATTCTTTTCATTCTGATTGTCTCAACGCAATTTATTAATGTCCATCTACAGGGGTGTTTAAGCCTTGCACTTTGATACTGACAACTGAAAGCCAAGCCATCGAAGACCCGACGTTAGATGTAAATGTTCATTTACTTTATCTGAAAAAAATGCAACAACTTTAATAATAAAAGACAAAAGCTTAGCAAACATCACACTTTATAAATTTGTAGGCATAATGAAAAAAGCGACCATAAAGGCCGCTATTTACATACTTAAATATCTATTGGTCAGGCTATTAACGCTAAGGCAGTAGCACCGTGTCGATCACATGAACCATGCCATCGCTCAGTTTGTTATCAATATCGACCAACCCTGCTTCCGACTTATTCGCCATGATCAACCCGTTTTCAAAACTGATGGTGTTGCCATCGAGCATATTTATTTTCTTTGCTCTTACGACAGAACGTGAGTTGCGAGTATCCAGAGTCACATGATAAGCGAGTACCGCTGCCACGCCTTCTACTTCGAGCAAGTCAACAGCTGCATTGAATGCGTCTGCATCGGTCGACGTTCCTGTAAGGTCATAAAAGGCCTGGTCAGTTGGCGCGAATACTGTGTACTCAGTACCATCAAAAATAGCAACGGTTCCAGTGGCGATGAGCGCAGCAACGAGGATGTCAAAATCACCCCCATTATCATCAAAATCAAACGGTTCGCCCGATGCCCCAACGGCGAATTCAACGATACTTGCGTCTATTTCATCTGCCCATTTCGGTTTTTCCGCCAGCGCGCTGGTACTGGATAGTGAGAATAGAGCAATGCTTACGATCAGGCTTTTGAGTGTGCATTTAAAAGTGTTCATTATCAGTCTCCTTTCTTAGCGTTAAAAACACTATCACCCGAGAATTACGGGTGACTTAAGGCCAGAGATCATTTTTTAAGTCGAAACCGATAGCACTTTTTTGCCATTATGAAATTAGTTTAATTTGTAGAAGTTTGAGATGTTATTATGCCGCCAGTTTCCTACATTATAACAGCCACTGAAGCCGTCTAATAATGACGGCTTCTTTCTAAGTAGAACTTAACAAAGCGAAAAGGGTTTATTAAAAACCAAATTTTCCATTGGTGTTCTTCCATTCTGACTTTGGTGGAATCACCTCAATCGTGTCCCAATGCTCTACAATCTTACCGTTGTCGACGCGGAATAAGTCATAGAACGCTACATGTTGGTTCATGAACTGACCTTCGCTCACTGATAACACGAAGTTCCCTTCACCAATAACCAAATGATTTTTGCTGTACACCATCGGTATACCCGCTTCCGCTAATTGTTTTAGCGCAACGCTCAGCCCACTTAAACCATCAGCAACCGCAACGTTGTGTTGGATGTAGTCACTGTCTTTCTCACCGATGAACTTACTGATCTGAGACATGTCCCCTTTCATCAGAATGGTTTGAACAAAATCAGAAACAATGGCTTTATTCTCATCTGTTTTATTTACGTCTGTTATTTCTGTTGCACCATCAAATTGAGTTCGGCCACTTGGGTTAGGTTTCGCCACGTCTTGTAAGTTATCCCAGTGCTCAACGATCAGCCCATCTTCAAAGCGGAAGATATCAAAACCCGCTTTTGGTCCGAAAAAATCGTACTCGGTATGCAAAGCAACGTAATCACCATCTTGAATGGTACGAATTACTTTCGCTTTAGCACTGCCTTCCGGCAGCATTTTCATCACTTCTCCAAAGCCCGCTAAACCATCTGTAACAGCAAGGTTGTGCTGAATGTACTTGTTTGGGTTGATATAAGAAATAGCCGTTTGGTCGCCAGTTTCTATGCTTGAGATAACGGCAACGGCTTTGTCTCGATTCGGTAACTCATCGGCGATTACAGCGAAAGAAACACTTGCAAAAACAGTAGATGCGATGACAGAGCTAGCGAAAAAGCGAGTCAATTTGTTCATATTATTTTCCTCTTGTTTGCTTGGGAATAATAATAAAAATGAATCATAGACTCGTCTGTGTGAATATGTGTCGGAAAATGGTCAATATCGAACATGAACACCAAAGTACGTTCATATTCAATATCATAACTGGGGTTCTTTGTACTGCTTCTGAAATTGGCTTGGCGTCATATCTGTCTGATTTTTAAAGTATCGAACAAAATTACTCGCATCTTCAAAACCAAAGTCAAAAGCTAACTGTTGGCTAGTAACATTACTGACAACCAAGCGTCGTTTTATCTCAATCGTGACAAACGCATCAATCATCTGTTTCGCGGTTAAGTTTGTCGCCAACTTACAAATCACATTTAATGTTTTGTAGGTTGACCCTATCTGCCCCGCGTACCAGTTCGCATCACGAATTCGCTCATAATTGGCTTGGAGTAAATCAAAGAAACGAGCCAGCTTGTAGCTCTGCTCTTTAGTTAACTTGTCATGGCGCTCTTCAGGACGCAGACGATGCAGCATCAACGCAAAAGATGAGAACAAATACATAACAATCAATGGATCGGAACGCTTGTTTTCCATCTCTTTAATCACTTCGCCAATGAGCAGTTTTGCACTTAAACGCGTCTCGTCATCTAAGTTCAATACCGGAGAATGAGTCTGATTTAAGTGTGTTGGTGTGTAGCTGGGTAGGCGCATGTTTGCATGCACTTGGTCGAGAAACGCTTGGGTGAAGAGAATCACTTTACCGGAAGGCTTTTGCGATACGTCGAAAGCTTGCACTTGCTCACGACGAACAAAGATAATGCTACCTGACTCAAACGGATACTGTTTAAAGTCCACCATGTGCACACCACTGCCTTGTTCAATATAAACCATCATAAAGAAAGTAATGCGGTGTGGCTTCTGGGGTGAATGACTTCTGTACTCTTGTCCATGTAAGCTTTCTAGATCGAAGACTTCAATCTCCGCTTGATTAGATTTGTTATGGTCAAAGCCTACCGTTGGTATTGGTATTTGCATTCACCCTCCACTCGTTACTACTTGTATTTTGGCTAATTTAAATCGGATTGTGCCACCAAACTTTACCACATCACATTACCTAGGTAGCGACTAAGGTGGTGAATACTTGTCTATTCCCCAACTCCAAAAGCAACAAAGACAAGCCGAAGCCTGCCTTTGTTTATTGCTATTAAGAAACCTGTTTTCCCTCGACGGATTTTGCGTGGCTCGCGCTTTGCTCTGTGGTAACCATATCATCAAACTCTGAGACTTTTGCCAAGAACGCGGGCTTGTCTTTACTTGGAATCGAACTTGCCAATGGAAGATCTGCTTTCATCGCATCAACCGCGCGGTTGCGCACCAGTACTTCGAAGTGCAAGTGTGGCCCTGTTAGACGTCCTGTCGCACCTGAAAGCGCAATCTTCTGCCCACGCTTAACATGCTCACCCTTCTTTACTAAAAAGCGGCTCAGGTGCAAGTAACGAGTTTTATAGACACTGTTGTGCTCAACCACTAGATACTTGCCCGCGTATGGATGGTTACGAACCGCGACCACTTTTCCATCACCGGTTGAATATACAGGAGCACCAACTGGCGTCGCGAAGTCAGTACCATTGTGAGGAGAAATTCGTCCCGTCACTGGGTGTTTTCGGTAAGGATTAAATGGCGAAGTGATACGACGGTATTGCTTATCAATTGGGTAGCGGTTAAACGCTTGTTCTAGACTGTTCCCATCACGATCATAGAAGCGGCCATCTTGAGCCAAAAACGCTTCTATGTCTTTACCATGCATTTTAATTGCAATGCCCTGCACTTCCGTGTTGCCCGTCAAATGATCATCAACATACTGACGACGTACCAACACGTGAAAACTGTCTCCAGCACGAAGCTCACGGGCAAAATTCACTTTGTCGCGCAATACACGTGTGATGTTGGCAATCTGAGTGGTGGTTAGCCCTTGTTGATGAGCAGACGAAGAGAAGCTACCGTTAATCGTGCCTGAGTACATTTCCTCGCGCCATTCACTAGGTTCTTCAACAAAGTTATAGGCAAACGAGCCATCGTCATTTCGTGTGTAGATAGCGCGTTCAACGAGGCTCTCGTGAAAAATAACTTGTTTTAAAGTCTTGGAGTCTCTATCAACCATAAGCTCAAGATGATCTCCCGGCTTAATGGTATCGAGCTTAAGTGAAGTTATATCAGCTTTAAGCAGTTTTTGCGTGGTTTCGTAAGGAACACCCCATGAAGAAAAAATGGTACTGAGTGTATCGCCTACTTTGACGAAGTAGTGAATGCGGGCGATGTTGTCATACTTTTCTGTAGCAAGCTGGTTTTTTGGTGTTACTTCATCAACTTCGACACCATCTGTTTTTTTAATCTGAGCATAAGGCGTCACCTTAATGATAATTTCTTCTGGTTTCGTTTCTGCTTGGTAGGTGAGGTAAGCTGCGAGAGAGAATGCAGTAGCTGCAACAGCAATAAGTGAATAGCGAACAAAATTCATGAGACTTGAGATAATCGGGAACATCAATTGTTATGTTATAACATTTTACTTATAGCAATTGAAAGCCCCCTCTCTTCCTTAGTGAATAAACCATGTAACAAGAAGTCAGAGTCAGCACCTGACAAAAACTAAGCACACACAAGCGGCGAAGTGCAGAACACCCGTACTTCTGTTCTGTTCTGTTCTGTTCTGTTCTGTTCAATAGTTTAAATACAGCTGTTTAAAAAAAATAATATCTTGATTATTTTTTGAAATTTTATTTTATACAACAAGGTCTCCTCCATGTAACTTATTAATGGAGCACATTTATGCAAAAAAACATGACTGCTGTTAGCGAACGAAATATTGGCTATAGTCTTGGGGTTCTTGGGGTAGCATTGGTATTAGCTTGGATCGGTATATACAAGTTTACTCCGACTGAAGCAGACCTCATTAAACCATTAGTAGAGAATCATCCTGCCATGGGGTGGTTGTACTCCGTCATATCCGTGCAAGCCGTATCAAACCTTATTGGCGCAGTGGAAATTATTGTTGCTATTGGATTGGTAGTAGGTTTAAAAAATCGAAAGGTCGGCTTCTTTTCAGGTGTTTTTGCTACCGTAATTTTTCTATCTACACTTAGCTTCCTGATCACAACACCAAATACTTGGAAAGTGTCTGATGGAATTTTAATAACGAACTTCTTCTTAGTAAAAGATATATTATTTCTGGCAATCTCAATTAGTGTAATTGAAAAGAACAGATAATATTGGCTCGTGATAAATAGAGGAATCATGGTAATTCCTCTATTTATTAAGATCCTTTTCCATTAAAAAGTTAGTCAGCGTTTGCCCTCTGATATCTACCGACTGCTGCTTAGCTACAATGAATCCGTGACGTTCAAAAAACGGTTTTGCGGTTAAGCTGACATTAGCGTATAAGCGATGGTTGAAGTTTCGCGCACCCTCTGCGATTAACTGCTGCATCAACGCTGTGCCAACTCCCTTCCCTTGATGTTGCCAGTGACAAAAGAAGTGATCGACATACCCATCTGGTTGTAAATCTGCATACCCAACAACTTGTCCATCAAGTAGCACGATAAATGGATTTAATAACGCTATTTTCTTGTTCCAGTCTTCAGCTACATAGATGTTTGGTGCCCAAGCGCTTACCTGTGCGTCCGTATAATCGTTTATACATATTTTTCTGACCGTATAGTAGAAAAGCATTCTCAATGTTTCTTCATCACCACTTTCAAAGCGTCTAATTTCTAACATTCTGCCTCCTTTGCTACTTTTACGTTGCCACAATCTCAACTCTATCGCTCACGCTTTCGGCCAAAAATTTGATATTAGCCGTCATCTAAGGTTTGGGGCGAACGAACTTGGCCGTTGCAGATACTCGAGTTTCATCACCGACTTCTAAGCTTGCAACCAAATGGAAAATGCCTCTTGTTTCTTTCACGATGCTTGCAGTGACACGTATCTCTTCACTGACCTTAATGGGTGCATGAAAGCGCATTTCTAATTGAGCGGTCAACGCCTTCACTCCATTTGCTAGCAAACAATGAGTCATTGCACCATCCACCAAGCATGTTGCAATGCCGCCATGCAGTAAACCGCTATAACCTTGGTGATGTTCGTTTACTATAAATGATGCGACTACGCTGTTTTTATCTTGAGTTTGGTATTCCACCCCTAATGAGTAAGGGTTCCCTTTGGAACATACTGCGCAATAGTGATGGGAGGTTAATGTTTCACACATAAGATCGTCCTTAAAAGTTATTAGCATATGCCAATTACCTTTCAATGAGCTCTCTGTAAACATTGTTTCCAATTGACACTGTTCTTACACGTCAAGTAAATCACGCCTCTATAAAAATACATTATTAAAATTATAATCAACGATAATTTTACGTTTCATTACCTTCACTTTATCTTTAGCTTCAACAAGGTTGCTTGTTGAGATGACTCTGTCACTCCAACGATAGCTAACAAGCCGAGATAAGAAGGTTAACTATGAAATTTCTTCACACTATGATCCGCGTGGCTGATCTAGATAAGTCCATTGAGTTTTACACCAAAGTTCTTGGTATGAGCGAGCTTAATCGCTTCGAAAACACAGAATACCGCTACACGCTCGTATTTGTGGGCAATGCAGACCAACCAGACAGCGCGACGATTGAGCTGACTTACAACTGGGACACAGACAGTTATGACCTAGGTAACGCGTTCGGTCACATGGCATTAGGTTGTGAAGATATTTACGCTGCATGCGACAAAATCAAAGCACTTGGTGGCAACGTCACTCGTGAACCAGGGCCAATGAAAGGCGGTGAAACTCACATCGCATTCATTAAAGACCCTGACGGTTACCAAATCGAATTGATTCAAACAAGCAAATAACGAGGTTAGTCATGAAAGATACATTGTTTCAACCTGTACAACTTGGTTCTCTAACCCTTCAGAACCGTATCGTTATGCCGCCAATGACTCGTTCTCGTGCAAGCCAGCCTGGCAACGTCGCAAACGACATGATGGCTGAGTACTACGCACAGCGCGCATCTGCGGGTTTGATTGTTGCAGAAGGCACACAGATTTCACCTATGGGTCAAGGTTACGCTTGGACACCGGGTATTTACAGCCAAGAACAAATCGCAGGCTGGAAAAAAGTCACTGACGCAGTACACGCAAAAGGCGGCGCGATCTTCGCTCAGCTTTGGCACGTAGGCCGTGTAACTCACCCTGACAACATTGGTGGCGAGCAACCAATTTCTTCTTCTGCGCTAAAAGCAGAAAACGTGAAAGTATTTATTGATAACGGCACAGATGAGCCTGGTTTCGTTGACGTGGTAGAACCACGTGAGATGACTAAAGAAGACATCAAAGTGGTGATCGAAGAGTACCGTCAAGCGGCATTGAATGCGATTGAAGCGGGCTTTGATGGCATCGAGCTGCACGCAGCAAACGGCTACCTTGTAAACCAGTTCATCGATTCTGAAGCAAACAACCGTACAGATGAATACGGTGGTTCAGTTGAAAACCGTCTGCGTTTCTTGGGTGAAGTGGTTGAAGCCATGACTCAAGCGATTGGTGCTGATCGCGTTGGTGTTCGTCTGGCTCCGTTTACATCACTAAACGGTACTGTAGATAATACACCGGTAGAAACTTACACAGCTGCTGCGGTACTGCTTAATAAGCTAAACGTCGTTTACATGCACATTGCGGAAGTCGACTGGGATGACGCGCCAGATACCCCTGCTGAGTTCAAAACAGCCGTGCGTGAAGCATACAAGGGCACCATCATTTACGCTGGTCGCTACAACACAGAGAAAGCTGCTCAAGCGCTAGAAAGTGGTTTGGCAGATATGGTTGGCTTTGGTCGCCCGTTCATCGCGAACCCTGACCTACCGAACCGTATCAAGAACGATTACCCGCTAGCAGCTCACGATCCTGCGACGCTGTTTGGTGGTAACGAAAAAGGTCTGTTGGATTATCCAACTTACCAAGCAAACTAAGTCTGTGGGCTGGCTTAGTTCAGCCTACTTATTTGAATAGGCAAGTTGAATAGACAAAAACTCCGCAGATGCGCTTGAGTACATCTGCGGGGTTTGTGTTTTAGCGCTCAGAGCTTACTGACATTATTGTTCGCTGTTGAAGAGAGTACTAACGACGCTGACAAGAAGTGCAACCACGACAAGCTGAGCGTGTAGTTTTATCCAGTAAACTACGTTGAACCTTGCAGTATGCGTTCTTTAATGCACGGCGAGCCGCAAACCAATCTTCAGGCTTAGTCAGAATCAAATAGCCATTGAAGCGCTTCACTAACTCCACTCTGTGTTTATCAATAAAGCGGCTATCAAAACCAATATCGAAGTAATCCAAAGCTTCTTCGATACAAGTAAAGCTGGCAATCTTGGCTTGAATGTCGTTTTGGCTCATAGCCTCGTTTCTGAGTTTGTTCACTTAGCTCCGAGTATAAAAACTTCCGTTCAACTGATCTTTGATTTACATCCGTAGCACATCATTTTGCTAGAAACAGAGAGCATTCTGTTTTCAAAATGAAAGTCAATATAAGAAGCCACCCTGCAAAACTGTTCTCATCCTTATAACCGCCTCTAAGACTCTGATTTTCAACGACCGAATTTTGGTGCGCATTTTGCGTTAGGTATGTCGTTGACTAGGGAGAAAGGCAATGACATACAGAGCAGAGATTGATGGATTAAGAGCGATTGCCGTCCTATTGGTGATTTTTTTCCATGCAGACATACAGGCCTTTGCTGGTGGCTTTATTGGCGTAGACGTGTTTTTCGTTATCAGCGGCTATTTAATTACCACTATTGTGATAAACGATTTAGATAAGAGCCAATTCAGCCTTTCCGATTTCTACGAGCGCCGTGTTCGTAGGATTCTGCCCTTACTACTGCTCGTTGTTGCAGTGTGTTATTTACTTTCTTGGTGGTTGTTCCTTCCCCACGCTCATAAAGAAGTTGGTGAGTTTTCTGTGTCTTCCATTCTGTCCGCTTCTAATGTGTTGCTGTACCTCAAAGGCCACAATTATTTTGGGCTGGAAGAGCAAGCCAACCCACTCTTTCATACTTGGAGCTTAGGTGTCGAAGAGCAATATTACATTGTGATCCCTCTTTTGCTTATGTTGCTGGCACGTGGCAAGCTCATGTCTTATCTCACCTTCTTCATCGCAGTATTTGCACTAAGTTTGATGACTATTTGGTACGCCAGTGGTGATCCTGATTTCGCCTTTTACATGATTTTCTCCCGGGCTTGGGAGTTGGCGGCAGGCTCTTTGATTGCCCTAGTAATGCGTAAAACCGTCATCAAGCCCAACAACACACTTGCCATGATTGGTTTAACCCTAGTTCTTGCCTCTGCCTTGTTGTTCGATAAATCAAAAGATGGCGCCGGGCTCATGCTGTTAATTCCTGTGATTGGCACCGCGCTTATCATCTTGTTCTCATCCAAAGACAACACGCTTGGTAAAGCTCTAAGCCTCAAATCTGTGGTTTTTGTTGGGCTAATAAGCTACAGCCTCTATCTATGGCATATTCCGTTACTGGTCTTTTATCGATACGTACTCACTGCCGGACAAGAGTTCAGCCTCGCATTTTATCTTGTCGCTCTATTTGCCTTTTCTTACCTAACTTGGCGTTTTATTGAAAAGCCTTTCCGTAGCCGCAAGAAAATTGGCATGAGCACACTTGCTGCCTCACTTGTGTTAATCACCCTACCGTTGCTTGCTTTTGGTGTCGTCGGCCATAAAAACGGAGGCTTTCCCGACCGTAGCGCGTTTTTCGAAGCCATGCGCGTGAACAACGGCTACGGTATCGCATGTAACGGTAATACAACCATCAACGAAACTTGTTCATCATCTTCAGAACCTACTGTCGCAGTGTTGGGGAACAGTCACAGCATGGTCTTTGTTCAGCAGCTCTCAAATGACACACCAACAGGGGTTGTTCAACTTACGCAAGACTCTTGCGCGGTTGGCTATGTCGATAAAGTTTCAGGTGCAAACCATTTGTCTTGCAGCAATTTCTTCACTGATGCAATAGAAACCATTTTGAATACCCCTTCTATCCTTCGCGTGGTGATTTCTTCTAACTTCAATAAAGAGCTATCCAAAAAAGACTACCAAGCTTCGCTCACTCGCCTTTTGAACGAGTTAGAAGACCGAGAGGTTCTGGTCTTTGGTCCAACACCTTCCGCACCGCATGCCATTGGTGAATGTTTGTGGAAAGCGCGACTGTTTGGAGACAACACTGGCAATAAATGTGACTTCACGCCAAGGCAATCACACCCACATCGCGTAGCTACGTTAGCTCACTATTTTGAACAATTTGAACATGTGGAGTTTGTCGACCTTACCAATTACATCTGTCAGCAAGGCAAATGCGCAATGAAAGTAGGAGATAACAACGCCATGTACACCGATGCGAACCACCTATCCTACAAAGGCGCAGAGATCGTATTAGGCAGCTACCAGAAAGAAGTAATGAGCAATCAACAGTTAACTGCTCAGCATTAACCCAATGAAAAAAGAGAGAAAGAAAAACTCGGCGCTACTCTAGGCGCTGAGCTTTTTATTTGAAGATTCTTGGGTCAAAAGCAAAATCAAGCTTCTCTGCTTTCTTCAGGATATCTTTCATCTTGGGATGGTTTGGATTGACGACGTAGTTGTTGTCACGAGGAGAAATTGTCGAAGGCACTTGCAGTGCAGCAAACTCAGGATGTGGATCGTTGAGAAACTGGTCACCAATGTATTGTGTAGATTCACTAGCAGGAATGGAGCGCCAAGTGACCGGCAGATCTTCTTCATCCAGAGCAGCAATTAAGTATTCCGGCATCTCGATACGATACAAGTCGTAAAGCTTGGTAATCGCCGGATCGTTGTTTACATGCACGAAAACTTCTAACGAGCAAAGAGATTCGGATTGAGAAAAGTACAGTGCTTCGGTTCCTTTAGAGTTCCATCGCCCGCCGTATAGCTTGGCACCGATTGGGCTAAATGGAGACTCAGAGAACTTCTTTTGAGTCAGTCGATAGAGCTTCATATTACGAGAATACTCCGTGCTCTAGTCGTCCAATCAAATCTTTGACGATTTCAAAATCAACCGTGGTTGAAACCATGTCTAATGGGCGCTTTCCACCCAAACCATAAACATTCTCTCGCATCCAACCTAGTGCGCGTTCTTCATCATCAAACAGTTCTGTTGCTAGCTTAAGTAGCATCGCTAAACGATAGATGGCATCACTCTCTTGCGTGTTGAAGCGCTCTTCGTTTTTGAGTCGACGTTTGATGGTGCTCACCGGGATCAATGTGACGTGTTGGAATTCGCTTTGAGAAAGCTTCACACGCTCGACGATATTACGGTATACCTTTGGCTCAAAGCCTTTATGAACCGCATCGGTACGACCGGTTTCAGCATCTTCAATGCCCAGCATAAACCAAAAGTTTGCCTTATGAGGCAGCTTCGGTTTAAAGCTTTTTAATGTTGCCGTTGCCATACTGAGCTCCTACAGACCAAATGGTCTTGTTATTATGGTCCATATGAGCTCAATTATCAATCGTACAAATTGCAGCCACAGTAAAACAGGCGCTAATCAGAGAAAGAGAAACGTTAAGGCTTGTCTACGCCCGCGTATTTCACCCCAGAAAGCAACGCCATATCGCGATTCCAAGTGGCGAGGTCGTGTTGATTAAACTTGCTGAGATCATCGTGTCCACACGCTCTTGCCATCACTTGCATCAACTCAACCGAGGCTTCAAAGAAGTTCTTCAATTGAACCGACGCTTTATCCACATTCAACCGCTGTCTTAAGTCGGCTTTTTGTGTCGCAATGCCTGCTGGACAATTGTTGGTATTGCACATTCTCGCGGCTACACAACCTATCGACTGCATCGCACTGTTAGAAATCGCAACGCCATCTGCACCGAGCGCCATCGCTTTTACAAAGTCCATTGGAACACGCAGTCCACCCGTAACGATCAACGTGACACAGTCACTCACACCTTGTGCATCCAGATAGCGTCTTGCTCTAGCGAGAGCGGGAATGGTTGGCACGCTGATGTGATCACGGAACATTGCAGGCGCTGCACCCGTGCCTCCTCCACGACCATCCAAAATGATGTAGTCCGCACTGGCATCGAGTGCGAACTGAATGTCTTCTTCGATATGATTTGCACTGAGCTTGAAGCCTATCGGGATACCACCTGTCACTTCACGTACCCGATCAGCAAACTTTTTGAAATCTTCTGCAGTATGCAGATCTTTAAACGTCGGTGGTGAAATCGCAGGTTGCCCTTCGGGAATGCCACGCACTTGCGATATTTTGCCAACATTTTTATTGGCTGGTAGATGACCACCAGTCCCAGTTTTTGCTCCCTGCCCACCTTTAAAGTGGAAGGCTTGAACATTGAGCAACTTAGATTCGTCATAACCAAACTGCGCACTTGCCAATTCATAGAAATAGCGGGAGTTCGCTGCTTGCTCTTCTGGCAGCATGCCGCCTTCTCCAGAGCAAATTCCGGTTCCGGCTAACTCCGCACCTTTCGCGAGCGAGATTTTAGCTTCTTCTGATAATGCGCCAAAGCTCATGTCAGAGACAAACAAGGGAATTTTTAGTACCAGCGGCTTCTTCGCTTTTGGACCAATCACCAATTCGGTTTTGACTGGCACATCTTCCATCAGAGGTTTGGTTGCCATTTGTGCGACCATCATTTGCAGGTCATCCCAATGTGGCAATTGGTCTCTAGGCACACCCATCGCCGTCATCGGTCCATGGTGCCCTAACTTTGATAGCCCTTCTCTTGCCAGTTGGTGAATAAACTCAACCGTGGGTTCTTCTTGCGTCGCCACTGCAATCGGGATCTCGTTATTTCCTGCTTGGATACCCGGGCCTTCTTGTCCCACTTGCTCAGAGGTAAACTGCTTATGTGTCCCATCACAGAAAGGCGCATTTGCGGTGTGTTTACACTGACACAGATACGCATCTTCATCCTTCTCAGCGACAAAGCTCATGGGTTTAAAATCGGTTCCGGCGTGGGAGCCATCACAATAAGGTTGGTTCTTAGATCGCCCGCATCGACAAAAGTAATATTCTTGCCCTTGCACAAGCTCAACTTTGATGGGTTTGTTATCCGCTATTACTGGTTTGCTCATTTTGCTTCCCTTTTTCAATGCCATACTCTGTGGCTGGCTTTCAGTAAGCGTAGAACAGCTCAAGTAATGCGTCAGGAGAATAAAGATTTACCTATACTTTATGTGGGTATCAACACTCTGGAGGCTAACATGACCATGTCAACCCGGCTCGACCACTATTTGACTGAGCATCATATTCACTTTCAAACCGTGAATCACAGTCATAGTAATAGTTCGCTGCAAAGCGGTGTTGCAGCGGGTATCCCTCTCAATAACTTGGCAAAAGGCGTGATTTTAGAAGATCACCAAGGTCATCATATGATGGCTGTCTTGCCTGCGAATAATAAAATCAGCTTGTCTCGATTGAATGACGAGCTCAATGCCTCTTTCCACTTAATCAAAGAGCGCGAAGTCTACCGTCTATTTACCGATTGCGATAACGGTGCAATACCACCCGTCGGAGGCGCTTATCACATGGCAACTATTTGCGACGAAATGCTTGCCAACTTAGACCATGTGTATTTGGAAGCAGGCGATCACGAAACCTTGATTAAGTTAGATAAAGAAGCGTTCCGTGAACTGATGGGAGAAAGTCGTTTTCTACGCTTTAGTAGTGAAGTATTCCACTAGCATCAGGCTACGATAAACCTGATATATAGACAATGTTGGCTCTTGTTGTGACGATTACATTTTGAATTGCTCATACAGCAAGAGCCTTTATTCATCCTTACTCTCAGCATCTTTAACCTCCTCAACTACACCCGCCATGTCAATTCGATAATGTGCGAGATCATGAGCAAGAAAGAGATGACCAGAATAAGCTATTTGAGCTTCTTTCCGAATCTGCTCGATCGATACTTCCGCTTCAGAGCTGAACTGATAGCGAGGACTAAAGTGAGTGAGAATTAAGTTCGGGACTTGTTTTTCCTGCGCGTAATTGGCGACTTGTGATGAATAAGCGTGCCCGACTTCTCTCGCTCGCTCTTTCATCGCTTCTGAGTACGTTGATTCATGTACCAACAGATGCGCGCCCTCAATCAGACCATCAAGCTTTTCCGGTGTATCGTTATCACCACAAATAATCACTTTTCTCGGTGGATGTGCAAGCTTAGTAAACGCCTTACTCATTAGGGTTTGACCTTGGTACTCCACATCATTGCCACGGACAAGTTCTCCCCAGATTGCTCCCCTCGGAATGTTTGATTGCTCAAGCTTGTCAATGTCTGGATACATTCGAATGGTTGACTCTTCAAAACAGTAAGCAAAGCTAGGAACGCGATGAGAAAGTGCGGTAGCAGTAATCGTAAACTGACCAATTTCAATCGAATCAAACTGCTCGACTTCAATGAAGTGAAGTTCAAATGGTAGATAGAGTTTGGTGAACGATTGAGTCGCTTCAAACCACTGTTTAATCCCCTCTGGTGCAATGATCGTCAGAGGATCTTTGCGGTTATTCATGCCTGCACTGGCGAGCAAGCCCGGTAAGCCATAGCAATGGTCGCCATGAATATGAGTAATACAGATGGCTTGCAAATAATTAAGTGATAACGGAGTGTGTAGCAATTGGTGCTGAGTCGCCTCTCCGCAGTCAACTAGAAACCACCCTTTCCCCTTACTCTCCAGCAAAGCAGTCGCAGAAACATTACGGGATTTAGTTGGAACCCCAGAGGACGTTCCTAAGAAATACAGCTCCATATGACTTCCCACTCCTTAAGTAAAAGCTCTAATCACTCATAAAGTTTAGCATTCGATTCAGTGATAAATTGCGCCATTTTCGCCAACTTTCGCTTTGAGCCTTAAAATTCAATTAAACACACGTTTAAAACAATCGTACTAAATTCACTTTATTACCATCTACCATTCGCTAACACTTAAGCATCGCTTTTTAAGCGAACATCAAACAGTAAAGAGGAGCTTCATCAAATAGAAGCCTTAGAAAAATATCGCCTAAGTATAACATTTACAGATAGTTATAGTGGCAATTACAAACTGATAGTTATATGAGATGGAAATAACAAATCCTGAAATTCAATGTTACAACTATGTTAATTATTTTTATGCTTGAGCTGAGTGTTTAGCAAATAACCTACTCATCCCCTGTATAGGTTATTAGGCACTTTTATTTAAAACGCATCCTAAAAACACATGGAGTTTCAGAGTGATATGAAGACAAGGAATGCAAAACTCGCGCTTGCAATAGGTATAGCGCTCAGCTCCCCTAAGTTATACGCCGCTGGATTTCAATTATCCGAACATTCAGCCGCTGGCCTAGGGCGCGCTAATGCAGGCGAAGCCGCCATAGCAGACAGTGCATCAGTAGTCGCACATAACCCTGCAGCCATTACGATGTTCGATTCTTGTCAATTGTCCGTAGGTGCTGCTTACATCATGCCAGAGGTTCGCGTAACCGGTAACGGACCTTCAGAATCCTTCAATAATCAGCTAACCAACAATGACGTCGTCGACAATGTGGTTGTGCCATCTTTTTATATCGCAGCCCCAATCAATGACTCGTGGTCATGGGGGCTTGGTATTTTCACTGACTTTGGTTTGGCAACCGAATACCCTGATGACTATTTAGCCGGACCGATTGGTGGGGAAACCAGTTTAGAAACGATTAATTTTAACCCTACCATCGCCTACCGAATCAACGAAGAGTTCAGCCTTGGTGTTGGCGCTAGCATTGTTTATGGTAAAGCCAAGCTCAGACGTACGTTGGGTATTCTTGCCGATGCCATCAATGCCGATACGGGTGCAAACTTTGCACGCACAGATATTGCAAAATCCTTAGATGGCGACGGATGGGGTTACGGTTTTAATCTTGGTGCACTTTGGGAGATCAACGAGAGGCACCGTTTCGGATTAAGCTATCGATCTAAAGTGGATGTGGATTTCGAAGGCGATTATTACTCAGATATTCCAAGTGCGATTTCGATGCCGGGTGAAACCGTGACGGGTGACCTAAACCTAAATCTGCCGAGCATTACTGAGTTCTCTGGTTTCCATCAGATTACCGATCCACTAGCTATTCACTACAGTGTGATGATGACGGGTTGGGATGTGTTTGAAGAAATCCGCGCCACCGTAGATGGGCAAGAAGTTCTGCAAAAGGATGAGAACTTCGAAAATGCCTTCAAATATGCGTTTGGGGCAACTTACCAACTCAACCCTTCCTTCACTCTGCGCGCTGGTATTGCTTACGACGAAACGCCTAACGTGAATGACAAGAGCATCAGCTTGCCAGATTCCGACCGAATCAATTACAGCTTTGGTGCCACGTACGCCTTCAATCAAAACAGTCGAATCGACTTTGGATTCACCTTTATTGATGCCGAAGAAGTCACGTTCACTGAGCCGCTTGAGCCGCACGCTCTACCGGGCGTTGATATCGCCTATCGCTCCGAAGGGGACGCCTACATATACGGAATCCAATACAACCACTCTTTCTAATTATTCCTGACTGAGTCAATAACACTAATTACAGGGAAGCAAATCATGCACGGAATAAACAAAACGGTTGTCGCTGCACTCATCAGTTCCAGTCTTTTGATGGGTTGTAACAGTGACGATTATGATGAACCGCAAACCTCTAGCGGTTATGAATTATCTGAATACGGTACACCAGAATTATGTGGCAACGGTCAGGAATGGGCGAGCGCGGAACAAGTCACCGCGATTGAAAACCTGGTCGAACTTGCCGAAGACAACAGCGTGGTAACACTGCCCGCCGGTTGTTTCAAAATGAACAATCAATTGACGGTCGATTCGAAGAATAACCTCGTGTTACGTGGTGCAGGTATCAACCAAACCTACCTCGACTTCAGTGGTGTAGACGGCAAAGATGGTATTGCCATCAGTGGTGGTTCGAACATCACCGTATCCGATCTCCAAATTGCAGAAGCCTCTAAGAACGGTCTTAAAGCTGACGGGGTCGAAGGCATCATTATTCGTGATGTCGCGGCGGTTTGGCTCGAAGTGCCTCGTGCACGTGACGAAGATGGTAACCTACGCGGTACTTACGGCATCTATCCAGTAAAATCTCAAAACGTCTTGATCGAAGATACGTGGAGTTACGGCAGTGCTGATGCGGGTATCTATGTGGGTCAAACCATCGGAGCGGTTATCCGTGACAACGTAGCGGAAAAGAACATCGCGGGTATCGAGATAGAAAACAGTTCAAATGTGGATGTCTACAACAACTTAGCGCTCGGAAACACGGGCGGTGTGCTGCTGTTTGACCTACCGGGCGCGACCACTATTGGTCGCTTAATTGATGATGTACGTATCTTTGATAACGTCATTCGTGACAACAACTTAGAGAACTACGTTGATACTACCTGTCAAAATGGGCTTGGCGGCTGTGGCGTGGTGGGCATCGTCCCTCCTGGTACTGGCGTTGTCATTCTGTCCGGACGTAATAGTGAGTTCTTCAACAACACGATTACTAACCACGACTCAATGGCACTTGCTATGACGAGTTACTTGTTGGTGAACGGCGATCCCAACGCTTACAGCCCACTCAATGGGACATCTGAAGGCAATGCAGTTATGCAGGGCTGGAACCCTGTTCCGACCAACATGTATTTCCACGACAACACCATTACCAACACGGGCGCCAATCCAAATGGTTCTCTGATTGAAGATATGATTTTAGCGTATACGTTAAATCATCAAGCCTTCCCTGCTCTGTTTTACGATGGCGCAGGCGAGTCACTGATTCGTTCACAAATGTTTGCACCATTGCGTGATGCGCTCAACGGTATGACAGGAACAACCAACTGGAATTACCTTACCGAGTTTACCGATGCAGATAGCAACTGTTTAGTGAACAATGGCGCAAGTGTTGGTGTATTGGTTGATAACATGGACCCAACCGCGATTGGTCGTTATGCAGAAAACCCAGCCAATGCAGATTTCTTATATGAGAACGAGCAAGCAACATTACTTACCGCAGGTTGTGATTCCAAGACACCATTAGACATCAATACCGTCACAATTAATGGCGTGGTGTATGGTTACAATCAAACCGAAGACGGAGCGACGGATCCTGATAATCCAGATACACCAAACGGTATCGTCGGCAACGCAAGCTGCACCCTAGATGACGTGACGGGTATTAACTGGGATGCGATTACTCGTGAAAGCGCGACATACGGTGAAAACTGTATGAGCTTGTCGCAATACAATCTGTTTGAAGATGCCAAAGATCCAACACAAAACCTCAACTTAGCGGCATCTGCGAAAGGTACTTTGTATGAGATGAACGTTGAACTCTTTACGGACTACGCACGCAAATACCGCTTTGTTGTGATGCCGATTGAGGCCTCTGCAAGCTATCGTGAGCAAGAGGTGTTCGACTTCCCAGTCGGTACCGTATTGATCAAAACCTTTGCGCTGCCTTCGAGTACTGAGAATGCTCGTGGTGAAAACGAAGAGCTCATTGAGACTCGCCTATTGATTCGTCGTGACAGCGGTTGGATTGCCCTGCCTTACGTCTGGAACGAAGACAAAACCGACGCTTACCTGACTGCGGTATCGGTACCCTTTGAGCGCAGCGTAATACATAACGGCGAAACGCTTAATTTCACTTATGAAGTACCAAGCCGAAATGAGTGTACATTGTGTCACAAAGTAGAATCTGATGTCTCCGATCCTACTGGTAACACACAGCCAAAAGGTTTCTCTCCGATTGGTCCTAAAGCACGTAACCTAAACAGTGTTCAGGATGTCTCTGATGGTTCACCAGTTAACCAGCTTGTGCATTGGGAAACGCTGGGGCTATTCACAGAAGCTTTACCAGATACGCCGGAGAACTTACCTAAGACCCCAGTGTTTGATACCGAAGCGGGAGCAAGTAATCTAACGGATGCTGAGCTACTGGATTACGCCAAAGCGTACCTTGATGTGAACTGTGCGCACTGCCACCGCACCGAAGGCAAAGCAGCGAGTAATCCATTCAAGTTTGAATACTGGCGTGAAGGTATCAGTGAAATGGGCATTTGTGCGCGTGGTATCACCTTCCACAAAGGTCCATCTCCGTACGTGATTGTACCAGGTGATCCAGAAAACTCTGTGCTGCACTACCGCATCAATGTCGACAACGGAAATATGATGCCAGAACTAGGCAGACACGTTGTTCACGATGAAGGTGTTCAGTTAATTGCCGATTGGATTAACTCGATTGATACCACAGGCTGGAACTGTGTAGAGTAATACATTCAATGGCTACCGGATGTTTAGGTAGCCATTAACACTGTTTCAATAATACGAATTAACAACAAACAAAAACCGCCTCACTGGGCGGTTTTCTTATTCTTGGGTGTTCCAATGTCAGTAGCGTTAACGCATAAAGAACTTTTGTAATGCTTTTATTGCCATGCCACGACGCTCCATCAACATTCCTACACGCGGTAACCACGTTGGTGTACTTAGAATGGTTTTGGCGTGACTAAAAGTTCTAAAGCCTTCTTCGCCATGGTAGTGACCGATACCAGATTCACCAATACCACCAAATGGCGCGTCTTCCGCGCCGACGTGCAAGATGGTGTCATTCACCCCAACCCCGCCACTGTGGGTATTACGGGTAATTCGCTCAATAACACTCTTATCTTCTGACATGATGTACAGCGCAAGTGGGCGTTGATTCTGATTGATGTAACTTATGACCTCTTGGATATCACGGTAAGGCTTGATTGGCATAAGAGGACCAAAAATCTCTTCCTGCATAATGGTCATCTCTTGCGAAACATTGGTCACTAGGTGCGGATATAATAGTCGGCCTTCTGCGCTCGTCTCGGACACGGTGTGTATTTCTGCGCCCTTGACTTTGGCATCTTCCAATACTGCCTTTAAGCGGTCGTGCTGACGTTGATTGATGATATGAGTAAAGCCTTGGTCGTTTTGACCTTTGAGGTACAGCGCTTCGAAACGTTGTAGAAACAGTGCGACAAACTCGTTGATTCTTCCCTCTGGTACAAAGGCATAGTCTGGCGCAACACAAATTTGTCCGGCATTGATGCATTTACCAAATAGAATCGCATCAACCGCTTTATTCAAGTTAGCGTCATCCGCCACGATGACTGGAGATTTACCACCGAGCTCCAACGTAATTGGGGTTAAGTTTTCCGCAGCAGCACGAGCAACTGCGCGACCCACATTGGTTGAACCGGTAAACAACAGATGATCAAACGGCAACTTACTGAACGCTTGAGCAACTTCCGCTTCGCCCTCTATGACCTCAACATCTTCAGGCAATGCTCGACAAATCTCAGAAATCACCTTGTTGGTCATCGGTGTAAATTCGCTGAGTTTCATCATCACTCGGTTACCTGCAGCAAGCGCAGTCACTAATGGCGATAGACTTAGAATGACTGGGAAGTTCCAAGGAGAGATGATGCCTACTACGCCAACCGGTTGGTATTCAACGGTGACTTTTGAAGGAGCAAGTAACAAACCTGCATGACGACGACTTGGCTTACACCATTTATTGAGGCGTTTTAGGGTGTAATTGATTTGCGCAACCGTCGGCAATACATCCGTCATTGCCGTATCAAATTCAGAGCGGTAACCAAAGTCGGCACTTAAGGCTTCCACCAGCCCTTGCTGGTTATTCAAGATAGTCTGCTTAAGAAGGTTAAGCTTCTGTTTTCTTACCTCTAAGATCGGATAAGGTTCGGCATTGTATGCGGCTTTGAGCTTATCCAATTTTTGTTGCAGCAGTTGACCAACTTCAACGTCGACGATCGCATTCATGATGTTCTCCTTGTGCACCCAATCAAGGGCAATGTCGCACTTATGTACGATTCAAAGTTAACACAAGGGCAACATTCTGACTATTAACGCAATAAGGAAGTTAGAGTTCAAACTCAGATTTGCTCTGGTTAAAGCGCAAGCTTCATTTTGTAATAAGCAACGTCAGATTTGTAGAAGCGCTCACCTTCAACGCGCATCCCAAACTTTTCGTAAAACGTCAGTGCTGATTCTCTCGCATCGCACCAGAAATACTCAACAGGTGAAAACTTAAAGCTTTCTAACACATATCGAATCATGGACGAGCCAATGCCCAGCGATTGATACTCGGGCAAAACAGCAAACTTACGCAATCGAGCTTGATTGTCATCTCGGTATATCGACGCCACCCCCACCAATACGTTGTCGACGAATGCGCCAAAATGCTCCGCTTCCTCGTCACCTTCTACTTGGCAATGTTCGATGGGTTTATTTGCCCATAGTACTTGATGGCGAATTGGCATCGCGTCTTGCCAAGTAATGGTATTAATGCTTATTTCCATTGCTCTTTTCCTTTCCAGCTCACTCACCCCTTTATATCGCCGCAACGAATTTTAAGCTACTACTTTCAATTACTTATTGTAGCCAGATCCAGCTCATAAATACCCAGTCGTTGAGAAGAATCTAGGGTTTCAAAATCATGTTCAACGTATTCCTTTAATATCGCACCAGCACGTTCTGCAATTTTGATGCTTGGTATATTGTCTTCCATACAATGGAACTGGATCACGCTAGCGCGCCCTCTTTGCTTGACGGACGGTATAATAACGGAGAGCACCTGGTGAACCACCCCATGACCGCGTCCAATCTCCGCTAGCCAGTAACCTATCTCGACAACTCGCGTATCTTCGTTCATACCTTTAACCCCTAGCACGCCAACAAATTGGTTATCCAGAAAAAGGGCAAACCAGTACGAATCGAGTGCAATGCTGTTGACCCGCTGTGAGATATAACGCAAGGCCTCTCTTCTATTCGTGACAAAGTCTGTCCAAGGTAGATATCGAGACAAGCTGTCACGGCTTTTATTGACTACTTCGAGCAGAACATTCGCGTGTTTTGCCAGCAAAGGCTCAATGGAAATACGCTCCGAAATTTGCAGTGTCTGATGTTGTTCATACCCTTGGTACATAGTGATTCCGTAGTTAACTTTGCTTAATCAAAGTGAAAGGTGTCGGTTCGCTTTCAACATAGTGCTTCCATACATGCTCGTACAGGTGGTGTTGATTGGCAAATGGCGCGAGCTGTTTTGCTTCTTCCAACGTGCACCAGCGGTAATCGCTGTGCTCATGATTTAGCGTTACAGTTTGATTCGGCTTACAGAACAAAACAAAGCAAGGGATAACCATGATTCGATTCTTGTGCGCCTCATAAAACTGTTCGAGAAAGTCTGCGCTATGAAGCTCGACATCTTCGATTTGTGTTTCTTCCTTAAGCTCTCGTACGATGGTTTGCCAGCCAGCTTCGCCCTCTTCGACGCCACCAGCGACATGACACCAATAGCCACCTTTCACTCGCTCTAGCAACAGCATTTTCTTTATGCCGTCGAACTCAGAAATCACCACACCAGACACATGCGTTGCTTGAATAGGAATCATGCATTTTCCTTATAGATTTATTGTTTTCAATCAGAACGGGACAGTCTACCTTGTATCATGCGGATAAGGGGGCTTAATCACAAGGTGCTGATCTTTTTGTGAGTTTAGTGTGCTAAAGTGCGATCTCCCGCAATAAACGAGCAGTAAGATGCCTAACTCACTCAACTCAATGGTTCCGATTGGCGTGCGCTTTATGGTGCTGTCCGCTTTTGGTTTTGCACTGATGTCCGCAACGGTAAAGCACGTTAGCTTACACGGTATACCTGTATTTGAAATCGTAGCTGCTAGGGCTCTGGTTTCGCTAGTGATCAGCTATCTCGATGTAAAACGCAAAGGCATTTCAGTTTGGGGTAATAATAAGCCCTTGCTCTTTGCTCGCGGTGCCGTTGGAACCATGGCTTTGATGTGTGTGTACTATTCTGTTACAACGCTACCATTAGCTGAAGCAACCATTTTTCAGTATATCCACCCAGTATTTACTGCCTTACTTGCCGTTTTCTTCCTTAAAGAACGAATCCAATTCTCTACGTTTATTTGTATCGCCCTTTGTTTACTTGGGGTATACGTCATGGTGAGACCGGAAACCGGTCCAGACGCGGAGCATGCCTTACCAATGTTCAGTGTGATGATCGCTATCTTAGGTGCGTTTGGTAGCTCTATCGCCTATGTAATCGTGCGTAAGCTAAGCCAGACCGAAGACAGCTCCGTCATCATCTTTTACTTTCCTTTAGTGGCATTGCCTACATCGATTCTTTTGATTGGAGATCAATTCGTCATGCCAGATTTGTATCTAACCATGATGCTCGTTTTGGTCGGTGTATTTACTCAGGTCGGGCAACTAGGATTAACGAAGGCAATGCAAACGCAGGAAGCCGGGAAAGCCTCAGCTTACTCATACGTTCAGATCATATTTTCTATCATGTTGGGTATCGTCTTCTTTGGTGAACTGCCTTCCGCATGGACATACTTAGGCGGCGCATTGATTGTAACGGGAGCTCTAATTAATGTCTTTGGTCAACATCTAGTACTGTTTATGAGAAAGCGCTCGTAAACTCTCACATGCTTAGGGCTTCTCATCATTCAAATAGCAAAAGCCAGAGCAGAACTCTGGCTTTTCTTTCACCTGTGATTCAAAGGTTAAGCTGCGAACTTCAAACCCGCGATACCTGCAACAATGAGCAGTAAACTGATAAGCTTAATTAACGTCGCTGGTTCATCAAATAAATAGATACTGGCAATTGCGGTACCTATCGCGCCAATACCGACCCAAACTCCATAAGCCACACCTAGCGGTAACGTTCTAAGCGCGATACCCAGTAACCAAAAGCTTAACCCCATAAACCCAATAGTGAATGCAGATGGTGCAAGCTTACTAAAACCTTCGGTGTATTTGAGCCCAACTGCCCATGCGACTTCGCATAGACCTGCAAGAAAAAGAATTGCCCAAGCCATTGAGAGATTCCAAATGATTGGGGTCGTCCCCGATAGTGATGAGAGCGGTGAGGTCGTCCTCACTTCTTGTGAGCGCGCATTATAACCAAAAGACTAAATACAAAAAACACAGAAACAAAAAGGCTCTGAACAGTATCAGAGCCTTTGAGATCGACAGCAACGTCTATGGTTTCAGTATTGTAAAGACTCGACCATCACTCAGGGTAAAGTTAACGGAACTGGTTTTCTTCGGAATACCACTCAATACACACTCAGTATCAGATTTACATACATCGCCAAGAGACCAATAGCCCTCCATCAATCCCGAACCAGTGACTCGAGCAGTCCACGTTTTCCCGTTGTTTGTCGAGGTCGTTGTCACATCACTTTCTGGTGGAGGCGGCGGCGCTTCCTCCTCAACGTAGGTTGCTGTCACAGAAAGATTACTGTATGCCGCATAAGCATAAACACCAATGTGCCACGTACCTGTACTTGGTGATGCTAAGGTACAACTCTCATTGCTGTTACTACTATAAGAGCGACAATCATAATCCGATTCTGAAGGCGCACTGCCCAATTTAACGTATAAATCGGCATCGCCATTACTGCCCGAAGTCACGACATTAAGTTCTGTTACTCCACTTGGCACATCAATGGTGAAACAACGCCATTGACCTGTCGAAGCAGAGTCAACCGACGACCCTACACCATTTACCAATACTGTGATGTCACAAGATGTCACTGGTGGTTCAACAACACCGCCGCTTGTAGAGACCCCAACTTGTGCGAATGCATTAGTAATGTCCGTACCGGAATAACCTAACGCTTGTGCAGCAGCTAACACACCAGCAGCAGCTGAATCATAAGTCGCATCAGGCGTCCAATAGTTCTGGTTTGCGTAAGCAAAAGTCACAAAGGCTCTTTGTGTCCCCCAACCATATTCGGTTGCAAGTAAATAAAACGCCTTGTTAAACACCCCACTCGAGTAATGCACATCCATACCACTGACATAGTCGGAAGCATGACCGATTGAGCGTCCATCTAGAGGCGGATTGTCCATGTATCGCAACGCGCCGTTAGCGGATTTGCGAATGTCATAACCGACTTTCCAATCATTGCTGCCTCGTGAATAAAACTCAGCGGCCTCACCAGCAATATCTGAAAACGCTTCATTGATACCACCCGATTGTTCGGAATAAATGAGGTTCGAATTTTGTTCCGTAAAACCATGGCTGACCTCATGAGCGGAAACGTCCAAACTCACAAGCGGATAAAAATAAGTATCGCCATCGCCAAAGGTCATGCTAGAGCCATTCCAAAAGGCATTTTCATAACGTTTTCTGTAATGGACGCGCATCTCTAATTGGAAAGTCAATGGTGCGATACCCAGCCAATCTCGGTACATGTCGTACACGACTTTACCGAAATAGTGGGCATCATTAAGAGGGCTGTAAGCACCATTGATTTGCTTTACAGTATTAGTTGGGCAAGTAAATGTATGAGTGCTGCCTGAAGTGCGGCCATTCAAGTTGACTGTCTTGACCACACCATCGATATCCATAATACAAGTGCTGCCAGATTGCTGGACATTTAACGATTCGTAATCAACACCGTATTGATACTCACCAATTTTGAGGTTTCCGCCGGGACCATCAGCACTGGCATGAGCTAATCCTTCATACTGATGCAAAATTTTGCCAGTGTGCGCATCAACTAAAAACGTTGGCCTTGTCGGTTTATGAGCTTTTTCAGAGTCGGCAAAAAAGCGAATCTCATAAGCCAAATGAGCAACATTATTGTTATCAACGTAGATGGTTAACGCCTGCTTTTGGTCTTCAATCTGATAGCCATCTGAGACAAATTGTTTTTGAACTCTGGCCTTTGCTTCTGCCGCTTTAAGCGATGGTGACACATTGGAAATATCACTAGTGATGTCTTTAACCAACGTCCCGTTGATTCGCTGTATTTTGCCATTGATATCTCGGTGAACAACAATCTGCTTCCCCCATAATGGTATGCCTTTGTACGTTTGCCTGTAGCGGGTATGCAGGTAGCCATTTTTTCCTTGGTTGGATTGAATTTTCTCTACGTTATGCTCTTTTTGAAGCCCCAAAGCCTTACCGACATTTTGGGTTGAAGACTGATTGCGCTTTTCAAGAGCAACGAGATATCCATGGTTATTTTCTAATCTTTCTGGTTTTGCGGAAAAAGAATAAGGTGAAAAACATATTGCTGAGAGAAGGATTGTCGTCGCGACAACTCTGTAACGATGAGGTGCTACTGTTTCCATCATTTGATCCCCGGTCTTATTAACTAAGCACAGCCAACCTGACAGAGTTGAACGTCTACGTGTAAATAGCGTTATTTTGTAGTTATTTGAGTGGTTATCTATAGTGATTCTAGTTGGCGGTTTCAATAAATCCACCCAATGATTTCATGTTAATCAAATCACTTAATCATCGATATTTAACAGTTTGAATATAACCTTCTGGTGTTGAAAACGATGCATTCGCCTCACAAATCACAAATAAACTGGTTACATATGCAAATACGCAATCGATTGTGTGACAAAGATCGCTTACAAATGCTACTGATAACTTTAGTATTTGCGCGAATCCAATTATAAGGTATGACATACCCATGAAACATTTCAAAACTCCCTTAGCTCTCCTTATTGGCGCAGCACTCTTAACTGGCTGTGATGATGACGATATCAAATATGTTCAACCTCAAGACGTAAAGATCGCCACTTATAACCTTTCTTTTGATCGCAGTACGTTTGAAGACCTTGTAGCAGAAATGCAAGTTGAGCCAGCAAAACAAACGGAACTTGTCACCGCTTACCTTGATGGCACCATCGCAGATGAAGATAAAACAATGGCTGAAAAAGTCATTCAAATCCGTAACGTGGCAGCTATTATTCAGAAAAACCGTCCTGACGTGCTAATGATGGCAGAGTTCAACAACGATGGTACTGGCGAAGATAAAGTGGCACTGGAAGGCTTCCAGAAGAACTACCTATCTATCGCACAAAGCCTTGAAGGCGCAGGCGGCGACGCAAACCTTGAGCCAATCGAATACCCTTACGCAGAATCTTACTCAACAAACACGGGCTTAAACAGCGGCCTTGACCTAGACAACAACGGCACCGCAGGTCAACTTCCTGGCGATGCGTGGGGCTTTGGTTTCTACCACGGCCAGTATGCGTTCGCTTTGATGTCTAAATACAAGATCGATACAGAAAACACACGTACTTTCCAAGAATTCAAATGGAAAGACATGGAAGGTGCTCAAATCCCAACGATTACAATCTGTGACGGTTCGCAAACTATCCCTGATGGCATGGAGTGTGGAGACGACTGGTACACTGCAGATGAGTGGGATGTCGTTCGCCTGTCTTCTAAAAACCACGTAGACGCACCAATTATCATCCCTACAGAGAAAGGTGATGAAGTTATTCACTTACTAATGTCTCACCCTACTCCTCCTGTTTTTGATCCAGGTAAAAACAAAGTACAAAATGGTGCTGAAGTTGAATTCTGGCATCACTATGTACAAGGCAAAGAGTACTTCTACGATGACGCAGGAAACAAAGGTGGTCTAGCGGAAGGTGCGAAGTTTGTAATGATGGGCGACCAAAACCTAGATCCATTGGATGGCGACGGCTTTAGCGACATCATGCAAGCATTCCACAATGACCCACTGGTAAACCAAGATGTGATGAATGGTGAGCTTTACCCAACAAGCTTTGGCGCAGCTGAGCATGCCGTAGACAAGAACTCTACGCACCCAATTCCAAACCGCATCACGTCTACGTTCGGTCTTGGTGTTGACTATGCAATGCCATCAGCAAACCTAAACGTTGTGGACTCTGGTGTTTACTGGGCCGCATCATACGAAGAAGGTCGTAAACTGTTCAACGATGCTCGCATCGGCAAGTACGGTAACGGTAAAGATGTCTCTTCTGACCACCGTATGATCTGGATTAAAGCTCAGTTCTAAGCACTGCTGTTCTTACATTTAGATACAACAAAGCCTCGGTTAATACCGAGGCTTTTTACTGTTCAGAACTCAGACTACCAACGGTAAGTGATTGATACACCGACGTCTTCACTCGTTACCCAAGGGACAAGCTGTACATTTTCATCATAAGCATCAGTAAATACATACGCACTTAAGGTACCAAGTGCTGCTCCAGCAAGTACATCGCGCCAGTAATGCTTCTTCGCTTCAACTCGCCCAACACCGACTAACGCAGCAACACCATAAGCAGGTAAACCCGCTTCCCAGCCATAACGCAAATAAAGGTTCGTTGCCGAAGCGAAAGCGTTGGCAGTATGGTTGGAAGGAAAACTGTCATTGCCACTTTTATCTGGGCGTTCCGCATCAATGGTTGTTTTGCCAATTAAGCCAATCCCAGAGGCGGCGCCAATACTAAAGCCTGCTTGCCAAAATCCTTCCCAATCTCCTTTGTAGGCTGGTACCGCGGCCGCAGTTGCAACCAACCCATAAGCACCAATATCGGTAAGCACATCCCAATCCTTTTCGCTCATTGCATTTACCGATTGCGCAGCAAAAATAGAGACAACACCAACTAAACGTACAACTTTCTTCATTAATACAACCAATTAGACTTCATATGCGCGCGAAAACTATCACAGCTTTCGACATTATTCGACTGGAAACTGTAACAATTAAAACGTGAATTGATTGTGAAAAAAAAGCCAACCACAAAACTTGTGATTGGCTGTGTATACGTGTGAACAATCTGGTCCACTAACAACGTCAGTTGGCTAGGTGACCCTCGGCTTAAAAGGGTCATAAGTACTACAGCATTCGCCGTGCCAACTTACAGGTGCAATAAAACCAATTGTTATTTAATCACTTGCAGTAAAACTCAATTAACAACACCTGCCTTTACATTAAATTGAGTGCATTATGCGAACATCTCTTTGCAAATCGCAATCACTTGCTTTGCAAAACTTACGGCTTACGAGCAAGATCCCGAGCTAAAATAAGCGCTAACCCAAATATCTGAAGAAACAAGCCTATGCTTTTGTACCAAGCAATCTTTTCTTCCAAGGTTGACATCACTTCGCTAATCTCTAAGTTCTCTAGATAGTAACTGTCGATTCGCTCTCTATCATTGCTCTGGGCTTGGTTGATCTCCGACATCAAATTCGATAATTGCGAGACGTTTATAGCACTGACTTTCTTACCTGTCCAAGCTGACAAATGCCCTTGTAAAACTTGACTCACCTCTTCAGATGGCAATTCGAACTGAGCAAGGTGTAAGTGCAATAACAACACTTCCCGCTTCCTTTCTAGCGTTTCAACGCTGTCCCAAGCCAACTGTATCGAATAGAGGTTCTCAGCCTTTTTCTCCGCGAGTAGTCCCGTTTCTTTACCCAATTTATCTAACACGACACTGGTTAGAATAATTGCCGCAATGTTGAGTATTAATCCAACAAGAACAAGCGACCATGCTGGAGGTAAATAGGTCGATTTTTTTACCATAAGTTTCCGTAGGGTAAATAGATTAAGTTAAGAGCCACTAAACCAATCATAGTAAAGAAGGTTAACTTCATCCCTGTCACTCGACCTTTTAGGTCTTCTGCTAATATTCCTCTGGCATGAATGACACGCCCAATAACAAAAGCAATACCAGCAAGATGTATCCATAAAACCGATGCACCATTGTATTCCAGTAGGGCCATTAGAATCAGAGTTATAGGTATGTATTCACTGGCGTTACTTTGGGCACTGCGAGCGATTTGAAGAGACTCAACACCACCATCCGCATAAGCGATTTTGTTGCTGCGACGTTGTTTTATGACTTGAAAAGCAAGCCAGATGAGCAGTAGAGCGAGAGCGGACGCGTAGAGAGCGGTAATCATAAAACTTCCTTCTTTAGATATTGTTATGTTCGAACACTTGCACAGTACCAGCATTCTTTCGAGGCTAACTATACCCAAGTAACCGTGAGATGCTTGGTTGAGCGAGGATCACTTGGGTATACATCTTATATAAGCCAGTTCTATGAATCCAAAGAAGGAATTGACTAAAGTGAGTGGTTTGCCAACTTTTTACGTTTCGATCGCTTTACAACGCCTTCACAAATAGTGAACAACAGACCAACCCAAATAAAGGCAAAAGTCACTGCTTTTACACTATCGAACAACTCACCAAAAAAGACCACGGCCAACACGAATTGAAGGCTCGGTTCAATGTATTGCATCAGACCAACAGTAGACAAGTTAGTGATACGAATCGCGATTGAGTAGAAGATCAATGGTAATATGGTCACTGGCGCACTTCCTAAATAAAGCATGAAAGTCGTCATATCTACCGTAGACGTCAACTCACCTACAGACCACTGCTTGATCAATAAATACGCTACCGCAAAAGGCGTAAGAACCACAGCCTCTATAAATAAAGTTGTGCTCCAATCAAATTTAATTTTCTTCTTAAACAGGCCATAAAGTGAGAAGAACATCCCCATTGTAAGAGCCACTAACGGTAACTGGCCGTATTGAATCACTTGGTACATCACACCAACCGTCACCAATAGAATCGCAGTAAACTGCCCTTTTGAGAGCTTGTCGCCTAAGACAAAGACTCCCAGAGCTACCGAAATTAGAGGACCAATGAAGAAACCCAAACTCGCATCAATGACTCGGTTATTCGTTAACGCCCATGTAAACGCAACCCAAGAGATACACATCAAACTGCTCGCCACAAACGTATAGCAAAGCGATTTTTTATCTTGCCAAATCACATTCCAGTTGGGCTTGTGACGAGTAATTGCAAGCACCAAAATAAAGCCTACAGGCACAGAACCAATAATACGTAGCGCTAATAGCTCATCCATTGACGCATTTGGCAGGAAGCGATAATAAACAGGCAGCAATCCCCAAATAATGAAAGATAGTGCAGCCATAAAATTGCCGTAACGACTGTTATTCATAACTAACTCGACAAATAAAAAGTGACGCGATTCTATAGAGCAAAGTAAGTTTGTAAAGTGAATTTGAGAACGAAGATCCGCTATTACAGGGCTAGACCTTGAATCACTGCCGTAATACCGCTGACAAAACAGAGTGTCAGCGCGCCAAAGCGAATTTTTTCTTTTGGTAAAGTTTGCGTTGTTTTAATTGCTAACCAGTAACCAAGAGCCCCCGCGGGTAAAAGCGGTAAAGTGATCACCAAATGGTGAAGTGTGAAGAATCCAACCGGAATTTGCACCACTAGCGAGATAATAGAGCTAAAAACAAAGAAAGCAGAAAGATTACCGCGTAACTGGTTGGCTTCTTGATGTTGCAGCAACAAAGCCATTGGAGGTCCACCAATTGCAGAACTTGTACCAAATAAGCCAGAGAAGAAACCAGCAAACGTCATACGACCCGGAGTCGGCTCTATACGAAATGGAAGAACACTGACTGCCACGGCAAAAAGTACAAGAAAACCAATCCAAAGCGTGAGAGCTTCTGTGGAAACAAAAAACAGTAGCGCCCCACCCGCTAACGATCCAGGAATTCGACCAATTAGCGCCATCTTTAAACCGCCAATTTCAACGCTGCTACGATGCTTCATCGCATTCATCAAAGAAATAAATAGCGCAACAAGGCAAATTGGAGCAGGCACATATTCCGGGGCCCAAAGAATAAGTAAGGGCGCAGCCACAATAGCCAAGCCGAAACCGATAGCAGTTTGTACGTAAGAACCGAGGAATATCAGTCCCATAGCAAGCAAATTAGTAGAATCGAAATCCATCGACGTTATCTTATATATGATGTAGTTATTGGAGATTTAATTAAATATAAATTACTTATAAATAATAATTTCTCACCCCGTGTAGAATTCATCAAAGTTATTAAAAAAACAATCAAAATATTTCCTGTTCAGCGTTCAATCCTTCTTTTATTTTCTTTCTGTTTTTCACTATTCAGAAGGTTAGCTGAAGCAGTATAATCGACGCCAGCAATAGAGTGATTGCACTAATCGGTATCGCTTGTTGTGGTCAATAATAGTCTATAGCACCAATAAAATAATAAATATTAGACTATCGTATCAACCAAACTTAAAGATGGTTTATGAATAAAAAATCCGGTTTTACTTTAATTGAGCTTGTTGTTGTGATCGTTATATTGGGAATCCTAGCAGTTACGGCTGCGCCGCGATTCCTTAATTTGCAAGATGATGCGAGACAAGCGAGGTTGGAAGGAATGAGAGGAGCGATGGCTTCTGCCTTTGATATGGGTTATGGCAAGCTTGCTATTGCAGGGTTGGAGCATAAAGCCTATGTATCAAATAAAACTGCCGACTCTTCAGGGGATGGCCCTTATGACCTTCCATTTGATCACTGTGGTTCTGGTGACTACTGCGTATTCCGCTACGGCTATCCGGATGCGGATCAACATTCACTAATCCCGTTACTGCCAAACTTGGCGCAAACTGATTCTGATTGGCAAATTAAAGTCAATCCAGATGATAGTACTGAGGTACTAGTTTATGAACAAGGTAATAAAGATACATCACAATGTTCAATCAGATACGCTGCACCAAGTAGTGATACTTCAGGCTATAGGATGATACTAAATCCTTGCGACTAATGAAGTCTCGCTGCCATGATGTGGCAAGCGGTGCGGTATTAATACATACACGAGCTAGGTTAATTCAATGCATTATTCTACTCGTGTATACTCAAGTAACCTCGAAATGCTTGGTTCAGCGAGAATGACTTGGTTTGAAGGCGAAGCAACAACCTGAAAAGAGCTAGCTATTCCGCTTCGTTGTTTTCCTTGCCTACTTTCGGTAAGCAGGGAATCAATGACAACGCTCTGAACCCTGCATCTTGAAGTCACTTGAGTATATATTCTGTTCAATACGAAAAGGAAATACCACTAGGCTAACGCCAACCCACCGCTCCCTACTAGTAAAGGCATAAAAGCGAAAAACACATCGAAATACTCACTTCTCTTCGATAACCTAATTAATATTGGTGCTGAGAAGAACATAACAATCAAATACTGAAGAACGTAACCCTGAGGGATCAATAACAGCATACTTACATGCGAAAACAAATGTGCCAGCACACACCAATAGTGGGGTTTAGTACGCAGTACCAAAGCAAACGTAAATATAAAACTAATAACAATCGGCATACTACATCTATATGATAATAATTCTCACTTGCATTATAGTGTAGATAATCACTCAGGTTCAACTCATAAGGGACAATTAGTTCACAATTCCTTACGGATACAAACTCAGGACGCCCCCCCCCTCCTCAATAGCATGCGCTAAACAAAGGTTCATGTTCAAAGTGTTTCTATCAACTAAGCAGATAAATACCCTCTTACTATTAATCAACATAATAAGTAAAACTATCAATGATTTTTCTCTTAAACGTTTGCGTAATCGCTAACCTTCTCTTAACCTCTAATTGAGGCTTTCATCACGGTTTTTCCATTGCTATAGTTAACCCATCAAAACGAACAAGACCATTCGAGGCATGGAGCTTCCTCACTAATCTCAAGATGAGAAGAATTGGTACCGACAGAATTCGGCAGATTTAGAGGGTCAAATAATGGAAATGAATATGGTTGAAATTTTGGGTTATGCAGCTTCAATCATGGTTGCAATTTCGCTAACAATGAAAGATATCGTTAAGCTTCGTATTCTTAACTTTGTTGGCTGTGCACTGTTCACCGCTTACGGTCTAATGATTGATTCATGGCCTGTAGTACTGACTAACGGCTTCATCGCGTGTGTTAACGTGTACTTCCTTGCAAAAATGCAGCAGGAAAAAAAAAGCCTAACGCCTGAAAAAGCGTAAAAATTTAGTTTTAAAAAGGCCCGCTAGGTGAATAACCAGCGGGCCTTTTTCGTTCTAACGCATCCGATGCAGAATCCCCACCCTACTCCCAATCTGTATTGGTGGGGTAATACCAATCGTAGTAAATAACCGGTCATTCTAACTTGTCATAATGCTCGATTACTTCGTTTAAAAGTTTGATTGTAGAATAACTACTTATCTAGAATTTCAGCCTTGTTCTCAAGCATTTTTCCTGCGCTAATTCTGATCAATTACTGTGATTGGTATAACCTCCTGCTCAAAAGCCAAATATCTAAGGTTGTTATTACTCTTAAGATTAGAACTGGTATGCGGCCGATAACTTATAGTTTCTTCCTGGTTCGTAGTCATCCAGCGTGATTCCTCGCGCGGTACCCGAACGAGAGGCATGGGACGTATATAACTCATCAAAGACGTTATCAATACCGAACGTTACTGATAGACCATCGATATTGGAAGGCACCCATTGGGCATATAAATTATGCACGTCATAGTTGTCTTTTTTAGGCTGACCATCAAAGACGTTGTCTTCTTCAAGAACAAACATTGAGTTCCAACCAAAGATGGTTTCTAGCGAATCACATTGGTAATCCAACGTCAGCGAGATGCTGTCACCCATATCAATACTGCGCCCATTGCCGCCGGCTACTGGACCGCTAGTATCTTTGTTTTTGGTGTCTGACTTAGAGTAAGACAGTTTGCTGCCAAAGCTTTCGAAACCGTAGAAGGCGCTAGCTTCGAAGCCTTTGATTTCCACATCACCTAAATTGTAAATAAGATAAGTTTGAGTATCGCGTTGGTACTCGTCAGCAATGTAGTTATCAATATCTGTTTGGAATACCGTCAGATTTGCACCAAAGGAGTGCTCATCCATGCTCTTATTGAAACGCACACCACCTTGTGTGTTTTGGCCCGTTTCCGGTTTCAAGCCTTCTTTTAAGTACGCCACATCTTGGTATGCGATAAAGGTTTCCATTAACTCTGGACCTTTAAATAGTGAGCGTGAACTAGCGAATAGTGTCCACTCTTGCGTTACCGCCCATTCCGCTGCGAGCGACCAGGTCACTTCATCGTAATCGTTATCCCCCGTTTCCGCTTTACGCTGATAATCATCAAAACGCAAACCTGCAGTAATAGAAAGAGCATCAGAAATGAAAATTTGGTCCTCAACAAATAGCGCTGTAGAAACCGCTGATTCAGACATGAACTTACTTCTACCGTAGTAACTCTCTGACGTCTTATCCATATAATCAAGACCGTATGTCGCACGGTGGTCAAGGTTACCCAACGTCAGCAATGATTGGAATTTTGCACTTAAGCCAACGTTCTGGTTTTTTGCGGAGTTTTCCGATAATCGATTAGCTGGCCAACGCGGTGCCATCACTGATTCATCACGTACCACTTCAGTCTCGGTATTGTAAAGCGTCACGTCACCTTGATGTTGCTCACCGCGCAACTCATAACTAAGAGTGACCGCGTCACGATCGTAATCCGTCGGAACCAGTAGATTATTGGATAGCCCGTTGTTCGCACTGCCCGACATATCAGGGCGCGGGTTGTAGTCACCACTGTCACGGTACATGTCGTAAGAGATTTCAAAGCGATGGATGTCGCTAAACTCGTACCCTAGTTTGCCTAATATGTTATAAACGTCGCCCTCGGAACCAAAGGTTTTATTGCCATCGCCATCTTCAAAGTCATCTCGTGTTACGTAATGGCCGTAGACCATCGCGTCCACGTTTTCAGACAGCAATCCATAAAGCGTTAATGAGCCCTGTTGATTGTCGTTGGACGCATAACCACCATACACACGCGCACCAAAGTTTTCATCGTAACGCAGTAGATCACGTGCATCTTTAGTTTCAAAGTACACCGAACCACCAAGACCACTTTGCGTCACCGAGTTATTACCTACTTGGATATCCGCGGACTTGAGAATATCTGGGTTAAGAGTCAGGTTGCCAATATGGTGGAACATGTTGGCATGCTGCGATGCACCGTCTAAGCGGATATCAAGGTCGGTTTCACCTAAGCCACGAATCGTAATGCGTTGGTTGACAGAATGCGTACCTCCAACATCAACACCCGGAATCTCACGCAGCAAATCGGACATATGGTCCGCTTGTTTTAATGACATGTCGTCGGCAAACATGGATTCAGTGTTGCTGGATACTTTAGTACCCCAAACAACGACCTCTTCGAAATGAGAATCTTGGCCTTGGGCTAAAACTGGATGAGCAAGTGCCATACTCACCGCCAGGCATAGGCTTGAAAGCTTAATTGGTGAGCGAACAGGGCTTTCCATAAACGTCTTCCTAAATATAAATGATAATAATTCTCACGTATGATAGGGTCGCTAATGATAAATAAAAAGACGAATCACTTATGCAGAATCGCCTAGGTGTTATGAGGAAACGTCAAATGACGGAAGAGACTAAAAAAAGAACTAGAATTGCCAAAATAGCTATAACTAAAAAACTTGAGGGTACAGAAACGCAGTACATCGTAAGTCAAGGGCAAAGCCGTCAAACGCAACTGGCAGAAGGAAGCTTCTTCTCCTATCAGTACAATGACCAGATTTTTGTCCATGGTGGAGGTTGCATAGAACTCGTAGATTCTCATATTGTTTCTACTGCTCGTCCCGCCTTGCTGATTACCATTCTTTTAGAAGGCAAACTCTCATTTGGCTACGACGATCTTAAGTTCGATTTTGATGCAAATTCATCGCCGCAAGGTGTCGTTGTGAACTTGACCAAACCTGCAAATTTCCACCGTTCACTTATCCAAAATAACCATATGAACAAGATCAATATAGCCATCAAACCCGCATGGTTAGAGTCGAGAATAGAAGGCAGTATTGATCATCAACGCTTTATTGAAACGCATAACGCCTTTTATCAACTAAAGCTTAACTCGGCAGTCATTGATCTTATCCTTACACTCTCTCGGCGTGAGCCTCCACTCAACGTGAAAGAGCGTCTAGAAGTTGAAAGTCTAATCTACCAAGTTGTCTCCTATGCGATAGGCCAAATGCCTGACGAATACTGTGAAAAATCCGAACAGAAGAAACATTCGGTCGATGCTCGAATTGAAAATATCATTAGCTACATCGAAACACACCTTGAAGAAGAGTTGAGTTTAGAACGTTTAGCTGAGGAGTTTTCGATGAGTGTTTCAAATCTCCAACGCCGCTTTAAACAGTCGCTAGACATGACGGTTAATGGTTATATACGCCATCGCCGCTTAGAGATTGCGCGTCAAAACTTGGAGCATGGGCTCATGTCCATAACTGAAGCCGCTTATGAGGCTGGCTACCACCACCCATCAAACTTCACGAGCGCATTTAAGAAAGTATTCGGTGTTGCACCTCATGAAGTGGTTAATAGCCACTAAGAAAGGACTGGCTCGTGTAAAGCCTTTGGGTCAAACAACACTTGAGGTTATACTCGCGATAAAGGTTATCTGAAATACAGAGGTCATCATGAATATTGGTGCAGTGGCCAAATTAACGGGCCTATCATCTAAGTCCATTCGTATGTACGAAGATAAAGGTATTATCTCGTCACCAACACGCAGCGACTCAGGCTATCGCGAATATTCGGAAAAACACATTCAAGAACTCAACTTGGTTTCTCGAGCAAAGAACGCAGGTTTCTCACTACAAGAGTGCAAAGAGTTCGTGCACTTGGCACACAACCCAAACCGTAAAAGTAGCGAAGTAAAAGCACGAACCATGGACAAACTTCATGAAGTGGAGCAAAAAATTGCCCACTTATTGGAGATTAAAAAGCAGTTGGAAGGCTGGGTTTCTTCTTGCCCAGGGGATGCAAAAAGCCGCTGCCCGATCATGGACGAGCTCACCAAGTAAGCTCGCCAGCATTTGAAAAGACACTTAGTGGTAAGTGCACATACGCTTGCCATTAAGCTCGATGATATTAAAAGGTGTCTCGTAGATATCTTCTAACGTGGATGCCTGAATCACCTCTTCAACCCCGCCACTTGCAACCACTTTTCCCTTCTTCAGAGCAAGGATCTCATCGGAATAACAAGCCGCAAAGTTAATATCATGAATCACTACCACCATGGCTTTGTTCATATCGTGCGCAAGACGCTGAACCACTTTCATGATCTGCAATGAATGCTTGATATCAAGGTTGTTCAAGGGCTCATCAAGAAAGACATAATCCGTATCCTGGGCTATCACCATCGCAATAAACGCTAGCTGTCGTTGACCACCACTCAATTCATCTAAGAACTTATCTTGGATTTCTTTCAGGTCTAAGTAATCGATGGCTTGGTTGATTAGCGCGTGATCATCTTTGGTTAGGTTACCTTTCGAATACGGGAAACGTCCAAATGAGACCAACTCTTTGACAGTAAAACGCATCGTAATCGTGTTTGCTTGGCGTAGCACCGCCAACTTTTTCGCGAGCTCTTTGGTGTCCCATTCAGCAATCTCTTTGCAATCAATCATGACACTCCCGCCATCTCGATCGGTCAATCGCGATGCCATCGAGAGCAAGGTACTCTTCCCTGCCCCATTAGGGCCGATAATCGATGTCACTTTCCCTTTTTCAAATTGGGTATCGGCCTCATCAACCACTTTGTTGCAACCAAATGCTTTAGTAAGTTTATCTATAACAATCATGTTTATGCGACTTTGTTTTTTAGCAGTAGATACAAGAAGTAGATACCACCAATAAAGTTAATTACTACGCTCAGCGTCGTTTCGAATAAAAATAGGTTTTCAATAATCCATTGCCCTGAAAGCAAGGCGCAAATCGCCATCAAGGAGCAACCAACCAACAAGGTTCGATGCTGGTAAGAACGGAACATTTCACGGCTCAAATTCGTCACCAATAAACCAAAGAACATGATGGGCCCAACCAATGCAGTAGAAATAGCGATGAGCACCGCAGAGAGAACAAAAACATTGCGCGTTACTTTTGGCACATCCACACCCAGGCTCTTTGCATTGTCTTGGTCGAGCCAAAACACATCGAGAGTGCGATGCATGCGATACAGTAACCAACAGGCTAATAGCAACATTGGTGAGCTTAGGTACACCAAATTCACCTTTACATTGTTAAAACTCGCATACAGTTTAGATTGCACAAACGCAAAGGTATTTGGGTCCATCAGAAGAGAGAAGAACACCGCAATATTGCTAAACAACTGCCCAAAGATTAACCCGACCAAAAGCAACGTAATAAGATTGCGTCCACCTTTTGAAAAATAGAACCCAAACAACAAAAGTGAAAAGCCCACCATCACCAATACAGCAATGGAGAAGTTGATATAGACATTAAGTACAAGAGCACTCAAGCCACCAAACAGCAAAACAATGAGAACCTGTGTTAACACATACAGCGCATCAAACCCCATTATGCTTGGGGTGAGGATTCGGTTGTGGGTAATGGTTTGGAACACCAATGAAGATTGAGCAATCGCCACACCAGCCAACACCATGGCCAATACTTTGGGTACGCGTCGTGACAGGAAGTACTGGTAGTTGTCGGCGGTTAAGCCAATACCGATGAACAAAAATGCGAAAAGCAGCGCTATGGCCGCCAATAAAAGAAGTTTATTGGAATCACGCACTTTGCTTACCTCGCAACAACATCGCGATAAACACAACACCACCCAATATACTGATCACAATCGAAATCGGCATTTCATGAGGGAAGATGATCACTCGGCTAACTAAGTCACACGCTAAAACGAGAATCGCCCCATACATAGCAGTAAGCGGGATGTTGCGTTTGAGATTATCACCGTAGAAGTAACTGACTAAGTTTGGCACGATAAGTCCAAGAAACGGCAGTTGACCAACGATCATCACCACACTGGCTGACATTACCGACACCAAAAGTACGCCTAAAGTCACCACTTGCTGATAGTTAAGACCAAGGTTTACCGCAAAGTCTTTGCCAATGCCCACTGCAGAGATACGAGCAGCAAACAGGTAACTTAAAAGCGCGACAGGCACAGCAATATAAAGCAGCTCAAAATCCCCACGCAGAATGTTAGCAAAGTTTGCGACACTCCAAGCTGAAAGGCTTTGCAGCGCATCGTATTTGTAGGCAATGAAAGTAGTGACAGCATCCACAACGTTGCCAAAGATGATTCCGACGAGAGGCACAAAAACCACGCTTTTGAACTGAATTCGTTGAATGAACTGAATGAACACTAAGGTGCCCAAAATGGAGACAGCGAAAACGAGCCACAGTTGTTCACCATTGCCAAAGAGCACAACACTCATAACATAACCGAGCATGGCGCATTCAATGGTGCCTGTCGTCGAAGGTGCGGCGAATCGGTTTTGACTAATTTGCTGCATCACTAATCCAGCGATGCTAAGCCCTGCCCCAGCAAGGAGAATGGAAAATAAACGTGGAATCCGACTCGTAAAGAAAAGTTCTAGTGCCTTTGCATCGCCTGAAAACAACTGGTGGGGTGTCATATTTGCCACCCCAACAAACAACGATGCGACGCTTAGAGCAACAAGAACAAGCAATAACTTTTTCAAAGTTAACCTCAGCGTCCTTCGCTTACAGATCGATGGTGTGTTTAATTTCACTCACCATCTTTTCTGTGGCAGTTACACCGGACATTGCTAAGTACCAAGCATCAACGTCTAGGAAAGTAATTTTCTTGTTCTTATAAGCCGAAGTCGCTTTAACCAGATCGTTATTCAGCGCTTTTGCTAAATCGTGATCGGATTTTGCGTGCAAAGAGTTTCTATCAATGACTAAGATGTTCTTTGGATTGGTTTCACGAATAAACTCATAAGAAATAACGTCGCCATGTGTTCCTGTTTTCAGGTTTTGTACGGTTTCCTTAAAACCAAAGTCCGTATAAATCGCGCCAAAGCGAGATTTCGCGCCAAATGCACTGATGTTGTCACCAATACTTAGAATCGTAAGCGCATCGTTATTATGAGCTTGGTTATAGTCACGAATCGCCTTGAACTGAGCGTCTAAGTTTTCGATCTTTTGTTCAACCTTGCCTTCAATATTGAAGATCTTGCCAACATTGCGCCATTGCGCTTTTGTGCCCTGCCAATAATCTTCGTTCTCACCTGATGCAAAGACAACCGTTGGTGCAATTTCACTAAGCTCGTCGTATTTTGCTGAACCTCGGGGTCCAACCAAAATCAAGTCCGGCTTTTGCATATAGATGGTTTCGAAATCTGGTTCGAACAAGCTACCTGCAGAAGTGTAATTGTATTTACCGTACTTAGAGAGATATTTAGGCAGGTGGGAAGCGTTAGATACCGCCACAGGATCAATACCGAAACTATCCAAAGTATCGAGTGGACCAAAGCCAATTACAACCACGCGCTTGGGCGATTGCTCAATTTCTGTTGTTCCCATGTAGTGATCGATTTTGACGGTTGCAGCAAAAGAAGGTGAGATTGTGAGCAGCGAAATAAGAGCCGCACTGACGAGTTTTTCCATTATTTTAGCCCTAAATGAGATCCATTATCATGCGCATTCGCAATATATCGTTACTCATTCAGGCATTCAACCGATTATTTAACAACTTTACATTCGTTACACTTCTTAATTGGCTTAATAAATCAACGAATTACTCTACACCTATATAGAATTTGAGACGATGAGCGCAAAGTTATAATTTTAGTGTTTATCACATTAGCGTTATTTTATACTACTTTTAAACAACTCATTAAAAAGGACTAGAGAATGAAGAAGTTAGCATTAGTTTTATTTGTAGCAGCACAACTGATGGCGTGTACTGAAGTGGGCAGCGAGGCATGGTGTAATGACATGAAAGAGAAACCAAAAGGCGATTGGACTGCCAACGAAGCTTCTGATTTTGCTAAGCACTGCGTTTTCTAGACTAAATAAACGCTAAATGATCTTATACCCAAGTAATCTTGAGATGCTTGGGTATATTCCGAAACAAACAAAGTACGGTAGTCCGCAGCTTCGCTATATAGACTTGCTCATTGCGGTTTATTCGTAGGCATCAAGAAAGGCTTTTAGCGCTACTTCATCGACAATCTCAAGCCCCTGCTCACCTTTTCTAATCAGACCTTTGTCCATCAGATCTTTTACTGCACGGCGATAAACCCGACCTGAAGTACCAAATCGTTCTGCCTCTTGGTTTACCTTGCCAAACCCACCTAGCATTGTATTGGTCTGCTTTTGCACCAGCAAATCATAGGCGATATTGTAAGTGATAGGATGCAATAGTCGATTGGTATAGATATCCAGCGAGTCTTGATAATCTTCCGCTAATGCAGAAGCAAAAAAGAACATCATTTCAGGGTGGTTGTGTAATGCTTCAGTGAGAAGGTTTAAACAAATCACATCCACCTGAAGGTGCTCGTCTGCAATCACATTCCACTGGCAGGCGGTTTTGGTAAAAAACTCCATTTCACCAAAAACATGATAATCACAGTTCGCTTCACCTAGCTGAAATCTACGTCCGTTCGCCGCGAGAATACTCATTGAAACACGACCCACAGGAACAATGTATAAATAGTCTAACTTTGCACCTTGCTGGAGGATCTCCTGACCAGCATCAAAGTAACGAGTACTGATTTGGCATTGATAAACAAGGTCTTTAAACGCTTTGCTTTGATCACTAAGGAAAGATTTGAAACGCCCCGTTGAGTACGGACTAATTCTCATAACGCCGCCATATTATCTGAGCTATAACACGTAAACGACACATTCTACGTATTTAGGAGAACGATGTCGCGATAAGAATCAGCCGTATCTTGTACTGCACTTTTCCAAAGCGAGAACACACTCTATTAACGGTTCATTGGTCGCTATCAGTTCCGAGTCATCAACGCTTCTAACGCGGCAATGGATGCAAGCTTCTCACCATCCATCATATCTCGCTCAGCATCGACATACTGCCCTACACCTTCTTTAACATCCTGTTGGTACAGAACAACATTATTGAGGATAGAGGCAGTTTCGATAGCACGTAATCTGCCTACGGTGAATAGAGCAGAAGTTTCCATATCAGCGCCTAGCACACCTTTACTATTCCAGTATTGGCAAATTCGCTCCTCATCGTCGGTATAAAAACTATCATGAGAGCGTACAACACCACGATGATATGTGACCCGCTGGTTATTTAAAAAGCGTTCAAAGCTGGCAAGTAACTCGAAGCTTGCATAAGCAGGAAATGACGGCTCGACATATGACTTAGAGCCTCCTTCATCGCGCACAGCCGCTTCGGCTACGATCAATTCACCAAGCTGAATCCCTTCTTGCATCGCACCCGCGGAGCCTACACGGACAATATGTGTCACACCGCATTGCTTTAACTCCTCTACTGCAATAATCATAGAGGGTGAGCCAATGCCGGTACTGCAAATAGAAACAGGTTGACCTTTATAAGTGCCAGTAAAGACGCGGTATTCTCGGTTCTCAGCGACCAATTCTGCTTGTTCCAATAAAGATGCAATACGATTAGCTCGATTTGGTTCACCGCAAACAATAACTCGTGGTGCAACCTGTGTTTTATCGACACAAATATGTGGTTGTTTACTCACTTTGAATCCTTAAGCTTTAATACAAATTAACTCAAGGCAGTTTAGGAGCTTTGGACAATAAAAAAGGAGGACTTTTGTCCCCCTAATTTCGTGATTGATCATAATTCGGCATTAACCGGATGCAATCCCTAATTTAAGCCTTAAATCTATTTGTGCAGGACACTATTTCGCTCGACGAGTGTTGGCTCTAGTTGCACTACATTCGGTTCTTTAGAATAATTTTCGAGTTTAGTCAGTAAGGTTTCGACTGCGGCTTGCCCCAAGCGATACTTGGGCTGGTGAATAGTAGTGAGTGACGGAGACATGAATTTTGCGATGTGAATGTCATCATATCCGATAATCGAAAGATCATCAGGAATTTTGATTCCAAGCTCATTTGCTGCATTAATCACGCCCATCGCCATCATGTCATTGGATACAAAAATCGAGCTTGGTAGCGGACCACGTTGAACCATTTTCTTGAGGGCTTGATAACCACCTTCACACTCAAAATCGGACTCCACAATCCAGTTGGCATTGAAATCCAGTTCAGCTTCAATCATTGCACGCTTATAGCCTTCATAACGCATTTGCGCTTGGTGCTTAATTAATGGCCCCGTGATACAACCAATCTCTTTGTGGCCACAGTCGATAAGGTATTTAGCAGCCAGATAACCACCACGAAGCGAGTTATCTTGAATCTTATCGCTCGTGAACAACATTGGCCCCCAATCCATCACTACAACCGGAATGTCAGAGTAACGCTCGAATACATCAATGCGCTCCCCTTCTAACGATGAACACATCAAAATAAGCCCATCAACGCGCTTTTGTAGCAACGTATTGATGGAGTCACGCATGCGTTCATTATCGCCTTCAGTGTTACACAGGATCAGGCTATAGCCTTTGTGGTAGCAACTGCGCTCAACGCCTTTTACCACTTCACCAAAGAATGGGTTTGTTGAGGTAGTCACCAACATACCAATGGTTTTGGTGCGGTTGACTTTGAGGCTACGCGCCAATGCTGAAGGCGCGTAGTAATTAAGCTCTTGGGCAGCGTTGTTGACTCGTTCTGAGATCTCTTCGCTGACAAAGCGAGTTTTGTTAATAACATGGCTCACAGTTGAAGTGGAAACCCCTGCCAGTTTTGCGATGTCTTTCATCGTTGCCATGCTATTTCTCCTTTTGATTATTGTTGTTCAAGGAACTCCTCAACCTCTTGACGGGTTGGAATCGAAGTTTGCGCGCCAAAGCGAGTCACAGAGATCGCTGCTGCTGCATGAGCAAACTTAATCGCTGATTCTAAAGGTAAGTCTTCCAATAAACCAGTGACGAATGCCCCATTAAACGTATCCCCAGCTGCGGTCGTGTCCGTGGCCTCTACGCGGAAACCAGGAATGATTTCACCACGGCCATTTTGACTCAGCCAAACACCTTTTGCCCCGAGCGTAATCATCACAATTTCGATGCCCTTTGAGTGCAGAATATTTGCCGCCTCTTTCGCGCTATCATCGTCAATTACGGTCACACCAGTTAGCACTTCGGCTTCCGTTTCATTAGGTGTGATAACATCAATGCAAGACAACAGCTCATCAGACAATTCACGCGCTGGCGCAGGGTTGAGAACCACGTTGGTTTTGGCATCTTTCGCGATTCTCGCTGCTTTCTCGATGCCACACATTGGCGTTTCCAATTGCATCAACAGGTATTCTGCCTGACGAATGCGCTCTAAATCGGGTTCAATCGCTTCTGCGGTAAGTTTGGCGTTCGCTTCGGCGGAGATACAAATGCTGTTCTCACCGCTGTCTGCCACTTGAATCATGGCAATGCCAGTTGGGCAGTTAGGCTGCATCTTCACGCCTGTGATGTCGATGCCATCCATTTTAAAGTTCTCACGAATGTTGATGCCGAACGAATCATCACCCACACACGCAATAAAACCGATATCGGCAGTTAATCGAGCTGCCGCGACAGCTTGGTTGGCACCCTTGCCACCTGGGATAACTTGATAGTTGCGACCATGCAGCGTCTCGCCAGGGCGAGGGAAAGAAGGCACTTGAAGAACATGGTCAGCGTTTACACTACCTAACACCACTAACTTATTCATACGGTTATCCTCGGTTCTTAATGAACCCTTTAGTTTGAACAGGAGTATATACCCAAGTAACCTCGATATGCTCAATTCAGCGAGAATGACTTGGCTTGAAGTCACTTGGGTATATGGCTTACGCTCTTTGCAAAAGGTAAGCGCATTACGATTCAGCTAGATTTCAGTTTCCAACGTACAACTTGCATTGTTTGGAATGACCCAATACCTCATTGGGTCATTCCATGGTTCTCAAAAGTAATCCCTGAGCCTAGCGCGAAACTTACTTAGCCAGCACTTTTAGCGGAACAGGAATGTACTCCTCAACCTTCTCACCTTTCAATACTTTATCTGCAGTTTCTACACCAAGCGCACCAATTAGATCTGGTTGCTGTGCAATAGTTGCCGCTAGCTTGCCACGGTTAACCGCTGCGATACCATCTTCAGTGCCGTCGAAACCAACAATCAGCACATCTTTACCTGATGCTTGTACTGCGCGAAGCGCACCCAGTGCCATCTCATCGTTTTGAGCAAATACCGCTTGTACGTCTGGGTTTGCTGCAAGCAAGTTTTCCATTACGTTCAGACCTTTAGTGCGGTCAAAATCCGCAGGTTGGCTTGCTAGTAGCTCCATGTTGCTACCCTTCACTGCGGTCATGAAGCCTTCACCACGCTCACGCGCCGCAGACGTCCCAGCAATACCTTCAAGTTGGATGACTTTCGCTTTCTCGCCCACTTTTTCCATGATGTAGTGACCCGCCATTTCACCACCAACCACGTTGTCAGAAGCGATGTGGCTCACCACTTCACCACGGCTTGCACCACGGTCTAGTGTCAACACAGGGATCTTAGAACGGTTCGCCATACGAATTGCATTTGACACCGCGTCTGAATCTGTTGGGTTAATCAGAATCGCTTTTACGCCGCGTATCGTCAGGTCTTCGATGTTTGACAGTTCTTTACTTGGGTCATTTTGCGAGTCCAGTACAATCAAGTCGTATCCCAGTTCTTTCGCTTTCGCTTCTGCGCCGTCTTTCATCGTTACGAAGAACGGGTTATTTAGCGTAGAAACTACAATCGCCATGGTATCTTGAGCTTGCGCCGCTACCGATACAGTTGAAGAAAGAAGTGCAGCAGAGATAAGAGTTGCGAGTTTTTTCATCGTTCTAGTCCTTTGTGTAGGGTGAGCCAGCACACGTCCTCTGGCTCGGTTTGTATTCAGGATTTAGCTTTAATGTATTAGTTGTTATGGATTACTTGTTTTTGTTGTCTACCAGTACCGCTAGCAAGATAACCACTGCTTTCGCAATCATTTGGTAGTAAGAAGAAACATCGAGTAGGTTCAGCGCATTGTTCAAGAAGCCGATGATTAAAGCACCAATCAAGGTACCCATGATGCGACCTTTACCGCCCATCAAGCTAGTACCGCCAAGAACAACCGCTGCGATAGCGTCTAGCTCGTAGCCCATACCCGCAGTTGGCTGTGCTGAAGACAGACGAGACGTCACGATAATGCCTGCAAGCGCTGCCAACATACCGCAAATTGCGTATACACCGATCTTCACACGGTCAACATTGATACCAGAAAGGCGCGTTGCTGATTCGTTGCCGCCAAGTGCGTACACATAGCGACCAAAGCGAGTGTGGTTTAGTAGGTACCATGCCGCAGCAAAGACAATCACCATCAACCAAACTGGTACTGGAATACCAAGTGCGTAACCTGTACCGAACCATGCAAACGCATCTGCAGTATCAGTAAAGCCTGTTGAGATAGGTCGACCGTCTGTGTAAACCATGGTTACACCGCGCAGTAACGTCATGGTAACCAGCGTTGCGATAAAGGCTTGCACCTTACCTTTGGCAATGATGATACCGCTTATCGCACCCAGTGCCGCACCAGCAAACAATGCTGTTGGAACCGCGATGAGTACTGGCACTTCTAGCGCAATCATGCTAGCCGCGAAGGCACCACATAGCGCAAGTACAGAGCCTACGCTTAAGTCAATACCCGCTGTTAATATAACTAGTGTCATACCGACTGCGATGATCGCGTTGACAGAGGTTTGACGCAAGATATTAAGAATGTTGTCTACCGTAAAAAAGTTCGGGTTTAAAAATGACACGACAACAATCAAAAACAGCAGTGCAATCAATGATTTTTGTTCAATCAGCCACTCTTTGGTGAACAGCTTCTTGCTGCCAGTTTCGTTTGGTTTGCTCATGGTATTAGTACTCATGCTGCTTCCTCATTCATTCTCTTGCCTACGGCACAAGCGAGTAGTGTTTCTTGGTCGGCGTCTTTCGCATCAAATTCGCCTGTAATTCGACCTTCATGCATCACCATGATACGGTCACTCATACCTAGCACTTCGGGCATCTCAGATGAAACCAAGATGATGCTCATGCCGTCGGCTTTAAATTTATTGATTAGCTGATAGATTTCTTTCTTCGCCCCTACGTCGACACCGCGAGTAGGCTCATCCAGAATCAGAACTTTAGGTTTGGTCATCAACCCTTTTGCGATCGCCACTTTCTGTTGGTTACCGCCAGATAGGTTGCCGATGATTTGGTCACGCGTTGGCGTTTTGATGTTGAACAATTTGATAAAGTCTTCAACCGCCACAACTTCTTCACCGTGTTGGATTTGGAAACCTTTGGTGAGCTTATCCAACGCACACAAAGACATGTTCTCTTTCACGGATAACCCCAGCACCAAGCCATCACCTTTACGGTCTTCAGAGATATAAGCAATACCGTTTGCCAAGCCATCTTGTGGGCTAACCGGGTTAATGGTCTTGTTATCTAAGTTGATGACACCACGCTCACTTGGTAATGCACCATAAATCACTTTCATTAGCTCAGTACGACCTGCGCCCATCAAGCCCGAGACACCAAGAATTTCTCCGCGTTGAAGGGTGAAGTTGACGTCGTGAACACCAGAACCAGTCAAGCCAATCACTTCAAGGCAAACATCGCCGTGCTTCACATCGATACGTGGGTATTGCTCTTCCAACTTACGACCAACCATCATCTCGATCAGTCCGTCTTCATTGGTGTCTTTCACTTGGCATTCGCCAATGAACTTACCGTCACGTAGCACGGTAATGTCATCACAGATTTCAAAGATTTCTTTTAGGCGATGCGAGATGTAAACAATGCCGCAACCTTGGTCGCGAAGCTCGTTGATCACTTTGAACAGTGATTCCGTCTCTTTATCGGTTAGTGCATCGGTTGGCTCATCCATGATGATGACTTTAGATTCGAAAGACAGCGCTTTGGCAATCTCCACCATTTGCTGCTCACCAAGACTTAAATCACCAAGCAATGTTTTTGAAGAGTGCTTTACATTAAGGCGTTGAAGCAACTTGTCTGCTTCTTCGTACATCTTGCCCCACTGAATACGACCCATCGAGCCAGTAAATTCACGACCTAAATAGATGTTTTCAGCGATTGTCAGCTCAGGGATCAGATTCAGTTCTTGGTGAATGATACTGATGCCCGCTTCTTGAGAGTCACGCGGACCTTTAAACGCCGCTGGCTGACCTTGATATTTAATGCTTCCCGCATCCATGTGGTAGATGCCCGTAAGCACTTTCATCAAGGTCGACTTACCTGCCCCGTTCTCGCCCATTAACGCCATCACGCGACCTGGGTAAACATTAAGGCTGGCTTTATCCAACGCCTTAACGCCCGGGAACGCTTTCTCGATGTCGCTGAGTTGTAGAATGGCTTGAGTCATAATTTGTCCTCAATTAGTTGCGGCTTAAAACACCACGCCGGCTTGGAAAATCACATTCGCGTATGGTGTGCACTCGCCTGTTCTAACAACAGCGCGGCTTTGTTCTGTGCGAGCTTTAAAATCTTCATGCGACACATAGTTAATCACGATCTGCTTACCTGCTAGCTCACTTTCTTTTGCTAGCTCAGTGATTAGCGCATCATGGTGAACAGGGCTAACTTTTGCGAATTCTTCAGCAATGATGACCCCTTCAATTTGGGACTCAGACAGGATCACGCGAACGGTATCAAGGAAACCAGGAACGCCATGAGTCAACGCTAAATCGATACGTTGAACATGGTCAGGGATTGGCAAGCCCGCGTCACAAATGGTGATTTCATCGGTATGACCCAACGTCGCCACCAAGTAAGAAATTTCTGAGTTAATTAGGGTACTTTTTTTCATCTCATCGACCTTTCGGTTACACGTTCATACAACTGTGAGCATCTCTCTTGGATTAATTTCCATATTGACAGAACACTCATCGAAACGTTTCGATGCAATAATAGAACGATAGGAATAATTGACCAGTCACAGATCGATAAGGTGTGAGAATGATCCGCAATTGAGTACTAACTGATTAAGAAAAGGATAGTGAGGTCACACTTTGCCATCGAAACGTTTCGATGATGAATAACCAGCCACGAAACTGAGGTTAACGATCATTTCCAAGTCCAGTTTTGTCTCAAATTCAAGAATACAAAGCCCCCTGTTTATAAATCACCCTTCCCTTCACAAATTTACGACATTTGTAAGACTTTGTTTCATATACAACATACAATTCGTTGAAAAATCAATCTATGCAATAAGTGGCTTCTTAATTAGAAGAGAAGCAATGGAAAATTAAAATTATCACCACATGAAACTTAGCAATAGAATCATTTTGCTTGTCACGCCAGTCATATTGCTCAGTGCATTGGTGTCTAGCTATATCATCTACAGCATTCAAAAAGTCACGTTGATAAAACGCGAAGACAGCTATATCCAACTTCAGATGGATCAGCTTGCAGGTCAACTTCGCCAAGCGAATGTGTTTCTTAACAGCTACGCACATACCCTATCAAAAAGTTATGCGGTGCTAGATTATTTAGCCAACCGAGGCTCAAATGAACAATCTACTCGTTTAGAAAGCCAGTTAGCAGAAACGGTGGAAGTATTAAGCCATGGCTACAACGGCGACACTAACATGGCAATTCTTAACGGCCAAAGCCAAGTGCTGTATTTCCAAGAAAGTACTTACCAGCCCACTGGCGTGCTAGACCCCAAGATTTCAGCGTACGTAACGAAAACCTTTAATAACCAACAGGCCTTTAGCCATACAGGGTTCATCTACAACTCCAGCGGTCAGAGTATCTTATTAAAGTATCAAGTCCTTGATAGCCGTTCCGGTGAAGTAGCGACAACATTTAACCCAGCCTTTAACCTATTCATTGTGGCATCCGTATCACTGGAGTCATTTAATGATATAAAACACGAAATTGAATACGATACCCATAGCGTCATCACCTTTTCTGACAAGCCCATTTATCTCGATATACCATTGGCGCAAACGATAGAGCTGCTACCCAGTTTTTATGCCATTCTATCGCCTGCGGAATATCTGATGTGGAATAAAGTCGAAAAGGTTTGGCTAGAACTTGCCCTCTCATTTGGTGTCGCTGGCCTCATCACCATCGCATTAATTGTCATCGTCTTATACCTCTATGTTATGCAGCCAATCGCCAAGCTGGATAACCAGCTAACAGACATTGAGAGCAATACGAGAGATAACATCGAAAAACTCAACAGCAATGATGAGATTGGGCGCTTGTCGCAGCGCTTTTTTGACATGTACCAAGAGCTAAGAAAAAGTTATGAACAAACTAAACGCCTTGCTGAAACAGACCAGCTAACGCAACTAGCAAACCGCTCTCGCTTTCAAACCCTAGCCTGTAGAGAACTTGCCTCTTGCACAGACAACCTATGGGTTATTTATGTCGATCTAGATAATTTTAAGTTCGTGAATGATAAGTATGGCCATGAATGGGGCGATAAATTGCTGAAAGCCTTTGCTGGGCATATTCAAAAAGTATGTGCTTTATTCGCTCACAAACACGATAGTACCTGTTTTGGTGCTCGTCTGTCAGGAGATGAGTTTGCCATTCTTTTAAGCAGCAAGCACCAATCCTCTTCCATAGCCGATGAGTTGACCAATGCACTCCTTGAACCGATTAAGAATTGTAATCATCACCATTTTGGTGGACTACCTGTGACGGCAAGTGTCGGTATCGCTGGATTTCCTCAAGACGGGCAAGATATTGAGAAACTCTTATCTTGTGCTGACGCCGCGATGTATCAGGCAAAGCGTGCTGGTAAAAACCAAGCCTCTTACTATTCCATGGAAATGGATGAAGCCGCCCAGAGAAAAGGCGATATAGAACGCGAACTACGAAAAGAAGATATAGAAAAGGAGTTCCACTTAGTATTTCAGCCATACATGAATAACAAAGCAAATGAGATTGAAGGCCTTGAGGTATTGCTTCGCTGGGATTCACCAAACCTAGGAGTTGTTCCGCCCGCCGAGTTTATTCCAATTGCAGAACAAAGCGGTCAGTTTAACAAGATAGATCGTTGGGTCTTCTCCAACGCGATGCTGGAATACCATCACCTAAAAGAGATTTTCGGCAAAGACATTACCTTATCCATCAACCTTTCATCAGCTGAGCTAAACTCGCTATCAATGGCGGAATATATACACAAGCATGCCCAGGTAAATTCTGTACCTCCGCAGTGCATTGAGCTTGAAATAACGGAGACGTTCGCAAGTGATCAACAAGGAACAGTGTTACTCGATGAACTTTCTAAACTTGGCTATCGATTGGCGATCGATGACTTTGGTTCTGGTTACACATCATTGACCCAACTGGTTCAATACCCCGTTCAAAAGATCAAGTTCGACCGAGAATTTCTGCTGACCTTAATGCACACCGATAATGAACATGTTATTAAGCCAATCATCGAGCTTTGCCATGCGCAAAACAAAACTGTGACCGCTGAAGGCATTGAACACAACGTAATGCATGAATGGCTTTCTGCTTACCGCTGTGACTTCATGCAAGGTTACTTGTTCGGCAAACCGATGAACAGAGAGCAGCTCGATCATTGGTGGCGCTCTGCAAACGATGTTCGATTTGAAGAGTCAGTCAGTGCATAGGGTGACTTAAGCACAAAAAAGCAGCGTTTTATCGCTGCTTTTTAAGACACTTACATTTGCTTAAGCATATTAAGCGTAATATTGGCGGAGTTATCTGCGGTTGCCTTTTTTAAATCGGAATAAACAATATCCGCAGAACCATCCGCTTTATCAGAAATTGTTCGAATGACCACATACGGCACTTTAAACGCTTCGGCCACTTGACCAAGTGCCGCACCTTCCATCTCTACAGCCATCGCATTGTATTCTTGATAGATGCCCGTCACTTTCACTTTGCTTGCAATAAACTGGTCACCAGATGCAATAATGCCACGATAAACGCTCTCTTTGCCTAAGGTTTCAACCGCCGCATCAAACGCATACTTTTGCAGTGTTTTGTCTGCATAGAAGTAACGTTCTTGATAATCAGGCAGCAGTCCTCTTGGCATATTAAATACTGTTAGATCAACATCATGCTGAACCAACCGTGTTGAAACCACTACATCGAGTGGGTCCAACTTAGGATCACTAGCACCAGCAATACCAGTAAAAATAAGTTGGTCAACACCAAAAGATTGAATCAGGAGTGTAGTTGTCATTGCGGCATTCACTTTACCAACGCCCGATTTAGTCACGACAACCGTTTTACCCTCTAACTCACCCGTGTAAAAGCGATGACTACCAATTTTTTTTACTTGTTGGTTTTGGATTTTTGGCAATAGCGCTTCAACTTCTACATCCATCGCACCGACGATACCGATGGTCGAACCAGCAACGGAAGGAAGTGAGTACGCAGCAAGCATTAGAGCAAGAGATTTCTTCAACATGGGAGTCCTGAAATGTAATACGTGTCACCAAAGTGTGACGCGACGCAGATTATACAACACATACCAAATCGAGCAATCGTTTGCATTATTCAATACATACTGATTGGCTAAGAAATTCTCAATTAATGAGAAAGACTTAGCCATTTTTGTTTTTCATTGAAGAAGCGACACGCTCTTTTGCGCTAACAGTTGGCATAAAATAGTCACTAGCCGCACGTTTCGCATCGGTTGGATGGCCCCACGCGCCGCAAATGTCTGCGCTACCCTTCTGCCTAGTAAACTGGCGACATTGTCCGCATCTATAATTAATAACTCTTCCCTGAGTGATTAAATCCTGTCGTTCAATTATGTTGAGACTCACGCCTTATTGAGTGCAAATTCTACCGCAGCCTTCGCGTGAATCTCCGTTGTATCGTAAAGCTTTACGCCAGTGTGCTGAGGTTCAACTAGCATCGCAATCTCAGTACAACCAAGAATGACGGCTTCAGCGCCTTCTTCAACTAAATTGTCGATAATAGCAAGGTACTGCTGACGAGAATCCTCACGCACTTCACCTCTGCAAAGCTCGTTGTAGATAACCTCATGGACAATCGTTTGGTCATCCACACTCGGTACGACGACCTCGACGCCAAACTTGTCGATAAGTCGCTGCTTGTAGAAGTCTTGCTCCATGGTAAATCGCGTGCCAAGCAGACCAACCTTCTTGACTCCATCAGCCACCAACTTCTCTGCGGTTGCATCTGCAATATGGACAACCGGTACATCTACTGCTTGCTGAATTTGGTCAGCGACTTGATGCATGGTATTGGTACAAATCAAAATGAAGTCAGCACCACCAGCTTCTACCGATTTGGCAGCCTGAGAAAGAATTGTGGCGGTATCACCCCATCGGCCTTGGTGTTGAAGCGTTTCAATTTCGGCGAAATCGACACTGTACAAACAGACTTTCCCTGAATGCAAACCGCCAAGACGCGCTTTCACTTCACGGTTAATGATTCGATAATAGTTCGCGGTGGATTCCCATGACATGCCACCAATTAGGCCTATTGTTTTCATTATCTTCCTTAATCGACGTGTACCTGAAAATCTTCACTGTAAAAAGCATCGAACACCATATCAATGTCTCTCGGTAGCGTTCGGCTTTGAGAGAGTTGAGGGATCTTGTGTTGGTCAAAAAACTCAATCTCGGAGACTTCTATGTTTTCTTTTGGTTCACCAGAGACATACTCACATAAAAAAAACATTTTGTAGATATGGAATGGATAAGGTGGTTGGTAATCGTGAATGGCCCTATCCCGTATAGCGATCAGCTTTGGATTTGCAACAACTAAACCAGATTCTTCTAATACTTCTCGAATTACTCCAGCACTTGGTGTTTCACATACGTCAGCCCAACCGCCAGGCAATGTCCAACCACCATCTTCACGTTCTCTCACCAGTAAAATCTTGCCATCTTTAATAACGCCAGCTCGAAGATCGACTTTCGGTGTCGGGTAACCTTTTTCAGCAATAAACAGGTTTTGAACATCAGCCATTGGTTCTTGGCTGATGTCAGCAAACATTTGATGTGCAATGGACTCAACCATTTTAAATCGTTCCAAATCAAAGGCGTCTTTACTATACGCCTCCCCTGCTTGAGCTATTGCTTGAAGTTGCTTTGCCCAGTCTAACCATTTCGACATACACTTCCCTCTATTCGCTTTCATTTTCAAAAATTAGCATAACTGGCTGAAAGTGAAGTTTATTTTTGATCAAGTTTTCGCGAGGTATCAATTTTTAAAAGAAGGACATTTCAATATATTTTAAAATGACTCCAACTTTTAAAAAATCATCACCCGCACATTTGCGATTTTTCCGAACTCTACGGATTAAACAAAGGCTTCAACGATTCTTTTAGTCGCTGATATTCACTTAATGCAATGCTGTCGACTTTTGTTGAAACTGGCGCTTTTATTATCGAATACCAATCAACAGATTCTGCTTCTAAACTCTGAATATCACCCTGCCAGCTTGTAACGATATAATAGTGAATTAATTGCAGTTCGATCGTTGGGTGGTACAGAGAGCACAAGTACCCGAACTGAGAGGGTTTGATTTTCAACTCTTCCTTCACCTCTCTGAACAGAGTTGTTTGCTGACACTCCCCCGGCTCCATGTGGCCACCAGGTATCGCTATTGCACCTGGATCTGAGTCTTTATCCTTTGCTCTGGTTTCCAACAAAACTTGATCATCCTTAACTAGGATAAACGAGACACACTCATGAACTTCCATCTTCTTCGCCTATTGATAACCGTTTTCTAGCAAGCTAACACAAAACAAGTAAATGATGTGAGCAACGCAAGTGAATAAGTTGACGATATACAACAGCCTAGCTGAACACTTGGTTGAATATGCTTAATAATCCATAGTGGCACCATTACATTAAGATTTTGCAAGTAATGGTTTGTTACGACTAGGATCACAGTCTAATAATTTTTTACGTAATACTTTCGCAGAAATAATCTATTTGAATTAAAAAGGGATTTTTATTAAAACGATAATTAAACATTGTTTTATTTAATGCCCCGCTTAGTAAATCTCAGTAAACACAGTTTTATTAATTACCCAAATCGGATAGTATTTGTTCTGAAGATTTTTAAAGTCATCGATTAACCTCTTAATGTTGATTAATTTCAATCAGTTAGTTGAACAATATCCACCAAATACTAATCATATTTGAGTAATATGTGTCACTACGCATAATAGACAACATTGAGAATAGTATTAAATTGATGTACATGCTGTATTAACGACTGCAAGAAGCGCTCGCTAAATTTGCTACACCAAGAGTTTTATTTAGTAACAATGAAAAAGCTATTTTTATTATTGATATGGACATCACTGGCAGTCTCACCATTTGCCTTTGCTCACCAACCACAAAAAACGACAGAAACAAAAGCGACAAAGCAACTTGTTGAAAAGACATATAAAGAAGCGCAGTTGGATGGCGTCATTGATTTTAATTTGTTCAATGATGCTTTTTTAGCTTACAAGAAGACCTCAGACCGTAAAAAGCCTCTTTTAACTATCATCGATTACAGCAAACCATCTACTGAAAAACGATTTTATGTGGTCGATTTAGACAAGAAAAAGCTTATTTTCAACACCTATGTCGCTCACGGTGTAAACAGTGGTAAGAAGACCGCGACGAAATTCTCTAATGTCGTGAACTCTCGTAAGACCTCTTTGGGGACGTTCTTAACCGACACCACTTACTATGGCTCTAATGGTTATTCGCTTCGCTTGGATGGCCTGACGTCTGGTGTTAACGACAAAGCACGTGAGCGATACATTGTGGTTCATGGTGCCGACTACGCTAACCCTTCTTTTATACAAAAAAATGGTTATCTTGGTCGCAGCTGGGGCTGCCCAGCTTTACCACAAAACCTTTCACGTAAAATCATCGATACGATTAAAGGCGGCAGTGTTATCTACGCCAGCGCATAAGGGTTCTTGAACTAACTTTACAAAGGGAGCATATCAGCTCCCTTTTTAATGTGACAAAAAACTGTTCATCCTTTTAGCAAGTCGTTAGTATACGCAAGCGCCACCTTCAGGTAGCAAACGAATATCGATTCCATTGTGTTTTAGGGTTAGTTTTGGTTCACGTATTTCGCCTTTTGCTTTTGTTGTCACTCTCCCTGTTCTCAGGGCAAATGCTTGCAGCGCAAAACTACCAATACTCAGAAGCCCAACACACATATTCAGAGAAGCTCTCTAAGCTAACTCACGTAATAAAAACGCCCTGTTGCGCGTGGAAGGCTCATGACTCTTGGAGCCAAGAAGGTTACTTTCGCCATTTAAAGCGTGAGCTGCTTGGCCTACTCCCATACAGGCGTTCATCTAGCAACGATGGTAAGCCCGTATCGAATATTTCTCCGAATTACCATTTACTTGTTGCCTTCTCCCCCCCAGCCCTTTTGGAAATTGCCCTTAAAGCAGTCCCTTTGCCTAATAATGCAGACTTGTTCGCTAGCAATGGAGGTCATCACCTACCAGGCTGGAAGCAAGCTAACTTACTTTACGTATTCAAAAACAGTCGCGACTTATAGCTCGCGCATCGACTGTACTGACATCAAAATGGAAACCGTCAGTATTAGCCATGGATGATCTCTTCTAAACATTGAATTAACTCGAGATCCTGATTATGAAAAAAATCGTGACTGTTACCGCTCTGGCTTTTGTTTCTTTATTCACTGCTACGGCTATGGCCGCTAAAACTGAAGATATGAGTGATATGACATTGCTAGAGTGTGCGAATGCATCCAACATTAGAACCGCGGTACCTGAACATCGTGCTATGTTCCGCCATTACTTAATGACCAAGCGCGGCTATACCTTTAGCCAATTGTCCTCTGCCGAGACCGAGTTCAAAGCAAAAGGTATAGATGAAGGAGAACTCACACAGTTTTACCAGAGTGAATGTAAAGAAGCCGGTGAACTGCTCTACAATGCCGGATACTAATTAAACTGACTTGAATTAAAAAGGCGCTACCACAGCGCCTTTTTGATTTTTGATGCACATTTAAACACACGAATGAAGCTATTGAGGAAGTTGCGGGGTTGCCTTTGACTTGCTCCATGTTTTACGCACTTTAACAATAATGAAGCTCATAATGGCAATGGTTAGCGTGATTACTGGTGCTGCCATCAACCCCATGGTGACTAATTTGCTGATGTTTTCTGGTAACAAAGGTAACAACATACCAAAACCACAAAGCAACAACGTCCATAACAATGCACTTAACCACGAGAAATAGTGAAACTTGTTCACCTTCTTGCCTCTAATTCCCATCATTAACGGTAGCAATGACCGTACGACAGGAACGAAACGAGCACAAAACAGCGCAATCAATCCGTGTTTACCTAAAAGCACGTCCACTTGGTGAAGGCGTCTTTCAGGCACTGCATTTACCCAGCCTTGCACTTTAGGCAGGCGGTTTAGCCATTTCCCTTGAAAATACGCAGCCCAACTACCAAACGCTGCGGATACCGTTAGCAATAGCAATATGAATACCGGGTCCAGAATCCCGACTGCAGCAAGGGTACCAGACAAAACAACCACACTGTCACAAGGGAAAGGAGCCGCTGGTATAAAGCCACTCTCTAAAAATATCAACATGCCTACTACAAAGTAGATCAAACCCGCACTACCGGGCGCCATCAAAGCAGAAAAATCTTGGTGCCATAGAGCTAACAAGACATCTAAAATAGAATCAAACATATACTTCTCCAAATTATTCCAATAAATCAAAACGTTAAGATTTGACTATTGATAATGAATAAATCGGTATAGCAAGTTTGCCTCTTCTAGACCCCGCGCTCGAGTATTGTGGTTCGTATCCATTGCGCGATGCAGCATTGCATAAGCACAGCGTAAAGCACTTGATAGAGATTGCTCTGATTGCGACACCCAAACGCTCGTTGTACGAACAGTCTCATTGTAAAGGGGCGGACGATCTTGAGTGGATATTGGACGAGTAGAATTTAAGCGGAGTTGCTGGCGACCTTGGAGAGATGCATTTAACTCCCGGAAAAAGAAAGTCGTTCTGAGCTTTTCTTCTTCGATATGCTCTAGCCCTGCTGGTGTGGCGAAATGGGATTGTCGGAAAGCATTACTCTGCCCTGATGCAAACACCAAACCAGAAAAAACAAGAGTGAGCAAACCAAACAGGAAGGTACGCACCAAGGGGAGCCTCAAACGTAACGATAAGACGTTTTAACCCCACTTGAAGCGCAATGCAAATGAAATTCTCACATCACAATAATTTGGTCATAGTTTGATATCAAAGTGCCGTTTTATTGCTCTTTTGGCGGGTACAACTCAAACATTTTTTGCACTTCTTCTGAGATAAATTCTTCACGCTTTTCAGTACTCATGGATTCCGTCAACTTACGTTTCGATATGGCTTTCCAAACAACTTGATTCGCTTTGGTATCGACAAGCTCTACGACTAAGTTGCCATACTTTCTTTCACGATACCTTTCTGGGCTAGAGACAGCGACTCCAAAACTATTCCAGCCATACCCCACACCAAACGAAGTGCCAGATGATACAAGCTCAGATTCCTGCTGAATATCATGATGGATATACAAATCCCCTCCTGCCTCCACCATAGAAAGACCTTTGCTCTGCAGTTGCCCTTCAATAGCCTCTTCTATTCGACGAGCGTCGAGACTCATTGGCGTTGAACCTTTCTCACCAAAATCAAAAGTCTTATACAGCGTGAAGTCGGCTTGCTTGTCGACATCGGTGCTAACCGTAGTACAAGCGCCTAGCATCAAAGCCAGTAACGATGCGCCAATTGCTCTTTTCAACATAACATCAGTCCTCTCACAATTATTCGATACACCAACACACGGCTTTGAGCTATCGAAAGCAGAATTCTCTCAATACGAGTTGGTATTAGATTGTTTAATAGGTGCTTATTCGAGTGTTGACCACAAAGCTTAACAATTCAAATTGTCGACATGAGTTCACATCGATTTTGAGGGAAGCAAAGATATTCTATGTAATGCGAGGTCGTTGGTTAGCTAACTAATGGCTAGAAACTAACTCTAGCTGGGATAGAGGGCAAAATTGCTTAACCTTACCATCACATGGTAACGAGATTGATTTATGAAATTGATATCGTGGTAAGTCGAGAATTGGAGCGGGCAGCGGGAATCGAACCCGCATCATCAGCTTGGAAGGCTGAGGTAATAGCCATTATACGATGCCCGCGCATCGAAGTGACAACCTCAATATGCCACAACTGTAGGAAAAGAAAAGCGCTTTTTGTTCAACTGCTTACTAATCAGCCAAATATAATCAAATGCTTGCACACGGCGCTCATTTTTTGTTTCATCACAACGAAATAAAGGAGCACTAATGTGCTCCTTCTAACTTATTCCCGATTTGTTCATGCATTTCCTATCGAGTACTCGGGCGATGCATTGCTTAACTTTGTAGGTAAGCGTTAAGCATCCACATGAGTTTTTCTTGTTCTCGGATGTAGTCACCCATCAATGCAGCTGTACCTTCATCGTCAGCTTCACCAGCATTTTGTAGGATCTCACGCTGTTTTAGAAGTAGAACGCTAAAGCCTTGAACCAGACCTTGTACACACTCCTCACCAGAAGTCGCATTTTGATGTTCTTTAATCTCACTTGCTTCTAGGTAGTTGCTGAATGCGTGCGCTGGCGTATGACCCAAGGTTAGAATACGCTCTGCAAGCTCATCGATTTTTGTTTGTAGATCAGTGTAGATCTCTTCAAATTTTACGTGAAGTTCGAAGAACTGCTGACCTTTGATATTCCAGTGGTAACCACGTGAGTTCATGTACAACACTTGGTAGTGTGCTAGTAGCTGATTGAGCTGTTGAGCTAGTTGTGCTGATTGTTCGCTATCTAGACCAATTAGGTTTGCTTGTTTGTTCATAATCTTGCTCCTAGAAGAGTATTACCAATCGTAGTGACCAACTGTTCTCTAGATTGGTGTAAAGTTAAAAATTCTTTTGCAGTGTTTGCTGCCGATGGAGTCATATTACGACTCTGCCTCGACGAAAAAAATTTGGTTTTAGCTATGATTTAAATAGCCAATTCCAATGAGCAAGCAGACGAATATCGGCGTATCATTCAACAAAAAAGCCCCAACCATTTTCATGTAACAATGGTTGGGGCTTTTTCACATTAGGTTAAGAGTTCAAGGTGCCGCTTCTAAGTGGTCTTGAAGGCCGCCATTTGCTGATTCAACTCGGTAACTTGCTCTTTTACTTCAATCGAAGTTTCTGATGCTCGCTGACTGTTATTCGAAACCTCCCCCACTGAATGAGTGACATCTGACATCAATCCAGTGATCGAATTGGTTGCATGAGATTGCTGCTCTGCCGCTGCCGCAAGTTCTGCCATTTGTTCATTCAAAGAGCCAATTTGCTCAGTAGTAACAAGCAAACGAGTTACTGCTTTATCAATGTGTTCAGCGCCCTGCTCCGCAAGTGATTGGCTGTGTTCAATCTCCTCAACCACAGAATTAGTCGAGCGTTGAATGGCATTGATGATACCGTTGATTTCTGTTGTCGATTCAGTCGTGCGTGTCGCCAACATACGAACCTCGTCAGCAACCACCGCAAAGCCTCGCCCTTGATCACCTGCACGCGCCGCTTCTATCGCCGCATTCAATGCCAGTAAGTTAGTTTGCTCTGCCAAGCCTTCAATCACTTCAGTAACACGCCCAATGGCTTCACTCTCTTTGCTTAACTGTGTCACTTGCGTACTGGCGGTTTCAATACTGCCGTGTAAGCTTTCCATGGTGACTTTATTTTGCTCTAGAGCATCACGACCTTGTTCAATCTCGCCTTTTGAATCAGAAAGCTTCTGCACCGATTGGTTGGCTTGATCCAAAGTGTTTCTTGCTGCGAGAGCAATCTCATCCAGTTGACGCCCCATTTCAACAATGTTGGTTTGTTGCTGCTCTATATTCAATGAAGTGACCTGAGCTGACTCCAACAGTGCTTCCATGCTGATATCAACCTGACTAGCTTTACCATTAACTCCGGAAACTATACCTGCCAAAGATTCGTTCATGCGGTTAATCGAATCGGTGAGATCAGCCAATTCATCTTTACCTACAACAACCAATGGAGGCTGAGAAACATCTCCTGAAGCGATCGTCTTTGCTCGCTCCGACAAGTTCTTCACTCGGCGACCAATGGTGCTGCCCATGTATTTTGAAATCACTATTGCGGCAAACAAAACCAGCGCCGCTGCAATCAACATGGTGGTAAGTACGTTTTTGATCGACTGATTGATGCCCTGCCCGCTCTGATCGGCACGATTTTGCTGAGCCAATACAATCGTCTCTAAGCTTTGGTCTAGAGCATCCGCAGCTGGTAACAGTTCGTTAGCCATCAGCAAGTTTGATTCGTTCCATTCTGGAGACTGACGCAATGCAATCACCTGCTCTGCCAGAGGAAAGTACAGTTGCTGCATTTCCTTAAACAGTGACCACAGTGATTGGTCGTTATCGGTGAGTCTATCCAGTTTGCTGTCGATTTCCGCTACAGACTGATTGTGGTACTTAATCAAGTCTTGGTATTTATCCAAGTAGCTTTGCTTCCCGTATAAAAGAAAATCTCGCAAAGCAGAAAGTGCATTGGCTAACGATGTGTAACTGTCGGCGTAGACTTTAAACAGGCGTTTTCTGTCTCCACCAAATGGGTTCCCAGACTCTTCATTAATTAGGCTTTGAAGCTGGTCAAGCGCCACTTCCGCTATAGGTGCTGCCTCGTTAATGAAGAGGTTGTGAGCAGGTAAGTTCTCGTCGCTGTGGCTAAGCTCCAGCAGCTTATTTAGAGACTCTTTTACTGCGTCCCATTGGCTTTGAACCGCTTGAAAGTCCTGTTGTGAGATCAAAGCTTGTAAAGTCGGAAGAGATTCGTCAGTTGACGCCATGATATTGCGCATCTTTTCACTCAAGCGCATGCTCTCTTGCTCATCACCACCTAACAACATGTAGGCCCGAATAGAAGAAAGCGAGGCTTGAACGGATTGTTGGATACCGCGACTGATGTCTACGGTCGGTAAATCGGATTTAAGTAATGAAGAGGCATATTGCTCAACGGTGGTGACGTTGCGATAAGTAAATACCGCTGATGCCATAAAAAGTACGGCTAGCAGCACAAAACTGAGCTGCAACTTCCCTGATATCGTAAGGTTCATCCATAAACTCCTGACAACGATGAGCCCTAAATATAACTTTAACCATTAAAATGTTAAAGACATGTAATCAAAAAGAGTATTTTATATTAGCGAATAACAATGTTGCTGGAGTGGCTCCAAATAAACTATCGTGATTACCATTAAAACTTTGGATCACGGTAAGTAACTGCCAGTCATTTGCGAGGGAGTAGTTGCTCGATGCTCCTATGAAATAAGAGTGATCATCATAGTAACTGGTCGAGAGTGTGACGCGGTTTAACGGGGTTAAATCAAAGCTCACATCGGCGTACCAAGTATTTCGTGTAAAGCTCAACGTTTTTACGTCGAGAGGAAGGTTCAAATATGCCAATGCGCTCGATATATCTTGCGGTTCGGAGATAAACAACCACGCTGCACGCCCCATCCAGCTGCGTCCTCCGCCAAAGCTGTAATCCGATTCAATACTGGCAACTGTGGTCTTTTCGGTCGGTTCACCCTCAAATTCTGGATCAATGGGATCAAACCACGTGAGCTCTCCACGAAAACCCGCATCAAACACATCCGTTGCAAAACCAGCGCCGAGTACGTAATCCATCCGAGCTCGCCCTACAATAAACTGATAATCCCATCCCGATTGATTGGCGAAATAACGCAGTGAGGCACTGTCTTGCCCTGATTGACGAGCTGGTGAAAACACCAAATCTACGCCGTCGGCAAAGCCTAGCTTCCTGCTCAGCATGACCGCATCCGTGCCTGCCCGCTCTTCATAGTCAAAATCGTAAATCGAATACGCATTGTAGATATCGTTTGGATTCCATATCGTATTCATCGACCAATTGATACGAAAGCGCCCTAGTTGCGCTCCCCAGTCATCTTGCTGCCAAGTGAGATATAGACGATCAAGCTGACTGTTGATGACCACATCATCTTCGTGCCAGTTTTTGCTTAAATCCATGTAACCAGAATCCAACGCGACCAAATCAGCATAGCCAGGGAAGTCGCTAGAATCGCCCCAAAGTGCTCGATTTCGTAGCCCAACATTCACACGCCAGCTAGAGGAAAAACGGTATTCAAAGTTAAGTCGATTGTGTATCAGGTTATCGAACGTATTATCAGTTCCATCAGGAATACTGTAGGTTGCCATGTATTTGATGTAGCCATCCAAATCCCATGACTTTTGAGGCTCTAATCCGGGGACAGCAGACAAGGCAGAACCAGCCTGAAGACTAAGCAATGAAAGACTTAACGCCTTAATAAACACTGCATTTACTTTTGTTTTGAGCAAGCCGGTATTGAATTGGAGAGCTTTGGTGCAAGTCGCAGACAAATAGGAAACAGCTCTATGCATGCGACCTCTCTGCACGATTATCAATATTACTGAAATCACGCGCTAAGCGACCGTCTTCAAATACGATAATGCGGTGTGCACGTTTTATCACCCGCGGATCGTGGGTCGAGAAGATAAACGTCGTTCCCTCTTGTTCGCTAAGTTGCTCCATAATGTCGAGCAGCTCCGCAGTGCTTTTGGCGTCTAGATTGGCAGTGGGTTCGTCCGCCATGACAAAACGAGGCTTCGGCGCTAGGGCACGAGCAACCGCAACACGCTGTTGCTGCCCACCAGACATCTTACCTGGCACCTTATTCATTTGCTCCGCTAACCCCACTTGTTCAAGCAAGGACGTCGCACGTTCACGGCACTCTCGCTCGGTTTTTCCTTGCAGTTGCATGACGAATTCCACATTCTCAAGCGCGGTTAACACAGGTAACAAACTGTAGTCTTGGAAGATGAAGCCTATATTATCGCGACGATAGGCAATCAGTTCTTTTTCTGACATCGATGAAATCATGCAGCCGTCGATTTCCACTTTGCCAGAGCTTGGAGCATCAATACCGCCAATCATGTTCAGCAACGTCGTTTTACCCGAACCAGATGGTCCCATGATCGCAACGAACTCACCTTGCTTGATCTCCAGATCGACCGACTGCACTGCATGCACGGGATAATCACCATCGGCGTTGTAAATTTTAGTTAGGTTTTCTAGTTTGATGGTCATTAGCTTTTCTCCGCCATGGCATCCACTGGTCGATGCTTTAAGATTTGTCGTGCGGGGTACAGTGCTGCAATAAAGCTAGCAACAAAAATCGCGACAATGATCATTTGGTATTCCGCTAGCGATACCCGTGGATAGAGCAAGGTATCTACGCCATAAGCCCCCAGCCCTTCCGCCATACTAGCCAGCGATAATCCAGTAGTACTCAGCACCTTGAGCATGATTGCACTTCCGAGTAACCCAAGCGCACAACCGCTTAATCCGAGGAACAAGGTTTCAAAAACAATCAACAAGCGTATCTTGTGTTTTTGCATGCCTACAGCCATTAACACACCGAACTCTCGCGTGCGTTCAAACACCGACATCAACATGATATTGATGATGCCAAGGGTCATCGCCAACACAAACACCACCAGCATCACTTGGTTGGAAACATCCATTGTGCTCATCATGGTCGAGAGCAAAGGTTGGATCTCTTGCCAAGGTCTCACGCTGAGCAAGTCTTTACTTTCCGGCGGCAAAATAGAGTGAGTGAACGCAAGTATCTGCTTGAGCTCAGTATCGTTATTAGAAGTAAGGAGTATCGCGATTTCGTGTGTGCCACTCAGCCCCGCGACCTTTTCAAGATCCGCTTTGCGGACGTAAACATTACCGTCATCAAACCCTGTCGATGGTGTTTTGAATATACCTCGAACACGAAATGCCGCGCCTGCAACCTCCCCATTGACATCAGACAAAGTGAGCACGACTTTGGAGCCGACTCGTAGCTTCAATCGTTCGGCTATTTTGCTCGATACCAAAATCGGATTTCTGCCTTCTTCGCTCAGCCATTCTCCGTCGACAATATGTTTCGAGAGTGGCGTGATGTTTTGCTCTTGCTCGATATTAACGCCGTTGATGCGAATACCACGTGTGCTGCGCGCTGACGCCACCATGCCATCTGCTAGAAATCGCTCAGAGATAGCTTTCACTTCTCGGTAACTCGCCAACACTTTGGTTATCTTATCCGCATCGGAAATCACATCTTTAAGCTCAGGATTGACCAAATAGGACTTTTGCTGGATCTGAAAGTGACTGGTTTGCCAAGAGATGGCGTTCTTGATCATGCTATCGACCAAGCCATTCATGAATCCCATCATGGCAACCACGCCCATCAAACCAAATACCATGGCACCGAGCATGATTGAGGTTCTCAACTTGTTGCGCCACAAGTTACGCCAAGCCAACTTAACCAGCATGAGCACCTCCTTTTAACCCTGCTGCAATGGGCATTCGAAGCATGCGAATCATTGGGTAAAGCAAACACAACAAAAGAATCAATAGCACGACTGCGATTTGATTGAGCAGCAAATGTGGGTCGAGCGAGACGGGCACAATAGGCTCAAAACCACTTTCGCGCATCAACTTGGCAGCATCACCAGTAATTTCGATTGGATTAAAATAGAAATACCCCAACACAGGAGCACTCACGATTAGCCCAATAAGAATGCCAATGACGGACATAAACAGAGACTCTATCGTGAGCAGAAGGACGAGCTTGGAGCGCAGCATTCCGGTTGCCAACATGACAGCGAACTCACGCTGGCGTTCCAATGTCGTCATTAAGATAGTCGCAAACAAGCCAAAACCAACAATGCCGTAGAGAATGTAAATCAAGAAAATGCCGCCCGCTTTATCTAAGGCGATTTGCTGTGCCATTTCTGGCGACAATGCCTTCCAATCTTTCACGGCAACGTTATCGCCATACTCGGCTTTAAGCTGTTCAACGGTATTAGGTAAGGCTCTTAAACTCTCCGTATTTAAAACCCATGCGGTGACTTGGTCATCCAATGAATACAGGTTTTGCGCAGTATCGAGCGGCATGTACACCAACTGAGAATCAAGCTGCTGCAAAGGAAAATGAAGTATGCCCGAGATTTGATACAAACCTGCCGCGGTCTGCCCTCGATAACCGATACCATATAGCACCAGTTCATCGCCAACCTTGAGTTGCAAATAATTGGCTAAACCACCACCAACCAGCACTGATTTTTGCCCTGATTGGATGTAACTTCCCTCAATCAATTTGTCGCTGATATTGGAGTACGTGTCTTCGGCGCCAGGTTCCACGCCTAACACCATCACGCCTTTTGAGCGTTCATCTTTTGCCGCTAAAGCAAAAGATTCCACTCGAGGCAGTACCACGTCAACATTGGGATTGTTTTTCGCCGCCGAAATGAAGATGTTGGTTTGCGGCAAAACATCATCAATGCTGGAAGAGTCACCAAACTCGGGGTTTTGCAGTTGAATTAGACCCGTATAAAACTTGGCGGCATTTTTGATATTGGATGTATAACTCCCTTCTTGAAACGCTCGTGTAATAAGCGAAAGAAACAGCACCAATGCCAACGCAGACGCCGTCAGTAGTGTTCTGCGCTTTTGTCTCCAGAGGTTTCGCCAAGCCAGTTTCACAAGCATTGATTCGTATCCTTCCGCTGATGTTCGCTTATCCGTTTCTTCTCTTAGCCTTTCATTTATCCAAACTTAGTCACGCAGCGATTTCATCTGTTGCTGAGAGAAAAAACTGTCATCGATATCGAAATCAAACTGTGCTTGGTGAGTAATGAGTACTGTTTTGTTCTCTGGCCTATCAAGCGGCTGCATTTCCATTCTGGTCGCTAATTTTCTACCGCCGATCTCTTTCACGTCATAAGTCGCCATCACGTTCACTCGCTCATCAAACTCGTCGTAGAATTCCACTTTACGTTGTAGATACGTCGACATAGAAATCCATAGAGTTACTTTACTCCACACTACGGGAGCGTCAGGCTTTGCAACGGCATCTATTACCCAAACCTTGTCGCCATCAAACGTATCCTCGCCTTTCAATTCATGTTGATAATCAACTACGATAGAAGACTGGTTGATCAAGTCATCATTGGTAAAGTCTGATCCCATCCACGATTGGCTCAACATAGAAGGTGCAATTTTGATAACGCGTTCAATACTCGGCACCCAATTCCACATTTCTCTGTGTCGTTTTAGAGAAGCGCTGCCCTTATCTTTGGCTGGCGCCGTAACCAACACCAAAGACAAATCCGTCCCTTTGGTCCAACTCTTCATGGTCATCGACCGAGTCCAATCAGGACGAATGATCTCCATGGTCGATTCGGTATAACTGGAATCACCGCGCATTGCCTGATCTGACTGTTGCACGATATCAAAAGCACTTTCAGCCACAACAGTAAATGAAATGGACCAACACAATAGAGATAAAAAAGCAGTACGCATAACCGTCCTCGACACTGAAATCCAACACTATTCACGTCAGAAATAACAACGAAAACAGGGAGTTCAAATCAGTATAGCAAGAAGGGGTGGAAGGTCGGCGAGAGATCGCTCAAAGTTTATTCAGCTTTACGGAGTAAAGGCGCCACGTTATCTCTACGTACACATTGGAAGACAGCACAGTTCTTACCCGCAGATTTGGCCTGATACATCAGAGCGTCAGCATCCGCCAGCGACAGTGGTGAATCAAACTCTGGATAGAACGCACACCCTAGACTGACACTGACTTTAACCACATGGTCGTCAATCATCACTGCATTTGCTGCAATAGCAATACATAGCTCTTCTGCAAGTTGTCGAGCACGAGCTTCTGTCAGACGAGAAGAAATAATGGCAAACTCTTCTCCTCCTATCCTTGCTAGCGACACCTCGGCTGGCATTTTCTTCTTCGCAGTATTGGCGACAGAGAGAATAACTTCGTCTCCACAAATGTGGCCAAACCGATCATTGACGGATTTAAAGTCGTCAATGTCGAAAATCATTAACGTCAGGTTACTGCCCCCCGCACTATAACGTGATAACTGATCAATAAAATGGCGTCGGTTCTGCAGCTTCGTTAATGGGTCGGTCAGCGTCAGCTCTAAGAGTTTTTTATTGGCTGACGTTAACTCTTTCGTTTTTTGACGAACGGTTTTTCGCAAACTAAAAATATGAAACATCGCAGCCGCCGAAAACAGCACAATGGCCAGAGGAAGCAAATACATCGGATAGACTCTCTGAATATTGGTCCAACGGTTAATAATGCGATCTTTTTCTGAATGGGGTATGTTTTCAAATTGACGAGACAAAGCTCCGATAGAAATAGGGCTGCTCTCTGATGCTGCAATTCGGAGATCTCGACTGTACAAATGCATAACTGGCACAAAGCTAAATATCACATTCGATGTCGCTGAATGAAAGTTGACCACTTGCTCATCCGCAATAAACATTTTTATCTCTTGCCGCGCCGCTGCTTTTAATAGCAATTCATTATTTTCGTAAGTATTTACCTCTATATCAGGGTACTTATTAGTAATAAAGTACTCTTCATATCCCCCTTTCACGACTCCAATTTTCGTATCTGAATTGCCTCTTAGTGCCTCTTGGACATTCAAACCGACCAGTTCAGTCGCGAGATACAATTGTGTATCAATGGGCATAATGACTGCACCAAACTCTAGATATTCATCTCTTGGCTTGGAGTAAATGAGTCCAGCATGAATATGCGCTTTACCCTCTTCCACAGCACGCAACGATTCATCCCAGTCAAGCAACAAAAACTCGACTCGAACATGGTTCTTTTCCGAATAGGCTTTCCAATAGTCGATTAAGATTCCAGCAGGTTCGCCATCTTCTGTTAGGTAAGAAAATGGTTTCCATGCTTTAGAGTTAGCAACAACTAAAGCGTTAGGCTCCGTTACGTGAGCATAACTAAAGCAAGGAAGGAAGATCGCCAGAAGAAGAACAAGGTAGAACCGTCCGACCTTAAGCCGTGTTAATACTTTATGCACGTACAACATCATACCTTTTCTCTACGCAAATACTGATGGGCTACAACCTTAGGTATAGCAAATAATGTGAGTGTAATTGAGTACCAAATGTGACGCATATCTAATTCACGATATCAATATTGAGAATTCTATAAATTTGTACTACTGATGTACACCTCCGCTAGCACTAAAGTGCTTCTTCGCAATTCCCAATCTCAAAAATTCTGGTTCTGCTTAAATAATCTACGAAATACCGCATGCCATCAGACCTAGAGCACAGTCCTGCTTTTCCCTCATATTCTTAGCTTCAAGAAAGCGATGAGCTTTGTTAACTTTAATGCAAAATTTTTGCAGTATAATTCATCATGCCTTCACAATATCGAATAAACAAAATTGTTGAGATTGGCGATACTCTCCATCGCAGTGGTTGCGCGCCTTACAAAGTAGAAAAGTACACTCAACACTACGCTCAAAAGCATGGGGTTGATGTAATGATCCAAGCAACACCAACGGCTATCAATTATCAATTCCCCGACGACAACAATGCTGTTGTACTAAAACGCCTCAAGCCAGCTTCGATCAACTTAAGCTTGTTAGCAAATACCATCATACGTATTAACCAACCAAGCAGTGAACCGGTACCCGAACCAGCTGGCTATCCTTTGTGGGTGATAGCATTGGCAAACATGGGGATTCCACCAGCTTATTTGATGCTGGTCGGTAGTACTTTAGAGGCGGTTGGCTTTGCTTTCTTACTCGGCTTAATGGTTTGGGGATGCCAAATGGTATGTCGAGCACGCCGCGCTATTGCTGTCGAATTTATCGCTGCGCTTTTTACCGGCATCATCGTCGCATATCTTTCTAGTACAGGCTTGCCTATTCCGGTATGGGCTTTGTGCATAGCCACTATTGTACTGTTTGTTCCCGGCCTCTCCATTTCAAACTCTTTAGAGTGCTTAGCATTTAATGACTTGGTATCTGGCACCAGTTTATTAGGACAATGCGCTCTCACGCTGATCAAACTGTTTGTGGGCATTACAATGGGACTTAACATTGGCGAGGCCATTTGGGGGCAAGCACAATCTATCGCTTACACTAATGAAATTCCAACTTGGATGCATATCAGTGGCCTGTTTCTCATTTCAAGCTGCCTTGGCGTTATCTTTAATGCTCGTCCGCTCGATATTTTACTAGGTTTACCAGTAGCAATGCTCGGCATGTGGGGGCCATTCTATCTAGGGTTTGACAGTGGATGGGTGGTCGGAACTTGGATAACGACTGTATTGATCACTTTATACGGCACTTGGATCGCAAAGAAAATGGAACTGACAGGATCTATTTATATCGTACAAGGGATCATTATTTTGGTTCCAGGCAGTCGTGTTTTGGTCAGTGCGAGTCAATCGGTGTTTGAACAGTCAATTCTGCCAATCCCAAGTATCGGGCTTTCTGCACTGTTTATGTTCTCTGCAATCGTTGCTGGGCAAATCACCGCATACTCCATTTACTCACCCAAAATAGAACGTTAAAACACAGCTCCGCAGTCACCCTCAGATAAGAAAAGAGCCCTATTCAAAATCCACTTTAGTGAAGACTTTGAATAGGGCTCTTTGCCTCTATGCTTCGCTTTCCGGTTGAAGCTTCCTTTACCTTTCTTCGCTTTTACTACTCTCGTTCTGAATAACTTGCTCGTGACTGCCGCTTTAAGTGCATTATCTTTGATTATCCCGCGTCCAAATTCTGTATCTAAACTCAATTCATCCGGGCAGGGATTATGTTTTAAACTACTCATACATACTCCTTATTGGTCAAACCAGATTGAACAATAATTTCGCAAACTAGTCAATTTTGTAGAATTAAATTCATAAATCTCTTGAAAAACTTCATGCTTGTTTCATTTATTTGCAACTCCATCAAAAAAACAGTGGTTAAAAAGTGACTAAATACAAATATTTCCATGTATCCTTCCGATATATGTTGACTCTCTCTGAATTTAACCTAGACTCAACGACGGCTAGAAAGAAAGTTCTTTGTTCTCACATTTCGTTGGATGATTAGTAAGTCCGCCGTCCTGTGGTACGCAATAGCAATTTATTTTTCCACGCTATAAGCGCCTGAAAGGCGAAGATTTACACAAAATTTAGATATTTAGGAAATAGACATGTCTAACAAAGCTACTGGTACAGTTAAGTGGTTCAACGAAACTAAAGGCTTCGGTTTCATCCAACAAGAAAACGGTCCTGACGTTTTCGCTCACTTCTCTGCAATCCAAGGTGACGGCTTCCGTACTCTTGTTGAAGGCCAGAAAGTAGAATTCGAAATCACTCAAGGTCAAAAAGGTCCACAAGCTGAGAAAATCACTCTAGTTTAAGACTTATAGATTTTGATATAGTAGCCAGCTTTTAGCTGGCTATTTTTTTGCCTAATTTTTACAAGATTACTATCTGCATATAGGTAAAACACTAACTTTACTCAATAAAATGCAAACTCAGCTTTAGAGTTGATGTATCCTAGTGCCACGACCTTGCTATACCTCAACAACCCTAAGGTATTTAGCATCATATCTAATGTTATTTTGTACGACTTAGACTTTGATAGGGATAACAACCTCCTCACACATTGAGACTGACTAAGAACATGGCTCTGAAACCCACTATTTATAAGTTACACTGAATTTTCACCTAATACCGCCAACCCTTACCCCATCTAGATAGCCCTCACTATCACAACAGATTCAACTACTTAACGAAGTATCTCAATGTAGATGATTTAATATAAAGTGCTATAATCTCCGATACACGGTACACCTTTTGTACCCCTCAAAATACCTTTCTGGTACTCCTTGGAGATCACAAACAATGGCATCGTTTAGTATCGAAAAACGAACCTTAGCAAGTGGTGAGTCTCGCTATAAAGCAACGGTTACAGTCAAACACCGCGGCAAAATCGCAAAGCGTTTTTCTAAAACACATAAGAAAAAGACGCTCGCCACTGCTTGGGCAAAGAATGAAGTCCGAAAATTAGAAGAAGGAGGCGCTCAGGAACGCTCAATCCCCATTGGGCACTTGATTGATATGTTTATAGAGAATCGAGAGCTGTGGGACAATACAGGGCGTTCTAAGCAGACAATCATCAAGTTTCTGCGCGACTGTGACATTGCTAAAATCCATACTGATGAACTCACATCCAAAGACTTAATAGACCACTGTAGAAACCGCTGCGCCACCGGAACTAAACCTTCAACTGTTTACAGTGATGTTTACTACCTGCGCTCTATCTTCAAAAAGGCCAAACCTGTCTTCAATGTAGCTGCCAACCTTGCCACCATAATTGAAACCACGCCAATTCTCACTGAAATGAAGCTAATTGGTAAATCTGAGAAACGAACTAGACGTCCAACAGCCGGCGAACTAGAACTGCTAAAACAAGCACTAGAAGAACGCGAACAGCGTAGAGAGAACAAAATCCCCTACTCTGATTTACTCGACTTTAGCATTCTTAGCTGTATGAGAGTTGGTGAGGTATGCCGAATTCGATGGGAAGACCTAAACGAAGAGCAGAAGACTGTTATCGTCCGAGACAGAAAAGACCCTCGTAAGAAAACCGGTAACCACATGGTTGTGCCACTATTAGGCGGCGCCTTTGACATTGTCATGCGTCAAGAACGTAAAAGCGCATGTATCTTCCCCTATAATGAGCGCTCAGTTGGTCGAGGGTTTGGAGAGGTTTGCCAAAAGATCGGAATTGATAATCTCAGGTATCATGACCTACGCCGTGAAGGTGCAAGTCGCTTGTTTGAGAAAGGGTTCAGCATTGAAGAAGTCGCTCAGGTGACGGGACACCGCAATCTAAACACTCTGTGGCAAGTTTACACCCAGCTGTTTCCGCATAAGCTACATGAGCGCAAGATCTAAAAAAGCCGCATAATGCGGCTCTTTATATAACTATTGCGCAGGCGCTAAATTTTTCGATAACTCTTCTAACTTTTTGACAAACACATCCCAGTTATATCCAACAACCCCGCCGATAGCGAAATACCCTAAAGATGCGCTGACTGGCTCAGTAACCTCACCACTCGCCCCTGATAATACAACCAAACCACTCTTCAATAATGCAAAGAACAAAGCACCGATAATCAGTGCAAGTAATGGCGAAAAAAGGAATCCCCAAACATGGTTGGCGTCGAAAGATTTCTCAACTGCATAGTAACGATGAAATGAAATAATCCCTAATATAGCGCTACCCAGTAGAGCCCCTGTCATCGTAAACATCATAGAGATAACAAACGGAGGCACTATAGACAAATCACTCCATAACCCTAAAACAGATTTAAAGCCTGTTAGCCAACCATCAACTACCAACCACAAAGCTGTTAATGAATAGATAAAGATGTATGGAGGTACTAATAAAGCCACACGACTCCTTGGCGAGCTTTCAGGGTTATCATTCCGAATACTATTTTGATTTGACATCGAATACACTCCGCACTGCATCATTTTTGTGAGATAAAGGTCGATAAACTGCTATTAAACAGTATGTTGGCCATGATAACATGCAGCAATATGCATATCACTTAGCAAGTAAAATACTAAGCAATCAAAAGTAGTTCGATGAATAATACCTCTAACTCAAACCACTGTTGGCCTGCAGATTTTCCTGAAGGGATCCCGGAAAAATGTGGGGTTGTACCAGCTGAAGGCAAAGTTTACCGCCTAGTTCGCACTACTCCACCAACCGAAGCAGACTTTCAACGTCATCGAGATGAAAAGCCAGGTTATCGTTACGCAAAAAAAGATATCCCTAAGTCATATGGGATTTCTTTCTGGTCTAAACTTTCCAAAATTCAACGTGTCGCAAAAAACTACCCGTTTCCTGAACAATTTGGGGATTGGAAAACAGTTTATGGTAATTTAACAGCTGAGCTTGGGGTCATCCCTGAAGAAGTGTCTCCTGATGGGCATATTACACTTTGGGCGCCAGAAGGTGCAGAACCACACAAACATATCAAACATAAGGTGGAGGAGTAATGAATATTTTACCTAAAGATACATTTCTCGGACGCCTAAGTTTTTTTGAAATTTATGATGACTTCTTTGGACCTAAGTGCTTTTCAGTTAAAGATGAGCTAGAGCGTTTATACCTTGTGTACTGGAGTGGTGACTACAATAATGGGCAAACATCAAAGTGGGTTTATATGCCTACGTCTCAGAATATTTTAGATGCGTTGCTAAGAGAAGAATGTAGCTTTCATCAGGCTTTCTCGCAGTCTAAGCAATTACTTCTTATGTCTACACATGCAGCAGAACTGAACAAATCAACTTCGCTAGAATTCTTAAATGAAGATGCACTAAGCCAAGTGAACCTCCCCCCTAAGGATTTTTCAATTGAGCTCGATGAAATTCAATCCATTGCCCCTGAGGCTAATTGGGATTTTAACCTTCGAATAGCGAAAAGAAGTGGTGGTTCACCTGATGATGATGCGGTGACAAAAGTTCTCGGTGCTTTCGGTGACATCATAAAATTGTTAATGAAAGATAGGCACAACAAGTCGCCGTCTATCTATCCATTCAATGCTAAATACAGCTCATTTGATGTCAAGTTAGGTTCAAGTAACCAAGAAAGAGCTGGGGTTGCTATTGAGCTATTTGGAAGTATTCTCAAAGATAAAGATAGTATCGAAGCAAAGCTAGAAGAATACGAAATTGACCCATATCGATTCAAAGACCTTCTTGATGTTGTAAACATGGATAAGTTAGAGCTCACTCTAAAATCTAAAACATCAGAGACCCTAAAAGAACCCGTAAGAATTAGCTCTGCAAGCTTGTTGCCTATAATTAAAAAACTTGAAAAGAGTACAAAAACTTTTATTGATTCAAGTAAGGTACCTCAAGCTAACTGTCTAGATCGGGTCATTAGTATTGTTGAACATCGCGTAAATGGCGGGGAGCTTAATCACGAGCTTATTGAAGGCATCAGCTCAGAAAGGCAAGTCGATTACCATACACATGCCGCAAAGTGCTTAGGTTTGCTCGAAACAAATAATACTGTCACGACCGCGGGTCGGTTCCTAGCTCAGAAGAAAAACAGGACTGCCAAGTATCAATTTTTAGCAGACCGCTTTGAATCTAGTGACTTTGGTTGGGCATGGATGCAATGGGCTGAAGTAACTAGCCTCAAAGATATTGACCCGAGCTCGGCAGAAAGATTTGTAAAAGAGCGAGTTAAAGGACTAGGTGGCTCTAGTATAGCGAGAAGAGCAAGTAGCTTGGCTAGCTGGGCGACAATTCTAAAAGAATATGGCCGTGTATATGAAGAAGCCGAAGAGGCTAACTAGCGGCGAATTTATTAGAATTACCACTAGCGCTTGAGATTAAGAAGGAGCGATTGGCTCCTTTTATAATTGTTTCTCAACACACTCTGCACAGCCTCTGGTAACTCACTACCAGATCGCACAGTCGGCCTGCTTGTATCGTAGCTCGCAAATGGACAAAGATCAGTTAAAACTCTTGCTATAAGCTATTTTTAGCTGATTCGAAAATAGATTAAGTGCAACACTTAATAATTACTAATTAGAAGGATACATAGTTTTGTCAAGCTATAATGGTAGTGTTGCGAAATTAGAAGAAGCATATTATTCAATATTAAAAAAAACCGATTTTTCAAGAATTTACTCAACCAAAAACCTTTCTGGAACTTTCCTAGCCTGCCCTGATGAGTCTTATTTTGAATCAAAGCGAAAAGTGCTGTTTATCGGGCAAGAACCTAAAACGTGGAGAATTAACTGCCCAATAAGACATGGTAGTAACGTTTCAAGAGAAATAATTAAGCAGTCAATGTCTGACAGTTTAATTCAAAGTAAGATGCCACCAGGGAAGCATAAGCTGCTAAGATTTTATAATAAATGCTCATCAGAACTTTCTGGGGGAGGGAAAGAATCAAGCTGTAGCGCTGTTTATTCCAATCAGTTCTGCATGAGTTACAACAGAAAGAGTCCCGAGAAAAGCACTGCGTTTTCAATGATAGCCAATCTCTCTAACCAATTGTTAAAGGCGCAATTTGATATTTTAAAGCCTGATGTGGCTATTTTTACTACGGGCTCATCCAGAGATTCACACCTTAAGAGCGCATTCATTTACTCAGATAGTAAGGTGATAGAGCCAAGAAGGCTGTGGTATTTTAAAGTAAATGAGACACATTGTTTCCGTATTAATCACCCCAGCGCACGGCAAGCATTGCAACTAGATTTAGAACGCTATCAAAATAAAGCAATTTTGGAAGCTAAGTTATGTGTACCTATATTCCAAAAAGAGAAGTAAGCATAGTAGACTTACAAAGATAGTAATAAGAATACCGTCCTGACACTATGCATGAAAGTCTTGTGATATACATTTTTTTGAGTGGCGAGCACCGTTTATTCGTTGTCACCACTAGGAAAAGTACAGCAACTTAGCAGTGCTGATTTAGCACAAAGTAGATGGGTTAATAAACTTTGGGGCAGAACCAATTTAGGACAACCTATCAGGCACCTAGTCACATCAAAGAGACGAAAGTGGCAAATTACATTCAGGTTAATTCAAATTACCACTAACGCTTGAGATTAAGAAGGAGCCGATTGGCTCCTTTAAAACTGCTTTATTCTTAGTTTACTTCGAACTCGACTGATTACTGCGCTCTATATGCTTCCATAACTTGTCACATAAGTCCGTCAATTCTTTAGTCAACGCCCAATCATCTGGGTGACTATTCATATAGCGAACAGCCTCTTTACAAAAGGTAACTTTATCGCGAATAGTACCAGTCCGACTTTTGCTGACTTCCTCAAAAAAGCTTTTCTCAAGATTAGTCGGTTTAGAGGTTACACAACGTTCTAATGCCTTGCCAATCCCTGTTCTCTTATGCTCATACGCTTTTTGAGTTAGCGTAGAAACGTCCAAAGTACAGTTGTTTGTCAGCTTCATCGCATTCCAGCGAAGTTTTGCTGTCTCTTGCATCACTTCCACAGGTATATAGTTTTCAATTTCTTTTAGTTTCAATTGATAGAACTGGTCTCCAAGGTGCTTCGATAGGTTCTCTGTTCGCTCCCCTTTCCAATCAATATCACCGTCAGCTAACAAGAAAATTTTGTTGTTGAGTAGATATGCACTAGTTTTTTCCATGTCTGCTTCATCATGGTTAAATGCCCAGTGAGTAATGTTCGCCCCCTGATACTCGACGAACACATAATGAAGATTCTCAAGGTAACTCTTCAAGCGCTCCACCCGCTCTGGTTCAGAGTCTTTTTCTTCCAACTCTTTAAGGAATTTAGCCATATAAGCACGCAGATAAAGCTTATCTGTTAAACCTTCAACCCAAATAGAACAGTTTGCTAGAAGAACTGAAGAAGCCCGTACACCTAACTCATCAAGTAGATCATTGAGTTCAGTGGAGCTACATGTAAATGTCTTGCCCTCACGCTGAGAGACTTGGTGTGTTGCTACATCACCTCTCTCAAGAGCCAAGTCGAGAAAGTGGTTAGAGTGAGTAGTCATAAAAAACATGTGGTGAGGAATTGACGCCAACGCCTCAATCAACGTTCGTTGCATACCCGCATGTAGATACTTTTCGGGTTCTTCAATAAAAAAGATGGTTGGCTCCTCAGCCATAAACACTTTATAAGTTAGAATTATGATGGCTTGAATGCCGTCACCTAGATTATAAATAGGGTACTCATCTTTATCTCCTTCTTTGAACCAGACTACATTGTCTTTAATTCTAGGGGTAATAGCGATGTCTGCCCCATAAAAAAATTGTTCACTGAGGAACTGTTCGAATTGCCGAACCTTTTCTCTTTGTTTGTGTGTACCTAACAAATGTTGTTTTAAATCTTCACTAATATCATGACCAGTAAAGATGAATTTAGTCGAAGCCGAATTATCTATATCACAACCCGGAAAGTAATCTTGAACAGTCCTAAGTTTGTAATGGTCTTCATCACTTATATGACGAAGGGTGCGAAGCGTAGGAATATAAATAGGCTCTTTATACCTATATGCTAAAGTATCGTTCAATAACCCAAGCTTTTTAGAATCTAGGTGGGGAGACACCAACTCATGAGCTTTAACTTCTAATTCGCCACCACGACCTCCGAACTCCCCTTCGGCTTTCCCTGCGATTCTTTGAATTAAATCTGCTATTGGTACTTCTGGAGTGGTTTCTTTAGCCTGAACAATCGCTGATCGTAATGCATTTCTATTATTAGTATACCGAAACCTAAGTTGCTCAATTTCATCTAAGTCAATGGCTTCCATTACCTGCTTGGCTGAAATCAAGTCACTACCAATTGACCAAGTTTTACTTTTATCTAAAACAAGCCTTAGTACTCTACTTTTACCTGAATTATTTGCACCGACAAAAAAGTTAAACTTCTGTACTCCGGATAAGCTCCACCCCTCTTCGTCTAAGTTGAAAACAAAGTCTGAGCTATGAGAAAGCTTGATATGATCAATCACATCTGATAAATCGGTTTTATATTCTTCTATTGTTTTAGTCATTATATTTTTTTACAAAAGCATCAATAAAAAAGGCACCCCATAGGATGCCTTAAACTTTTAAATCACCGCCTTCATGACGGTGGTAACTACTTTTCCTATCACCGCAAACTCATTGAGTTTCTCCTCGTTCACGATGAATGAATCATATTCTTCTTTATTGTCTGAAATCACTTCATAGCCTTCTGCCATGATGTCGTACTTCAGGCGCTTGATGTAAACGTGCTTACCGATACGAACAACATACACACCGTGCTTAACTGGGTGATCAAGCTCACGAATATCCACTAGAACTTCATCACCGTCACTCAACGTGTCTTCCATTGAGTCTCCGTGGCAGATAATGATGCGCGCTGTTTCTTCTGTTAAGCCAAAGCGCTTTAGCCACATACAAGGCAGGAATTCTGTTCTTAGTTGATACTCAGCGTCATTTTGAGCACCAAAACCACAAGAGGCATAAACGTTATAGACAGGTACAGCACACATATCCCCCATCTCAGAAGCTAGCTTTACTGATTTCACGTTAGACAGTTCTGTAACGTTATCTTTGTCATATTTCCGGCGAAGAAGCTTCATTTGCTCAATAAAGTTACTTATAGGCGTACCGCCTGGATTACTTTCTACAAACTTTCTCAGTTCAAGTTCCAAAGCTTCTTCTGTGAGCGTCGTGTGCTCCAGTATATCCGCAACTAAAGGCACAGCTGTTTTTTCCGATGGTGGGGGCAAATCCATTAGCTGTTGGGCTTCGTCTTTATCTGTGACGTACTTCTCAATTAGTTGTCTTTTTACATCAGGATGAAAATTAGAAATATGGTACTCCAAAGCTCTACTGCCAGTAGAGCTTTTTCTATTTAACCAATTGTTTCTTTTGGCTTTTTGGCTCACGCCCGTGGCTGAATTAGCCATACCTTCCAGCCCAACTAGTTCAGAACTTAAATACCACTCTCTCATACAAACACTTTTAAACAGTTGACAAACACTATGTGCAAGCGCAGGATATTCACACAAACAAACAATTATAAACGCACATTAACTCCGATATGTTTGCAGACGAACGGAGGTTAAGCGCGATTAACTAAGACTATACCACGTCAGTGGTTTAGTGGAAATGAGGCTAACCTTATGAATACTCAATATGCGTTGCACGCCGTATTTGGTGCACCAGTGGTCAAACTATCTGAGATCTCAGAAGAATATTTTGGAATGAAGTACGCGACTGCTAAAGGAAAAGTCAGCGCGAATGAATTTCCAGTACCTACCTTTCGCCTCCATGAAGAAACAGAAACAAACAAAGGTACTAAAGCACCTATTTTTGTTTCTGTTGATGACCTTGCCGAATATATCGACCGAAAAAAAGCAGAAGCAAAGAAGGAATGGGAATCCATTTACGGAAAGTTTGGACACCACTAATAAAAACGGCATTGAAGCAAAGCCTCAATGCCGAGTATGAAAACCAGTGCTTCGTTCCTATGTGCCTTCTTAGACTTTGGCGAGACTCAGAACACAAAAGAACAATTCAATAAACATGACTTTCATGTGTGAACTTACGTTCCTTTTTAGGATAGCTTTTCACACCCCTGCTGTCATCCCGCATTTGGTTTTCGCTTCACTTGCTACAAGGTGAGTATCGGATATGGAAGCGAATCAAGCAATGTGCGAGTTTTTAGGCTCTGCACAATACAACTTTGATGAAGCCTGTGTTGCCTTTTCAAGCCAACACAATATGAGTGACCTTGCTGACGCTCTCGGCATCAAACGCAACGTAATGCGCAATATGCTGAACCCTGAACAAGCAAGACTGCTGACTCCACCAATGCTTATTGCCATCAGTAAAGCAACGGATGACTACTCCATTGTTTACGCACTTCTTCGTGAGCTAGATATCGTAGCAGCACAACTCCCCCGAGATGCAAGTGAAGCAACCCAAGAAACGTTTTTAAGACGCGTATTAGAGAACTCGGAATGTGCCGGTGACTTCTCTCGTATGGCGCTTGAGCATGCAGGTGATCTGTACCTACCTCGCTCTATCAGAAACAAAATCATCAACCGAGCACAAAAAGGCATTAGCAACTTAGTGCTTTTAATCAATGACCTAGAAAACCGCTCTGGCAGCGCTCAACCTTTCTTCTCAATGGGAGTGGACTTTATTGCCAATGGAGCACCTATACCGGGTCTTTCTTAACTTTCTACAGGGGTGTAGCTATGGGAAATAATTCAAACTATCTAGAACAAATATTGATTAGCTCTTTTGAGCAAATCACTGATCGTTTTAATGCAAGTAGTGAAGAGCAACAGCACGAAATTCTTATCTGGCTTGATGCGATTGCTAAGAAACAAACGTTAATCGAAACACACCGCCCACAATCTGAGGTGATATCCGATATCAAAAAAGCGATGCAAGGCGATCGTGCTCGCGTGTTTTTTTCTCACTCTTTTGCGAGCTGGTATCGCTCTGGTCTACACGAAAAAGCAAAACCTCAACTGCACCACTGGTCGCAGCTTGATATGAGCAACCGCCATTTGTATTTGGAGATGCTTGGCCTACGTGACCTTGGCCGTTGGAACGATGAAGAGCTATTTCAGTTCGAACAGTACTGCTTAGAAGTGATTGGAGGTTAATCATGGAAACACAATCAATCAATATCCAAATTTCCACTATTGATGAGGCACTTCATTGGCAAAACGTGGCGATTCTTAACATCAATAAATTCCGCTCTAACCCTGTAGAGGGACAAGAGAACTTTCAAAGCAACCTAATACGCATGTGGAATGATATTCATGCACAAGCCGGATTAGCGCTTATTGCAATGCAACAAGAAGTAAAGGGGGCGTGATGGAATACTTCGCCCTTCGATTATTTGGTGATGGCGCTATGAAGCGCCACGCCAAAACATTTGAACCTGAAGTAACTAAGCTTGGTGACTTTGATTCATTAGAAGATGCCGTAAAGCAAGCTTGCGCTCAGTTAGATTGTAATCACCTACTCCGCGGCATTCTTAGTCAGGGTGAAGGTGCTGGCGGCTACATGATTGTCGATGCACAGGAGTTAACCGAAGTATGAACCTCACAGAAAAGCAGCAGTACCAGCGCCAGTACTACCAGAAAAATCGAGAGACCATTTGTGCGAAAAAGCGCAAACAATACAAGCGCAAAACTCAGCTTAGTAGCGGGCCTAAACAAAAACGAAAGACTAGAGCAACCTCTCCGAATATTGCAGCTCCAGCACCAGCTACTTGCCCAGTAAAACTGGTGAATAAGATGCCAGAGAAAACTCGCCACAGAATCGAAGATATTCAGCTCGCGATAGAGTTGGGTATTTCTGTAGATGAGCTTTAAAGGCTTCGGATGTGATCGTTCTAAACGAAATCAATTTGTAGAAAGCCGCATTTGCTAGGCCAATAATGCGGCAAAGAGAGGTGAATATGTCTGTTGAAGATGTCGAATACTGCCCTGCTATTTCTATTTATGACAAAGGGGTAAGAGCAACCAGCCCTACTCATATGCCTTGTCCTGATATGGAGGGGCTATCTGATTTTGACCCAGTAAAAACAGAGCGCTCATTGAATCGTATGGAAGTGCTGAGGAAGGAGTTAGGGCTGAATAAGCGCCAGAGACAGAGCAGTAAAAATGGGCCTCTTAATTATATTTGCACTGAAGATAAGTGCTTAGACCCTTGGGAAATCAAGAGTAAGCCGAAAAACAAAACTAAGACAAAAGCTGACACCGATACAAGGTGGCGAACAAGACTAGCTGTTAAAGCCAATAACCTTCCAGATCGATCAGTACAACGCCCAGGGCAAAATGAAACAACACAACACTAATCTCAATAATCCACTTAATCGGCTCCCTAGCAATATTCATAGGGAGCTGATGGCGTATTTGGAAAACAAAAAAGGTACATCTCAACTTGAGTTCATCAATGGTGAGTGGGTGCATGATGGTAAGAAAACACCAAGAGAGCGAGTGTTTGAATTTGCTTCTACCACAGCCAACAAGCTCAAGCTACCTTTTGATATTCGTAATTATATAGATAAGGCTGCTGCTAGCCGCTTGCGTAAATATGGTTTCAAAAAAGCAATAGACTTTATTGAGAAACGAAGTTCTGCTGCAGCCGCGGCATTCTCAGTAATACCTGAGCCTTGGTGGAAAGTAGATAATGAAATTAAGCGAGCTAAGTTAGCCGTTGAGATGGCAAGCCGTTGCGGTAATCGTGTGCGCCTAGCAGCCGAGAAAGGACTCTCGCCTATGGCAACTCTTTCCTTTGTGAATGAGTTCGTTGGAGCATCTTTGTGGCTACCTCAGTTCACTTATGTAGAAGATGATGAGCAAGCTTATTCAGCAATTGTACGTTTGATGGACGACGGCTTTTGGCGTAGAGCAATTGGTAGAATCAGTGTGGCTGTATTTGAGAATGCTCGCCGCGCTGCTGGCATGGTATCACCACATAGCTCACCTTATGCTTCTATCTCTGCCTGTGAATGGCTAACCATTCGCCAAGACAGACAGCGAGAATGGATTGAGCTTATGGCAATTGAGTCAGAGAGCGGCGAAACAATAGATCTACAAACTGTGGTTGATTCATCACAAAGCAACCCCGCTAACCGCCGCCATGAGTTGATGACTCGTATTGCTGGATGCCAAGAATATGCAGAAAGTAACAATCACATCGCGGTATTCATTACGATGACCTCCCCTAGTCGCTTCCACCGCTTAAAGCAGCACGGAAAATACTGGATTGAAAACCCTAACTTTGACGGCAGTACTCCTAAGGATGCTCATGCTTGGTTAAGCAAAGGCTGGGAGTTATTCCGCGCTTGGGCGGATTACCGCAATCTAACCTATTACGGAATGAGAGTTGTTGAACCCCACCAAGATGGAACACCACACTGGCACGGCGTGTTTTTTATGCCATTAGACCAAGCAAAAGCATTCATCGGTGGCCTTCAAAATTATCAATTCCGCGAAAAGAAAGACTTATTCTTTGATAACGGAACCCCAAAGACCAAAGCAATGAAAGCTCGCTTTGATGCAAAATTTATCAGTGAAGAATCTGGCGGTGCTGTTGCGTATCTAGCTAAATACATCTCGAAAAACGTAGATGGTCATGCCCTTGAGGGTTTGACCGATACCGACAATAGACGAGCAAAGTTACAGGATACGGTGAAGAACGTAACAGCCTGGTCGCGCACATTCTGTTTTCGTCAGTTCCAGTTTCAACGCACACCACCTGTAACAATTTGGCGAGAGCTTCGCCGTATTGATGAAGAGCAAGAGTTTTGCTTGTTCGAAAAAACTCGTAGAGCTGCTGATAACGGCTTCTTTTCAGTTTATATGGATTACATGGGCGGTCACCGACTAAGTGCATCTATGCGTCCAATAAAGCTACTCAAGAAAGAACGTGAAAACAAATACGGTGAAATTGTCACTGCAACCGATGGACTTGAGGGCTCAGGGCTTGTGGTGTTTACCCGTGAGACTGAGTGGAAGTTAGTTAAAAAAGCCTCCGACTTGTCGGAGGCTTCTGCAGGGAGCGGGAGCGACCGACCTTGGTCCAGTGGCAATAACTATAGAATTCCACCCAAAAGCCAAAAAATTATCGATAACTTCTTTTTGGAACAAGAGTTAAACCGCTCCGATCCAGAATGGGAGGAGTTCATTAACCGGGAAAATGCTCCCTTTGACTACATTAAAGCAATCAAAACAGACTGTTTGAGGTAGGTATAAGAGTTCCTGTGAATAGAGCTAATTCTGTCGTTCATTACTTAGGGGTGGGTACTGAGCGAAAATACTAGGATTAAGGAGAAACAAAATGCTGATCACCTGCCCTAAGTGCGAAAGTAAAGCCAGAATTGCAACCTCACGAGCGATTACCAAAGAGACTCGTGAGGCTTACTGCCAGTGTCTAAACCTAAACTGTGGAGTTGCTTTCACCACTCTAACCTCGGTACACAAAATCATTGAGCAAACAAGTAAGAAGCCTGACCCTGAACTACAACCAGAACTGTGCAAAGGTGACTTAAACCAGATAGATATGTTCGCTGCAGGAGAAATGTGAAGTATACGACAAATTAATTCCAATTCCGTTTTCATCTTCTCATATGCGGAGTTAAATATCTGAAACAAAAGACAATAAGTAATTGAAGGTAACCGAGTGTTAAAAAGAAAGAAAACCGAGGACTTGAGCAACACCGAAGAGATGACTCACTTGCTACGTCGTGCATCAGCGCTCGCAGAGAGAAAAAACGTAGAAGGGCTAAAAGATCTAATTCGTACTATCTGGCGCAGATTACAGTCTAGACAAATGCTAGAGCCTTATTTAGTAGACGACCATCAAGCAACGGGCTGTATAGACTTGGTAATTGGAAGCTTTGGTGAATTACACTCTTGTTATGCAGGAAGGGTTGATACCTATATTTCATTGTCTGAACCCATCATTACATTTCCGTGGCATCCAGAGCGAATTATTAGAAACTTAGGAAGCATCGGTCCTGATAGATTAATGGGAAACTTTAAACCTTCTACAAACCACTCAGTAAACTATTACTGGCCCATTATGTTGGGACAGGTTACTGGAGGAAATCACTCTATAGCACAAGGGATAATCATGGGGGAAGGTGAAGTCAAGGTCGAAGACTGGTACAACTTAGCACCCTTACTCAATAAATATCGTAACAATGGGCATGCTTGGATATGCCAAGAACGCAATGAGATAGTGAAATACTGCGACTGCCCAGAGTTAGGCATGGCATGGGAAGTAAGCCGCTTTTTAGCTGACATGATTAATCCACCTTTTACCCAAATAGATAAAGCTGCACAATAGTAAAGATCATCTTTCTCCAAAAAACGCAAAAAAACGATCTCGGACGATCTCTAAAACTACAATCTAAAACAGTCCTTGATGTAGTTCCCACAAGGGCTGTGGTCAAATAAACCTACCGAAATGAATTGCGCCTCTGATTGCGCAAAATTGCAGTGTTGAATTTTGGTGTGGAGGGAGGGGTGAGCCGACGCAAGCCCCAAGCGCCTCCCCCACTACCGAATTTTCCTCATTCTGCGAAATTCTGATTTTTTCCTTGGGTTTGGTGGGTTTTCTGATGTGGGAACGACAATACGAGCACGGACGATGGAACGGGCATAAGCTCAACATCCTATCGACGGCCATTGATGGCGGTCAGCGTCTGCACGTTGTTGAAATTCCTTATAAAGACCTGCCACACATCAAGGTGATGGGCAGCAAGGCCCGTACCTTCAACTTTGAAATCGTCTTTGTTGGCACGAGCTCCCTTGCAGATGCCAATGCCTTTATCGCGAACTGTGAAGCCTCTCCAGAAGGCGAACTCGAACACCCTTGGCTTGGTGAGTTAAAACTCGTCTACCAATCTTATTCCCAAAATATCAGCACCAAGCGCGGCTTGGTCACGCTTAGCCTTTCTTTCGTGCGTGCCGGCATATCTCCAACTATCTCTGCGCCAAGCATTGTGAGAACTAGAGAGCAGGCCAGCGCCGTCGAAAAAATCTCGACTAAGGTGTTCGTCAAAGATGTGGAAGAAATGAGCGTAGCTGAAATTGCTCAAACTCAAGATGATTTCACCAAGATGCATGATGCCCTGGTAGACATCACCAATCGCCTTGATTTGGATGATGAGAAGAAGCAGGACATCAACAACGCACTAAACACAGCCTACTCAGCGATTAGCAGCATCAGCAATGACCCTGAAGACTTTGCCAGCCTTATGAGCATCGCTGTGGATGCCGTTGCGGAAGGTGTGCAGCTAGAGCCTGACTCAATCAGCGAAGCCGCAAATCATGCGCGTTCGGCTCAGGCGTTCATGCTGGGGTTGATGGGAGAAGAAGCACCCAGCACTCACTACAACACTCAATTGGTGACTGCCGCGGTCAAGATGAGCGAAAACCTCACTGAGCTTGAAGTGGTTGACACTTACGATGTAACCGCATAGGGGGAGAAATGAATAGCAATGTCATTTTAAACGACCTCAACGCCCTGCTATCTGCGCTTGATACCAACATAGGAGAAGTAACAGCCAACTCTACATTAGAAGCTCTGGAGCTGTACGAAGGTCTGACTTCTCTCAAAGGCAACGTACAAACTCAGCGCGATAAAGTCATTGCAGGTATTACGCCGCACCGAACCGTGGTGAAACCAAAGTACACCTCAGCACTAGTCCTCGCTCATGATGAGCAAAGTAGTGAAGCAATGGTGACGGCTTTGAACGCATTGCAACATCCGCTCTTTATGCGTGGTGATATTGCCGTGAGGAATGTGAAATGAAGAAAGTCACATTACTTATCAACGGTAACCTTGTTCCGTTTTACTCGGCATCATTGAACTACTCTGTAGAGCAACTCGCACACACCTTCAGTGCAGACATTCCGCCGATGAGCATTACCTCACCTTTACCTGTTGAATTTCGCTTGGATGATAAGCCAATCCTAACCGGGCAAATTGATGATACTGACTCAAGCACTGAAAGCAGCGCTCACAAACTAACAATCACTGGCCGCTCCAGAAGTGCCAACATGATTGATTCACGTATCACTATGGATGCGCTCTATAACCAGAACGTAGCCAAGCTGCTGGCAAACATCGCGAAACCGTTCGGGCTGTCGGTACAAAGCTGGATAGGCGCCATGCCCCTGGTTGATGAGTTTCAAATTACGGCTGAATCACCCGTTGATAACATTGCTCAAATCATCCGTGAGCAGGGTTACATGCTGATTGAGCGCAACGGTGTTCTAACCATTGAGCACACGGCTCACGCAACCATTCAAGGTATTGGCCTACAGGTGGGTAAAAACATCGAAAACCTTGGTATTAAGCGCACCTTTCATAAGCAGTTCTACCACACGGAGGTTCAAGGTGCGTGGGATGATTCATACGCTGTCATCACCAACCCTAACGTGAATAAGCAAAGAGTCATGGTGATCATCTGTGACCAATTACAAAACGCAAAGGCCTGTTTTTCTCGCGCCAGGTATGAACGTGACCTCGCCATAGCCGAAAGCCTCACCGCAACCAGCACGATTGCTGACGTGTTCCAAGAGCTTGCCATTGATGGATTAAACCGAGTGATACGAGTGATGGATGAGCAACAAGGTTTTAACGAAATGCTCGTAATTAAAGCTTTAAGCCTATCGGTATCCGAAAGCTCAGCAAGTACATCGATTGAACTATTCAGACCATTTAAGGAGCAGAAGTAATGCATAGCTCCATCGCGCAAAAGCAGCAGCAACAACGGCTAATGGCGCGTATTAAAAACATTACCGGAACAGGAACCGTGACAGGCGCAACCACCGGAATGCTGCAAATCAAAACTGCCACCGGTCGTACGAACGACAAGATAAAGCGCGTGCACAACTACGGATTTATGAGCCGCCCTTTAGTGGGCGCCAAAACCTACAACCTGTTTATTGGCGGGGTGACGGCTCGTGGTGTGACCGTAAATGTGGAAGACGAACGCCACCAAATTGAACTAGAGCCAGGTGAAGTGGCAGTACTGGACGATAAAGGCAACCTCGTCCACTTCACCAATAACGGCATCAAAATTAACTCAATGGCGAAGATTGAGGTCACCTCAACGCAAGAAACCTCGGTAAAAGCACCATCAGTTTCAATAACCGCACCAGAGTCATCATTTTCAGGTGATGTAAGCATAGGCGGAAGTTTATCTGTGACGAAAAATATCAGCGCAACCGGCGCTGTTGGTGGTAAATCAGGGACGTTTGGTGGGGTAAGTGTCGAGAAGCATACACACAACTACCAAGATGATGGAGCAAGCAAAGTAACACAAGGGCCCAATCAATGAACCGCTTTAACCTTAACGCCCTAACCTCCCCCATTAGTTCAAGAGAGGGGATGACCCACGCCGTACAACAAAGTGTTCATAACTATGCTGAGTCTACTCAGAACGATAGAGCAAGAATGGACAACGACGAGCGCGGCGGTACTTGGAGCAACGAATTACTGAACATTGTCGGCTCACGTGATTGGACACTTAAGCGCGATAAAGTCACAGCTCAAACCATCAGCTTAGCCAGGCGTTTTTATCAAGATGCCCTGCAATGGCTGATTGATGAAGGCTACGCCAAACGCATTGATGTCACCACATGGGAAGAAGCACCTAATGTCATGGGACGAAACGTTATGATCACCTTAACCGATGGAACCAAGTTTGAGGTTGAGCTATGAGCACTCAACGCAGCCTGAAATACCTAATTGACCGAGCCAAAGCGACGCTCATAGCGAAAACAGGTCAAAACAACCCTGCTATTGATGCCATCGCCAGTGCCATTGCAGGTGTTAGCTATGGGCAGTATGGCTATCAAGACCTGTTGTTTCGAGAGCTACACCCAGAAAGCTGTTCGGAGGCTTGGTTATACCTACATGCAACAAGGCATAAAGAGCCTCGCTTACAACCTCAGTTCGCTACGGGGCCAGTGAGCTTTTTCCAGACAGGGGCGGTCGTGACCATCCCCAAAGGTCGAGTACTGGTTGATGATGCCGGAAACGAATACAAAACCGTTCGTGAGCAACATAGCGACGAAGCGGTAGCGGTCATCGCGCTTAAAGCAGGTACGGATAGCAATCTACCCAACGGGGCAAAGCTTAAGCTGACAGAAGCACTCAACGGCGTAGACCCAAACAACATTGTTAGCCTCGGCATTAGTGGCGGTAGTGGCATTGAAGAGCTTGAACACTGGCGAGGCCGCGTAGTTAATGCCTTCAATAAAAACCAAATGATCGGTAAACGTGAAGACTATGAGTCATGGGCGATTTCTGCTCATGCTGATGTCGATTTTGCTTGGGCACTCGATAACACCCCAAAGCGCGGCATGGTTGAGGTTTATATAGGTGCGAGAAATAACAACCCTGCCGTCAGTGATGAAGTGATGAACCTGGTCCAGCAAGCATTTGAGACAAACCGACTTGCAGGTTGTCACCCATTTGCTCATCAACCTCAGAAAATGCCGATTGATATTGAGATCCAGGGCATTGAAGACGAAAGCGTACGTGAAGATGTTATCACCGCACTGGAAGACTTAATCAAAGGCAAGATGGGAGTGATCGATGAAGATACGCAAAAACCGGAATCAATTACCCCAACGGACATCACTCTGGTGGTAGCAGAGATTACCAGTGGTTTTATTCTCAAAGCGCCACTTGATGAAGTGACCATTGAGAACAATCAAATTCACACAATAGGAGGCGTAACATGGACACCTCCGACTTAATCATTGATTACAGCGAGAGCGACTTTGCTGACTCTATCCGCGCACTATTACCCAAAGGCGATTACTGGCAAGAGGTCGAAAACAAAGAGCTGACCAGCCTGATTGAGGGCATGGCACAAGACTTCAAAACCACGCATGACGAAGTAGAGCTATCCCTACTTTCAGAGTTTAAAGATGATCTCTTTGGCTGGAAAATCAATGACTATCAAGCCCTGCTGTTTGAAGTGGCAGGAAAAGAAAGTGGCACGGTTTACGACGACGTAGCAACACCAAACCTCATTTATGTCTCGCTTAAGTCATCGTCACGCTCAAGCGCCGGGGATGCATGGAAAGCCTTTGAAGATAAGCGGCTACCGCATACTGATATTCAATGGCTCTACAACAACGAGACCACGCTTTACATGCAAGCCGTTAACTACCAAGTCACGCGAAATATTCATCAATACGAAATATGCCCAACCATCGAGCACTTTACTGGGCTTGCAAATGCGCGGCATATCCGGACAACACATACACACGAGGTAACTCAATAATGGCGCTAGTAATTACAGATGCAGGTCGAGCTGCATCCGTTCGTGCCGGTGATCTGGGTGTCGAGTTTAAAATATCTCACATCAGTATCGGCACAGAAGGTTATACACCAACTGAAGACCAAACCGAGCTACGCGCGGAAATCATCCGCAAGCCTGTGATTCGTGGACGCATCATTAAAACAGGCCATCTTCACTTTGAAGCCGACTTCGTTGGAAAGGAAGAGTTTGAAGGCAAAGAGATCGGTTACCACTTAGACGATGAAGCCCAAACTCTATTTGGTGTGGACAGTGACGATGGCAAAGTGATGACTCTAAAGCGTGCTAACTCCATCGTAACTGAGGTGTTTGACCTAAATCTTTCAGCATCACGCATCGACAATATTACCGTCGAAGTGGCAACCATGCCTTTTGCTGATGAAGAAACACCAGGCATCGCAGAAGTAGCAACAATAGAGGAAGTAGCCGCTGGTGTTGATGATGAGCGAATAGTAACAGCAAAGAAGTTAAGCGCAGCGTTAAGCAGAAATAACAAACCAAACTTCATCGAAACACAAGATGATGATATTGCGCTTAATAAGCTGAATGTTTTTAAAGTCATCAAGCCGATTCAGCTACCAGAAGCCAGCGAAGATTGCATTTGTCGCGTGCTCGTACTTGCTGCGGTGACAGAAGAAAACAAGCAGCCATTTACCGCTCCGAACCGCAAAAAAATCACAGTGCTTTCGACAGGCGAACAGCACGAAACGACGAACATTGTTACCCGCAATGTTCAATACACGTTTAAGTCTATTGACGGGGAATGGTACGTATGAGTGAAGTAGATTTAGCAAATCCAGCGGCGAGCACTGGCGGAATTAAAATTAAGAACATTGTTGGTAATGGTATGAACCCTTTCATTCAGGGCGGGGATGATAGGGAGATTAATTGCTATGAAAAAGTCGACATACAAAGAAACTCCGCTTACACCATGACCATAAATGCTGTTGAAGGTGGCCGCGTAATGTTGACGGGTGTGAACTTAAATTACCAAGCCGGATTACAAAAACTAATGGTCGATGGTGTTGATATGATGGCGGATATAACTGGCACTTCCGACACATACCAGCTAGACGACACTACATCTGCTTGGACAGCATATAGCGCCATCGCTCGTCTAGTTTCTCAGGGGTATTTTGTAGGACGTACGATAGAGATGCATTTTTTTAATGCTTCTCCAACCTATGTATCAACGCTGTGTATGTCGTGGTCTGACGTGGAGTAACAACATGCAAATCAAATTTTTAGTAAATGACGTAGAAGTATCTGAAAAGCCTCAAAACGGCGAACAATACGTAGAAGAACGCTGGGTAAATGGTCGATGCGCGGTAAGAATTGAAGCTACAGCGACAACACCTGAGCAACGAACTCAACAAAAGATTGAAGAAGAAAAAGCATGGCGTAATCAAGAGTTGGCTTACATCGACAGTCAAAGTTACGGAGAGTCATTTCCTTACTTCACTCAAGTAGAAGACTATAAGCAAGCCCTGCGAGACTATCCTATGCAGCCGGACTTTCCTTACGGTGACAGGCCCGTGCGCCCAACCACGCCAAGTGGCTCACAAATAATCAACTAACTGTAAAACCCAGCATTCCGCTGGGTTTTCTTTATCCGCTTCTATATCCCATCGCTAGAAATCCAACCGCTACCCTTTAAAACTCAGCACTTTAGACTGGTTTATGGGGGCACTATTCACAAGCTACGAGAGAAATTAAATGAACGAAACTGGAGCAAAACCGCTTGTCGTATCACTGTTAGATGCCACCGGGATAAAGAAAGCCGTCACCTCTATTTTATCCACTATGGTGAGTTTTGGTGTAGATGATATCGCGCAGTTAATAGCCGCGGCAGTAGGTATCGTCACCGGCATTATGGCGATTAAGCATTACGCCGTATCCATCAAGCTCAACAAAGCGAAGCTCGCTAAATTAAACGCTCAAGAGGATGGTGCCGCATGACTCTTAAAACCAGAGCGATTCAGGGTACGGTTTGCGCTGTCGCTTCCATACTTGCCATTGTCTTTAATATTGACTCAGAGCTGAGCGTGAGCGAAAACGGCTTGCGTCATATCGCTAATGAAGAAGGATGCCGGCTTAAAGCCTACCAATGCAGCGCCAATGTTTGGACTGTCGGGCTCGGCCATACCAAAGGCGTAACAGAACACACCAAGATTACTGAACGTCAAGCAGCAGAGAAGTTTGTTGAAAGCGTTACTGCGGCTGAGAAGGTGGTTAAAAAGTACATCACTAAAACGCCAAAACAAGGCGAATACGACATGATGGTGAGCTTTGTTTATAACCTTGGGGCAGGCAAATTCAAAAGCTCTACTCTCCTTAAGAAGTTCAACCAGGGCGACAACATTGGAGCATGTAAACAATACCCTAGATGGATTTACGTAAATGGTAAGAACTGTCTCATTGTCGAAAGCAACTGTGGTGGCATTCCCAAACGCAGAAACAAAGAACAACACGTCTGTTTGAATGGGTGGTGATCATGTTAGCAAGCCACCTCACGTTAGTTAAAAACCTCGGCGTCGTTGCTGCTTTTACTGCTATCGCTTATCTCTCTTATGACTATGGCGTAACGACCACTTTAGCCAAAGCCCAACAAGAGCAGAATGCCCTGTTTGATAAGTATGAACAAAAGCAAGATGAAGCCTTTACCCTAGCAGTTATCCTTGCCAAGCAACAGCCTGACATCCGAATTCAATATCGAACCATAGAGAAAAAGGTAATTGAGTATGCCCAAGAAAATACTAATAAGCAGTGCATTGCTAATGATGCTGACTGGCTGCACATCCGCGCCGAGTCCGTGCGAGCGCATAATAGAGCAATCGGTATTCAGCAACCCGCCACCGTCACTGATGGTACCACCGCAACCACTCCATACCAGCGAGATGCCGAAGTCTTAGCCGAAGATGTAGCGAATTTCCAAACCTGTACTGAAAATGCTCAACGCTTGAGGTCATTGCAATTGTGGGTTGAAGCACAGCTGCAATGACTTTGAATTGATTCATGCGCAATCTAATATCTTTGATAATGTGTGACTTAACCGTATGTTAAACACGCATTATCGCCAAGCTCGAATTTGGACAAAATCTTATTAGATTAATCACTTAAATTAGAAAATGCGGACAATTTTTGGTATCCGAAAGTCGCGTAGGGAAACGTCCAGTCTTGCTGGTACAGCTCGCAATTTATTTCTTGAGCTTACGCCGTTAACCAAGAGGTGCTCAAAATCCTTGGTTGTTAGTGATAGTAAACGATATCTCGTTTTGTTCAGGATTAATCGAAGGCAATTAAAATTGCTTTGACGCCTGCGTATAAATTGTGAATTGAAGTCAGCTTGAGCCCCATTTTTTTACGCATTAAGTGTTTTAAAACCAATAAATTGAGTGACCCATCAACATTATGAATCAATACACTGTTAATCATATTGCATTACAGGCCTTTAATGTGAGTTAATGACCAATTAGTATACAATATGCATAAAGGAATGGTTGTAATATGAGACAATTTGGACCGCTAGTTACAGTATTAATCGCTACCCTTTCATTATCTGGTTGCCAATCTACTATTGATGATGTCGCAAATAACATAACAAATACACTCCAAGATATTGGGAACCTAGGTGAGGAACGAGCTAAGCCCGCCGACTATGCAGAATGGCACGAGTCAGGCGATCAGTATTTTTACCAAGTTAAGATTTCGGCAAAGGTACCCCTTAAGGAGTTTCGAAAGCGGGTTTATTATACCCTATCTCATAAGGACGGAACGGCATCCGAAGTGATGTTTCATTCGACCATCTATGATTTTGACAAAAATAGCCTAAATTTCTTTGACAAAAGTAATGCTTATAACTCGTTCGTCAACTCAAAAGAGTTGGGTGCGGGCAAAATGATTGAATATTACACGCCTTGGCTTGATATGAGATTTACCACTGAAGGTGATTATCACGTATTCACTGTCACTCCAAGAGAGATCGAGATTGGTGAAGGCCGCAAGGGTAACTTTGAGCGAGCGCTCTATTTTAACAACGGAGCCAAGGTCGAAAACTATCAATTTAATTTTGAGAAATTTGGGAAACAGGTCAATTCAAAACTGAAAAAGCTAGAGGGAATCGCCATCTCAATTCCCGCGACAACACGTTATAATGGGAGTATCACATTATCTAACGATGATGTCACCGCTTTTGCAAATATACAGCGCCTCCACAATTCTACATATTTGAGCTCAAACAAGAAAAATGACTCAGAGAAGTCTGGCGTCTTTAGAACAAATGAAGGTGACGTTTTATTCCACTTCTCTCTGTACCCGTACAAAGGTGTGTCTAAGGTTCAGTATGATTTCTCACTGCCTTCCATTCAAACGTACTACAGCTTCCGAAATGGAAAGTCGACGCCTTACAAGGACGATCTAGATAAAAACTACAATAAGGTCGTCTTGAAGAGTGCACTATCGTCATTTAATGACTAAGCCCTTTCTATTAATATTTTAGCCAAAAGAACGAAATGCCAGCTTGTGCTGGCATTCTTTTAAAGCATTGACTTAAAACAAACTTTAAATTAGCCACCACAATAGTCAGATCTATATTAAGAGAAGCGGACAACTCGGCGTTTGCTCGAACACCTTAAGCACACAAACAATACCGAAGAACAACAGATGTTCAACCGTAAATTTGTTGAACGAAGCCAATAATTAAAAACAAATCTATCTAAGCTCGATACTAAGCAACTTCGAGTTTTTTATACTCATTCTCACTGATAACTTTTTGCCCCACAAAGTCATTCAACTCTTTCATGGAGTCAATCAGGGGCAATAACTCATTCTTGTGAAATAACCAATCCACTTTGTTTAAGTCCAGAGACGTGATGCTCTCACGACGGACGCTCATCAGCTCAATCGGAACACGGTGGAGGGCTAACACATCATTCATGGTTTGGTTCTTTACGTCCTTAAACGTGTCTTTCGCTTCTACCTGAGCAATCGGCTTCAGTTCTGGTGGGTTGGTGTCCTTCCCCTTAGCATTGACAAACATATTTTTGAACGCCATGCCGTCTTTCGCCTTGAGTTTGTCTTTGATTTCTTGCTCTTGCTTTGGGGTCATGTTCGGATCGTTCATATAAAGCAGATAGCCAGCATGGTTACCATTACGGTAATACTGACGACGGAAGAGCGTGGCATCATCATTCAACCAAATGGAGGTTAGCCCACTCACATGTGCCGGCAAGCCGTAAATCTCTTGGGCAATATCGTAATCACAAAGGTGGAACACCTGACCATGTTTAAAGTCGATTCGTCCGTCATCGTCGTACTCTTTGGGTTTGTACGTCCAACCTAAATCTTCACGGCGTCGCATATATAACGCTGGAAGGTGTTTAAGTTTGACCACCTGACCTCGCCCCCCAAAATTACGAATTACCTGCAAATAGCCATTCCCAAAGGTTAAGTAATCTTGTGACCAGCGCTTTAAGTCTTGGCGAGAGAGCAAACCACTTAAGGTGATCGCATACACCAAAGTATTGCGCTTAAACTCAATCGCACTGGAATGCATGGGATTCACTCGTAGAGCCTTTGCTAACGTATCAAGCGGGATAGGTGGCTCGTACAATCCATCAATCAGCGCGGTTTCTAAGTAACTGAGTATGTCACTGTTCATCACGCTCACAGGGTTCGAAAATTCAATTTCAATCACTTTGCCTCTCCACGGTTTGGCTTAGAAAATCTCAACGGTGGTGTCATCGTCGGTATTAATATCAATCGGCTCCCAACACATCACATGCATTGAAGCCCAAGCAAGGTCAGCATGTGAGCCAATCTTACTTCGGTTAGAAACAAACGTTACTTGGTTGCTAATGTTGGTCGTCTGCTGTCGGATCATCAGGAAGGAATGCACCAAGTCATCCCACTCGGCATCAAACTGCAATCGACCATTGTTAATGATTTCTCGCGCCTTATACGCCATCATCCGTTTAACTTCGGGCGAGTAGTTCAGCTCAAGCAACGCGGGGTAGAACTTACGCACCAGTTCCGCAACCGCGGAGCCAACCCCGCTTGTATCTATAGCTAAATGGACAACATTGTATTTTTCGGTAATAGCGCGAATGGCTTCTGCTTGCTGCTCATAGCTAGAGCCTTTGAGCCTCACTCGTTCAATCAGCCTGAACATGCCGCCTTTACGTCTTGGCTTGAGAGAAACCACCAAGCCAGCATCGTCTGAGCCGTCCCCGGTTCCGCCGCCTCTTGGGTCATAGCCCACCAATACCTCTGCACTACCAACAGGGTGCGCTTTTTCATGGTCCACATCATTCCAAAGTGACGTATCTGTTTTACAGCCCAGTAGCGCTTTAAGAGAGAAGAACGAAGCGCTGTCATCCAAAAACTTACAACGTAGCAAGTTATCGAATACCTCTTTAACTGGGTATTTGCGCTTCAGCTTATCCATGTTGAAGAAGTTCGCACCCTTGGCTATCGCATCATCGACGGTGATCATCTGACGAAAGATAAAATCTTCCCCTAACGCACCATTTTTTAGTGCCTTGTGGCTGATGTCGATATTGTGCTCTTTCTTGCCTTCCCATTTCGGGTACGCCTCGTGAGCCATAGTCGAAGGGGTAGAAATATATGTGGTGCGGAACTTCGCTTGGATAGACATACCACCCGCGTAGTCGTCCAGCTCGGCAAAGCGAGGGATCCAAAAAACCTCATCCCAATACATGTGACCGTTGAAGCCCTGAGATGTCGACACGTTCGTCGACATGAAGCCAAGTTTGGCACCATTACTCAGTTCGAGGTCGTCTTTACCCTTAAGGTCTACATCACCAATCTCTAGAGCAAACTTCCGAATGTAGTTCTTGAAGATGTAAGCCTGTTTCTTAGAGGCCGAGATAAACACCTGGTTATCTCCGTTAAGCACGGCATCCTCAAAGGCTTCAAATGCAAAATAAAACGTGAGACCAATCTGGCGAGACTTAAGGTAAAAGCGAATCTCATTGATCGCATCATCTTGCTTGTGCCGGTGGATCTCTTTCTGGTACTCAAAAAACGTCTTCTCACGATACTCATCCAACATCTCTTTGGTGATGTGAGAGATATCGTTTTTGACCTTGTTTGCTTTGCGTCCTCGCTTGTTCTCCCCTTCCCCACTTCCAGCAGGTCGGCTGCGCTTTTTATCAGCTTCCACTCGCTTGTAGTGCTGGTCTAGCAGCATCTTCAGTTCACGTTCTTGACACTCTAGTTTGTGGTCAATCCACATCAAGTAAGCAATACGTTGACGCAGCATCAGCTCTACGGGCGAATCATCCCGCATTTTTTTCCAGCCAAAGCGTGAAATCCACTGCTGTACAGTGCGCGTGGCAACGTCTACCTGCTCTGCAATCTCGGCAGGTTTATATTGGCGCAAGTACAACCCCAGCGCTTGGGTCTGCGCATGGGTGTAGATTGGCTCATTCTCAGTAACTACATTGGTATCCATGCTTGCATAGTGCTACAGGCTCCGTAATTACTCAGCCTGAGCGGTTTCTATATCAGAGTTCTAGAATCACCATGAATACAAAAAGATAAGGGCATTCGTTAGATTGGAGTCATCGAATTTAGGAGAGAAATGATGTTCAAGTCTGAGCCAATTTGTATTTTGAAGGCAGGCCCAACCGTCGATGGGCGTGAGGTGCCACAGCAGGTTATTGATGACATTGCTGAAACTTACGACCCGAAAAAGTACAACGCTCTAATCAACGAAGAGCACTTTCAATGGAGCTGGAAATACGGCTCAGTCTTGTCTACTGAAAAACGAGATGATGAGCTTTGGGCAGTCATAAAGCCTAACTCAATGCTTCTACGCACTGTTGAAAATGGTCAGTTACTGCATACGTCTGTTGAGTATCAAGAGGACTTTGGCAAAACAGGTAAAGCCTACCTCACAGGCTTAGCGCTGACTGACAACCCTGCTTCTCTTGGCACTACGCAAATCCAACTGTCAAATAAATCTGCTGACAAAACCTATGTGTCTACAGGGCAGACCGTGAATTTGTCTTCTCTCTCTGTGCAGGACTCTGAACACTCAGAGCAAAGCCTATTTAACAAATTTAAATGCTGGCTCAACGGCAATAACGCTGATGAGCAGCTCTCTCAACAAGAGGATGAAACCGAGATGAGTAAAGAAACTGAAGAGCTGCTTAAGCAAAGCATTGAGCAGAACAAAGCGCTAAACAGTCAGTTAGGTCAGCTCGTGACTTGTCTGTCAGCTAACAACAAGCAAGAAAGCCAAGAAGAAGGTTCTGATAATACTGGCGATGACGCCGAACTCACCAAGCTAAAGAGCCAGGTAGAAACCCTTTCAAACCAAGTTGGTGAACTGAGCGGCACAATCGAAAAGTTCAGCAAACTTACTGACGAAGATGAGCGTCAAGCAGCGGGCTCAGACGGCGAAGAAGAACTGTATCTATAACGCGTTCTTTCTCAACCAATAACGAATTCAATTAGGTAGTGAAATGGATAGAAAAACAGAAACGAAGCTGAGTGCTTACATTAAAAAGGTCGGTGAACAAAATGAAGTAGCCGACCCAACTCAGAAGTTTAACGTAACCCCAAACGGCACCCAGAAAATCATCGCTCAAATCCGTGAGAGCAACTGGTTCTTAGGCAAAATAAACGTTGTGCCGGTTAAAAACCAGAAAGGCGAATCTATCGGCCTTGGTGTTACAGGCATGATTGCCAGCCGTACCGATACCTCTGGCGAAGGTGAGCGCAAACCGACAGACTTTTCAAGTATTGGCGCTATGCCATACATGTGTGAACAAACCAACTTTGATACGGCAATACGTTATGAAAAGTTAGACGCATGGGCACACGACAAAAACTTCAACAAGATCGTCTCTTCTGAAACACGTAAACAGATTGATGCTAATAAAGTCACGATTGGTTGGTATGGCGAGCGTGTTGCGAAGACCACAGACCGCGCAGCTAATCCACACGGTGAAGATGTCAATATCGGTTGGTATCAAGCGATGCGTGCTCACAATGCTGACCGACTGATTTCAGAAGTAGTAGAAGGCTCTAGCAAGATCCGTATCGGTGAAGGTGGTGATGGTTCAGCAGGCAAAGAGAAAGGTGATTTTATCAACCTTGATTTAGCCGTGCTTAACGTTAAAACGCTGCTTCACCCTGCCTGTGAAGACGACAGTAACTTAGTCGCTATTATCGGTTCTGATCTGCTTGGTTACGACAAAGCCAAGTTCTACGAAGCGCACGGCAACACGCCAAGCGAAAAAGGCAAGATCCAAGAGCTTCAAGTCATTGGAACCTATGGTGGACTACCCGCTGTAAAAGTACCGGGCTTCCCTTCAACGGGCATCATGGTCACTAGCTACGACAACCTATCTCTATACATTCAGATTGATTCAGTACGTCGCTCTGTTGGCAAGAAAAATGACGCCAAAGACCAGGTGGAAAACTTCGAATCAATGAACATGGCTTACGTCATTGAAGAGTTGGGCAAAGCGGCCGCTGTCGAGTTCAAAAACGTCAAGCTCTGGATTAACGGAGCATGGGTATAACCCTTAACTAACACCCCCTCAATGCGGGCGTTAACACTCTAACTGTCTGGGTTACTCCAATGCCTGCGCAGCCTTCAGTGTTTGTCTGCCCGCATTTTTCAACCAAAAGGCGTGAAGCAATGCAATTTGTTGGTGATAAAAATGAGATTTTTAATTCAGAGCTACCAAAAACTGACAAATACCCAGCGCTCAAGGTGTCAGAGTTTCAGTCTCTGTTCCATTTCCTTAGCAATGAGACAGAACCGGGCATTTTGCACCAAGCAACGGTATCGCGCATAAAGGTGCACCGAGAGCTAAAGGACACCATTGAACCTTTTGCTCACTTGAACGAATTGTCGCAAGCACGGTTTGAAGATGAAGATTCAGGCGAGACTCTCTACAAGCAGGCCGTGTTTGCGCTTACTGCTAGTGAATTGATTGGCATCCAACTCAGCAGTGACACCACTGCCGAAGCTGCCGACAGACAACAAGCACTCACCGATAAAAAGCAGCACTGCGAAGTGCAATATCGCCAAGCGGTTGACCTACTGATTAACGGTGAAGAAACCTACTGTTTTGAGGTTGTGTAATGGAATCACTACAAAGTTTAACCGAGCTATTTAAGAAGCATGTCACCGACGCCAAAAACTTAACGGTTTGGGCAGAGAACGGAGTGATGTTCTCCTCTCAAGCTGAACAAGTCGATGGGTTTACCGTCGACTACACCGCGGTGGTTGACATGCAAGATGTTGCGATTCGGCCGAAAGCACTCTTCATGCACTTGGTGAGCTGGTTGAACAAATATGACCCAGAGCGACCAAGCAAAGGACTGCCTTTCCCTACCTTTGCCACCCAATTGCTCGACGACGGTAAGTGCGACATCCGCCTTAAGATTGATTTGAGTGAGGAGTTTTCACTAGAAGAGGATGTGCAAGGTGACTGGCTGCAAAACGACATTCGTTATCGATGTGTGAGTGACTTTGAGCAAATTGCTGATTTAGAGGAGCTCGGTGAGCTGGTTCACCTCATCGGTCATCAGGATGATTTGCCATGCTAACACTTCAAACCCCAGAGCAACTCACTCAGATTGTTGAAAGCCTGGTCCTCACCGCAACAGAAAAATTTGAGTTAAACAAAAAAATGGCGAATCACGCACGCCAGTTTTTCCGCAGTCAAATCCGTTCACAGCGTGATATTGAGAACAACCCATATCAAGCGCGAACCAGCCGCAAAGTCACTGTGGTATCGCGTGGTAAACACGGCAAACATGGCGAAAAACATAGACGCTTACACGCGACATTGAACACCGTGAACAACAAAAACATGTTGTATGGCTTTATTCGCGGTTTGCGAACAGAGGTTTCAGAAGAAAACTTTGCGGTCGGGTTAAAAGGCATTGCAGGCAAGGTAGGCCGAGAGCACAACGAAGGTTCAAAAATCACCTTCTCAACTCGAGTAAATGGTTTTTTCAATAATAAAACGGGTCGTTGGGAAGGTGGCCTTCTCACCAAGCGAAACTATGAAATGCCACAACGTGCCTTTATCGGCTGGACACCAAAGCTAGAGCGCGAACTCATGGCGATGGCAGCAGAACACTTTGCACTACAGGATGCAGCGTAATGAAAAAAACTGAACAACCCACATTCAAAATTAAACCCGCTAAAGCTCTGGTCGTTCGAGACCCAGAGACACGCGATCCTCTAAAAGCCGCAGGTGAAATCAAACCTCGCAATGCTTATTGGTTACGCCGCCTTAGCGACAAAAGCGTGGTGGAAGTCCAAACCACTACTAAAGCCACAGCCAATAAGGAGCAGAACTAATGGGAATTGGCTTTAAAGAGGTACCAAGCACAGCACGAGTGCCCGGTGTCTATATCGAAATTGACAACAGCCTGGCCAACAGCGCCGAAGACCTGCAATGCATTCTTGCTATTGGTAATGCGGTGGCTGAAGCAAAGGTTGCCCCAAACACAGTCACGCTATGTATGGATGAAACCATCGCGGCTGATAAATTCAGCAAAGATGCAAGCCAATCAGACATTGTTGAGATGATTGAGTACTTCCGTAAGCAAGATGAAACCATGCCTATTTTCGCGATTAGTGTCGAAAATGGTGACATTGCAAGCGCACTTGCTGCACTGGGGGATGTTCAATATCACCACATTATGTGCTCACTCAATGATGAAACTACCGTTCGTGAGCTTGGGCTGTTCCTTGAAAAGCGTTATGAAGCATTAGAGCAAATCCCTGGTCTTGCTTACATCCCGAAAAAAGGCACTCATGCGGAGCTCATTACCTACGGTGCTGGCAGTAACTGCCCGTTGATCAGCTTCTTGCCTATCAACAACTTTGGTGACACAGAAGACAAAGCCTTATCTGATGCAAAAGCGATCGGGGCATGGGTTGGACAAATCGCGCCTTCACTGGCGATAGACCCATGTCGCCCACTGCAAACACTCAAGCTAAACGGCGTTTATAGCCTTGCAGAACGTGAATGGGATTGGGCAGAGCGTAACCTGTTCCTCTATGAAGGGCTAAGTACCTATACCGTCAATTCTGCCAAGGAAGTATTGGTTGAGCGCCCAGTCACGGCATACACCGAAAATGGGGCTGGCATGGCAGATAACAGCTACCTAGACGTAATGACGCCGGCGACAGCCATGTACTACCGCCAAAAGCAACGCTCTCTTATCACGAGTGTGTACCCTCGTCATAAGGTCGCCAAAGACGGCACCAAGTTTGCGCCTGGTCAGCCCATTGTTACGCCGACTATGTTCAAAAGCCAGCTTCTCTCACTCTACCGAGATCTGGAATTAGCAGGCATCGTGCAAGACTTTGACGGCTATAAAGCCTCACTGATTGTCGAGCTCGATGACAACAACAAACAACGCGTCAACTATCAAGACTCACCACAGTTCGTGAATGGCTTGATTATTGTTGCGGGTAAAATTCAGTTCAGGAAGTAAATTATGGCAACAAAAATTACTAGCCGTGCCGTCATTAATGCTGGCTCATTAGGGCGCTTACCCATCAAAGAAGGCGCAGAGATTGGCTTTGGTAACCTTAAGCGTGAGCCTCAGGTAGGTGACGATGGCGTTCTCGGCTACTCAGAGTCTTATGAAGACGCTCCATCAATTAAGTGCACCATCATTCACGCCAAAGATACCGATGAAAAAACCATCGCAGAGTTTGTGGATGAAACGATCACCGTTGAAACTGACAGTGGCAAGGTCTACACCTTAAAAGAAGCATGGACCGTTGAAACCCTGACTTTGAACACCAAAGACGGGCAGCTAGAAGTGCTCTTTAATGGTGTTGAGATGATTCCACAATAAGGAGTGATCCAATGCTAGCCATACTGATGAAGAGAAGCGCTCAACACGCAGCCCCCCAAGCAGTAACGTTAGCAGCAAGCACAGTGGCAAGTAACATATCTCGCCCTAGCTTTGCTGATAAACCGTGGGAAGATGTCCAGCAAATTCTAAAGCAGGATGTCTCTTACCTACGCACGTTGTCCGGCTCAAAAGAGAAAGACCCATTTAAACAAACGTTGATCGAGAAGTACCGCCCACTTATCCAAAAGTTACTTCAAACCCATAAGGGGAATTACGGCAACCTCGATGTGATGTGGCATTGGTTTCTATGGCATGTTGATTTAGGCAAACTCGAAACCATTCACGATGAATTCAGGCTCGCGATTGATGGGGGGTTAGATACCCCTTCAAGCTGGAAGATGGACGGACAAACCGCTTTCTTAGGCTATGTTTTCAAATACTCGCACGAAGCCTATAAAGCCAACAAAGGCTTTAACCATGAGTACCTAACTGGTGCCGTTCTTGACCTTCAAAAAGGCGAGCTGGCAACCAACGTTCCACTCAAAGTGAAAATCTTCCGCTTGGTCGGTGATTGGCACTACGAAGATGGCAACCGTAAAGAAGCTCATGACCTGTTTGAGTTAGTGATGAAACTAGACCCAAACAAAGGCGGCTGTAAAGGCAAACTAAAAGAACTGAAGCAGGAGTTAGGCTATGACCAACCCGATTAAAGATAAAGGCACAAGCAAGATTGCAGTGCTTGCTATTCCAATTGAGAAAGTGGTGAGCGGAGAGACGGTTAAAATCACTAAGGTTGAGCTGCAAAAACCACACTCTGGTCACCTTCGTGGGGTTAACCTCAATGATATTTGCCAGGCAGATTTTGATGCAGGTAAGCAAGTCATTCCTCGAATTTCCGAGCTTGATGAACGCGACATGCTAAACCTCGACCCTGCGAACTGGGCGCCGCTACTTACAACACTCGCGACTTTTTTCGTCAGTACGGAGCGTTAGTAGAAGACGTTCCGCATGTAGAGCCTCTCTATGCAGACTTGGCAATGGCGTTTCGATGGCAGCCTAGCGAAATAGACAAACTGACTTTTGACGAGCTACTGCATTTTCGGGAGCTAGCAATAGAACGATACCAACAGGAGAGCACATAGCTCTCCTTTTTTGTAAGGACTGATTATGAAAATGAGCCTCTCTGTCGTCATGGGAGTGATCGACAAAGCCACAGCACCACTCAAAAAAATGAGTGAAGAGACTAACCGTTACGGCGAAGAAATGAAAAAGGTAGAAAAAGCCCAAGCGGAAGACTCAACCTCAATGGGTATGATTGATACCTACAACAAATCGCTCAACGCGCTTAGAAAGAACAATATTGCTGTCGCGGCCGCCAGTGAAAAGCTTGATGAATTGAAGCGAGCGGCAAAAGCAGCTCAAACCCCAAACGCTTCCCTAACAGAGAAAATTGCCAAACAGCAGGATAAGCTCAGCAAACTAACTGGTGAGCAAAGTGATTACAGAAACGATCTCAAGAAACTCGGTAGGCAGCTAAAGAAAAACGGCATCAATACCAAGCAACTTGATAACGAGTATGACCGGCTTAACCAGAGTTATAAGAACCACGGCAAAGAAATAACCAAGCTGCAAAAGAAATACGTTGGCCTTCAAAAGGTGATGAAGATTCCGCGGGGCATCAACAAGGCTCTCAAAATGCCAACGGTTGAAGGGGTAAAAAACGGAGCGCTTGCCACTACTGGTGTATTGGGTTCGATGGCCGGCTTCGGGATTATTATCAATGACACTGCAAATGAACTTGATGAGCTGCAACGTGCTGCGGACGACATCAACATGCCAGTGGCAGAACTTCAGGCTATGCGCTTGCAAGCAACTCAATCGGGTGCTGAAGCAGAAGATATGGACGCAGCAATTAAAGAAATGGCATTGCGTTGGGGAGAGATGAAAACCTTCCAATCTGGCGCGATGAATGACTACTTTAAAGATACGGGCAACCATCAAGCCTATGAAGACCTGATGAACGCTAAAGATGCTGGTGAAGCCTATCAAGTGTTATTGCGTGAAATCGCCAAGGAAACCGACACAGCCAAACAGAACTTCATGGCTGATGAGTTCTTTGGTGGTGACAGTGAAAAGATGCTTAACGTCCTTCGTGGTGGTGTGGAAGGCTACCGACAAGCCAAGCAGCTACTTAATGATACAGGTGGTCCTGTGGAGCCAGAATCCACCAAGAACGCCCAAGCATTTAGCGAGTCACTAGGCAAACTAAGCGCGATCGTAAACTCACTGAAAATCAGTGCTCTTACTCCTATCATGGCTGAGCTTTCATTCATCATGGAAGATCTAGCTCTGAACATGAAAGATATGGATTGGCGGGAAGAGAAAATTGCAGAACTCAGAGAAATAGTGAAAAGCGCGTTCAATGCATTTCGCACACTTGGCAGTGGCGTTCTTTGGCTGAGTGATAATATGTCCACTGTGATTGGTGTTCTTGCAGGGGTAAAACTTGCACTCATTGGCGTTAATGCCGTCGCTCTCGCTAACCCTTTTGGTCAAATCATCATTGCTATTGGTGCTGTGATTGCTATCGCTGGCTATTTGATTGATAAGCTTGGTGGCATTTCCGCGATAGTTAGCAAGATGAAAGCGTATTTCTCAGAGAACTCCATCTTTGAAATTCTATTCGACATCTCACCACTGGGTATTTTTATCAATGGCATTGATATGCTTTTGGAAAAGTTTGGGGGCTTTAGCGACATAGTCGAGAAAATCAAAAGTACCTGGAATAGCTTTTGGGGTGAGGACGAAGAAGTAAAAGAGGATCCAGATAAAGCCACCCATCAAAAAACGCAAGCCCAAGGTTACCAGCTAGCACAGCCTTCAACCTACCAGTCATATAATCCTTATGTGATAGACACCAAAGTAACAGGTACGGAAAAGGTCAAAGCTCAAGCCAAACAGATGAAAGAGCTTCAAAACCGCAATGTAGAGCTTGGTGTTACAACTACGGATATTACCAACACGCAGATTAACAAAGAGCAAGTTGAACGCTCTATCACTGAGAAAAATGACACGGCAAACTCAGTGACGAATGAACAGCACCAACAGTCCTATGTTGTCGATCACCAAGTGAATGGTCAGGAAAAAATCAAAGCCCAAGCCAAGCAGATGAAAGAGCTTCAAAACCGTAATATTGAGCTTGGCCTAAACACCAATGAGGTCACTAGCCAAACAAAGAAAAGTTATGAGGAGCAATACTACTCAGCCATTTACCAAGGTGATGAGCCACCAACCATTCAGCCCTACAATCCATACATTATCGAAACTCAAATAAACGGCGCGGACCAAGTACAGGCTCAAGCAAAACTGATGAAGGAGATGCAAAACCGCAATATTGAGCTAGGTATCACTACCAATGAAACCGTCAATCAATCGGTGAGCTCACAAAAGCAAGATGTTTGGGATACCTCCACTGACTACGTGTCTAGCGATAGCAGTCAAATCAACAAGCAATCAAGACAAAACGAGAAGTACCAACCTTTGGGCCATTCAAGCTTGAGTGGTGGTTACCAACCTCTCACAGCCCAAACCGTAAACAACAAGTCAGAGATCGATTTAAGAATACAGTCGGACAAACCTGTTGTGGTGGAAAAAGCCAAAGTAGATAAAGGAATAGACCTCAACTTAGATGTTGGGGATATGAGTTGGAGTTACTGAGTAAAACATCTGAGCCCTCTCGGGCTCAGTGGTCTCAACGCAACTTGCAACAAAGTTAGGAGAGCTTATTACTCTACCAAAATCCTTACTGTATTTTTTATTCGTACATTTAGATATACGTTAAGGTATACCTCAATGGTAAGTAGTTGATATGATGTCTACTAAAAGGAAAAAGCCGACATAAAAATATTAACTACGAATCAAACAAAACCATGTTGGTACACCTATAGTACACCTCAAACTCTCGGAGCCCTTTAAAAACAATGGCAATCAAGCCCACTATTTATAAATTTCGTATCGCTATCTCTGATATGAACAACGACTACTACGATTCGAAAAACCTGACGATCGCTCTTCACCCTTCAGAGAAACCGCAGCGAATGCTAGCGCGCATTTTTGCTTTCTGCCTAAATGCACAGGACGAACTTGAGTTCACCAAGGGCCTTTCTACAACAGAAGAACCCGATCTATGGCATGTGGAAGACGACCAATCCATTACCCACTGGATTGAGATTGGAGAGCCGGAGCCAGACCGCATAAAAAAAGCGACTCGCCTTGCAAAGCATGTGAAGGTTTATGCCTACAACACAAAAGCGTCGGTATGGTGGGATAAGATGGCTGGTAAGTTTGGTATGCTCCCTGTGGATGTAGCAAGCCTAGATTACGACGCGATTGACCTGATCGCACAACATCTTGATCGTGGTACTAGTCTGTCTGTGATGATTACTGGCACCTCTATTTTTGTTGATATCAACGAGCAACATATCGAAGTAACAGTAAAGGAATTGCAGACGAATGACGCCTCTTAATGAATTTATTGAAGAGATAGGCGTCAAGAATATTCCCTTTGTATGTCAGCATAAAGCAGCTAGACGACGTTGGACAAAAGAACAAGCGCCCCTGTTCATAAAAGTATGTGAAAACAAGCCTGATACGGCACCTGCGCTGCATCTACTTGGATTGTTGACTAAATCTCACATAGAAGCGAGTGCACTGTATGAACAGCATTCAACGTCAGCGCATCACATGCAACAAGTTCTAAATGACACGCTAGGTGAAGAGCACGCGGAGAAGTTCACTAATCAGTCAGCCGAGGACTTAGTATTGGTGACACACTTGTGGCTATACACCCAAGGTTACCTAAATATGGATTTTAGCCTCGCTCACGATCACGCGGAGCAAACCCAGAATACTTTGCAACATGAGCTCGTGATAAAACGAATGGATTTAGATGCCTTTCGTACTGATTTGATGCAAAGCTTCTACATGGGTAAAGAAGCGAACCCAGCAAAAAAACAAGGGCTGTTTAGTTGGGTTAAGCGCTTATTTTCCTCATAAAAAACATGGTTTTGTCAAAACCAAACACCTGATAGACTACGCCCTCACATGCAACGACTTCCTTCGCTGAAATAAGTTCGTTGCATGACACTCAAGGACACTCATCCACTGAACATCAAGGGATCATTATGAAGTTTATCCGTTGGATTTTGGGAAAAATCATTCTACTTCTCAACGCAGTATTCTCACCTCGCGGCGTAAAGCGCTCAACAGAAGAACAGAAAAGTGTTGATGACAAAGCGAAAAACTACGCACTGTACCAATTTGAAGCTTGTCCTTTCTGCGTAAAAGTTCGTCGCGCGATGAAGCGTCAATCAGTGAATATTGAAGTACGTGATGCGAAAAACGACCCAGCACACCGTGAAGCACTAGAACAAGGTGGCGGTCGAGTGAAAGTACCTTGCCTTCGCATTGAAAAAGAGGGTGAAACACAGTGGTTATACGAGTCGTCAGACATCGTGGCGTACATCGAAAAAGAATTTGCCTAAGTTCCCCCTAGAACAAAGGCAAAAGAGGCACCTAGTCAGTGCCTCTTTTTATTGATTGACGATCAACATGAGTTCTACGCGTCGATTGCAGGCTTTTCCTATAGAGCTACTGTTGCTGCACTTAGGAACCAATTCACCAAAACCTCTAGAAAACAAACGCTGTCGAGGAATCATTGTAAGCAGCTGACTTTCGACTTCTTTCGCTCTTCTTTCGGATAACCCCTCGTTGTATGACTCTGCGCCAGAGCTATCTGCATGCCCATCAATCACAACATCGACATCAGGACGACTTGACAGGTACTGGCCTAAATTTTGAATCCAACTTTGAGAGTTCGCTGATAAGCGAGAGGAATCAAACTGAAAGTTTATTTTTTCTTTCAAGCGTATCATGACATTCTCACCAGCTAGCACCTCATGCGCAATCTGATTGCGATCAAGGTACATCTCTAGGGAAGTCACGCCTTGAGGCTTTTTTTCATCGTACTTCACCACTGTAACGTGCTGTTTAGCAGAAACATAAGGTATCGTGCTATAACCCCACTCTGGATGCCTTAACTGCTCATTTGATCTTGGTGCAACATCTAGCATGTTTCCCGGAATCATCTCCGAGTCAAGACTACTGCACCCACTTAAAATGCCGCAAATGACCAAATACCAATACTTCATACGAATCCCAATACAGTAGTTACTTATGATGTTTATCGGCGGGCTTGAACTAAGCTTTAGCCGAATAGAACCATAACTTTATGTTGCTTGTGCAAAAGTGAAGCACAATCTATGCCATCTCGCTTAGTTTTGAAGCACTTTAAAACTCTTAGTGTAACAATCTATTTAAACGGTTTTCGTATGGCGCTTTAGCCTATAAACTAAGGTATAACCACTTAATTTAGAGCCACTTTATGCTTAAACCTATTCTTAAAGGGATCCTTTTAGCTGCAGCAGTTATTGGACTTTCTGCTTGTGATAACGGCAACAATCAGCCACAACAAGGCAAACAATATGATGTGTTGCCAGTTTCTCTCGCTGAGTACAACCTTGCTCCTCTAACAGAAGCATTCTCACTTACCTGCGGTCACTGTCGAACAATGGAAACTTTTGTTCCTCAAATTGAATCGCTCACTGAACAATCTGTAGAAAAAATGCACGTGACATTTAATGAGAGCGCGCAAGTTAGTGCAATCATCTTCTACACGGCGGTAATGCAGCTTGACGGCACACCAGATAAAGCATTTATGGAAGATTTATTTGCGGCTGTTCAAATGGGAGCAGATGCAACCGCAGAACAGCGCCAAACAGCAGTTGAAAAGGCATTTGAATCTCGTAATTTGATTAGCCCATACCAACTGGATGAAGCTCAGCAAACTCGACTATTTGAATACATTAACAAAGCAGAAGAAATCACTACCCGTGGTCAAATTAACTCGGTACCCGCTTTCATTGTGAATGGTAAATACCAAGTTATTACTGGTGGCCATGAAACTGTTGAAGCTATGGCTGACACTATTAACTATCTGCTAAAACAACCAAAGTAAGACAAGGAGCCACTGTGTCTAAATTTCTGTTTCCTATTATTATCTTCATTCTTGCCGGTTTCTTTATCTATCGTACATGGACAAACCACAAGGTCGCAGATGAAAACTTCGCTAAAGGTCAAGAGTTCCTACTAGAGAACGGCAAAAAAGAAGGTGTGATTACCACTGAGAGTGGCCTTCAGTATCTAGTCCTAGAGGCAGGAACAGGGGATGTTCACCCAACTGCAAATAGCAAAGTAAAAGTGCACTACCACGGCACTCTTATTGATGGAACTGTATTTGACAGCTCTGTAAATCGCGGCGAGCCAATTTCTTTTGGTCTTAACCAAGTAATCAAAGGTTGGCAAGAAGGCCTTCAACATATGGTTGTTGGTGAAAAAATCCGCCTATTCGTGCCAAGCACTCTAGGTTACGGGAAAAGTGGCTCAGGCCCTATCCCTCCAGCAAGCGTACTTATTTTTGACGTAGAGCTACTAGATATCCAGTAATGCGTGACACGCTTTAAATCTTTAAAGGCCTTATCGCTCAACGACAAGGCCTTTTAATTACTCCGCTATATCCGCTCTAAAGCCCACTCTCGCGGTAAACCTTACTCCATCGTCTTCTAGCTCAAAGTGCCAATTCATTCGCTCACAGATACGCTGCACAATCACTAAGCCACACCCATATCCAGCGTTGTATGTTTCATTGCCATCGTGACGATTTGTCACAACTAACTCTGTACTATCTAGCTCGATCTCGATGTCACCCACACTGTAGCTGAACGCGTTCTTAATCAGATTATTAATCACAATGGTGACAAAGCTTTCCGGAGCATGTGCTACACCACTGGCGCTCTCTTTTAGCTGATACTCCGCACCTTGTTTAGCAAAAAGAGGGGCTAGCTCTTCCAACTGTCTATTAAGGCATGAGAGCAACTCATGGTCGCCGTAGTGTTGTGGCTCAATTTTCTCTTTGCCTAGTAAAAGGAACGCCTCTGTCAGCACTCGCATTTCTTCACCAGCTGACTGCATTCGTGTTATTGCTTTCTGTGCCACCCGTGGCTGCTCTGGCACCCGACTGAGAATATCAGCAGAACCTTTGATTACCATGATTGGGGTACGCAACTCATGCGATGCAAAACGGCTGAACTCCTGCTCACGGCGAAAATAACCCGCGATTTCATTCTTACTGTCCAGTAGTGTCTGTTCTATATGGCGTGTTTCGCTAAAGTTGGTATCCACTTCAAACATTGGTTGATCTGGCGGCATATAAGCAATTTTATCTTCAATCTTAGTCAGTGGGCGAGACAGAATACGCACCATATAAACGCCATATCCCACCATGATTATTGAAAACACCCCGCCTAACAGGAAGGTAAATTGATGTAACGAGCTTTCGTATTCATCAAGATAATCATCGGAGTCATCTTGAAAAACAATGTACATCACCCCTTTTCCTGAAGGGTGGTCAAACACCACAAAGTGCTTGTCTTCATCGCCTAGCAAATACTCATAAAATCCAGGGAACTTAAACGATAATAACCAACTTGGTGTGGGAGCTTCACTCCAATAGGTATCAAACTCCATTACATTAGGTAGCGGTGCATCCCAGCCCATTTTTTGGTAATTGTCTTTGTAGAGTTCAACTTCAGTATCAAGCCAGTGGTGTAGACTCAATACTTCAAGCTTATTTTCAGCAACGTAAATCAATGACCAAAACAATGTAAACATTGCAAAGGTCATTAAGCCAAAGCCCCAACGGATTTTACGATATATGCTCGGATATTCTTTATGCTTTGAGTCGGTAGCCTTGTCCATGAATTGTCTCTAATCTGGAATCATCAAAACCTTTATCAAGTGCCGTTCTCAAACCGTAAATATGGCTTCTTAATGCATCACTACCAGGCGGCTCATCACCCCATACGTTATCAATAACTTCTGAACGCGATACCGCGGCAGGGGCACGCTTGAGCAGTAATTTAAGAATGGTAGTTTGGATACGACTCAGTTTAATGTGTTTGCCCATTCGGGTGACTTCATCAGTCCTCACATCCAGCGCTATGTCCGCAAATTTTAGAGTGCCGATATCTTGCCTAGGCCCTCTATTAGCCAATGCATGAACTCTTAAGCTCAGCTCTTGCATGGCAAAAGGCTTCATCAAATAGTCATCGCCACCCGCATTAAATGCTGCCACTTTATCGTCTAAGGTATCTTTCGCAGTTAAGAATAGAATGGGTGTACCGCACAAGAATTCATGACGAAGTTTCTCGACCGTACTGATGCCATCAAGCTTCGGCATCATGATGTCCATAATGATGACATCGTAATGATTATCTCGGATTAGATTTAGCGCCGCCTCTCCATGGTATGCGCAATCAATAGTCATTCCCTCGAGTTCCAAATAATCAGCAATGGTCTCTGAGCCATTGTGATTATCGTCGACAATTAAAATTTTCATAGGGCTCACGTTTCTTCACGATCACTTCACAATACGCGCCATAAGATACAACCAAATTCATAAAGAAGCTTTCAAAAATAGGTCCAAATAATGAAAAAATTAGCGCTTGTAGCAGCAGTGGGGTTGGTATTATCAGGTTGTGGCGGTTCTGGAGACAGCAGTAACTCTTCTACCCAGCCTACTGCAAAACCGAGTACCGTTATCGGTACGGTAGAGTCTGTGAACAGTGAAAACGATTCAATCACCGTAAATGGTTACACTTACCGCGTATCAGAAGTGATGTATGGCGGGAAGCAAACCAACCTGGCTTCGATTAAGCCTAATATGATGGTACAAGTCGGTTCTGGCAAAGAAAAATCCTCTAACGCACCCGTTATTGTCACACTAGAGCCAACCATGACGGGTCACATTCAGATCATTGATAAAACCACTGGCAAGTTCACCATTAACGGTTTTGAGCTTGTCTATCCAGATCTTAATAAGTCAGATATCGAAAGTGGTGACTGGGTAATGGTTTCTTCTCTACCCGCAGCGAACGACCAATATAAAGTTCTTTCAGTAGTGAAATTTGAATCCGATTTTTCTGAAAAAGATGAAATCGAAGGTCGAATTTCAAGCATTGATCTCAATAAGAAAGAGTTCAAACTTGGCGCAAATGTCACGGTCGCTTATGACCGCATTGCAGACCTACAAGTAGGTCAATGGGTGGAAGCGGAAGGTTCTTTCAATGGAAATGTCTTCGATGCTTCTTATGTAGAGATTGAAAACTACAACCAATTAGCTGGTGATAATGATGTTGAAGGTATCGTTACTTGGGTAAACCAAGACCAGAGTGCATTTGAACTGAACTACCGTGGTACGTTTGTAATTGATAGCAAAACCTGCTTCCAAAGTGATGATGACGCACTTTGTAATCCGTCGTTGATTTCAAACTTGGCAGTAGGCGCTGAGGTTGAAGTCACTTCTGTATTGGGAACCGCAAACACACCTGTTGCAACTCACGTAGAGTTTGAGAAACCAGACTGGGCAGACGATAACGATGATGACTGGAACGTTAATGAGTTTGAATGTTCTGGCTGGGTATCCAACTACAAAGTAAACGGTGTGGATAAAGCAACTTTCGATATCGACCACTGTTGGAATGACCTAAACCAAACCATAGATAACTCAAGCGTGGTCGTAAATGGCAAAACAATGTATGAAGATGGTCTGTCATTTTCAAACATCGCCAATAAACACGTAGAAGTGGAAGGTACTATCATCAACAACACTAATGTTGCACTTGAGATTGAACCTTGGGAAGCCGAGGATTAAAAAGCCACTAAGCCCAAAAACACAACCAGAAGCACTGCGCCCGTGGTGCTTCTCCCTCTTACTCGTATCAACTTTTCTTTTCAATCTTTAATACAGATACGTATGACCAAATGAGGGAATAATAATGCGTAAAATGACACTGCCTTTAATTATGTTTTTCGGCGCTTTTGCTTCAGCAAGCAGCTTTGCTGCAACAGATAACAATGACACGTCCGAGAGAATAGAGTCTTTTGAATGTACAGGCTTAGTAAACAGCTACGATGCCAGCTCCCGAACTTTTGTCCTTGCCTGTCAAAATGACCACGGACCAGAATTCCAGACCAAAACCGTGCTGATTGATACCAACACTCAACTTGATGGTATTCAGGAAGCCAACTTAGATGGTGCAACCATTGAGGTCGATGGCGTTGTGATGAATGATCATAATATCGCAAGAGAAATTGACCTCGCCAACGACTAGTCTTCTGAAATGACAAAAGAAACCGCTTCAAAACACCACCAAGAAGGTCATCTCGGATTAATCTCAGAACGATATGAATAGGCTGGGTGAATATCGGTTTAAAATAAACAAAAAAGAGCGTCCATCTGGACGCTCTCTCATTCTTAATTCACGGCGCTTAAGCCGCTTCAGCCTGACCAATCCAATGATAATGGTGATTGGCTTTCTTACCGACTAAACCGAGTTCGCTTAGCTCTTCAAATACCTTATCGACTTCTTCAGCTGAGAGTCTGAAATGTTTCGCTACAGCCTTCTTGGTACACGTAATTTGGTGATTCTTAAGTGATTCACTCACCTGTTCTAATAGTGTTTTTGGCTCTTCTGGCTCTATTGAGTCGTTCGCTTCAGATTCATCCTCTTCTTTAATGTGAGGCAAATATCCCGCTGGTTCTGGTTCAATGTCTTTTATAGCTTCCAGAGTAACTCCATTATAACGTCTGAAATAATGGCGGAAACGTTGTTCCTCACCAATCAAGCCAACAAAGAACGCTGCAAAAAAATCCAACAAGATAGACAAGAACACAACTAAGCCCAACTGCGCTTGTGATGATGTCGTACCAAATGCTTTTGCCAAGCTGTCAATCAAACCAATCACTGAGCCTTGTGCGACTGGAGGCAAGCTATCACGCTCTGTAGCTAATCGTTGTTGCTCTTCACGCAGCTTATTGTTTTGCTCTTGAATGCGCGCAACACCTGTTGCGATACGTTCCATCTGAATATATTTCTCAGCAGCCAAATTATTCAATTCAATCTGCTGATCTATCGAAGCGATTTGACGGTTGTACGCGTCTACTTTTGCTTGCTCTACCGATATATGACTTTGCGCTGTATTAGTCGCACTGTTAATACCACCAATACTGCCTCCAATCGAAATAGCAGCAAGTACCAGATAAAAGACTAAAGCAGTCAGGGCGCCAGAAAAATTCCTATGTGCTCTACGCTCCCCATATTCATACCAAGCGTAGAACTTACCTGCTTCAAAGATAATTGCCAAACCGCCAAACAATGCTTGCATCATCGGGTTTTCATCAATAGACAAAAACAAGAGAAGAGAAAAAATGGTCGATGCTAAAATGGCTGCACCAGTGAACGCGTAAACACTCACCATCGCAAATCGACCTTTAGGATATCGATATCCGATTTGTTGTTCGTATTTCATTATCAGAAATTCTTATTTTTCCGCAGAGCCCTTATTTTTCGGGCGCTACGAGCGATATAAAGGTGCGAGAGAGTAACGTATCCTAAACGAAATTACTGTCATAATTCAGTAAACGAGAGCCAACCGAAGATTAGTTATTCACTTTGCACTATTTACCAACAAATTAAGGATAATGTGCAGCCACCCATTTAGGGAAATGTGTGCCATTTACAAGAAATAGAAACGCCTCAAAGAAGCGAGGCGTTTGCATAGAAAGGAAGTAAGAAGTAACTACTTAAAACAAACGTCAGCCCAACGCGCCAAACCTGCGGTTACGGAACCGAAGTAGTTGCCACTAACAACAGGAATATTTGGCAACACGGTTTGTACTGCTTCACGCAATATTGGCGAGCGTGCCGATCCCCCGGTCATGAAGATTGCATCTGGAGTTACCCCTGCGAGGTTTACTGCTTCTGCTACAAGCTCAGTCATTTTTGTTTTTGGAGACTCAATAGCGTCAATCATCTCATCACGTAACACATCAACTTCAATCAGCTCAGATAGCAAATTAATGCCAGCTCGATAGGATGGCTCTTCAGACAAAGCAACCTTTGCCTCTTCTGCTCGGCGGACAATGTTGTAACCTAGCGATTCATGGTAGACCTCCAATAAACGAGCAAGCTTTTGTGGCTCTTGCGCTTGTTTGTGGAGCAGTTTCAGCGCGGCTAGATTTTCACGCGAGTAGAAGTCATTTTGAGCTTCAACATTGTTAATCGCAATTGGGTTCCAGAACTGAGTCGTTGGCATGACAATTCCTGACTCCATCTTGCTTTCCATACCAAACGGGAACATCAGCTTTTTAAATGCCAACGCAATGTCTAGGTCATTTCCACCAATACGTTGCCCACTATGTGATAACAAGCTTGCTGTACGATCAGCCTTTCCGCGCCAAGATGGGCCCATTTGGATAAGTGAACAGTCTGTAGTACCCCCGCCAATATCGACCACTAATACAGTTTTGTCTTCGGTAAGCGTAGCTTCATATTCCAGACCAGCAGCAACCGGTTCAAACTGAAACTCAACATTCCGAAAACCAGCTCGTTGCGCCGCACGTAACAGGATATTTTCAGCTTGAATATTGGCAGCCTCTCCTCCACGACCGTGGAAGTTTATTGGACGACCAATCACAGCATCAGTAATTGACTGTTGTGCATCGTTCTCTGCCTGAGACTTAATGTTATCCATCATTGCACATACTAAGTCCTCAAAAAAACTGAGCTGTACGTCGCGTAAACCCGATGCGCCCAAAAATGATTTTGGCGATTTCACATAATAGATGTCTTGAGGATCTGCAAGATAGCGCTCTAATGCAGCTTGACCAAAAGCCATATCTTCAAGTTCAAGGTCTATGCTTTCTTCACGATTGAAGTTAATTGCACGACGTAACACCTGCTCCCCGACCTGATCAAAAGGCTTGATGTCTCGATGTCGGAAAAGGTGTTCAGAAACCGACTCACGAGTCGGTGCAGAAAGGGTGGAAGGAATGTAGGGATTCGCTCCCTCAAGCTTGAGCAACTTAGGCTCACCCTGTTCCATTTTCGCCACCGAACAGTTTGCGGTGCCGTAGTCAAAGCCGATATACATAAATCCTCCCACTGACGAAAAAGGTCGGCAATGCTACATCAATGCTTATACAAATGCTACAGGCGAATAGCTCCGCTTCCTGTCCACTCCCCTTTAATTCTCTGCAACTTCATCATTTATTTGGAAGGCTTACGCTTCATTGAGGGTAAACCAAACGCAAGCAAAAGCGCCAGAATGAGAAATACCGGGGATAGTTTTAGACCATCCCAAATAGAATAACGTTCTTGAAACAACCAAAAGATACCGACGGTCAGTAGGTAAGCAAAATAACTGCAAAACACCAGACTAATCGCGACAAAGCGTGTGCGATTAATAATTAAGACTCTTACAAGGAACTGGCTAAGAATACCTGCACAATGGACAGCAAGTTGCCAATTGATAATAAAAATAGCTAATGCAACAAAGCCTGAGGTAAGCAACGCATCATGTGTTGACAGGATAAAATAGCTACCAAAACGACTTATGATAACTGGGTAATCCCCTTCGTAGACCGTAGACCATGAAATCGCATTCGCGGCAGCAACAAAATTCGCAAAGTAGGCAATGGCATAAAACGACGTTTGAGAACTAAACGGTTGGACAACATTATGACAATAGCCGCGCCACTCTTCTATGTTGCTTGTTGGCCCAACCCAGCTTTTATCGCTCTTGGGCTCATGCTCAGCAAAGGCTGGTCCATTCCTAAACAGCAACCAAAAGATATAAAGTGCAAGTACGACTAGAAGTAGTGTTAGCATACCCCTCCCCCTCAGAAAACGTCACTTTTATTGCCAATAGCGTTGGGGTCGTAAACTGCACTTCCCTAAAAATTAAGAGTTAAGTTAACCTTAACGCCTGATTAAGCACTAATGATTATCTCTATTTATGAGGTGGAAAAATAACTACCGCCTCATATTTAGGTTTAGCACACATTGCTTAAGCACGCTTACCGAGAGAGGGAGACTTTACCGCTTAAGCGTCTAACTTATCTTCAAAAATACCAAGCTCACGGCCAAGCCATATGGCGCGAACAGTATGATCAATAAGCTCTTCTTCGCTGACGGGATGAATTAACACGGAGAAGTCACCACGATGCGCATCTAACCATGATACAAACTCATCGCTTACCGACTCCATGTGTAGTTCAAACATAGGCATTTTATGAGGACCTACAAGTCTGTTCACCAGCGGGAATACTCTAAGTACATCTTGTCTTTGCTCGCGGATGAGGTCACTCAGTTGCTGCGCTTTCTGTTCATGGATTAAAGGATAATAGATATGAGCGTGATACATCGTCTCTCCAACTGGTTGTTTGTTTTTAGGTAAATACCCCTAAGTGCATCGCTTAGCACCCAAGAAACATCGGTATAACATAACAAATAAAAAACGCCACCCGTAAATGATACAAGGTGGCGTTTTAGAGCAACTCGACTCAATTTTAAATATCTAAACGAACAAACCAACAATTGCTGCGTTCATCAGGTTTGCAAGAGTTGCAGCAAGTAGTACTTTCATGCCTAGCTTACCGATAACACCCGCTCTATCTGGGATCATGCTGCTTAGTGCACCACAAACCATTGCAACCGAGCCAATGTTAGCAAAGCCACATAAAGCAATGGTCATGATCGCTGTTGTACGATCGCTCAGTTCTACCCCACCCATACTTGCGAACGCAACGAACTCATTAAGGGCAATTTTCTGGCCCAAAAATGCCCCTGCACTCATGGCTTCGCCCCAAGGAACACCAATCAGCCAAGCAACAGGAGAGAATAGAACGCCAAGGATGACATCAACCGTTAAGCCATTAAACCCAAAGAACTCTCCTATCGCACCCAAGCCGCCATTTAACATCGCCATTAAGCCAATACATGAGATAATGACCGCACCCACAATTGCCGCAATAGAGGTGCCTGCGATCGCGCCCTTCGCTACCGCATCAATAAAGCTCGTCGGTTTTTCATTATCTGGCAGTTCTGGCACTTCATCGATCGTTTCTTCTGTTTCAGGGATGATCAACTTTGCGAACATCAATCCTGCAGGTGCAGACATAAAACACGCCATGATTAAGTAATTGAGATCAACACCCATGCCTGCAAGACCTGCCAGAATTGAGCCTGCAATAGACGACAAGCCACCCACCATAATAGCGAAGATCTGTGCTCGTGTTAGTACGCGATGGTATGGCTTCACCAGCAACGGAGCTTCTGTTTGACCTAATACAATGTTACCAGCGGCGTTCATTGACTCTGCACGAGATGTTCCCAGCACTCGCTGCAATCCACCACCAATGATTCGAACGAACCACTGCATGATGCCTAAGTAGTAAAGAAGGGAGGTCAGTGACGCTGTGAAAATGATTTGTGGAAGAACCTGTAGCGCCCAAATAAACCCTATACCATCAACGCTGAAGTTCACTAAGCTACCAAACGCAAACTTAATGCCTTCCGTGCCATAGCTAAACACCTTGCCGACTGCACTAGACACTGATAGCAATACATCTGCACCAATATCTGTTGCCAACACAAAGCCCGCAACAACCAAGATGATTCCAAACGCGCCAGAAACCGCACGCCAACTAATTTGTTTTCTGTTTTCTGAGCATAGGAAGCCCACACCGAGTAATACGGCGATACCAAGTAATGACTGAAGCATAATGTTTTATCCGTTGTGAGAATCTACGACTTTGATAACCTGACTTGCGTGCTGGTGAGCTAACTCGATGGTTTTTTCTACATCACCGCCTTCCTCTGGAATGGCATTCATTTCAAATGTAACGACGGTGTCGACAATATTCATTTCAGCAGCTTTAAATGCATGTTCAAACGCTCGCTGATAACACTCTAGAGGCATAAAGTTAAAACCAGATTCAGAGTATGATTCTGCTGTCGCCCCGGCCGTGATTGAAAACAACACTTTTTTGTTTTTTAACTGGCTTCCATTTGGACCAAAAGCAAATCCATAGGTAAATACTTGATCGATCCACTCTTTTAATACTGATGGAAACGTACTCCAGTAAAGTGGGAACTGAATAACAACCAGATCAGAACTAAGAAGACGTTGCTGCTCAGATTTTATATCTCCAGTAAAATCTGTGGCATTTGCAATCTGCCAACTCGTGTTCTGAGAGAAATGGGATAGGATTTCAGAGTTTGCGTAAGAACGGTCCAAATTTGGATGACCATTAATAACGAGTACGTTCATGGCGTTGCCCTATAATTATTAGTGCGCTCATTTTCCCACTGCCAGTAAGAACAAGGAAGAGCAAAGCACCTTTCTGTTGTATTGATAATTTTCGTGTTTATGGTAACGCCGTCGTGGCGAAATCTAGAGGACAAATGTCCCTCCCTTGACGAGAGAGCTCAAAAGTTCATACATAAACCCTGCAGATTAAAACGTATCCTCTGTGAAATTTCACAACACAATTTTATTACAATTTTCATGTCAAGCTCAGTGAATCCCTTCAACTTTGAAAACTTACAATTCTAAAAAGCAGTGTTTTATCCTAGAAAAGTGCGGTGTAAGCGAAACTTTACTGATGAAGATAACTCAAATTAAAGCACAATTTAACAATTTGTTTACACTTACTATATCTGGTTATACCAAGATTCATCACTGGATTAGGCGGTGTAAACAGCAGTATGAGATGTCGCCTTGTGTTTACCACAACACGGTTTTGCTAGAGAGACGGAAAAGAGGTGCGTCGATAACTAACAAAAACAACTGCAATCCTAGGTATAACCTTTTGCGCTGATATCAAAGACTGAGTACCCATACAGACTTTGATTTAACTATGAGCAGCTGCAGTCCAAAAGACCCGCAGCGTCAAAAGGAGCTTGAGATGAACGTTCAGGCATTACCCATGCATCGGTTTATCGACCATGATGGGAACCTCGTCAGCCAACTACCCAACTGGGCTGATCTAGAAACCTTGGTCGGGTTTTACCAAGATATGGTATTAACTCGCACCTACGATAACAAAGCCGTTGCCCTGCAACGCACTGGTAAATTAGGCACCTACCCTTCGCATCTTGGCTCGGAAGCCATTGGGATTGCCGTAGGCAGAGCGCTAAAAGCCAGTGACGTCTTTGTTCCATACTATCGCGACATGCCTGCCATGTGGTGTCGTGGCATAGGAATGGAAAAGAACCTGCAATACTGGGGAGGCGATGAGCGCGGAAGCGACTTCGCACCCGAAGGCAGCCCTTTTCCTAGCAAAGACCTCCCCTTCTGTGTCCCAATCGCTACTCAGTGCACCCATGCCGTTGGTGTTGCGGCAGCGCTGAAAATCCAAGGTAATCACGATGCAGCCTTGGTGATGTGTGGTGACGGCGCAACATCAAAAGGCGACTTCCTCGAATCCGTTAACTGTGCGGGCGCATGGAACATTCCACTGGTGTTCGTCGTAAACAACAACCAATGGGCGATCTCCGTACCGCGTAGTTTGCAATGCGCTGCGGAATTTCTCTCAGAAAAAGCCAAAGGCGCCGGCATCCCCGGTATTACGGTGGATGGCAACGACGTAGTCGCCGTGTTTGACGCAACAATGACCGCCCTTGAACGAGCGAGAAAAGGCAAAGGCGCAACGTTAATAGAAGCCGTAAGTTACCGCTTGAGCGATCACACCACTGCCGACGATGCGACCCGTTATCGTAACGAGGATGAAGTTCAAACGGCTTGGCAATATGAGCCCGTCCGTCGACTTAAAGCCTTTCTCATCAATCAAGGCGTTTGGAGTAACGAGAAAGAGCAAGAGTGGCAAACCCACTGCAAAGAACAAGTTGAACTCGCCGTTGAACGTTATCTCAATATGCCGAATCAAGCGCCTGAAACGGGCCTCGACTTCCTTTATGAATCCCTACCCCAAGAGCTTCATGCGCAAAGGGATGAGCTAATCAACAAAGCAATGCGAATGCAGGGAGGGAAACATGGCTGAACTGACGTTAGTTGAAGCAGTGAACCTCGCGCTGCACCATGAAATGGAACACGACCCGAATGTCATCGTCCTCGGCGAAGATGTGGGTGACAACGGCGGTGTATTCCGCGCCACAGTTGGACTCAAACAAAAATACGGTCTTAAGCGCGTTATCGACACACCTCTTGCTGAAGCGCTTATTGGCGGTGTCACTGTCGGCATGGCAACGCAAGGCTTACGACCTGTGGCAGAGTTTCAATTCCAAGGCTTTGTCTTCCCTGCATTAGAGCATTTGATGTGTCATGCGGCACGAATGCGTAACCGTACTCGTGGTCGACTCACCTGCCCTGCAGTGTTCCGCGCGCCCTTTGGTGGCGGTATTCATGCACCAGAGCACCATTCTGAAAGTGTAGAAGCGTTATTTGCTCACACCGCAGGCTTTAAGGTTGTGATTCCTTCATCACCGCAACGCGCTTATGGTTTGCTTCTAGCAGCCATTCGTAGCAACGATCCGGTGATGTTCTTTGAGCCAAAACGTATCTATCGCACAGTGAAATCTGAAGTGGTGGATAATGGCGAAGCGCTGCCTCTCGACACTTGCTTTACCCTTCGCAAAGGTCGCGACATTACGTTAGTGACTTGGGGGGCATGTGTTGTCGAATCACTGCAAGCGGCTCAAACGCTGTCCAATCAAGGTATCGAAGTTGAGGTGATTGATTTAGCCAGCATCAAACCCATTGATACCGCGACCATCTTCCGTTCACTTGAGAAAACTGGACGCCTCTTGGTGGTCCATGAAGCCAGCAAAACCTGTGGTGTCGGCTCAGAACTACTAGCCAAAACCGCAGAACATGCCATGTGCCTACTCAAAGCGCCACCAAAACGCGTTACGGGCATGGATACCATCATGCCGTACTACCGCAACGAAGATTATTACATGATTCAGGAAGAAGACATTGTGCTCGCCGCGCGCGAACTCGTGGAGGATTGGAAATGAAGACGTTTAACTTACCCGATCTCGGCGAAGGTCTCGCTGAGTCAGAAATTGTCAAATGGCATATTAGTGTTGGCGATATGGTCAAGCTCGATCAAGTGGTGCTTACTGTAGAAACCGCAAAAGCGACGGTGGATGTTCCTGCTCCTTATGGCGGTCGTATCGTGAGTCGTCATGGCGAAGAAGGCGACGTAATCAACATTGGTGCTCTACTTCTGGAAATCGATGAAACTGGAGCAGAGCAAACCGTCTCAGAGCAGAAACAAACTGCCGATGCAGCAACGGTGGTCGGTAATGTCTCCCAACATGCACACAGCGTGAATGTGGATGATTTTTGGATTGGAGGCGAACACAATCCATCGCCAGATAACCTCATCACGGCACTTCCTTCTGCTCGCCTATTAGCGAAGAAACTGGGTGTGGATTTAGATTTGATCAAAGGCAGTGGTCCGGACGGTTTGATCGTCGATGCCGACATTTACGACGAAGCCGGCAAACAGCGTCCAGGTACAGAAGTACTTAAAGGCGCACGCCGAACCATGGTGTCGACCATGGCGGAATCCCACCACAATGTCGCGGCAGTGACCATTACTGAAGAAGCTGTCTTGGAAGGCTGGAAGCAAGGTGAAGACATCAGTATTCGTCTGGTCCAAGCGATCGTGCATGCGTGTCAGGAAGAGCCAGCCATGAATGCGTGGTTTGATGCAGAAACCATGACGCGTTGTGTCCACAGCACGGTGAACATCGGTATCGCCGTAGACAGCCGACACGGTTTGTACGTGCCTGTTCTACGACACGCTGATGAGTATGAGCCGCAAGAGGTACGTCGTTGGTTGGACCAAACCGTACAAGGTATACGTGAACGTAAGATTGGCCGTGAGCAGTTGCAACACGCCACCATTACGCTCTCAAACTTTGGTGCAATTACAGGCATATACGCAACGCCTGTGGTCACGCCGCCACAAGTCGCGATTGTCGGTGCAGGTCGAATCATTGAGAAGGTTGTAATTCGAGATGGGCAAGCTGTGGCAGTGAAAGCCATGCCGCTGTCGATTACTTTTGACCACCGTGCATGTACCGGCGGTGAAGCGGCAAGATTCACAAAAGTACTGGCAGAGCACCTAAGAAAAGCGAGCGTTTAAGCAACGTTTGCCATGAATAACAAAAGGGCTTCCGATCGGAAGCCCTTTGTTTTGAGATTAAATTTAAAGAGAGATTCCCTACTCGTTCATTCTTCACTCTAGGGAATGACGCTGTTTGGCATTCACTCAACAAATCGACCTAACAAGCTGATTATTAAGAAGAAACTCTAGCGCATCATTCCAGCAAGCCTAAGCGCGACTAGGAATCTAATGACAAAGCGCACTGAAGGACTTTCATAGCAATGAACCCGCAGCGCACTTTGATAACAGATTCTGAATCACGCTCGTTCCTCGCTGTTCAGAATGACGACTTAAAGTAGTGAGCAAGAAAGAGATCCCCTGCCCGTTCATTCTTCATTCTAAGGAATTACGCTGTTTGGTTTGCACTCAACAAGAATCTCCTCAAGAATCTGATTTTCATAAGGGAACTCTAGCGCGTCATTCCAGCAAGCCTAAGCGCGACTAGGAATCTAATGGCAAAGTGCACTGGAGGGCTTTCATAGTAATGAACCCACAGCGCACTTTGATAACAGATTCTGAATCACGCTCGTTCCTCGCTGTTCAGAATGACGACCTAAAGTAGCGAGCAACAAGGAGATCCCCTGCCCGTTTATTCTTCATTCTAAGGAATGACGCTGTTAGGACTGCATTCAACAAAAGCGTCCTAAAATTCTGATTCTTTGTAAGAAACTCTAACGTGTCATTCCAGCAAGCCTAAGCGCGACTAGGAATCTAATGGCAAAGTGCACTGGAGGGCTTTCATAGTAATGAACCCACAGCGCACTTTGATAACAGATTCTGAATCACGCTCGTTCCTCGCAGTTCAGAATGATGACTTAAAGTAGTGAGCAAGAAGGGATTCCCTACTCGCTCATTCTTCGCTCTAGGGAACGGCGCCCGACAAATACCGAACTTAAACCTTCTCCAATAATTCCGGCATAATCTCAAACAAATCACCAACCAAACCATAATCTGCGACTTTGAAGATTGGCGCTTCAGGATCACTGTTGATCGCCACAATCACCTTGGAATCTTTCATCCCTGCTAAATGTTGAATTGCACCGGAAATACCCACGGCAATGTACAGTTGAGGCGCGACAATCTTACCCGTTTGCCCAACTTGCAAATCGTTAGAGACAAAACCTGCGTCTACCGCAGCGCGTGATGCGCCAATTGCACCACCAAGCTTATCTGCAAGCTGTTCCACCAGCGCAAAATTCTCTTTGCTACCTAACCCTCGACCACCAGAAACCACAACGTTTGCTGCTGGTAGCTCTGGTCTTTCGCTTTCCGCTTTTTGCTGTGAAACAAACTCACTGTGCTCTGCCTTAATGACCGTTTCTAACGTCATGACATTCTCGGCTACTGGAGAGTCAGACAGAGCAATTGCGTCAAACGCTGAGCTTCGAATCGTCATCACTTTGGTTGCATCGTCCGAACGAACTCTGGCTAACGCATTACCGGCATAGATGGGGCGAACAACCGTATCGAGCGATTCAATTGCAATCACATCTGACAACTGCCCAACATCCAGTAAGGCAGCGACTCGGGGCATCAAGTTCTTACCGAAGGTACTCGCAGGAGCTAGGATGTGCGAATAATCCCGACCAACTTCGGCAATCAAGGTAGACTGGTTTTCTGCCAATGCATGCTGGTATTCAGCTGCATCAATCACAACGATCTGAGAGATACCTTGCACACACTTCAACTCATCCAAAACTGAGCTGCATTGGTGCCCGACTAACAAGGCGGTGACAGGCAAAGAGGCGCCGTCTTGTTGAACTTGAGAAGCAGCGCTCAACGCGCGTAGTGTATCGACTGAAAGTGATTGGTTATCGTGTTCTACAACGACCAAGGTTGCTAACGGTTTGTTTTCCATAGTTATGCCTCCTAAATCACTTTCGCTTCATTTTTGAGTTTGTCGACTAACTCGCTCACACTACCAACTATTTCGCCAGCTTTACGGGCAGGCGGAGTCATAACTTCCAGCACTTGCTGAGAACGCTCAACACTCACCCCAAAGAAGTCTGGCGTCATTACCGATAGAGGCTTCTTCTTTGCTTTCATGATATTAGGTAGCGAGGCGTAACGCGGTTCATTCAAACGCAAATCCGTGCTGATGATCGCAGGCAGTTCCAGTTTGAGCGTCTCTAAGCCACCATCGATTTCTCGCGTAACCAGAGCCGTTTCCCCTTCTACTTTCACTTCCGATGCAAATGTCCCCTGCGGACGATTCGACAGTGCTGCCAACATTTGCGCGACTTGGTTGTTATCCGTATCGATTGACTGTTTACCCAGAAGCACCAATTGAGCCTGTTCTTGTTCCATCACGACTTTGAGTAACTTCGCGACCGCAAGCGGTTCTGGTGACTGTTCAACATCAATATGAATCGCACGATCCGCACCTAATGCAAGCGCTGAGCGCAATTGTTCCTGACAACTAGTGTCACCAATCGACACCACTAACACCTCTTCTGCTACCCCAGCTTCTTTAAGGCGTACCGCCTCTTCCACCGCAATTTCACAGAATGGGTTCATCGTCATCTTCACGTTGTTGGTTTCCACGCCGGAACCATCAGATTTCACTCTTACTTTAACGTAAGGGTCAATTACACGTTTAATCGCAACCAGTACTTTCACATTCCCTCCTAGCAGATCGCAAAGCGATACGCGTCCTAGCAATTGGGTCATGCGCGACAAAGATTTGCATTAAAGCTCAGTTTTTTCATAACCTTGCTTGGTAAAAACACATCATGACACCGTCACTCAAAACCTTTATCACGCCCTATGACGTTACCATTTGAGCTTAGTTTAGTTTACGTTTACGTCAACTGGACTATAGTTCTTTATACGAGCACTGCGTAATAGAAGAAGCACCTGAAACACAAAGAACGGTTTCGCATAAAGGAAGCAAGAAGATGGAAAGAGAATGCATGGAATTTGATGTGGTGATTGTCGGCGCCGGACCTGCTGGTTTGAGTGCAGCATGCCGCTTAGCGCTACTCAATCAAGAACGTGAAGGTGAACCGCTGTCTATTTGTGTGGTAGAGAAAGGTTCAGAAGTTGGTGCACATATCTTATCTGGCGCGGTATTCGAAACACATGCACTGGATGAACTTTTTCCTGATTGGCAAAGCATGGGCGCGCCGCTTTCCGCAGCTGTAAAAAACGATGCCTTCTTGTACCTAACCACAGAACTTAATCACGTTCGTGTTCCCCACTTTCTTACACCTAACCCAATGCACAATGACGAAAACAACTACGTCATCAGCTTGGCGAACTTGTGTCGTTGGTTAGCAGAACAAGCAGAATCACTTGGTGTCGAGGTCTATCCCGGTTTCGCCGCATCCACGATTAACTACGATGCATTTGGCGCTGTTACAGGGGTAAACACCAGCGACATGGGTTTGGACAAGAAAGGAGAAGCCAAACCCAACTTTGAAGCAGGTATTGAGCTAAAAGCCAAATACACCGTATTCGCCGAGGGGTGCCGAGGTCATCTAGGTAAAGAGCTCATTCAACGATTTGGTTTAGACGATGATAAACAACCGCAACATTATGCGCTTGGGCTTAAAGAGATTTGGGAGTTACCTGTCGATGCCAAAGGTCAATCAGGCAGCGTGATTCATTCTGCAGGGTATCCTCTGTGTGAATCCAGCACCACAGGCGGCGGTTTTCTCTATCACATGGAGAACAACCAAATCGCCGTTGGGCTTATTGTCGACTTAAATTACAGCAATCCTTACTTGAGTCCGTTTGACGAATTTCAACGCTTTAAGCACCACCCTGCAATCGAGCAGCATTTGAAAGGCGCTCAACGAATCGCTTACGGCGCAAGAGCCATAGCGAAAGGAGGGTTGTCTTCTCTGCCGAGACAGCAATTCCCCGGCGGTTTATTGATTGGCTGTGATGCGGGCACCTTAAACGTCGCCAAAATCAAAGGCAGCCATACTGCAATGAAATCCGGTTTGTTAGCCGCAGAAGCCATTGCTGAAGCATTCACAGAATCCAATTCGGAACCGGATTACCAAACCAAGTTTGAAGATTCATGGTTATATGAAGAACTTAATGACACACGCAACTTTGGTGCAAATATTCATAAGTTCGGCAGTGTGATCGGCGGCGCACTTTCCACCTTCGAGCACAATCTATGGCAGCCACTGGTAAAGAAACCAATACCGTGGACGGTCACAGATCCTTCGCACGATCATGAACAACTGAAACCAACCGACGAGTGCCAACCTATTCAATACTCGAAACCAGATGGCGTAATCAGCTTCGATAAACCTTCATCGGTATTTTTGTCAGGTACACAACACGAAGAGAATCAGCCTTGCCACTTGCAACTCGCCTATCCTCATATTCCGATTCAAGTCCATTTAAAGAAGTTTAATGAGCCAAGCCAGCGCTACTGCCCTGCTGGCGTGTATGAAGTGGTAGAAGTCGAAGGCGAGCGAATATTCCAAATCAATGCCGCAAATTGTGTGCATTGCAAAACCTGTGACATCAAAGATCCGTCGCAAAACATTACATGGAAAGCACCAGAAGGTGGCGGTGGACCGAGTTATCAGAATATGTAGTCCCTGGATTAACCAAAATAAAACGGCATCTGAATAATCCAGATGCCGCTTAACATTAATAGTTATCTTACCAACGCTAAATTTTTAGTCAGTTGTAAACACTTGATGCTGGAACAATTGGTCAACAATTTCATGCGACGTCGCTGATGCGCCCAGTTCTAGGCCAGACATGTCAAAGTGCTCCAGTGCGACCGATGTAGATTGGCCAGTCTCATTAGTAATCGTTAGGTTGAGGGTATCCTGTTCACCATCAAAACTAGCGCTGACGTGATCCAGCAAGGCTTCCATGGCTGCCACATCATCATCTACTGGTGAAACAATATCACTCAAGTCTAATTTATCTTCACCGAGATTAAAGTCTTTGATGACATCCATAGATGCTTCAGAACTTAAAGACTCATTGGTGAAAGTAAACGTATCGCTCCCTTCACCTCCCGTTAGGATATCATTCCCTAAACCTCCGATGAGAATGTCATTGCCAAGACCACCCACTAGGATGTCATCGCCTGCAGCGCCATTTAAGGTATCTGCACCGTCTTGTCCCAGCATGATATCAATAGTCTCACTACCATCAAGCAAGTTGGCCAGGTCATTACCCATGACAGCATGACGCTCAGTAGAAGCGACGTCTGCACCTGATTCACTAAGTGTTAGAGTAAAGACGTTGTCACTCACCCCGCCTCTTCCGTCTGACACTTTAAAGAGAAAATTAAGATCAACTTGTTGGTTACCTTCTAAGGTAAAGCTATCACTTTGTGTAAAGCTGTAACTGCCGTTTGACTCGACCTCTAACAAGCCAAATGCCGTTTCTACATGTAAGCTCCCATCGACTTGGCTCGTCGAAGAAACAAGGTCTTGGTCGACGGTGGCATCATGCAAATCAGCACTCAAAAGAGTGAAATCCCCATCAGCCAAAGAGACTGTCATGATGTCGCCATCTGCATCTTGGCTTCCTGACAGCAACTCACCAGCAATTGGTTCAGGTGAAATTGGGGCATGGTTTTCAGTTACATTTAGAGTGACCTGAGTTGTGTCTTTGTCCGTACCATCCGTCGCCGTGACTTCCAACTGATAACTATCCTGAACAGAGTGGTCTAGCTTAACTCCGTCTTTAAGCCAAATCTCACCGCTATTTGAATCTACGCGGAATAAATTGGCATCACCGCCACTTAGCTCGTATTTAATGGTATCTGCACCATCAGGGTCGAAAGCTTTAACCTTACCCACCAACAATCCAGCTTCCTGCTCCGCAACGTTAAAAGTTGCATTATCCGCAGTTGGCATACCGCTGACATCGGTTCCATGAGTCTGATCTGCATCAGTATTGCTAATAAACTCAGGAGCGCGATCTCGAATATCGATTGTCACTTCACCAGTCGCTGTATCGCCGTCTGCATCGATAACGGTGATATTGAATTTTTCTTGTTGATGCCCCTTAACATTCGTCGCTTTGTAGTCATAGCGACCATTCTCAAAGTTAAGGGTTAGCGTACCATGCTCAGTGTCGATCTCTGCTAGCGAGTGTAGAGAGATAACCGCCCCATTACTTGTACTTACTGTGCCATCAGCTTTATTGTAATGATAGGTTTCACCATCAACTTCAATTTGATCCACCCATTGGCTATCACCACCGATCTCATCTAGAAGATTGCTTTGAAGCTGTCCTGATACTGTTTTGTTCAGAAGCCCCTCTATTTGTGAGTCGTCAGTTACTACTAGAGCAGAGCCTTTATCGGTTGCAACTGGTTCTAGATACTTCAAATCTGCACCAGCACCAATGCCAATTGACCAGATGTTCTCTAAAGATGCACCACTCGACCCGATACTGCGCTCCATCGCATTTTCAAGAATGATGCTTTGCTCAGCTTCTGTCGGTTGATCCCAACCATTAGCTAAGTACTCGTAGCGCTGCTCACTTTCAAAATCGTCTGCTGTAGACCACTTCATTAAGCTCTCGCGTAACTCTGCATATGCAGGATCTGACGTAGTAGTCCATGAGTTGAAGTCGCTTGGCGCACCATCCGAAATAAAGTAAAGCTGATGATTGCTAGTGTCATCTGTTTCTTGGCTAAGGTCAGTTAAGGCAGCATTTACTTGGTCAATCGCTTGGCTATATGGCGTCCAGCCGCCGCGACCAATCGAATCCAAGTAAGCATCAATATCATCTACCGATTCCAGCCATTCAGACGTTTGACCATCTGGATAACCTGAGTGCGTCGCAATCTTAAATCGAACGTCACCAAGATCATCATACTTTTCAAACATGGTCTTAATTGCACTGCGTGCTAGGTCCCAGCGGGTAACTTCAACGCCTTGCTCGTTTTTAACCATGTCATCCCACATTGAACCCGATGCATCTAACGCGATAACAACACTGTTGTTTTGTGGATCAACATCCATGATTTCATGGTGCTCTGAATTAACTGAGGGTAGAGAGTCAACAACACCAAGGTGCAAAGTTGCATTTTCAACTCGGCCACCCGCATCCACTTGAACGCTAACAGGGATATCTAACGTGTCAGCACCGAGTTCCGAGTGATCTACTGGCTCATATTGCTCGACGGTGTAATGCCCAGTTTTACCATCAATGCTCGCTTCAATGACTTTGACCTTATCATCACCTGAGCCAACATATCCGGTTAAAGTACCGCGATCATCACTCACTTCAAACACAACTGGCTTGCCTTCACTGGTAACGTTCTCCAGATTCTGTTCAGAATCAAATCGGAACTCAGCATCTGATGCAGAACCAAGGCTGGCAACTAAATCACCTTCAGCATGTACGCTAGAGTTCGCACCAACTGCAGACTCATCGAGCGTGATATGCGAATCATCCAGTGAAATAGGCTCACCTACTACATGCACTGTCACTTCAGCTTTATCAGTTAGGCCATCCGCATCTTCAATGACGTATTCAAATGAGTATTCCTTTATTTCCCCTGTCTTAATCGTGCGCTGATCTTCTGGCAATGACTCAAGATACTTGGCTGCATCAAACACCAATTTGCCATCTATTAAGTTTAGATATTCTGTTTGTGGGTAGTTAATAATAGTCAGTTCGTCACCGTCTGGATCGCTATCATTCGCTAACACATCCAGCTCTAGAATACCGGCTCCTGTTGTTTGATAGTCCTCATCAAAGCTCGTCAAATCGGCAGAAACTTGTGTTACAAAGTACTCCGACCCCTTAGGATCAACCAAGCCATCTTTGTAACCCACGGCTGACATTTCAATGCTATCAAAATATCGACCATCCGCATCAATACTTACAACTTGCTTACCATTGCCAGTTCCTTCAAATACTCCCGAAGCGACAACCTCACCTTTGTAGTAAGCCTTCCAAACACCGCGCTCAACTCCAGGCTCCCAAAAGCTCCAAAGATTTTCAACTTGAACTTCAGCATGATCTGCGACTTGTCCATCAGCGAAAGTGAAACGCATAGCCTCACTGTGTGAAGTAGCATCATCGAACCCAATTTGACCGTCTTTTACCTGATCCGTACCACCATCTAAGGAAGAGCTAACCCCAAACTTATGCGTACCACCGTCACCAGTGTAATCCGCCATGTTAGCGTCACCGATTTTGTTACCTGTGTTGGTATCAACGATGTAGTAGTCCACACTAATATCTGCACTGTCGTCCCAGTTCGTGTGATCTAAAACCTTAGTCTCTTTCTCAATACCTTTGTCATCTTCAGCGATTGGAGCTTCGTTAATGTCATTTATCACGACATTGACGTTGGCCGTATCCTTTGCCCCAGACTGGTCTTCAGCTTCTACCAATAGTTGGTAGCTATCTGACGTTTCATGGTCAAAGACTACGCCACTTTTAACGCTGATCTCACCTGTGTGACTGTTTATTTCAAAGAGGTCAGTATGATTGGTTAACTGATAAGTTACATTGCTACCTTTATCGACATCAAATGCCTCAACCTGCCCAATTACGCCAGCAACAGCATTCTCATTAATGCTAAATTGGTAACTATCGGTATCAGCTTTACCATCTTCATCTAGGCCGTGGCTATCATTCGTTCCACTAATAAATTCAGGAGCATCGTTGTTACCAGTAATAGTCACAACCACGTCATGAGTCGTGCCATCTGCAGATGTTACTGTCATGGTACGAATCACCGGATCGCTATCGGCGTCTAACGATTGCACGTCTGGGTGGCTATTGTTCAGCTCATACGTCCATTTACCAGTCTCATCGATAGAGAACGTACCCCAGTTGCCATCTTGAACGTCTGTTTGAGGTTGGAAGACCGCTTCACCTGCATCAGGATCCTCCACGTTTAAGTTGCCGCCAGTGGTCAGTGTTACGTCTTCTTGAACCGCGCCTTTATCATCACCCGGTTGGTCTGGTGTGATGATCGCTTTGTCATCTGAGCCCGTAATTGTCACAACCACGTCATGAGTCGTGCCATCCGCAGATGTCACTGTCATGGTGCGAATCACCGGATCGCTATCAGCGTCTAACGCTTGCACATCTGGGTGGCTGTTGTTCAGCTTATAGGTCCAGTTACCTTGCTCATCGATAGAGAAGGTACCCCAATTGTCATCTTGAACGTCTGTTTGCGGTTGGAAGACCGCTTCACCTGCATCAGGGTCGTCCACGTTTAGGTTGCCGCCAGTGGTCAGTGTTACGTCTTCTTGAACCGCGCCTTTATCATCACCCGGTTGGTCTGGTGTGATGATCGCTTTGTCATCTGAGCCCGTAATTGTCACAACCACGTCATGAGTCGTGCCATCCGCAGATGTCACTGTCATGGTGCGAATCACCGGATCGCTATCAGCGTCTAACGCTTGCACATCTGGGTGGCTGTTGTTCAGCTTATAGGTCCAGTTACCTTGCTCATCGATAGAGAAGGTACCCCAATTGTCATCTTGAACGTCGGTTTGGGGCAGGAAGACCGCTTCACCTGCATCAGGGTCATCCACGTTTACGTTGCCGCCAGTGGTTAACGTTACGTCTTCTTGAACCGCGCCTTTGTCATCACCCGGTTGTTCTGGTGTGATGATCGCTTTGTCGTCTGAGCCCGTGATTGTCACAACCACGTCATGAGTCGTGCCATCCGCAGACGTTACTGTCATGGTGCGAATCACCGGATCGCTATCAGCATCTAACGCTTGCACATCTGGGTGACTGTTGTTCAGCTCATACGTCCATTTACCAGTCCCATCGATAGAGAAGGTACCCCAGTTGCCATCTTGAACGTCGGTTTGGGGCAGGAAGACCGCTTCGCCTGCATCTGGGTCATCCACGTTTAAGTTGCCGCCAGTGGTCAGCGTTACGTCTTCTTGAACCGCACCTTTATCATCACCCGGTTGTTCTGGTGTGATGATCGCTTTGTCGTCTGAGCCCGTGATCGTCACGACCACGTCATGAGTCGTGCCGTCCGCAGACGTCACTGTCATGGTGCGAATCACCGGATCGCTATCAGCGTCTAACGCTTGCACATCTGGGTGACTGTTGTTCAGCTTATACGTCCAGTTACCTTGCTCATCGATAGAGAACGTACCCCAGTTGCCATCTTGAACGCCTGTTTGCGGTTGGAATACCGCTTCACCTGCATCAGGGTCATCCACGTTTAAGTTGCCGCCAGTGGTCAGCGTTACGTCTTCTTGAACCGCGCCTTTATCATCACCCGGTTGATCTGGTGTGATGATCGCTTTGTCGTCTGAGCCCGTAATTGTCACAACCACGTCATGAGTCGTGCCATCCGCAGACGTCACTGTCATGGTACGAATCACCGGATCGCTATCAGCGTCTAACACTTGCACGTCTGGGTGACTGTTGTTCAGCGCATACGTCCAGTTGCCATCAGCATCGATAGAGAAAGTACCCCAGTTGCCATCTTGAACGTCGGTTTGCGGTTGGAATACCGCTTCACCTGCATCAGGGTCGTCCACGTTTAAGTTGCCGCCAGTGGTCAGCGTTACGTCTTCTTGAACTGCGCCTTTATCATCACCCGGTTGTTCAGGTGTGATGATCGCTTTGTCGTCTGAGCCCGTGATCGTCACGACCACGTCATGAGTCGTGCCGTCCGCAGACGTCACTGTCATGGTACGAATCACCGGATCGCTATCAGCGTCTAACGCTTGCACATCTGGGTGACTGTTGTTCAGCGTATACGTCCAGTTACCTTGCTCATCGATAGAGAAAGTACCCCAATTGTCATCTTGAACGTCTGTTTGTGGTTGGAATACCGCTTCACCTGCGTCAGGGTCGTCCACGTTTAAGTTGCCGCCAGTGGTCAGCGTTACGTCTTCTTGAACCGCGCCTTTATCATCACCCGGTTGATCTGGTGTGATGATCGCTTTGTCGTCTGAACCGGTGATCGTCACAACCACGTCATGAGTGGTACCATCCGCAGACGTCACTGTCATGGTGCGAATAACCGGTTCGCTATCAGCATCTAACGCCTGCACGTCTGGGTGACTGTTGTTCAGCGTATACGTCCAGTTACCTTGCTCATCGATAGAGAAGGTACCCCAGTTGCCATCTTGAACGTCGGTTTGGGGCTGGAAGACCGCTTCGCCTGCATCTGGGTCATCCACGTTTAAGTTGCCGCCAGTGGTCAGCGTCACGTCTTCTTGAACCGCGCCTTTATCATCACCCGGTTGATCTGGTGTGATGATCGCTTTGTCGTCTGAGCCCGTAATCGTCACTACAATTTGATGCGCTCCCCCTCCGACGGACTGCACAGCTATAGTGCGAACAACGGGTTCACTATCGGCGTCTAACGCTTGCACGTCTGGGTGGCTATTGTTCAGCTCATAGGTCCAGTTACCATCTGCATCGATAGAGAAAGTGCCCCAATTGCCATCTTGAACGTTAGTTTGAGGCTGGAAGGCTGCTTCACCAACATCAGGGTCGTCAACATTCAAATTACCGCCAGTGGCTAGCGTTACGTCTTCTTGAACTGCGCCCTTATCATCACCCGGTTGATCTGGCGTAATAATGGAGTTGTCGTCTGAACCAGTAATGGTGACTACAACGTCATGAGTGGTGCCATCCGCAGACGTCACTGTCATGGTGCGAATCACCGGATCGCTATCAGCGTCTAACGCCTGCACATCTGGGTGACTGTTGTTCAGCGTATACGTCCAGTTACCTTGCTCATCGATAGAGAAAGTACCCCAATTACCATCTTGAACGTCGGTTTGTGGTTGGAATACCGCTTCACCTGCGTCAGGGTCGTCCACGTTTAAGTTGCCGCCAGTGGTCAGCGTTACGTCTTCTTGAACCGCGCCTTTATCATCACCCGGTTGATCTGGCGTAATGACCGCTTTGTCGTCTGAGCCCGTAATGGTCACAACCACGTCATGAGTCGTGCCATCCGCAGACGTCACTGTCATGGTGCGAATCACCGGTTCGCTATCAGCGTCTAACGCTTGCACATCTGGGTGACTGTTGTTCAGCGTATACGTCCAGTTGCCATCAGCATCGATAGAGAACGTACCCCAGTTGCCATCTTGAACGCCTGTTTGCGGTTGAAAGACAGCTTCACCTGCATCAGGGTCGTCCACGTTTAGGTTGCCGCCAGTGGTCAACGTTACGTCTTCTTGAACCGCGCCTTTGTCATCGCCCGGTTGATCTGGCGTAATAATGGAGTTGTCGTCTGAACCAGTAATGGTGACTACAACGTCATGAGTCGTGCCATCCGCAGATGTTACTGTCATGGTACGAATAATCGGATCACTATCGGCGTCCAACGCTTGAACGTCTGGGTGGCTATTGTTCAGCTCATACGTCCAGTTACCTTGCTCATCGATAGAGAAAATACCCCAGTTACCGTCTTGAACGTCCGTTTGGGGTTGGAAGACCGCTTCACCTGCATCAGGGTCATCCACGTTTAGGTTGCCACCTGTGGTAAGCGTTACGTCTTCTCTTACTGCCCCCACGTCGTCACCATCAATTAACGCCGTGGAATTACTACTATCTATTTCAGTAGAACGATGCACGTCAGGCAAAACATTGGTATCGCTCTGCTCACTGTCTAAACCTGAAGTTTCAAAAAACGTACTTGCCAGAAGTTCAGCCCCTGAACGTTCAATCGTTCCGGAATTGGTTAAGCTAGAACTTAATTGCTCACCTGCAGCAGTAGCGTATTCTTCTCCTAATTCTGTAGGGTCATCACCTTGCGCAACGGCTTTAATGATTTCCTCAACTTCAGGAGATATATCTGAATTTGTACCACTGCGCTCTAATGAGGCATGCGCAGGTAGAGAATCACCATTCAACGTCTCCACGACAATCTCACCCGGAAGTAGGTTCTCCTTAGATTCAACTACTCTAATATGACCATCTTTACCGATTACAACATACTTATCCGTCGTTGAATTTGACTTTCCAACCAAAGTTATTACCCCATTTAACAGATGAAATAACCCCTCCCCTTGACTAAATCAGGCAATGAGAATTATTTCAGGCAGTGATACATTTAGTTAATAATTTATCATTATTTGCTCAATGTAAAACATGCACTTTTTCCCACATTAAGTTTCATGTTTTAAAGTGGTTTTATTTTTCCCCAGAAAGTCATATGTTATGCGGCTTATTTTTAGGGACTTTGTTCCAACGATTACATTTTTTTAAAATGATGGCTTAAATTAACCAAGCCAGATTTGATATAAACGTTTTCTTTAATATATCCGGTTCTTAAAGTTTCATTATTGAGACAATAAATTAAAGATAATTAGCGTTACGAATTATTTGGGGAGACTTCTTTTGAAGCTTAGTAGTATTAGTGTTGTTTGTTTTGGTTTGTTAATACCTCTTCATTCCAGTGCACAAACATTAGAGCAAGCCGTAGCGGTTACATTTGCAACCAACCCAGAGATCAAAAGTGCGTTCAATGAATATATGAGTAAACGCTACATCATTGATCAATCCACTGGTGCATACAAACCGACCATCGATTTAGACGCAGGTATCGGTTATGAGGGCATAGATCCTGCGAACTCCGCAGATAGAACCGACATGACCCGTAAAGAAGCTGCAATTACATTTAGCCAGTTGATTTGGGATGGTTCTAAAACTCTTTACGATATCGATCGCACATCAGCAGACGCTGAATCGGTACGTTATCAATTGCTTGCTGATGCTCAAAATATTGCCCTACAAGTTGCTAAAGCGTATCTGGATGTAATTAAGGCACAGCAGTTCATTACTCTTTCAGAAAGCAACTTAAATACGCACGAGCGTATTTATACTGACATCAAAAAACGCACAGAATCAGGAATAGGCTCAGTCGCCGACTTGACTCAAGTTGAAGGTCGCCTAGCAAAAGCTCACAGCAATTTACTAGCTGCACAAAATAACTACAAAGATGCGCAAACCACATTTATTCGATTAGTGGGTGAAAACCCTCAGGATCTGATCTTTCCACGCGCAGACCAAAACTTTATTCCCGACTCGTTGGATGAGGCCAAAAATCAGGCTTTTGAAAACCACCCAGTGATAAAGATAGCTTTAGCAGATGTCGACTCTGCAAGATTCCAGTACCAGCAAGCAGATGCGAACCACTATCCCGTAGTTTCCGTTGAAGCAGCACAAAACTGGCGTGATGATGCAGGAGGTATTGAAGGTAACAGTTCTGAAACCACTGCTATGCTTCGCGTCCGCTATAACCTATATAATGGCGGCAGAGATTCAGCAAACACTGATAGTATGGCCTACCAGCTCAACAAAGCGAAAGACCTACGTGAACGTGCCTACCGAAGTGTTGAGCAAGAGCTTAGTCTCTCATGGAGTGCTTTAGAATTGACTGGCAAGCAAAAAACCTTTCTAAGCCAACATGTTGATTCAATGTCAGACACCGTTGTTGCTTATCAAAAGCAGTACCGCATTGGTAAACGTACATTGCTTGATTTGCTCAATACTGAAAATGAGCTATTTGAATCCCGCAAAAACTACCTCGAAACGCAGTTCGATCAACAATACGCTAAATACCGAACTCTAACTTCTACAGGAAAACTTCTTGATGCATTGCGCGTCGATATTCCGCAAGAATGGACTCAGCCAGTAGAGTACTAAACACAATGAAAAACAATACCTTAATATTTCTAGCTCTATCAACAATGAGCCTAAATAGTGCATTTGCGACTGATAAGTTCGATTACATCCCTACTCCGGAGCACATTCAAGTCGCTGACCTTCATGACGTAGATAACGATGGCGTAATCAATGCTCGTGATCTATGTGCGAATACCCCAGTTGGTGCCGAAGTAGATAATGATGGCTGCGAAACCTACCTAAACAAAGAAGAACAGTATCAACTTAAGATTTTGTTTGCTAATGATTCAGACAGCATTAATCCAGTATTCCAACGTAAGATTACTGAATTAGCAGCATTCCTTAAGAAGTACCCTACGACTTCTATCGAAATACAGGGTTACGCAAGTAAAGTTGGTACCGCAACTTACAACCTTGAGCTATCACGCCGCCGAGCAAGTAACGTACGCAACCTATTAATTAAGCAAGGCATTTCAGAGGAAAGGTTAACTATTGTTGGCTTTGGTGATACCCATTTAGCTAAATTGGGGACAGATGATGTCAGCCACGCTTTAAACCGTCGTGTAACCGCTACCGTCATTGGCCATAAAGGCATGGTTAAAGATGAATGGACGATATTTACTACCTTTCCCAAGGTAGACTAACACCCCTGCCTCTGGCCAGTTTTCATCAATGGCTAGAGGCATTTTCTATAGGGGCTTGATGAAACAGATATCAGTACATTTTACTGACTTAAACTAAAGCTAATCACCACCATTCATTTAGAGAATTGAGCTCCGTACGAAATTAAGAACCATCTAATTAATATAGTTGTAACTTACTTTAGGAAATATTATTAACTTATTTAATTATAAAAAATAAAAGCTGTCAGATAAAAATAGTAGTAACATATTTCACTTAAACAAGTGATTGCACTTTTTCGAACGAGTTACAGTGAGAAGTCTTAGCTAATCCAAAACTAGTGGTTGGTTATTTTACATACTAAAGTCGAGTGTCGCATTCCTATCTATTTACAAACTATGGCGCTGCAAAATGACCGAAACATGCCTTCGCAGATTGAGTCAATTATTAAATCATTATAATCATTCGCAATTGCATCAAGTAAGCTTAGATGAGTTAGAAACCGTATTCGCAACCTCTCGGCGTAATACTTCCAATGTTATAAAAATGCTACATGACTATGGTTGGATAAGCTGGACACCAGGTCGTGGCCGTGGAAAAGCTAGTACTCTCAAGGTTATGATTTCTATGCACCAAGCCCTGTATAGAACTATCCACCATGAAATTAGCACTGGTAACTTCGATGCTATCCCTAAATACCTAGAAACGTATAAAACGGTTGCAGCAAGTGCACTCAGCCAAGCAATGGCTGAAGCAGCACAAGAAAATCAGAACGCAAATTCTCTTATCATTAGCCAATACCCTTGGGTCAATGAACTCAATCCATCAGTGACATATCGCTTTTCAGAGCTCCAAGTCATACGAAGCATTTATGATACCCTATTCACTATTGATTCTAATGGTCAATTAAAACCCCACCTAGCCTGTGATTACCAAGCTGAAGGTAAGTATATCTATATTTGGCTTCGTCCGGATATCCTAAGCCACGACGGTCTCATACTCGAAGCTAAAGATGTCATCATTGCACTGGAGCAGTTAGTAACAACTGACGGTCCTGTAAAAAGGTTGTTTCAACAAGTCACCAAAATTAGCTTTGATGACATAGAACAAGCTATCTGTATCGAGCTTGTTCAGGAGAACCCCTTATTTATCTACTGCCTCGCTACCGCGAATGCATCTATCGCTTCCAGACGCCACAAAGCCTTTAGTCATCAAAGAAGTGTGGCAATTGGCACAGGCCCATTTAAGCTAGAGTACTGGGAAGAAGATAAGATAGTGATGAAAAAACACCATCATTACTTCGCTAAGAAAGCACTATTGGACCAAATTACCCTCTCCCATCAGGGAGAAGATCTCGATAAGCATCTTAGTTACAACCAAGACTCTGATGATAATGAAAGTTACACGATCCAAGCTTTTTCTTATTTGGCACATAACCGTCGTTCCAGCTGTTCAATTAGCGATCAAACGTGGCAACAGTTATTTACCTTTATAGAAAGTCGCCGATTTGAATTTGCTGCCAATAGTGACTTAGATGTAATGGAAATGCTTGGAGCGTCAGCACCAACGAGTGATGTGCCAAAGTTGACAGGCACTGTTGTGTTAGCGCACCCAAAATGGACCATCAAATACCTAGAAAAAATGAGCAATTGGCTAGTAGCTTTAATTCGTCAAACAGGGTTAAACGTAGAGTTCGTAGAATTATCTGATGCAAGTAAACCCCAGCTCGTAAAAGAAAGTGCAGATCTGTTGATGATTGAAGATCTCATTGAGCCGCCATTAGAATACGGTGCATACGAATGGTTGCTTACAGGCACTGGTATTCGTTTTATCTTTGACCCAGATGAGTTTGATCAACACTTTGATGCTGTACACACTGCTATCTCTCAAGGAGCACACAAAGGACGATTAGTAGAAGTACTGGCCACATTGAGGCATAGCGCTAGCATCTTGCCGCTATTTTGGGGCCAAGAACAAGTGACCTGTCAAAAAGGAGTGTCTGGCATACAAATACGTAAGTCTGGATACAGTGATTTCTATAAGCTAAGGATAAATTCCTGAGAAAGCTAACCGCTGATGCCCAAGTCATATTTCTGTTTTCTTGAGATATCACCACTCTCTTAAAAACACACAAAACGACGAGCGTGATACTGTTTAAATATCACGCTCGCAACGTCGAAGTGAAGATTGTATCTAAGCATTACAACGACCTTGAAGCCGTGGCATAGCATACCGCCTACTTACGAAAACCTAAGGCTCCCATATCGGCAATTGCAATGCCTCAGCTTGCTCTATGAGCATCATTCCGTCTTCAACCAAAAGATAGCGCTCAAAGATCAAGGACCAAACCGATAAAACGACTCTTTGGATGTACGCTTGCTTAGTTGGATAAAGCATTAGTAGTGTTTCGTCGTCATATTCTAAAAATGTCCCACCGTTAGCAAAGAATATCCCAGGCCCACCGGCATAGTCATAATCAATACCGCCATAGATACCCAGTGGAGCACCCAGCATAGATGAGAATGGACTTTGCTTTGAACTAGGCATGTGAGGGAGGCGTATCCCGCCTTCGGCGAAGCCATCTCTATTCGAATCAGTGATGTAAACCTGGCCACCACTCCAACTCAATAGAGAGTCATCCCCTCTTAGATCCAAGAACGAAACGAATGTCTGAGGATCCGGCTTTGAAAAAAGCGTACGACTTTTCGGTGTTGGGACGTCATTTTTTACTTTCAAATATAGATTCCAAAACGCGGCTCTAACGGAAGGCGCAACAGAAATTGGGTTTTGCTTAAAGTTGAACCCTAAACCACCAAACAACACTTCAAATGGCAAAAACTGCTTATCAATATGAGCCAGACCAGCGTACTCATAAACACTTAAGCTCGACGTTGAGTTTCTTAACTTGCCATCTCCGCGAGCAAGTTCTGTTTCACTTTGTGTATTATAAGCGACCGTCGGGACATGCTTATTAGGCACTTTTGCACAAGAAGTATATCGCCAAGGAAACACATCATTAATTAAATGACGACAAATGCCACCAGCGACACCAAGGAACAAGCCATCAAAGGCGGGATTTTCTATGCTCCCATTGAGCTCTTCCGTTAGCATGGTCGCTAGCAACTTACCAGTTTGCGACCAACCGAAACCAATCGTTTGTTTTATTTCACAGTCAGTTTCTAGCTGCAACATAGCAAGGACCTCATTCGTTTTTAAAAAATGAGCAAACTGTCGCAAGATGCTATAACCATCCGTCCCCTTGACGATCGTTCCACTCGTCTGGTCTACCACGTTTTTATCCCAAATAACGCTCGCATAAATAAAACTATTCTCACCTCTCCCCGAAATGAAGCTTTCTCCGAGTATTATTTGTCCAATATTTAGCGTGATGTAACCAAGTGGTGTGGGTGGGAATTCAAAAAGTACGCTGTTTACAACATCAACAATCGCAACCTGATTACAGCTTTGCTTCGGAATCATTAAAGAGACAGGGACACTAAACGGTGAGCTTGTTTGGCTAGGCTCTTCAACCTCCCCCGCAAACATAGCGGAAATCACATAATACGGTTTATTCCCAACGTCTTGTTCTTGTATATCCACATCATTTAGCGTCGAAGCATGCGCCATGGATTGAATCATTAATAACAATCCAATAGCGATGTTCCTAAAAGTAAGTCGTCGCATACCAATCCTCCATCGAAGTAGATTTACTTTCGTTGACGTATCTATATTTTTATTTTTAACAACAAGATACGCCCAACCACCTCGGGATTGTGCTTATTACTCGGGATGCCACCTTTATGCCTGACATCTCTAATGATAGCTTGTTTCTGCAACAGCCATGCGAGTTCTGAAGCCACGAAACAATGTGGCTTCAATGCCCATATCGACCAACTACTTCTCACACACTATTTTTTAGACCTCTACCCCTGCTTCATCTTCTTCTACGATATCCGTTTCTTGGCTCGCCTCTTCCAGCCATTGTTGTAGAGATTCACTTGCTAGCACCTTCTGTTGATAAGCTTTGGCACCTTCCGATAACTCGATGCCATAAGTTTGGAAACGCAATGCCACAGGTGCATACATGGCATCGACGATTGACCATTCTCCAAATAGCCAACCATTCGGATGCAGCTTGGCTTGTTCTGCCCAAATAGCGTCAATGCGAGCAATATCTTTACGTGCACCATCCGTTAAATCGACTTTTCTGCGCGCGCGGATATTCATTGGTAGTTCGTTTCTTAAATCAAAGAAACCCGAGTGCATTTCTGATGCGATGGCGCGTGCTTTAGCTCGTTCTGTAGAGTTGCTTGGCCATGCTCTACCTTGCAAGTATTGCTCGTTTACGTATTCCAAAATCGCTAATGAATCCCACACTGTTGCATCGCCATCCACCAAGGTAGGTACTTTCGCCGTTGGTGTAATACCTTCCAAGGTCTTGTAAAAATCTTCCGTGAACAACTTCAGCTTGGTGACTTCCACATTCAATTTGAATTGAGAAAAGATCAGCCATGCACGCAGTGACCAGCTTGAGTAGTTTTGGTTAGCAATAAACAGTTTCATGACGCCTCCATGCGGTTCGTGTTTTGAGTACCCATTCACAATATCTGATTGTGTTTAAGGGGACTAACGGATAGTTTTGATGGAACACTTCAACAAAAACGATGGATGAGTTTTAGATATGGATATCGATGCGTTACGCAGCTTTCTTGCTTTTGTAGAAACGGGAAGTTTCACTCGTGCAGCTAAGCAGATCAATCGCACCCAATCAGCGTTTAGTGCACAAATGCGTAAGCTGGAAGACGAACTCAGCGTCAGTTTGTTTGAAAAAGAAGGTCGTAACCTTGTCTTAAGTGAAGCGGGACTGGCACTTCGCTCTCATGCAGAGCAACTAGTCAGCTTACACAATCAAGCGCTGAAACAAGTGAAACGTTATGAAAACAAGCGCCCTCTTCGCTTAGGTTGCCCAGAAGATTACAACGACAATATCCTGCCTAAAGTCATCCGTGTATTACAGCAATCTGAACCCACATGTTCTATTCAAGTCTTCAGTGAGCCAAGCATCACCTTGAGAGAAAAACTCGATGAAGGAAAGCTAGACGCGGCGATTGTGACAAGAGCACCGGACAGTGAAGAAGGTTACTGGCTAGCAAGTGACAAAGGCGTATGGATTGCTCACCCTGATTTTAACATCAAGAACACTAGACCTCTCCCTCTCGCCCTATTCCAAACCGACTGCAAATACCACGCGGCAGCGGTAGACGGGTTAACCAAACGTGGCACTCCTTATCAACTACTGGCATGTTGCAATACGGCCTCGGCACAAAGAGCGATTGTACGTTCAGGCATGGCTATCGGTGCTATGGGCAATATTAGCGTTAGCGAGGATCTTAAGATCTTAGACGATATGCCATCGCTGCCTTCCGTGGATATTGTGCTGGTAACGGGCGTCGAGCCTCATCCAATACTGGATAAAGAATGCTTGGAGCAATTGGTTGAGTTAATGGCTTAACCGGATTCGCTAACCAATCACAAAGTTAAATTCGCCCGTTAATCGCCCGTCGATTCGTATAGTCTCAAACTGTAGATAATCACGGGCTTTGCCTCCCCACCATTCATCACCCGTATTGCCTTTCAAGTACAACTGAGTGGTCAGAAGTTCTTGATTTTCTCGCCACAACTTAACGTGAATGTGCGGCGGACGAGAGGCATAAGGTACAGGGTACAAGGTCTGAAACAAGTAGCGACCATCCGATTGAGTTTCGACTGCGCCAAAGCCAGCAAAGTGAGCATCAAACTTATCGTTATTTGGCTGCTTGGGATGATCGTAAATACCCTGCCCATCGCATTGCCAGATTTCTACTTTGATGCCAGAGACAGGGTTTCCTGTTGTATCCAGTACTTTCCCTTGCAATATGAGGGGCTCCCCGATTAATCCTTGAGTCTGAATAACTAAATTTGATCGAAGAGGAATCCGAACAACCGGATAAAATGGACCTTCTGCTTGTTCAGGAGTTGGTTGCATTGGCGTTTTCGCTTTTAAACTGGGTGCAAAGATCAGAGTCCAAAGCGCCAAAAAGTGTCGTCGTTCCATCGTGTCACCAATTCAAATACACTGAGTTAAGTTTGGTGAAACTTGAGCGATTTGCCACGACCAATATAAAAAAAGCCCCTGCGAGAGAATCATCCACAGAGGCTAAGTGAAATCAAATTTATAAGGACTGTCTTATGCAGCTTCGAACGCTAACGCTTTCTTCTCTACCTGACGGAATATCAATGTAAGGATACCATTCACACCTAAATAGAACGCTCCTGCAATACCAAATACTGTCAACGTATCGTAGGTTTGTGCATTAATACGCTGCGCATAACCCATCAAATCCATAATCGTGATGGTACTAGCCAGTGACGTGCCTTTGAACACCAAAATCACTTCGTTAGAGTAAGCAGGAACGGCGCGACGAATTGCGTATGGCAACAATACTTTCAGTGTCGCCGTTCTGTTCATACCCAGAGCACGGCAAGCTTGCCATTGACCAGACGGGATCGCGTTAAATGCACCTTTGAACAACTGAGTACTGTACGCCGCAGTATTAAGCGCTAACGCTAACATCGCGCAAAACCAAGGTTGGCTCAACCAAGTCCAAAATACGCTTTCTCTTACCGCATCAAACTGACCCGGACCGTAGTACACCAAAAAGATCTGTACCAACAAAGGCGTACCAGTGAACAAGGTGATGATGCCACGACTTACCCAATGCAAACCCGGAGTACGTAGGATCAGAGTTAGCGTCATCATCAAAGCAAGAATACACCCCACAACCAAAGAGGCCGCTGTCAATTGAAGGCTAGTGCCTAAGCCATCCAGCATTTGCCAAACGTGTTGTTCGTTCATGCGGTTGCCTCCTGTCCCATGCTCATACCTTGAATTGAGAACTTCTTATCAATCAGTTTGACGGCACGTTGTGTAATGAGTGTAATGACCAAATAAATTGCCGCAGCTGTTGCGTACCAAGTGAAAGCCTCGTGCGTAGCTGCTGACGTTAGCTGCGCTTGTTTCAGCAAGTCCGTCACACCAATCAGTGATACAAGCGCGGTATCTTTCAGCAGAACCAACCATTGGTTAGTTAAACCTGGTAGTGCGTGTCTTACTGCTTGTGGCAAAACAATGCGAACAAAAGCGTGTGCTTGACTGATGCCGAGTGCACTTGCTGCTTCTCTCTGTCCTCTTCCTACGGCTTTCAATGCGCCACGAAGAGTTTGAGAAGCGTAGGAAGCGAAGATCAATGACAACGCCACCACGCCAGACAAGAACGGGCTTACCTCAATAAAGTCTCCGGTGATTAAAAACAGAACCTGCGTCGAACCAAAATAGATGAACAACACGACAAGGATTTCTGGCAAGCCACGTACAATCGTCACAAACGCCGTCATTGGCCATTTAACGAAAACGCGGCGAGACATTTCACCACTGGCGAATACCACTGCCAGAATCAAACCGACTAATAGGCTTGTGAAGGCTAGCTGGACTGTCATCCAACTAGCTTGAACAAGTGATAGAGAGTAACCCGTTAGTGCCATATTACTTACCGAAGTACTTGTTGTAGATTACGTCGTATTCGCCGTTCGCTTTCACTGTTTTCAGTGCCGTGTTCAGCTTGTTCACTAACTCGTCGTTACCTTTATTTACCGCGATACCGAAACCGTTACCGAAGTATTTAGGATTAGTGACGTGTTCACCTACGTACGCTAGGTTGCCTTCTTTCTTGAACCATTCTGCTACGACTGCTGTGTCACCGAATACAGAATCAATACGGCCATTTTTCATATCGATGAACGCGTCTTGGTAGCTTGAGTAAGGAACCGCGGTTACGCCCGGCATTTGCTCAATCAGGTAACTTTGGTGTGTTGAACCGTTTTGAACACCAACACGCTTACCTTCTAAACCTTTTTGGTCAGCCACTTTATCCTTAATAGATACAAATGCAGCTGAGTTATCGTAGTAAGGTGCAGAGAAATTAACTTGCTCTAAACGCGCTTCGGTAATGTCCATTGCAGAAATAGCAGCATCGTAACGCTTGAATTTTAATGCAGGGATCAGGCTGTCAAAAGATTGGTTGTGGAAAGTACATTTTGCTTCCATTTCTTTACACAATGCGTTCGCCAAATCGACATCGAAACCTTGAATTTGGTTGTTTTCATCCATGTACTCGAATGGTGCGTAAGTCGCTTCCATCGCGAATTTAATCTCTTCTTGTGCTGCTGCGTTTGCTGCCATAGTTGCAGAAGAAAGGCCGATTAGTGAAGCTAGTAGAATCTTTTTCATTGCAATACTCCGTGTGTACTTAGTGGGCTGACACTCGCAATGACAGCCGAGCTTATCTGTTAAATAGACTGAACTTTAAAAACGTAATTTAGTGATTTAGGTAATCAGCAAACTGAGTGGTTTGCGGGTTAACAAACGCGTCATGCGTGCCATGCTCCACAATATGTCCTCTCTCGAGGTACAGAACGTGACTAGCAATCTTTTTAGCAAAATCGACTTCGTGAGTAACAACGACTTGAGTGATGCCGGTTTCGCTTAAATCGTTAATGATCTTAACCACTTGATTTGTGATCTCAGGGTCGAGCGCTGCGGTAGGCTCATCAAAAAGCAAGACTTCTGGTTTCATCATCAGTGCTCGAGCAATCGCCACACGTTGCTGTTGACCACCAGAAAGTTGCATCGGCCATGCATCCGCTTTGTCTGCCAAATGCAGCGTTGCGAGAATTTGCATTGCCTGCTTCTTCGCTTCTTCTTTATCCATGCCAGAGACCTTTACTGGAGCCTCAATCAGGTTCTCCATCACTGTCATGTGTGGCCATAGGTTGTACTGTTGGAACACCATGCCCACTTTACGACGAAGCGCTAAGCCTTGCTTCTCTTTGATTTCAGTTGAAAAGTCGAATGCGTCATCAGCGATGTTTAACTGGCCGTTATCCGCCCCTTCAAGAAGGTTAAGAACACGTAGCAGAGAGCTCTTCCCTGCGCCACTTGGACCGAGTAACACCAGCGTTTCACCGCTTTCACAATTAAAACTGACATCGTGTAGAACTTGGGTATCGCCGTAAGACTTATTGATACTTTTAACTTGAATACTCATGCTGCCATACTGCATTAATTGTCACTTGGGATTTATACTACCAAGAAAGAGATTTTATGCAATAAAAATGTATAAAAATTTAGATTGTTAATTTTTTGTATAAGAAACAACCAACGCTGCAGAGTATCTCACTGGTGTAATCAGTAGAGTTTTAACGGATTTTGTTGGATTACGTTGAGCTAGATAATCTTGCAATGCTTGCCTCTTCGAACTTGCCTTCATCTACGGTATGTTCAGCGAGCGCTGTCGATTTGCATGGTGCTCATTTGATTCTCCTTCGTCACGAAAACAAGCTGTCATTAGCGTAGTTGAGCGTCATGATCCTACTTTATTCTTAAACGAAAAGAGGCAGCATTCAACTACCTCTTTTTCTATTCTCAGTGATTCCGATTCGGTTGCGCTACACTAACTCGCCCGCGCCTTGCACAGAGCGTTCACTGTTCTCAACAAGAAAAACTGTGGCAGTTTGTTTAAGTGCTTCCCATTCTGCGTCTTCAACAAAGATACCCTCTTCCCACGACGTTTTCTGCGCACGGTTCAGCTCATCTCCATCAATATGAATTGTGTAACCTTGCGAACTCGCTTCGATATCAAAATCCGTAATGGCAAGCTCTATCGTCATACTGTGATAATCGGTACTGTTATCTTCAATCTGGTCAGAAAAGAATACCTCTGGTGCAATCCGCCCACGGTTTAGCACATACAAGGTTCGCTTTGGACTGGTACCATTGACCCACTGGGCACGGCATGCAATGCCTTTGGCAGAGAGCCTAACTAGCTCACTAAATGCCAGCCAGCGATTGTGGCATTGTTTCAGTGTAATGGTGACGCTCTTGCTGCTGACCATTTTCTCAAGCGCAAAATCCAACACTGCAGGTAAATGACAGGCGATACTACCATTGTGCAGATCGACTTCGATATGAGACTCTGTGTTACTCGTAATGCTGACCGCACAATCTGAATCTAAGTTGAGAAACAGACTGGCGTTGTTGAAGTGACGCACGCCGTGCAAACCCACCATTTGCAGATCCGCAACCATATTGGCAATCACATCAGCTTCACCGCAATGACGGCGCATACCAAGAAAAGCTTTGTTTACTGCTGCTACCAGCTCGTTATGCGAAACGATCATAATGCAAAACCTCCTGTGATTTTTTGATTGTCGCTTTGCGCGATTTCTTCACGCTCTGGCATGGTTGGGAAAATCCACGTATCGCTGAAACGCGGGTCCTGAATCTCATCAAGCAATGGTGCGCCTTGGAAGAAGGTCACGCGCACCCATCGGTCTGAACGCGGATCAAACTTAGTCGCACCAAAGATTGCTAACTTACAGCGTAGTAGATGCATCGGCAGTGCGTCTTCACGTAGCACGTTCATCTGGATATCGCCCATTTCTCGATTGCCGAGCGTCCATACACGACGAGTGATTGCACGATACTGTGGATGCTGCAGTAAGAACTCCGCCAACGATGTTTCTGGCTGGCACGTTTGCAGCGCATGGTAGAGGCGGTTCACTTGTCGCCCTATATCGAGTGGCAACTCACGTTCTTCACCGATCTCTTCCCCACGAATGCCTAGCCTCGGTTCTTCTTTGTCTTGCGAGCGATACCAGAACCAATAGTTGTTCTCTGGTAACGTGTAGTCAGCATCGATTGACCAACGGTATTTGCTCTCTAGTATTTGCAAAACATCTTGAACGCTTTTTCCACCAGGAATAGAGAGTGACTCATCGGTGTTCATTTGGTTTTCAAATTCATCAACCAAAGACGGGTAAAGCTCGATCAAACATGAAGTTAGGATTTCTTGGGCTTCCAAACTCATGGTTGTGGTTTGTTTGATCAAGCTTGCCCAATTCGAGTGCTCTGCCATCAAAGCATTTAAGTTAATTTGTAGCGCTTGGAGATCAGCAATCGCTTGATGATTAAGCTGATCTTGATGTTCATTGATTGTTATCACTTGCTCTAAGTGTCGCTGTGCTTTTTTAAGCAGGGCTTTTAACGGCAGCTCTAACTCGGTAGGTTCACATGGCATGGCAAGCACATTGGCAATAGCACGCTCACGTGATGTCATCCATTGGTCGACAATACATGGATGGTTGATTAAATATGGCGCCATACCCAAGCCAGTTGCATTCCCTACACCGAGATAACGCTGCAGACCTTTGTGAAGTGCAACTGCATTATCTCCGCCTTTTATCTCAGCAAGGTAATGAACCCAATCTAAGCTGAATTCACGCAGCATATAAACGGCACACATCTGTGCACTGAACGACTGGTTGAAATCAGGGTTGTTCTCCAGCAGTTTAAAATCGGCAATACCAAATTTACCGTTACCATAAACGGCGGTGGTTCTTAGGATGTAACCCACTTCTGCCAGTTCCGAAGGCTCTGGCTGCTCACCTTTAGAAAGAGCATTCACAATGTGTTCAAACACACGAACACTCTTATTCGCACGAGCAAGAACAAGCACGTTGTTTGGATTGCGCCCCGCTTCTTGCAAAGGCACATTAGCTCTTAGCTGTTCTAAAAGCTCGACATGGACATCCCCTTTCACAAGTGCAAAGGTGACATCCCATTTCTCGGCGATAACGCGATCATTGCGCTCTTCATCAGCAATTTCATCGCAAAAAACAACCAAGTGGTAAACGTGTTCCGGCGTCACTAATTTGTAAATTACATGACCAAAACCGCGTGGACACAATTGCCACTCATGCTTGCTCACTCGCCATTCCTGACTCGCCATTTTTCGGATCAAGCTTCGTACAAAGCTGATTCGATTTTGGTGCATAGCCCCTAGCCTATCTGGTGCCATCACAATTGCAGCGTTGCGAAGTGTTGTTTCAGTGTAAGTAGAACGATGTGCATCCATTTTGCTCACCACCTATTTTTTATCGTAAGAATAAGGGCTTGTGCGGGTTTGGGGAGGATTCACCCACACAAGCTCCACGTTATTGGGTTTGATCTTTTTGTTATTGCCGTAGTTATAGCCCTTGCTCCTTCGCCATCTTCATAGCGATCTGCGGTGCATTCCAAAGTGACGGTAACAGTATTAATGACACTGGAACGGCCGTAATCACGATGAAGGATTGCAGGGCTGATATACCGCCAGAGCCAAGAGAGATGAGAATCAACGCCGTGATACCCATAGCCACGCCCCAGAAAGTACGAATAATCGCATTCGGTTCTGTCTCACCACTGATCACAACACTGATGGTGTACGTCATTGAGTCACCGGTGGTAACGATAAAGATGGTGGTCAAAATCAAGAACAAGATTGAAACCAACATTGGCATCGGCAGTTGTTGAGTCACTGCGAGTAACGCGCCCGGTAAATTGAAGCCTTCAAATGCTGCACTCACACTGCCTGGATTCGCAATTTCAAACGCTAAGCCAGAACCACCAACAATGGTGAACCAAAAACACGTGGTAAGCGGAGCAACAATGCTGATCGTCGAGATGATTTGACGAATACTGCGACCGCGAGAGATACGTGCAATGAAGATTGCCATCATCGGGCCGTACCCTAAGAACCAGCCCCAGAAGAATACTGTTCACCAGCTCAACCAACCTTCATCACCACGGTAAGTCGCCATTGGGATAAAGTTATCCAGCATGGTACCCACGCCTTGAATATAACCATTGAAAATAAAATCTGTTGGACCAAATAGAAGGATGTAAACCATCAATGCCAGTGCGAGAATCACGTTGTAGCGACTCAGCATTTGCATACCACGGTTCAAACCACTCAGCGCAGACACTGTGTACAACACAATCGCAAATAAAATGATGATTAACTGTGTGGTAAAGCCGTCTGGGATATCAAACAGGGCATTTAACGCGTAGCTAACCTGCAAACCTAAGAAGCCAATCGGTCCAATGGTTCCTGCCGCTACGGCAATGATGCAACATGCGTCAATCAACGCACCTATCTGGCCTTTTAGCGCTCGTTCGCCCAGTACAGGATAAAGCAAGATGCGAGGTTTTAACGGTAGTCCTTTATCGTAGTGTAAATGCATGACCACGATAGACGTCAAACTACCAACGATAGCCCACGCTAGAAAACCCCAGTGCATGAAAGATTGCGATAGTGCGTTCACTGCACCCTGCTGTGGATTATCTTGTGCGCCATACAAAGGTGGAGGGCTCACATAATGCGCGATAGGCTCTGCCGCCGCCCAAAACACGCCACCACCAGCTAAAAGTGTACAGAAGATGATTGCCATCCAACGAAAACCATCCATTTCAGGTTTGGTCGTGCCACCTAAAATCACCTTGCCTGTTCGCCCTGCAGCCAAACCAAGACCAATAAGAAAAGTGAGAAGAAGCAGTAGTTGCCAATATGGGCCGAAGACTTTTACTGACCACGCAAATCCTGTGTTTACCAATGTGGATAGCAGTTCACCATCATAAAGCGCGATGGCAACAAACAGGGCGATAAAGCCGCCACTGTACCAAAGTGCTGGATTGCTTAGACCCAGTTTGTCCGGTGAATTTTCAGTTGCTGAAATGTCATTGTGTGTTGCTAGTGGCTTCTTTGATGACACGCTCATCGCAGAAGTTTTCATGCTATCGGTTAGATCAGACATACTCTGACTCCAGAGGTTTATTGCAGCTGCCTTAACGGCTACAAAAAGTGACTTTAACACCCGCCTTGTTATTATTTTTTTAGCGAGCTATTCCATGTTTGGGTTACAACTTATAACTTGGCCTCCAACCCTTCTTCCAAGAAGTTAAACCAATTCTCACCCAGTATTTTTCCTGCCTCGGATTCACTGAATCCATGACGCATTAAGCCGTTGTATATGTTCTCCATCCCTTTACTGCCACTAAACCAAGGCAGAGCATCTGGCCACCCCGCATTACTAGCGGAACCTTCGCCATAGTCCATTGCTTTGGACCAACGACCGTTGCGCATCCACTCAAGCACTTGCTGTGGCTGGTTTAAACAAAGATCACTGCCGATGCCTAAATGATCTACACCGAACTGATCGGCCGTTTTAGCGACCATTTGGCAGAAATCTTCTAGCGTGCATTGGCTTCCATTTGGAAGATGGAATGGGTAAAGACTAAAGCCAATCAAGCCGCCACGTTCGGTGAGCGCTTTAATGACGTTGTTCGATTTATTGCGCAGAGCATCATGAGCAAACGTTGGGTTTGCGTGACTAATACAAATTGGGCGGGAAGAGAGGTCAATCGCTTCCAACGTTGAGCGCTCAGCACTGTGGGACATGTCGATGATCATCCCAACGCGGTTCATCTCTTCGATAGCCTGTTTGCCAAAACGCGTGACACCGGAGTCGTTCTGCTCATAGCATCCTGTCGCCAGCAAGCTTTGGTTGTTGTACGTCAGCTGCATAATCAGCAAACCTTGACGGCGCATAACTTCAATCAAGCCGATTTCATCGTCAATTGGAGAGCAATTCTGTGCACCAAAAAAGACACCAACCTTACCCTCGGCCTTTGCTTTCTCAACGTCAGCCATCGAGTAAATAGGCATAATCAGGTCTGCATTTTGTTCGAATCTCAGGTTCCATTCGGCAAAGCGAGTTAAGGTCTCGCGTGCATTTTCATGATAAACAATCGTCGCATGCACAGCCGTAATACCGCTCGCCTTCAGCGTTTGGAAGTATTCTCGATCCCAATTGCAGTACTGCAATCCGTCAATCACAATCCGTTGTTGGTACATAACCACTCCTTAAACATTAATGAGTCTTTAAGGTTGGGCAGCGGAATCCTCGGCTGCCCTATTTCACTTAGTAAGGACGTTGATAAGCGGTTTTCACCACGGTGTAGAACTCTTTCGCATACTGACCTTGCTCGCGTGGACCAAAGCTCGACTCTTTACGACCACCAAACGGCACGTGATAATCCGTCCCTGCGGTTGGTAGGTTGACCATCACACAACCAGTTTGAGCTTGTTGTTTGAAGATGGCGCTATTACGGAGGCTTTGTGTAATGATACCGCCCGTCAAGCCAAAGCGAGTATCGTTCGCGACAGCAATGGCTTCGTCCAAGTCAGAAACTCGAATCACACTTGCCATCGGTGCAAACACTTCTTCTTGGTTCACTTCCCAACTGTTTTGCGTATTGAGGAAAAGGGTTGGCGACATGTAGAAACCGTTATGCTCTAAGCTCAAGCGCTCGCCACCGAATGCTAACTCCGCACCACTTTGACGTGCCTTCTCGATCCAATCGAAGTTAGCTTCTAATTGGTTACCATCCACCACAGGCCCCATGAAGATGCCCTCTTCTAATGCGTGGCCAACTTTAAGCTCGCTCATTCGTTTGATCAGTGCTTCAACGTACGCATCGTGAATACCATCCATCACCACTAAACGAGATGAAGCCGTACACTTCTGACCTGCGCCAGAGAAAGAACCTGCAATGGTCGCTTCAACTGCGATTTGAATGTCTGCATCATCGGCAACCACAAGTGCGTTCTTACTGCCCATTTCTAACTGACAACGAACGAAGTTTGGCGCTGTCGCCGCTGCAACTTTACGACCCGTATCAACAGATCCAGTAAAGCTCACACCATTTACGTCTTTCGAGTTGATAAGCGTGTTACCCACTTGCGAGCCACTGCCCAACACAAGGTTGAACGTGCCTGCTGGTAAGCCTTGTCGATGGATAATCTCCGTCAGTGCAACCGCACTTGCTGGTGTCAGGTTTGCGGGCTTCCATACTACGCTGTTGCCGAACGCAAGCGCTGGCGCGATTTTCCATGCAGCCGTTGCGGTTGGGAAATTCCAAGGAGAGATAATGGCGATAACGCCGACGGCTTCACGAGTGACCTCAACGGAAACGCCTGGACGGACAGAAGCTGCGTTATCGCCAATTTGACGCAGCACTTCCGCTGCGAAATATTGGAAGAATTGGCCAGCACGGTAGATTTCACCGCGACCTTCAGCAAAAGGTTTACCCTCTTCACGTGAAAGCAGCGTACCAAGCTCATCACAACGAGCGATCAACTCATCACCAATTGCCTGCAAAACCGCTTGTTTGCGCTCAATCGGCGTTTGTTCCCACTCTGGCTGTGCGACTTTGGCAGCTTGAATGGCTTGCTCTACTTGACCTTCACTCGCCTGAGCAAAATCGCCTAAGTTCTCACTGATGTCTGAAGGGTTAATGTTCGCAACCGTATTAATGCCAGACTGCCATTCGCCTGCAATGTAGAGAGATTTCTCTGCTTGAACACTATTAATAAAAGTCATTGCTCTGTCCTTATTCTTCCTGACGTCTGGTGATTGCCACCAGCTCACTGATCTCACTGACAAAGCCCGGTTATGAGGCTTTGATTATTATTCTTTACTCTGGCTGACTCGCCGATGCGTACACCACAAACTCCACTAACATCTCTTCACGAGCTAGTCCCGCCACGACCATGGCTGCGCGGTTTGGATAAGGCGCTTCAAAGTATTCCGCATACACTTGATTTACCGTTTTTAGATACTCACGATCCGTCACATAAATCAGCACCTGCAGAACAGAATCTAAAGACTCTCCTGCACACTCCAACGTGTGAACGAGATTATTAAAGGTTTGGCGTGTTTGCGCTTCGATGCCACCTTCCACGACCGCGCCCGTATCATCGATTGGGATTTGCGCCGTGTATAACGTGCCATTGTTGACAATGGCCCACTCTAGTGGTGCTTTAGAAGCAAATAGTGCCGTTTTGACTGGGTATTTTTTCGTAGAAGTATTCACGTGCCTCTCAACCTTTGTAACAACCTTGTTTCAAGATAGTTAAATACTGCACATTGACAGGCGATAAATCGAACGGTAAATTTTTTACATTTGATAAGAAAAATCTATCACCTTATTAAAACTAAGGTAAATAAAGGGATTACAGAGGTTTCGCCGTGAGTATCAAGCTTCAACAATTAAAGCATTTTGTAATGGTGGTCGAGGAAGGCGGTTTTAGGGCGGCTTCACATAGAGCAAATCGTTCTCAAGCAGCACTGTCGACATCCATAAAAGAACTCGAAAAGATACTTGGTCAGAGCCTATTTGAGCCTGGAAACAAATCCAAACTCACTCCTTTCGGTGAGATCTGCCTGCCTAAGATCATTCAGTTTCTCAACATCTATAACGCACTGGATAATGACTTGAAAGCCGCCGCTGCAGGGCAACAAGGTCGGGTACGCATCGCCAGCGTTCCTTCTGTTGCTGCCAAGCTGATTCCCAGTGTGCTCGGCGCATTCTGTGAACGATACCCGAATGTAGAAGTCAGCCTAATTGATGATAACGCCGCTGGCGTGGAAGCGCGTTTGTTATCAGGCGAAGTGGATTTAGCGTTGGGTAACCCATCACACTTGGACGAAGGCGGTATCGAGTTTACCCCGTTAATCTCTGACCCCATTGGTGTGGTGTGTTTGAAGGATAACCCTATCGCTCAGCATCCGGAAGGTATTGAGTGGCAGACCTTATTAGAACAGCCCTTTATTCGAAACGGGACGTGTACCCTACTCGATCCGACGCCTGCACGCGCGCTAAGTGAACAAGCTTTGTATTCCGTGGAGAATATTACGTCTTTGTTTTCAGTCCTTGAGCTTGGTATTGGTGTTACCACCTTGCCAAAATTAGCGTTCCCGACCAACGAAACTCGACTGGTTTGGATTCCTCTGATCGATCCGCCTTTGGAAAGACAAGTAGGTATCTTTACTCTGACCGATAGAACCATTTCCCCTCAGGCAAAAGCATTTCATGATTTGTGCATTCACTACTTGAACTACCAAGAAGAAGTCGAAACTGCATAGGCATAAAAAAGCCCCTGACACGTTAAGCATCAGGGGCTTTTTTAAATTTCATGAGTCAGAACACGTTACTTTCTGCGCTTGTAAACCACGCAGAAGTTGCCACGCTTGGTGCGACACTTAGAGCAACGTTCGCAATCTACTTCGGCGCGGTTACCGTCTTTCCAGCGCTTTATCAATTGTGGCTCTGCCAATAACGGACGAGAAAGCGCGAAGAATTGAATCTTGGTGTTTTCAGCCAAGTCTTCGATAGCACATAAGTCGTTTAAGCCACCCACGGTAATTATAGGTACATTCACATCTTGACTGATCACTTGACCGTACTCGTGGAAGTAGCCCTCTTCTTGTAGCGTGTAACCGTCGAACGATTCACCTACCATGGTGCTTGCGTTGCCATGAATGTTACCCGATACAATGATCGCATCCACGCCCACTTCTTCTAGCTTCTTACACACAATGCGCGTTTCATCGAACGTCAAACCGCCATCGAAGAATTCCGTTGCTGTCAGCTTAACCAGAATCGGGAAATCAGCACCAACTAGCTTGCGTGTTTCGGCATAGATCTCCATAAGCAAACGCATGCGGTTCTCAAGGCTGCCGCCGTACTGGTCTTCGCGACGGTTGTAATATGGGCTTAAGAACTGGTTGATCAAGTACGTGTGCGCCGCGTGGATTTCTACACCATCAAAGCCAGAATCTTGTGCACGCTTGCTCGCTAGCGCAAATGCTTTAACGATGTAGTCGATCTCATCTTGAGTCATCGCTTTGCCTTCCGTTTTGGTGCCGCGCTCTGGCACTTCACTTGGAGCAAAAATCACACGCTCACCAACGTTGAATGTTGTTTTTGTGCCACCGTAAGCGATCTGCATGACGATCTTAGCGTCATGCTCATGAACAAGGTCAGTCAGCTTTTTGTATTCATCGATGAAAGAGTCGTTGTAGATCCCCATCATGCCTGCGTTCGGCTTCTCTTCTTCTACGATGTTCGCGTAGCCAGTAACGATCAGGCCCACTTCACCTTTGGCAAGTTCTTCATAAATGTCGTACAGCTTCTCGGTCATATGACCGTCTTCTGTCGCCATATTTTCCCACGTTGCACTACGTACAAAGCGGTTCTTTAGTGTCATGTTGCCAATGCGGGCTTCTGAAAACAAAATGCTCAAGTCCAGTCCTCTTAAAATCTGTCTTTTTAGTTCACATACCCAAGTGACTTCAAGATGCAAGATTCAGAGCGTTGTCATTGATTCGAGGTCAAGGAAAACAACGCAGCGGAATAGCCAGCTCTTTCCAAGTTGTTTGACGCAGAGATCGAATTAATGACACGCTCCCGAAGGGCGAGTTGTCTTGGCTCGTATACTTTGTTGTCGATTATTGATTTAGAGTAACTAGATCTTCAAATCGCCGCCGTGTCTACGAACCAAGTCATTCTCGCTGAAGCAAGCATCTCGAGGTTACTTGGGTATACATCACTACCGAGAAGGAACGAAAAAGGAACAGCGATACACAAAGCATGGCTGTTCCTTCTCTGAATTTCTGTTCAGTGCGATGAGCGACGCGAACCTTACCGCCGAAACTGCGGCAAAACTTTAATCTGGATTAAGGTTTGGTGAGATAGCTCACCGATTCCGCATTCATTGGTTTTGTTCCCATCACCACTACTGATGGCATCAATCGTTAACTCAGACTTACTTTCCTTTAATGAATAAACGGCAATGGAATCAATTCCAGCCCAAGTACGCCGCTGATGCCCATTACAACCAATAACGACATCTTAAACACCACTTTAGTTATGAATTCACATAGTATTTACATGGCATTTCCAGCACAAATAACTAATCATGCAATCCAATTTACCAGATTAATACTAGGCACTTTTTTGAAGCGTTATTTGGTTCAATTGTTAATCGAATGAAGTCACTAAAACGAAACGAGCGCTACTTAACTAGCGCTCGCTGTTAGAAACAAATGGCTCAATGCTACATTCTCATTCCGCCATCCACTTCGAGCACTCGCCCTGTGAAGTAGTCGTTTTCAAGAATGTATTTCACAGCATGAGCAATCTCACTCGTCTCCCCCATCCTACCGACGGGTATCATCTTTTGCAGTCGGTCTATAGCTTCTGGTTTCATTTGATCTGCCATTGCAGTTTTGACGACACCGGGCGCAATAGCCGCAGAGCGAATGCCATATCTGGCGAGTTCTCTTGCCCATGTTGTTGCCATGGTTGCGACGGCTGCTTTAGAGGCAGAGTAATTGGTTTGCCCAATATTGCCCGCTCTCGCCACGCTGGAGATGTTGATGATGGCGCCTTTCGAGCCACTCTCAATCATTTTGACTGCCGCTTCTCGACCACACAAGAACGTGCCCGTGACATTGACGTTCATCACTAAGTTGAACTGCTCAAGCGACATCTTAGCGATCTCGCCGTCTTTGGCTTTGACTAACAACCCGTCTCGCAAAACGCCGGCGTTATTGACTAAACCATTAAGCTGCCCAAAATCTTGGATAATCTCATCGAAGGTTTCTTCCACTTCAGATTCATTGGTAACATCGAGTCGATAAATCAGCGCCTTGGCACTGAGCATTCGGCACTGTTCTTGGGTATTCAGCAGTCCCGTTTCGTTAACGTCAAGCAATGCTAAATCCGCGCCCGCTTGAGCAAGGCTGACCGCCATCATCTGCCCCAACCCTTGCCCCGCACCTGTAATTGCAATGACACTGTTTTTTAAATCCATATCTGTACTCCATTACTGGATAACTTCCATGCTTAAACGCCTGATAGGGAATCTCCCTTTTAGCCCTTCTGATTCTTGTAGAATTCAAACAAGCTTGAAAAGTCGAGTTCTGCATGACCTGCTGCGTTATGGAATGCATAAAGGTTACGAGCCAAAGAGCCCATCGGAACAGAAGAGTTGGTTTGCAGCGCAGCATCCAAACCCAAGCCAAGATCTTTGAGCATCAACTTGCTCATAAAGCCGGGATTATATTGATTACTCGCTGGCGCAGAATCCATCACGCCTGGGCATGGGTTATAGAGCTCTAGCGCCCAGTTTCGACCAGAGCTTTGCAGCATGATATTGGATAAGACTTTCGGGTCGAGACCATGGTCAATGCCGAGATTGAGCGCCTCACAGGTTCCCGACATCAAAATGCCCAACATCAGGTTATTACAGATTTTTGCCATCTGACCGTCGCCCGCTTTACCAGCGTGGAACACGTTCTTACCCATGTATTGCAAGATCGCATTGGCTTTAGAGAACGCCTCATCCGAGCCACCAACAATAAAGGTCAGCGTTGCTGCTTTTGCACCTGCTACACCACCAGAGACGGGAGAATCGACAAACAACAATCGTTTGTTCTGAGCTTCGTTCGCCACCAAGCGAGCAGAATCTGGGTCAATGGTCGAACAGTCAATCAGCAATGCGTTGTCCTGCACAATATTGAGCAGACCGACACCACCGTGTAAATCCCCTAAGTACACCGCGCGCACGTGTGCACCTGCTGGTAGCATGGTGATGATGGTTCCCGCGCCATCCACGGCTTCTTCTAACGTGCTAGCAACCACCGCGCCAAACGGTTCAAGTTGCTTCGCCGCGTTCACATCTACATCGAACACTTGCACATGAAACCCTGACGCCAATAGGTTTTGTGCCATCGGACTGCCCATGTTGCCCAAGCCAATAAATGCAATGGTACTCATGTTGTTTCTCCTTATTTTCCTAGCTGTGCAAGTGGATGTTCCTCTTCTGACCAAAGAGAAGTGAACAAGGTATCGATGACGCTCTCATCGACTTCACTGACGCTGTTAAACATCCATTTTGGATTGCCATCTTTATCAACTAATCGAGAGCGCACGCCCTCTTCAAACTCACCGAGTAATGCGCTGCGAACTGACAAGGTAAGCTCTAGACGAAAACAATCCGCCAACGACAAACGGTGGTACTCTTTGACTTGTCTAAAACAGATATGTGCGGTGATTGGACTGCCCGCAACAAACGATTTTTGTGCGTTCTCAAGCCATTGAGTCTCGCCTTCCATTGCTTGAATACGTTGGGAAATCTGATTTAAGTCATAGCCTTTGCAGGCTTCTTTAATTTGGTCGAGATAAGGGCAAATCTGAGTTGTCGGCTTACTGTCGATGACTTGATCTTCCATCAACTGAAGTAACGCACTGACAAGCGATTTGGCATCGGCTGAACCCCAGTCGACTTGTCTCAACTCTTCAAGCAATGCTGGATATTGCTCTTCCAACAGCAACCATTCCGCCAACCCTATAGTGACAGCGTCACTTGAATTCACCATTGCGCCAGTCAACCCAAGGAACAAACCTACCTCTGGGTCGATTTGGCTTAAGAACCAAGTACCACCCACGTCTGGGTAAAGCCCGATATTGATCTCTGGCATCGCGAGACGAGATTTAGGGGTGACGACTCTATGGCTGGTGCCCATAAACAAGCCCATTCCACCGCCCATCACGATGCCCTCTCCCCAGCCAATGATTGGCTTTTGGTAGGTATGAATCAGGTAGTCGCATTCGTATTCGAGCGAGAAGTAGTTAGAACAGAACTCGGCAGTCTCTTCTTTGCTTTTTTCGTGCATGACGTGGTACATGGTTCGTACATCGCCCCCTGCGCAAAACGCTTTTTCACCCGCTCCATTGAGGATGACACACACCAAATCAGGGTCATCTTGCCATTCGATAAGTTGGTCGTTGAGCTCTGCCAGCATGTCGTAAGTCAACGCATTCAAAGAAGCCGTGTTGTCTAACGTCGCGATACCAATTCGGTGCACGCCGTCTAAGCAATCTATTTCGCTAATGGTTACTTTCCCTGTCATGCGACCTCCTATTGATTCTTCCAGTTGGGTTTACGTTTTTCTAAGAAGGCACGAACCCCCTCGGTTTGATCTTCGGTATCGAATAAGTTTAGAAACAGTTCTCGCTCTTTAATCAGACCATGTTTGAGTGGCGCTGAGCGCATGTTTTGGATAAGCGCTTTACATGCGGTTACCGAAGACGGCGATTGATTGGCAACCGACTCTGCAAGCTCAATGGCTTTATTAAGCGCTCCACCTTTTGCCACCACTTCTTCTGCTAACCCGAGTTCTCGCGCTTGTGCTGCACCGACTTGTTCACCGCACAATATGATGCGTTTCGCCCAACCTTCACCGACCAATGCGGTTAGGTTTTGCGTACCACCAGCACAAGGCAGTAAGCCTACTTTCGCCTCTGGCAGTGCCAGTACGGCTTGCTCTTCCACCACACGAATATCACACGCCAATGCGACTTCTAATCCGCCTCCCATGGCGTAGCCGTTAATGGCTGCGATGGAAACCCCTCGAAATGCAGAGAGCGTTTCAAAGGCTTCACCAAATATACGCGCCATCTCTAACGCAACCGCTTTATCGCCATCGGCAAACAACTTGAGGTCTGCCCCTGCAGAGAAAAACTTCTCACCATTCCCTGTGAGCACTAGAGCGTAAACGTCTTTATTGTCGTTTAACGCCAGCACAAGCTCTTTCAATGCGGTTAAGCTTTGTGACGTCCAAGTGTTGGCGGGCGGGTTGTTCATGGTCACCACCGCAACATGATTGCTGATGGTATGTTGAATCGCTTGTTGTTCTGTTAGTGACATATCTCTGAATCCTTTCTTGATGAAAATGACCTGAGCTTTACGGATAAAAGCAGAGCTTGTCGGCTGCACTTATAGCAATGCGGACTCTTCTGCAAGCAATCGACGCGCGATGATCAACCGCATGATCTCGTTAGTACCTTCCAAAATCTGGTGCACTCGAACATCACGGAAATAGCGCTCCATTGGGTATTCTTTGATGTAACCGTAGCCACCGTATAGTTGCAGCGCTTGGTCACAGACTTGAAAGCCGACATCGGTTGCAAAGCGTTTTGCCATGGCACAATAAGTCGTGGCGTCTAGGTCACCTCGGTCTAACTTGCTGGCGGCGTACCGCACCAGTTGGCGGGCAGCGACAAGCTCGGTTGCCATATCTGCCAGTTTGAATTGCAATGCTTGGAATTGAGCTAATGATTTGCCGAACTGTTTACGTTCTTGCATGTACTGCGCCGCTTGATTCAGCGCTTGCTGAGCCGTACCGACCGAACAGGTAGCAATGTTGATGCGTCCACCATCCAAACCTTTCATAGCGAACACAAACCCTTGTCCCTCTTCACCGAGCAAATGTGAGTCAGGAATAGAAACATTATCGAAGGTCACCGCGCGTGTTGGCTGACTGTTCCAGCCCATCTTCGGCTCTTTACGTCCGTAGCTAATGCCGTCTGCATCGGCGGGGACAACAAACGCGGATACACCTTTCGCGCCCGCATCGCCGGTTCTCGCCATCACGACTAAAACGTCGGTATCGCCTGCGCCGGAGATAAAGGTTTTGCCGCCATTGAGTATGTAGTTATCACCTTGTTTAGTCGCAGACGTCGTTAGAGATGCCGCATCCGAGCCCGCGTTTGGCTCGGTTAAACAATAAGATCCGAGAAATTCCCCCGTAATAAGTTTTGGGCAAAACTCGTCTTTTACTTCTTCGGTCGCAAAGCTCGCGACTATCCAAGTCACCATGTTATGAATGGTCATAAATGCAGTGGTCGATGTGCATCCCATAGAGAGCTGCTCGAAGATGATAGATGCATCCAAACGGCTTAAGCCCAAACCGCCTTGCTCTTCTGGAGTGTAGAGGCTCAAGAAACCAAGCTCTCCCGCCTCTCGTAGAATATCTTTCGGGAAGATTTGCTTCTCATCCCACTCTGCTGCCATTGGCGCTAAACGCTCTGCCGCAAATTGCTGAGCAGTATCGGCAAACATACGTTGATCTTCGTTGAGTTCAAAATCCATATGAGCTCCTTACTTCGTTAGCGCAAGTTAATGGTGAGGTTTGGACCGGTTGGGATATCGTCATCAAACCAACGTGCCGTCACGGTTTTGGTTTCGGTGTAGAAGCGCACCGCTTGTTTGCCGTAGGCGTGTAAATCACCGTAAAAACTGCCGCGCCACCCCGTAAACGAGAAGAATGGCAAAGGCACTGGAATCGGCACGTTCACCCCTACCTGTCCGACTTGAATCTCATGTTGATACTTTCTCGCCGCCGCACCATTCGCAGTGAAGATGGAAGTGCCGTTGCCGTATGGGTTGCGATTCACGAGCTCTATCGCTTCTTGTAACGTGTCGACCTCAATACACACCAAAACAGGCCCGAAGATTTCTTGGGTGTAAATCGACATCTCGGTAGTGACGCCACTGAATAAAGTCGGACCGACCCAGTTACCTTCTGGGAAGCCTTCCACTTCACATTGGCTACCATCAAGTTCACACACCGCCCCTTGTTGTTTGCCTTCTTCAATCAAACCAAGCACACGCTGTTTTGCTTGTGCGCTAATCAAAGGACCGTAAGCGGCATTTTCGTCATCCCAAGCGCCGGGATGCACTTTCGCCATTTCTTGCTTTAGGTCGGCAATCCACTCTTTCGAACTACCTACAAACACAGCGACAGATATCGCCATACAACGTTGCCCTGCCGCACCAACCGAAGAGCCAACTAAGTTGTTCACCACTTGGTTTTTGTTCGCATCTGGCATCACTACCATATGGTTTTTCGCGCCAGCAAAGGCTTGAACACGTTTGAAGTTCTGTGTACCTGTGGTGTAAATGTATTGCGCTACGGGTACAGAACCAACGAAAGAAACGGCTTGGATATCGGGATGTTTCAGCAGCAAATCGACCTGCTCTTTACGACCGTGCACGATTTGTAGCACACCTTTTGGTGCACCCGCTTCTTCGAACAGTTCAGCCAAGCGAATTGACGTGAGAGGCACTTGCTCAGAAGGTTTAAGAACAAAGGTATTACCGCTCGCAATCGCAATTGGGAACATCCACAAAGGGATCATGGCGGGGAAGTTAAACGGCGTAATACCACAGCACACCCCAAGCGGTTGGATCAGCGAATAACTGTCGATATCGGTCGCAACGTTCTCGACGGTTTCTCCCATCATATTGCTGGCAATATTGGCAGCTTGCTCGACAACTTCAATACCACGCCATACGTCCCCTTTGGCATCCGCAAAGATCTTGCCTGTTTCGTGAGAAAGTAGCGTCGCCAATTCATCATGATGTTCTTTAAGTAGATGTTGATAGCGCAGCATCAAGCGAGCGCGCTCAGAAACGGCGACATCTTTCCAACAGGTAAAGGTGGCTTTTGCACTTTCAATTGCCGCGTGCATCTCTTCATCCGTAGCACACGGCAAGCGCGCAATCACTTCATTGGTAGCAGGGTTTGTCACTTCTACCCAATCCGTTGCTTGAGATTCACGAAACTCACCATCGATGAATAAGGGAACCGTGCGAGTCATAATCTAGTCCTTCTTTACGTTATTTGATAATTGGATTTAAAGCGGTATCTCGATACCAATGGCAGTGGCTTCACCACCACCGATACACAGTGATGCAACACCTCGCATCACCTTTTTATTGTTGCTGTCACCATCTACACCAAGCGTTTGCAGTTGGCGTAGACTATGAATGAGAGTCACCAAGATACGAGCACCACTTGCACCAATTGGATGCCCAAGCGCACACGCCCCACCTTTGATGTTTACTTTGCCTTTATCGATGCCCAGTTGGCGTACCGCGATTTGTGTGACAACGGCGAAGGCTTCATTGATCTCCCAAAGATCAACGTCGTCTACCGACCAATCAAGTTGAGAGAGTAGCTGTTCCATCGCAAACACTGGCGCGAGGGTAAATTCAGCAGGCTTTCTGGCGTGGGTTGAGTGCCCTTTGATGACTGCTAATGGCGTTAAGCCTTGATGCTGTGCGACTTGAGAATCCATCAATACTAACGCTGCCCCCCCGTCAGAAATCGCACTAGAGTTTGCTGCGGTCACCGAGCCGTTCTTATCAAAAGCAGGTTTGAGTTGAGGAATTTTGTCGAGCTTAATCGAGCGAGGATGCTCGTCGTAATCCAAAATTGAAGTGTTATGACGTGTCGTGATTTCTATCGGCGAGATTTCATCGTCAAACAGACGCTGCTCTTGCGCTTCCAATGCTCTTGTCGCGGATAGGATCGCCCATTCATCCATTTGCTCACGGGTAAACTCAGAACGGTCAGCCGTTTGCTGCGCATAGACTCCCATCAAATGCCCTTCATACGCATCTTGAAGACCGTCGAGGAACATGTGGTCGTAGGTAGATTGATGACCCATTCGCATGCCGTTGCGTGCTTCTTTGAGCAGATACGGTGCGTTGGTCATGCTTTCCATCCCACCAGCAATAGCACTTCGAATACTACCCGCTTTGATAAGATCGTGAGCCAGCATGACGCTCTTCATTCCCGAGCCGCACACTTTGTTAATGGTGGTGCTGCCTGTGGTAAGCGGAAGCTCTGCACCTAACGCCGCTTGTCTGGCTGGTGCTTGTCCGCACCCCGCGGGTAATACGCAGCCCATGTAGACTTCGTCGATTTCGCTAACACCGCTCGCATCCATTGCCGCTTTGATAGCAAATGCCCCTAATTGAGGCGCTGAATAACCTTGTAACTGACCTTGAAATCGCCCGATTGGCGTTCGCTTTGCACTGACAATCCAGATGTCGTTTCCCATGATCTCGTCCCTTCTGACGATAATTCACAGTTCACGAACTCATCCCTCACACCTGCTACCACGGAGCTTTCACACAGAATGTGTTGTTACTCCAGCCTCTCATAAAACGATGAATTTTCGCACTGTGATTTCTTGACGTTTACGTAAGCATAGCACTAACATTTACGTAAACGTAAAGAAACACATTAATAACAACATAATTTTTTCTCCTGTTTTTTGCGAAGACCGATATCAGGCCTTTTGGATAAATGCATGACGGGATTTTAAGAAGCCAAAACTTTTACTTAAAGGGACAAGCCGAGTGGATAAATACAAGATTAGTGACCTCGCCAAGGAGTTCGACATTACCACCCGAAGCATTCGTTTTTACGAAGATGTCGGGCTGATAGAGCCAGAACGAAAAGGCAACATTCGCGTTTATCAACGTAGAGACAAGATCCGTCTCAAGCTGATTTTACGTGGCAAGCGATTGGGCTTTTCACTTGCAGAAATTCGAGAATTGTTCGAGCTGTACGATACCCAGCAAAGCGATGGGCAACTGCTCAAAATGTTGACCATCATTGATGAAAAACAAGCACACTTACAGCAACAGCTCGATGACATTAGCGTCGTGATGAACGAGCTAGAAACCGCCAAAGAGCGATGTAAACAAGCGCTGAGCAACAATAAAGCCAATAGCTCTGAGTTAGTGAGCAATAAAAACAAAAAACAGTAATAAATTCCAAGCCCAAGCAGTGTAACTCGAACCTTATTTGTACTAGGGTCTGTTGACCTTTCGAGCTGATTTTTGCAGCGAATTGTTGGGCATTTATACTAGGCAGAGACTTTGATGTGTAGTTAGCCTACATGAGAAGTCGATAACGAAGTAGAAATGACCAACAAACGCTGCCCAAAGGGTTCGGCTAAAATCGTTTTATGCTTTGTTAAGGAGTATTTGCTTAGAATGACTAGGCGACACACTCCTTGCCTCCCCTAAAACGATTTTATCTCGAACAAAATTTAACCGCGAAAGATCAACAGACCCTAAAAACCGCAGTACTCGCAACAGGGAAATGTTATGAAAAGCAGCTACACCCCACTTAATTTTGGGCTTGGTGAAACCATCGATATGCTCCGAGACCACGTCAACGCGTTTGCCACCGAGCATATCGCTCCCATCGCCTCAGATATCGACCGCGACAACCAATTCCCCAATCATTTGTGGTCCAAGTTTGGTGAAATGGGTTTGCTCGGCGTGACCGTTGACGAAGAGTTCGGTGGTGCAGGCATGGGCTACCTTGCTCATGTTGTTGCAATGGAAGAGATCAGCCGAGCTTCGGCGTCTGTCGCGCTCAGTTACGGCGCACATTCCAACCTTTGTGTTAACCAAATCTTTCGCAATGGCTCCCCTGCTCAACGAGAAAAATACCTGCCTAAACTCATCGATGGTTCTCACGTTGGCGCACTAGCCATGAGTGAGCCGAACTCAGGTTCTGACGTGGTTAGCATGCAGCTTCGTGCTGAAGACAAAGGCGATCACTATCTGATGAATGGCAATAAAATGTGGATCACCAACGGTCCCGATGCCGACACCTTAGTCGTCTACGCGAAAACCGATCCTAATGGCGGCTCTCGCGGTATCACCGCTTTCATTATTGAGCGAGAGTTTGATGGCTTTAGCCATGCGCAGAAGCTCGACAAACTTGGCATGCGCGGCTCCAACACCTGCGAATTGGTGTTCCAAGATTGTATCGTGCCTAAAGAAAATGTGTTGGGCGAATTAAACCGGGGGGTTGAAGTGTTGATGAGCGGTTTGGATTACGAACGCGTGGTACTCGCCGCTGGACCGCTTGGCATCATGCAAGCCTGTATGGATGAGGTGGTTCCGTATGTTCATGATCGCAAACAGTTCGGTAAATCCATCGGTGAATTCCAATTAGTGCAAGGAAAGCTTGCTGACATGTATTCACGCATGAACGCCGCCAAAGCTTATGTTTATGCTGTCGCAGCAGCATGTGACCGAGGTGAATGCACACGTAAAGATGCCGCTGGCGTGATTCTTTACAGCGCCGAACTTGCCACACAAATGTCGCTCGACGCTATTCAGCTATTAGGCGGCAACGGCTACATCAACGAATACGCGACCGGACGTTTATTACGCGACGCCAAACTGTATGAGATTGGCGCTGGCACATCTGAAATCCGCCGCATGCTGATTGGACGAGAGCTATTCGAAGAGTCTCGCTAACCCGTCGACAAGGAAGTCACTATGGCAATCATTAAAAGTAAAACCAAGCCAACCGACGAGCTGTTCTTGTCGAACAAAGCGGTCATGACCGAGTTGGTGAACAACCTCAATGCCAATATCAAAGCCATCAAACAGGGTGGCGGACAGAAAGCTATCGACCGTCAACGCCTAAAAGGAAAGCTGCCAGTTCGTGAACGCGTCATGCACCTTTTGGATGAAGGCAGCGAGTTTCTTGAAGTTGGACAATTCGCCGCGTGGAATGTATATGAAGAGTCGATACCTTGCGCAGGTGTCGTTGCTGGTATTGGCACCATTGAAGGTATTCAATGCATGGTGATCGCCAACGACCCCTCAGTGAAAGGCGGCACCTATTACCCACTCACGGTGAAAAAACATCTGCGCGCTCAAGAGATCGCCCAACGCTGCCAACTGCCTTGCGTCTATCTGGTCGATTCCGGAGGGGCGAATCTACCTCACCAAGCGGAAGTGTTTGCTGATAAGGAACACTTCGGACGTATTTTCTTCAATCAAGCAAGAATGTCGGCGCAAGGCATTCCTCAAGTTGCAGTGGTGATGGGGCTTTGTACCGCTGGTGGCGCTTATGTACCAGCCATGTCGGACGTTTCCATTATGGTCAAAGAGCAAGGCACCATCTTCTTGGCTGGTCCACCGCTAGTGAAAGCAGCAACCGGAGAGATCGTCACGGATGAAGAGCTAGGCGGTGCCGATGTGCACTGTCGCAAGTCTGGCGTTGCCGATTACTATGCAGAAAATGACCAGCACGCATTACAGCTTGCGCGCGAAGCCATCTCGAATACCAATCAATCACTCCCCGTTCAAAGCGACAAACCGGTATTACCACCACGTTATGACGCCGAAGAGATGTACGGCATCGTCAATGCGAACCTTCGCTTGTCTTTTGATGTTCGAGAGATCATCGCTCGCGTGGTCGACGACTCAGACTTCGATGAATTTAAGGCACTTTATGGCAAGACTTTAGTGTGCGGTTTCGCCCGAATCCACGGCAACCTGATTGGCATTGTGGCAAACAACGGCATCTTGTTTTCAGAGTCCTCACAGAAAGGCGCACATTTTATTGAGCTGTGTGCCAAGCGCAAAACCCCCCTACTGTTTTTGCAAAACATCACTGGGTTTATGGTGGGCAAAAAGCTTGAGGCGGAAGGAATTGCCAAACACGGCGCGAAACTGGTGATGGCAGTCGCCTGTGCGGATGTGCCCAAGTTCACCGTGATTATTGGCGGCTCTTACGGCGCAGGCAACTACGGCATGTGCGGTCGCGCTTATGACCCTACCATGATGTGGATGTGGCCGAACGCGCGAATCTCGGTAATGGGCGGAGAACAAGCCGCAGGTGTGCTCACTCAAGTTCGTCGAGAAGTGAAAAAGCGCCAAGGTGAAGACTGGCCAGAACCAGAAGAAAGTGCATTCCGAGATTCTATCGTAGACTTGTATGAGTCTCAGGGACATCCCTACTACGCCAGCGCACGTTTATGGGATGACGGCATCATCGACCCGAAAGAGACACGTCAGGTGCTAGCTCAAGCGTTAAGAGCATCGCTCAACGCACCAATTCCTGATAGCAACTTTGGCATATTCAGAATGTAGAGAAGAAAGGACGTCACATGCAGGATCATCAACCAAGTATCATCCCCAATACAAAGCGACAAGACGAAGTACTTTGGAACGTCGATGAATTCGGCGTCGCAACGCTTACGCTCAATCGCACAGAGAAGCACAATGCGTTTGATGCCTGCATGATTGATCTGCTGATCCACAGGCTGGACTACCTCGCTTTGCGCACCGACGTTCGCTGCTTGGTTTTACGCAGCAATGGCAAACACTTCTCTTCAGGTGCTGATTTAAACTGGATGAAATCCATGGCAAACAGCACTAGAAAACAAAATCTTGAGGACGCACAGAACCTCGCACGCTTGATGCACACCTTAGATGGCTTCCCTCAACCCACGATTGCGGTTGTGCAAGGTTCTGCCTTTGGTGGCGCATTAGGTTTGATTTGTTGCTGTGATATTGCAATCGCTGCGGACAATGCCAACTTCTGCTTGAGTGAGGTAAAACTGGGGTTGGTACCCGCTACCATCTCTCCTTATGTGATGCGAGCAATGGGCAACCGACAAGCTCGTCGTTACATACTCAGCGCCGAAGTGATTAACGCAGCTAAAGCAGAAAAGTTTGGCATTGTGCATGAGGTTCATAAGCTGGACAACATCGAAACCGTTGTAGAAAGCTTGATTGAATCGTTGCTGCTCAATAGCCCTGATGCAATGCGTAAAGCGAAAGACTTGTGCCATCAGTGTCATCAAAACCCAATTGATGGTCAGCTTATCCAATACACTAGCCAACTGATCGCCGACATCCGCGTATCGCCACATGGACAAGATGGCTTACAAGCCTTTCTGGAAAAACGCACACCCGATTGGGCACTCAAGTCAAATAAGGATAAAGAATGAAATTGCCAAGTAAGGTAAATATTGTTGAAGTTGGCGCGAGAGACGGTTTGCAAAACGAATCACCTGTCTCCACACATGCCAAAATCCGCTTAATCGATTTACTTTCGGATACCGGACTCACCCACATTGAGGCTGGCTCTTTTGTCTCTCCCAAATGGGTGCCACAAATGGCTGATTCGCTGGAGGTAATGAAAAATATTACTCACCGCCACAACGTCATCTATTCAGCGTTAACACCTAATGTGCAAGGTTTTGAGAAGGCGTTAGAAGCCGGTGCTACACAAGTCGCTATTTTTACTTCTTCATCTGAAGGATTCTGTCAGTACAACATTAATTGCTCCATTGCTGAGAGTCTCACTCGCTTTGAACCAGTGATTGAATTGGCTGCAAAACATGGTATTCCGGTTCGTGGTTACCTATCTTGCGTTGTTGATTGCCCCTATGATGGGCCAACCAAACCAGAACAAGTCGCTAGAATCGCCAATCTTTTGCAAGAACTGGGCTGCTATGAGGTTTCGCTGGGAGATACCATAGGCACAGGTACGCCCATTCGCATCGCTGAAATGCTTGAAGCAGTGCAAGTAAAAGTCCCAACCGACAAGCTCGCTGTGCATTTCCACGACACATGGGGACAAGCTCTGGCGAATATCTACCAAGCCTTAACGATGGGCATCAGTACCATCGACAGCAGTGTGGCAGGCCTCGGAGGCTGCCCTTATGCTCATGGCGCATCAGGCAATGTAGCCACCGAAGATGTGCTCTACCTTTGCCAAGGTTTAGGAATAGAAACAGGCGTGGACTTGGAACTGCTCGCCAAAGCCGGATGGATGATCAGTGAAGAATTAAACCGCCAGCCGACCTCTAAAGTCTCTCTGGCGTTAAAGCTGCGTTAGATCTCGTAATTCGCTTTGATACCAATATCGAAATGCAGCGGCATACGCCATTTAGCAAAAGACAGGAAGCCCATGACCAATCCAGCCAACAACATAGTGATGGCTGCAAGAATTGGAAGGTTAAACCACAATGCAAACGTCGCGACTGCGAGAAATACAGGCACCATCTTTAAGCCTGGCACTTTAAAGCAAAAAGACTCTTTAAGTGCAATGCCCGAAAAGGTCACAAAGATAAAGCCTAGCCCTAACCAAGTGCGCTGAAACTCCAAGTCACTCACCATCAGTACCAAGCCAATCCAAGATGCCCAACTGATAGCAGCACGCACATGTTTGTTATAAACGTGGATATTTGCCGCAGACAGAGCACTTGCAACACAGAGTGCAATTAAAGAGGCTTGGTAAACGAATAGCGAGCTAGTGATAGCCCCAGAAACGATTATCGAAAAACAAAGTAGTGCGACAGCAAACAAGGTGATGCCAAGGCGATAAAGGCAGACACTAAGTTTATCGAGTAAATCGAGCGTTTCTTGATATTCTGTATTTGCCATCAATAAGCGTCCTGCCAGAGGAAAAGTAAGAGAGTCCGTAAGCCAGCAATAACGTTATCACTGGCTTTATAAGTTTAGTTTAAGCGCGTTTGAGAAAACGGAGTTTGCCACCAGTTCGGTAGATGACCAACGAAAATAAGATAAGCGCACAACCAACCAGTTTATTGGAAGTTAGCACTTCACCGTACCAAATCACACTCAAAACTACCGTCCATACCGGCTCAAGGATCATAATCAGTGCTGCATTGCCAGCCTGAACAAACTTCTGTCCCATGGTTTGCATCACATATCGCAAACTGGTTGCCAAGAGCGTGCTCAGAGCAAACCAAATCCAGATAGACGTCGACACTTCAGTTGGCACCGTCTCCACCAAAGATGAAATAAGTAAACCAATCAAGCCTGTCACAAACAGCTGAATACACGTTAGCAACAATACCGGCAATTTCTGCGAGTACTTACTGTTTACGTTGAAGTGTAAAGCCAGCATGAGAGCGGCTCCCAAGAACCAAAGCTGACTAGAAGATTGTTGCCAACCACCAGCCAGCGATAAGCATCCTAGACCAATGATAGCAATGGGCAGAGAGATCCAGAAAATGCGTTGCGGCCTTTGACGAAACATCACCCAAGCAACGATTGGCACAAACAGCATCGATAAACTCATGATGAATGCGCCCTCGCCTAGGGTGTCGCTGATTGAAATAGCATGAATCCAGCACATCAGCGCGCCTCCCAAAAGCACACCAACGCCTGCCGCGGCAAAAATATCTTTCTTATTGGCAGCACGAAGCGGCTTGATACACAGCGGTAACAAGCACAAAGAAGCGATGGTAAATCGCAGCCCAATAAATCCAAATGGTGGAAGACCTTGAATGGTTTCTTTAGAGAAGATCCACCCTAGTGCCGCGATCATCGTAGTTGCGACGAGCACGAATGCAGCTTTGCGTTCAGAGTTAAGCATAATTACTCACAAAAAAGACCCAGCGAAGCAATCGTCAGGGTTCGTACATCATTAATTTTAATGTGTATTAGATAGTTATATTTACATCGCAAATGCTGAACTAAATGTGTACTTAGACTGAGGAGTGCTAACGTTTGCGAAACGCGCACAGTATACAGTGTGACTTAGTTATCATCGAGTAAATTACTATGAAATCCAATCATTGTTTCGTGACTTGATGTCATCAAAATCGGCGCTGAAATCTTAGGCAAAAACTCAAATAGATTAAGGAATAACCTGACTCTAAACTAGGCACGAAATGTTAAAATAACAACGGAGTAAAACAGTCGTCAGGAGGTGCTTTATGAGACATTCAACCGTACTCTTTTTCATTCTGATTGCCCTGCTTATTATTGCGCCTATCGCACTGGGCTCACTGTTTAGTCTTGTTAGCTCCCTTCGCTTAAGCTACATCGAAGCCGACCCAATTTCTGTCACGCACGTCTATGACATGATGATCTATCGCGGTCGATAGTTTGTTTCCCAAGCTCTCTTATTCTCAAACCGCTCTTGCTTAAAACCATGAGCGGTTTTCAATTTCTACTGTTCTTTTTAAAACACCCCAAATACGAACAAATCATACAAAACCCACCATTTTTCAAACGCCAAAAGCTAAGCATCTATTTTCACTTTAGTTTTATTGGCGCTGATTTTGTCCAATCCGCTGTGCCAGCACGTATTACTAATAAAATTCATAACTAAATCGGCTTGTACATAGCGATATTGCCAGTACCTGCTTACTCTTTAACTTACAAATATAAGAAACACGCCAGTTCATTCATCTCACAAATAAGAGCGAAGCGCTGGCTTTCATAGCCCAAGTTAGTGAAAAACGCATTCAATTTACTAGGGAAACAGTGATGAGATTAAAGAACACGCATTTCATGAGCACAGGTATAAAGGCGGCTCTCCTCGCCACGATGTGCTTCTCTCCTTTCACTTTCGCATCTGACGCCAAAGTCGACGAGCAATTTGAGGTTGGTAAAGAAAAAGCGAAAGTATGTATGACATGTCACGGTGCTGACGGGATCTCTACCATCGACGCCTATCCAAACCTACGCGGTCAGAAAAAAAGTTACCTGATCTCTTCTTTGAAAGATTACAAAGCGCGGGAGCGGACTAGTGGGTTGGCGGTGCTCATGCAGCAGCAAGCCGACGCCCTGTCTGACCAAGATATAGAAGACATTGCGCACTATTATTCGCAGTTAGGGAACGAGCATTCACCGTCAGATAACGAGCCCCAGCCTTAAACGAGGAGCGTTCTTATGGAACAAACAACTACTCAATACAACACTCAAGTTGTGAAGTATTTTGTGTTGGCATCGTTGGTTTGGGCGATTGCGGGGATGATCATCGGCGTCATTCTAGCTGCGCAGTTGTACTGGCCCATTCTGAACTTTGATTCGCAATATTTCCAATTCGGTCGTCTGAGACCTCTACACACATCTGGAGTGATATACGGCTTTGTCGTAAACATTTTAATGGGTGCTTCGCTCTACATTGCCCAGCGTACTGGCCGTTGTAATTTGTTCAACCAGAGCTTGTCTTGGATGGTATTCTGGGGATGGCAACTCGTTCTGCTCTTGGCGCTTATTACCCTACCCGCTGGCTACACGACATCAAAAGAATATGCGGAGTTGGAATGGCCAATCGACGTCTTAATCGTCTTGGTATGGGTGCTTTATGCCGTGCTGTTCTTTGGCACGATTGCCAAGCGCAAAGTAGACCATATCTTTGTAGCAAACTGGTTCTTTGCCGCCTTCATTATCGTGATTGCGATGATCTTCGTCGTAAACAATCTCGCAATGCCCGTCTCACTGATGAAATCCTATTCCGTCTTTGCTGGTGCACAAGATGCCATTGTCCAATGGTGGTGGGGTCATAACGCGGTAGGATTTTTGCTGACTGCGGGTGTGATTGGGATGAACTATTATTTCATTCCTAAAGCCGCTGATCGTCCTATCTACTCTTATCGTTTGTCTGTGATCCATTTTTGGGGCTTAGTTGGCTTTTACACTTGGGCTGGTACACACCACTTGGTTTACTCGTCGGTACCGGTTTGGGTGCAAAACATTGGCATCATCATGTCTCTCATCCTTTGGCTTCCTTCTTGGGCAGGCGCTTTCAACAGTGCGATGACACTTCTACAAAACAAAGAGAAGCTCAAGTCTGACTATATTTGCCTGTTCTTCTTCTCAGCAATTCTTTACTACTGCTTGGCCACATTTGAAGGACCTCTATTGGCGATTCGCTGGTTCAATATGCTGGCGCACAACACCGAATGGGTGATCGGACACGTTCACTCTGGCGCATTAGGCTGGGTGGGCATGTCTGGCATTGCGGTGTTCTACTACTTCATCCCACGTTTGTGGAACAAAACGGAACTGTGGTCGAAGCGACTGATCAAATGGCACTTCTGGCTTGCCCATGCAGGTGTTGCCATTTATGCCATCGCACTTTGGGTGGCCGGTATTGGTGAAGGCTACATGTGGCTCACTCAGAACGAGAATGGTGAGCTGGTATACAGCTTTATCGAAGCCATGAACTTTAAAGCACCATGGTTGTTCCTACGCTTCTTTGGTGGTGCGCTCTTTGTGCTCGGCTTGTTCCTGATGGCATTCAACTTGTACAAGACCGTACGCTCTCCGTCCGTACTGGTAGCGAAGGAGGCATAAGATGAGCAAAGACTTTACGCATTCAGTGATCATCTTGATCATCACCACCGTTGTTGTAGCTTCCTTCTCTCTTGCAGTTTGGGTAGTGCCTAACATCCTGCGTACTGACGACATCGCCAAAGGCAGTTTAGCGAAGCCGTTAACTGCGTTGGAGCTTGCTGGTCGCGATATCTACATCAGCGAAGGTTGCCATGTGTGCCACACGCAGATGGTTCGCCCGCTAGAACCCGAAATCAAACGTAACGGACGCGCGAACCAAGAGTCCGATGATATTTACGAGTTCCCTAACTTGTGGGGTTCCAAACGCACTGGCCCAGATCTGACCAATCTTGGGCGTAAGTATTCGGACCAATGGCATGTGTTGCATCTTATCGACCCACGCCAAGTCGTTCCGACATCCATCATGCCAGCTTATCCTTGGTTGTTTGAACAGACATTGTCTGGTAACGCCATTGGTAACAAGATGGAAACGCTGCGTACGTTGGGCGTGCCCTACACCGACCAAGAGATCTCAGACGCGAGATTACAAATACGCGGTAAAACCAAAGCGGAAGCTCTGATTCGTTATCTTCAAAGCCTTGGTCAAGACACAGCACAGGAGGTGGCACAATGAGCACATTCTGGAACTGGTGGACAATTGCCGCCACAATTGTCTTCTTCATATTAATGGTATCTGTCATCGTCAAATATTGGCGTAGCAACCATAAAGCAGACCAAGAACACACCATTGCCTCCTTTGATGGCATTGACGAAAAAGACGCACCACCACCCAAGTTACTGTTTGCCAGTTACGCAGTCGCCTTTCTGTTGTCAGCAGGATACCTAGTGTTATATCCGGGTTTAGGCGAATGGAAAGGTTTGGCAAATTACGATCAAAGTGACGATAAACTCAGCGCACCGTCAACGACGCTTGATGAACAATTTAGCCAAGTTACGGACTCGTCGCTCGACGCATTGGCACAAAACGAAGATATCGTCCGCTCTGGTCGAATCCTGTTTCAAACCCATTGTGCCGCTTGTCACCGAGACAACGCTCAGGGCCAAAAGCACTTCCCTAACCTGATCGATAAAGAATGGATGTATGGCGGCGATGACGAAGCTCTGATTCACTCCATCGCCAAAGGTCGTAACGGCGCCATGCCCGGTTGGGTAGAGGTCATGAGGAAAGACGAAGTCGACAAAGTCGCCTATTACCTTGCATCCCTTAATCAGCGACACAGTGACGTGCCAGAAGTGAAAGTTGAATTAGGTAAGAGTTTGTTCGTCGAATATTGCTCGTCATGCCATGGTGACGGCTCGATAGCAAATCAACAAACGGGTGTGCCTGATCTATCAGACAGTGTCTGGCTACACGGCGGGAGTATCGAGGAGATTCAACACACCATCAATTACGGTTTAAACAACTTAATGCCTGCGTTTGAAAACCAACTTTCTGAGCACGAAATCCTCGCGCTTGGTGCTTACATCCGTAAAGCGGGTGAAGAGCAAGAGCAGAAACTCGCAGCGCTGAATGCTGAGTCGGTTAAACGCGGTGAGTACCTAGCCCATGCCGGGGACTGTGTGGCTTGTCATAGTGCAGAAGGCGGCGAACCTTTTGCCGGCGGTCTGCCATTCGTTACCCCATTTGGCACCATCTACTCCACTAACATCACGCCCCATGCTAGTGCAGGTATCGGTGAGTATGATTATGATGACTTCCGAGATGCGCTTGTGAAAGGGAAAGGTAAACATGGTTACCTGTATCCTGCTATGCCCTACACGTCTTATCAATACCTCACGGAACAAGATATGACGGATTTGTGGGAGTTCATGCAATCTATCCCCGCGGTGGCTCGTCGTAACGATGAAAACCATATGATGTTCCCGTCTAACATCCGTCTTGGTTTGCTTGGTTGGAATATCGTCTTTATGGATACTGACCCAATTGACTACAGCTTGCCGCAAGAACTTGAAGGGCACGTGGAAGATGTTGAGAAGTGGCAGAAAGGCAAATATTGGGTAGCAGGCTTAGGACACTGCTCAGAATGCCACACGCCGCGTAACATTGCTCAAGCCCTAATTCCTGAGCGCATCTTCCAAGGTAACTTGATAGACGGCTGGAATGCGCCTGATATTACCTCAACAGAGTTGTACGTTGGTGGTTGGGATAAAAAGACGTTGACCGACTTCTTACACACTGGCCATTCAGACAAAGGCACCGCGTTTGCCGGGATGGCGGATGTCGTGAAGAACAGCTTGAGTTTAATGACGCGTGAAGACATTGAATCCATGTCCTACTACTTGCTCAGTGGCGATGTGAACAATTTTATTGCCGCCGACGCTGTACCACTAGAGCCTAAAGGATTCAATGACGCCGCCTATCAAGCTCCAATCTACACCGTCTATAAACAGACTTGTGGCGCTTGTCACGGCAACGATGGTAAAGGACGTAACCCAATTGCACCAACATTGCTAAACAATGGCATTATCATGCACAGCGACCCATTCAACACCATTGCTGTAACAGTGCGTGGCTTACAACCCACCTACATCGACCCAGAGCGCAACTTTATGCCGATGGCGAGTTTTGAGGATATCCTCTCTGACGCCAGTTTAGCCGAGCTAATTACCTTTGTACGTAAACACCTCGGAGACCAACAACAAGAGGTTACCGCTGAGGATGTTCGAGAAGTGAGAGAAACACTGGAAGCGGCTGGGTACGCTGGCGGGCTTCACACCACGCCAGACATGTATGACAGGCGTGATAACAACATCAATATTCGGTAATAACTTGTAGAATCCAACCACAAAAAAAGCCCTTTCCAACCGGAAAGGGCTTTAACTTAGTTCCCAAAATTCTGCCGTTTTACAGCAGTTCTACCGACTGTTGAGCGATTACCCACTCTTCGTTGGTAGGAATAACTAGTGCTTTCGCACCTAGCAACTCAGATGTAGCAACAACACCTGCGTTACCAAATCGAGCATCTTCGTTACCTTTCACATCTTCAACAAAACCTAGCAGTTTTAGGTTCTTCAGGATTTCACTACGAATTGGCATTGAGTTTTCACCGATACCGCCTGTGAAGATGATGCCGTCGAATGAATCTAAAGCAGCAAGGTAAGACGCGATGTATTTAGACACACGGTAAGTGAATACTTGGAATGCTAGAGTTGCACCTTCGTGACCCTCTTCCATCGCTTCCAAAATACCGCGAGCATCGCTTGTTAGGCCAGACACGCCTAAGAAGCCAGAAGCTTTGTTCAGTGAGTTGAACACTTTCTCTTGAGACCAACCTTTCTTAAGTAGGTACTCAATGATGCCTGGGTCAAGGTCACCACAACGTGTACCCATCATTAGACCAGACAGTGGCGTGAAGCCCATAGACGTATCAACAGATTCGCCGTTGTTAATTGCACAAACAGAAGCACCGTTACCTAAGTGAACAGAGATGAAGCTAGACTCTTCAACTGGTTTGTTGATCATCTTCGCAGCTTCACGGCTTACGAAGTAGTGGCTAGTACCGTGGAAACCGTAACGACGAATACCGAAGTCCGTGTAAAGTTCTTTCGCGATTGCGCCAGTGTAAGCTTTTGCAGGCATTGTTTGGTGGAAAGCAGTATCAAATACAGCAAACTGAGGTAGCTCAGGGAATGCCGCCATTGAAGCACGCATACCAATCGCATGAGCAAGGTTATGTAGAGGAGCTAAATCACTTAGCGCTTCTACGTCTGCAATAACAGACTCATCTAAACGAACTGTTTTAGTAAACTTCTCACCGCCGTGGACCACTCGGTGGCCAACAGCAACAACATCTTCAATTAATTTGTACTCTTTTACTAACTCAACTAACTTTGCTACTGCAAGTTGATGGTGATTCTCATCGCCCTGAATAGCGTACTCAAATTTCTCACCGTTGAATTTCCAGCTCATACGAGCGTCTGAAAGACCAAAGCACTCGCCCAAACCACTCAATACAGCATCGCCAGATTGAGAGTCGATTACCGCAAATTTTAGTGATGAGCTACCAGAGTTGATCACCAGTACAAACGAATTAGACATGAAATAGTTTCCTGTTGTGGAGCAAAGGTTGTAATTGCGCAGTTGCGCTGTGTACTTCTTGTTTGTAAGACCTATTATTCAATAATTTTTTAATCTTTCAACTATCTTTTAGAGTTAGTTGTTCGTTTGCGTGATTTTTGTTGATCTAACGCAATTTTAAAATTTATTTTAGCCGTGAAATATATTACCTCACTCAACTAAAGTGGAATCAGACACTTAAAAACGTCAATAAATGAAGAATAAAGCAAAAATATTACGAATTTTTTTGAATGGGTGAGATAGATAAGCAGAGACAAAAAAGCCGAGCTAAGTGCTCGGCTTTCAAATTCAACTATTTTTTAATGCAATAGTGTGCAGCTATTATGCGTCTTGTGTACGACGGCCACGGCTGTGACCACGTTCGCCACGGTGTGCACCACGGTGATCCCCACCACGGTTGCGATCGAAACGACGTTCGCCACCTTCACGGTTACCGTCACGGTTACCACGGAAACCACCTTCGCGACGGCCGCCTTCACGACGACCACCTTCACGGTTGCCATCGCGGTTACCACGGTAACCACCGCCATCACGACGACCACCATCGCGACGACCACCGTCACGGCGACCACCACGAGACTCACGGAAGTCATCGAAGTCACATACTACAGCACCAACATCTTGTTGACGGATACGTAGTTTGCTTAGCTTGTTCGCAGCGTCTGAAGTCATTGCTTTAGGTAGCTGTACGAATGTGTGACCTTGCGCTAGCTTGATCGCACCGATAGAACCTTTGCCTAGACCTAGTTCGTTTGCTAGAGCGCCAACGATGTCTTTAACTTGAACGCCTTGCTCGCGACCAACTTGAAGCTGGTAAGTATCCCAGTCTTGGTTGTTGAAGTTACGACCGCCGTCACGACCACCTTCACGGCGCTCTTTACGACGTTGCTTGTCACGTTCAATTGCTTCTACCATTGGGTCTTCGCCAATGTAGAATAGAGGACGTTTACCTTGCTGACGCTTAAGAAGCATTGCAGCAAGCATCGCTGGATCGATTTCTAGAGAAGTTTGTAGTTTCTCTACAAGCTCAGCGAACTTGTCTAGTGCTTTGTGTTCTTTCTCTGCTTCCAGTTCAGCCGCTAGCTTGTTTAGACGAGCTTCTGCAACTTGGTCACGTAGAGGAAGTTGGATTTCTTCCATAGATGACTTAGTTACACGCTCGATAGTGCGAAGCATACGGATTTGGTTAGTACGAACTAGAAGGATCGCTTTACCTTTACGTCCTGCACGGCCAGTACGACCGATACGGTGGATGTAAGACTCAACATCGAATGGGATGTCGTAGTTAAATACGTGAGTAATACGTGGAACGTCTAGGCCACGAGCAACAACGTCAGTTGCAACTAGGATGTCGATAACACCTTGTTTGATGTGATCAACAGTACGCTCACGTAGAGACTGAGGAATATCACCGTGCAGTGCTGCAGCTTTAAAGCCACGTGCAGATAGCCAATCAGCTAGACGCTCAGTGTCTTGACGAGTACGTACGAATACGATTGACGCGTCAGTTTCTTCAGTTTCAAGAAGACGAGACATAGCTTCATCTTTCTCTACACCCTTCACTACCCAGAACTGTTGTTGAACTTTGTCTACAGTGTGGTTTTTACCAGCAACGTCAACAGTGACAGGATCACGTAGGAAGCGCTCAACAATGTTTTTCAGCATTGGTGGCATAGTTGCAGAGAACAGAACGCGTTGAGCTGACTCAGGAGCGTGCTCCATGATAGCAGTTACGTCGTCCACGAAACCCATGTTTAGCATTTCGTCCGCTTCATCAAGTACGAAAGTATTAACTTCGTCTAGATGTAGACGTTCACGGTTGATAAGGTCTTGAACACGGCCAGGAGTACCAACAACAACGTGTGCACCATTTTTAAGAGCACGCATTTGATCTACGATAGATGCACCACCGTAGATTTCTAGAACTTTAAGACCCTTGATGTTTTTACCAAGGTTCTTCATCTCAGCCGCAACCTGAATCGCTAGCTCACGAGTTGGAGCAAGAACGATTGCTTGTGGTTTACGTTGGTTTAGATCTAGTTTGTTTAGAAGAGGCAGAGAGAATGCTGCCGTTTTACCTGTACCCGTCTGTGCTTTACCCAGCGCGTCAGCACCTTCCAATAGGTGTGGGATTGCCGCAGCCTGAATTGGAGTTGGTGACACGAAACCCATTCCGTCTAGAGCAGAAAGGATAGAATCATTCAGAGATAAATCGCTGAATTGAATAACAGAATCTTGCATTGGGATCCTACTTAATTAAACAAAAAAACAGTCCCATATGCTCTTCCAATTCGATACTGATTCATCCAGTTACTAAATCCATTCAGAAAGGGAATTAGTACAGTACACAACCGCGATAAGCCATTAGGGACGACTAAGGGAGGCGGATTATTCCTTAAATGCATAAAAAAAGCCAGAAAAAATTGAATTACATCACAATTTATTCTCACTAATGGTATTATTCGCGTAAATTTCCACCTATCCCCTATTTTTAAGGGCTGTCGATGATGAATATTCAACAAAACAGTCAATAAACAGGGGCGAATTTGCGCGCTTTCAGTAGTAATAATAGCGCGCAATGATTATAGTGTGCCCAACTCCATTGGTAAGTTAAAAAAAAGATGTTTCAAGATAACCCACTATTAGCTCAGCTTAAGCAGCAAATCCAAGAAAATCTGCCTAAAAAAGAAGGCTCAGTCAAAGCAACTGATAAAGGCTTTGGCTTCCTGGAAGTGGATAGCAAAACCAGCTTCTTCATCCCACCAGCGTACATGAAGAAGTGCATGCACGGCGACAAAGTGGTTGCCATCATCCGCACGGAAAACGAACGTGAAGTTGCAGAACCACAAGAGCTGCTAGAACAAGCCGTAACTCGCTTTATTGGCCGAGTAAAAATGTTCAAAGGCAAGCTAAACGTTGCACCTGATCACCCACAGCTTAAAAAGCTATCTCTTAAAGCGAAGCTAAAGAAAGGTCTAAAACCTGACGAATTCGCAGAAGGCGACTGGGTTGTCGCACATCTTATTCGCCACCCTCTTAAAGGCGATAACACTTTCTTCGTAGAAATTTCTGAGAAGATTACTGATTCAAACGACAAGATTGCTCCTTGGTGGGTAACGCTTGCTCAAAACGATCTACCAAACTCTGAGCCAGCAGGCATCGAAAACTGGGAACTGAAAGACGACGCAGATCTAGAACGCGTCGACATGACTCACGTTCCTTTCGTAACTATCGATGGTGAATCAACCAAAGATATGGACGATGCACTGTACGCGAAAAAAACAGAATCTGGTGATTTCGAACTGACTATCGCAATCGCGGATCCAACCGCGTACATCACACCTGAAGATGATATGGATAAAGTCGCCCGTGAGCGTGGCTACACCATCTACCTTCCAGGTCGCAACATCCCAATGCTGCCTCGTGATCTAGCGGACAACTTATGTTCTCTAATCGAAGGTGAAATCCGCCCTGCTATCTGCTGTACAGTTACAGTAAGCAAAGATGGCGTAATTGGTGATGACATCAACTTCTTCGCTGCAAACATCAAATCTCACGCACGTCTTGCATACGACCACGTCTCTGATTGGTTAGAAAACGGCAGCTCAGACAGATGGCAGCCATCAGAAGAGATCGCAACTATCGTTCGTGACCTGTATGACTTCTCACTTGCTCGTGCAGATTGGCGTGAAAAGAACGCAGTTGTATTCCCAGATCGTCCAGACTACCGCTTCGAACTAAGCGAAGACAACGACGTTGTAGCAATCCACGCTGACATGCGTCGCAGTGCAAACCGCCTAGTTGAAGAGTCTATGATCACCGCAAACATCTGTGCTGGCCGTACACTTCGTGACAAGTTTGAAACGGGCGTCTTCAACACGCACGCAGGTTTGAAAGCAGAAAAGATCGAAGACGTCGTTCAAATGGTAAACCCTGAAGGCACGCTTGAGTTCACAGCGGAATCTATCGCCACATTAGAAGGTTTTGCTGCGCTACGCCGCTGGTTGGGTGTTCAAGAAAGCTCGTACCTAGATAATCGCATTCGTAAATTCCAAACTTACAGTGAAGTGGGTAACCAACCACTGCCTCACTACGCAATGGGATTGGACATCTACGCTACTTGGACATCACCAATTCGTAAGTACGGCGATATGATCAATCATCGCATGCTAAAAGCCGTGATTCTAAACAAAGAACCGATCCAAACACCAGATGATGAAGTTGGCGAAGAGCTAGCATTGCATCGTAAGCATCATAAAATCGCTGAACGAAATGTCTCTGATTGGCTATACGCACGTACTCTTGCAGACGAGCCAAACAAGCAAACGTGTTTCACAGGTGAGATTTTTGACATTAATCGTGCGGGAGCACGTGTCCGACTTCTCGAAAATGGCGCAGCAGCCTTTATTCCTGGTAGCTTGATTCTTGATAATAAAGAAAGAATTGAGTGCAATGGCGACAACGGTACTGTTTCGATCGATAAAGAAGTGGTATACAAACTGGGTGATACATTAGAAGTTATTCTAACTGATGTGAATCAAGAGAATCGCAGTTTGGTCGCTAAACCAACACAAGTATTTGCTGACGCTCCGGCAACTGATGCCAAAGAGACAGTAAGCGAATAACAGCTGTTCGTTAAAAAAGGCGCTCAAATGAGCGCCTTTTTTGTTTTTGTAAAAGACATAAGAGCCTATGCCGAATATACAGATACTACGTTTTAATCATTTTACTGCTAGAAAAAGTGAACGATACACAACTCCGCATAATGGCTTGTACATTGTTGAAGAGGGTTCACTGCTTGTCCACCAGCCCGATGGGCAAGAAATGGAATGGAAAGCTGGGGACTTCGCGCTTTATAACTCAGAAGACTTACTTACTGCTGAGTCACAAGCTGGTGAGAATGGCTTTCAAGCAACCGCCCTAGTCTTTGATAGCGAATTGTTGTCTAACCTTCACCAACTTGAAGGAGCGGCCTCAACAGCCTCTACAAGACTGTTCTACCCGTTTGATTCAAATCAGTACGGCGACATCGCGGTAGCAAAAGACCTATTAGTGAGCTTAGTTTCTAAACAGAAGAATGAATTAGCTCAATGCCACCTAGCGTTGGCGTTAATTGCAATGATGGCCGAAGTTCAACCTAACCTTCTTAGTATTATTAACAACGCAGGTCATCTGAGTGATTCACAAAAAATCATCGACTATATTGAGAAAAACATCGAGAAAGATATCACACTTGAGATAGTGTCCGCTGAATTAGGCATGTCTATCGCGACATTGAAGCGACGCTTAGCAGCTGATGACATGTCTTTCTCACATATACTAAAGGTAAAGCGTATTAACTATGCTGCTACTCAGCTAAGAGTATCGCAAAAATCAATCACGCAAATTGCGTTCGATTCTGGTTTCAAAAGTGCGGCTCATTTTAGTACAGCGTTCAAATCTGTGTACAACATGACACCGAAAGATTTCCGAAACCAAATCACTCGATAATTATTGCCAAAAACATGCTTGAGGATCGGACTCTAACTCCGCAATAAGATCCTCAAGCTCTTTACAGCGTGGCAAGCTTGAATAAGGTACCCACTCGCTGCCTTCTTTTTCCCCTTCGCTAGGAACAAAAAACAGCCATGTTTGCGTGTCTTCATGAAAGAGTATACGCGCAATGGAAGATGTGTATTCACTATGTTGAGAATCTAGCAAGTAGTGCGCATGGTATAGCTCTACACCATTATCAATTGGCTGATACAAACTTTTTCCTAACTCAACAGGTAAGCTAGCATTTCGCTTAGAACAAAATGTTTGAATCGCTTTATTAAGTCGACTCATAGCCAATCGAGAAACGGACATAGAGATACTCCTAGAACCTAACATCAGTATAGGTTGAACCTACCAACTAAGAGCAGTGTAAACCAGAACTATTTGGCAATCGTATTTCCCGTTCACAAAAGTGTAACCTGAACGAAATATCATATGCGCTGCTGTATACTATTTTTGGAGTTCAATATGTTACGTTTAACTATGGCAAGTATTTTAGCCATGGCTCTGTCTGCTCCTTTGGCAATCGCGAAGGAAATCAATATCTCTGGCTCAACGTCTGTTGCCCGTGTTATGGATGTTATTGCCGAGGAATACAATAAAGTCCACCCAGATAACTACATCGCTGTACAGGGCATTGGCTCTACCGCCGGGATCACTATGGTAAATAAAGGTGTGGTTGAAATCGGCATGAGTTCGCGATACCTCACCCAAAGAGAAAAAGGTGAAGACTTAAACGTCATTCCCATCGCCTATGATGGATTAGCCGTTGTTGTTAACCGTACCAACTCTTTAGATAACCTTTCAGAACAGCAACTTTTTGATATCTACAAAGGAAAAATAAATAACTGGCAACAAGTGGGCGGCAATGATCAGCCGATCGCCGTGGTAACACGTGAAGCCTCTTCAGGTTCTCGTTATAGCTTTGAAAGCTTACTTGGCCTAACTAAAGTCGTGAACGACCGTCTTGTCTCAGATATCAGCCCAAACAACTTAGTGGTCAACAGCAATAGCATGGTAAAAACCATCGTGAACCACAACCCTCATGCCATTGGTTTTATCTCAGTAGGCTCTGTCGATCAGTCGGTAAAAGCTATTCAGTTTGAAGGAACTACACCATCAGCAAAAAATATCGCGAGTCATAAGTACAAGTTGGCACGCCCTTTCTTAATCTTGTACAAAGTTGATGGATTAGATAAAGCAGGAAAAGAGTTCGTTTCATTCTTAAAGTCTGAAACAGGACAAAAAGCCATTGCCGATTATGGCTACACACCGGTTAAGAGCTTCAGCCAGTAAAAACAAAAAAAGAGAGCTAATTTTAGCTCTCTTTTTTTATCAATTCTTTGCTTAGAAGTGCAGTTGAATTACGGATACAACAACCGCACCTGGGCGACGTATCCCTTCAATTTCTACTTTTATCTCACGCTCAATCTCAAGACCTTTCTTAATTGGAGTGATCTTCGTTAATGTGCTTGATGCGCGTACGTTATTGCCTGCTTTGACTGGATATGGAAAACGAACTTGATTCAAACCAAGGTTCACAACCAGTTTCGCTGTTGGAAACATTGGCTTTTCTGGGTCAACAGAATCAGTCAACTTAGGCAGCAGCGCTAGCGTTAGAAATCCGTGAGCGATCGTTGTCTTAAATGGGGACTCGGTCGCGGCACGATCTGGATCAGTATGAATCCATTGCATGTCTTCTGTTACCGAACCAAATTGGTTAATACGCTCTTGAGATACGTGAACCCAATCACCAACATGGATCACTTCGCCAATTTTTTCGCTAAGCTCATCGAATAGAACTTGGGCTTCTGGCTTAAGTACGATCGGTTCAGGTTGAGGGATAACTTCCTCATTCACCGCTGGTTGCTGATGATCGCGTACTTTGGAAAAGAGGAAACTGTTTTGTGCCCTACCTAAGAAGTCACTCCAATAATCGCGCAGCGTTGGAGACATCCAATTCATAAACTCTGATTGATGAGCAGAAATCGCACCAACTTTGTCTTTAAATAGATTCGTGACCTTCATAAATACCCTTAGAGAAACTCAGCACAACTGGCTATACCAGTTAATTTTGAATTAGTTCACATTCTGTTGCAAATACTTTCGGGCGAACACATGTATACTCAAAGCCTAGTTATCCTTTAATTTCATAAACTTACCAATAAAACGCTATTTTATTATACAAGTCATCATTAAAGTCATTGCTCTACTATCTAGCGATTTCCGCTCTCTTTCTTTCACCTTTCATGCGCAACAGCACAGTAACCACTGATTACAAAACAGGCAAACAGTTCATTTGCCGCTAATCAATGCTTTACAAGTTCTATGCCACAACATATTATGTGCCCCGCAACGGAGAGATGGCTGAGTGGTTGAAAGCACCGGTCTTGAAAACCGGCATACGTTAATAGCGTATCTAGGGTTCAAATCCCTATCTCTCCGCCACATTTAGAAAGCTCGTTGAGAAATCAACGAGCTTTCGTCGTTCTGGCGCTTGGAAAATTGCGGGATTTCTAAATCCCTAGTCGTGTGAGACCTGAGCACTCCGCCACATTCCAGTAAAAAGCCCGCTAAGAGATTAGCGGGCTTTTTCGTATATCAGCGGTTTAAAGGGATTAACCTAAATCCCTCCTTGAATGCAAGCCCAGACTAGGCGTCCCCGAACTCCCCCACATTTAGAAAGCCCATTGAGAAATCAACGGGCTTTCGTCGTTTTAGCATTTGGAAAATTACGGGATTGCTAAATACCTAGTCGTGTGCGACCCCAGCACTTAGCCACACTCCAGTAAAAAGCCTGCTTAGGAAATTTGCACTTTTTATTATATGTGCACATTCAATATAACTTACTTTACACATGCTAGCGTTAGGGCGACCACTAGACCAAGTAACTCAAATTAGATAATACGCTAATTGCCATATGTAATTAAAATCAATTATCACTAATTAGTTAGCGTGAAATACATAGAGTTCTCAAAGATATCCAATAAAACTTCATATCTCCATCAATCTAATTTTAATCATTTACTTTGCTCATTAGGACTTGAGGTAGTGAAAGATTATAGTTAATAGAAATAAGCCGAGAGACTAGCACTGTGATAACGCATAGGAAAAAGGCTTTGGTATTTGAAATACCTAGATTTAAAAATGCAGTATAAACCATACCACCTATCAAACATGATGTTGCGTATATTTCTTTTTGAAGAACAGATGGCACTTCTCCGGTAAGTGCATCACGGAGTATGCCTCCACCACATCCTGTAATCACGCCCATTATAATAGCAACTGTGTATGAGCCTTGATATTGCATCGCTTTTTCAAATCCAATACCAACAAAAACCGCGAGCCCTATTGCATCAGCGAGAGACAATACCCAGTTTGGTATGTACTTCTGCCGCCTGATAGCAATAATAGTTGTAATACAAGTTACAAGGATTACCCATAAATACACACTGTCTATCATCCAGAATACAGGCGTAGCACCTATCGCCATATCTCGAACAGTCCCACCACCGATAGCAGTCAAACTTCCAAGCACTACGGCACCAAAAGCGTCCATGCGAAACTTGGAAGCAACTAAAACTCCTGATATCGCAAAAACAGCCGTTCCGAATATATCGAAAATATAAATTAATGACATCTTTGATCTATACCAAATAAAAATTAGCCCTCTGCGATGAGGGCTAATTTCTTTTCATCTAAGTACTTAAGCAGTTGCTGCAGTCGCTTGTAACTCTGTAGCTTCGTTTTTTGGAAATAAGAACTGAGCGGCGATAGGACAAATAACTAAGATCACAAGAACATAATAGAATGCGCTAACAAAACTTCCCGTCATATCCACTAAGTAGCCAACGATTTGCGTATTAACTGTGGCTAAGATATATGAAGCCAACCAGAATGTAGACATAGCAAACATAATTGTGTTTGTTGATGGGTTCTTAAGAAGCTCTCTTGGTAGAGAGAAGATAAAACTAAACCAAGATGAAAGCATCATACCAGCACCAAACGCTCCAACTACAATAATGTACTCATTGGAACCAAAGAACATCATGTAAGTAGTTACCGCCATTATTACTGATGTTACCGCAAAGAGCTTTTTGTAAGGGATACCTTTACCTTTTAACCAGATAGAAAGAGCAGCACCAACAACAATTCCTATTTGGTTAATTGATGGGGCTAGATAAGCAATACTATCTGCAGGTAGGTTAGCATATTCCGCATAATATGTTGGTAAGTAAGTGAATGGAACTAGCAGCATTAGAAGGCCACCAACATACTGAACAACCATACTCCAAACAACTCGAGATCTTACAGCTGTTTTAATCTCAGCTCGTTTCTCTTCCTGTGTAGGTTCTTTTGCTCTTTCTTGCTTGAAATCTTTAAAGAAAATCATCCACGCACCAGCAAATGCAAGAGTAATCCAGCCATAGGCTGCTAGCAGAGGCTTCCATCCACCAGCAAAGCTAATAATTGAACTAGCAAACATTAAAATGATCGCCGAGCCGATAACATTTGGAATGCCATTAATACTATTTAACTTGGCTGCCGTTTTTGGCTCAAAGTAGTGCGCTACTACGGGAACCATTGATACCAGACACATTGCCCCACCCAAGCCATTCAGGAAGCGGATGAGAACAAGCGTATAAAAGTTTTCTGTAAACGGTATAAATATTGCCGAACCCACTAAAACCAAAGCTAGCAGATAAGACTTCTTGATTCCTAACTTATAAGTAACAACTGCAACACCTAGTGCGCCGAGTATTTTAGCCCACAAGATAGCGTTGGTCATCATTGCAGACTCTGCTACACCAACACCAAAATCCTGCATGATTTGAGCACCAACCGCACCAGTGGTAGCCCACGAAGCACCGAATATTAGGTACACTGAGAACATCAAAAATTCAACAATATACTTTTCAGATTTCATTCTATTAACCTCATTTATACCCTTAGAATTTAAGGGAGCTGATTCTATTTATTCTTTTAGGCTGGAAGATTGTGTTCTACTAGCTTGACGAACATTGATGCTCCAGTGGTGATGATATTGTCGTTAAAGTCGTATGATGGGTTATGAAGTGATGCGCCCTCGTTACCTACGAAAAAGTAGCACCCTTCAACAGCCTGAAGCATCCACGAAAAATCCTCACTGCCGGATAAAGGACGACAGTCAGCATTAACTTTTTCCTGCCCAATAAGCTCCGCGGCAATTTGGGCAACGAGTTGTGCCTGTTTAGGGTTGTTTATGGTTGCTGGGCAGCTTCCATCACGGATAGTAAGAGTCGCAGTAGCACCGTAGGATTTGGCCGTCATTTCTACAACTTCATGAAGGCGTTTTAATGTAAGTTGTCGAACACCTTCATCAAACGCGCGAACACAACCTTTTAGAGTCGCAGTCTTTGGCATAATGTTGTAGGTCCCACTACCAGCATGCACGTCCGAGAACGAGAGTACTGCTGACTCTAAAGGAGAGATATTGCGTGAAACAACCGTATGAGCAGCCATGATGATATTGCTCATAATCAGAGGTGCATCGAGCATCCCTTCCGGCATCGCAGCATGGCCTCCTTTGCCTACGATCTCTATATCGAAACGATCGCAGCTCGCTTCAATTGCACCCTCACGTAACCAAATATGGCCCTCTGGGACATGAGGCATGTTGTGCTGCCCATAAATGACATCACAAGGGAATCGTTCAAAGAGACCATCATCAATCATCGTCTTAGCGCCGGTCAGCTCTTCTTCTGCCGTTTGAAAAATGAAGTGGACGGTACCGCTAAACTCTCGACCTTGCGCCAAGTACCATGCAGCGGCAAGCAACGTTGCCATATGACCATCATGACCACAGGCGTGCATTAACCCTTTCTTCTTTGATACATATTCAAAGTCATTGAGTTCTTCCATTGCCAAAGCATCCATATCAGCCCTAAGCCCGACGACTTTATCTGATGGATATTTACCTTTCAGAACACCAACTAACCCCGTCCCTCCAATGCCCGTATGCACTTCATCAAAGCCGAAACTTTCTAGAAACTCCGCAACTATTTTTGCTGTTTCATGCTCTTGATAACTCAACTCCGGGTTCATATGTAACTGTCGTCGCCACTCAACGAACATTTCCTTGTTGTTTTCTATTTCTTTAATCATTGTTAGGTACTCTTGTTTCTTGAATTGAATTTAAATCTTTTGAAGCTTTCTTTATTGTTGTTAGAGAGGTGAATGAGCACACCTCTCTGATTTTTATGGGGTTATTTATCTGACTTCGCGAGGTAAGCGGCCATTTCTTCAGGCGGAACCATTCCGCCTCCAGTGGCCCAAACAAGGTGGGTCGCGTTTTTCATCTTGTTTGTAGTTAGGTTCATACGATTGAGGTATTCAGCATTTTTCGAAACATGCGCAGGACCAGCCATGCCTGATAATGCTGAAGGCTCTAGTTGAATATCTTCTAACTCAGATAGTTCACCTAGATGCTTGTACATATTTTCATCAGAGATTGTGTAAAAACCATCGAGTAGACGTTCCATTGCACGCCCAACGAAACCAGAAGCTCGACCTACAGCGAGGCCATCTGCTGCAGTTAAGTTATCAATACCTAAATCCTGCACCGCAATAAGGTCATGCAAACCGGTATGTACTCCTAAGAGCATGCAAGGAGAATGGGTCGGTTCGGCAAAGATACAATGAACATTGTCTCCAAATGCTAACTTGAGACCAAAGGCCACTCCGCCAGGACCTCCTCCAACACCACATGGTAGATAGACGAATAGCGGGTGATTTTCATCTACAACAATCTCCATATCGTTAAATTGATCTTTCAGCCGTTCCCCTGCGACTGAATAACCGAGGAACAAGGTTCGCGAGTTTTCATCGTCAATGAAGAAGCAATTAGGGTCTTTATCAGCCTCTCGACGACCATTTTCCACTGCAACGCCATAGTCTTGCTCATGCTCAATAACCCTTACTCCGTGTGAGCGTAGTTTTTTCTTTTTCCATTCCCTTGCGTCAGCTGACATGTGCACAGAAACTGAGAAGCCAAGCTTTGCACTGATGATTCCGATTGACATGCCTAGATTGCCGGTAGAACCTACGGCAATACTGTACTGGTTGAAAAATTGTCGAAACTCTTCACTAAATAGCTTGCTGTAGTCATCTTTTTTCGAGAGTAACCCAGCTTCAATCGCGAGTTTTTCAGCATGAGTAAGCACTTCATAAATCCCACCACGTGCTTTGATTGAGCCAGAAATTGGAAGGTGGCTATCTTTTTTTAGGTAGAGTTGCCCCAAAATCTCGGTGTCATATCGCTCTTCTAGTTTTGCCTTCATGTTCTCAATATTCACAACATGAGACTCAATTATCCCCTTTGAACTTTTAGTTTCTGGGAATGCTTGGACAAGGTAGGGGGCAAAGCGTTTCAGCCTATCGCTAGCGTCTTGAGTATCACTTCTATCAAGACCAACATAAGGTAATCCCACTTCCACTGAAGTTGTATTAGGGTTGAACCAGACGATTTCTTCTAACTCAATTAGTTTTTTAACAAGAGGAAATTTATCTACAAGTGTGGAGACTTCTTGATGAGTCATATTGTCTTCCAATTAACGGTTGATTCTTGCTAGGAATTAAATCAAAAAGAAAAATGGTCAACAAACGATATAAATTCACCGCTGTGTGAATTGAATTAAAACAAAAACGTGATTCTTGTTAAAATTAATGAAATATCCTCAGCTCGGTTTAAATTAGATTAATCAAGCGTGATATATTGGAGTTTAGTCATCTACTACTAACTACTTTCACGATGTACTCCAAAGACAATATTTTTTCTAAGAACCATCGAATCAGCAGCTTCCAACTTTCTAAGTTGCACACTTTTGAAGTTGCTGCACGCCACAACTCTTTTTCTCTTGCCGCAGAAGAATTATCAATGACTCCTAGTGCAATTTCGCACCGCATTAGCAAACTTGAGGAAGAGCTAGGGATCATGCTGTTTTTACGTTCTCACCGAAAAGTTGCTCTTACTGAAGACGGGGAGCGTATCTACTCCGCTGTAAACAGAATACTAAACGAGATCAATCAGGAGTTGAGTGATGTGAAGAATGGAGATATCTCAGGAGATCTAACCGTTTACTCTCGTCCATCATTTGCTCAAAGTTGGCTAGTCCCAAGAATTCATACGTTTATAAAACAATACCCTTCGATAAAACTAAATATTCTCACTGGTAATGAAAATATCAACTTTCAAGGGCATGGGATTGACGTTGCCATTTACTTCAACGACGAAATACCTAGCAAACTCTGGTACCAAGAACTGATGGAAGAAAGCATTATCCCTGTCTGTACCAAGGAATACGCAGAGCAAATGAACTTGGCTGGGAATGTAAACAATCTCAAAAACGCAACTTTACTTCATGATAGACAGGCTTGGGATTACAACTCTCATGACAATGAATGGAGGCTATGGGCGGAGAGCAATGACGTATCCGTACTTGACGAGACCTCAAGCATTTCATTCGATCGCTCAGACTTGGCAACTACGGCGGCAATGCACAACGCAGGTATTGCGATGGGGAGAGTGTCTTTAGTCGAGAGCATTTTAAGTTCAGGGCAATTAATCACGCCCTTTGCTGATAAAGCCGTGCTCTGCAAGCACAAATACTACATCGTAACAGCGAAGAAGACACACTCTCGCAAACTTGAGCTGTTTATCCAGTGGATTAACCAACAAGTCGCGAGATAATTTATGCTTTCATTAAATTTGTAAAGACTAGGAACCAAGTATCTCGAGACTACTTGAGTATAAGTGTTTTGCCCTATCTCATACATCCAAATAAAAACTGTCATGGAAGACAAATACTATGCCGATTCAATTTCATCAGCTTACTGCAAAGGAAAATACCTCCACCCTCTCTATCGACAATTGGCACATTGGAGCAGGACAATCTTGGGGCATTTTCAGCTCTAAGGGCGATATTGGATCTATGCTTGGTGACTTACTGTGCGGAGAAATTACGCCTGAGTCAGGTGAACTGAACGTTCAAGGTTGCCAGATTGCTCAAGTCTCTCTTTCTGAACAACAACGCTTGCTAGAGTTGGAGATCGAAAGAGATGACACCGATTTTCTCGATCGTATTGACCAAGGCAGCTCAGTATATAACTTGATCTTTGACGTCTGCCAAGATGACACCTTCGCACAAACAGTAATTGAAGAGCTCGACTTATCACATTTGGCCGAGAGCGGGTTTAGAGTGCTTTCTACTGGTGAAACGAGACGTGTAATGCTCGCCCGTGCGCTCGCGGCAAAACCAGATCTAGTGTTGTTAGATAATCCATTTACAGGATTAGATGTAGCGCACCGTGCTTCATTGGCAAAGTATCTTCAAACGCTCGCTCAATCGGTTCAAATACTAATTACCTTCTCTCGTGAATCCGACATGCCCGACTGGATAGATCAAGTAGCACTATTCAATGGTGGCAAACTTGATAGCACAATGGACAAGCAAAGCTGGGATCAGCACCCCATCATCGCGCAGATTAAGTCCCAGTCAGAGAAACAAAGCGAAGAGATGATGGCATTAATTCGTCAGCATCAACATACAACCCATTTTGAAAATCCAATTTTTGAACTTAAGAGTGGCAAAGTGGAATACACCGACAAGACCATTTTCACTGACTTAAATTGGCGAATTGATAAAGGCCAACACTGGCAAGTGAAAGGGCCGAATGGGTGCGGTAAAAGCACCTTGTTAGGGTTGATATTTGGCGATCACCCCCAGTGTTACAGTAATGATATCCATATATTCGGTAAGAAACGCGGCAGTGGGGAAAGCATCTGGGAAATAAAGCAACATATCGGTATGGTGTCCTCCGCCCTGCACCTTCAATATCGAGTTAACTGCAGCGCTCTAGAAGTCATTTTATCGGGATTCTATGATTCAATTGGTCTTTACTCACAACCGACTAAGAATGAGATCAATATTGCGAAGGATTGGCTGACAATTCTACACATGAGCCAATATCAAAAGACCTCTTTTAAACAACTGGAATATGGTCAGCAGCGCTTGCTTCTTATCGCTCGCGCTATTGTTAAACAGCCTACATTGCTAATTTTGGACGAACCTTATCAAGGCTTAGATTACTTGGGGCGAATGTTAGTAAAAAACACTCTAGAGTTGATAGCGAAGGAGAAGTTAAGTCAGCTTTTATATGTTTCACATTACCAAGAAGATGGTATAGAAAGCATTCAAAACTACTTAGAGTTTAGGTTTGATAATGAAGCAAGCTGTTACAAAGGTTATCTCATCAAATCTGGAGCAGAATAGAAGTCGTAACTTTAACCGACAAGAGTTGCGTATTCTTAAGCTATCTTCCGGCCCTAAGAATACGCCTCTCAAATACACAACCCTACTGATAATTAAGTAATAGTTGCTTAAATGGCACAGGCTTTGAGTAAAAGTAACCTTGATGGAAATCTACTCCTAGATCAATAAGATGCTTCACTTGCGCTTCAGTTTCCACTCCCTCCGCAATGAGCTTTATCTCAAGCTCATTGGCAAATCGGACAATGGCATTCAAAACCGGAGCGTTAACACTCTCAATACCGATTGTATCGACAAAACACTTGTCTATTTTTAAGTAATCCACTCTCATGTGTTGCAGAGCTGCCAGAGAAGTTTGCCCCGTACCAAAGTCATCAATAAGTACTTCTATGCCATGCACCCGCAGCGCTGAAATGTACTTCTGCGTATTTTCATCGATAAGCTGGCGCTCGGTAATCTCAATCCCCAAGAAAACATTATTTTGTTTTAGTTTCTTGTGGATGCGCTCTATCTTATGGATAACATGCGCGTCTGAGAGATAATCAGGTGGTACATTGACGCCTAAATGAAAAGGCTTTGAGTAATGACTATTAGAAAAGTCTTTAAGTGCTTTATCCAAAACATAATCGGTGATGTCATTCGCCAGCCCGTTTTGTTCCGCAGCTACAATGAATTTATCTGGAGAGACAAAACCACGACTCTTGTGCTTCCAACGTAGAAGCGCTTCGCACCCCTTTAATTCACCGGTTATTGCATCAATTTGTGGCTGATAATACAGCGCCAGCTCTTTCCTTTTTATGGCCTTTTTCAAATCTACGAGCAAGCTTCTCTGAGGATCGACAAACTTTGTCACGATATAAATCGTTAAGTAGAAAATCAGTAGGAGGGGGATCGCTGAAATAAAATAAGACAGCTCTTTTTGCTCAATATAGACATTACTGGCTTCGAGTAAGGCTTCATAATCAAAGATTTTAGAATGAGCGATGGCGATGGGATTATCACCTTGCTTGAGCGAACCAAGCGGAGCAACACCTTTTCCCACATACAGTGCCGAGCGCTTAAGACGAAGATCATTTTTATAACCAATAGTCGCACCAAAATAGTCCCTATCCACAATGGTGATAGCGCGATACTCTGGATTTTCGGTGCTCTGTGTGGTGAGTGTCAGGACTTGCTCTGGGTAACCGTGTATACGCGCGAAAGACAGTGTATCAGTGCCATATTGCTTTAAATAACTGTCCAAAGGTTTGGATATCGAACCTAACTTAGAAGAACAGATAATGTTGTCACCGTGAACAATCAGCATTTCATCAATGTTTCTTTCAAACATTAGGTTTTGCTGTAACGCTTCACACCTTGTCGGGTCTATTAATGCCGTTTTATTTTCAGTTTCGATATGGAACAGTATTTGATCGGCAACTTGTATGTTTCTCTCTAAAATATTATCTAGGTTTTTTTGAATATTCTGTTGAGCGAGAAAAAACACCTGCGCCAAGATTAAAGGGACAGGAATAAAGAATATGCTGATTTTTTTTAGCGTTGCTTTGCTTAGCATTCGTTATCGCTCCAATTCAACGTCGACACCCCTGCTCTTTGGTCGGTAGGATTGCTCAATGCATTTCATTCCTAAATGAGTATGAGCACAACCTAACATTACTGCAAATATAACAACAATTTAGGTAAGACTCTTAATGGACCTCAAAGTCTACACTAAGGAAGCGTCGACAGTTCAACGCGACAATAAAATTAGCAGACAATTTACCACACACGAGCAAGCCCCTTTAGATGACACCCTACTAATCCAAAACTACTTCTTGGTTCTTGCATAGGAGCACGCTTGCTCACAACCAGAAATCAGACAGCACTTTTCTCATCAAATGAGAATAATGGTTTATAAATATTTTCCTTTTCTCGACAGTTAAGAATTATAGTTGAGACATCCCCTTTATCACGTTACAACGCACCTATGACGACAAACAAAGCCAACGCTAATCAGGTAAACGAAAAAGCCCTTCAATTATTGATGCAAGTTGCTGTTAGCCCATTCCCGGTTTCTGCAAAAACGCTTAGCGAACAAATGAATGTGCCTTTAAGTAGCTTATATCGCCATTTGAAGTTGCTAAAAGAGTGGAACCTGATCGAAGAAAGCGTCCATGACAAGACCTTTGTAGTCGGCCCCGCTGCACTGCTTTTAATGCACAGCTACGAAACCGCGCAGCATGGCTTAGACATGGTAGAAAGCATTCTGTCTCGTCTCGTTCAACAGACGGGAGAAATGGCAGCTTACATGGTGCCTTCTGGTTATCGCGCGCTTTGTGTCCGACAGAAAGAAAGTATGCAGGCGCTTCGTTGCAGTTACGTCCAGGGTCAAAGTCAACCATTGCTGCGGGGCGCCTCATCTAAAGTGATGCTGGCTTATATGCCCCAGGCACGATGCGAAAAAATCCTTCGCCATTTTGGTGAGGATCATCGTATGGACGAATGGGAACAAGAGTTAAGCACCATTAGGAAAAATGGCTACGCAGTTAGTACTTCTGAGATAGACCCAGGTGTATCTGGTATTAGTGCGCCAGTGATGAAAGGCAGCAAGTTAATTGGTGCTGTATCTGTCATGGCTCCAGCACACCGAGTCGAAAAGGATAAGCAGCGTATCATTTTACATGTGTTGCAGGCAGCGAGGGCGTTGCCGCCAGAAAGGTAATTCACCATGTTAAGCTTTTTCAAACGTTACGCATTTCATAGAGCATCAAAACCCGTTCACCACCACCCTTTTTCTTTTATGACGGTATGTGAACATTTAACCCCCATGACTGCTGCAACGTATGATCTAGCTAATCAAAGCTTGGACAATGCCAGTGACTGGCTTTACCAACAGCATGACCAAGGTTCCGCTGCTAACCTTGGTCACTTTGATCATCCCCAAATTGATAGTGGTGATTTCCAAGAAGCATTGAGTTTGTCTTTATCCCGACACTCAGTTCCTGTGATTTTGACTAACTGCTCCGAAGTAATAATCTCCATTCTACCCGTAGTTGTTCATGAACGAGATGAAATCGGCATCATCAGTATCGGCCATAAGATGAATCTGAATCAAACTCTTGAACCAAGGCTGGGGTCCGCATTTCATTTTGCTCTTACTCGATACAATAACGTTCGACTTTTTTTCGCCGGCGTAAGTGAATCAGGGGCTGCTTCAACAATGTGGGAATACGCTGAAGATCAGGGGTGCGATTGGATAACCGACCGAGAGTTCGTATTTAGACACCGTAACCATCTAAAACAACAAGCTTCAAACTATCTTGACCACTGCGATCAAGTCATTCTGAGCGTTGACCTAAGTTCTCTCATTCCGAAAAATGGCCTAGAAGGTACATGCCTAGACCTCCAGATGGCATTACGCACGATAAGACACAGCCTAGTCAGTGGAAAAGTACGTGCAATTCAGTTGGTCGGTGATAAAGACCGACTCATATACTCGAAACAAACCAAAGCTATTTTGGAAGAGCTTTACCAAATGGCCCCTCTGATTGACCATGCTGCCTAGTGATATTTGGAGCTGGACTATGCTCTAGCTCCATACATCAGGCAAATTCATATTTCCTAACAATATTTCATACTTATATGCGACTGATATCATCATTTGCTCTTGAACTAACATCACACTTAAGTTGTAATCTAGCGCATAATAGCTTGGTATAACGTACCAAAAAATAATGACACACATATTTTTATAGAGTGAATCTACCCTAAGTAACTTAGGGAGACGCTCCTTTCCACCTTTGCTTGATGCCATTGAGTTCCACGGAAATAGGATACTTAATGATGCTTTTTCGAAGCTTTAGCACAACTCTAGCACTACTCCCTTTGTATGTTAGTGCAACACAATATGATCTTAATGATATTGACTCCCTTCGCCCGCTTTGCAGCAACAGTAGCGGATTTAGTATCAGTGGTGACGGTGCTGTCTATCACTGCGAAGGCGATATCACTTTTCCAAAAGGTGCTTCTTTAATTTCGAGCTTAGACTCCAACTCAGATATCACCCTGCAAGCACATCGTTCTATCACATTAGTGAAGAACAACTTTGTCGGAACCCCGTTAAAGAATATAAATCTCAAAGCATTAAGTGGTGGTGCAAACAATAAGCACTCTGATGGCATATATATTAGCCATGGCACGGTATTTGGTTCATTAACATCAGACTATAGCATCGTGCTAGAAAACAGCGCCATTGATGGCGATACCACTCACCTACCTGCCTCGGCTTCTGCAGGGGGCTCTCTCATCGCAAATAATAGCGTGGTTAATGGTGATGTGGTTATTCATAGTAGTATTGATTTGAAAGATACTAATGTGTGTGGTCTAGTCACATCGAAGGGTGAAAAAATCACCGTCAAAGGCAATGATCACCATATCACTGGAGATATTAGCGCTCATCATGCTGTATCGATTCAGGGTGTCGATGTATTTGGAAAGGTAACGTCTGTCGGTCTAACTGCTGATTTCAAAAACAGTAACGTTTATGCGCCTCATATCGCCGTAATAACCCACAGTAACTCGTATTTCAATAATTCGAGTGTATGTGGTTCTATCTCATCACATACCATTAGTGAGAATAAGCTTTTACAATACTGTGGCACTGATTCTACGAGTGACTGTGGTTACAGTAATCAAGCCTCGTGGGTATGCCCCGCGCCAGTAAAGCCAACGTGTCCAATACTACCGCCAGTCGATGATGAATATGAACTTACCATCTCCCCTGAAGATGATTTAGCATTAATGTGTGGTGATGAACCGCCAACCTTTACTATTAAGACCAAAAACAATGCCATTGGCGAAAGCCTGCAGGTTCAACTGTCGATTGCCGATTCTGATTTCTTCGACGTGATAATGATCTCCGGAGCTTCACAAGACTCAACTAACCCTTGGTTGTTTACATCCAATGATTCTGGCGAGCTAGTCGTTCAAATTAAAGTCAAACCAAACCAAATTGAAAATGTCGATTTTGATAAGACTTACAGTGTCACAGCAGAATTAGTGACAGATCGCACGCAATCTAAACTCGCAGAGTTTAAGTTTAAGCCATTTATATTTGAAGCATATTCTCTCGACCCTGGAATTCCTGTTGGGGAAATTCAAGTTGTTGCAGGCAAGCCCGAGACAATCAATACACGCATTCTCGCCTGTACAGAAGAAGGAGAGGCAGTCGAAGCCTCAAATTATTCTGCAATCCCAACTATCACCCCATCTGTCGTTTCACCGACAAATGGCTCGCTGGGTGATCTTAACTACCAGCCAGAGTTCAAACACGGTGTATCCAATACTAGCCTAATTACTTATGAATCAGGTTCGTTTAATATCCAATTAACCGATACATTCGACTGTACTGGATTCGCCAAATGCCCTGAAAGCGGTCACAGTGAAGTAACCGGCCAGTTCCTCGTTCAGTCAAGGCCTTGGACCTTTGCTATCTGCCCAAACGGCGAGAACGCAGCTTTACCCTCGGGCACCTCAAGTGATGGCGCAGGGTTTGTCGCGGCAAGTGAGCTATTTTCTCTGTTTAGTAAGCCTATTGTTTGGCAGTCTGGAGGCTCCTTAAGTGCTCCTATCAACACTACTGCGTACTGTGGTGATAGTATCCGCGTAACCTCAAACTTCATGAATTCCGGTTCCCCTTCTGCCAGCATCAAGTTATCGAGTGAACAACATACTCCGACTCAGAACGCAGCTAATCAGACAGTTCTATTAGAAGGGCTAATGGGGTTAAGTAAGCTTAATCACCAAAACGCTGGGCTTGGTTATGTATTTGACCAGTTATACTGGAATGAGGTCGGCAGCTTGACCATAAAGGTTGATGTTGCGAACAGTGATATTAACCAGGGCTATCGACACGTAGGTCGATTCTATCCAAAGCATTTCAAAGTCATTAACCAGAACTGGGAGTACCCATCTGGTCAATCTTTTGTTTATATGAACCAGCCGCTTACGAGTGTTAGCTATACCGTTGTAGCATTAAACGCGAACAAGTCTGACGTGGCAAACTATGCCTATTTTGCACCTAAGAAACAACAAAACTTCACCTTGGGAGAGCTTAGCAACTATACCAATAGGTTTGTGCCACCTAGCCCTACTCAGGTGCAATGGAGTGACTTAGCAAGCAGAAGTATTGGTACGTTTCTTATCAAATCATCTGGGTCGAAATACGACTGTTCAAACAGTGCCTGCTGGGAAAAGGACGACATTGGAGGAAGCTACCCCGATGGGCCATTCAACACAGGAAGCCATGCAACACTCAGTAAAATTGGCCTAACCTACTTAAGCAAAGTAGATAAATTCGAGTTCTTCGACGACTCGCATATCCTGACAACCCAACCGGATGTTAGATTTGGTCGCTTAAAATTTAGAGATGTTGGTGGACCTCAAGGCCAGCAGATCAAAGTGCCTTTAGATGTAGAATATTGGGAGAATGGTCGCTTCACCACGAACTTCAGTGACAGCCAGACGGGCTTTGATAGTACACATAGTCGCTCTGATATCTTGTGGTCTGATGGCACAACATCGACCGCTTCGCTTTCTGGTGATGGGAGCCTTGTAGTAGGCCGCACGCTACAAGTTCTTGCATCGCAAACGACGCCATCCCGCGAACAAGTTAAGTTCCATCTAGATCTAGCCAACGGTGCAAATAATTTGCCTTGGCTGCGTTATAACTGGGATAACGCTAGCAATGGTGAAGAAGATCCCCCGGTTATTGTCACTTTCGGGGTAAACAGAGGTAACGACCGAGTGATTTATCGTGGAGAGCCAAACCTAACTGGCATAAATTAGTATTCTTATGCCAATTGTAATAAAAACGCCCCTGAGTAAGGGGCGTTTTTAATTTTGTTCGATTAGTTAGAAGAACGACGCGCTTTTAGGCGTTTTACCATTGCTAGGCGGCGCTCTGCTGAACCTTGGTCTGTTGCCGATTGGTTCGGGTTATTACGACGACCTTGACGGTTCTTGAACGCAGGCTTTGAGTTTAGCTTCTCGATGTAAGATTCACGCTGCTTTGGCTCGTAACCCGCTAACTCGATACGACGAATGTGTTGTTGAATTAGGTTTTCAACCTGCACCACAGTTAACTCTTCTTCGCGGTTAACAAATGATACGGCGTGACCTTGTTTACCCGCACGACCTGTACGACCAATACGGTGAACGTAATCTTCTGCTAGGAATGGCATGTCATAGTTCACCACGTGTGGTAGATCTTCAATATCCAGACCACGTGCTGCTACATCTGTTGCAACCATTACGCGAGCTTTACCCGTTTTGAACTCTTCTAACGCGCGACGACGTGCGCTTTGTGCACGGTCACCGTGACACACAACGGCTTTGATGCCATCTAGCTTAAGCTCTTTTACAACATCGTTCGCGGTCTCTTTGTAGTTCACAAACACCAATACTTGCTTCCAGTTCTTACGACCAATCAGCTCAGAAAGAAGCTCAGTCTTGCGCTCTTGATCCACTGGGTAAAGTACGTGTGCGATAGTTTGTGCCGTTGTGTTTGCACGCTCTACTTCAATACGCTTTGGCTTGCGAAGGATGTCTTTCGCCAATAGATTCAACTGGCTCGATGTTGTTGCTGAGAACATCATGATTTGTGGGTCTGTATCCACATCCATCATGATTTTACGTACAGCATGGATAAAGCCCATATCAAGAATACGGTCCGCTTCATCAAACACAAGAAACTCGATGTTTGCTACGGATACGTTGCCTTGCTCGATGTGCTCTTCTAGACGACCAGGCGTCGCAACAAGAATATCCACGCCACCTTCTAGCGCCGTCACTTGAGAAGACATCTTACGGCCACCAAAGATTGCGGCAACCGATAGGTCTGTGTACTTAGTGTATGCTTTGATATTGTCCGCGATTTGCTCTGCTAGCTCACGAGTAGGAGCCATGATCAGTGCACGTGCAGTTTTGCGAGATGCGCTGCGACCAGATTCTAACAACTGTTGAATCATAGGCAGAGAAAACGCGGCTGTTTTACCTGTACCCGTTTGCGCAGTTGCAAAGATATCATGACCTTTACGAGCCATTGGAATCGCCTTCTGTTGAATTGGCGTTAACTTCTCATAACCGCATTCTGCCAGTGCTTTTACCACTTCTGGCGCAAAACCTTGAGATGAAAATGACATTGAGCGTATTCCTTAAACAAATCACTAAATAGCTATAAAAATTTTAGCGGTGCACTATACCCGAATTCCAGTGATTTATCTCACTTTTTTACTAAGCACCAACCTATGCGTTATTAATCAGCAATTCCGCAGAGCTTTAGCAGGATCGCTTCTAACTGATCCCAAGGCATCAATTGCGAGTCAATGACCTCTAGACGTGATTCGAAACCCTCTAGACTCATTTGGTTAACGGATACAACGCCATTTGCTACATTAAACGCGTAACAACCTTGATCTGTGTTCATCACCGCTTTCACACGTTCAGCCGTTAGTTCAGATAGCATTGAGAACAGTTGGTCGAAATTGAACGTATATTCTGCACCAAACAACCAACCACAACTAAAGTAACCCTGCCCTTTGTTCTCTTTACGGATAAAGGCTTCACCAGGAGGCAATTGGAATTGTGGCTCTTGATGTGCATGGTCATGGTGATGAGCTTCAATGTGGGAAGATGCACTACCGTGCACGCGTTCGATGTCCAACACTTCAATCGGTAAGTCACCATCGTGAATCAGCTTACTGAACACTTTTGAAGGCGTTTGGTCGGTTACCCAATTGTTGAATACGTCAATGTCATGACTGGTACACAGATCGACCTTGCTACCGATGACCACATCTGCGCTATCTAATTGATCAACAAAGTTCTTATTTGATAGGTACTTTTCGTCACTTAAATGGCGCGGATCCACAAGCGCGATAGTTGCTTTAAGGTCAACGTATGGCAAGTATTGCTCAGAAGTCAGTGTGGCTATGACTTGCTTGGGGTGGCCTAACCCCGTTGGCTCAATAAGAAGGCGATCTGGATTTTGACGCAGCAAAGCCGTGATACCAACAGACATAGGGACACCTGCCGTACAGCACATGCAGCCGCCCGGTACTTCTTTGATCAGCGCTCCTTGGTCGGTCATCATCGCGCCATCGATACCTATCTCACCAAACTCATTCACTAACACAGCCCAGTTTTCGTTTTCTGGTTTGTTTTTCAGTAAGTTCAGAATGGTCGTGGTTTTACCGACGCCAAGAAATCCCGTCAGTATGTTAGTAGGTACTCGGTGTGACATGCTTTTCTCCGACAAGCTTGTGCTTTAAATGCTTTGCCAAAGTATACGGAGAATGTAACTTGCTTCAACGCTTTTTATCGCGGGAATCTAAGCCTTTATGTAATGCTTTCGCCTTTGTTCGCTGCGAGCGTTCGTAATAGCCAAACGTATCTGCATTTCCCACACCAGAAAGATGCATGCTGGTATGAATGACGCAAGTAAAAAACGCGCCAATAGCGATAAGGATAGGAAGCAGTCCAAGGGTGTTTTCGAATTTTAGGGCAGCAATAGCCAAAGCGAAAACAACCGCAGAGGAAAGCGCAATGATCTTACTTCTATTGCTTTTCATGAAAGTTCGCCTTTTTTATTGAATGGGACACCAACCAGAATGAGAGTCAACTCCTCTACTTGATGAATTAATGCTACTCCTTTCATAACGAACATAATTTGAGCGACTTAACAGATACAAAAACACCGAGCATGTCTTCGCTCGGTGTTTGCTTAAATACTCAAGTTAACTCTGTTTGTTAGCAGATTTGGCCAGCAGTGACGGCAATATCAGCTTCATTATCAATAGCGGCTTGAGCCAATAGCTTGAGCCACTCAACAATAACGCCTAGTGACATGGTAGGCTGATTTCCTGACGCATCTTGCTCAGGTAAAAGTGGGATATGAACAAACCCATGACGAATGGATTTATCACGTAAGTAATGCTGAACACCATAAAAGAGGTGATTACAGACAAATGTCCCTGCGGTATTCGAAACTTGGCATGGGATGTTTGCGTGTTGAAGAGCACTAGTCATCGCTTTAATCGGCAATGTAGTAAAATACGCATCTGGACCACTAGAAACAATGGGCTGATCGATTGGTTGATGACCACCATTATCGGGAATACGAAAATCATCGATATTAATCGCTACACGTTCTGGCGTAATCGCTGCGCGTCCTGCCGCTTGCCCTACTGTAATCACAATATCTGGTTGGTGTTGCTCAATAGCACTAATCACAGTATCGATGGATTCGTAACGCGTTACAGGCACTTGGCAAACAACAATTTCCCCACCATTGAGTTTTTTCCCGTCGAGTCGTTTTACCGACTCCAAAGCGGGATTGATGGATTCACCACCAAACGGTTCAAAACCTGTAATTAGTACTTTCTTCATTGGGCTGTTCCCTTTAATGGTAAAACTCTGAGGTTAGTACTCGAATTTACAACAACTTAGCATCACAAAGCCAAATTTTATTATGTTGCAGATATGACCAGCCCAAGCTCACGACGCCCAATTGCCGACAAATATGAGATACGCTCCTCTTTACCCCGCGACCTCGGCTATTCCAATCAAATCGTTGCTTGGTTTCTCACTGCAACTTAGGTAGAGTACGCGCCAATAGAGTATCTACAATTCGAAGAGATTGAAGACAATGAATATTGATAATCACGTTATCGAAACATTGGAAGAGCTAGAAGCTTTCCTACACCTAGTTGAAAGTGGTGCGCTAGGCCTTGAAGGCGTCGCAGGCGTAGCACTAGCGACAAACAACACAGATGGCCGCCCATTTGTAGCGGTACTAGATGACAAGCATCAACTGGTTCTTGGCCGTTGGGTTTCTCAACATGTTTACGAACACGGTAAAGACATCGTTCGTCACGGCCCTCAACGTCGACATTAATCCAGAACTTCAATTGACAGAAAACTCGCTTACATAGCGAGTTTTTTGTGCCTTTCGTCAGAACACTTCGCCGATTCCTACAAAGTCCGATTGCTTCCTAAGCTATTGTTCAAAAATAAAAAATAAGCTTGCCGGCATGATGTAGAGTCGTGACATTTCGCTGACAAAACAGCGTCAGAAATTCCTAAAATTTATTTCGGAGACGATTCAACTATTCGTTTCCAGACACCATCAAAGAACAGAGTTCCTAGCTGTTCTTTTTGCCTCGCCTAGTCCGCTTGACAGCCTTGGACTAAGCGGGGCTTTTTTACGTATATGGGTATACAAGACTAGATACAAAAAACCGCTGACTAAGCAGCGATTATTTGAGTATTTGGTTACTATTAATTAGTGGTTTAACGACGCTGTCTCAGCTTTCATGATTCAGAACAAGCTATCATCATCGCCAAAGTCGATCTCATCGCCACCAAAAAAGCTACTCCCCCCACCAAAGCTATCAGCATCATTATTTGTGAGCGTATCATCATTAAACGCGTTACCATCATCAAGACCTGACGATTGAAAAGCCGAATTATCATCAAAACCTGAATTTTGGCTCCAACCTCCACCTGTGTAATCCTGCGTATAACCATCGGTGCCATCCAGAAAGCCCCCACTGTTATCTGCTGTATCAGTTGGTTGACTAGAGGTATTCTGTGAGGGATCTATTTGGGAGTCTGCGCTTTCTTCAGGCTGCTCAATGATGGTGTTGTTGGTAACATCTTCCACCATCGGTGAACTATGCTCACCGCCAAATAAAAGATGACTTAATGCACTTCCCGCAACCATCCCAGTGGCAACACCGGCAGCTGTTTGCATGAAGCCGCCAAAGGCACTAGGACGGTAAGCAGGCTGAGGTGGCAACGGTGGTGTGCTGGCCCTGCCAAACATACGGTACAGGCTACCTCTGTTAGATTCTTGTTTATAAAAATCTGCATTGCGTTGCAAATACTCGTTACGTTCTTTTAGATCTTTGAGTGCAACTTCTTGCGCCAGAGCGACTTGTGTAAGACGATAAACAATGTCGGATTGAGATGCGATCTGCTCTTGGATTAGCTGAGCGGCTGCGGCATCTTTTGCGTTGCTTTGATTAACACGCATTTTATCAGCCAATTTTTGAATAAGTTCTTGTTCTTGTGGGGTCATAAATATCCTCGCATAGCGACGAGAAATAAAATTACAGATCCGCACAATACGCCGATTACCTGATGCCGATAGCAAGACAAACTTATATTGCAAATTTCCACTATCGTGTGTAGGTCTGTCAGCAAACAAATTAGCTTGCTTCGACTCTCTAATAAGTTAGGGGGATGGTGGTTTCTGTCTCTAATATCGTAGGAAAGGGGCGTACTTAAACGGCTTCATAACCGAATCTAACCCCTTCATTTTAGGGCCAAGCAGTGTTGTAAAACGTGTCCAAAGTCCACATTGGGGAAACCTTTATTGTGGTAACTCACGAATGGACAAAATGGTGACAGCAGGAGCTAACTAACTGATGTAAAAAGCCCCAGCCCCATTCACTTACTAATTAGGCTGGTGACCAGTCTTCTTTGCAAACTCTTGCATCGCTTCGGCAAACGTTGTTGTCCCGCCTTTGGCTTTAACCTGTATTACCTTGTACCCCATCTTCTCCAACGCTTGGCGTTCTGCCAAAACGGCTTTGTCATTTTGCTGACTACCTTGAGCGGGCTGATGAAGGTAACACCCTTCTAGTTGGCCATCTTCGACGAGTTGATGGTGTTTCAGTGCATTGATATCAAAATTCATGGACATTCTTTTATTTAAAAATGGGGAGTTGCTGTGGCAGATTACATGCGCTTTAAAGGCTTAACAACACTGTCTAGGCCTTCAATTTTTAATGCAAGGCAGAGTTTCAACAAGTCACCTAGCTCCCCTTCCGGAAAACCTTTTTTATCGAACCAGAGTAGGTATTCTTCTGGGAGATCAATAAGTACACGCCCAGCGTATTTGCCAAACGGCATTTGCATTCGAGCGAGTTTGATAAGGTTTTCTTTTTCTAACATATACTACGGGGTCTGTTGGGATACATCTTGGCTAAGAGTAACACCCAAGCGATCGACCCACCAGTTAATTGCATCTTTGGCGTCGTCTAAAGAATCAATCATGGTAGAGAAGTCTTTGTTCCCTGCTTGGCGATCAATTGCAGCAAACAGCGGCGTATCACTCTCAGAATCACTCACAAGTAACTCCACTGTCGCGGAACCTACATTGGTGTGCTCACCTGTCGTGATTTTTGAGATGGTAGAGATCCCTAAACCAACTGGCAGAATACTTGAAGTGACAGCAAGGACAGGATTCGGCGTTTCCACATTACTGACCGCAATACTCAAACGAAGTGTTTTTTCACCAGGTTGGTCGACAATCTTTTTGACGGGTGAGATGCGCGCTTTTAGCTGATCGACCATGTAAGTTGTCAGCTCTTGGATTTCTTCATCATCGAGCTCAGATTCTTGAACCACAACCATTACTCGGTCAATTACCACGCTGTCGTAATCATCCATTTTCTCTTTCAAACGAGTAGCATCGCGCAAGCCTACTCTCGCCCAAACGAGATCGACCCCACCCTCTGGACCAGGACGAAAATCTTCATAACTGGTGAATTTCGTCGCACTGACGACAGGGCCACCAGCACATCCACTCAAGATGAAACCTAGAGATACAACTACCGTTGTCTTAAACAAGCGCTCAACCAATAACTTAAACATACCAGCTCCTCAAACTTCGAGCATACAGTTTATCATTCCATATAAATTTGGCTAGTATTTATTCACTTAATGGATGTGTTGTTGAATCACGGATTGAGCTTCCCGCATCACAATTTCATGTTAAAGTACGCCGCTTACTGGAAAGTACTACGAGAAAAATAATGAAGTCACCTTGCCGCGCGGCCTGTAAAAACAATGGCGGGATCTGTTCTGGTTGCCACCGAACTGTGGAAGAAATCGTTCAGTGGAAAAATAAGTCTGATGCTCAACGAGACGCCATCATCGAACAATTGGTTGGAAATGATTCAACCCACTCTTGTCCTGAGTGTGGCACGAACGCGCACTGCGATATTGCTGCGGGGAAAGAGACGTGTTGGTGCTTTGATATCGAGACCAGAGATTTACCAAAGCCAGAGGCAGGACAGCTTTGTTTATGTCGTAAGTGTTTGGAGAAAAAGCCAGTCGCCTAGTTAGTCGTTCTTTGCTGACCGGCTTGTCATTGAAATCGAGACTATTAGCGCGCTATTTCTGAGCTAATGCTTGGGATTCAAACTTCACGCCATGCCAACCCGTCACCATAAAGTTACGAATGTTTTGATGGTCGTTATTCTCTGGGTACGCCAACACATCTTCTCGGTAGAAACGACCAAAACACGCCAACGTTGCCTCTTTGCTTAGGTTATTCAGTTGACCAAAAGCGAAGATCTTGCATGAACCGTTGTTCTCACCTGCATTATTCTGGGTTTCACCATTCACAAAGGCCGTTGGCGTAAACTCGTAGTTCGCTTCAATTACTGCCATTGTCGTTTCGAATTCTACTGTCTCAGGTGATGCCGCTAGCGCATCCAAAAATACTTTAAGTTCCATTATTTCTATTTCCTAGTGCCTTTACTTTCCCAAGTAACATTGGATAAACAGTGACACATTTGTTTCATAAAAAGCCAATACAAAGGTCATAAATCATAAATATATTCAGAGCCTTACTTAGGGTCTGTTGACCTTTCGAGCTGATTTTTGCAGCGAATTGTTGGATATTTATACAAGGCAGAGACTTTGCTATGTAGCTAGCCTACATGAGAAGTCGATAACGCGGTAGAAATGACCAACAAACGCTGCCCGGAGGGTTCGGCTAAAATCGTTTCATGCTTTGTTAAGGAGTATTTGCTTAGAACGACTAGGCGACACACTCCTTGCCTCGCCTAAAACGATTTTGACTAGGCGTCCCCATCCGAACAAAATTTAACCGCGAAAGATCAACAGACCCTCATAACACTTCAATCAATGCGCTATTTCTCACTGTTGTAGTGAATGAATAGATATCTAATTTAAGTGCATTGAGTGACATTGTATCCGTTTAATAAGGAAATATCATGACCACCCCATTTAAGGCAATAGGCGTATTGGCATTATCTTCACTTGCCATCGCATGTTCATCTCAACCTGACGATTCTCTCTCTTCGTTTACAGCCCAATGTAAAGCATCGGTAGCACCTGTTGCGGGAGAGGCATCCATCCAAGGTTTGACCTTTGTGGGAACGTCTATCGCTGATGCACCATTCGACACATCAGCAGCAGAAATCGTTCAATATGATGCGTGTACTGACAAGCTTTATGTGGTCAACGCTCAAGCGAAACGTGTCGATGTGCTTTCTATTGATGACAACGGCGCACCAACACAAACCGCATTCATTGATCTCAACAGCGCGGGCGAAGCGGCAGACGTTGAAATTGGTGCGGCAAACAGCGTTGCAGTCTTTAATGGTTTAGTTGCTGTTGCGATTGAAAACAGCGATAAACAAGCAAATGGTATTGTTGGTTTGTACCGCTCGGATGATTTGTCACTGCTCACCACCTTCCCTACTGGCGCACTGCCGGACATGGTTGGCTTCTCAAAAGACGGCAGGTACATCGCAACAGCAAACGAAGGTGAGCCAAATGGTGACTACAGTGTCGACCCAGAAGGCAGCATCACGCTGATTGACTTGAGCCAAGGCATAAACCAAGCGGAAGTCACGCAGATTGGTTTCAATGAGTTCGATGGTGCACGTAAGTCTGAATTGCCTGCTGGTGTTCGAATCTCAGGCCCAAATGCCACGGTGGCGCAGGATCTAGAGCCGGAATACCTCACTTTTGCAGACAACGGCAAAATCTACGTTGCACTGCAAGAGAACAATGCGATGGCAATCGTAAACCCAGAAAGCAAATCGGTAGAGAAGATTGTGGGTCTGGGCGAGAAATCTTGGTCTGACTCAAAACTGGATGCTTCGAACAAAGACAAAATCATTGGCAACTTTAAGAGCTACCCTCAGCTGGTTGGTCTGTACATGCCAGATACCCTCGACAGCTACTCCGTAAACGGTAAAACGTACATCCTCTCTGCCAACGAAGGTGACGGTCGCGAATATGGCTTCAAAACAACACAAGAGCTATGTGACCAAGCGGGCTTTAAGTGGGATGAAGACGATTACTTCGGTACAGATGAATATACTTCTGAGCTAGGCACCTGTTTAAGCCATGTTGATGAGGTACGCGGTAAGAAGCTGAAAGTAGCAGCAGGCCACCCATTGGCAGAAGCACTAAAGGACAACAAACAACTCGCGCGTCTAAAAGTGATTAAACCTGAACAAACACTTTCTGCGCAAGACAACGTTCAAGCGTATGGTGCCCGTTCATTCTCTATTTGGGATGAAAACGGTGAGTTGGTTTTCGATAGTGGTGACGATTTCGCGACCATCGCATTGATGAATGAAGGTAAGAACTTCAACAGCACTAACGATAGCAATGACAGCGGCGATGACCGCAGTGACGACAAAGGCATTGAGCCGGAAGCGATTGAAGTGGCACAAATCAATGGTCGTCATTACGCGTTCATCGGCTTGGAGCGTCAAGGCGGCATCATGATTTATGACATTACCGACCCGAAACAAGCGCAATTCCTGCATTACGTAAACCGTCGTGATTACAGCCAACCAGTTTGTACGAAAGTGGAAGATAGCGAATGTGCGAACAACACTTACAACCCAAAAGCAGGTGATTTGGCGCCAGAGTCAATCAACTACTTTGCTCGTAACGGACAACACTTTATTGCGGTTGGTAATGAAGTGTCGGGGACAACATCTGTGTTTCGAATTGAGCTTTAATACCCAAGCTTCAAGGCAACAAAATTAAAACTAAAGCGCCCGAAATTCAATCCGGGCGCTTTTTGTTTATAACGATTGAGCATTGTTTGAGAGTGAGATTCCCGACTCGCTCCTTCGTCGATCTCGAGAATGACGGAAGCTAACCTAACAGTTTAGAACGATACTAGCCTGCAAAGTGGAAAAGCTCTCTTCCACCTCCAAGTAGTACCATCACTACCAACGTCATTCCGGAATCGAGGAACGAGATGTCCGGAATCTCTCTTTAATCACTCAGCTCTATTCTTCAATCGCCAACGCATCGCATTTCGAAGCGCAGATAAAGTCGTTCTTATGCAGACCTTTGATGGAATGGCTCCACCAAGTGATGGTCACTTTGCCCCACTCTAACAAGATAGATGGGTGATGGAATTCATCTTCTGCAAGCTCAGCAATCTTGTTGCTAAACGCCCACGCTTGTTTGAAGTTCTTAAACTTATAGACCTTCTCAAGTTGAGGAATCTCATCTCTCTCAATGATCTGCCAATCAGACAATTGCAGCAGCAAAGACTGTTGTTCCTCTTTACTAAGTGCAATGGCATCGATACTACAAGCTTCGCATTTTTGTTCATTCAACATGAGCAGGTTCCTTTGGTTCAAAAAGTGGTGGAAGCAATCCGGCTTCAATCGCTAGATCGGCTTGTTTCAATAAATTCAGTTGGCTAATTTGGAAAAGCTGGGACAACTCTTCAATCACGTAGTATTTCGGCTGCATGATATCGATACGGTAAGGGGTTCTTAGCACTGTTTGAAGATCGAATTCGTCTCGAATCGCGATGTCGCTTTCCAACGAATAGATGGTTTCTCCCGGAGATGAAAGGATTCCGCCACCATAAATTTTGGTTTGATTACCTTCTCGGACCAAGCCGAACTCGACTGTAAACCAATATAGACGCGCAAGGTACCCTCGCTGCTTCGGTGTCGCGGCCTGTCCAAGCTGTCCGTAGTGCTCGGTAAAGGCGGCGAAATCAGGGTTGGTGAGCATGGCGCAATGACCAAAAATCTCATGGAAGAAATCCGGCTCTTGTAGGTAATCAAACTCTTCTCGCGTTCTCAAAAACGTCGCGACTGGGAAGCGTTTGTTGCCAAGCAGATTGAAGAAACGATCAAAGTCGATCAACGCTGGCACTGGCTCCACTTGCCAGCCCGTGGTCTCCATCAAAACACGATTGATTTCGGGCAGTTGTGGCACTCGGTCCAGAGGTAAATCAAGCAGCTTAAGTCCATGCAGATACGCCTCGCATGCACGGTCTTGAATCACGCTCATTTGTCTGGTTACCAAGTCGCGCCAAATGGCATCCTCTTCATGGCTCCATTCCACCCTTCCATCCTGATCGACGGGTTTTGAATGATACTGAGTCATTGCACATCTCCGTTAACAAATCCCTTACATTAAGCCTATCTACACTCTTTTCACCTTCCAATCCCCTGGCCATTTTTCAATCAAAATTTAGGTGTAACATTTTCTTTACATTAGCACTTAACACCTTGATATAACTAAAAAGCCACATTCACTCATTGGTTTGACTTTGTTGAAGCTTCACTTCAGACTGAAAACGTTAAAACTTTGTTATAGAGGGAACTATGCGCGAGAGCACCAGAGTCTGGCAGCCGACGGAAGATCGAATCGAGCAAGCCAATATCACGCAGTTTATCGAACACATTAATCGACAGGGTTTCGAGCTCAAAAACTACTCTGATTTGCACCAATGGTCTTTGGAGCACAACGAGCATTTTTGGAAAGAGGTTTGGCAGTTTTGTGACTTGATTGGAACGCAAGGAAATACAATCAAAACGCAAGGTGAGAGCCGCTGGCAATCGCCTATGTCAAACCGTGATACCGTGTGGTTCCCTCAAGCACAAGTTAACTATGCAGAGAATCTACTCAGCTTGGCAGAGAAACAAGCCGATGAGCTGGCAATTTGGTTCGAAAATGAACGCGGTGATAAACAGACCTACACATGGAAAGAGCTGTGTGATGAGGTCTCGAGCGTTCAGCAATGGTTAGTAGAGTGCGGCATCAAGCAAGGTGATGTGGTTGCAGGCTATTTACCGCATATGCCACAAACCGTTACTGCAATGCTAGCCACCACCAGCTTAGGCGCGACTTGGACGTCTACCTCCCCTGATTTTGGCGTGGAAAGCGTTATTGAGCGCTTCGGACAAGTGAAGCCAAAAGTCCTGTTCACCTGCGATGGTTATACCTTCAATGACAAAACCTTCGATATGTCGGAGAAGAACCATCATATCGCGGATCACCTTGATGGACTCAAACAAGTGTGTCAGATCGGTTACCTCAAACCTCATTCGCTTGAATGTGACGTTTGTACTCACGATTGGCAAAACGTCATAAATCAATACTCCCCTGCTCCGCTTCATTACACTCGCGTTGAATTCAATAGCCCGTTGTTCGTGCTTTATTCCTCCGGCACGACAGGCAAGCCTAAGTGCATTGTCCATTCGGTTGGCGGCACGATTATCAATCACCTAAAAGAGCACCAACTTCATTCAGATATTCAGCCTAAAGATCGTGTTTTTTACTACACAACTTGTGGCTGGATGATGTGGAACTGGCACGTGTCTGCCCTTGCAAGCGGCGCATGTTTGGTGATCTTTGATGGTAGCCCGGTTCATCCAACGCCTGATGTTTTGTGGGATTTAGCACAGCGAGCAGAGGTGTGTCTCTTTGGCACTGCCGCCAAGTATCTAGAAGCGATAGAAAAAGCCGGACTGTCACCCATCAAAGATTACTCACTCCCTAATTTAAGAACACTCTGCTCTACTGGATCTGTGCTTTATCCAGAACAGTTTGATTACGTGTATCAACACATCAAGCAAGACCTCCATTTGGCTTCCATCTCAGGCGGCACAGACATCTGTGGTTGCTTTGTATTAGGCAACCCTATCTCGCCTGTTTATCGTGGTGAGTGCCAGTACGCTGGCTTGGGCATTGATGTTCAAGTGTTCGACTCACAGGGTCAAAGCGTGAATGAACAGCGCGGTGAGTTAGTCTGCACCAATTCCATGCCTAACTTCCCTGTCGGCTTTTGGGACGATTCAGGCGAGCGTTACCACAATGCCTATTGGGACAAGTTCGATAATATCTGGCACCACGGTGATGATGTAGAACGAAGCGCCAAAGGTGGGCTCATTTTCTATGGTCGCAGCGATGCATTGTTGAACCCTGGCGGTGTGCGCATCGGTACTGCGGAAATTTATCAGCAAGTGAATGCTCTTGAAGGCATCGTAGATTCTATCGCTGTAGGTAAAGAGGTCGATCGAAACGAACAAATTTGGCTATTTGTGCAGACCGCTTCTGGTGTCACTTTAGATGACGGATTAGTTGCCGAAATTAAATCACGACTCAAAACGTCCTGCTCGCCAAGGCATGTACCAAGCCGAGTATTCTCCATCAGTGACATTCCTAAAACACGTTCAGGTAAACTGGTGGAACTTGCCGTCAAACAAGTCATTAATGGTAAGGAAGTCGAGAACTTAGGTGCGATTTCGAACCCAGAAGTCCTGGAAGAAATTCGAAAACTCACGTTTGTCTAGCGAATCAAAGGCAACAAAAAAGCGAGCTACCTAGCTCGCTTTTCTTATGTTCTTTATCGGGAATTAACGGCGACCTATACCCATCAACACTGACATTGTATGGCCGTCTGATGTAATTTCGAAGACCTTCTTCGTTTCTACCTCAGTAAAGCCTGCTTTGATAAGAGCGATCTCTGACTTCGCTAGCGTGAAACCTTCTTTTGCTGAATCCGCGATCCAGTCAAAATGCACGAAGTGACCACCAGCGTTTAGCAGCGAGTGAGCAATCTCAAGAGACGTTTCGTAGTCTTCGATAAAAGCCAGCACTGAAGAAGCAACGACTAGGTCAAACTGACCACGGAATGCTGGGTGCTGAGCGACCAAACCACGAGTCAATGCATCAACAATTGGCTCTACATTATCTAGCTCTTTCTTATCAAGCTCTTCAATCATGGCTTCCGATGCATCTAGCGCCACGATCTCTTTTGCGGATGGTGACAACAGTTGGCTTAACTGTCCTGTCCCACATCCAAAATCCAATACTTTAATGCCATCAAGCTGAGTAAGCTGTTGTAACTGTGCAAACACCGACTGAGCAAATTGTTCTGTTGCTGGGTTAGATTCCCAATTCTTTGCTAAGCCGTCCCAATCTTGTGCCATCGTGGCCTCCATGTTCACTTCTTGTAACCCCCATAGATTACCGCAAAAACGCCAAAACACCATAGACTTATCTGGCGAATCCGTGTTTTTTTCGATAATCTTTCTAGGCGTTAGTTCGCGCATTCATCTACGTTATCGGTTCTTATCATTTTAGTTTAGGTCTTTTTTAATCATGAACTTAACTCAAGTCGAAGCTTTTTGTACCATCGCCGAATATGGCTCCGTATCGGAGGCCGCGCGTCAACTCGACTGCAACCGTACTAAGCTCAGTATGGCGATAAAAGCCTTAGAGAAAGACCTAGATGTCGAACTGTTCAACCGTACTGGCAACCAACTCAACCTATCTGAAGCCGGTAAAGCTATCTATAAAGATTGTGAGAGTTTGCTCGTTACCGCACAACGCATCAAGAAAACTTGTGCCCAAGTCTCAGATGGTTTCAACGCTGAAGTTTGGGTTGCCCGAGATGACTCTTTACCTGATGACTTGTGGCAAGAGCTATCTCATACGCTTAATAACCGCTTCCCCTCAACGACATTCAACTTGATCCTAGCGTCCAGTGGTGACTTAGCCAATTTAGTGAGTACCCAACAAGTCGACTTTGCGTTTGGGGTCGATTATGAACGCGTTGATGACCCACATATCGTTTATAACCCGTTGGGTAAAATTCGCATGATGTCGGTGTGCAGCTTCGATCACCGTTTAAGCAAAATGCGTCGTGTAACCGATGAAGACCTACGTAACCAAATGCAAGCTCTGATGGTGTATTTGAACGAGAAAGACAACCCTGAACTGCAACCCTTTTCTACTCGATATATTGGTTTTTCAAGTTTTGACTATATGCTCAACACCATTTTGGAAGAAGACGCATGGGGCGTTTTACCCGAGCCGTTGATCCGACATTACTTGCGACATCAGAAGCTTGCGGTGATCAAACATACGTATGGTTTGAAGCAAGAAGACTACTGTATGTTTGTTCCAAATGGCCAAACAGAACACCCAGCAATGAGTTGGCTGGCTGATAAATTAAGCGAGTATTTATTCGACTTCTAAACGTTTCACAGTGAGCGTCAATTTTATTGACAGCGCAGAATCAAGATAAGCCATTGAAAAATAAGAACCAATCATCAGTAGCACACTTTATCGTTTAAATGTCACACAGTTTCTATTTGCTTAAATTCACTCAGAAGAGAAGAATATAAAGGTGTAAAAATTATAGGCATCTTTTATGTGTGACAGGACAAGCAAAAACGAAAACCGTATCTTAATCTTCTCAGCCCTTTTAGCTTCTGGGTTTGCAGTAGGAGGAATGGTACTTGGCTTGCTTGTTGGGTCGATCGTCATTGTATTTGACGGTGTATATTCTCTCGTCAGCCTGCTGTTAACTTTATTGTCACTGGCAGCTTCGTACTACATCAGCAAGCCATCAAAATCTATTTTTCCTTTTGGCAAAGCGATACTAGAACCAATCGTTATCGCGATTAAAGCAGCTGTAATTTTAGTCGTGGTCGCCTTCTCATTGTTCTCAGCAGTAGCGGCCTTAACATCTGGCGGTCGCGAGGTTGACGCTTCAATTGCCACTATCTTCGGTGCAATCAACGTAATTGGTTGTGGCTATGCATGGTGGTTTATGGCGAAGAAAAGCCGTCGCTTCTCTTCAGGTCTGATCGAAGCTGAGAAAAAACAATGGCAAATGGATACACTTCTAAGTGTTGCTGTCACAGTCGGTTTCATCGCTGCGTGGTTAGTATCTCTAACGCCATATGCACATTACGCGGTCTATGCAGACCCAATGATGATGGTATTGATGGGCTTCTATTTCCTCAAAGTACCATTTGATATGCTGGTTGGCGCATTACGTGAGCTACTAATGATGGCACCAAGCAAAGAGCTTTGTCATAGTGTTGGGAACGACGTACTTGAAATTGAAAAAGTCACAGATCACCAATTGAAACTGGCTGGTGTGACAAAGGTAGGTCAAGAGTTACGAGTGAATGTAGACGTTCACATTGATGACGATACTCTAGAGCTGGATACGCTAGAGCACACTCGTAAGCAGCTTACTAAGCGACTATCGAAGCACAGATTCAAGCTTCAATTGCAGTTAAATGTTGCTTGCTAAAACGCCACAGAAAAACATTCGAACTCAAAATAAAAGCTCCCACTTTCGGGAGCTTTTTGTTTGTTCGGTTGGTGCACTCGCCCCCCCCTCCAACTCCTCCTTTTAGTGACTTGAGTTGCATCGCGTTTGAATACAGCGTTCAAGGGGGAGAGCTGTTCTTTGCTAACTTAAGATCCCCGTTATTCTGCAAGTCTTTTGAATGCTAACGGTAAGTATTGGATTGTTCTCGGATGCAGGACCAGTCCCTCCCCTTTAACTCGGAGTGTTAAGAGCTTAGATGCCTAATACAAGGGGAGGTTAGGAGGGATTGGTACATTGAACAGGGACTTTGACTTGCACATTCGCCCCCACTCCAACTCCCCCTTTTATTGACTTGAGTTGCACCGCGTTTGAATACAGCTTTCAAGGGGAGAGCTACTCTTTGCTAACTTAAGATCCCCGTTATTCTGCAAGTCTTGTGATTGCTAACGGTAAGTATTGGATTGTTCTCGGATGCAGGGCCCGTCCCTCCCCTTTAACTCAGAGTGTTGAGAGCTTAAATGCCAATACAAGGGGAGGTTAGGAGGGGTTGGTAATATTGAACTGGGACTTGTGGACTCTCAGCCCCTCCATCTCACTGAAACCATTGTGGCGTTAAAAACAAAAGTTACTTCAACCCCAAATACCAAGCGTTGCGAATCTGACATAAACGCTTTGTTAGCACGTTATTCAATAACCCAATTTGCCGCACCTACACCATCTTCACTAAAATATAAGTTAATTGGGTATGTCTTCTCACAGCCTTTGACCACCCAAATCTCACGCCAATATCTTGAACCGATCTCTCCTTGAGGTAGCGCCTTGACGTATGGCAGGAAATTTTCTGGACTTTCACACCCCCTAGTCGCTACCTCTGCGACAACACCAACCATAGCATCCTGGATCAATTTTTGATTCGACAAGCTTCCTTCTTGTATTGCTCCTTCAGGTAGGGCTGAATCAGCGACTACAGGATGGGCAAAAAGCATAAATAGGCCTGCGATAGTTTTGAGTTTCATAGATATTTCCTTTTAAGTACTCATTTATCCTGCTGCTTCGCGCTTCTCTTTAGTAACTAGCCAACACATCAACGAACCAACCGTCACCATCACGACGCCCTGCCAGAAGCTGTGGCTCAGAGTGACTCCAAGAATAAGAGAGGAAAACAAAGCTGAGAAAATCGGCGTGAAGTAAGACAACGTTGCGAGAAACACCATATTACCCCCCACGATCGCAATGTTCCACAACCCGTAGCCACCCGCCATTAATGCGGCAGATGCGAGCAAATAACCCGCAGCTTCCCAACTGGATGTCATTGGTGGCTCATCAGTAAAGGCGTATTTGATCCACAAAGATACTGCCGTTGCGATAAAGAACAACGTAATTGCGTTGTGCTTTGATTGTTGTCGTTGCGTTAGGTTGCAATATACAGCCCAAATCACTGCGCCAGTAAACGCCATAAAATACACCAGAGGATTGCTACTAATATTAGCGACTAACTGTGTCGGAGATAGACCGTTGTCACCACTAACTGTCCATGCAACGCCAATAAAAGCCAACGTAACTGCTGGGTACAATAACCAGTTTGGCTTTTTATTACTGCCCAACACAGCGAATAAAACGGTTAGCGCAGGCCAGAGATAATTGACAATAGAAACCTCTATTGCTTGAGCTCGAGAGTTTGAGTACCCCAATGCCAGAGCGAGGAAAATCTCATAGCAGACGAACATCGCCCCACCAAGAACTAAATACTTGGGCGAAAAATACGACAACTTAGGAATGCCAACCACAATCAGTAGAAAGATGGCGCTCAGAGAGTACAGCATCGCTGCACCTCCTACTGGCCCTAGACTCTCTGTCACCAACCTAGCAATACCGAGCAAACAGCTCCAACAAAGAATCGCGATACAGCCATAGAGGGTGAAACGAAATTGATAAGATTGCATATTATCTGTGTGACCTACTGCTCATGAATACCAACGAAAACTGCAGCTTAACTCAAAAATGATCCGCTTCAACGTACTCTTTTTCCAAAATCGGTATAAGAACTACTCTATTAAGCGATTGGAGTCGATATGAAACATTTTCTTCCTTCCAGTGTCATGCTGACACCGTTTGTTGTGCGCTACTATGAAGAAGAAGACGAAAGTGAAAACGTTGAAACACGTTCGGAAGCTCATAGTTTAGATAGTGAGGAACAATCTACGGAACGTTCAGAGTAAGGGAATCCAATCATGAAGAAAATCGCAGTTATTTTAAGTGGTTCCGGCGTTTATGACGGAGCAGAAATCCACGAAGCGGTACTAGCACTCTATGCTATCGAAAAAGCAGGCGCCACATGGCACTGCTTTGCACCTAACATCGACCAACTTCACGTCATTAATCACCTGACAGGCGAGGAAATGGAAGGCTCGCGTAATGTTCTAGTCGAATCAGCGCGTATTGCACGCGGCAACATTGATGATGTCGCCAAACTGAATGTCGACGAATACGATGCCCTACTTCTCCCTGGTGGATTTGGCGCAGCAAAAAACTTAACTGACTTCGCCGTTTCCGGTGCGGAGTGTTCTATCAATACTCACGTAGCACAAGCATGCCGAGCGTTTGCTCAATCAGGTAAACCTGCTGGTTATTTATGTATTGCTCCAGCAATTATTCCACTGGTTTATGACCAAGGCGTACAAGGTACGATTGGTAACGATGAAGCAACGGCAGCGGCGTTTAATCGCATGGGTGGTGAACACATTGATTGCCAAGTTGATGAAGTCCACTTTGATGAAAAACACAAAGTACTTTCTACACCAGCTTATATGTTAGCGGAGAATATAACCCAAGCGGCGTCAGGTATTGAGAAGTTAGTAGATAAGTTAGTTAAAATTGCCTAAAAGGAAAACGTTTGCTTAAAGGCAGCATACCAGTCCCCATTGATAGATATAACATCAATGGGGATTTTTTATACTTTAGTCGAATTGGGAGATTAACCGTACAAAACTTGCTATTTTTGCCAATCGTTTGCGTGATAAATGAAATATTTCAGCTACGTTAAGTAGGTGTTGCACCACCTCACTGTGCAACAAGACTGCCATCACACTTTCTGCGTTCAAGATACCTCTAAGGGGTTATTCTTGTTCTAGATCAATCTCAAACATGAACTTGGTATGCAAAAGTAAATGACAGATTAAGAAAGATTATTAAAAATAACGACGGAGCAATCCAATATGACAAGTGCATTTTTTATCCCTACCGTAAACCTAATGGGCGCAGGTTGCCTTAAAGACGCAACAGACAGCATCCAATCTCAAGGCTTTAAAAAAGGTTTGATCGTTACGGATAAAATCCTTAACCAAATCGGCGTAGTAAAGCAGGTACAAGATCTTCTTACTGAGCGTGACGTTGAAACTGTTGTGTTTGACGGCACTCAGCCAAACCCTACAATTGGCAACGTAAACGCAGGCTTAACTCTTCTTTCTGATAACGAGTGTGACTTCGTTATCTCTCTAGGTGGTGGCTCACCACACGACTGTGCAAAAGGTATCGCACTAGTTGCTTCTAACGGCGGCAAAATCGCTGATTACGAAGGCGTAGATCAGTCAGCAAAACCAATGATGCCACTGATTGCAATCAATACGACTGCTGGTACAGCATCTGAAATGACTCGTTTCTGCATCATCACTGACGAAGAACGTCACATCAAGATGGCAATCGTTGATAAGCACACTACTCCGCTTATTTCTGTAAACGATCCTGAGCTAATGCTTGCTAAACCAGCTTCGCTAACAGCAGCTACAGGTATGGATGCACTGACGCACGCCGTTGAAGCTTACGTATCTATCGCAGCGACACCAATCACTGACGCAGTAGCAATCAAAGCGATCGAATTGATTCAAGCGCACCTACGCACAGCAGTGAAAAATGGTGAAGATCTAGAAGCTCGTGAGCAAATGGCATACGCACAGTTCATGGCTGGTATGGCGTTCAACAACGCGTCTCTAGGTTACGTACACGCAATGGCACACCAACTAGGTGGTTTCTACGACCTTCCACACGGTGTTTGTAACGCGATTCTTCTACCTCACGTACAGCGTTACAACGCGCAAGTATGTCCAGAGCGCCTACGCGATGTAGCGAAAGCAATGGGCGTAGATGTAGAAGGTATGTCAGCAGAACAAGGTGCGGCAGCAGCTATCGACGCTATCGTTGTACTAGCGAAAGATGTTGGCATCCCTTCAGGTATTAAAGAACTTGGTGCGAAGCTAGAAGACATCCCAACACTAGCAGACAACGCACTTAAAGACGCTTGTGGTTTCACTAACCCTAAACAAGCAACTCACGAAGAAATCTCGAAGATCTTCGAAGAAGCGATGTAATCTCGCTGAATAATTAATTCTCTATTGCCTTAATTCAATCCCCGATCTCGTATCGGGGATTTTTTTATGTTCGCATACCCTGCCAAACATGGTCTTTTAGTGTTAGCTTTTAAGCATTAATACGATTCATATTGGAAGGAACCATGAGAACGATTACCGCCGCCCTACTCGCTTGTCTATCCTTTTCTGCCAGCGCTGCTGAATACCGCGCTAACGAGGTAGCGAATGGATTGCAAATTCCCTGGGGAATTGAGTTCTTAGATAACCAACGCGTTATCATTAATGAAAAAAACGGTACGGTTTCATTGCTCGATATCACTTCAGGCAAGCCTCACAAGCTGTTTAACGTCCCAGACATAAATAGCAGTGGGCAAGCAGGCTTATTGGATGTCGCACTCGCACCGAATACCAATGAGCAGAACCCGCACCTCTTCTTTACCTACAGTAAGCGCACTAGAAAAGGCAATACGGTGGCATTAGCGACTGCGCAATTGCAAAATAATCAGCTTGTTGGCTGGAAAGACGTATTTGTCGCTGACGCGATCACTGACACGGGACGTCACTACGGAAGTCGTGTTGCGTTTGTTGACGACAAAGTTTACTTCTCGATTGGTGACCGCGGCGAACGTGATAATGGGCAAGATACTCAAACCCATGCTGGCAGTATTCTTCGTCTCAACCTTGATGGTTCGGTTCCGCAAGACAACCCATTCAAACCTTCTGAGGCTCGTCCCGAGATTTGGAGTTACGGGCACCGCAACCCGCAAGGCATGTTTTATGACGAAGCAACAAAACAGCTTTGGTCGATTGAACATGGACCGCGCGGCGGTGATGAAATTAACCTGATAAAGAAAGGCGCGAACTACGGCTGGGCAAAAGTCTCTCATGGTAAGGAATATTGGGGACCGTTGGACGTTGGTGAAGCAAAATCGCTTCCCGGAATGGAAGATCCAAAGCTGGTTTACATCCCTTCTATCGCACCAAGTAACATGATTTTATACCGTGGCGATAAATATCCAGAGTTGGACGGAAAAATCCTCGCCGGAGCCTTGAAACTGGCGCACATCAACGTGGTTTCGATTGAGAATGGCAAGCTCACCGAATCAAAAAGATTGATGGAGAATCTCGGTGAGCGAGTAAGAGATATAACCATCAGCCCCGATGGTTATATCTACTTTTCTACCGATAGCGGCAAAATATTTCGTCTAGAGGAGAAATAGTTTTCTCTGACGAGCTAGTCAGACAAAGCTAGCTCTTTAAACTGACTGCCACCGTTTCATTGTCAAAATCGAGCGTCATGGTCGAGCCCAATGGAACGGTGAGCATTGGGTGAGTATGGCAGCTATCAAAGTCATACAAAATCGGCAATGGTTGACCGTTAAGAACTTCCAGTAACACATCTATTGGTGTACGTCCTGTGCCTTTGTCATTGAACTTCTCATGTTTGCCCAGCACAACCGCACTGACTTTATCAAACACCCCAGAGAGCTTAAGCAGCGCAAATGAACGCTCTACGGTTTCAATCCCCTGCAAACAATCTTCCACCAGCAAAATATCGCCATGTTCAATACTCGGCATAAACTCACTTGCCCAGATTCCTGTCATGGTGTTGAGGTTACCGCCAATCAAACGTCCGGTGATCTTGCCTTCGCCTTTGAAGTGCCACTGGTTTTGCAAAGTGTGCTTTGCGCGGTCTTGGTCACCCCACTCTATCCATTCATCTGTCCAACCTTGAGGCATTGTGTACTGATGTGCCAAGCCATCTAACGTATTTACGTTCGATTCGAACGAAGCAAAGGTCTCGTCGACCAAAGGCGGGAATTCACCCAGCGACGCCACTAAAGCAGGACCATAGAAAGTGACGATGCCAGTTTGTGCGTAAATGCCCATCAGTAGGGCTGTCACGTCTGAATAGCCAACAATGATCTTGGGATCTTTCTTCAATGCATCGTAATCAATGTAAGGTAGCAATGAGTTACTGTTGTAACCGCCAATGGTCGACATAATACAGCGTACTTCGGGATCACGAATCAGCGCATTCAACTCTTCCACTCGCTCTTGAATCGAACCCGAGCGATATTGGTCAGTTTTGCCCGTTAAGCTTCCTGCTTTTAGCTGATATCCACATGACTCCACATACGCTTTAGCACGCTCAAAACGCTCGGGGGCAAATACTGTGGCAGGAGATGAAGGAGAGAAAAAGCCGATGGTATCGCCCTTTTGTAACGGTTTTGGAACTATCATGACTCATCCTTGTTTTGTGATGCACTATTGATTTATTTTCATACAATCTAAACAGAAGATCCTACACTTAACAATAACCAATTGTTTTTTAAAACGATCGTTCGGTTTTGTTGTACGAGGTCACTATGGTTCCTTTCCCATTACAAATTGAAAATATCAAGGCTGTTATTTTTGACTTAGACAATACACTTGTCAGTTCTGATATGAATTTCAGCCAGTTAAGACATCAGCTCGGCTGTCCATCAGATGAGGACTTATTGGATTTTGTAGAAGCACTTGATCACCCACATCATAAAGAACACGCCCACAATGTTATCTTTGACTATGAGATTTCTGATGCGGAACACTCGTCACCGATGCCAGGATGCCATGAACTGTTAGACCACTTACACGGCCAACAAATCAAGACAGCGATTGTAACCCGCAACTGTTTAATTGCGACGCAGAAGAAACTCGAACACAATCAAATCAACGTTGAAATCGTGATCACGAGAGAGTGTTACCCACCCAAACCCGATCCGCTTTCACTGCAAGTATTGGCTAAAGATTGGCGCTTGTTGCCCAACGAGGTGCTCTATGTCGGGGATCACTTGTATGATTTGCAAGCAGCATTTAACGCTGAAATGCCCTCCTGCTTGATTCACCATGGGAATCCAGAAGACTTTATTCCATCTGCATCCGTCGCTCTTGAGCAACTAGGCGATTTACTTAGTTTATTTCATTTGGCTCATGACAAATAAAATAGCCCCTGTCGGGCAGGGGCTATTTTATTTAGCTAATTTTATTGTGTCGTCAATCGAAGCGATTAGTCTAATTGGATCTTAGAGAAGTTCTCATTCTTCAATCCGCCACCAGTGCGTTTTTTCATGGTGACCTCAACTGTTCGCTTCCCTTCATTGACGCGATAGCGTATCGCTTGGGCAAGATATTTATCGTTTCGCTTCAAATCTCTAGCATCAATCTTTAAAGTACGATTTTGACGATCTACCGTACAACGGTAATCCCAATCATTTTTGCCATTTTTCAACGCCAGCAAAATGCGTTGACCCGACGTCCCCGCTGATTTAATACCGCGGGGTTGCTTATCAATAGCCAGAGCCAACCCTGCTTTACACAGCTGATCTGCACTAAAAGCCGCAGCTGCATTTGCGTACCCAGAGCCAAGCATAGCCAATGTCATCGCCGCGATTGAGAAAGATCGATTTAATGCCATCGTCCGCACCTTAAAATTCACAAAACACCATACCATTAAATCAACATTGCAGAATCCTGTCAATAACAAATAGTATGTCGTTCAGTTAACCAGTCAGAACCACTACTCTATAGTGTCGGATGGTGGCGCAAACAAGCACCGCCACCGCTGACGCCAAGACAAGTTAGGACGAGTCACTTCTTTGATCATGTCTTTCCATTCAGCGAACGTTACTGTGATTGGGTTGAAGCTGTTGACGGGTTTAGAGATGCCATAACGAACCGTTTCCACTTCTGGTTCGAAGGTGCCAAATATACGATCCCAGATGATCAGTACCCCGGCATAATTTTTATCGATATATTGACGATTTACCCCATGATGCACACGGTGATGGGATGGCGTATTGAAGACCCATTCCAAAGGCCCGAGAGAACGAATCGATTGGGTATGAACAAAGAACTGCAGCCCAAGGTTGAGTAACACCACAAACACAACCCATTTAGGATCAAAGCCAATAATGACCAAAGGTAGCCAAAATAACCACATTCCAGCCAATGGGTACATCAAGCTTTGACGGAATGCAGTACTGAAGTTCATGCGCTCTGAACTGTGGTGTACCACATGGGCAGCCCACATCCAACGAATGCGATGACTTGCACGGTGGAACCAGTAATAGAAGAAGTCCTGTAAAACCATCAGCAGCAAGAAAGTAGAGACGGTCATCTCAATGTCAAACAGACGCCAGCCAAACCACCATAAATACAGCTTAGCGATCAGCAGCCCTGTTAAAATATCTGTTGCTTGATGAAGCCCCGCTAGAACGAAATTACACACCACCTCGGGTAAATAATATCGCGCATTCTCTGGTAATCTCCCGCCGCGCTGTCCAAACCAATATTCCGCCGCAATACAGAGAAAGAATATTGGCGCGAGCAGCATCAGCAATAAATCAGGATGTTCTGTAATCTGTGACCATTCCATAGTCCGTTCCTACCATTTCGCGTAGTGATCTTCGGTGAGTCCCATCACCTCGTCGAGTTCGTGCTTAATGCCATTGCCATCAATCAAATAGCCAGAGAAGTAACCGACAAATTGACGGAAATTGCTTTTCAAAAACCAGAAGTTCTTTTTCTCCGAACGTTGATTTTTAGGCGTAAACACCAAGTTAATGCGCTTGTCTTGCGAAGTGATCCGCCATGATGCTTCTTGATGCATGCGGGAAAAATCAAACTGTACGGGTGGCATCAGATGACGTTCACCATCAATCCAAATGACGTTTTCACAATACCCCGTTTCGTTCACCCCAGCCGCTAGGTTAAGTCCAATGCGTTTATCTTCATCTTGATGATTGATACTCGCCCATCGCCAACTGGTTTCTCTTCGCATATACCCAGCCGAGAAATCATACCCTGCAACCGCATTCACCAAGTCTTGTTGCTGCCCTTTCACACTCATTTCACCTTGTACGGTGAGTGCATTATGTTTTTGGGTATAGGTCCATCCTGAATATGCTGTTGGTGTGCAAAGCATCAAGGGTAAGCTTTCTTGCTCAGTTTGAGATTTTGAATCAGCTAAGAGCATCAAATCCGCTTGAACAAGATTCGTGGCAAGCTTTATATGCCACTGCCCATTTTCAATATTGAACTGGATTGCATCATTAGCGAGATATGCTTGGCTATTCCAGCTAGAAGGTTGCGTTTGATACCCCATATTAAGCGGCTTTAACCACTGCTGTTCAACTAGCTCATGGTTTTCTGTATCAAACACATAGCAAAAACCAGACGCCAAATAGCGAATATCCGCAATTGCGACACCAATGATGTATTTCGACGTGACAATCGAAACAAACTGGAATTGCTTGTAGTCGAACCGCTTACGCCAACTCGACGCGGGCAGATCCATTTCAGTGAGATACACGAAAGTATCTAACTGAAGCGATTCCGGTATTGATGCTAAGTGACCAAATTGAGGTATTCCATTAGCTTGAATAAAGGGATTCAAAGGCGTTTGCACATCCATGCTCGTTATTAATCAATGACACACCATTCGATATTAACATTAATTTAACAACAAACTATTTGCGCCACTGCACAACATTGGTTCAGGCTCCGACTTTTAATGACTCAAAATGTGAAACAAGTCACTCACATTCAAGCCATTAGACGGTTAATTAGAGCTTTAACTTGGGGTTAGATAACAAGCTGATTACGATTGAATACCAGCCCTATCACCTATAACGCCACTCTCCCTTAATCCACTAACTCTGTAACGACATCCGTCTTCACTGAGTTGGCAATAAAGCAGTTTTCGTGTGCCATGTTGTGCATTTTCGCTAACTGTTCACGTGTCGGTTGCTTATCTCCAGAAAAGACAATGTTTGGTCTAAGCACTACTTTCGAAACCCACTCTTTGCCATTTTCTCCTACTGAAAGTTCTCCGAACGCCTCATCAATATAGCTGTCGATCACGTAGCGGCGTTTCGCTGCAATGGAGAGAAACACCAACATATGACAGCTTGAAAGCGCGGCAACAAACGCTTCTTCTGGATCAACGTTCTCTTCGACTGAAAGTGGCAATGGTACAACATGAGGCGATGGTGAAGCGGGTACGGTCACGCCACCATCAAACTGCCATACATGCGCACGACTATATAAATTATCACTGAAAATTTCCTGAGGCTGACGCTGCCAAAAAACGGTAGCGGTGTGTCGAGACATATCACTTCCTTGTCAAACTGGTTAAGAACTTCACCATACTGATAAATTGCTTGAATGTTAAAGGCCATTTACTCATTCCGTGTCTCAAACCATCAACTACCTTACTACTGGCTAAGAATTAGCCACCTAGAAGACTTACTTATCGATACGACAAACAAGACAAATTGGCGGAAGTGGTGAAAACATATACTATCCGCCCCCATTTTTCATTTTGATAAGTTATTGAGTTTAAAGAATTAGTGAAAATTCAAAGCCTTTTATTGATTGCATTATCATCTATTACATTTACTATTTCTGCCGCTGATCTTTTAAGCAAAGAACAGCAGACTTATCTAAAAAACAACCCATCACTAAAAGTCGGTGTGCTAGAAGGAAACTGGTTACCTTACTGGGGCGATATTCGCTCAAAAGAAGGTATCAATATTGAGTACGCTGAAACAATGACGGAAGAGTTGGGCATAACACCGGAGTATGTCCCATTTTCCAATATACAAGCGCTTTTTGCCGCGTTAAAAGCGAACGAGATCGATTTGACGGTTGGCTTTGTTGCGACACAAGCTCGAAGCGCCGACTTTCTTTTCTCACAGCCTATCTTCAATACTCTACGCTTAATTTGGCTTAGAGACAGCTCTCTAAAGTCCAAACCTTTAGACGAACTAGTGTGGGCATGTGTGAGAAATTCGAGCGCATGCGACCTCGCAAGAACGCAGGATTACAATAAGCTTCATATCGTCAATAACAACGAAATGCTGTTCCAGTCTTTAAACACTGGGATTGCTGATGCCGCAATTGTGGGCCTCTCAACCCTCAATAGCTATGGTTTTCAGAACGTTAACGGTGAACTCGTTGGTGAAGTGATATATGACAAGTCGCTATCAAAAGGCGAAGTCTCTATTGCGACTAATAATAGTAACCCTGAGTTGATGTCAATCATCAACAAGTATATTGAACACACAAAAAACACTCAGAATACTCATGTCGAAATAGAAGCAAATATCAATATATTGCATAACGACATGATGCTAAAAGTACTTGAAAAACAAGAAGGCCGAACAGCAATTCGATACACGATAGAAGATGATTTGTATCCTCTCTCTTATATTGATCCGCAAACAGGAAGACTGCGTGGATACGTTCACGACCTATTGAAACTGCTAGCCCAACGTAGCTTATTGTCATTCGAATATATCGATCCTCAAGGTCATGATGTCGAACAGATGTTAAAGGACGGTGTCGTTGACCTCTTGCCTGCTCGCAATACGAATAATATCGATCGCCGCGATTTTATCGCGACACAACCGTATTCTGAGCTCAAGTTTAGCTACATAAGAGCAACACAAATCAAAGGAAAGCAAACCACTGCCATCTTGGATCGCAGTGGTAACTTTTACACCCACTTTCATCAAAATGAAAAGTTCAAACAATATCCGGTGTACCGAGATTTCGAGACGCTGATGAATGCCTTTGCTTCGGGCAAAGCTTCTCATGCCTTCGTCAATAAGAGCATTGTTGATAACCACTACTACAAAGGGTTCGAGAAGCTATATGTACCTGTAACTGCGCCAACAGCATACGACCTAACATCTCCAATCGGCATGGAGTTACGTAGTGAATCTGCGTTCTTACACAAGATACTAAACACTGTGCTCACCGTTACGTCCAAAGATGAGATCGAGCAATTAATTGAACGTCATAACAAGGTGATGATCACTTATGGTATCGATAAGAAGTTAGTCGTCATTTGGGCGCTGGTAGGAACTTGTGTGTTCCTAATTGCTCTGATGATTTACTTCATGCACACGGATAGATTGTCTAGATCACTGCGAAGAAGAGAGCTTGAATCAAAAATCAAACGCACTGAAAACCAGTGGCTTTCATCAATCTTAGATAATGTGCCCAACTTGATCGTCATAACGGACAAAAGCAGTCAACAAGTGTTAGCCAATCAGCGATATTTGTCAGTAATGGAGCGCTGCACTAAATATGGCAATGCGTCAGTTGATGAGAAGCAGCTCTTTCTGAAAACGGTAAAATTTGACAAGGCATCCTCATTAGAACATGAGTCTAAACACTTAAAACTTGATGATCACATGTACCGTGTCCACCAGCAGATAATAAAACACCCGTCTGATGGTAACGAATACCAGATGACGGTCTTTGACGATATTTCAGTGCTCAAGAGAAAAGAAGCCGAACTAGAGCAAGCAATTGCGTCACGGAACCACTTCTTAGCTGTAGTGAGCCATGAGCTGAGAACTCCTATTGCCGCCATGTTGGGCTTAATGGAGCTGTTGGAAGAGGATCTTACGAAGCCAGAGAGCAAAGAACTGTTAAGAAATGCGATGCTTTCAGCCGATCGTTTGAAGCTGCACGTAAACGATATATTGGATTTCTCAAAGATTGAAGCAAACCAACTTCAGTTAGACATCTGCAACGGAAATCTTTATAGCGAATTGGGGCCAATTCTTCGTAGCTTTGAAAAGAACGCTGAGCAAAAAGGGCTTAGATTTATTGTCGATTGGCCACCAAACGCATTTGCGGACGTTGACCTTGACTGGCTGCGCATCAATCAAATTTTAAATAATTTGTTGAGTAATGCCCTCAAATTTACCCATGAAGGCAGCGTTGAAGTTTCTATCGCTTCATCAGAGTCTCAGTTGGTCATGGGTATATCCGATACCGGATGTGGAATGACGCCAGAGCAAGTATCATCCCTCTACTTACCGTTTATCCAAGGGGATGAAACCATTACACGACGCTTTGGCGGCACTGGGCTTGGCATGTCTATTGTAAAAAGTTTGGTGGACTTAATGGCAGGCAGTATTAGTGTGAGTAGCCAACCCAATATTGGTACTTCTGTCATCATTAGCATTCCAATGGTTGGTAGACAGATTCAACTTTTAAATACTGGACCAGTTGCTTGCAACAATAGCCAAACCGAAGCTTGGTTGAATTGCTGGGAAGTACCTGTTGATGAGTTCGGTTTGTATGCATCGGCATTAGAGCCAGAATCTGGGAGTTCAAACTTCTACCCAGACACGCTTTATCATGCCCTGCTAAACCGAACATCCAAACAAGGTCAAGATAAGCCGCAGCAATCACTATCTGTGTCAGGTCATGTGATGGTAGTTGATGATGATCCGATCAACCGCTTGCTGTTCAAAAAGCAACTCGACAGCATTGGTGTGTCAGCAACGGTTATGTCGAGTGGAGAATCTGCTTTCAAAACACTGATCGAATCTATTGAGAAAGAAGAGCTCGCGTACGATTTAATCATCACTGATTGCCATATGCCACACATGGATGGGTATCAATTAACCCAAAAAATAAAGAATCATCCGATGTTGAATGCACTGCCTATTGTCGGTTGTACCGCAGACAACGCTAAGTATGTGTTGGAAAAAGCATCAGCAGCTGGAATGAACGAAGTCATTTTCAAGCCATACTCTATCGAAACACTCAGAGGCATTTTTGAAAGGTACTTACCGCCGAGCTCAGTAAACCAAAACAGATGTTGGCTTGATAGTTACCACGTGGATGAGCAGGTTGAAATTGCAGAGGTGGTACTCATGGCTTTTGCCTCAGACAAAGCGCTACTAAACAGTGCTGAAGAACCTCTTAAATCTGTCGCCCATAGAATTAAGGGCTCAGCAGCGGCACTCTCTATTGGTGAACTAGAGCAAGCTGCAAAAACATGTGAACAATGGATAGGCTCAGACAAAGAGCAAGTTAGTAAGGACGCACTGATAAAAATACTTGAAGAGATTTTGTCAAGCACGAAAGCGTGGCTAGATAACAGAGCGTAGTTAAATGAATATATTGATTGTTGAAGACGACATTCTACAAGCGACAAACCTGAAGATTTTACTGAGCCGTTACACTAGCGCCAACATTCAGCTGCTGCATTCCGGCAAAGAGGTCGCTCCATTGTGTGCCAAGCAACAAATCGACCTGATGTTTTGTGATTTAAACTTACCGGGTTTAAATGGCATTGACTTACTATCGTCACTATCTGAAGCTCAGCGCCCTACCGGCGTGGTGATTCTTAGCGCGGCAAACAAAGATGTCGTCGATATTACTTATAGTATGTGCGTGTCCGCTGGCTATTGCTTTGTTCGCTCCCTAGTTAAGCCCATCGCTTTAGGTACCTTAGAAGACATATTGTCCGACTTTAAGGCTATCGCTTCCCCATCAGATTCGGGTAAGCAAATGGTCTCGCTCTCCGTTGAGGATATTAATCAAGGCTTTGACCAATGCTGGTTTCGTAATTACTACCAGCCCCAATACCAAGTATCTAACAACAAGATCATTGGTGTTGAAGCGCTGATTCGTTGTGAACATCCTACACATGGTGTGTTGGGACCAAATGCATTTCTTAGCGCAATGACCAAACACAACATGTTGGACAAATTGTTTTGGGTCTCATTAGAAACCGCACTAAACGATCTATCTCGTTTCGATAACCAATTGCTGCTTTCAATAAACATGAATCAAAAGACGCTGCAAACACCAATGAGCGAACAACTCCTGGAGTTCTGTGAGCGTTCTCTATTTGCGGTGGAACGGCTAACTCTCGAATTAACCGAAGATGAGGTATATAACGCATGCGTTATTTCATTGGCCAATTTAGCCAATTTACGACTGAGAGGAGTTGGGTTAGCGATTGACGATTTCGGGACGGGCTATTCATCTTTGAGCCAATTGGCGACGTTACCATTCACTGAACTAAAAATTGATCAGAAGTTTATTGGTAATGCGGTTCAAAATTACAAAAGCCGCCAGCTAATTGCGGCCTGTGTGCAACTTGCTACGTCACTCGGATTACGCTCCGTTGCAGAGGGCGTTGAAGACCATGCGACTTTGACTTACTTAAACGAAATTGGGGTAGACCTTTTTCAAGGTTACATTGCATCAAAGCCCCTACCTATTTCTCAACTGATTGAATTGCTCTAACGCGCAAGCTTGGAGCGTTTCTATCCACTGCTGTTGTTTTGTTGATATTAAATTTCATGAGTAACAAATCATTTTCTGAACTCAATGTTTTAATCGTAGATGATGCCCCTGTCGTTGTGCTGACTTTACGAAACATGCTGACTAAACTCGGATTTTCAGACAAACGCATTCTTAGTGCTAGGCTTGCCAAAGGGGCGATAACCATCGCTCAACGTGAAACACTAGACGTTGTTATCTGCGACTACAACTTTGGTAAAGGCATGAATGGCAAACAACTGTTCGAAGAGTTGAAGCACCTTAAGCTGATTCGACCAGAAACCTTGTTCATTCTTGTCACAGGGGAAAACTCAGCATCCATCGTACGCGCTATCATTGAGTTAAAACCGGATGAATATCTACTAAAACCATTTAACTCCGTGACTTTAAAAGAGCGGATATCTTCCGCGATTCGCCGTAAGGAAGCCCTTAAAGATATCTATAAAGCGGAGCTAGAAAATAACTGGAATGCAGGCTTACTTGCCTGCGATGAATTGTCTCCTTTCCATCCCGAATATTACTTTATCGTGGAGAAGTTTCGCGCAGACTTCTTAACAAAGCTTAAATTGCATGAAGAAGCAAAAGTGGTTTATCAGAAAGTCATCGATCGAAAAGAGGTTAACTGGGCAAAAGTAGGCTTAGCTAACTCTCTAATGATGCTGGGGGAAACAGATGAAGCACAACACATTGTGCAAGAGCTACTTAAAAGCTCACCGAATAACGTTCAGATACGTGAATGCGCGGCAGCTTATGGGATTGTTAAGCGAGAGATTCCTGAGGCCATTAAACACTTAGCACTCGCAAACAAATTAGTGGAAGGTAACTCGGAACGAGAACTGGTTATCGTGAACTTGTGTCTTTCAGAAGGATTATACAAGTTGGCGCTTGATCATTATTACAACTATTTAGAAATCAACAAAGATACCTATCGTAATAATGCTTACAGTAAGATGAATCTCATCCGAATTTTACTGTATTGCCACAGAAAACTCAGCGGCCGTGATGATTTGTTACGCCAGGCAAAAGCACATTTTAAAGCTCTAGTAACCAGTGCTGAAGGGTTCCAATTTCAGGATGAGCTCGACCTCATTGCTGCGCATATTGCCGCTGAAGATGGCAACTATATGAAGGCCTTCAAAGTACTGAGCGATCTCTATCGTCGAAACCCATTTCGTCATTTCTATGCCCAATACCATCTCGCTTGGTTGTTACATGAAATGAACTTTGAGACTGAGTTTGCGACCGCAATTACTTGGTGCTTTGATAACCTGCAGACTGACTCGAGCGACACCATACTATCGAGCAAAATTACCCTAGGACAAACGCTAGAAGCTGAGAATCGTGCACGTCAGGCTTGGATGCAGGAGCAATACACAAAAATAAGGGCGCATGAGGAAGATTATCCAGCACTATTGGATGCATTAATCGAGCTTCAGCTTCGATGCCCAATGCTGCGTACCGTTTGCATAAACATTATCAAAATCCTAACTCGGGCATGGCCCTCAGACAAAACGGCTTTGGAAGTTCAACTTCTTATTCAACGCTGCGATACCATTATCCAACAGTTGGTAAGTGCCGAAGAGCTAGAAAAAACCAACTACCTTAAGTTTTACAATAGAGCACTAGAAATCAGCAATCAGGCTGAATTGAATGAAAAAATGAAGCAGTATTGATCATAGCGGAGCCAACGGAACTGGCTCCATAGAAGAAACTTACCTTCCTATCAAACGATCAATCCACGTAATATGGCCGTATTGAATCAGGTCAAACACGGTAAAGAAAATCGCACAAATTACGGCAAGCTTTAAAAGCCTTTGAACTACAAGCATCACATTTCCTACAAATTTTCGATGACGAATTAATCGCATTCGAATTATATCGTCTATAAACCAACGGTTTCAGTTAACCCCTTGTCGCTGTAGGGGTTTTAAAACATACCTTTAAATTGTACCTTAAATAGCAAACGATCAATTACTTACAAATGTATCAAAGTGAAATTTAAGGTAAGACCACTGCAGCTTGACATCACGTTATTGATATAGAAGATGTCGTACAATTTCAGCAAATAAATACAACAAGTAATCCTCTATGCCGAACTTTCGCTTGCTAACATTGAACCTAAGATACAAAACCGCGCTGTATTTTTCGCTCGGTTTGCTAGGCATGATCATTAGCTTTCTTTTCATCAGTCGCTATTTTTTTCTGTATAGCCTTGATGAGCTGGAAAGAACAGAAATTACCCATGCTAATCAACAGGCTCATGCAGTCATTGACATGATGGTTAATCAGCAAGAAGAGAGCTCCTATGACTGGGCGCATTGGGATGAAACCTATTACTTGCTCAAAGATGGTGACATTGACGCTTACCGGGACAGAAACCTCTACATAGAGTCTATCGACACACTTGCACTCGACTTGATGGTGTTTGTCACGCTTGAAGGCAAAATTCTCGACTCTTTGACTCGTGAACAAGATAAACAGCAATCGCATGAATTTGTAAAGCAAGTCGTCTCTTTACCTGAAGTCAAAGACCATATATCAAACGCGAACAATACCCTTGATATCCACCGTGATAGCATGGCTGGGCTATTTAAAATCAACCAACATGTATGGTCGATTAGCTTAACACCCGTAAGGAACAGTGAAGGAGATCAAAACTCTCCAGGCTGGCTTGTCTGGGGGCGAGATTTAAATCTTCGCTTTCCTGGTGACTTTAGCTCGATTCTTACCGCAAACAACCAATTGATTGAACTTAACGCAACAGCAGAGAATGAAAGCTTAGCTGGTAAAGTTAATAAAAACGGCAACAACATCACACTCTGGTCAGTGCTGACTAATGTATCAAATCAACCTATCGCACTGCTTAAAACAGACTCCCAGCGTGCGCATTACGAAAAAGGAAATACGCTATTCCTTTATTTATTCGCTACTGTTGGCGTTGTTGCAACTGCGATAGCCTCGAGTACCTATTGGGTGTTTAAGAATCGCGTCGCAATACGCTTTAACCATTTTTCTCAAGGTATAAGACAACTCGCGTCGCAATATCACCTTGAAGATCTCCGTTCTGTCACATCTGACGAACTCGAAGTCGCAACCAAGCTCGTTGAAAAACTCTCTGAAAACACCTCAATCACAAAGACTCAGCTTAAAGATTCCATGCAAAAGTTGGGCGCGCTTTATCGCAGCTCATCGCTGGGAATGCTGATCGTGATTGAACGTAATATTGTCGACATCAATCAACAAGCTTTGGACATGTTGAAGTACCAAAGAGATGACATCATTGACCGTCCTTTAGACTCGTTATGCGCCTCAGATACAGAAGAGTGCCATGTGGATATGATGCTCAAGATGGTAAACGACGGTACAACCATGTTTGAAGCTCAAATGTTGGACAGTAAACAGCAAGTGATTGATTGCTCCTTAGAAGCAACACTTGTACAACACAACGGCTGTAACGCTCTGATGTTACTGATTCATGATTTGAGAGAGAAGAAGCAGCAGGCACAACTAATCCAGGAATTGACAGATTACGACCCGATATCAGGCTTTTGTAACAGAGTCATTATCTTGGGCGCACTTAACGACTTAATTCGTCAATCTCCGAATCGCTTCTCTTTTGTTTATATTAGCTGCGAGAATATACAGCAAATTTCACAACTATACGGACACCGCGTCTTCGACGAAGCGATTAAATACATCTCCGCATCGATGAAAACAGTCCTCGGCGAATACCAAATTGGACGAATTAGTGAAAGTGAATTTATCGTCTTGGTGCCTGACTGCAGCTATAGCAACAATCAACAAATCGTGGATGCAACGAATAAACTGCTTGATCGTTTGTCTCACAAAGTCGAGCTTTCTGGGTTATTACTTAACCTAGAAAGCAAAGCCGTGATTATCGACCCCGCGATCACTCACGAACCATCAGAACATCTTTTGCAAATCGCACGCTACTCTGCCTCGTCATTACCTGGAAATCAGATGAGCGAAGTTGTGGTTGTTGCTGAGGAACTTTCTACCCAAGCTCAAACCGCAATGATCATTAACAGGGATCTTGAGCTCGCGATCAAAAATCGTGAGATTATTCCTTACTACCAACCGATTCTTAGCACCCAGTCAGGGGAAGTTATTGGTTTTGAGGCCCTAGCTCGCTGGATTCATCCTGTTCTTGGTGTGATCTCTCCTGCGGTGTTTATTCCAATAGCGGAGCAAGGAAAACTGATTGTTGAGTTAGGCGAATCAATTTTAGAGCAAGCATGTGAATTCCTGAATCAGCTAAATAAAACGAGAAAACAGCAAGGGCTTAATGCTCTCAATATGCATGTAAATCTGAGCACGCAGCATTTTTACCATGCCAATTTAACCTCACATCTAAAGCAAGCCTTAGATAATAACTGCATTGAAGCAGGCCAGCTTGTCATCGAAATTACGGAAAGTATGTTGATGGGGGTGGAAGCTGAAACCATTCATCGTATTAACGAAGTGAAACAGCTCGGCATACAGCTTGCCTTAGACGACTTTGGTACGGGCTATGCCTCATTTAGCAGTTTATGCAGTTTCCCTCTAGATATCGTGAAACTGGATAAATCATATATTGATCAAATTGAAACAAATGACAGAGCAAAAACCTTAGTCAGAAATATCGCAAGCATGGCTCAAGAATTGGGGCTAACCATCGTCGCAGAGGGCGTAGAGACAGCGAGCCAAGTGCGGAAGCTTAAGGTTTGGAGTATCGATGAGCTCCAAGGTTTTTACTTCTACAAACCGATGCCAAAGCAAGACATCTTGGATCAGTTTTCATCACTTTAACCCCATCTAAAATGCCGAAGCGCTACTAGCAAAAACTAGTGGCGCTTTTTTGTACATATTCATTTACAGCTTATTACTAACAATTTCCGAGGATTAGCCCTGCTATAGCTATACTTTAGTTATTGCACAAGGAGGGCTCTATGAGACATTTATATGCTTGGCTTGCCCTATTTTTTACACTCGTCACAAGTAACGTTAATGCCGCGAGTGAAATCTGGGTAGTTCCGGTCAAAGGCGCTATTGGCCCCGCAATCAGTGATTACCTAGTCCGTGAGATCGAGCTTTCAAATGCAGAAGGTGCTGATCTGGTCATCTTGAAAATGGACACCCCAGGGGGCCTAGATAGCTCGATGAGAGATATCATCAGAGCAATCACTACCTCCACCGTTCCCGTGGCGACTTGGGTTGGGCCTTCTGGTTCTCGCGCAGCTAGTGCTGGTACCTATATTCTTCTGGCAAGTCATATTGCCGCTATGGCTGAAGCGACCAATTTAGGAGCTGCTACGCCTGTCGCCCTTGGCGGTGCACCTCAACAACCTTCATCAGAAAAAGAAAACGATGAAAACAAGGAAGAGGCTGCTCCTGAGCAATCGCCCGATAAAGTCACCACAAAAACCACAATGGAAAAGAAAGTCGTCAATGACGCAAAAGCATATATAAAGGGGCTCGCTAAGCTTCACGGTAGGAACGCAGAATGGGCCGAAAAAGCGGTTAGTGAGGCAGCAAGCCTCGATGCACAAGAGGCTCTAGAGCTCGGGGTCATTGATTACATAGCAGCCTCTCCGCAAGAGTTGGTAAAGATAGCTTCGGGCAAAAGCATCAAGTTAAACAGCATGAGCGTGACGTTGTCACTAGAAAATCCCGTATTCATTGAACGCGTCCCTGACTGGCGCGCAGAAATGTTGGCCGTTATCACTAACCCAAATGTCGCTTACATATTGATGCTCATTGGTATTTATGGGCTATTACTTGAGTTCTACAATCCTGGTATCGGTTTACCCGGCGTATTGGGAGGCATTTGCTTACTACTAGCAATGTACGCCCTACAAATGATGCCAGTAAACTATGCGGGCTTGGGGCTTATTTTACTCGGTATCGCGCTGATGATCGCGGAAGCTTTCAGCCCAAGTTTTGGCGTACTCGGGCTGGGAGGCGTTGTTGCATTTGTGCTGGGTTCCGTTTTCTTGATGGACAGCAAGCTACCTGGTTTTCAAATCGCCCTTCCCCTCATATTCGGAATAGCGACTTTCTCCATCGCACTGATCATCATTACCGTAGGTTTATTACTGAGAATACGAAACAGGAGAGCCACAACAGGTTTAGAAGCCTACCCAGGAAAACTAGCCATTGTAAGTGATGACTTTATCGATGGCACAGGTCGAGTGCAGTTAGAAGGCGCGCTCTGGAAAGCCAAAGCAAGTGAACAACTCAAACAAGGTGACCAAGTCACCATAATAAACGTGGAAGGGCTGACCTTAACTGTGAAGCCTAATGACCGCCCTAAAGGATAGGAGGCGATTATGATGCTCTACACTGTTGCCGTTATACTGGTTTTACTGTTTGCACTGGCAACGCAAATGTTCAAAGTGCTGCGCGAATATGAGCGTGGCGTCGTCTTCTTCTTAGGACGCTTTCAAGAAGTGAAAGGTCCGGGGTTGATAATCCTTATTCCATTTATTCAGCAAATGGTTCGTGTTGACCTACGAACCATTGTATTGGATGTTCCGACCCAAGACTTAATTACCCGTGATAACGTCTCTGTGCGTGTCAATGCAGTGGTTTATTTTAGAGTCGTCGACCCACAAATGGCCATCAATAACATCGAAAGCTACAGCGATGCGACGAGTCAGTTAGCGCAAACAACACTCCGCTCAGTCCTTGGGCAGCATGAATTGGATGAACTTTTGGCAGAACGCGAACGTCTCAACAAAGATCTCCAATCTATTCTCGACCAACAAACAGATGACTGGGGAATTAAAATCGCAACGGTAGAGGTGAAACATGTTGATCTTAACGACAGCATGGTTCGAGCCTTAGCCCGTCAAGCCGAAGCAGAAAGGAATCGTCGTGCGAAAGTTATTCACGCAACGGGTGAGCTAGAAGCATCTAGCAAGCTAAAAGAAGCCGCTGATATGCTCAACGAAGCACCTAATGCTCTGCAATTACGCTATATGCAAACTCTAACGGAGATCACCACCGACAAAACCTCCACCATAATCTTCCCATTACCGATCAATCTAGTTGAAGCCGTGTCAGATATCGCTAAAGCAGTGAAGAAAAATGATTCCGAACCGAACTCATAATCACCTTAGGGGGCGAACCAGCTCCCTTCATTTCTTACGTTACTTGCCGCTCAAGATTTTATTTTCAATAAAAAATAGAAAGTGATTTAAACGAAACACGTATTATCAATTCGATAAAAATCGATATGATGGATTCACTTTCGAGGTACGCATGGTCGTCGATGATAAGCGCATCCTCATTTGTTGAATAATTTTAAGAGGATATCAACGTGTCTCATCAAATCATTACAGACCTAAACAACCGTTACACAGCTAAAAAATACGACGAAGAGAAACGTATCTCTCAAGAAGATATGGCAATCATCAAAGAAGCCATTCGCCTATCGGCTTCTTCTATCAACTCTCAACCTTGGAAATTTATCGTACTTGAGAGTGATGAATCGAAACAGCGTTTCCACGACACGTTTGCTAACATGCACCAGTTTAACCAACCGCATGCTAAAGCTGCGTCTCACACTATTCTGCTAGCGTACGATCCAAAATTCACTAAAGAGAAATTCGCTAAGCGCGTTGATGCTGAAGTAACCTCTGGTCACCTACCAGCAGAGATGTACGACACTTTCATGGGTGCTTACGCTTTCGCTGAAGCAAACACGGACGAGAATGGCTACAACGGCGGTTGGACAAAAGCGCAAGTTTACATCGCGCTTGGTAACCTTATGCACACACTAGCGCGCCTAGGTATCGACTCTACTCCAATGGAAGGTGTTGATTCAACATTGATCGGCGAAGAGTTCAAAGTAGAACTCGACGGTCACGTATGTGAAGTTGCGCTAGCAATCGGCTACCACAAAGACGGCGAAGACTACAACCACGGTCTGCCTAAAGCACGTCTTCACATCGATGACGTGATTACCACCCTATAAATCATGAGTCGAGATGGTATTCTTGAAGAGAGTCGTTAATACGACTCTCTTCTCGTTTTATGCTCTCACTATTTATCGAAAACTCACCAAATTAAGCTTAATTGTATATAAACCTCAAACTTTGAACACTTAGCAGTCAAGCAAATTGTCTTGAGTGTTTCCCCTCTATATACTGCGCGCTCACTTTAAAGCCTCCCAATCTAAAGTATTGTTTGGCAAATAAAAAATCCGATGTAACTCCCACAAAATAAGCAGGATTATAATGATCAGCAGTAAAGCGTCAGTACTTGGCCTAATTTCCCTTTCTATTTTACTTGGTGGTTGTGCTACCACTAAAGAAGAGCAAAACAACCAACAAACCAACGTTGAGCAAACATCTGAAAACAAAGTTAAAGTTGGAGCGACAGCTAAGATCAATAAATCTGGCCTTGCAACGCCTGCTTTTAAAAACAAGCAGCTTGTTGGTTATAACTTCCAAAAAGGCTTCGCGGTTCCTGCAGAAATTGGCAACTTCTTTGGCTTTAGCTACACGGCAACTCAGTCAGTGGCGATGACACCAGATGCAACGGAAGGAAAAGTTTATAAGAGCCTACCAGTTATCGTTGAAGTGACTCACCCTGAGATCAATGGCTCAACTCAAAGCAGCTGGAACGATACGCTTTACTTTGGTCGTGATAACTTTGCAATGTGGCAGTTTGAATCAGAAGCAGAACTTGCAAACGGTAAATGGACAGTGGCAGTTAAGCTGAATGATGAAATCATCGCAGAGAAAAACTTCTTCGTTCAAGTGCCACCAAAAATGCCAGCGAAAGTGACGCAAGTTTGTGATGCTCAAGTAGAACTTTTCCCTAAACCACTACAAGAAGCTCATACTGCATGTTGTGAAAACAACGACGCACAAGCTTGTTACAACTTTGCATGGCGTGGTCTAGAGCGCATTCGTGATAAAGTAGGCGCGCAACTTTACTACGCAAAAAGCTGTGATTTAGGTGATGTTTCTGGCTGTCGCACGGCAGCGAAACTTGCTGACACTAAAGAACAGAAAATAGAGTTCTTCAAAAAAGGTTGTGATTTGGACGACTTCGAAAGCTGTGTTGACGCAAAACTAGAGCTTTAACAACAACAGATGTTGAATTGAAAAGAGCCGCACTTGATCAGTGCGGCTCTTTTTTATTTTAAGAAGGTAACAAACGTTTTGAGATAAAAAGCAGCTACGCCACTTGCTTAGACTTAAAGTTACCAAGCAGCGCGTCATACAATTCATTATCACTCAGTACGCCCACTAGCTTGTTCTCTTCTACTAGCAAGATAGGTTGATTGCTGCGTTGCTTCAGCTCAATCGCTTCACGCATGCTGATATCTGGATTGGCTTGAACGACCGTGCTTTCGCCGATGTCATCGAGTGTGGTTAAATCGCTTTCCCAATTCACCAATGACTTATCGGAATCCACCAGCGTTAAGCCTTTCGGCTCTTGCTCGACCCAAATCTGTTTATCTGCACACACCAATACACGGTCGTTCTGATGCTTAAGCTCGGTGCTGGCTTGCATCAGTGAACGACCTTTCAATACGTTAAGCGGATTCGTGTGAGCCACAAAGTCCGCCACATACTCGTTTTCTGGCGCAAGGATGATTTGTTCAGGCTTACCGTGTTGAATCAGTTTGCCCGACTCCATAATGGCAATGTTGTTACCGATTTTCAGTGCTTCATCTAAGTCATGGCTCACAAACAAAATCGTCTTGTTGAGCTTCTCTTGCAGTTGAATTAATTCATCTTGAAGCTGAGCGCGAATCAGTGGGTCGAGCGCGGAGAACGGTTCATCCATTAGTAAGATATCGGTATCCATAGCAAAGGCGCGAGCCAAGCCAACGCGCTGCTGCATACCGCCAGAAAGCTCATGCGGAAATTTACTCTCCCACTCGCTCAGCCCAACCATTTCAAGTTGTTCACGCGCTTTTTTACGTCGTTCCGCTTTGCCAATACCCTGCATCTCAAGACCAAACGCCACGTTATCCAATACCGTTAGCCACGGCATAAGCGCAAACTTTTGGAACACCATCGACACGCGATGAGTACGCAGGTTACGCAGAGTCTGCTCGTCACAATTGGCAAGCTCTACCATGTCTTCACCATCTTTGATTTTTAGTGAGCCACGAGAAATCTCATTCAAACCATTAACGGCACGAAGCAAACTTGATTTACCCGAACCGGAAAGCCCCATCAATACACAGATCTCACCTTGTTTGACGCTCATTGATACTTTATCAACACCAACCACTTGTCCGGTCTCATCTATGATCTCTTGGCGAGACTTGCCTTGGTCTAATAGCGCCAATGCTTGCTCTTGCTGCTGACCAAACACAACGTCGAGGTTTTCAATCGTAATTGCGTCCATGTTATGCCTCCTTTTGGTTTGGTGCTTTGCACAAACGGTCGAGAATAATCGCGACCAAAACAATCGCTAAACCCGCTTCAAAGCCTTGAGAAATATTCACAGTGTTCAGTGCTCGTACGACTGGTTTGCCCAGACCATCGGCACCTACTAGTGCGGCTATCACCACCATAGAAAGTGACAACATGATGCATTGGGTCACACCCGCCATAATGCTTGGCAATGCTGCTGGGAGTTCGACTTTGAATAGCAATTTCATGCGGCTAGCACCAAAGGCTTTACCCGCTTCAATCAGCTCTTCTGGTACTTTGGTGATGCCAAGGTAAGTCAGACGAATCGGCGCGGCGATAGCAAAGATAATGGTGGAAATCAGCCCCGGAACGATGCCCAAACCAAACAGAACCAGTGTTGGGATCAGATACACAAACGTTGGTACGGTCTGCATTAAATCGAGTATCGGGCGCAATAAGGTATACAACCACGGGCGATGCGCCGCCATGATGCCAAGCGGCACGCCAATTAATACGGAAATCGTTGTCGCAGCGAAGACGAGAACAAAGGTTTCCAGCATTTCTTGCCAGTAGCCGAGGTTAAGGATAGTCAGCAGCGCCAGCACGATAAACACGACTAGAGGAATACTGCGGTGTAGAAACCACGCAATCGCTGCGGTCATGATGATAGGTGCTGCTGGTGGCATCCATTTGAAAATATCCACCACGAATAGAATGATGGTTTCGAGAAAAATAGAGATAGCATCAAAGAAACCCGACGCGTTCATGGTTAACCAATCCACGCCTGTTTCCATCCATTCGCCCAACGGAAGTTTGTTGTCCGTAATAAAATTCACAATAAAACCTTTGTGTTAAAAGGCGGGCATCACTGCCCACCTTTTCCTAAAGAGAGGAATGATTAAGCGTTTGTTTTTAGGTAAGAAGTAATCGCTTGTTTTGCGTCTTTGCCGTCTAGCGTCTTCACGCCTTCTAGCCACGCTTCAAATTGTTGTGGGTTGGCATTCAACCATTCTTGTGCCGCTTTCGCTGGCTTTTGTTTTTGGTTTAGAATCGCTTCCATCAACTGGTTTTCCATCTCTAGGCTGAACTCTAGATTCTTAAGCAGTTGACCCACGTTTTGACACTCAGATAGGTAGTCTTGGCGCACGTTGGTGTAAACATTTGCACCACCGTAGTTAGGACCAAAGAAGTCGTCACCACCAGATAGGTATTCCATCTCAACATTGCTGTTCATTGGGTGCGGAGCCCAACCTAGGTAAACGATCCATTGGTTACGACGTACTGCACGAGACACCTGAGACACCATTCCCGCTTCGCTTGATTCCACGAGGCTGAAGTCTTTCAAGCCGAATGCATCGCTGTCGATCATATCTTGGATCAAACGGTTGCCATCGTTGCCCGGCTCAATGCCGTAGATGCGGTCTTTAAATTTGTCGGCATTTTTTGCCAAGTCAGCAAAGCTTTTCACGCCTGCGTCATATACGTACTTTGGCACAGCTAGTGTGTATTTCGCGCCTTCTAGGTTTGCGCGAACGGTTTCCACTGTGCCAGCTTCACGATATTTGGCGATATCGCCTTCCATGGTTGGCATCCAGTTACCTAGGAATACGTCAATGTCGCCGTTTGCCATTGAAGAGTACGTCACAGGTACAGACAGAAGATCGGTCTTGGTTTTGTAGCCCAAGCCTTTGAGCAGTTCAGAGGTAACCGCTGTGGTTGCAGTAATGTCCGTCCAGCCGACATCGGCAAATCGAACGGTTTCACATTGGTTAGCGTAAGCACCTGTCGCCACTGCACTCAGCGCGATAGATGAAAAGATTTTTGTCATCGTAGACATGTTTAAATTCCTTGTAATGATCAGGGTCTGTTGACCTTGCGCGGTTAATTTTTGTTCGAGATAAAATCGTTTTAGGCGAGGCAAGGAGTGTGTCGCCTAGTCACTCTAAGCAAATACGCCTTAACAAAGCATAAAACGATTTTAACCGAACCCTTTGGGCAGCGTTTGTTGGTCATTTCTACTGCGTTATCGACTTCTCATGTAGGCTAGCTACATAGCAAAGTCTCTGCCTTGTATAAATACCCAACAATTCGCTGCAAAAATCAGCTCGAAAGGTAAACAGACCCTACTGACTTTATGAGATTGAGCTTAAGTCTCTTTTTGGCGGACGCATTCTTTGCGTCTCTTGCCAGTTCGGAGCAATCCAAACCGGTGTGTTATTCGATTGTTCAAGGGTATTACCCAAGATCATGTCCGCAGCACGCTCTGCGACCATGATGGTTGGGGCGTTTAAGTTGCCATTCGGAATGGTTGGGAAGATGGATGAATCCACCACGCGCAAGCCTTCAATGCCGCGCACTTGGCAAGCTTCATTCAGAACTGCCATTGGGTCATCGTTCGAGCCAATTTTGCAGCTACACGATGGGTGGTAAGCACTTTCTACATTTTGCTTCACCCATTCATCAATCGCTTCGTCACTGGTGATGCTAAGACCAGGTTGAATTTCTTCACCGCGGAACGCATCCATTGCAGGTTGATTGAGGATTTCACGCGTTAGACGAATACAGTCTCGCCAATCCTGCTTATCTTGTTCCGTCGAGATGTAGTTGAACTCGATTTTGGGCTTGTCATTTGGGTTGGCAGAAACCACTTCAACGCTACCGCGACTCTCTGGCTTGTTTGGACCAACATGCACTTGGAACCCGTGACCATCAAATGCCGCACGACCGTCATAACGCATTGCTGCTGGTAGGAAATGATATTGAATGTTTGGCGATTTCAATCCTTCACGAGAACGGATGAACGCACACGATTCAAAGTGGTTGGTTGCGCCCAGACCTTTGCGCGTCAGAATCCATTCCGTACCAATCAAACCTTTGCTGATCAAACCTAGCTTGCTGTTAAGCGTGATCGGCTGTTTGCAGTGGTACTGGAAGTACACTTCAAGGTGGTCTTGCAAATTTTTACCCACGCCTTCTAGCGCGTGTTTCACTTCAATGCCCGCTTTTTCAAGCACAGTCTTAGGACCAATACCCGAAAGTTGCAGCAGTTGTACCGAGCCGATGGAGCCTGCGCTCGACACCACCTCTTTGTTAGCAAAGCACTGTTTGATTTTGCCAGATTGTTCAAACTCAATGCCGACCGCTTTCTTGCCTTCCAGCAAAATACGGTGAGCCGTTACGCCTTTCATCAAAGTGAAGTTACTACGCCTTTTTGCACGGCTTAAGTAAGCGTTAGATGTAGAAGCTCGCACACCTTTGTCTACCGTCATGTGCATAGGACCGAAGCCCTCTTGCTGGTAACCGTTGTAATCTTGCGTTTCTGGGTAGCCTGCATCTTTACCTGCTTCAATAAACGCTTGGTAAAGTGGGTTCAACTTCATGTCGTTACCGTTGCACGTCCCAACCGGACCGCTGTCACCGCGGTATTCGTCTGCGCCGCCTGTCCACGTTTCCGCTTTACGGAAATACGGCAGACAAGCTTGGTAGTTCCAGCCTTTTGCACCTTCCGCTTCCCATTCGTCAAAGTCACAAGCATGACCACGAACATAAACCATGCCGTTGATCGAAGAGCTACCGCCCAAAACTTTGCCGCGTGGACAATGCAGTTGGCGTCCGTCTAGTCCATCTTCCGCTACAGTTTCAAACTGCCATGCGTACTTTTCGGTGTTCATTGGATAAGACAGCGCCGTTGGCATTTGAATGAAGATACTCTTGTCTGAGCCACCCGCTTCTAGCAGCAAGACTTGATGCTGACCGCTTTCACTCAAACGATCCGCTAAGACACAGCCTGCCGAGCCAGCACCGACGATGATGTAATCGTAGTGTTGTTGCATTACAAATCCTCCTGACTGATTAGGCGTAAGGGCTATCGAAATCACCCAAATGCACTAACACGCTCTTGGTTTGGGTGTAATGCTTAAGGGTCTCGACACCATTTTCACGTCCAATGCCAGAAAGTTTGTAACCGCCAACTGGCATTTCAGCTGGGGAGTCGCCCCAGGTGTTAATCCAACAGATTCCTGCTTGAATTTGATGAATAACGCGGTGTGCACGAGAGAGGTTTTGCGTGAACACGCCAGCTGCCAGTCCGTAATCGGTGTTGTTAGCGCGTGCAACCACTTCGTCTTCATCACTGAACTTAAGCACTGACATTACGGGACCAAAGATCTCTTGCTGCACATGGGGCATGTCATCTTCGCAATCAATGAAAACCGTTGGCACAACAAAGTTACCGCTCGCCAAACCGTTTTCTGTGACTTTGTAGCCACCAGTCAGCAACGTTGCTTTGCTTGCTTTCGCTTGTTCAATTGCGGAAAGAACTTTTGATTCGTGCTCTTTGGAAATTAGCGCGCCAATTTGAGTTTGCTCATCAAGCGGATCGCCAACCACCAGCAGTTCGGTACGTTTCTTAAGTTGAGCAACAAACTCATCATAAATACCTTCATGAACGAACACGCGAGTACCGTGCGTACAAACCTCACCTTGGGTATAGAAGTTCGCCACCATTGCAGCAGAAACCGCGTCGTCTAGCTTGGCATCATCAAAAATGATCATTGGCGATTTGCCGCCAAGTTCCATAGTCACTTGCTTTAGTGTCTCTGCGCTGTCACCCATCACGACTTTGCCCGTACCAGATTCACCCGTGAAAGAGACTTTAGCGATGTCTGGATGTGCGGTGAGCATTTGCCCTACTCGGTAATCACCTTGAATGACGTTGAACACACCATCTGGCATTCCCGCTTCGCTGTAGATTTCTGCCAATTTGAGTGCGGTTAACGGAGTTTCTTCTGATGGTTTAAAGATCATCGCATTACCCGCAGCAAGTGCAGGGGCAGATTTCCACATAGCGATTTGAATTGGGTAGTTCCACGCACCAATGCCCGCACAAATGCCCAGAGGCTCGCGGCGAGTGTAAAAAAACTGGGATTCATTCAGCGGTTGCTGTTCACCATGCATGCTAGGCGCAAGACCTGCGTAGTACTCGATCACATCTGCGCCCGTTGCAATGTCTACGCAGTTCGCTTCTTGAATTGGCTTGCCTGTATCCGCAACTTCTAGTGCCGCCAATTCGTCATTTCTTTCACGAAGTAGCGCCACCGCTTTAAGCAAAATACGACTGCGTTCTGTCGCCGTCATGGCAGACCAAATCGCAAAGCCGCGCTTGGCAGATTCAATTGCCGCTTGCATATCTTGCTGGTTAGCCTGCTTCACATTCGCAAGCGGCTCACCATTGGCGGGATTGTATGTGATGAAGTGTTCTTCTGAGCATCCTAGATGCATGGCACCATCGATGTAGTGTGCTTTCATATCCATTTGAAGATTTGACTCTTTATTTTAGTTTTGAGTAGAACGTGAGTTGTTTATCGAGATAGTCGTTGATGATGACGCGTGCTTTCTCGGCATCGATGCCTTGCGGGTTGAGCGTTCCGCGCAGCCAAATGCCATCAATCAGTGACGCAATACCATGCGCTACTAGCTCTGCTTGGTCTTGATCCAGCAAAGCTTTTAATTCTTTTTTTAGGTGAGAAAGGAGGCGTCGTTCATTCACTCGTTGCAGACGTTTAAGCTGCACGTCATGCATGGAGTACGACCAGAATGCCAACCAAGTTTTTGCCACTTGGTTCTCGGCTTGGAAACCCACAAAGTTGCCGTCAATGATGGCATTAATACGTTGATGATGCGCATCAGCTGGCAGCTGGCTTAAGTTCTCTTTGATGGTGGCAGAAAGCTGGCGCAGGATCTCACGCATGGTCTCTTCTAACAGACCGTGCTTTCCACCGAAATAGTGATTAATGATCCCCGTTGATACGCCTGCTTCTTTGCTGATCAACGAGATACTCGCAGCGTGCAAACCTACTCTGTCGATGACCGACATCGTCGCTTTGACTAGCTGCGGTTTTCTGATTTCAGGCATCCCAACCTTGGGCATTTTGCATCCTTGTTACTTTTAATTGAACGGTTAGTTAAATATAAAATGCCTCAAATTTAGTTCGAACTCAAACTAATTATCTACAAAAAACAACAGAAACAGCCGAATCATTTCGACAACAATCATTATTAAAACTTGAGAAAAGAGAGAGTTTATGAAGATTTAACACGTAAAAACAGAAACACAAAAACCATTAAAATCAACAATTAGAGCAACTAAAACGCAAATTTATAGATACAAAAACTCATGAAAGCCCCATTCTTAGCAAAAATACAAATAAAGACTAATGCAATGAACTCAAATATTTTCTACTCTTTTAATTTTTTAGTTATCAGTTGAACAAAGCATGCTGAGCTATCTCTCACATTGTTATCAAATGTAAACAAGCTTGGTCTTTCAAGTAGACTATTTATCGTTCGTTGCCATCTGCCCTTTCTTCTTAGAGTGGTGTCTACACACTCGTTCACTTTCTGTACCACACACTCAGTTGCTCTTTGAGGTTTATCGCTGTCGCTAAATGGCATTTTTTAAAAGTCATTCCCCTTTATCTTACTTATCAACTTGTTTGAATTAGGAAAGAGAAATGAAAGCACGCAATGCCCTTTTGATTTTATTGACGAGCACAATTGGCTTTAATGCTTACGCGATTACAGACGCTAGTAAGATTGGTGCGAATGCAGGTGCGATGAGTTACTGCTACGATCACATTGCATCTAGCAAAGACAAATCAAAATACCGCTTGCTCAAGCTAAAGACCTTGGAAGAGTATCAAGATCTGGATAGTGGTGACCGCGCAAGAGCGCTGGTAATGAAGAAAGCCGCTGAAGACGGAGATTACCTAGGTGACCCGCTGGATAAGTCTCGCTGTAATAGCCTACGAAAAATGTTGTTTGTGAAATACTAGTAAAACCAAATTACTACAAAGCCATCACTGTTTAGTGGTGGCTTTTTTCTAGAGATTCGCCCTCAAGCGTTTCAAGTAACCATTTCTATCGCAACAGTGCATGCACTAAACCGAAGCCTTACTAAATAAGGTACCCAAACTCCCGTACACGAGTTTCGAGCCGACTCTCTACCTCAAGTGAGCTTAAGTCTATCAGCTACAAAAACGGACTTTCACATGCCCAGGAATGAAAGGATTAAGTGACTTCCATACATGAATCGTTAAAACAAAAACCGCACTTAACAAAGTGCGGTTTTTAAAAGGCTGGGTTCTAAAATAGAAGCTACATCAGTGCAAGTTCTGCCTTATAGGCTTGAATGATCTTTTCTGCTGATTGATCAATATCTTGTTCTGATGTGTGATAGTTGAGCACCGAGAACAACATGGTTTTTAGACCTTTATAACCTGATGTTGATGGGTATAAGAATCCCTCTTGCTGCAACCGATGTACGACACGATCAGTAAGTTCATTACGATATTCATCATCACCAATGCCAAACTGCGCAGAGAATCGGTTAGACACCACATCATTAAGGATGGTAACCCCTTCTACTTGCGCCAACTTATCTGCCATACGCTTTGCTAACGTGACACAATTATCTAGATGGGCAACAATACCCTCTTTACCCAATGACTTGAATGCAGCATACACAGGTAAGCCTCGTGCACGTCGTGATGCCGCGATGCCAAAGTTGATCGCATTTCGGTCCGGTTTCTCCATGGCATCATTCAAGTAATCACCCATATTACTACCACCCATCGCGCTCGTAATTTTGCTAGGATCTTTAACAATTACCATGCCGCAATCGTAAGGCATGTTAAACCATTTATGACCATCAGTATCAATCGAGTCCGCTCGCTCAATACCTTTCAATAGATGTTTCTGGCTGTCGCTCGCTGCAGCCCAAAGGCCAATCGCACCATCAACATGCAACCACGCGTTTTCATGCGCTGCGACCGCATCTGCGATTTCATCAAATGGGTCAAAGGCACCGGAATCGATACAACCAGCCTGAGCACAAACTAGCGTAGGTCCACTGCAATCAGACAGAACTCGGTTCAGCTCTGATGGAATCAATCGAAGATTGCTGTCTGTCGGTACTTTTTTAATACATTCGACTCCAAGACCAATCATGGAAAGCGCTCGCTTGATAGTTGAATGGATTTGGTCACTCACCACTACGTTGATGCGTGGTGCACCATACAGACCTTTTGTCGCTACGTCCCAATCAGCATTTGCGAGTAACGAGTTACGTGCAGTGATCAGAGATGTGTAAATTGCCTCTTGCGCTCCTGAGGTAAAGCCAACTGCCGAGCCTTGTGTAAGACCCAGCAAGTCAATCATCCACTCAGCTGCGGTTTCTTCAGCGACTGCCATCGCAGGGCTAGAAACATAGTAAGGGACATTCTGATCCCAAGCACTGACTAACCAATCAGCCGCTAAAGACGCTGGAAATGTACCGCCAATTGCGTAACCAAAGAAACGGGGTCCACCTGACGCTACTAGGCCGGCATCCAGTGCATTCACCATATCATCAATGACTTTTCCTGGCTCACTCGCACCACTCGGTAAATCACCTCCAATCAACTCTCTTAGCTGCTGAGATGTGGTTTCTTTATCAACAGGACGCTCGCCTAGTGACTCTAGGTAAGCGGTCGCATGTTCTAGTGAACGTTCTAGTAAAGGGCGGTAGTCTTTGAAATGATGAGACATAATGTTTCTCTCTGTTGTCGGAAATTATCTTCAATATACCGCCTGCAGCCGAGATTAATTGCCACATCACGACAAGCACAAATTAAGCTTGCTGGCTTTTTTACACATAAAAAAACGGCACTCAATGAGCGCCGCTAGTGTAGGAAATCACGTATTTATAGAGTGTTTTTGTATACAACACCGTCTTTCATGATTAGCTTTTGTGTCTCTGTATTTGCGACACACTCAACGCCATCAAGGGGGTTACCATCAATGATCAACAAGTCTGCATAAGCACCCTCGACGATTTGTCCCAGTTTTCCTTCTTGGTACGGGTGTTGGTATGTCGACATTTCAAATAGGCGTCCACAGTTCGACGTTGCCATACGAAGCGCTGTAATGGTATCGAACGTTTTTTCAATCGCACCAAGCTCATTCAATTGCGTTGCATGAACGCTGGTTTCACCTACACAGTCGGTACCAAACGCTAGGTTTTGAATATCGTACTTTTTGATAAGCTCTGCAGATTTAAACATTGCTTTGCCTACTCGCTCAGTTTTGCGATAAGTCTCTTCGTTTGGTAGCGGAATCTTACGCTCTGCAATTAAAGATGAAGTAAAGTAAGATGGAATAACCCAAATACCTTTCTCTTTAATCGTTTGAGCGATGTCGTCATCCATGATAGTTGCATGCTCGAAGGACATCACACCCGCCTCTGCCGCTCTTCGCATTGCATCTGCGGTATGAATATGAGCAGCGACATACGTACCGTAATCACTAGCAGCTTCAACAGCGGCTTTCATTTCATCCAGTGTGTATTGCAGCGTGTCTAGTGGATCAAACGTTGAAGATGCGCCGCCGCCAGCCATGATTTTGATCTGAGATGCACCCATGAATAGTTGTTCACGAACCGCTTTGAGTACCTCCGCTCGGCCATCAGCTACTTTCATCGCCCCTAACTTCATCATTGGCGAATCTTCATGCCCGTTTGCTAAACGTTCTTGAGCTTGATTTTGACGGTAATCTGAATGACCACTAGTTTGAGAAATTGCCGCCATTGATGGCAGAATGCGAGGACCTTTTGCATAGCCATTATCGATGCTTTTCTTCAAACCAAGGGTGTTACCAGCAACATCTCGAATCGTAGTAAAGCCACGCATTAACATTTCTTCAGAGATCTTTGCTGAGCGAATCGCCACTTCTTCACGAGTCATCGTATCAATTACGTTAAAAGGTGCAGATAACGTGATGTGTACGTGTGCATCAATCAGACCTGGCATGACCGTTTTGCCTTCGGCTTCAATGATTTTCTCTGCCTTTGAGTCATCCACTTTCCCGATTTGTGTGATTAAGTTGTTTTCAATCAGAAGGTCCACGTTCTTCAGAAGTTGCTCATCCACACCGTTAAACACGTTTGCATTTTTAATTACGATACTCATGGTTTCTATCTCCGAGTCAGTTGTCTCAATACAGGTGCATCATATCGAGCTGTTCGTAGATATAATTGCCATTTCGCGACACAGTATTACATCGCGAATTAGCGTAAAGTTTAATGATTAAGCGGTTATGATTAACGATAGAAAAAGAGCCGCATAATGCGGCCCTCTATTATTTTTTAGTTATGAATCTGGGTCGTCATCAATAATGACATCGCCCGTTTGTGAGTTATAAAAGATAGATAACTCCGGCAGAGTATTATAGTTGTAACGGCATTGGCCTGGGTCAATATAATTTGCCTGATATTCTGACTGATTTACGTCGTTGGATGTCGAAATAGATGGTGGTTCAACAAATAGAACATTCCATACCGAAATACAGTCATCACTATTATCAAGCCTTGGGTCTGACTCAAATGGTGGCCATTGTTGAGCAGGAAATCCCCAACGATTTATATCAAGCTGATCGTCTGGAGCATCGCCGTAGATTTGAAGATTATCCGCAGGACCACCGCCATTCATAGCCATCGCTTTAGAGTGTGCAAGGCTAATGGCCGTTTTAAAAGATGCACCGCTTCTTTGGACTGAAGCGACATGTGCGTCTGTAGTAACACCTAAAAACCGTGGAGCAGCGACCACAGCAAGAATGCCAAGAACTACGATGACGACAACAAGCTCAATTAACGTGAAACCTTTCACTTTCATCGTGTGTTTACCCATTATTGTTTTTTGTTTTTCCATTCTTGCACTTTTTAACATGATAGAAATCACAGCGCACTAAAAATCCAACCTTGCTCACGACAATTGATAAAAAATTCAATAACGATAATTAACATTTCACTTTTAGTGTGCATTTTTAATTTCGACGCCTTCAAATAGATTTGATACTGTGGGTATCTACTAATTAGATGCGTCGAAAAATAAAAGTAAGGTAAAGAATGCACTATCTAAAAGACTATTGGTTAAGTATCACCTTTGCTCTAATTAGCGGTTTATGTGTTGCGTTATACGGTACTACTCCGTCTTATATAGATGAGAACGGTTTTCTAGTTGAGGCTTTTGGCTTCATACCTCTTTCTTGGTTTTTCCTGTTGCTATCGGCTATCGCCTTTCTCGTAACTTACTGGCGAAATAAAAGATAGTTTAAACCCATAACGAACAAGCGCTCGGCCGCATATGGAGGTGGATATTTGAAAAATAACGGATTAGATCATCAAGGCTACATCATCAACCCGTGCTCACAAGATTGTATTCAACCTGAGTTTACTCACCTCATTGAAACAGCCCTGCAATCAAGCCTTACCGGCACGCTTCATAGCGTTTACTTGTATGGCAGTATCGCAAAAGGCAGCGCTATACCTTTTCTATCAGACTTGGATCTGTCTTTGGTCTTTAATGAACCAATCAACGACGTAGATACCAAGTACCTTGCCCATCTGTCTCTCGATCTTCAGCTGCAATTCCCTATCGTCAGTAAGATTGACTTTGACCCAGGCCATGTTGAAGAAGTTCTTAACCCGAGAGAAAAATATCGATGGCAGTTTTGGTTGAAGCATTGTTGCTGCTGCATTTGGGGAGAAGACTTGTCTGTAGGCTTTTGCAAACATAAGCCAAATATCAAAATTGCACACGAACTCAATCATGATCTGGCAGCTTTCATCATCGCTATTAAAGATAATCAAAGTTTGACGGAAGCGATCAAAAGTAAATCGATCGCAAAGAAGATATTACGAACAGCTTATTATCTCATCGCACATGAAGACGACAGCTGGTACACGGATCTCGATAAGTGCTTAGAAAGTCTCTTAAAATTCTACCCTGACGATAAACAAGCGATTCATGACGCACTGCGCTTAGCTGTTGGTGAAACCACCGATTCCACCTTAGCCATTAAGATTTATCAAACATTTGGTACTAAGCTCGCACAAAAGCTGAATGGAGTGTCGTTATATTCGAGCCAGTAGCTAAGCAGGAATGGAAAAAGAGCCACTAGAAGCAGCTCTTTTTTGAACAACACAAATTCTTAGGTTGGTGTTAGCTTCTAATTGCGAGAGCTAACTGCATCTTGACGATATTTTGCACTAAGTGTCGTGAAGCCTGCTTGTGGATAATTCAGAATTGCGTCTTCTAAGGTGGTAATCACAAGTGGAATACCTGCTTCTGTCTCATTCTCCAAGTCTAAGATTTTGATACTACCACCATACATCTTAGTGTGGAGTATCGATGTCAAAATCCCGTGGCTATCTTGCCAAGACCAACTTTGGTTATTATCAGGGTACTGATCGCAAGCCATTAAAGATAAATATTCATTCGAGCTATCCAAACACTTATCATTAGCGAAAGAAATTATTTGCCCATCAGCTGTGTATACAAATAGCACCTCGTTGCTTGTACTACTTTGAGGACAGCTCGTACTACGAACAATGTTGCCTTTTACAGTCAGACAGTTTGCACCGTCATCAGAACCGTAATCAGCCTTAATCACACTGGGCTCAACCCCGGAAAAAACAGGACTGTTCCAATTAATATCTAGCTGCAAATTATCAACATATTCCGACAATTCATAATGCTGCCCAGTACCATTGGCCAAACCACTATAGAAGCGATTCCCAATTTGATGTGATTCGTAACCTAGTAGAGCCATTCCATCAATTTGGGTGCGAACAGTAAACAATGAAGAGCCTTGTTCTTGAGCTTCACGCCTTGGAATTTGATAAGTTATTGAATAATCAGGGACAAATCCATTCACATATGGAGTATCCATTAGACGTTGGTCAAACTCCCTTAGCGGTGGGTTTGGTCCACCATTTACATATCTCCAACAACCAGACGCCGGACCTAAGAATTCACAATAGCCGTTTTTTGGAGTCTGTTGAGTTCCATAAGTTTTATTGAAATAACGAATAGAATGTTGATGTAAGCCAACTTCCTCATCGTAGTCAAAGTATTCGCCATTGGTAAAAGTAAGTGACTTAGTGGAGGCAAAGTCTAGTTTATTAATTGGTAGTTTAGGAATGCTAACACCGAGACCAAACTGAACAGACGATGTATAAGTCAGCCCAGTTCGATCTTGGTCATTGTTCTTCGGAAATCGATCAAACACACCTGCGGCAATATTATTCCAAGAGGTATGAATATGAACTTGATCTAAGTACTCTCGATATTTATATATATTATGTTGATGGCTAGGCCTCCAAGGGTGCCCAACCTCTTGTACAGAACTAGAGTTTGAATAATTAATGGTATTGAAATTAACCCCATCCCCGCCAACAAGAGTAAGTCTTATATAAATTGGGTTTTGTGAGTGGTCTTGACCTAAATCATCATAAATTGGCAGTCGAGAGAATGCTTCCAACTCATAGGATAAGACCGCTTTTTCATTTCGATATAGATACGTATTATTCAAATCAATAACTTGGTTATATATCCACGAATAAGATACAGGAGGATTTGACGATGTATCTGGTCCAGATGATGCGCTCCTAGCAACTCTAGAGGCATAGGCCGATTCAATTTGGCTTGCGCTTGAAGCAGCTTTGGACGCATAGTTGTCTCGAGAATCAATGAGATGAGTAATTAGATCTGAATCAAACTGGCTCATAGGTGTAAGCGCTGGCGTCATAGCAGAGTATGTGACCAAAACAAATGGTTCAACTATCCCTAAACCAAATACCTGAGACGTTATTTCTTTCCTATCTTCATTTGACAACTTAGTCATTTCAAGTAATACATAATTCACACATTCACTTGGAATCTCCAAGCTAGTTGTTGGAACAATATGACAAACTTCATTGAATACTTCACTATTAGACAATGACAAGGAGTCGATCTCTCCTCCCAAAACACCACTGGAAAAACAACAAGCAACAGCTAACGCTAATATATTTTTATTCAAAATAACATACCTTATCTTATATATACAAAAGAGCAACCGCTCTATATTCAAGGTATATAAGCAACTAATTGCCATCAAACATTGATTTAAATTACCTTACTAGTAGCCACTAATTTCCACTTATTTTTCACAAAAATACTGACATACTTATCATTGATCAAAGCCTAATTTAGGCAATGCTTTTTTAGGCTCCGCTAAAGCAAACCCCTGATAATAAATACGATAATTTGGTTTCAAATATTTAATCTTATCCATATTATCAACTCCCTCTATCACCAACTTCATATCTTTATCTTCAACAATTCGAGTCAATGCTTTTATAACTTGATAACCAATATTCAGTAGCGCAGAGTCTGATAAGAATTTTTTATCTAGTTTTACTATCGAAAACAGATCACCGGTTAGCAGCTCAAAGTTGGCGTATCCAGAACCAAAGTCATCAATGGCCAGCTTACAACCTAAAGATTTGAGTTGATTGATATTATCCAAAGCTTGATTATCTAGAGTTAACCTTTCACCCTCTGTCACTTCAAATATAATTAATTCCCTCACCCATGAACAATCACTCGTTATACCACAAAAGTATTTAACGAAATCGGTTCTTGATAAGTCAGTTGGAGATATATTAATTGAATAAAAAACCAGTGGCTTTTTTGACTTTATGTATTTAACTGATTTTGAAATGACTAACTTCGTCATTTCAAAATGAAGATGAGGCTCACTCTCTAGCATTGGCATAAAAACACTAGGGCCAGGCGCCCCTTTCCTATTCCACGAAATTAGCAGTTCGGATATATAGGGTACATTAGTGTTCATACTACTGAAAATAGGTTGCTCTCTAAGTGAGAATTGACTTGAGCCTTGTTTTATATCTGTGACTAGATTTTCTAATATATTTCTTTTTCTCAAAAATGATTGGTAATGCGTTTCAGAAAAAGTATAAATCCCAGATTCTGACTTAATGGCAGTTTGTAAACCAAATGTAACTCTTCTCAACAGTTTCCCCTCTTCTGAGAACGGCATTCTACTCGAATAGTTGAGCGTCGTGATGGCATATTGGACTGGCAGTTTTTTAGTACTAACCTTAATATACAAAGGTAGCGTTTCTGATAATTTCTGTTGAAAATCTATAAGCTCTTTTTGCTTGATCGGTTCACTGGCACATTTAAGGATTACAATGTGTTTTTCTTCGAATAAGCATATTAATGTATTCGGAAACGTCATTGTTAGCTTTGTGTGTAGTTCATGCTTAATTTTTTTGGCCGATTGTTCATCAAAGTAATTATAATAATCCGAAGAACGCCCAACACAAACAACGTTTAAACTGTAGTAAGTGACCTTATGACCATCTGAGAATTTTTTCTTTTTACTTAATAGGTAGTTAAGATTAGGAAGACCAAGCGTTGTATATATGTGATTATTTTTAATTGTAACTTCTTTCTTCAATCTTTTTAGCGCTAGATCATAATCATTTCTAAATTTTACGTTATTTTTGGCAAAATACAAAATTGTCACAAGCATAATGAACACTATGAAATAAAGAGTAATATGTAGTATGTCGTGCAGATCCATAATTCACTTATTATTAGTTATGTTATTATTTATATTAATGACTTAAAAGTTATTTACTACCCATACCCTAATCTTAGGTAATAAGGTTAAATTTAGTAATAAAGCACAAGGCCACGCAAATAGAAAGCTAACCGGCCATGATATTAACCAGTCATAAGTAAATCCAAGTTTTGCTGCAGATATTATTCCTGACATGATTAGCGCCATGGTAAATGAACACAATAAAGCGGTTATCCAGAATTGTTTTTTTGACTGAGTCATCGTTATCTTTCTTATCTTAGATTTATAAAAAGGGGAACGGAGCATACAGAAAATTTTGTAGAAAAAATGTCGAGACATCATTCGTTAAATTTTTTACAAATTTTCCACGCCAACAAATGATAATACGAATGCTTTTCATTAAAGGAGTAAAAGATGAAACCTTCGTTGCTTGCCTCTCAGGTCAGTTTGGTACTGTTTGGTACAATTAGTTCAGTACATGCCCATGAGAACCATAACCATGATGTCTACCAGTTGAATACCGTGACGGTGCTTGGTTCTCCGGTATCAGAGCTAGAAGACTCAACCCAATCCGGCGAAACAATCAACAGAGAAGAGCTGCAAGTAAAGTCACCTATCAGCCTTGTCGATGCCCTCAAAAACTCACCAAATGTTTGGGTCGAAGGTGGACCGAATCCAATGGTGCGCAACATTAGCATCCGAGGCTTAGGCCCTGACCACACATATGTTGAGGTAGACGGTGCACGCCAAACATACTCGCATAGTAAAAAAGGTACCCTTGCAGTAAACCCAGAACTTTTATCGTCTTTAGAAGTCATCAACGGCACCTCTTCTGGCGCCGCAGCTGGTGCGATAAAGGCGTCATTTATCGACGCCGATACACTTTTGAAGAGTGGTGACGATTTTGGCGCTCTTCTAAAAACGGGGTACCGAACGAACAGCAACCGACAAAGTATCACTGCTAGCGTATTTTCTGAGTCGAACGGTTTTGATTGGCTACTCGCCGTCTCTGATAATCAACAAGATCCATACCGGATTGGCGGCGGGTATCAAGCTGATGGTTCAGACAGTTACTACAAAAACGAGGCCGCGCAAACCTCGTACCTATTCAACGGTGGCTACGACTTTTCTGATAGCGAACGACTCGCAATCAACTACTACTTTGATGAGTCCTCGTGGAATCAGGTAAGACAAGATTTTGGACTTAACACTCGCGACTACACCAGCGCTAGCATGGTTTACACAAATGCATTCCCTAACAACCCTTGGTTAGACATTACCGCAAACATCTATATGAATAATGTTGATACACTGACCAATGAGTACAGCGATGCTTCTGAGTCACAGCTCACAGACGTTCAAGACATCACCGATGATTCCTATGGTTTCTCCGTCAGTAACAATTCGTCTACTGATCTGAGTTGGAGTGAACTAGTTCTGCACTATGGTGCCTCGGCACACTTTACAACCCACAAAGGTAATGTGCGAACATATGAAAATGACCAATGGGTTGATGAATCGGCAACAAATGAGCCTTCTGCTAAATCAAACCTATATGGCGTGTGGCTAAACAGCCAGTTTTACTTTGACAACGGCTTAGAAATTTCGCCTAAGTTACGTTATGACCAGTTTTACGTTGAATCATCTAACGCCATCCTAAACGGTGATCCTATTCTTCGTAACGGCAGAACAGAAGACCAATGGTCATTTGGTCTAAGAGCCGAGTATGAAATCTTTGAACAATTCAGTGTTTTCGCTGCCTTTGATGAGGCATTAACACCGCCGCGTCTCAGTCAGCTATTTACCTCTGGTCGTGGTTTCAAACCAAATCCGAACTTGAAATCTGAACGCTCACAAAACAAAGAGATTGGCGGTATTTACCTCGTAGATAACCTTCTCTCTCACTCGGACGTTTTGAAATTGAAAGCGAATATTTTCCAAAATGATATCAAAGACTACATTGGAACCGACTATAGTGACCCTGCTTATAAAGATGGTGTCAAGGTAAACCGAGATGATGTACGACTCACCGGTGGTGAATTAATAGGTGAATATCAAAGAGAGCAATGGGCAGCTACATTAAGTTATTCCATGACTATCGGTAAAGATCAAAAAACGGATCTATACCTATCAGATATGCCCGCCGATAAACTTGTTGCCACCTTCGATCACAATATCAGCAATGAATGGATGCTAGGTACTGCAATAACGCATGCATTTAAACTGCACCGAGTTCCAACAGCGAGCATCTCAACTGGTGGGGTTTTGGAACCGATTGAAGAAGACAAACAAGACAGTGTTCCAAGTTGGACGACGGTCGATCTATACGCAGAGTATGTTCCACAGCAACTGTCTGATTTAACTCTGACTGCCTCTATCACGAACCTGTTCGATGAAGCTTACGCACTAAAAAATGACAGCCGTGCCGATACAAAAGCAGAGTACTACGAAGAAGGTAGAAGCATTAATCTTAATATCGCTTACCAATTCTAATCATCACGCCCCCTATTGGGGGCTTTATACAAAGTATCATTATGAAAAAATTAATATTATCGGCACTAATCCTAGCGACTTCATTCAATGCATCGGCCGAACATAAAATCGTCTCTGTCGGCAGCAACATTACCGAAATACTATTTGCTCTTGATTTAGATGACCAGGTTGTCGCCGCAGACAAAACAAGCACAGTTCCACCTGAAGCGGAGAAAATCGCGACTTTAGGACACCCTAGTAATGTCTCAATGGAAGGTGTCTTTTCATATCACCCTACTAGCTATATCTCTGATGATAGATTTCCTAATCCAACCCTTATCAGCAAATTGGAAGCTGCAAACATTGATGTATTAGTCTTGAAACAAGCCCTAACACTCGATGATCTTTTCGAACAAATTAAAGTTATCTCTGTGCACTACGGTAAAACAGCAGAAGGCAAAGCTCTTATTCATGAACTTACCGAGAAAAAAGCAAAGCTCAAACGCATTCCGGAGAAAGAACAAGTTAAAGCCGCCTTTTTATATGGCCGAGGAAGCTTGCTAATGATGGGAGCAAACACTACGGTTGATCATCTATTTTCACTTGCTCAAATTAAAAATAGTTTCGACTTTGAGGGCACAAAACCTGTAAACCCAGAATCGGTAATAATCGCTAACCCGGACGCACTGGTTACCGTGGACAAGGCCCTTCGACAAGAAGAGGATAAATCTCGCTTCTTCGAACTTCCGGGCATGTCGGCGACAAACGCAGGAAAAAACAAGTCAATCACAACGATACCAATCAAGCAGGTGAACATCGGTTTGAAAACCATCGACACTGCGTTAGAACTAAATAAACACTTTTACGAAAAGTAGTAGTAAAAAAGGGTCAACCGTCGTTGATCCTTTTCGTTATTTTCAACTAGCGTTATGTTTGTAAAACAAAGTAAAGATACGTCAATTTAAAACGCTTTCTACAAAGCATTCACTCTCGAAGTTATACGTTGTTTGTTCATTTCACCAACCAATGGAACAAACAATGAAAGGAAATAACACTGCTCTGTTATTAATTAGTAGTATCTCGATGATGGGCTGTAATGCTTCATCAACATCAAACAACACCTCCAGTGAAACGCCAGCGGCAGACTCGCCAACGACGGGAATAGCATTCGTAACCATACCAAGTAATGGCGAGCTGGCTGAGTTTCAAATATCTTCAACAGAAGTTACCTACTCGGACTACCTGAACTTTCTTAACTCCGCATACTCTGACGGATTAGTTACTTATGACGCCAATACTCAAGTCGTATACGATACCAACGGTATAAAAATGACAGAGCTAGCTGGATCACGAGTCATTAAAGATCATAATAGTGATGGTATTTTTAGTTTAGATGAAATGGAAAATCCACTAAATATGAATTTCATTCAGTTCAATGAAAGCACACAACAGTTTGAACTCGAGGATCCCAAAGAGGTAGATTGGCAAAAATATTTCGACCCAAACCAATATCCGAACGTCGTTGACTCAATCACTGATTGGTTCGAATTGAGCGGAAATTCGTCTGGCTTCTTCGGCGAGGGAGATACAGATGGCGAGCTTCCTACACTAGAAGAAATCGGCAGTTGGCCTGCTAACTTTATCACTTTTTATGGTGCCAAAGCTTTTGCTGACTATTACGGATACTCAATCCCAAGTTTAGCTCAATGGAGAGAGGCAGCCTCAGGAGGAGCAAGTTACACCTACGCAACCTCAAATGGTACTTCAGATGACGGCATAGCCTGGATTAATCAAGACGCCCCACTTCACATCCACAAAGGACATGTTCAGCCTGCGAAATCCAAAGAAGCAAACCCATATGGTGTGTACAACATGGGTGGCAATGTATGGGAGTGGGTCAACGACTGGTACGACGGCTATGACGTATTCTCTCAAGGTAAAAAAACTGAAGACTTCTTTATCGATGATTCGATGACCTTCGCACAATCTGAAGGTGTCTATCTCAAAGGCTTGATAGGTGGCTCATTCAATTATTTCCCACAGACAATGAGATTCGACTGGAATCATGCTGCCAAACCTAATACAGGTAATGATCACTTTGGTTTCCGAGTGGTAAAATCAAACTAAAATGTAAAAACTAAGCACATTAAAAAGGCCAATCTAGCTGTGATTGGCCTTTGATTGTTATTGATTAAACTGGCTCACCTCTTAACCGACCAGGTGCCACAATCAACCTTTCATCACACTCCCTGCGACGACATTTTTCTGCGAATTCAACCGCTTGGTTAGATGAAACATGCAGAGCAGCATACTCATCGATAGATAAACGATAATATTCTTCGTAATCTACGTACGAATTCGCGACTGGTATTGAAATATAGTGCTCTCCGCTTTCCTGTTCGATACCTAAAGAATATCGCCCTTCTTTACTCACTTTTGTGTCAATAAAACGCATACTCAAAACTCTAGACTATTAATTATTAAATCGCTTTCAGGGATGTTAACACCATCTAATACGGCTTCAAAATTACCATCTGGCAACTTACCTCCAGGGATCCAGAGATCATTCGCTCCTGCCTCGTTACCTGATGGTATACGCAAGCCATACTGACGCGGGTTCGATATATCGATACGGAGCAGTTCATTGTCTTGTAAGAAACCTTCTGGTAACCCAAGAGCTTCTTCGAGTGTTTCTGCCGTGTAACTGCTAAGCTTATCCGCCTCTTTTTTGGTTAGCACAAATGTGGTGCCATCGCGTTGTGCAATTTTGTATTTATCAAAGTTACTGCGTGTAACAAACCTTGATGCCCCTTCATCAAACTCAGCAAGATGCTTTTCGATGTAGTCTGCTGATAAATATTCTGTAGGGTTCGGCCTCTGCCCCTTACTAATGGATTTAATGCCATCAATTTGGGCTTGTGACAGCGGAGCCGAACTGGTATCACCGACGTATCTCCAATTTAATCTATCAGCAGGTATACTACCGCCATCAATAATAGCTTCTAAGTTTCCATCAGGTAGCCTTCCTCCAGGTAGCCACTGGCTATTTGCTCCTGCTTCATTACCGGAAGGTATTCTTAACCCCCAATCTCTCGGGCTGTCGATATCAACTCTGATCAGTTTATTACCCTGTAAGAAATCTTCGGGCAACCCTAATGCCTGTTCAAGCTCTTCGGGCGTCAAATCACTTAAGCGATCAGCCTCTTTTTTGGTAAGAACAAAGGTTGTTCCGTCGCGTTGACCCAAACCGTATTTTTGGAAGTTAGATTCAGTAGAGAATCGAGCCGCACCATCATCGAATTTAGACAAATGTGATTCGATATACTCTTCCGACAGATAACTGGAGGGTTCTGGTCTTAAACCTTTATCAATACCGAGGATTTCATCAAATTTATCCTGGGACAACGGCAAAGGGTCCAACTTAGAACTACTCGAAATAACTGTGTTGCCAGATGCTAATTGTCGAGAACTGGATATATCAAGTTGAGTGATTTTTGCTAATTTTTTTCCTTTTGTTGATTTCAACGCATTAAACGCAAGATCGCTAAAACCAGAAAGAGGGTTTAGCTCTTGTAGCGTAGCAACACTTATTGCTTTGGTTACCTTAACTAACGTCGTAGCTTTGTTACTTGCCGAAATACGAGAGATAAGAACTATCGGTTTTTTTAACTTACCGACAATGTACGTAGTTCGGCTAACTTTTGAGGCAACAGAGGCAACTTTTGACGTAGTCTTAACTACTTTAGCGATTTTACTTGCTGATGTTGCAGCTTTTACACCTGCACTACCAATTGGTATAAACGAAAACGCATCTGTGACCAAACCGGTAATGCCAGCACCGACATCTCCCTCTTTGAAAGATTCGACTGTCCCCCAGAGTGGAACTATCGCTTTACCTACTTCTATTAATATTTCATTCGCCGTTGTGATACTACGATAGCCATCTTGCCTATCAGCTAGCGCGAGATATATCGCCTCCTCTAGTACATTTGAATAGTGCTCAGAGCTTGCTGTGTAAACTGTATTGGCGCACTTTACCGTCTTGTATGCTTGTTCTACTGTTCTTCCATCTATGTCGATGTATTCGACATCGTGGCCACAAACCCCAGCCACAGAGGCTATATGATGGGCAATTTCATTTTGGTCAGAAGATATCTCATCAACACTTTTAACATTCCCGTGAATGTTAAAGTCTTGGAGAAAACTGGTATTAAGCTTAACGTCCTGTATCTGGCCCCCTATATCCAATACCCAATAATCTGAATGTAACCCATGCACACTGCCGTTTGTGTTTCTATGCCTCGGATCAGTAATATTGACTTGAGTGTACAAGTCTAACGTGAGTCCAGATTCATGCTTCTCGAGCGCTTCTGCTACGCTCATGCGACCTTGCGATATCTGTTCTAGCTGAATCTGATACGCTAACGCTCTAGCAATTAATCGTGCTGACTTACGATATTGCTCTTCCCAAATATGGGTAATGGTATAGGAGTAAACCCCTTGGTTATTATAGCCGTTTTCTTCGTACCATCGTGCTTCTGCCGCCTTCACAGCTTGTGCATGGTCCCCACCACAGTTGACAGCACTGACACACATTTGGTTGATCGTATGGTTACCAATATACTTACCCCAATACTGCTCAATGAACTCATCATTTGCGCCATACAGCATAAGCTGATGCCTAGCTACGGCTTCTCTGGTTAACAATAACAAAGAGCTTTCTGAAGGAGCGAACTCTTGGCTAGATGCTTCACCAATTAATTCATGGCTTTGATTGATACGCTGATATGCCTGCGTTAATAAATTAAAACTGTCTGCGGGATTGTCATGGTAAAAATTAGGATTAAGTGCAATTAGCATCTCACCAGCAAGAACTCTAGGGTCTTTATACTCTACATAAGTAAATTCGGGCTCAGGCCTTGATAAGTGGCCATACACTTCCGGATTGCGAGTAGAAGAATCGACAATAGCCCCACTAAACTCCAATTCACTATTGAATGTAATTTTATCTAATGTAAATGCTTTGCCCTGGGTAAATGTGCGAGAGTCTTTCACAGAATATTTAACATTTCCTCTCTCCCACCAATACCCTTCATCTGTTATGTATAATTGAGTTGATATCTGGCGTGGCGCATCTCCATAACGGTAGTGAAATGTCGCTTCGTCAGGGCGTCCCATTAGCTCCCACTGTGCGTAAGTGAGTTCAACTGTAAAGTCTGCTTTTCGTTTATGTGTTAGGTGTTTGGACATCCCGACACTAGCATATACTCGGTCGACAAAAGAAAGAGGATCTCGATTTTCCCAAGCACTAACAAAATGGTCAAAAACGAGACTCCACTCCCCTAGTGCGAAGTTTCCCGAGAACTCAGAGCTGTCAAATTGTGCGGCCATTCGTTTAGCTACGGTCGCTTTAATATTGTCGACACTCCCGTAAGGATAATCGCGGTCAACGACGATTAAATCTAACAAAATGCCGGTTAAGCTCGCTTTGACTTTGTTGAACTCAATGTCGTCATCTGACATGAAGTTTGGTAAGTTTTCGAACATTACATCAGATAACTGATATAAATTCGCTCCGATCGGAGCTGAGCCATCAGATAAAAACAGTAATTGGTTACTACTCTCTAAGCCAAGTGTTCCGTAGGACAAAAGGCTGGCTACAAGCTGATCTTTATCATCTATATCCCAGCGTTCAAGATTTAGGCTTGCATACAACAGTGCTGTATGTTGAAGCGGCTCAACCGATAGCTCCCCCAAAGCAAATCGCTCTTCAAGGTAAGTCAATTGATTATCTAGACTAGCCTCGGTGAGTATACGGTGATTGGTTGTTCCTAAAGCCTCATTCAATTGATGTGCCGTAGTCGCTTTCAGATTCATTATCGAGCCATACTCAAATAATGAGTCTTGCCCTAATCGCGTCAGAAGCGCTTGTCGAAGTAACTCACCAGATATAGAAGACGAGTATGAATGCTGTTTAGCAACAGGGAGGATGTTTTGGGCTAATAAATCGGCTATCTGTTGCTTCGTCAGACCATTAAACTCGGGAACTAACCCCATTTGATTGAAGGAAATGATGTCCTGACTTAGCAACTGATATCCGTACGAATCTAAATCATATTCAACAACCTTATTTGGGTTATTCCGAGCCTCGACCAAAGGCTTAATAAGCATTAATGCCTGTTCGAACTGAGTCAAATTCTCAGGGAGGTCAACTTCACGAATAACAGTACCAGAGCGAGTACTTGGATCACTTATACTCGTATTTAGAAAGCGGTCATTAAAACTGATGTTACTCAATTGACAGCTAATACCTAGTGGGTAAGAAACACGACCAACAGCAGTTACATTCAGCTCTCCAGATACAAGCTCCCCTAAATGACCGCTCAATCGCTCAGAGCCAATCAAAGCGTGATCTTTGATACCGTTCAGGGTAAAAAATACAGGCACCTCTGGTGAAATGTTTAACAACTCTGCTTCTGGTAATGACAGTGACAACATAGCATTACATGTTCTAGAAGAGGATGCTTCTCTCACCATCTCTACCCCAACGTCAATCGGCACAGAATTGGCCCAAGTAAGACAAGGCGACATCCCAAGCATGGCTAGGAATATTCGACGTCTCAAATTTGGTTTCATAGTATCTACCTCGAAGATAAATTTTGACATGTGCGTACATTTACGCGCGCGGGCAAATCTTGTAACACCAAAAATGTAAAAAAACTGTTGATTTAAGTGTGCAAACCAAAGAGGTAAGAGCAGTTATGAGGGCGAATTTTCGATTGAAAATATGATTATTCTAAAGGGCGTTCATTCACTTTTATTTCACTATAAAGAAAATAAAATAAACAGACATTAAAACAACATTTTTTAATATAGATTTAGGTAGAGGTAATGAAAGCATCTAGGTTAGAAGCATTTAGTGATGGCGTACTAGCAATAATTATTACTATTATGGTTCTTGAAATTAGACCTCCTGAAGAATACACAATTGATTCATTAACCTTACTAATTCCAAAGGTATTATCTTACCTGGTGAGTTTTCTATATGTGGGTAGTTATTGGAATCACCATCATCACTTATTTAGCAAAGTAAAAAAAATAGACAACTTCACTCTCTGGTCAAACTTGCATTTTTTATTTTGGTTATCGCTTGTACCAGTATCAACGGCATGGCTAGGAGACAGCCATGAAGCATTTATACCGGTACTATTCTATGGTATTGTATTGTTGATGAGTGCAATTTCACTATCACTTGTGCACTACTCTCTATCTAAAGTCGACAAAGGCCTACAGCCTATACTTCGTTCAATAGGGAAAAAGGGCAGCATCTCAATTTGTATATACTTAATTGCGATTTTGATATCTAGCATCAACACTTACGCTGCTTGTATTTTATATGCACTTGTCCCAATCATTTGGATTGTTCAGCTAGATTTTAAAAATCAAAGCGCTAGAGATGATGTACTATAAACTTTTATTGTAGCTATCTTTTGCTCTTTGGTAGCTGTAAAGCATCATGTAAAAGCTCGAAATGAACAAAAAAGCAGCCAATACTTTAAACTCATATTCATAGAGAGCTTTTCCTCTTATAAAATCACTCTTTTCTGAATAAAAAAGACAAGAAAAAACACGAAATGCCGCGTGACTAACATATATAGTTAGTATGCCCACAAATAATATATTTAACTTACACTTGGCAAAACTTGGGCTTTTTAGTAGCAAATAACATAACACTAAAAAACTCAAAAAAATGAAAGCATTGCGATTCAAAACAAAACACCATGCTGTGTCTTTCATATTGAGAGAAAGAAATACAACTAAAACACTCATTAATAAAAGAAGAAGCAAGACACCTTGAAAACTTGGCTTTTTTATATAAATCCTCATTATGCCAACGACAAAAAGATAATGCCCCAATACATACATAGCGTTAGATATTATTATGATATGGGAATGGGCTTGTGGGTAGTTTGATGCCAAAGGAAAAATAGAAACGGCGATACAAGCAATTCCCCATAAAGAATGGCTCATATCAATTCTTTCGTACGCAACAAAACGACAGCAAATGTACAATGAAGCGCAACACAATAAGCTGCTCAAAATCATCAAAACTGAAAGTATTGGTAAGTCCATCTATAACTACACACTCAAAAGCAACTAATGATATATTTATAATTTATAATATCAATAATAATCTTACATATTTTGTAATTCATCACCATATTTTATCATTTATCGCACGTACAGCCTGCTAAGAAACCACCACAGCAGCACACAAACCCATTTGATAACAATTAATTACACTCTATAAGACATGACTTTAGCGTACTTATTGGAATTTCTTCCGGTTCATCACGACCAACCCACGTAACCACGCACCAGTCAGCCTTTACAGAATAAATAGGCACCTTCTACATATTTTTCATGCCAGTGACGACACACTGGCAATGAATATCGAATAACTACCAAAAAATAGGAAAGAAAGGTGAAGCAAAGCTCAACACTACTCATCGCCGCAGCACTCGCAGCAACATTTACATCAAACGCATTTTCTCATTCGGATCATGATCATACACATGACCATAAGCATTCCAAAAATACGCAAGTAGCGGAAGCGGTTTCCAGCGCGACACAAATGACAAGCGAAGCAAGCAAGCTATTTGAGTTACTCAGCGAAGAGCAAGTTTCTGCAATTTTGTATCAGTTTTCCGATGACGCAAACCGAACTTATTGGACTAATGCACCTGTTGATTCACAAGCAAGAAACGGCTTACCTATCGGCAGGCTTTCAGTAGAACAACGTCATCAGTTACATCAATTGTTGATATCTTCGACCAGTTCCCAAGGCTATTACAAAATATGGGCCGCTGTGCAAGGTGATAACGAATTGAAGAAGGAAGGTGAAAACCGAGAACTAACTTCTGAAAAGTTTTTTAATAAAAATCAAAGCTTAGGTGCAAACAACTATTGGGTTTCGTTCTATGGAGATCCAAGAACAGAAGCTCGATGGGGCTATATGATTACAGGCCATCACTTAGCGGCAAACTTTACCGTCGTCGATGGTAAAACAACGTTTGTACCCATGTTTTATGGCTCCGACCCAGCTGTAATTGGACACGGAGCTGAAGCCGGCTATCAATTTTTACCTCAGGAAAGACGCCGAGGCTACGAGCTATTAAATAGTTTGGACTCAAAGCAGAAATCTATCGCGGTGATAAGCAATACTGTTCCATTCAATAAGTACGGAGCAAAAGACTTTTTTGGCCCAGGCACCAAGGATAACGAAGTTCAGAAACGCGGCATCCGAGGCGATCAGTTAAACAAAGATCAAAAAGAGCTTCTTTGGATCCTTATTCAAGAGTACGTTCGCAATGCAGATTTCGATGTCGCTGACAAACAGCTCGAAAAAATCCAACATGATGGTTGGGATAACATCTACTTCATGTGGATGGGACCAGTGGACGGAAGCGAGCAAGTATTCTTTAGGGTTAATAGCCCAAGTATCTTGATAGACTTTGTTGACCAACGTACAGGCTTTGACTGGAATACTCACCCTCACACAATCGTTCGTGACCCTTCGAATGATTATGGAGAAAACTGGCTACAACGCCACATTAGTGAGCATCATGTCAAGGGGACTAGACCTGACAAAAAATAAAGTTACTAATCCCGAGTGTGCCGAGCTATCCACGGCGCACTTTATTATCTACAAATTACACAAAAAATTCACAAATATTATGGAATGATTGTCTCACTTATAAAACAAACGCCATATTATAAAATGAATTTAAGAACCCATCTATTGGCCATATTTGGCTTAATGATAACGTCAATTGTGGTCAGCTTAAGCGCTACAAGCTTTGTGAACTTTGACAACGCCTCTATCAATGCCGCGAAAGAATCGTTAGTCGTAGAAAGTAGGTTATTAGGTGCGCTAACCGAAGAAAAGATAAATAGCTACTTCATGTCATTAGAGACTGTAGCAAAAGAGCTATCTTCCAGCGAAGATTCACTCGTCTCAGACTCTACAACTAGTGAGTTATTACTAGCAGTCCAGCAGACGATGGGATTTAAAGCCATTTATTTTGGAACCCAGTCCGGCGATACCTACCTCCCAACAGGCTTGATACCTGACTTCAATGCCAAAACCTTAAAACGTGAATGGTACCAAAGAATACTCTTAGATAAAGAAGATAGAGTCATGACGACACCATATCTAGCGGGTGATGAACCAGTTATGGCATTAGCTGTACCGATTATGTTCAAAGGTGAAGTCGTCGCAGCGCTATCTGCGAATATCTCCGTTACAGAGTTAAGCGAATATCTCGAAAAACACTCTTCACACAACCAAATTTTTGTTGCTAGAGATGATGGCTATATACTCGCTGCAAAATACCCTGAAATGATAGGAACTAACCTATACGAGGAACGCCCTAGCTATGCCGCCCATCGTAATAAAGACTCTAGTAGCCATACCTATCGATTGGGTATTGATGAGTTTTTTGTTGTGTCTTCCAAGATCCCTTCTTTGAACTGGACATTTTGGTCATGGGAAGACATAAAAAAAATCGAATCTGCATCTATTACGAACGTAAAACGATCGGCTCTTATATCAACAGCGTTACTCGTAGTTTCGTTAATTGTTCTATACTTTATCATTACGAAGGCCATCTATAAGCCAATTGGCGGCGAACCAAAGGAAATTGAACAAATTCTGCAGCGTGTCGCAAAAGGCGATCTTAGCAATATCTACGAAACGCAAAGCGAAAAAACGGGCATTTATGCCAGCCTATGCATCATGGTGGCTAACCTTCGCTCTACTCTTGAAGCAATCAATCAATCTTCCCTGTCTCTTGGGGATTTAGCTACCAATGCCTCCACTCAATCTGAACAACTAAGCATTGGCGCTGAATCGCAATCCTCTCAATTAGAGCAATCTGCAACTGCCATGACAGAAGTAACCGCTACCGTGGACGAAGTGGCGCGAAGTGCCTACGACGCGTCTCAATCTGCCGAGAACGCTAAACAACTTACGACCGCCGGAAATAAAGTAGTCTCTGATATGAATAATGAGCTAGCAACCTTACAGTCTGGTTTGAATCAACTACTAACGGTGACGAACACTCTAGAATCCCAAACGATCAATATTGGCTCAATTTTAGAGGTCATTGACAATATCTCAGAGCAAACGAATCTCTTAGCTTTGAATGCAGCCATAGAGGCTGCGCGTGCGGGTGAACAAGGAAGAGGGTTTGCCGTTGTCGCAGATGAGGTCAGAAACCTAGCAAACAAGACGAAAGCAAGCACCAGTGAAATCCAAAGCGTAATTGAAGAGCTTCAAAATGAAGCAAGACAGTCCGTACAGCTAATGGAAAACAACACCAACGCACTTTCTAAAACGCTCGAACAATCAGAAAATGTAGATAATGCACTAAAAGATATCGCAAACGCCGTGAATCAGATTCTTGACATGAGCCATCAAATTGCAACGTCGACCGAAGAACAGACACATGTCGCTGCGGATATTAATGCGAGTATTACTGAGATCAATGCTGTATCAAAAGATATGTATCTTTCAGCTCAAGCGAATAGAGAAATGTCCAATGAGCTTTCGGACAATTCAACATCTTTAAAGAAATTGGTCCAAGCATTTAAGCTGCATTAATAATAAAGAGGCTTGTTCTCTGTTTACAGGCCTCTTTAACACTTTACAATCTACTAAATATAAATGGTAAATTATGGAAACGTCACTACTAGTAAAGTTGGCTGACTCAATCAATGATTCAAACATTGGCATTTGGTATCGTAGAGGTGATGGACTACTTTCGTTCCACAATCGACAGTTTTATCGTCAATTTGGAATATCTACAGATCCAATAACAATGGATGAGTGGGTATCAATCATCCATCCCGAAGATCGAGGACTATTTTTAAGCAAAGTTAATAGTCATCTTACATCAAAAAAAGAGATTGGCTCTAGTAATTACCGCATAAAAAACGCGGATAATAATTATATCAATATAGAGTCAACCGGAATATTATACCAAGAAAATGGCGAAAATAAATTCATAGGTATACATAAATCAATAACAACAGACATTAGTCGAACGCAACTAAGCCAACTTACCGGGTTAAGAGGTTTAGAAGCTTTAGAAAGAGAATTAGATAAAAGTCACATCAATAAGAAACTATATGTCGTAAACAGTAATCGTATTGACTCTAGAGTAAAGTCTCTTGGAAGAAAAATTATACTTAATTTTGTCAATTTGATAGAAGAAACTTTCTACAAACTAAATTTGAAATTTGAACTTTTTATTATTGATGAATCGCACATTGTCGCTCTTATAGATAATAAAATTAGTGTCGATGACAGTTTAATTATAAAAACCATAATTGAACAATGTGATTTAAATGGGTATATATTTAAAGATGAATTATCATTAGTGTCAATGCAATCATACTTTATTGAAGACATTACCAATTTATATCAATTCATTACAAATATAACTAATTATACTAATATAAACGTAAAATCAAAATACTTAAAGTTAGACAGAGAAAACTATAGAATAATTTCTAGACAATTGAATATAGCTGCTGCTTTAGAATCTGCTATTAAAAATGACGAATTCCAAATAGCAATACAACCGATCATAGACAATAAAACAAATACGATACACTCCTTGGAAGCACTAGCCAGATGGCATTTAAAATCGGTTGGAAATATTACTCCTTTAGAGTTTATACCTTTGATTGAAAAGTTAGGCTACTCTTCCACCTTCGGATGGCTAATTGTAGAAAAATGCTGTAAACACATTCAATACAATAGAATCGAAAGTGTCAACATTAACATATCTGTTAGTTTCCTTAAGTCACCAAACTTCATAAGCAAATTACTAAAAATGACAAAGGAATATGAAATATCTCCTTCACAACTAACACTAGAAATAACTGAGTCAATTTTCTTAGATCATGACCTTGCTGTTCAGGAAAGGCTATTAAAACTATCAGGACTTGGTTTTAAATTATCTTTAGATGATTTTGGAACTGGTTTTAGCTCTATAATAAGCTTGTACAAATTGCCATTCAACCAGATTAAGATTGACAAACTTTTCACACAAGAATTAGACTCAAATATCCACTTTAAATCATTATTTGTATTTTTATCTGAAACAGCTAAGAAGATGGGCATCGAATTAGTTGCTGAAGGCGTTGAATGTAAAGATCAACTATGTAAGCTCAAGTCTTATGGAGTAACCCATGTTCAAGGTTATTTCTTAGGAAAACCTATACTAATCTATTAAAATAATACCTGCGTAGGCGCGCAGGTATTTAAATTACAAAATCCGTAATTCCAATCTGTGTTGGCTGTTACTAGAGCCTGAATTTTGCTTCAAGATTATTAAAAAGCGTAGGGGGATACTTCTAACTCTGTTCTACTATCAGTTTTATGAGCCTTAACTCTGAATGGCGATAGCGCGACTTTACCATTTTTAAAAGAAAACTCCAAAGATGCACTATTTCTAAGGTGTAATATATACTTAATGGGAAAGCTTTGGTATGTTCCATTTACTTCAAAAAAATCATTAATCGTCTCTAACTTCTCAATCTGATAATTATGGTCGCCAATATTTATAAACACCACTGATTTCGAAAAATTAATTCTTTCTTCAATTTCAATTAAAAGAAAAAGAGAGTCTGGCGTAAAAGTTATCATCGATAATACTCCTATTTTATGCTACCAATTGATGGGTTATATAAAAATCCCAACTAATAACCCTATTGCAAATAAAGTCATCAACAAACGATTAGCCTTCTTACTCTCGATCACCGTAAGAAAATTAGAATTAAAAATTTCTTTGCTATATTTAAAATTTGAACTATTCGTATCCCCTCGATACTGATTATTTTCCATGTACCTTCCCGGCTATTGAGCTATGAATCAATAGTGGCATTTTTAATGTAAAAAATATGTGGATAATTAGTCACAAAAATGGAATAAAAACTCTATACAAATATGAGCATCAGGCATTACTGCCAAAATGTCAGGAAGTGTTAAGAGATAAATTTGGTTAAGCTCGAAATACAAGATTAGATTAGAGATAAATTCTCTAGATTGAAGAGCAGACGCTCCATTAAAAAGAGCCGCTAAATGCGGCTCTTAATCTATCGAATACTATCCCAATAATCTTGAGATTACTCTTTACCGAATACGTTATTCTCTTGCTCTTGTACGCGGATGAATGTAGTACGCTTGGTTAGCTCTTTAAGCTTTGCTGCGCCTACATATGTACATGTTGAGCGAACACCGCCAAGGATGTCTTGGATAGTGCCGTGAACACTGCCGCGGTAAGGTAGAAGTACGGTTTTACCTTCAGCTGCGCGGTAGCCCGCAACACCACCAGAGTGCTTGTCCATCGCGCTCTTAGAAGACATGCCGTAGAACTTCATGAACTTCTCACCGTCTTTCTCAATCACTTCGCCGCCTGACTCTTCATGACCAGCCAGCATGCCGCCAAGCATTACGAAATCAGCGCCGCCGCCGAATGCCTTCGCTACATCACCTGCACATGAACAGCCACCGTCGCCAACGATCATACCACCAAGACCGTGTGCCGCATCGCCACATTCAATAATTGCAGAAAGTTGCGGGTAACCAACACCAGTTTTAACGCGTGTGGTACATACAGAACCAGGGCCGATACCTACTTTAACGATGTCTGCTCCGGCTAGGATCAGCTCTTCACACATATCACCAGTTACGACGTTGCCAGCAGAGATGACTTTGTCTGGGAACTCTGCACGAACGCGCTCTACATAGTCAACCAGATGTTCTGAGTAACCATTCGCGATATCGATACAGATGAAAATGAATTCATCTGACAGAGCCATAATGTCTTTGGTTTTTTGGAAGTCTGCGTCCGATGTACCCGTAGACACCATTACATTGTTTAGCGTTGTTTTGTCTGCTGATTTTGCAAACTCTGCCCAGTCTTCCACTGTGTAGTGCTTGTGAACAGCGGTCATTACACCATGCTCTGCTAGTGCCTTCGCCATTGCAAAACTACCAACCGAATCCATGTTAGCTGCGATTACAGGCACACCTGACCATTGACGGCCACTATGCTTGAATGTAAAATCGCGGGTTAAATTTACTTGAGAACGGCTTTTCAGGGTAGAACGTTTCGGGCGAAACAGTACATCTTTAAAACCTAACTTAAGTTCTTGTTCGATACGCATTGTGTAATTCCTTGATTCATATGTATATGTGTCACCTCAGAGTGCGTAGTGAAGTCGTTGGCAGACGAGTTCACTGTTCTTCGGACACAAAAAAACCGGAGCGTTGGCAGACGCTCCGGTTTTCAGCATTATAGGCCGTGATTTATTTCCTACAAGTCTGATATTTGAATTTTTTTTGTGATACCATCTTGGAAATCGCATATCAAAAACACCCCCCAAAACCTCCAAATTACAACTTAATCAGCAATATCAAGTAGTTAAAACCAATCTTTAGGTAATCCTTTGCGCAAACCTTTGCGTGAAATTCATGACTGGCTACCGTACAACCCCTCATAAACGCTTAAAATTACGCCAAACGAGTTCTTCACGTCCTATTAATTAATAATATTTACTTCAAAATTTTCACGCTTAACGTCACTTTTTTGAGCTTTAAGAAGACTTTTTACAAACGCTGAGAATTAATTGCATGCCGAAGCGACTCAATGACATCAGTTGCCAATAGTCCAACTTCGCCATTTTGTTCAACGTTTAAATCTGCAGCATTACTATGGAGAACAACACCTAGACGTGCAGCAATTGCGATAGGCAAACCTTTAGCCAATAGCGCGGCTATCACACCTGAAAGAACATCCCCCATCCCTCCACTAGCCATTCCGGGATTTCCGGCCAAACAAACATACATACGTGCACCATCATATATCAATGAACCAGCCCCTTTGAGGACAATGACACCACCATAGTATTCTTGGAGTTGTTTCACCGCCGCGAAGCGATTTTGTTCTATCTCTTTGGTTGAAACATCAAGTAAACGTGCAGCTTCACCTGGGTGTGGTGTCATAACGCGCTGCTCGTCTCGTACAAATGCCACATCAGCACTTTTATTCAGCATCGCAAGAAGGTTCAAACCATCAGCATCAATCACCTTGGGTTTATGTTGCTGAGATAGCATTACATAAGCCAGATACGCCCATTCATCCACGCCAAAACCTGGGCCAAAGGCTAAAACATCAGCCCAGTCTGCTCGTTTCACTAGTTCGTTATCGGTATCTTTGAGCTGCTCTAGAGTAATACTCTGACTCATGACTTCTGGTGAGGCGACCTGTAAAGGTATTAAAGAATTCGGATGGGTTATGGCGGCCGTTAAGCCTGCTCCTGTACGAGTTGCCGCTGATGCACATAATCGGATGGCTCCAGACATTCCTTGGTTACCACCCACGCACAGTAACTTACCGTTGTCACCTTTATGGGCCGTTGGATTCGCTTCTGGCCACAACCGACTAATTATTTTCTGATCAATGCCTAGAGCGCTTTCATCAGTGATAGACTGGAACTCTCGCTCAACACCCAATCCAGCAAAATGAAGCTCCCCGACGTTCGACCGCGCTTGCCCAGTACAGAGTCCTTGTTTAACACCGATAAATGTAACGGTATGGTCGGCTTTAACGGCATGGCCTAATACATTACCTGTATTGGCGCAAAGACCTGATGGAATATCAATAGAAATGACGGGGCATCGTATGCGGTTGATCTGGTCAATGTGCTCACTTAGCGGCTTCTTAACGTCCCCACTTAGACCAGTGCCTAGTAAGGCATCAATAATGACATCCGCTTCAAACAGGGCTTCCTCCCAATCATTCCAGTCTGAATGCCTGCCATCATTAAGAACCCATTCTTGGAAAGCGAGTTGGGCGTCACCCTTGAGTGCTTCTTCTTTTCCGGCTTGAAAGACTGAAACATCAAGTTGTGCTTGTTGTGCGAGCGTCGCAAAGACATACCCATCACCACCGTTATTGCCTTTTCCGCACAAAACAACGACCTTCTTCGCTCTAGGGTAAAGAGTTTGAAAGCGTTCGTATACCGCCATCCCCGCACGTTGCATCAAGCTATACATAGAGATGCCCGCCAAGCGAGCAGCCTCCACCTCTCCGCTTTTCACTTGCTCTGCGGTGTAGAGTTTCAACGCTAAACTAAAGTCCATATCATCAATCTGCATACCGTGTGCCCTATCTATAAGGGTATACAAAAAAGCCGAGGTTAACCTCGGCTTCTCTGTGTTTATTTTGGTTGAGCGAGTAGCGCTTCTGCGGTCGCATCATTAATAGAAAGGAATAATGAGTTTATCTTCCCAGTTGGGGTCCGCATTGGGTTAAGCGTTACATTCTGGTACATAAACTCCGCTTGTTGTGTAACAGGGCGAACGTTACGACAACGGAAAAGATATGGACGCTGGCGCCAAGTAATAAAGCTTCGACAACCTAGATCATAAACAGGCTTCGTTTTTAGCTTGAACCATTCTTGAGGGATCTCTGGAAAAATATCAAAGATCGAGCGGCCAATTGCATCATGAGATTGAAGGCCACTGTGGTGAGTCATGAAGCCATTCCACACTTGAACATTGTAATCTCGGTCCAAAACCACCAATCCCATGTCGACATTTTGAACCATGTCGACCATCCAGTGGAACTGTTCAAATTCTGCAGGCAGATTCAACATCAGAAATCCTCCATCAAATACGACAGTTTGTTGTCAAGAAGCGGAAGCGACTCATCGACAAACATAAACAAAAGATCACAACGAATTGAAGTGCCATCAATATTGTAACTCACCTCGAAGGTCATAGTTCTACTGAACGCGCCCGTCGTGGATTCGATAATCGAGTCAATTGATATGTGCTGACCCAAAAGAACAGGAGAGCTCTGGAAGAAACGAACTTCCGCTTGTTCCCCTAAACCATTCAAAAATGACCCGACTAAGATATTGGAGATATCCATTAGCAGCTCTAGCTCTTCAAGCTCTTCGCTATCAGCAGGTACCTTCATGAGTTTCTTCAGATCAGAAACACTCGAATCGCTTAAGATAACCAAGGCCTCTCCGGCGATCCCTTCTCCACAAAAGCCTTGGCAAACACCTGAGACATTATCATGTGAGGCCAAATCTCTTAGCGCCATATGAAGCTCGCTGAGCTCAAAAATATTAACGTTTGGCAAAGGCAGATGAACAAATACGTCGAAATGGCGAGCCAAAGCATCCGCTGCACGACCGATCGAGACGTTGGCCACCTCCATGTAGATATCGCGTCTACGCAAAATTGGCAGCTCAACAACGCTAGGCATAACAACTTGCGGAACCTGAGGCGGCTCAACCAACTCTTTTAGTGTTGCTTTTAGCTCGTCTTTACCGATGGGCTTTTGAATAAATGCTTTAGCGCCAAGCGCAAAAACGCGCTCTTTTGCTTTAGGCTGAATATCCCCCGATACAACAACAACAGGCGTGGTGTTCCCCAGCCTACGCATCTCTTCAAGTGTTTCAAAACCATCCATCTCAGGCATGGTGAGGTCAAGAAACATGAGCTTAAATTCTTTTTGCGCTAGCTCTTCTAGCGCGTTTTTACCGTGAATGGCAAAAGTGATATCTGCATTCAGTGTTGCAGGCAGTGACCTCGCCATCTGTTTGCGCGCGAGCGCTGAGTCATCACAGATGAGTACAGGAAAAGACATTCAACCACCTTCAAATATTCAACAACCTGATCAGAAGTTTATCAGATTGTTACCGCATATAGTACGAGAAAACTGACAAGTTTATTTTCATTATTATGGCTTCTAGCATACGCAAGATGAATAGTTGAGTGAACACCAATCCAAGTAAACTCTTGGAAAGAGCCCTAAAAAAGAGACGTCACGAACAAAAATGCCCACGCTTAAAGGCGCAGGCATTAGTAATCAAAGGTTTTAAGTGAGAACGAGAAGCTTTGCAGTGTGTAATTGTTTAGTTCAACGGCTCATTCCCTGAGACCTTTTATTTCACCTCACCGTATCGTTCCAGATACAAAACCGTTGCGGCTGTACGCGATGGAACCTGCAGTTTTTTCAAAAGGCTCTTCATATGCACTTTAACCGTAGACTCCGAGATAAACAGTCGGTCTGCAATCTGCTTATTACGGAAACCCCTCGCAACTTCTTGCAGAATTTGTGTTTCACGATCCGTTAGTGAATCGAAAACATCCGTTTGATCAGAACGCTCACTTAGATAGTTAGCCACGGCTTGGCTATAGGCTTTGTCACCTTGATGTGCACTTTTTAGCAACTCAACAAGCTCATCGGGTTCCGTATCTTTTAGAAGGTAGCCATCTGCACCACTACGAACAATCGCTTCAATATCTGCTGGGCTATCAGAAACCGTCAAAATTACAATACGAGCTTCACAACCATCCGCACGTAGTGCTTTTAGTGTGTCTAAGCCCGACATACCTTTCATGTTTAGATCGAGTAACACTAAATCCAGTTCATGCTCATGCGCTTGTGCAATCGCATCTGCACCGCTACTTGCCTCACAAACTACATCGAATTCTTGTTCGAAACTCAATAACTGTTGGATACCACGGCGCATCAGTGGGTGATCATCCACCAGCATTACTTTACACACTGTCAATTTATACTTCCTTACTCTGCTGGAATTCTAATGTTACGGTACAGCCCATGTCGCGTTGAGCCTCAACACTCAAATCTGCGTGGAGCCTTGCCGCACGCTCTTGCATGATACTCATACCGTAGTGATTTAACTTTTCATCTTGTCTATCAAACCCAACGCCATCATCTTCGACTCTCACGGTGACAAAACCGTCTGATTCAAGGCATTCAATGTTAATGTTCTCAGCTTGCGCATGCTTAATGGCGTTGATTGTCGCTTCTCTTATCAACTGTAGTAGATGCACTTGCTGGTGCGCATCAAGCTCAGTAGACGAAAGTTGGTTATTCAATGAAATGACCGCTGTGGTTTGCTCATCCAGTGTTGCAACCATTTCTTGTAGGGCTTGCCCAAAGCTGCCCTCTTTGATCGAGAGACGAAACGTCGTTAAAAGCTCTCGTAATTGAGTATAAGCTGACGATAACCCAGTATCGAGTTCGGCAATAACTTGCGCAGTTTGCGCAACAGCCACCTCATCCGGTAGTCCTTTTACGCTTCGCTTTAGTAACGAGACTTGGATCTTAAGATAAGAAAGAGCTTGAGCTAATGAATCATGCAACTCACGCGCAATGGTGGCTCGTTCTTCCATCAACAATAACTGTTCGGCTTGCCTTTGTGCGCGGTTGTAATATACCGCACGAGATAAGATCTGCACAAAGTTATCGATAAGTGACTCATTAGGACACGGTAAGCCCGCTTTCCAGTGTAAGTAACCAAGGTGCTCACCATCGAGAGTCAGTGTTTTGCTATGACACTCACTATCGCAATTATGACGACACTCTTCACCTTCAGTCAGTATCCAGTTTGGTTCGCCAATTTGGTCGATTTCAAGCTTTACAGCACGAATACCTTCCAAGCTTACAATATGTTGTAGGATTGCTTGAAAGTTCTCTTGATGAATGCGCGAAGCGGTCAGCTCCTTCGATGAGTCATAAAGCACTTGTAACGACTGGTTAGCATGTTGCAATTTTCGAGTTTTCTCATTAACTGCTTGCTCTAATCCCCGATACAACTGGCCTAGATCGTGCGCCATGTTGTTGAAGGTTCGGGTTAGGATACCCATTTCGTTATCACTTGAAACGTTCAATGACACGTTAAATGAACGATTCTGAATCTGCTCACTAGCAAATACTAATGCACGTAACGGCCTGACCACCTCAAGCCTGACAAAATGCACAACAAACATGCTAACAAACAAAATGCCTCCGAGCCCTAATCCACCAATCCACGCTAAGTTGATCAGTTTCTGCTCAGAATAATGCTGTAGCTTAAAAACGAACGCATCGATCTGTTTCACAAAGCCCGCTACCAACACCAAATATCGGTCTCTATCTTGGCTCTTCAACACCGATTTCAGTTCATGCCAGCGAAGGATCAAACGGTAGTAATCTTTTGTGATGTCTTCAGGTACTGACCAATGTTGCAGAGCCAGCATCGAATGGGAGTATATAGACTGCTCAAATAAGTCAATATGTGAAGAATAATCTACAGATTCACTCTGAATATCGTGAGCTAATCGATAGCTCTGCATACGCATTGAACCAGACACATTGACGGCCTCTGCATCATTAAGGCTCGATGCAAGAGTGAAAATAGCAAAGCCAGTCGTCGCCACTGAGAGGAGCAAAATCAACATCATGGCAGATGCGATGGTACGTGTTACTGACTTTTTCACATTATTAAACAACTCTGAACTCCGCTGATACGACAACCGCATTTCTTACTATGTAACACGCATTATCTTTTAACTTTATCAATATGTGATCACCTGCGTTGGAATTTATTGATCCAAAACAACATTGCATCCCAATTACCTCCTAAGAGGTATTTATAGATATATGTCAAAAACTACAATTTCGTGTACTTAAATGACAGTTTATTAATGAAATTGTGGACTATGCTTAGTTTGGGTTTCTAACTTTGAGGTAACTAAGTGGTAGACCTTTCTAGACGAAGACTTTTTGCAAGAAAAACGCAACCGGATAATTCGGTACGTCTTCCTTGGCTGGCAAAACCAACTCAGTTCATCGATGACTGTACTCGCTGCGGTAAATGTATCGAGGCTTGCGAAGCCAAGATTATTACCAAAAGTGACGGCGGTTTTCCTGCCGTTGATTTTTCGATTGATGAGTGCACGTTTTGTTATCAATGCGCCGATGCTTGTCCTGAGCCGCTTTTTTTAGCAGAAGAAGAGCAACCATGGCAGGCAAAAGCAACGATCAACGATAGCTGCTTAGCAACGCAAAATGTCGAATGCCGAAGCTGTGGGGATATGTGCGACCCAATGGCAATTAAGTTCCAATTGGAAATTGGCAAAGTAGCACAACCAAATATAGACCTTGATGAGTGTAACGGCTGCGGCGCCTGTGTATCAGTTTGCCCTACTTCATCCATCAATGTGAGCAATATAACAGCCTAGCCCTTATTTAGCGCTAAAGGCGATAGAAACGAGAGACATACATGTCACTAAACGAAGTGCACATATCGAGTCTGGTAATCCATGTTCTGCCTGAGCACCTGGCTGAAGTAAAGACCCAGATTGAAGCGTACGAAAACGCAGAAATTTATGGGGATAGCCCAGAAGGCAAAATTGTGGTGGTGCTAGAAACCGAAAACCAAGGTTTCATCACCGATACGATCGATGCGATTAATAATTTACCGAATGTCTTAAGCACAGTGCTGGTTTATCACCAAATCGAAACTGGGCTAGAAGAAACGGACAAAGAAGACACTGGAACACAACATTCCCAAATTGAGGGTGAAGTATGAAAATGACAAGACGTGCGTTTGTGAAAGCAAACGCGGCTGCATCAGCTGCTGCTGTCGCAGGTATTACACTACCAGCTTCTGCAACCAATCTGATTGCGAGCTCTGATCAAACCAAAATCACATGGGACAAAGCGCCTTGTCGTTTCTGTGGTACAGGCTGTTCTGTTCTTGTTGGTACTCAAAACGGTAAAGTAGTAGCAACGCAGGGTGACCCAGAAGCACCAGTGAACAAGGGTCTAAACTGTATCAAAGGCTACTTCCTATCGAAAATCATGTACGGTCAAGACCGCTTGACTCAACCGCTACTGCGTATGAAAGATGGCAAATACGATAAGAACGGTGAGTTCACGCCTGTATCTTGGGATGTTGCATTTGACACTATGGCTGATAAGTGGAAAGAAGCACTTAAAAAACAAGGCCCTTCTGGTGTTGGTATGTTCGGTTCTGGTCAATGGACAGTAATGGAAGGCTACGCGGCTGCAAAAATGATGAAAGCCGGTTTCCGATCAAATAACATCGACCCTAACGCTCGTCACTGTATGGCTTCTGCTGTAGGTGCCTTCATGCGTACATTTGGTATCGATGAACCAATGGGCTGTTATGATGACTTCGAGAACGCTGACGCTTTCGTGCTTTGGGGTTCAAACATGGCAGAAATGCACCCGGTATTGTGGACTCGTATTACTGACCGTCGCCTAAGTCACCCACATGTTAAAGTTAACGTTTTATCGACTTACTACCATCGCTCATTTGAACTAGCAGACAAAGGTTACATCTTCGAACCTCAATCTGACCTAGCAATCGCAAACTTCATTGCAAACTACATCATCGAAAATGATGCCGTAAACTGGGACTTTGTAAACAAGCATACAAACTTCAAGCAAGCGACAACAGATATCGGTTACGGCCTACGTGATGATGACCCACTTCAAAAAGCTGCCGCTAACCCTAACTCTGGCAAAATGAGCTCTATTTCATTCGAAGAGTACAAAAAATCCGTTGCACCTTACACAGTAGAGAAAGCTTCTGAGCTATCTGGTGTGGAGCAAGAGAAGTTGATCGAGCTTGCAAAACAATACGCGGATCCAAACACAAAAGTAATGTCACTTTGGACAATGGGTATGAACCAACATACTCGTGGCGTATGGATGAACAGCCTGATTTACAACATTCACTTGCTAACAGGTAAAATTGCGACTCCAGGTAACAGCCCGTTCTCACTTACTGGTCAGCCATCAGCATGTGGTACCGCTCGTGAAGTTGGTACGTTTGCCCACCGCCTACCAGCCGACATGGTGGTTGCTAACCCTAAACACCGTAAGATTGCAGAAGGTATCTGGAATATTCCTGATGGTGTTATTCCACCTAAACCTGGCTTCCACGCGGTTCTTCAAGATCGCATGTTAAAAGACGGCAAGCTAAACGCTTACTGGGTAATGTGTAACAACAACATGCAAGCCGGTCCAAACATCAATGGTGAACGTCTTCCTGGTTACCGTAACCCAGAAAACTTCATTGTATGTTCTGACCCATACCCAACAGCAACAGCGCAAGCTGCTGACCTAGTTCTACCTACAGCAATGTGGATCGAAAAAGAAGGCGCTTATGGTAACGCAGAGCGTCGTACTCAAGCTTGGTACCAACAAGTCGGTACTGTAGGCGAAGCTAAGTCTGACTTATGGCAGGTGATGGAGTTCTCTAAACGCTTCAAGATGGAAGAAGTTTGGACCGAAGAGCAACTAGCGAAAGCACCTCAGTACCGCGGTAAAACCATGTACGACATGCTATTTGCCAACGGCGTTATTAACAAATACCCAATTGAAGAAGCGCGTGAGCTGAACGACGATGCACACCACTTCGGTTACTACGTACAGAAAGGTCTGTTTGAAGAGTACGCAGCGTTTGGTCGCGGCCATGGTCATGACTTAGCACCATATGATGTTTACCACCAAGTTCGTGGTCTACGCTGGCCAGTGGTTGATGGAAAAGAAACGCTTTGGCGCTTCAAAGAAGGCTCAGATCCATACGCTAAAGCTGGCAGCGGTTGGGACTTCTACGGTAAGCCAGATGGTAAAGCACTGATTATCTCTGCACCATACGAAGCGCCACCAGAAGTGCCGGACGCTGAATTCGATATGTGGCTGTGTACAGGACGTGTTCTTGAGCACTGGCACACAGGTACTATGACTCGTCGTGTACCTGAGCTTTACAAAGCGGTTCCTGATGCAGTGGTTTACATGCACCCTGCTGATGCGAAGAAACGTAACGTACGTCGCGGTGAAGAAGTTCTGATTGCAAACAAACGTGGTGAAGTACGCGTTCGTGTTGAAACTCGCGGCCGTAACCGTCCACCTGAAGGCTTGGTATTCGTACCATTCTTTGATGCTCGTATTTTGATTAACAAACTGATCCTAGACGCTACGGATCCTCTGTCTAAGCAGACGGACTTTAAGAAGTGTCCAGTGAAGATCACAAAAATTGCTTAATTAAGAGTGCGATGACTGCTGTGAAAGCAGCAGTCATACCTAAGAATTTAGCCATTAGGCGGAGAATTAATAATGAAAAAATTTCTAATTGCACTGTTATCTGTAGGTGCGCTAGTTAGTGGTGCAGCAGTAGCCGAACTCGATAACCCGGGCGGCACCGGCGGACTTGAGTCTCTACGTGGTACTGCACAACTTGAAGACACACGCCCTGCTGATGACTTCAAAGACTTTCCAAAAGACCAAATCGTTGCAGACAGCTTTGTTTATCAGCCACCACTGATCCCACACAGCATCCGCAATTACGAAGTATCTTTGAATGCAAACAAATGTTTAGCATGTCACAGCTGGAAAAATGCAAAAGACGCAGGCGCTACAAAGATCAGTGTAACGCACTACGTTAACCGTGAAGACGCGGTTCTGGCAGATATGTCACCACGTCGTTACTTCTGTTTGCAATGTCACGTTCCACAAACGGATGGAAAACCTTTAGTGGTAAACGAATTTAAGGCAGTCGATTCGCTTCAGTAATTGAAACGCGAGTACTAAGAGGTTACTTATGAAAATACTTAAAGCGTTTTGGAAGAGACTGTCGAGCCCGAGTAAAGCTGCCGCCGGTGTAGTTTTATTCCTAGGCTTCGCTGGTGGTCTTCTGTTTTGGGGCGCATTCAACACGGGTATGGAAGCGACCAATACAGAAGAATTCTGTTCTGGCTGTCACGCTCCTATCGTTGCTGAAATTCAAGAAACGATTCACTACTCGAACCGCTCTGGTGTTCGTGCAATCTGTTCTGATTGTCACGTACCACACGAATGGACCGATAAAATCGTTCGTAAAGTTCAAGCATCTAAAGAGTTGTTTGCACACTTCGTAACGAAGACGATCGATACACCGGAGAAATTCCAAGCTCGTCGTGAACACTTAGCTGAACGTGAGTGGGCGCGTATGAAGAAAAACGACTCGTTGGAATGTCGTAACTGTCACCAGTTTGATTACATGGACTACTCTCAGCAAGGTAAACGTGCCTCCGCTCAACACTCTACCGCGTTGGCGTCAGGCGACAAAACTTGTGTAGATTGTCACAAAGGTATCGCACACAAACTGCCTGACATGCATGGCGTTGAAGGCTGGCAATAAGGAGAAATACAGAATATGAGTAATCTTGAATCCTTTATCTGGCATTTCCTTGGATACAGCGCAATGCCAGTCATTATTCTTTCCGGCTTTGTCGGAGTAGCAGCAATCTCTCTATGGCTACTCTCACTAGGTAAGGATAAAGAGGTCTAAACCGCCTCAAACCAGTCGACATTTTTGCCTATTTTGTTGACGGAAAACGCCAAGCATTTGCTTGGCGTTTTTTCTTTGTGGTTCCGAGAATTCAAGAGCGCTGACAATGCTCTAAGAAGTTTTGCTTTCAACCTCCCACCGACTCAAATTCTCATTACCACGGCTCAGGCTTCCGTACTTCACTACTTCATTCCCCACTAAACCTCCTAGGCACCCTAAGATACGCCAGAAACAAAAAAGGCGACCCGTGTAGGTCGCCAAATGCAACTGCTATAAGGAGCAGTCTAGGACTCTTTGATAGGCAATACTTGTTTAACGTATTGACCGGGGGCTTCATCAATTACAGAATTCTGCTCAGAGCCGACCGGGAATGGTTCGACTTGCTCTTTCGGGTTAAATTGCATCAACCAGTCATGCCAATGCGTCCACCAAGAACCCTCTTGATGATTCGCGTTGTTAAACCACTCGTCTGCCGAGTCATCAAGATTGTCGTTTAGCCAATAGCCGTATTTGTTTTTTGCAGGGTGATTGACGATACCAGCAATGTGACCTGATTCACCCAAAACAAAGGTCTTGTTGCCACCTGTATTTAGTGCGCCGCGATATGTACCCTGCCACAACGCGATATGGTCTTCTTTGGTCGACACAAAATAGCTTGGGATCTTAATCTTGTTCAGATCAATCCACACTCCTCCAATCTTGACGCCTTTGTCTTGTACTAGCTTATTCTCTAGATAAAGTTCACGCAGTAAGAAGTTGTGGGACGCAGCACTCACGTTTGTACTGTCGCTGTTCCAGTAGAGCAGGTCAAAATCAACCGGGCTATTACCTTTCAAGTAATTATCGACGTAATAGTTCCAGTACAAACTGTTTTCACGTAGTAAACTGAACGTCACACTTAGCGAGCGACCATCCATATAACCTTTGGCGTTATTCTGTGTTTCAATGGCACTAATAATCGTGTCGTTAATGTACGCGCCGACTTCTCCTGGTTGAGAAAAATCGAGTAACGTCGTAAAGAAGCTCGCAGACTTGATACGCTTCTTCATGCGCTTAGCAGCGTAATACGCCACGGTGCTCGCCAGAACCGTACCACCGATACAGTAACCCGCAGCGTTGATTTGCTCTTGACCTGTGATGTCTTCAATTGCAGTCACAGCTTTAGCAACGCCTTCCGTTACGTAATCGCCAAACTCAACGTGAGCCTGCTCTTTACCTGGGTTTCGCCACGACATCATAAATACGCTGTGACCTTGCTCTAATAACCAACGAACCATCGAGTTCTTAGCCGTTAGATCGAGGATGTAGTATTTATTGATGAAAGGCGGAACGATCAGAAGAGGTGTCGCATTCACTTTTTCTGTCAAAGGACGGTACTGAATCAACTCAAATAGTTCGTTTTGGAAAACCACATCGCCCGCTGTCGTTGCAACGTCATCACCCACACGAAACGCATTGTTGTTGGTCATGCGTACTTTGAGAATATCCGCGCTCGACTCGACATCTTCTTTTAACTTCTCTAACCCCGTCAGTAGGTTCTCACCGTTTTGTTCAAGAGTGAGTTTTAGCAGCTCGGGGTTGGTCGCGATGAAGTTTGAAGGAGAGAGTGCGTTGATAGCTTGACGAGAGAAGAAAGTAATTCGCTCTTTGGTTTTCTCGTCTAGCCCTTCGATTGAATCAAGTGTATCTAGGTAGGTTTTGCTAAATAACAAATATGATTGTTTGATGAAGCTATACATCGCTTCTTGTTGCCAAGCATCATTTGAGAAACGCTTATCGCCCTTCTCTGCTTCAATAATCTGTGTTTGATTGCCTGCTAGAGCCACATTCTGCCAAATTTTAAGCTGCTGTTCCCACCACTCAGCCTGCAACTGTAATATTGCAGCCGGCTGGTTCGCCGCTTGTTCGAACAGTTTAGCAGTATCCTCAAAGTTCACTTCTTGCATGGCCTTATTCAAAGGAGAATTCACGACTGCCTTGTTCACTTCGAAATCATGCCACCACTGTTGATTGGTTTCCTGAAGCTTTACAAGATAGTCCGAAAAGAAGTGTTGAAACATAGTCTTACTCCTATATTCGGAAAAAACAACGCCGCCCTAAAAATCGGGCGGCGCAAGCGGACGTATTACGCAGGAGTAACAGTCTTTAGGTTTTCCGAAGTCATTTGCTCAACGTCTTCTTTGAATTCTTTGGCAATAGCTTGCAGCTTGTTGCTGTCGTCCATCATTTGCTGAGAAAGCTTAGTAAGAACGGTAAGTTGCTGGCTGTTGAACGCTGTTAGAGAAGTCACATCTTTGATTTCTGACGCCGCTTTCATTTGGTTTAGGCCAACTTCGCTGTAAGTGCGGATTGCGTTCAATTGAAGCTCAGTAAGAACTTCTACGTTCTTTGTCACTAGCTTATTGAACTTCAAGTATGGTTCTAGATTCTTTTCAGTTTGATCGCTAAAAGTTTTAAAGAAATCAGTGTACATGGTTTATCTCCTAGAGAAAGAATTAAAAATGTCCGTTTAAATAACTACTTAACTGCTTTTACAACCACAGCCGTGCCCATACCGCCGCCCACACAAAGTGAGGCAACCCCGTACTGACCGTCTTGTTTGTGAAGTTCGTGTACTAGCGTAACCAGAATACGGTTACCTGAAGCACCAAGTGGGTGACCCAATGCGATTGCACCACCATTGAAGTTGGCTTTATCTTGAATTGAGCTCACGGGTACTTGATTGGTTTCTGCCAATTTATGAATTACACCTAGCGCTTGTGCCGCAAAGGCTTCATTTAATTCATAAACATCGATATCGCTGGTTTTCAGTTCAGCTTTTTGCAACGCTTTATTGACTGATTCCACTGGGCCAAGGCCCATGATTTGAGGATCTAACCCTGATTGAGCGTAGCTCACTACCTCTGCAATCGGAGTCAAACCGTTTGCTTGAACGGCACTTTCCGAAGCCAAGATGATGGCACTTGCACCGTCGTTAATGCCCGAAGCGTTACCTGCAGTCACCGTTCCTTCTCGGTCAAACGCTGGACGCAACTTGCTCAATCCTTCTAGTGTTGCATTCGCTTTTGGATATTCATCCGTATCGAACATGACCGTTTCACGACGTTGTTTTACTTCGACAGGAACAATTTCATCTTTGAATTTGCCTGCTTCAATCGCTGCCACCGCTTTTTGTTGACTTGCTAATGCATACTCATCTTGCTGTTGGCGAGATAAGCCCACTTCCTTAGCTACATTTTCTGCTGTCACACCCATGTGGTATTGGTTGTAAACATCCGTTAAGCCATCTGCGATAAGGAGATCTTTCAGTTCCATATGCCCCATCTTGTTGCCGTCACGCACATTGCTCGGCACGATGAATGGAATCTGTGACATCACCTCAACACCTGCTGCCACGACTACCTCTGCATCGCCGCTGCGAATATGAGAAACGCCATCCATGACGGTTTTCATACCACTGCCACAAACCATGTTTACGCCATAAGCTGGTACTGAATCAGGAATACCGGCAAACAATGCCGCTTGGCGACCAACGCCCATGCCTTGGCCAGCCGAAACCACATTACCCACTATCACTTCATCGACCTTATCGGGAGAAAGTGAAGCAGCCTCAAGAGCACCTTTGATTGCCACCGCAGCTAGATCGCCTGCTGATGTGTTTTTTAAGCTTCCGCCAAACGCACCGATAGGTGTGCGTTTCGCTGCAACGATAAATACTTTTTCCATCATCATACTCCTTAGTTCATGTATAAGCCGCCGTTCACCGACAAGGTCTCGCCGGTGATATACGCGCCTGCGTCACTTACTAAGAAGCTCACTGATGCTGCAATTTCTTCTGGCGTTGCTAAACGCTTCATTGGGATTTGGCTAGTAATAGAATCCAGCACTTCCGGCTTCATTTGCTCAACCATTGGTGTACCGGTGTATCCCGGAGCGATGACATTGACTGTCACACCCGAGCGAGCACCTTCGTACGCCAATGCTTTAGAGAAACCGATCATGCCAGCCTTTGCCGCAGAGTAGTTTGCTTGTCCAAACTGACCTTTAAGACCATTAACAGAGGAGATATTAATGATGCGACCACCACCTTTTTCGCACATTGCTGCGAAGAGTGGCTGCGTAACATTGAACAAGCTGTTTAGGTTAGTGTTAATTACGTCGTTCCAAGCTTGTGCAGACATCTTTTTAAACACACCATCGCGTGTGATACCTGCATTGTTGATCACGACATCTATTGTCCCCTCTTCCTCAAGTAAAATGGCTAATTTTTCAGCGCACTGAGCTGTATCAGTAACATCTAACTCAAAAAGGCGAACTTGCTCTTTCGTAAACCCTTTTTCATTAAACCACTCTAAAGCACATTCATATTTACCGGTGAAATATGTTGCGATAACACGGTAACCATCATTTACTAATTGAGAGGAAATAGCAGAACCAATTCCGCCTTTTGATCCAGTGATCAAAGCGACTTTCTTCATTGAAGACTCCATTCTTAACGGCATTTAAAAAGCAAACTAATACACTGGCGAAATGATTCGCCAACTGACGTGTTTATTTATTCTTTCGACAGTAAGTCCTCTACTGCCTTTTATTTAAACTTAACTTAGAAATGTTACATTTCAAATAAAAAACTTATTTGTTTGCATAAGATTGATTTAGATCTCAATCGCAGTGAAATGTTATGGAAACGTTAAATCACGTCAAGTCATTGTTTTTGAAGAACAAAACAACAATAATAGAACATTCTCAATTTTGAAAAACATAATATATTCAATATGTTACATACATTTTTATGTATGTTTCATTTACAAGGAGCGTAAGATCATCATTCTTTCTAAAAGTGATTATTCGCAATTAAATCATAGAATTAATACTTCACTCAGGTATAAAAACTAATATTAAATATATCAATTCCCTAGATTTTTACTGAGAGATTTATTTATTAATAAGTACCTTTCCAAATGGTCATCAGGATAATTAAATAAATATAAAAATGACAAAAAGAAATCTTTCTCATTTTATTCCACTAGTAAGGAATTATTTATAAATGTCACTATTTAGTGCAAGTTTGCACTATTATGTCGCACGCATTTAGTCACGCCTTAAGTTCGATTAAATAATTGAATAATAACTCTATATCAATGTGACCAATGTTGATTATTGGTGGCATCTATCACCCTTTTGCACTATCTTTGATAGCTTACTATTGACTTACAAAACTATCAGTTACTATGAATACCGCTTTGTTAACCATGTTCATCCCTACTTTTTTCTTCGTATCAATTACGCCCGGAATGTGCATGACTCTCGCCTTAACACTAGGAATGAGTATTGGATATCGACGCACTCTATGGATGATGGTAGGTGAGCTGGTTGGTGTTGCGCTGGTTTCGGTGTCTGCTGTACTTGGTATTGCGGCTATTATGCTTAACTACCCGTGGCTATTTACCGCACTCAAATTTATAGGCGGCGGTTACCTCCTCTATCTTGGTATAGAAATGTGGCGCTCACGTGGAAAGCTCGCTATCAACGTTGACAACTCCGATATCCCTATCAGTGGTAACTGGGATCTAGTCTTACAAGGTTTCGTAACAGCAATCGCAAACCCAAAAGGTTGGGCGTTTATGATTTCTCTCCTCCCTCCTTTTATTGACCAAAGTGCTGCTCTTACCCCTCAACTCGTCGTGTTGGTTTCTATTATTCTTATGTTCGAGTTCATTTGCATGTCACTCTACGCAACTGGTGGTAAAGGCTTGAAGCGTCTGCTTGGACAAACAAAAAACGTTCGGTTAATGAATCGCATCGCAGGAACTTTAATGATGGGGGTGGGTATTTGGCTATTAATGAGTTAGAAACGAGCGGCCAGTGATGAAGAACATTTTAAATAAGCTCAAACAGACCATAGGTGAGGTATTGGATTTCCAAGCCCGTGTGTGGGTAGTTAACGTCTACGCTGGTGAACATAAAGGAGAGTCTTATGTGGTCAATGAGGACAGCTTCTCTGAGTCGTTACAGTGGATGAAAAAGAAAGGCTACAAAGATTCGATGCTCACCAAAGTAGAATCAATGAAGCGTTCCCAAGTTATTGAGTTTGATTTGGGCTCAGTCAAGCATCGACTGATGCGTGTGAAATAACGCCTCTCGTTTCTCGCTTGTCCAGATAAAAAAGCGCCACTCAAATTGAGTGGCGCAAGCACTTTTACCTATACCAATCAGGGTAAGTAGATGGTCACATTGCCCAAATATCTTTTCTGGTTGGTATTACACACCAAGCATTATGGTGCAGTGTCGATCTCTACTGGTAGGTAGTGTTTTGGTTCTAGCTTCAACCATTCAGGAAGCACCGTACCAATCGAGATTGATGACCACGTACCAGAAAGTACGCCAATAAACATTGCTGTCGAGAAGCCAGCAAGCGCAGAGCCGCCCATAATCCATAGTGCACCAACGGTTATCAGCGTTGTGCCTGATGTCACCATTGTACGAGAGAACGTCGCTAATACCGCTTCATCATTGATCTTCTCAGTCTTCCAACTTTGTTTCGCGACAAGAAGCTCACGAATACGGTCTGCAATGATGATCGAGTCATTCAGCGAATAACCAAGAATCGCCAGAATCGCCGCGAATACCGTTAAGTTAAACTCCATTTGTGTAATAGCAAAGAAGCCAAGTACCAAGATCACATCGTGTGCTAGAGCAAATAACGAACCACTCGCCAAACGCCATTCAAAGCGGAAACACAGGTAGCCAAGAATGGTTAGTACCGAAATCAGCAGTGCTAGGCCACCTTGGTCGAACAGATCTTGGCCCACTTGAGCACCAACGATGCTGTTGCTCACCACATCAACTTGATGCGAGATTGGTTTAAGAACGTCTGCAACACTTGGTAGTGTTTGACCTTCAGCCGGCGCAGAGTAACGAATTACCCAACGACCGTCTTCACCAGAACGCGTAACCGATGTTGATTCGCCAAGTTTTGGTTGAAGAGCATTAAGTAAATCGTGGTTAGTCAGTTGTTTATCAACCTTAACTTCAGTAACCATACCGCCAGTGAAGTCGAGACCGAGATTAAGCCCTTTCATACCAAGAGCTACCAGAGCAATGATTGTTAGTACCGCTGACACAGCAGTAGTGAAATAACGAATCTTGCGAATATTTTGTTTTAGCATTTCGACCATGATTAAACCCTCACATCACGACGGCCATCGCGGCCCCAAATTAAATTGATCATTGCACGAGAAGCAAATACGCCTGTAAACATACTGGTCATCAGACCCAAGCCTAGTGTTAAGGCAAAGCCCTGAATTGGACCGTTACCTATCGCGTATAGAATCACTGCTGTGATCATGGTGGTGATGTTGGCATCGAGGATTGTCGCAAATGCACTGTCAAAGCCTAAGTCGATCGCTTGCGCGAAACTACGGCCTTCACGCATTTTGTCCTTAATACGTTCAAAAATAATCACGTTGGTATCAACGGCCATACCAACCGTAAGAACTAAACCTGCAATACCTGGTAGAGTCAGTACCGCACCTGGAAGCAACGCGATAAGACCAAGCAAGCAAAGCATATTTGCGCACAATGCTACGTTTGCAACCCAGCCTAAACGACGATACCAAAGCGCCATAAATAGGAGGGTTAAGCCCATACCTAGCGCTAGTGCTGCGAAACCATTTTGAATGTTTTCTGCACCAAGCGATGCTCCGATAGTGCGTTCTTCAACAATAGTCACTGGCGCAGTAAGCGAGCCAGCACGCAGAAGTAGCGCAAGCTGTTGTGCTTCATCCATGCTGCCAGCACCTGTGATACGGAATTGGCTACCAAGCTGAGATTGGATGGTTGCAACACTGATTACGCGTTCACTACGCTCTGTCATGCCGCGTTCGTTTGTTTTGTACTCGCGGTAGACCGTTGCCATTGGCTTACCAATGTGAGTTGCAGAGAAGTCGCTCATCTTCTTACCACCAGCGTGATCGAGAGAGATGTTCACTTCTGACATACCCATCTGATCGACACCCGCGCGAGCGTTCACAATATGCTCACCAGTAAGAACCGGACGCTTTTGCAAAATAACGGTACGACCATCGTTATCTTTAAGAACCAAATCTTGGCTAGTGCGCGCTTGGCTCGCATCTTTTACTTCATAGAAGGCAAGACTTGCCGTTGCACCAATAACGTTTTTAGCTTGTGCAGGGTCTTGAACGCCTGGTAGCTCAATACGGATGCTCTCTTTACCTTGGCGCTGAACCAATGCTTCAGTAATACCTAGCTCTTCGATACGTCCACGCATGATCTTCAAGTTTTGTTGAAGTGTCGTGGTTTGGAACTCTTGGATGTTTTGTTCGCTTGGTTGAAGTTCGAAGCCGCGGTCAGAGCTGGTCATTGTCCAACCAGGGTAGTTTTGACGAATGAACTGACTTGCCGCTTTCAAGCCTTCTTCATTTTCGCTGTTTACGGCGATGTGATTATGCGCCTCTGAACGAACTTGAACACCACGAATACGCTGCTCACGAAGGTTAGCTTTGATTTCATCGATAAGTGCATCTCGCTGCTCTTCGAACGCTTTATTCACATCGACATTAAGCAAAAACTGAACACCACCACGAAGGTCGAGACCTAGTTTAATTGGGCTAAAGCCCATTTCATTAAGCCACTCTGGCGCAACAGATACGTATGAGAACGTGATACTGTCGTCTTGGTCTAGTTGCTCATTTAGTAATGCACGCGCTTTACTTTGAGCATCTTCACCATCAAACACGATAGTGGTTTTTCCGTCTTTCTCGATAATCTTTGAGGCGGGAATATGATGCGTTTTCAATAGTTGGTCTAATTGAACCAACGACATCGCGCTGTTGTTTTGATCAGCAAACGTCACCTGAATAGAAGGTTGCTCACCAAACCAAGTTGGGATTGCACTTAGCGTTAAGATAATGATGGTCGTAACGAGTACAACATATTTCCATGCTGAGTAATGATTCAGCACTTTTCTGTTTTTTTGTGTTCCGGGTGTTTTCTTCATGTAAACATCATCCCTTCACTTTGCAGTGAAGTTTCAATTAATTAGATTCAAGACACGACAAACGCTTACCTGAAAAATGCAGGTATAGAATACCCAGAGCTTCTATTTGCTCTGTAGAAAAGTCGTCGTGTTAAGAATGCACAAAATGTGCAGAGTGATGGTGTTTATGCAGAAAACTGACTATTGAGCGCTACGTACATCGCATTGGTTTCTTTCCAGCCGGAAAGGCGATGATCGCTAACGAAGTGGTTAAACGTAGAGCGATTTTGACGCCATACTGTAGTGTGCAGTCCATAAGCGTAGCCTGCATCGGCGTAAAATGGCGAGGTTAAATCGGAAACACTATCAACATGTTCATCATCGATATTTTCTCTTAGATGCGACGTAAATCGTTGATAGTTAAAAATAGCGTAGGAGTCTTGGCTGACATGCCCTTCAGATACTGGAGATTGAACAGGCTCTTCTTCTGTCAGCTCTTTAAAATCAACAGGTTGGTTAACTTGATTGGAGACTACAGGTTTTACTTTGATTTTAACGTGGCTTGGTACTGAAACCTCTGTATCAAAAATTGCTGCATATGCAGGCACAAACGCCATTGCACAAAGCAACAAAAAGAGGTGTCTAATGAAATACCAAGGCATAACTGCTCACTTAAAATAAAAGAGTCGAACTCAACCAGTCCGACCCTTGAATAATATTCTCATCGTGTATAGTTAACAACTAAAAAATTCTAAATTCATAATTAAGCTAGAATCAATACTCTGGGAATGGCTCATCGATAGAAAATATCGCCGTTATCGACATCAAGATAGATTTTGTTCTCTTGCTCTATCCCACCACAATATATGAAGTAAACATTACGTGTCTTGTAAGTCACCGAACGTACCCATCCACCTAATTCCTCAAAGTCTTCTGGCTTGCAAGTACCATCTTTTAGTAGCCTCTGAGTTGTGCTGCGAAATACTTTTCGATGTTCTTTCAAGTCATCGGATTTACCTAGGTAGCTGTCCAGAATCTCAAGACGCTCTTGCTCTTTAATGACAGGGGCGGCATCTGAAAGCCCTTGAGAATCTACCCACTCTGCGGTTTCTTCACCGCCTTCATGATAAACAATGTAAGCAGAAATTCTGAACCAGCCATCTTTCTTTTCGAGAACGGAGAGCTTTTCTCCCTTGTATAGAGAGTCAACGATTAAGCCATCTTCACTTGGTTCGTTATAAACACTGATCTTTCTTTCAATAACGTAGTATTCCGTTATTTCCTTAGGTTTGGCTTCTAAGTCCATTATAGGCTTAGGTGCCTCAGTGCTCTCAGTGGTAACAGGTACAGGCTCAGCAACAGTAGCTTCCGGCTCATCACTCTGCATGAAAAAGAAATAATAGCCCGCGCCTGCGCCGCCTAATAGAAGCAAAATGAACACAGCAATTATGATTTTCTTCATGTTCTTTCCCTGTAATGTTTTGGCTAATGAGCGACATTAAAGATGCATCCTATAATGGAAGGAGCGCCTATTGCGAAGTAGCTCATTATGCATTCACTTTTTTCACAATGGTTAGTCATATCATCAATAACGTGTTGTTCTTTTGCTCTATTAGCGAAAGAACAGCCTCAATGTAATGAAAATTCATGGAATAATAATCTTACCCAATTCAATAGATTAGAGTCTACCTACAATCGACACGCAACCACCTACAACCAACTTCTAAATGAACACAAGCAGCGCCGGTTATTAACGCAAACCTTCTCAGAGCCAGATATTTCGCTGTTATGGCAGTCAGAAAGTAAGAAAGCCTTATTAGAAAATCAACTGAATGCCGCTCGGCTTTTTGTCAATAAAGTCAAAGAAAACGCTAACCTCGTTCGAAAGCTGTCTGGCGTTTTAGATAGTAACGCTAACAACTGGCAGAAAATCGCATTGGGATGCCAACAAGAGCAATACCAAGTAAACCAGATCGTAGCTGATTGGTATCACACGCAAGCGTTAGAGCTAGGTTCACAAATCAACCAACTGACAACTCAATTTGATGCGCTCAAAGCGCAGTACGACAGAGAAGTTGCTACCTTATTACGTGTACAAAACCCATCCAATTGAATCTATTAACGGTATTTTACTCCCCTTCCAATTTACGGTCAGAATTCAACCAACCAGACCTAAAATTAGCGACACACGTCACAATAATGCTTTACTTACGTCCACTTTTTGGGTACTTTATCCATTAACAAAATTAAATAAAAAGTCATATTTGGCTGGAGATAATGCAAACCATATGATTATCAATCGTTTGAGTAACATGGATTGTCCTAATGCTACTAAAGCCAAGTTTTTGTCAGTAGTTAGGCACGTTAAACAATTCGGTTCAATCAATGATTTGGACTTGTGTAAAATCTTTGGAGAAACAATTTGGAGTGACGGTAGGGAATACCATTCAGCTGCATTTTCATTCAAGGTAGACAGAATGACTGGTGATTGTGAGATATCACAATATAAGAACCAATAAGGCTTAAAAGTTCTTAGGCGGAGTTAGGAAACTGACTCCGCTTTTTTGATCATAACCACTGTAAAATCATGATCAGAATACCCCTCTATCAAATAACTCTCCGGACATAAGAGTCTACAATACCGAAGTACGCCCTCTTTATTATGTGATGCCAATAGCCTCATCGCAGGCAGTTTCTCTTGATCGAGCAAATTGAAAACACACGCAACATTCGCTAAATCATACATTTTACTGATCATCTCTACGGTGTGATTCGCATTACTCGTTTGATAGTTCAACGAGCCCGAGGCAAACACAAAATCATATTTTCTGAGGATCATCTTGCTGAAGTCCCCTTTTAAGAAGGTAGATTTTGTTAAAAACTCCCTCTTCTTAGCCGCAGACACAAAACTTCGCTTCAAATCAACGCCAGTATAAGCTCTAGGAAAGCGCTCTGTAGATTCCAAGTATGCGAGTAAATCACCGTATCCACATCCAACATCTAAAATGGAGCGGTCGCGGAAGCAAAAGTCACCACATAATGCTTCAAATCTAGATATCTGACTATTTAAATCCTGCCACCCCAAAATCTGAGAGTACTCACCATCAAACTGCTTCTCACGTTTATGATGGTAATGAGAGATCCTAAGTTTATCTAAAAATTTCACACTAGTTCCTGGTCAGTCGTTCCGAGGGCAAAAGGCTATGATGTTTTATCAAATGGCAGAGCTTAGAGAAAGATAGGTAATTCCCCACTCCCCTTTACTTGGCGGATGGCAAGATGTGTATGAATATCTTTTACATTCTCTAACCGCTGAAGTTTTCGAGTAAATACTTCGTAGTTTTTTAAATCTTGACTGACGACCTCTAACAAATAGTCATAAGCACCAGAGACTACGTGACAAGATATTACCTCTTGCATTGAAAGTATCGCTACCTCAAATTCGTCTATCGAATGCGCCTGATGGTTATTTAAGCTAACTTCTACAAAAACAGTCATCGCAATGCCCACTTTTTCTCGCTCAAGCATCGCATAATAGCCGCTAATATACCCTTGTTGCTCGAGGCGCTTCAGCCGCCTTGCACAAGGTGATGCCGAAAGCCCAACCATATCAGCCAGCTCTCCCGTGGTTAGCCGCGCATCTTGCTGTACCAGTGACAACAGCTTTTTATCGATCCTATCCAAAGAGCCCTCCTTGACGATATACACCAAAAACGCGTCAAACATTAGCAAAAATAACCAACCAATATTTAAAACACGCTCAAGTTTGCCACCATTCGTCCCTCAACACACGTAATAATTACAATTCATTTACATTAACGGATTTCTACCATGTTGTTTGGTTATTGCGCTATGTTTGCAACGCTCCTTGTCTGGGCTAGTTTTTTCATCTCTTTGAAATTTGGCGTACATTCACAGCTTGAGCCTGCAGATATCGCCATCACTAGATTCATTATTCCTAGCCTGATCCTCATACCATTTGTTGTGAAGCATTTACCTTCGATCAGCGCCGTACCAAAGCGATATAAAGCCGGTCTTATTATTGGTAGTGGGCTGCCTTACCTAATAGTTGCAGGAACAGCAATGCAGTTTGCACCCGTTTCACACGGAAGCGCACTAATTCCGGGTACTCTACCCATGTTTGTCTCTGCAATCGCGGTCTTGTTTTATAAGCAACCATTATCCAATCATCGCGTTCTAGGGCTCTGCGCAGTTTTATTCGGAGTGATACTTTTTTTGATGTCTAACATTGGCGACGAGTACAACTGGCAGCAACTCAAGGGCCATACCCTGTTCTTGCTAGGTAGCCTTATGTGGGCCATTTTTACAATTAGCGCTAGAGTCAGTAACCTTAACGCTTATGCCTGCGCTGGATTTGTCTCTATTTCTTCTCTCGTTCTATTAAGCTTGGCAATTACCTGCGGGTGGCTAGAAAGTTACTTGATGAAAACCCCTATGACGCAATGGCCTTGGCGCGACGTAATGTGGCAACTGATGTTGCAGGGCATCGGTGCCGGGCTCGTTGCTTCATTCACTTTTCTCTATGCCGTTAAAAAAATTGGGGCGGAAGCTAGCGCTGCTTTAGGTTCACTAACTCCGGCTTTAGCCACTCTACTTGCCATACCTTTGCTATCAGAAAAGCCAGATATAGTGACCATAAGTGCATTAGCATTTGTCACTATCGGTAGTATTGTCGCGAGCAATGTCTTGATGAAAAAACACCACCAAGATACTTATCGGCCACCGCAATTTTCAAGCTCAAAACGAGCGCCTTAGTAAGCCAACCATCCGTGATATCTTGCACAAAATGAGATTTGACCACAATACAAAGCGCATCACTGATAGTGTTGCGCTTGAAAAGAACCAAGCTTTAAGTAATCTTTATTTATCAAAGACAAAACAGCCATAATTATGCCATCGACTCACACTAAGGAAGACCTGAACAAGTTCCTAATAGGTGGAATCAAACTCTCCGTCACATTAGAATTTGGGCCAATTGAGAAGTACACCTACCCAGCAACCTTCATCGGCTTAAAAGAAGGTGCTTTTTTACTCTTGGATGTCCCGATTCGACTTATTGAAGAGCAAGCACTACGAAAACTCGACAATATTGATGTAGTAATTCGAGGTATTTCAAAAACCGATTTAGGGCATGTTATTGCTTTCAAGACGACGGCGTTATTTGTACAACAAAGGCCATCTCCTCTTCTCTTTTTAAGAATTCCAGCGTCTTTTGTTTCAAAGCCTGTTAGAGAACATGAGCGCTATAAAATAGAGCTAGACTGTACGCTGAAACATGAAAATGACGTGTATGAGGGAACGTTGGTCGATTTTTCAATTTCAGGATGTGGGTTTACTAGCCTTGTGGAGCCTGAGTTTGAGGTGGGCGATGTAGTATCTATTTCATCACCGCTTGATGAATACCTTGAGGCAGAGCACCCTTGTTCCATAGCCAATATCAAAAAACTGCATAAAGGGTGGATGATTGGTATTAAGTTCACTTCAGAAGTAACACTGAGCAATGAGCTTAAAGTTCAGCTTTTGGAATATTCATTTGCATCAGGTAATTTGTAAAGACAAACAATGTCATCGTTATGATTCGAATCATGAAGCCAGCAATCCAATCATAACGATTTATACCCAAGTCATTCTCGATGAACCAAGCATCTTGCGGTTACTTGGGTATACCTATCCTACGCCTCTTCCTCGATAAATCGATTCTTGAAGTCCGTAAATGCATCATGCAGCGCCTTTTCTTTAATTGGCTTAAGCAAAACATAGTCTGCGCCTGCTGCCATAAATGCTTCGCTTGTTTCTTTCATCGTATCTGCGGTACAAGCATAAATTGGTGTTGCTATCTTAAGAACGTCTCGAATGGTTTTGGTTGTCTCAATACCACCTAAATGCGGTAGTTGATTATCCATTAGAATCAAATCATAGCGATGCTGTTTTACCTTCTCAATCGCCTCAATTCCGTCTTTTGCCCAATCAACTTCCATCTGATATTTCTTGCAAAAAGCCTGAAGAATAAAGGCGTTAGTATGGTTATCTTCCACCAGCAACACTCTTAACGCATCGCTAAACAGCTTTTCTGCTGGAAGCCTTAGTGTTTGTGTTAATTCCTCGACTTGTCGCAGTCGGTCTTGCACCGGGATGGTAATAACAAAAAGTGTCCCTTTACCTTTATCACTCCTAACTTGAATATCACCCTCAAGCATTTCAACTAAGTTTTTAACAATGGTTAAACCTAGCCCACTACCACCGTATTCACGTGTTGTTGTTGCCTCTTCTTGAATAAACGGCTCAAACATTTGGTCTAGTTTATTTGAATCAATCCCGATCCCTGTGTCTTCAACTTTTATCACGAGCACACTGCTATCGTGACCATGGAAATGCTCAAGTGTAGAGATAATCTGGATGCTACCCGCGGGGGTAAACTTCACCGCATTACTAACAAGGTTGAAGAGCACTTGGTTAAGTCGAACTTGATCCGTAAATATCTCAGTGTTTTCTTCAACCTCATTATCAATAATCAGTTCAACACCTTTTTTTCGGCAGATAGGGCCATAGATATTAGCGATAGTGCGCATGGTATCGGCAAACAAAAACTGATGTTTTTGAATATTAAATTTGCCTTGTTCTATCTTGGAAAAATCCAAAATATCATTCAGCACCGCGAGTAGATGCTCTCCGCTGTTACACAACACATCGACTTGTTTACGTTGTTCATCATGTTCAACAGAATCTTTAAGCAATTGAGCGACACCTAAGATCCCATTGATTGGCGTGCGGATTTCATGGCTCATTTTCGCCAAGAAATCAGCTCTGGCTTGGGCAGATTTTTCTGCTTCTCGTCGAGCTAAGGTGCTTTGTTTCTCGGCTTCAATCAGAGTTGTAATATCTTGTCCCTGAACGATGATTCCACTGATCCCTCCATCAACACGAATTGGTGATAAATTCCAGCGAAACACCTTGCCATCGATTGGTACATTAACCCCCGTCAACGTAGCGCCTTGCGCCGACATCTTTAAGTGAGGTGTCAATTTCTCTTTAAACTTTTGGAATACTGGGTGCATGGCCTCAAGACTAGTATTGCCTTGACCAATCACAAGCTCACGCTTTGCTGCAGGGTTCATTTGAATTAACACTGCACTCTCAGACCAAACCATAATCGGTGATAATGCAAAGTTAAACAGATCGCGGAAAGACTTTTTCTGCGAATCTAGCTCTTCAAATGTACTTTCTAAAGTTGAGCCGATATGGTTGAACTCTTCGATATCTGAACCAACGAATCGTTTAAACCGATCCTCATCGCTGGCTGATTTTGTATAGGACATTAGCGTATCGAGCGCAGCTGCAACCTTGCTTTCCATCCACTCTTTTGCCATCAATGCGATCATCAGCAAACCAATGATGGATGCTAGCATTGCCAGAACATGTTGAATTTGTAGAGATACAACGCCTTGGTTGTCTTGAACTGACAGTAAACATAGCTCAGTCATCGAAGCATTCACCATGATTGGCGTTTCAATAACCAGCAGTTTATCTAGCCTTTTTGTCGATCCACGACGCGCAATAATATCTGCCGCTGAGTAGTCCTCTTCATCATCAAAAGAGTTCGCAAGCATTTCATTATTTGCAATCAAAAGGACGTTATCTACATTGCTTTCACTTTTCAGTTTTTCCATCAATGAAAAGTTATTATCTAGAACAATCGAAATAAATGAGTAGCCTAAGACTTCACCAGTGGACGTATTGATCACTGGTACACGCCTTAGCAGCATATGCCGCTGCCCCATCAGCGTGCGTACATTCATATAGTACCAGTTACTGCTAAAAGATATTTTCTTCGACATCTTCTCTAAGATAACTTCATTCACACCATAAAAGTGAGCATTACCATCATCCCAAATAATACCGTGGTGATCAGTTAGGAATCGAAACTCTGGGGTATGTGAAGGGTCACTTTGATCAATGCCCAAATAAAAGTAATTGAGCATTTCAGCATTTCTATCGGAATAGAAATCGCGAATGGGTTCACTTTTGGAATTGCTGTCGTGGTGGATTTGAATCGCCGCAAAATGGTTATCAAAGATATTATGGATCAATGAAGAGGTTTGCTGTTTGTTGCGATCGACCTCCTGCCAAATAATTTGTTTGGAGAAGTAATAACTCTGGACGAAAATACCAAAGATAATCGGCGCTAGAACGACGACAATTATGCGGGTTATCAGCGTCGCCAGAGAGCGACGCTTGGTTAAGTTTAACTGAGCTGACATCAATTATCTGAGTATCTAAATGCGCGTTTCTTGAGTTGTTCAATTCGTTCAGGTGCGTCTGACTTAGTCACCACCTCAAAATCACCAGAAAATACGGTTGGTACAGACTGTCCTTCTAAATCCCACTTTATCGCTTCAGCCATTGCAATACCTGTATCATCATTCATTCGCATAACAGTAAAATCAAGCTGACCACGTTGAATAGCGTTAAGCTCCGCCGAGCCGCCACCCCAACCATTAATCATAATATCATCGCGACCAAGATCATCTAACGCTTCAGCTGCACCAAGTGCCACGTCGGTTGAGCAGGCGTACATAAAGTCAATATCAGGATATTTTTCTAAGCTCAGTTTAGCGGCTTGATACCCGGAAGATTTTGTCGCTTTTGTATAGAAGGCCGACTCCAGGGCAAAACCATTGTCACGAGTAACCTGCTCAATAAACGTATCCCCTCGGACATCACTAATGTATCCCTCAGAGAAATACAACACACTGAATTTACTCTCTTTTTTGAATCGTTTTCCAAACTCTTTGGCTAGTGCACGACTCCCTTCAGCATGATCAAAACCAACATAGAGAAATGGCTGCCTTTTCTCCCACTCTCTCACTGGTGTGGTGATGTTCTGCAAAATGAGTTTGGTTTCTGATGAGTCTAGAACATGCTCAATAAATTTACGATGGCGAGTCGTATCAAGCGTAAAAATCAAATAGTCAGATTTACTCTTGAGAGCTTCCATTAATGACATGCTTTGCTGCTTGATATCAGCATTTGGCCGCGTAAAAACCTGGTTAATCTGGTAGCTAATCTTCAGCTTATCTAGCCTTTTCTCAAAAGCTTCAATATTTCTCACCCAGTAATCAGAGACTTGTTGCCCAGGATAAACAACCGATATTTTGAGAGGGTGGCGCTGCTCTGCGTTGAGCGGAACCGGATAATTTCTAACAGCATCCCCCAACTTTTCAGTGAGAGCTCGCTGGTTTGGATATTGTTCTAAATACTCCTGATATGCCCAGTACCCGTCTAGTACCTGGGTTGAGTAGGCGTTTGAAGAAACACCAATTAAGGAGAATAGCGAAAATATAAGCGCTTTTTTCATTCTATGCTCTTGTTATTTTGCCGCCATCATTGTGGGGCTTAATTCTTAGTACCTAGCCAAGCATTCCATTTCGAAAGTACGCTGTATCCATATAACGCAAGACAAATTCCATACTTATATTTGATAAATTTTTGTGAGGAATTTGGTTTCTATTATGAGCTAGAGTCCAATAAATTGGTACCTACAAACAAGAAAAAACCGCCGTATAAGGCGGTTTTGTTAGCTAAGTAAGGTAATGTACGCCTAAGTCATCACAACTGAGAGTCGCGTCCCCTATCACGATTTTTTCTTTCTTGTTTTTAGGTAACTGCTTTATGAAATATTCGACTTTCATTGCGTATATTTTTGACTCAAAGCTTTTTGACCATTCCAACACCAAAGGCCCTTTCCCTTTTAAAGCTTTGGCTCCTTTGCCACTTTGATGCTGGTTAAAGCGTCGTTCAATATCATTGGTAACACCACAATATAAGGCATTGCGATTATTCCGAATCAAATAGACGCTCCAACTCTGCTTAGCGGTGTCACTCATGAAAGTAGTGATTCGACCTGTTCTTTTAAGGCTGCAAGTTCTGCTCGAAGTTCTGCCACTTCTTGCTCTAGTTGGGTGATGCGCTCTGAACCCGCAGAAGATGGTGCAGCACTTGCCACAGCCAATTCACTAACATCAACCTCTCCACAGAATAGGTGCATATAGCGTGATTCTCGCTTGCCAGCTTCACGAGGCAATTTGACGACTAACGGACCCTTTTCTTCACTAGCAAGGTGTTCGAGCACATTTTCAACTTCTTTCACATCATTGAATGCCGCTAAGCGGTTAGTGCGCGTACGAATTTCACCCGGCGTTTGTGCGCCACGAAGCAGCATACAACATACGATTCCCTTCTCTTGTTCCGTTAACTTCAAGTCGCCAAACTCAGTGTTGCAGAATCGGTGTTGGTATTTGCTTACGCGGCTGTTGAAGGCACTTTCATCGCTGACAAGACGACGTTCGATGAGTGCATCAACCGCGTCTAACACGTCTGCTTCAGACAATGACATGACAGGCTCGCGGTTGCTTTTTTGATTACATGCGTTAGTCAGCGCGTTAAGGCTTAGAGGGTATTGGTCGGGGGTGGTGACTTCTTTTTCGATTAAGCAGCCAATTACTCGTGCTTCAATTGCCGTTAGCTCAACTTTCATAATGCATTTCCTTATTATTTTTGCATTTGAATTTGGGTCTCAGGCTAAAGCATAGTGCATGGACCTGACACCCTTTGCGAATCGGGTTAGGTCTCAATGCTCTGATAAAATCGACACTTTGGTCATTTTTCCATTCTCATCCACCACCATTATTTTCGACCGATTAAGTTCGACTTCGGTGATTTCGAGTTGTGTTCTTGCGTCTACGTATGCCGCTTTTAGTTTCTCAGCCAAAGATTCATCCTTTGTTTCAAGGTCTTGGCTTTCAGCCGGCTCCGCAATAGTCCCAGAGTTCATTTCGAGCTTCATTATTTGTAGTAATTAACACAGATGATATAACCAGAACTTCACTATGACAACGCATCTCACTGCTCAAGTGAACAACAATCGTGCTTTTTCGCCGTGTTTGTTAAAGCCACATCAGAATTGATGAATAAATGTTCAAGTCAACGTGGCGTTTGATCTTAAGACTGTTATGCCACGGGATGTTGTGCTTTAATCGAATCAGATATTCACAAATTAGGAAAGGGAACCATGAGTAGCGTATTTGAAATCGTGAACCAAGCTCGTCGTAAAAACAAACTAAAACGTGAGCTGCTTGATAACGAAAAGAAAGTTCGTGACAACCGTAAACGTGTAGACCTACTAGAAAACCTACTAGACTACATCAAACCAGAAATGTCTCACGACGAAATCGTTGCAATCATCAAAAACATGAAAGCAGACTACGAAGACCGCGTTGACGATCACATCATCAAGAGTGCAGAGATCTCTAAGGCTCGTCGTGATATCAGCCGTCGTATTCGCGAACTGACTGAAGAAGACAAGCAAACTAGCGGCAAAAAATAAGCGCAACTAGTTCAGTTTTCCAACCCCGAGCAGGAATACCTTGCTCGGGGTTTCTTTTTGTCACTTTGTTGTACAGTGTGTACAATAAAATCAACTTTTGTTCCCAAAACACGCAACATTCCTATGCCCTCGAATTCTTCTAACGCACAACCGACGCTGGCAAAACAGCTGTTTACTATGACATGGCCAATGCTGTTTGGTGTGTTATCGCTGATGAGCTTCCAGCTTGTCGATAGTGCTTTCATTGGTCAACTCGGTATCCTGCCTCTTGCTGCGCAAGGCTTTACGCTGCCGCTGCAGATGGTGGTCATTGGTATCCAAGTTGGCTTGGGTATCGCCACAACTGCAGTGATATCCAAAGCGCTGGGTGCGAACGATACCCGATACGCGAAACAGTTGGGCGGCTTGGTGCTAATGATCGGCTCCGTTGGCGTAGCCATCTTTGGTCTGCTTATTTGGTTTCTGCGCTACCCTATTCTTTCTTTACTTAGTGCACCAGAGAGTGTCATGCCAATCATCGACAGCTATTGGCCTTGGTGGCTAATAAGCTCATGGGTAGGTGCCGTGCTGTACTTCTACTATAGTATCTGTCGCGCGAACGGTAACACTATGCTGCCCGGCACTATGATGATGGTCACCAGCGGCGTGAACTTAGTACTCGATCCACTGTTTATTTTCACTTTTGATTTGGGCATTAATGGGGCTGCAATTGCGACCATTATCGCTTTCAGCTTCGGTATCTTGGTTGTCGCACCTCGCGTGCAGAAGAACCACTGGGCTACATTCCAATGGCAAGACTTAAATGTACTCAAGAGCGTGACATCGATTGGCAACATTATGGGGCCTGCGATGATAAGCCAATTACTACCACCGCTATCCTCTATGTTAGCAACCAAGCTGCTTGCTGGCTTTGGTACAGCTGCAGTTGCCTCTTGGGCTTTGGGCTCGCGCTATGAGTTTTTTGCCATTGTATCGGTATTGGCATTGACCATGTCGATGCCCCCTATGGTCGGACGCTTATTAGGAGCGAAAAACTACACCGATATTCGTGCGCTAGTATCTATTGCCGTTAAGTTCATCCTTGGTTTCCAGCTATTGATTGCACTATTGACGTTTGCCGCCGCTAATCCACTCGCCTTACTTATGACAAGCGATACACAAGTAGAACAAGTCTTGCGCATGCACTTAATGATCGTCCCAATCAGTTTGGGTTCGCTTGGGGTGTGTATGCTGATGGTGTCAATTTGTAACGCGTTAGGGAAATCTTATACCGCACTGACAATCTCGGCCTTGCGCCTGTTCTTGTTCTTTTTACCTTGTCTATGGGTCGGTGCTCAGATGGGTGGCATTCAAGGGCTACTGATTGGTGCCAGTATTGGTAATCTGATGGCAGGGCTCTCGGCTTATATGACTTATCAAAAAACGATTCGTAAGCTAGCTTCTGCTACAGTAACAGCTTAAAAAAACACATATAACAAAGCCCTCGTTGTGAGGGCTTTGTCGTTTCTATAGTTTAGAGATCAAGTTAGCGAGATAAAGAGATCTCGTCAGCTGGGAAAACCACGCCAGTTTGTCTTCTTACTTCGGTCAACACTTTTGCGACGGACAATGAGCGCTGCTTCATTTGCTGATCAATCACACCCATTTTAAGTTGTTTCGCAAACGCCTGCGCTTCATAGAACATATGGTTCTCTTCTTGAGGTAACGTCAGCACTTCTTTGTCCTGCCCTCGCAAAATACGTTCAACACCACGCCCTGTAGCGATCATGTCCACCAGCATGCTGCCCTGCTCACCTTGAAATTCACTTGGGATGAGTGAATCGCTCACCTTCGAATGCAATAAATTCACGTTGAAGCCATCGTAAGCCAGAGTCACGCTGCCACAACCATCAACACCAGAAGGCAAAAGATGAGCACTTGCTTGTACGCTGTTAGGTTCACCAAACAGCTCAACAGCAGAACCCACACAGTAGTAGCCAATGTCCATGATAGAGCCATTGGAAAACTCTGGATTGAAGGTATTTGGGTTCTCACCGTTCAGGTATTTCTGATAACGAGAAGAGTACTGGCAGTAGCTAATCGTTGCATGGCGAAGAGGAGCAATCGTCAATAGGCTCTCTTTCAACACTTGGAAGTTTGGCGTGTAGGGCGACATGAAAGCCTCAAACAACACGACATTATTCTCTTCCGCTGCTTTAAACATGGCTTGAGCCAGAAGAACATTTGACGCCATCGGTTTTTCACAGATAACGTGCTTGCCATATTCAAGCATTTTAATAGCCTGTGGCGCATGCAGCGAGTTAGGGCTTGCGATATACACTGCATCAACGTCTGAGTCTGCCCCTAAATCATCAAGGCTATCGTAGTAAGATACCGCATTGTAAGGTGCGCCAAATTCACGCGCTTTCACGACATCACGTGAATAAACCGCTTGTAGACAAAATTCTTTAGTCTGAATCGCCGCTTCAACAAATTGTTGAGAGATCCAGTTTGTCCCAATCACAGCAAGTTTGAACATGTTACTTCCTTTTCTTTATCGTTCTAAGGCCGTAGAGAGTCCGGCTTTTAAGGGCGATTTAAGCAAGCTTTAGCTCTTTAAACAACTCAAATAACTGATGCGATTTATAAGGTTTTGGTAGGTAAGCGTCCATTCCAGCTGAAAAACACTTTTGTATGTCCTCTTCCAAGACACTCGCAGTAAGCGCAATGATTGTGGTTTTGTGTTTTTTCGTTTTATCTTCCCAACGGCGAATCTCTTCCGTTGCGGTCAAGCCATCCATCACAGGCATCATGCAGTCCATCAATATTGCATCAAATTCTCCACCTTGAGTGATCGCATCCAAGGCTTCTTTGCCATTACTCGTGATAAGATAGTCATATCCCGCCTTTTCTAGGAAAAAGCTCGCGATTTTCTGATTCATCAAGTTATCTTCGGCGATGAGAATTCGTTTATGTTTACCAGCAACATACTGATCCAAAGGCTGTGCGTTTACCGCTATTTCTGCAAGAGATTGAGATTTTCTCAGTTGGATTTCCGCCAACTCAGAGATTGCTGCCTGGAAACGCTTTCCTAAAAACGGTTGAGTTAGCAGGGCATGTACTCGATCTAAACTGATATGTGTGGAAAACAAATGATGCTGACAAACAACAACCTTTTCGAGTGGAAAACGAGCCTCCAACTGTTCAAGATCTTTATTGATGTTTTGGTGTAGGCTGTAGCAATAAAATACGACGTCGAAATCATCCTTTAAGTCGCAAGCACCTTTTGCATCATCAACACCCTTTAGTTCAATGCCTGCTAATCGACATTCTCGTTCAAGCTGAGGCGAGTAGCGATAATTGTCAGAAATGAGTAGACCACGCTTTACGACTTGTGAGCGCCAGAGCTGGCGGCTTACTATTTCAACCTCAACAGAAAATTCAAAACTACTGCCATACCCTTTACTAGATTGAGCTTTAAGCTCTCCCCCCATCATTGAGACAAGCTGACGACATATAGCTAGACCCAATCCAGTCCCTCCGAATTGACGAGTAATACTGTCATCTTCTTGGGTGAAAGGTTTAAATATGTTGCTCAACTGACTTTCATCAATACCGATGCCAGTATCAGTGACTTTAAAATGTAACTCCCCTTTACCAGCACTCTTTCGCTGATATCCAACATCTACAGATATATACCCATCGTCCGTAAACTTGATCGCATTACTAAGTAAATTGGTAATGATTTGTTTGATTCGATGATCGTCTGCTTTCACCAAAGCCGGGATACTTTCATCAAGGTTAACGTGAAGCTCAATATTCTTGCTGGTCGCTTTTGAATGGAACAGAATCAATGACTGGTAAATAACCTCTCGAATATCAGCTTCTGTCAGTGAAAGGTTGAGGTTACCGGATTCAATTTTTGAGAGATCTAAAATATCATTGAGTAGAATCAGTAATGAATGCGATGAAGTATCAATGTTTTCTAGGATCTCTTGCTGGTGACTGTCTAACTCACTGTGCGAAAGGATCTCTGTCATCCCAATAATGCCATTAAGTGGGGTTCTGATTTCATGGGACATATTGGCAAGAAAAACAGATTTTGCTCGATTCGCTGCAATAGCTGACTCGCGAGTTTTAACCAGCTCATCTGTTTTCAAACTTTGCTCTTCAATGATGTTATTCAACTGCCGTGCAAACTCCGTAAACTCATCATTACCGTCTACCGTGATTTTTGCACTGCTGCCTCTTTCACCCCTCCCACGAAGAGCATGAAGTATTGCCCCCAGCTTTGAATGGACGCGAAACCAAGTTGTTCCTCCCAAAAAGCATAGTAAGGTCACCACCAGCAAGACAGTAACATTGATGATCACAAGCTCTCTTTTTTCATACTCTACTGCAGACATCAAACGCTCTTCCGCTTGAATGGAAAAACCTTTGATCAACAGAATTAGCCGTTGCAGCCGGTAATCTAAATCCACAAGATAGAACTGAAGTTCGACTTGAGACATTTTACCGTCAATCAACTGAGAACGACTCTGTACATTCTGTCGGTAGCGAGTTGATTGGAAAAAATCGAGTAACTTGAAAACTTGCTGGCTATCCGCCCCTAAAAGCAAAAAGCTATCTAGGCTTTCTTGCTGTTTATCGACCACCTTGATAAGAGTGTCCCTGTTCGGTTGTGTGTAACCGCTGATTGCAAGGGTATAGGTTAGCCATGCTTCTTTTTGCGTCCAGAAAGACAGCTCAGCCAAATGGGCTATGATGTCTTGAGTCCATTGAGAATCATCGCTTTCTAATTGGTGGTATTCCCGATTCACCGACTTGAGCATTAATGCCATCATTTGATAGGCAATATCACCCGATTCAACGACTTCATCCAGCGGAGATGAAAACACATTGAGCGCTTCTTCTTTCCACTCTAAAGCAAAATCACGTGTATTTGGGTTACGAGCAAACTGATTATAAAACTGCTGAACTTCTTGCTGATGTAGCTCCAACTCAACGGAAAGCACATCTGTTTTTTGATGTTGTCGCTCTCGCACAGAGCGATATACAAAGTTGGCTGCATCCGAGATAGTCTTTAACGTATGAATATTGTTGACTGTTAGGTTCAGTCTTTCCACCTGCTGTGTCGTATGTGAAAACTGGAGCAATGCGAACCATGTGATAACCACGATAGGCATCATTGTTAGTAAAGCTAAACGACTCTTTATTGATAATTTCGTTATCATTTGGCTTTGCGAACCGAAAAAAAACTGACGTTCTAAAATACTAGTCCAGTTTCATACTGTCGTCGTTTTGGTCGGGTTAATCTAGAGTAAATTCTTTGTTTTGAAACACCTAAAAGCCCACTCTCTCTCAAGAAATCTGGTGTGGTGCAGATTTGTGTGACTTAACACAAATTTTTGAAAACCTATTTTCCTACTTGATGCCCTGAGCGACTTGTACTTAAGACTCTCTAGGAATTTCTTTGTTAAGCCCGACTTATGATTACTATTTTTGTTTACAAACAGATTCGAATCTCCTTTTTACTGAAACTGGAAATTACATCCATCAGAATAAATAAGACTTAGAGCGTTATCATCGCGAATTAAGTATCTAACTTTACTAAAGTCAATATCACTAATTGCTATACAAATCACCCTACATTCAACAGTAAATCCCTAAGAATGCGGTGATTTATCTCATATTATTTTTCCTAGCAGAATAAGAGGTCACGCCGTACAATTCGCACACAAAATTATTACAATCACATTACATAACAAACTCTCACACTTTACCGGTGAGGTAACAGAAGAGAGTAAAGTCAGCCCCAAAACGTGAAAGGTCCGAAACAACAATGAGTCCAGAGAAATATCTCCAAGACTGGCAAACAAGCCAAACGATTGCCGAATCTATTTCCCCTCTTATCGGTAAGCTATATCGTCAAAAAGGCATTGAAGTCGTCCTCTTCGGTAAAACACTGATCAATGCAACCACCATCGACATTCTCAAAACTCACCGAATTGCCCGCCGTTACACTGGTTCTCCCCTCTCTCTAGAACAAACCATGCCGATTATCCAAGCGCTTTGCGAAATGAGCATTTCGTCTTGTCGTGTGGATGTAGGTCAATTAGCAAATATGTACTGGCGAGATCATGATGATGCGTCCGCACTTGAAGATTTTCTTCAAACGGCGCTAAACGGCGCACGTGATGCAGATTCATCCCTCGAAGCCCGTGACGTCGTGCTTTACGGTTTTGGGCGAATTGGTCGTCTACTAACCCGTCTTTTAATCGAGAAAAGTGGCCCTGGCTACCCGCTGCGCTTACGTGCAATCGTTGTTCGAGGTGGTAAAAAAGGCGATTTGGAAAAACGTGCTAGCTTACTAAGACGTGATTCTGTTCATGGTCAATTCAACGGTAGCATTGTGGTAGATGAAGAGCGTAAGGCTCTGATTGTAAACGGCAACTACATCCAAATTATTTACGCTAACCAACCAAGCGATGTCGACTATTCAACTTACGGCATTCACAATGCACTTGTGGTTGATAACACTGGTGTTTGGCGTGATGCAGAAGGCCTAAGCCAGCACCTAGCATGTACAGGTGCTGAGAAAGTACTGCTTACCGCCCCAGGAAAAGGTGACATCAAGAACGTGGTATTTGGTGTAAACGAGTCCGTAATTAAGCAAGATGACACTATCATCTCAGCAGCAAGCTGTACGACCAACGCAATCACACCTGTGCTTAAAGCGCTAAACGATAAGTACGGCGTGCTTTCTGGTCACATTGAAACGGTTCACTCTTACACTAACGACCAAAACCTAATTGACAACTTCCACTCTGGAGATCGTCGTGGTCGTAGTGCATCTCTAAACATGGTTCTGACCTCAACAGGTGCGGCGAAGGCAGTAGCAAAAGCCCTACCAGAGCTAGCTGGTAAGCTAACGGGTAATGCTATTCGCGTCCCAACACCTAACGTTTCAATGGCAGTTGCCAACCTAAACCTTGGTGAAGATGTCGATCGTGATTCATTGAATGAGTACTTACGAGGCATGGCGCTCAATTCAGAGCTATCCGCTCAAATCGACTACACAGACTCAACGGAAGTTGTGTCTAGTGATTTGGTAGGTTCTCGTCATGCTGGCGTAGTTGACGGTCAAGCAACTATCGCACAAGACAAGCGTTGCGTACTGTACATATGGTACGACAACGAATTCGGTTACAGCTGCCAAGTCGTGCACTGTATGGAACAAATGATGGGTGTTCGTTACCAGACTTTCCCTCAATAAGGTCAACTTTGCTCCACAACGTTAACCACAATGTGTAGCGATCTATCACCTCATTTGTTGTCAAACAATAATAACTATTATCCCCCGTTTATACGCCTGATGACCCTCAGGCGTTTTTTTTCTTTTTTGGGCGGTTTGACATTCCTCAGACAAATCGATGCGAAATTGAACGTTAGATACCCAAATGACCTCAATATTCAGAATTCAGAGCGTCGTTACTAGCGCTAGTTCAAAGATAAATCGCTTGCGTAATAGTTCACTATTGCCGAGGGATTTATCAAAGAAATGGCGTTAGTAACACGCTCCCTAGGGCAAGTTGTCTTGGCTCGGATACTTTGTTGACGATTCTCGATTTAGAATCACTAGAACTTCAAATCGTCGCCGCGTCTACGAACCAAGACAATCTTGCTGAAACTAGAATTTTGAGGTTATTTGGGTATATTCATGTTTCGTTCATGTTCAGATTATTAATATGAACCCATAGATTGAAAGAGAGGTCATGATTATGAATCGAATTATCGTTACTGCACTAGCACTGATTACTGGCTTTTTTACTTTGGTATTTAGCCTAATCATGGCGATTCCATTGACCATCGCAGCACTGATTACTGGTAAACGTATTGAAAAACGCGTGAAGCAAATGCAACAAGAAATGCATGAAGAGTATGAATTCAATACGGGTAAGTCCGACGCAATTGAAGGCGAGTTTGAAGAAGTTCGTCGTTAACGCTTCTGAAGGTTTCACACTCCCCCTATGTTCCTGAGTAACCTTCCTTGCTGACATCCTATCTCGTTTAGAGCTAGGATGTTTTTTTGCTATATACAAAAAAGGCTACCATCTCGGTAGCCTTTTTCTGGTTGTAGTGCTCTCAGCTTGATTAAATCGTCACTACCACACGCACAGCCAATAGCATTAAAACGATGCCAGACAGTCGGTCAATCAGCACCGCTTTCGAACGAATACGATCAACGACACGTGAGTTGGACAATACCAACGTGATAAAGGTATACCACAAACCATCGACAACAAATGGCGTCGCCACGATGATCATTTGATTACTGAGATCATTTCCTAGTGCCACAAATTGGCTAAATAGTGCGATAAAGAACAAAGCAATTTTCGGGCTTAAAATCGAAATCAAAAAGCCTTCTCGTGCAGATTGAATGACCGTTGTCTCTTCGCCAGACTCCAACTTTGCTGCTACGCCACCTTTTGAGCGCAATGCATTGAACCCTAAATATGCCAAGTAAGCCGCACCAGCAAGGCTAATGGTCTTGAACAGCAATGGGCTCTGCTGAAGTACTACCGCCAAACCAATTAAAGTGATGAACGCGTAAATCCCAATACCAAATGCGTGCGCCCAAGCCGTTGCGAAACCATTAACACGACCACCCGCCAACGAGTGTTTAGCAACAATGGCTAAACTTGGGCCTGGTGACATCGCCCCTAATAAACACACGGTAAAAAGTGATAACCAAACTGTTAGTGTCATAAGAATCTCCCCTCTTTGACGCTAATCTATCAACGGAATAGGTATAAGTAGAAATCAAAGTTTTTCATACTAGCCATGATTCCAACTCATAGCGTAACAATGCACTTATTAGCGAATGGAATACTCTGAAATTTGCATCACTGAACGAATCTCTTCTCGAACCCATTTATGCGCTGGATCCGTATCGTATTTCGGATGCCACATTAACCAATATTGATGAATAGGGGTTTCGAGAGGCAGCGATTTATGGGCTAAATCCCAATGCTTCGCGAGGTTAACCGCAATATGCTCTGGAACCACCATTAAGTGTTCACTTGAAACCAAACGATTGATGGCAGCAGAAAAGAAAGGCACTTTGAACGTAACGTGGCGCGTATGACCTAACTCTCTTAACGCCAAATCGGTGTAGGAATCTTTATCACCACCACCAGTCACTTTGATATGAGAATATGAAATTAAATCTTCAACGCTGATATGCTCTTGCTTTGCTAACGGATGAGAGGCTTTCATCAAACAGACTGACGAATCCTCACCGATCTTCACGCTCGATACTCCTTGCGGTTTTTCCGGGTACATTGAAGAGGCGATGTGAATACCGCTCTCATGGAGCTTATCAAGAAAGTCCGGCTGCCATAGTCGGTAAGCCATGTCTAACTGAGGCGCAAAACCACTCAAGTGTGAAGCAATGTCTGGCAACACGTATTGGGCGACATAATCACTCGATGCTAACACTAGCTCTCCTTTCCAATCCGAAGGTTCGAAAGGTTTGTCATCAAGAAGGTGGTCAAATTCCGCAAGTAACGCATCTAACTTATCTTTCAACACTAGTGCTCTGGGTGTTGGAATCAGCTGGTTACCTTGACGCACTAATAGAGGATCGCCACATAACTCACGTAACTGAGCCAACTGACGACTGACAGCTGACTGCGTAATGTGCAAACGCTCAGCCGTTCTACTTACATGGCACTCTTCGAGTAAAACATGCAAAGAGCGTAATAAATTTAGGTTGATATTATTCAGCACGCTCGACCCACTTTGAACGCCACTGAGCTGCAGCGTACTCTTCTGGCCAGTATTCGACTTGCTTGCAAATCAACCCTTCACGCACAGTGTGAAAGGTAATCGCTCTATCTGAACGCACACCATCGCTCACTACCACATCGGTAACCACTTGCTCGCCATCCGCCAAAATACGTTCAATGGTGAAGGTCCACTCTCCTTCTGCGGGATAAGCGGAATTGAGCTCCGCAAAGTTCTTTCTGCCTCGAATCACTTCTTTGGTTAACGGCCAAATCACCTCACAGTCTGGTGTGAGGCACTCCGCCGCCGCAAAGAAATCATTACCCCCCATCGCTTTCCAGAAGTTGAGGACGATGTCTTTCTCTGTCATTTTACAAACTTGCTCCCTGTGGTATTAAAAAACTCAGTCAGCACAGTATGTGTCATGACATTACGAAGTTCTGGGTAACGTTGAATATGATCTCGAATCTCATTAAGGCGGGCAATATTTGGCACTTCAACAAACAGCATCATATCCGTTTCACCGCTAATGGCATGACACCACTTGACCCCATCGATTTTATACAACTCATTCGCGTAAGCATCACAATGGTGGCTGGATGCAGATGTATCAAATTTCAGCGCCAGATATGCACAAATCGTCGATTCTTCCGATGTTGCTATGTCAGCGTGATAACCGAGGATGACTTTATCGGTTTCTAACTTTTTTATTCGAGCCGTGACTGCCGAGCGTGACAAACTCACATGCTCCGCGATCTCCGTAATTGAGAGACGGGCATTTTGACGTAATAGATCTATGATTTGATGATCAAATTTGTCCATAAACTCACCAAGCTTTCCTTAATTTTTCCATTCTACTCCATTACAACTTATTGAAAACCGACAATTTGAAGGTTGTCAGCATAACAACCGTCATTTTGACGGTCGACAACATCATATTGTTGTGCAGAATTTAGCTATGCTTGTCACTCGCACCATATGGAAGTTCGAGGCAGTTATGGAACAACTCAACAAAGACATCACTCTGATATCAGGCATTGGCCAACTCTCCACCACGTTAATGGGAACGGGGTTATTTATGATTCCGGCAATTGCAGCTGGCATTGCTGGGCACTTTTCTCTGTGGGCTTGGATTGTATTGTTCGTGGCTATCTGCCCTATTGCGCTTACTTTCGCACAACTTGGCAAGCGCTACCCCAACGCTGGAGGCACTGCCTTTTTTGTCCGTAAAGCCTTTAGTCCCAAATTGGAAAGCAGCGTAGCGTGGTTATTCGTTAGCGTGATTCCTGTTGGTGTTCCTGCCGCCGTTGCTCTGGCTGCGGGCTTTTTGCAACAACTGTTACCAGAGGCAATCAGCAACCACCTTTTCGCACAAATTATTACGGTCGCTCTCTTAGTTTTTGTTAATTTGCTTGGTACTAAATCATCCGGACGTCTGCAAACCGTTATTGCATTGAGCATTTTTGCATTGGTTGGCGCGTTTTTATGGAAGGGCGATGTTGGATCTTCCGATCTTGCGATGCCTGCAATCACTATGGATTCCACTTGGTCGATTGCCGCAGCTCTTGGGGTAATGTTCTGGTGCTTTGTCGGCATAGAAGCCTTTGCACACATGGGAGAAGAATTTAAGAACCCACAACGAGACTTCCCTATTGCTATTATCGTTGGCTGCTTTGTCGCTGGCGCAACCTACTGGGCATGCTCAGTGGTGATCCTAAAGTTTGGCGCATATGGCAGTACCGAGTTAGACAGCGCTTCCATCCCTTGGTTAAGTGCACATCTTTTTGGTGACCATGCCAAATGGCTAATTAGCCTAATAGGTTTCTCAGCATGTTTTGCTAGCATCAACCTCTACACCCAAAGCCTAGCTCGTATGGTGTGGGCACAGGCAAGGGAGTACAAGCCAACAAGCGCCATTGCTCGCGTATCGGTTCGTGGCGTGCCTGCTAATGCCACGATGATCGTCGGCGCTATCTTACTTGCTTCTTGTGTTATCGGCTCACTCTCCGGATTGGATCTGGAATTTTTCCTCAAGCTTGCCAACGGAATTTTTGTTTTGGTTTACCTACTTGCCATGCTCGCTGCTTATAAATTACTGCAAGGAGCAGGCAAACTTCTCGCAGGAGTTTCGCTACTCTTATGTACTGCAGTGTTTATCTGCTTAGGCTGGTCAATGTTGTACGCCATTACTATTTTTGCTGTCCTTTCATTGCCATGGAAACAATGGCGAAAAAAGCGTCAAAGCAGACTCATTGGGTGACCAGACCAAGTTAGACGTCATTCAAACAACTGAAGGAGATCGATACCTCCACATACCAACGTTTGTTAGGTCAAAGAATGATTCATACTTCATTCTTTAACGCAGCAAGTCTGTGCGTCGAATAAATCGTGGGAGCACCTATGTGACAAAATAAAAAAAGCCTCGCTAATACGAGGCTTATGTTTTTATAGGGTAATTACTGGCAGTTAGCTGGCGAGCTATCGTCACGCGTCCAAACTGTGTCTGCACCACCTAGTGGCAACCATGTCATTCCTGCTGACATATTCGCAGGCGGTAAATCTTGTTCGTGAACATACATGCCTACCGGAACCGCGCCTTTCACACCGTGAGCGCTCGCTTGTGCTTTGGCGGTATCAGAGTTTCGTAGACCATACATTTCAAAGTAGGAATTCCAGTCCATGCCCGTCAAATACGACAGCGACACCAACATAAAATCGTTACCTTGAATACCATTCATGGTTCCGTGTGAATTGCTCCAATCAAACATGGCAAAGCCTAAACGTTCGCGGTTTGCGTTCCACGTTGTTTCATCTTTTGCATATTTGCCGTAAATACGCTCGTGTAAGTAAAGCATTGGGTAAATACCCCATCCACTTTCTAACACTGAATCGTCAGCGAGTGATTTCCCGTGCATTTGCAGTGCCATCTGAGTATAGAAAGACATGCGAATGCCATTGATTGCCGCATAGCCACCATTAGACCAAATTGCTTCATGGCGTGACGTTTTCCCCGCATCTAAAGTGCCGCAAGTAGGGGTATAAACCACACGGTTACCATCAGCGTCCGTCACGTTTGAATAATCAGATTGAAGGGCAAAGAACGTTTCTTTACCGTTCATGTGGCCGTCATTTAAAGGCGTTGTATCGCCGTCAACAACCGCATGTCCATTCCACATCACATAATAAGGGAAAATATTGTTTGAGTTCTCACCCGCACGATCACTGTATTGATTCCACAGGTTTCGATTTTCTTCTGTTGCATAACCTACACGCAAACGACCAGTTTGCAGGTTATGGCCAAGTTCGTGCCCATCTAACCAACCTCTAGGGCTAATATTGTAAGCAGAATCCCATGGGTTTCCTGAGCAACCTACACCACACTGCGCGTGGCGGTCATAGTTTGCATGTTGGATAATCTTACGAACATGCAGCGTTTCGTCGGTACAATCCTCTACTCCCATTTTCGTCTTACAAATCGCCATCGCATCTTTGTCAGTGGACTGATCTAAACTTTGGCCTTGTACTTTAAAACCTGCCAATGAGTAGATTCCATTAATGTGCTCATCACGAAGCATCGTTAGTAACTGACGCACATCGCCTTCACCTAACTTGTCTTTTCGTGCATGCTGCTCATACGACGGAGATTTCAAATCGACATGAGGAAGATCGGTCGTGTTGACTAACTGTTCAAATTGAGCAATCTGCTCTTCGCTTGTGAAATCATCAATAAATGGATGTTCAGTGATCCCGCTCGCCGTGATGTTGGTTGTGAGTTCACTTTCACCATCACCATTAATGTGCAAGTAAATAGGCGCACCATAAGGCGTCGAGAATGTCACAGAACCTTGTGGTGGAATCGTTAAACGCTGAGTGGTTAATTCCAATGGTCGATTATATGAATTCGTTTCAAATGCTCGGTTGGTATTAGGACGAGCGTAGTACAACTTAACAAAGACATCATGAGTATCCACACCACTGCGCGTTAACGTTACAGGTTGAGATGGTAATGCATACCAACCTGTTCCAGTCCATTGGTTTGCATAAGGCACACTGATGTTTTTGGTTTTCGTGGTGGTTTCTGGGTATTCGTAATGCGCAAGATCGCCTTTCACAGGATCGCCCTTGTGAATGTATTCACCTAGGTCTGACTGTGCGAGGTTATCCGGTCGTGAGTAAGATACCATCCAGTCTGCGAACATCGCATGGTACCACTCTTCCGGCTCACTAAATGAAATCGGATAATCGATCTCGGAACGATATTTATCAGCAAGCAGCAAAATGGTTTTCGCGAGCTCTGAGCCGTCAACACTGAATGGGTCAATGTTGAACTTATCGAAAAATAAAATATCGTTACGTAGCGCATCGGCGCTGGTTCTAAATGCAGACCAGAACGGTGCAGTGTCACAAACAATATAGTTAGAGCCACAAGCATCAACTGCGCTCATGTCATACTCATCGTTAATAAAGTCTTGGACAACATCAAGGCGCTGATCAGTGAGTGCGGAGATATTATCTTTATTTGCTCCAGACAAGGTGACTTTAGACCAATAGTTAGTGTCTGTTGTGACACCAGATTCAATCAGAATAGGACTAATTAAAGCGGACGCATGGCGCAAATGGGATACCAAAATAAATGGAATTTTTTGTTGTTCTAGGTACTCCATTGAAGCTTTGATGCCTTCGTATCCACGGCCAGCACTATCATCAGAACCAAGGATCACGAAATCAGGACGACTTTCCATCGCGCACGCTCTGATATTTTCATACTCACAAGTACGGTAATCGTTGAGTGTGTGATTTTCAGGGTAATTATTTTCTAGCCACGTTTTCGTATTGTTATGGTGATAGAAATAACCGCTGTTTGGTTGGTTGACCGCCATGACATTCAGAGTGATTTTGCTTTCACCTATTAGCCAATTAATCACATTCTTAAGGTAAATATCAATATCGCCAGAACCATGAACGCCGAACGGATTGCCGCCGAAAATCACATAGTTTTGACCGTTAGGTTTGGTGCCTGCTACAGCAAGTGTCGCATTCGACTCTCCACCACTTTGGTTTGAGTTCGATTGCAAGATTACCGTTGAGTCATTAATCGATGAGAAACTTGTGATAATTTGTGAATCGTGTGATGGGATCCAATCGATACTATCAACACCTGTGAACAGTCGAGTTAATAAAGCTTCTTTCTCCACCGCTTTTTCAAGAATGATCTCTTTTGCACGCTCAAGCAGTTGCGCTTCTGTCGCAAGATTATGGTCTTCAGAAACAACCGCTTGATCGACATGGTCTGGAGACACAAATACGCGTACTGAAATTTCCCGTTCTACGTTATAAGTACCATCAGAAACGGTCACTGTAAAAGTGTGCTTACCCTGTTCGCTTGTGGTCGGTGTTACAGAAATGACCCCCGCAGCATTAATCGAAACCCAATCCGGGTTTTGAGATAAGGAATACGATAGTTCATCTCCCTCGGCATCTGCAGCATTCACTCGAACGATCGTTTCTTTATTTGGCTTTGCATGAACGTCGTCAAAATAAGCGACGCTTGGTGGCGTGTTTGTTACTGGTGGTGTAGAGCTTGTAACTAAAACCGAAACCGAGCGATTCACATCAACAAAGCCATCACTGATAATCGCGTTGAAACTGTAGTTACCAACATGCTCATCACTAGGTTTTGCAATGATCACGCCATCTTGGTCCACTGAGACCCATTCCGGAGCGTCCGACGCTAAAACGTAAGAAAGAAAATCGCCATCTGCGTCATTGGCATAAATTTGAGATGAGTCAGACTTACCCGTCTTCACCGAAATAGGGTCAATAGCTTTCACCGAGGGTACTGTATTTTGAAAATCTGGATTTTCAGGATCTGCATAAAACGAAACCACCAAGGTCACCGTTTTTTCGACTGCTTTATTCCCATCAGAAACTTTAGCAATAAACTCATAAGTGTCTTGAGAGCCGCTATGTGCATCAACTGTGATTAAGCCTGTTTTGTGATCAATAGAAACAAACTCAGGTAGCGGATTTGATTCGGTGCCCTCAAGCGAAAACGACATTGGCTCGTTATCAATGGCTTCAATTTGGAACGTAGAGACAACATTCGTACGTGCATTGATTGTTGGGATATCCGAAACGACAGGTTCAGGATTATTCGGATCGACCTCAAACGTGGCAATTTCCAACGTCACTGTTTGCTTCTGTACAGCATTACTGTCACTTGCGGTAACTACAAATGTATATGTACCCGTAACTGCGTAATTTAAGTCAACAGAAATCACACCCGTTATAGGGTTGATCGTAATCCATGTGTGTTCATTTTCTTCCAGACCAAACACTAGGTCTTCACCACTTACAGAGAACGCATCAATGGAATACGTAAATACATCACTATCTGGGTTTTGAACTTGAGCTTCTAATTTAGGTATTTCCTTGATAACAGGTTTATCGAACTGAGCCGATGGATCATCGGAGCCACCACCACAACCCGTTAGAGCTGTCGCGATCATAGATGCGAGTATGAGCTTTTTCATTTTATATTACTGAGTGTTGTAAGAATTAAGAACCTATCCAAAAGGCCGTTTGTGAACGACGGTTAGCCACAACCTAAATGCAGCATCGTTTTCAGTTAAGCTACCGTTATGAAAACACTTTTTTGGATATTTTTTCACTCTCATTCGAGTGCTCGGGATATTACAGACACCCTCATACCATACGCAATACGCCAATTATACGTATTGAGACATACATTCCAGAAATATATGCCTGTACAATTACTCACATTATAGAATCAATAAACAGAGAAACTCGCGTTGCTAGCAACACGCCTTATCGGGGAAGGGTTGCAGAAACAGCTCTGTATTTATGAAAACAAACAGAGAGTTAAGTGACAATATAGGAGCTCCACTATTCCTAGTCCTAGGAAAATCCATCAAAGGTGCTCTAGCGTGATTACTCTTTTTGGAGAGGCTATGTTCCCTTTAACGGTTGTTATAGGTTATTCAGTCTCCATTAGCCTATGGACGTGCTGGGATTTACAACTAAAAATGTGTTTAAGGGACCTTGGCCGACTCAACGGTCATTAACACACTTTTATTTGGAAGCTTGGTGCATCGAGTATAACGCTTCACTAACCAGTCAAACTGCTAGCAAAAAAACAAAAAATGGAGCCACAAGACTCCATTTTAAGTTAAGGGTGTTGATTACGTTGTTTCCACCTCTACGCGGAAGAAAATGGCGTAAAACAGCGGAATGACGACCAAAGTAAGAATCGTGGCAAACAGTAGACCAAACATAATGGTCACCGCCATGCTCTTAAAGAATGGGTCAATCAGCAGTGGGGCAACACCTAAGATAGTCGTGAATGCGCCCAGTAGAACCGGACGGGCACGGCTTAGTGCTGCATCAATTATCGCAGTATATGGCGTTTTACCTTCACGAATTTCAACATCCGCTTGGTCAACCAATACAATCGCGTTTTTCACCATCATACCAATCAAGCTTAAGAAGCCGAGAATGGCCATAAACTCGAACGGTGTTTGGAAGATGATAAGCCCCACGGTAACACCAACAACCGCGAGCGGTGCCGTTAGCCAAATAACCAATGGCTGACGCAGTGCGTTGAACATAAAAATCACCGAAAGGATCATCGCGGCAAACCCGTATGGCGCTGAGATAACTAGCCCTTCATTGGCATCTTTCGACGCTTTATATTCGCCATACCACTTCAGCTCATACCCTGCTGGCAGCTCAATGGCTTCAATTTGAGTACGTACTTGCTTGAATGCGTCTGCCGTCAATACACCCGGCGCTGGATCCGCTTGCACCAGAATCGTCGGCATGCGATCGATTCGACGCAAGATGGCGTCTTGGTATACCACATCAACAGAGTTCACCAGTTGACTTACTGGAATATAAGCACCCACTGTCGGACTGAAAACTTCTGTATTTTCAATCGCGCGTTGGTGGCTTCGCTCACTTTCCGGCGCGCGGACAACGATTGGGATCAAATCATCTCCCTCTCGATATACACCTACATTCCGACCCGTTAAGGTTTGCGCGATAGCTTGGTTAATCTCCATCGTAGTCAGCCCATATCGCTGGGCTTCTTCTGCAGAATAGGCAGGGCGAAGCACAGGGACTTGTTGACGCCAATCATCCTGAACCGCGATCAAGTTGCTATCCGCCAGCATAATGGCTTTCGCTTGCTCCGCCAGTTGACGCAACACCGCGCTATCAGGGCCTTTGAAACCGGCTTCAATCTTCTTACCGCCTCCACGACCAAGCATGAACTTCCACACTTTAATTGACGCATCAGGGTATTTGGCTTCTAACTCACTTTGTAGCTCACCCAGTAACGGGGCGATCTTCGTGTAATCATCAATATCAATCAGCAGTTGGCCGTAACTTGGGTTACGAGCTTCTGGCGCATAGGTGAGCATAAAACGTAAGCCGCCACCACCAATAAAACTGGTGATGTTGGTAACCCCCTCTTTGGCTTTCACATCTTGCTCAATACTCGCAACCACTGCCTCGGTACGCTTGATATCCGAGCCTTGCGGCAAGTAAACGTCCACAACAAATTGCGGGCGCTGAGATTCTGGCATAAAACCCGGAGGTACAAACTTCACGCCCCAAATCGCTGCTGTCATCATTCCCAGCAACAGTGCACAACTGATGATGCGGTATTTCAATACCCATGCGAGCAGTGACTTATAGCTTGCTACGACGCGACTAGGCTTCTTATCTGCATTTGCCGCTTTTACTTTGAGGAAATCGTGACACAGCATTGGCGTCACTGTGACTGCAAATACCCAACTAAGGAGCATTGAGTAAAGAATCACCCAAAACAGCGAGCCAGCGTACTCCCCCATGTCCGAAGGCGATAAACCAATCGCACTGAATGCACAGATACCAACGACGGTTCCTCCTAACAAAGGCCACTTGGTTGCATCGACAACTTCAGACACCACAGCGTTGCGATCGGCATCTGGATCTTGTTGAAAACGAACCAAAATACCATCGGTCACTACAATCGCATTATCCACTAGCATACCTAAGGCAATGATCAACGCCCCAAGAGAGATACGCTGCATCGCAATATCTTCTATGAGCATGATGCACAGTGTGCCAGCCACCGTTAGTAGAAGCACAAAACCGATAATCACACCCGAACGTACACCCATAAACAACAGAAGCACGACGAATACAATACCAACCGCAGCGATCAAGTTGTCGATAAAGTTCGCTACCGACGCGCGAACAGAATCTGATTGCATCGAGATAACATTCAGTTCCATACCCAATGGGCGCTGACTTTCCAACTCTGCCAAACGTACTTTAACTGCGTCTCCCATATCCACAACGTTACCGCCGGACACGTTGGAGATGCCAAAGCCCACAGCTCGTTCACCGTTGAAACGCATCAACATAGTTGCTGGTGTTTGGTAACCGCGAGTGATGTCCGCAATGTCACCTAAACGAAGCACTGTATTGTTGTTACCTAGCCCTACTTGTAGATTTTTAAGGTCGGCAACAGAATCAATATTGGAACTTGGGATCACGGGAATGCGCATCGCACTAGTTTCGATGCTACCTGCCACTGTGACTAGATTTTGCTTTTGCAGAACTTGAAACACTTTCTCAGCAGAGACACCAAACTCGGCTAAGCGCTCACTTGAAATCTCAACGAAGATGGTTTCTTGTTGCTGCGCCAATGTCGCTGTTTTCGCCACACCTGGTACGAGTACGATTTCACGGCGTAAACTATCGACATAATCTTGCAACTGCTTATCACTGAATCCTTCACCTGTAACAGCAAAGAACAATGCATATACATCCGCGAAGTCATCATTCACAATAGACGGCCCTGCTCCCGGAGGAAGCAGTCGCTGTGCATCGGTCACTTTACGACGCAGTTTATCCCATACTTGTTGTAGCTCAGCGGCGCTGCCTGCAAACTCGAGTTTAATCTCGACCGTGACCTCAGACATTCCTTGCATCGAGACGGATTTCACTTCTTTGACTTCTTGCAAAGCCTGAACGGCGCCTTCGATAACATCGGTCACTTCGTCAGAGACCTCCTGCGCTGTCGCTCCTGAGTAAGGTGTCGCGATCACTGCCTGACGAATAACAAACTCAGGGTCTTCAAAACGACCTAGTTTGATGTAGCTGATGTAACCACCTAACAGTATTAGAGCAATAAGCACCCACACACTTGTACGCTTAGCTATGGTATAACGTGCAATGTCCATCATTGTGCTCCAGCGCGATCATCCGTGTAAGGGCGAACTTCCATGCCCTCTCTCACACTTGATACCCCAGCAATGATCACCTTCTCACCCAACGAAAGATGTTCGGTAACAATAATGCGGTCTTTGTTGAGTGCGCCAATCGCCACATAACGCTTCGTTGCTTTGTCGTCACTGCCAACGACCCAGACAAATTGCTCGCCTTGGTTGTCAGGGACAATTGACGTCAGAGGTAAGGTAATTTGTTGATTCTGAGTGTTTCCTGAAGTGGAAACAGGCAGCACTTTCACCGCCATTCCCGGCAATACGTGGAAACCGTTTAAGTGCTCAAAACCCAACACGACCGGATACGCCTGAGAAACAGGGTCTGCAACGGTCGCAACCGTGCGCAGCTTTAAAGGAAAAGATTGCCCAGGAATGGCTGAGATTTCAGCAATTGCTTTCGTCCCCTCTTTACCGGAGAGCATCACTTTATGTGGAATATGGATGACCACTTCAAGATCATTAATATCATGAACGGTCAGAACAGGTGCATTAGCTTGGACTTGAACGTAGTTATCAACCAGCTTGCGTCCAACGATGCCATCAAAAGGAGCAAAGATTTGGGTGTATTCTAGATGACGCTTTGCATCTTCAACACGTGTACGAGCAAGATTATAACGTGTCGTGATCGTATCTAAGTCGGCCTTTGAAATTGCTTGGCTTCTCTTAAAAACAGCTTGAGCACGCTCATACTCACGAGACACATTCTCAAACTCAAGTTGCGCTGACACCAATGCATTTTTTGCATCTCGATCATCTAAGGAAGCAAGCAGTTGACCCTTGCTCACCTCATCGCCTTCCTTAACGAAAATGCTGATCAGTTTCCCACTCACTCGAAAAGCGAGGTCTGCGCTTTCTGCAGCACGAACAATACCATTAAAGCTCAGCTCCATTGCTGATTGGGTTGTAACGACTTCAATAAGTGCAGGTTTGATTAGTGGTGCGACGTCTGATACCTCATTTTCATCAGAACAACCGGTAATGCTTAAGGAAGAGATGAGCAGTGCTGAAATAGCACTCAGTTTAAGTGTGTTTTGGCCAAATTTAGTTGCGACCATATTTTCTTTACTCCAAGAGCGTGACCCATTATTGAGTAGTCACTATTGAACTTTACGCACAAGCGCAGAAGTAAACTTCGGAGTTTATTTTAAAGTCAATTTAGCCACAGGTAAACTCTAAAGTTTACCTATTATTTATTCTTGCTAGATATAACACAAAACAATGACAAACAATTAGGAATGCGGGGGTTGATGATCAAGCTGATCCATCGATGTTTTTACTTTCATAAGTCCTTCAACTCAAACATCAACGCCAACTGCTGCATCAAAGTGTCAATATTCTCTAGCGCAACATTGCCGTAGCCTAACACCACCCCATTCCAATCACGGGTTTTAAATTCGGGATGTTCGTAATAACTCAACGGACGCAGCACAATACCTTTCGCTTCAGCACGCTGTGTCCATTGATGTTCATCAATGCCATAGCGCCACTTCAACGTAATGTGGAGACCCGCCGCTTGACTGATAACACTCACTTTATTGCCAAAATACTTTTCAATCGCCGAGCACATCCGTTCATGTTTACTTTTGTATAGTCGACGCATCTTGCGAATATGACGAAGTAACCCTCCTTCCGTTATGAAATCGGCTAACGCTTCTTGCGTATGTGTAGGAGAATCACCGCTTAACGCATCTTTAACCACAAGACAACCATCGACTAAAGATTCAGGAACGACGAGATAACCGAGGCGCAAACCGTTGAACATGACTTTACTAAACGAGCCAATGTATAAAACGCGATCATCTCTGCCCATTTGAGCCGCTAATCCCTGCAAACTAGTGTATGGCCGATGCGCAAACTGGAATTCACTGTCATAGTCGTCTTCGATTATCCAATGCGCTCTCTGTACGGCCCAGTTAATGATCTTGCTTCGTTGTTCTATGTTGAGCGTCGTCCCCATAGGGTATTGGTTACTTGGCGTGATATACAAAGCATCCACCTGACTCGATGTCACCGTTTCCACATCAAAGCCTACCTTCTCTTGCACGTACAGTGGCTCAAAATGATATTGCTGGAAATGGATCAATTTACGCATTTGTGCATATCCCGGTTGTTCCATCAGCACCGTATCGCCTTGTTTTAGTACGCTCATAGTGGCAATAGCCAACGCTTGCTGCGCTCCAGATGTAATGATGATCCGCTCTGGCGAACAGTTGACTGAGCGGCTGGAAGCAAGGTAGCTAGATAAAGCGCAACGCAATCTCCAACTGCCTTGAATATCTTGATTACCGAGTAAACACGTGCGGGATGAGTGGCGCGCAATCAGTTTCTGCCACTGTGCCATTGGAAACGCATCTAAATCTGGAACACCTGGAGCAAACGCTCGGTTTATATCGAAGCCAGCCTTAGGATCCACCCCTTCTTCAGGTGCTGCGGGTTCTGGTAAATACTGCTCTGGCAACTCCACCGCCACATAAAAGCCGGAACCTTTTTGACTGCTCAAGTACCCTTCAGCGACCAACTGTTCATACGCTGCAATCACGGTGTTTCGACTGATATCGAGTTCCTGCGCAAGCTTGCGTGTTGAGGGCAACTTTCCGCCCTTTATCCACAATCCTTTCACGATTTTTTCTCGAATAGCAAAGAATAGAGCTTGCTGGCGAGTGCCATCATGCTCATTTAAGTTCAAATCACCAACAACAATTAAAGACAAAACTGGATCCATACATAAGTTAAAACTGGCTCTCTTTAAGCTACCAGTTAATCGATACATTGCAATCAGAGATAGAGAAGCAAGCGCTCATTATCGTAAGAGCTTAAGGAGAGAAAATGTTATCCAACACCAATCGAACTGAGATTAAAAAAGGCGCACACAAAGCAGTCTCTGATGTCGATAAACTGCACGCCATCATAGATGAAAGCCTGATCGCTCATATTGCGATAACAAACGAGTCTGGCCCTGTGGTCATCCCCATGCTGGCATGGCGCGTAGATGATTACGTGTACATCCATGGAGCCAACAACAGTCGATTGTTGCGCTCACTTAAACAAGGAGTGCAAACGTGCCTAACCTTTACTTTGTTTGATGGTTGGGTACTGGCTCGAAGTGCGTTTCATCATAGCGCACATTATCGAAGTGCCGTGGTCTTCGGGCAGTTTGAAGTGATGGAAGATAACCAACAGAAAGACAAACTGCTGAATCACTTTATCGAGCAAATCGCGCCGGGAAGAACGCAAAATATACGCTTGAGCAATGAAAAAGAACTCAAAGCGACCATGTTGTTACGTATTCCACTCACTGAAGCATCAGTGAAAATCAGCCATTTTGGGGTCAATGATGATGAGCAAGACATGGATCTCCCCGTTTGGGCAGGTGTATTACCGTATCGAACGATTGTCGGCCCACTTGAGGCGTGTGATGGTTTATATGAAGGTCTTGCTACGCCTGACTATAGCAGCGCTTATCCTGATCGTTGGCAGGAATGAGCACAGTAAAGCGCGCTCCACCTAAGTGACTTTCCCCAACCGATAGTTTCCAATCCAATTGCCTCGCCGCACTGGTTGCGATAGCGAGGCCCAATCCAAACCCTTTTTTGTCTGCATTTCGGCTTTTATCTAGTCGGGAGAATGGCAAAAACACTTCGGAGTGCTTTTCAATCGGGATTCCGGGACCGTCGTCTTCTATATCGATCACCCAATGCTCTTTAACACGATGAATAGCTAGGTAAATATCTTTTTCTCCATATCGTGCGGCATTTTGAATTAGGTTATCAATAACTAAGTTACCAAGGGTCTGCTGAAAACGCACTTGCTCACTGTTGCATTCGATACAGCTTTCAATCACCACTTGATTTAGACCATGATAAGCAAGCCTTTCACGAGTCCATTGAAGCAGGTTAAGTGAAGTCGTCGCGTGCCCTCCTCCCTTTTTCTGAGAGCTTAGCCGAGATAGCTTTACAATATCCTGAGTAAGCTCATTGATCGAACCAACATAACGGTCGATATCATTAAACAGTTGCTCTTGCTGTTCAGGTTTACTTAACCGCGCAATATCAGTCGCAAGTTGAATCCGACTTAAGGGAGTACGCACCTCATGAGGAATCGCCTGAGTCAAAATATGGCTCTGCTTGACTCTCCTTTCAATGTCTTCCGCCATATCATTAAAGCCTTGCGCCAAACTCGCCAAAGAGTCTGAATAGGTTTTAGGATCAACTCTGCATTGCAACTCACCTGAACCAAACTCGTTATGCGCTTTCGATAGTCTTATGATTTGGCTTTCAATCGATCTGACTGGTATGTAAATCATCACCCCCAAACTGGAGAAAACGACGATAACAAGGCTTAAAACAAAAATCAGCTCTGAGTCCTCATGCCAATCAACATCTGGCCGGAAGAAATCTCTCTTTTCTTTGAACAATAAGCTTTGAGTACTATTCGGCAGAGGAAAGACTGCACCATATAAGCTGTCTTCAATGAGGTAAACCGGAATGGACTGCAATCGGTAGATCTGCTTGCAGTCATCGCAAGGCGGAGTTTCGTCCCAATGATCAAGCAGTGCAAGTTTAAATATATAAAAGTCTTGCTGACCAGTTTGAGTGAGCTCTTTATAGAGTGAACTTTCAGTACCTTTCTGAGCGATATACTGATTGGCGAAGTATGCACCATCGTTCATAAATATCTCTACCTCCGTCTTACGCATATATTCGTCACCTAAGAAAACAAAAAGTGACACAGTCACCGTTAGGCCAGTGATAATTGCAATGTAAAGACGAGTGAAGGTAGAAAACATATACTTACTTGCCTGTTAGCATATAGCCACGATTTCGGACAGTTTTGACGGTCGCAGATTGAACACCAGCTTTGACAAACTTCTTACGCAGCGAAGAGATCCTCATATCAATGGAACGATCGGTAATACAGTACTCAATACCTCGCGCGAGACGACAGCATGACTCTCGAGACACTGGCTGATCGATATTAGACATTAGCAGTTCTAAAATCTCAAATTCTGAATCAGTTAAATCAAGTACAGTACCTTGGTAGCTGGCTTTATTTCTCCGAGTGCAAAGCTCAATGCCGTACCCATAGACTGTTTGATTCGAATCGGTGCAAGGCTGTCTGGCATAGCGACGCATAACCGCTTCTATCCTTGCTAACAGCACATTTCCTCTGATTGGTTTGGTAAGGTAATCATCAGCGCCAAACTTAAATAAACTCACCTCACTCATTTCATCGTCGGTTGCCGTCAAAACAATGATCATGCCATCAAAGAACTCTCTCACCTCTCGGCAAATTGTGGCTCCATCTTTGACTGGTAACATCAGGTCAAGTAATACAAGGTCGGGGTGTAATGAACGGATACTTTCGACAGCATTTTCGCCGCTATTAATAATAGTTACCGAGTGCCCCTCTGCTTCGAGGTACATTTTTGTTAAACGCGCTATCTCGGAATCATCCTCAATCAATACGATTTTATAACGACTCATACCCATTCACTCTACTTATAAAACGGGAGCAGTATATCGTTCAGAAATGTGAGTGCAAGCTACGCTCATTTGATACATCGAAGCACTTACAATCACTTACAAAGGCAGGGGGTCGGCCAAATTTAGGGTTAAATACCCAGAAGGACAGCATAATAGACTTAATTGTAAAATATTTCATGATATAAACCCGCAAACACACAGCCCACTGAAACCAAACACTATAAAGAAGTAGTTTGAGTAATACGACGTGCCGACAAGGCTACACTTCTGGGCAATAAGCATCTAAGTGAGTATATAGACAGAGCGCTTTATGACATTTAAATTTGTTATTAAATTTATAAATAACAATCAGAATTATGATGTCTCGTTTTAAGCTATCCTCACTTGCCCTTGCCAGTATTGCGTTGTTTTCAGCTTGTGGTAATACGGCTTCTGGTTTTACTTCCTCTTACGCTACCAAACCGACACAATCAATCCTGAGTGCTGAAGCTATTTCTATCCAACATTCTACGTCGACACCTTTAGCTGCATCAGCTGAAACATCAATGATTGAACCTGGCACTCCGAGCGGCCACAAGTCATTTAATATCAAGCAGTCACTGACTCGTTGCATGGATAAAATCAAACGCATACGTTAGAAAACCAGAGCTTCATTCTACGTACAGGGGGAAGCTAGTTTTCAAAGCGGGCCATATACTGTTTTGGGGTCACACCGCGATGTTTTTTAAACATACGGTTAAAACTTGCGACATTGCTATAACCCAACCGTGCGGCAATATCTTCAACGCTCACTTTGGAGCCCAATAATCCAGCTGCGACATTACTCAGTACATAGCCACAGACGGTAGAAAAGTTCAGACCTAACTTATGTAGTCGACGTTGAAATTGCTGATCAGATAAACCTAACAGCGCAGAAACTCTGTCTAATGTTGGTAATCCATAGTGGCTGCTGTAGTTCACTACTTCATAAATCACTTTAAGTTCATCCTCAGGATCTGGCATGTTCAACAGATCATCCAAATCTGAGAAGTTCATCGCTAAACGGCTCTCCTCACGATGACTGACTTGACGAGATGCCAAGCGATCATCACCATGAATCCAAACCTCGGTTTTAGGTTGGCTCCACTCCACTTCACAACCAAAGTAATCTCGATACAAGTCATGGTTTTTTCTTGAGCCAGAGATCATCACTCGAAGTGGGCGATAATCCTTTCCTAAGAATTCGCGTAATATCTTTATCATGAACACCGCACTACGAATGCTGTCATGTACTTTGATCGTCGTATCAATGAAAGGGTTGTGATAAGTCCACTTAACTATCTTTCCAGACTGCGCGCCAGCAAAAAAAGCGCCAGATTGCAGATTACTCACACCGTAATTCACACGTCGAATTGTGCTTGCTAGGTCATTGCCTGAAAACAACCATCGCCCAACAGGCCCTAGTTTTTGCAGATCAATCCCTTTGCTCAAATTCAAAATGACATCTGGGTCGCCGCTTAAGCACTCTATGCGACGAAACCATTCAGAAACGGCGGTGAGAGGTATCAGCGTCATCGGGTTATGAAATACTGAAGCGGGAATACCTAGGTCATCAGATGTCAAATTGTACTTAGATAACGCGAGGTTATGCATATTTAATATGCCCATCGCGCGAATGAATCGAACCGTTTTCATAACCAATCACATCAAATTTACTCTCTGAGTGATTGAATTTGTCACAAAAACTCATCCATTTCAATTCCAGATCACAATACGCCAACAGCTTGATAGAGGAGTGTTTAATGAGTTTACTTAGTGTCCCATTTGTCGGAACAGGCGCAGATACGGCGTTGCACGTTGTCGCTGCTGTCGTTTTAATCGCGAGTGTCGCTGGCGCGTGTTACGGCTTTTGGAAAATCCATGAGTTGCCAATTAATAAGGCACACAGCAAAGACCATCACCAGATAGGGCTCATCACCGCCCTCACCTGGATAGGATTTGTCTGGCACTGGGTATGGGTGCTAGCCGTGATCTTTGCATTCGTTGATATGGAAAAAGCCATCATCAATCTGCGTGATACATGGAGAAGTAAACCGCAAACAGAAACACAGCCACAAGAGGAGGCATAATGTTAGAAGGTTTAGCGGTATGGGCACTCTTCATCTATCTGCTCCGTTTAGTCGGCATGCCTTGGAACAAAGCAACCAAATCCTTTGCTTACCTTGGTGGCTTGGGCTGGCTAATGTTCGTATGGGTGGGCTTGATTAACTTTACGCCTATGGACATATCAGGTGGTTCTGTAGTGCAATCGCCGCACATTCAGCTTCGTCCTGATTCAACCAATGTAAAAGGCAAAGTCGACCATATTTACATCAAGCCGAATCAACAAATTGAAAAAGGTCAGCTCATTTATGAACTCGACCCAACGCAATATGAGATCGCATTGAATCAAGCAAATGTGTCGGCAGACTCTGCTCGAGTGGCACTAGCAACCGCGCAAGGTGATATCGAGATTGAAGAAGCGAACCACCAAGCATTAGTGCAAGATCTAGAAACTTCAAAGAGCCAATTGGAAGCTGCAAAAGTTGACCACAAATTGCAGAAAAAGATGCTAGATCGTTATATTGAGCAAAACCGAGTGGTCAAGAACACCATTACAGAAAGCGACATCGACAAACAATCGAGCGCGGTTGATATGGCTCGACATAACGTGTTGACCCTTGAGTCTCAAATCAAGAAGAAACAAGTCGATATATCTCGCGCAAAACTGGCAATTCATAAAGCAGAGCTCGCAGTTGAAACCAAACAGGCAGAGCTGCGCCAAGCAGAAGAGCAAATTGCAAAAGCGCAATGGGATTTGGACAGTACGAAAGTTCATGCTCCAGCAGATGGCTTTGTGACTAACTTTATCTTGCGTGAAGGTCAACGTGTTTCGATGATGCCGCGTATCAACATGTACACCAATGAAAAGTACGTTCTGATGCGCGTGAACCATCAAGCAATTAGAAACGTTAAACCAGGTCAACCAGCGGAGTTCGCCTCTTCAGTTTACCCAGGCAAAGTCTTCTCTGCTACGGTAGAAGGTATTGTTGAAGCAACAGGTGAGTCACAAGGTAACCTGCTGGGTTTGGATGATTCAGTACGTGTCACCACTGGCAAGAACTTACAGAACAAGCACCACTTTGTTCGCCTGAAAATTGATGAACCAGAAGGCTACGATATCCCAGTAGGCTCTGTAGGCTTAGCATGGGTGAGTGGTGAAAAACCAATTGGCTTCTTAGCCTTCTTGGATGCGATTCGTGGCATCATCATCCGAATGAAGTCTCAGCTGTACTTCTTCTACTCTATCTAAACTAATAAACCGCCAGTTACGCTGGCGGTTTTCTTTTCATTTGTATCCAAGCACGTACTTTTCCCGTATAACAAATAGTTAGTAAATAGCGGAGAAGATTCATGTCGGCAAAGGAAAGAAGCCTACCAACCCATCGTATTTCAAGATTCAGCAAGTTCGCATCACTCGCTACCCGTGTTGCAGGAAACGTAATTGCGGAAGGCACGAAGCAGATCGCCAAAGGCAACAAACCCAAAGCGAAAGACCTGTTGCTGACGCCGCAGAATATCGCGCGCTTAACCGACCAACTCGCTCACCTACGAGGTGCTGCGATGAAGCTTGGTCAAATGCTCTCGATGGATGCTGGCGATGTTTTGGAACCAGAGCTCGCCGATATTCTTTCTCGACTTCGTTCTAATGCTGACCCAATGCCGGCTAAACAACTGAACAACGTGATGGAAAACTCGCTAGGTACCGGATGGAAAACTGAGTTTCTTTCCTTTAACTTCAAGCCTATTGCCAGCGCGTCAATCGGACAGGTACACCAAGCTTATAGTGATGCGGGCGACAACTTAGCCGTCAAAGTGCAATATCCGGGCATTCGAAAAAGCATCGATAGTGACGTCGACAACGTAGGAACGCTGCTTAAAGTGGTTGGGTTGATTCCGGAATCCGTCGATTACAAAGGGTTGTTGGAGGAAGCGAAGAAACAACTCCATGACGAAGCTGATTACGCGCGCGAAGCGCAATTTGCTATTCGCTATCATGACGCTTTGAAAGATCACCCTCATTTTGTGGTACCGAAGATTCACACCGAAAGCTGCTCAGACTCCGTTCTCGCGATGGAATTCATTGATGGCAGTCCGATTGAGCAAATCGAACATTATGATCAGAGTACGCGAGATTTTGTCATGCACAGCCTACTCGAATTACTGTTTCGAGAGCTGTTTGAATTTAAGATGGTACAAACCGACCCAAACTTCGCCAACTACTTATATATCGAAAACACTCGTCAAATCGGCTTGTTAGACTTTGGCGCAACTCGAGAATATAGCGAACGGTTCAGTACCGGCTATCGCCAAGCCTTTGCATCTGTCGTTAATAATGACGAACAAGGTTTGAATGATGCGCTCGAGCAAATAGGCTTCTTCAGCCAAACCATCATGCCAGCGCAGCGCCAAGCGATTCTCAATTTGGTGAAAATGGCGTGTGAACCTATGTTGGTTGATGAGCCATATGACTTCAAAGCCAGTGGCTTAGCGCAGAAACTCCGCGAAGCTGGTACCATTTTAAGCTTGGAGCAAGACTACTGGCATACACCACCAGCCGACGCCCTTTTCCTACACCGAAAAATTGGTGGGATGTACTTGCTTGCGGCTCGTATTGGCGCAAAAGTGAACATTCGCCAATTGGTTGCCCCTTACCTACGGATTGTTGGCGAATAGCCTATTGTTTTTCTGCTATTTTCGAGTACCTTGATCAGCTGCCTATAAGAATAATCTGACTGTCGGGGTGCTCGGTGAGTAAGTTTCAAGACCTCTCCACTCTAATCGAACAAATTGTCCAAGCAGACGAAGCGGATCAAGTCACCGCTTTGAATGATTCTATCGAATGTGGTCTCGAGCCCGGCGCCGTTGCGCTGATCCTTGAAGCCTTCCCTATCGATGAACGTGTACGCTTGTGGCGCGCATTACCTCTTGAATTGCATATTGATGTGCTCACTGAAATGCGTGCGGACGTACGTCTTTCTATCATCGAAGCACTTTCGGAAATCGAACTCAAACTCACTCTCGCTAAACTTGATAACTTATCCCTGATAGAGTGGGCCGACTCTCTACCAGAAGAGTTCATCAATGAAGCACTAGAGCTAATTGAGAAAGATGAGCTTGAGCTTTATGACCAAGCAAATGAATATGAAGACGAACAACTCGGACGTTGGGCTGAGCGTAAGATCATCACCCTCCCTTTTAATATTACGATTGGTAAAGCTCGACGCTTAATGGAGCGTTACAGCTACGATACACCGCAACAAGTATATCTCATCAACCGCAAGAAACAGTTCCGTGGTGCGGTGAACTATTATGAGATCTTACGTAGCGATCCTGATATACGCCTTAGCACCTTAGCCATTGAAACCGTCAATGTGCTCAACAGTAAGATGGAGCTTCCTGAGGCGGTAGAAGCACTTGAGCACAGTGCGCTTCCAGCGCTTCCTGTTACCGATTCTGACCAAACCTTAATCGGTGAAGTGGATTGGCAGTTTGCCTTGAGCACGCAGCGTGAAATTTACGAAGCACGTTTAATGGCAGGTACCGGTATGGATGAAGGCGATGACTTGTTCGCCCCTGTTCTAAAAAGTTCACAAAAACGCGGCGTCTGGTTAGGGATCAACCTGCTCACCGCCATTTTAGCATCCGTGACAATTGGGCTATTTGAACATGTGATTTCGCAGGTGGTTGCCCTTGCGGTTCTAATGCCGATTGTTGCCTCAATGGGTGGTATTGCTGGTAGCCAAACCTTGACCTTGATGGTTCGTGCGATGGCGTTAAACCAAATCACACCTGGTAACCGCTTTGCCCTATTAAAAAATGAGTTGGGCATCGGCTCACTCAACGGTTTGCTTTGGGCACTGATCATCGGTGGTTTAGCAGGGCTTTGGTTCCAGTCTCCTGTATTGGGTGGCACCATTGCACTAGCTATCATAGTGAACATTATTACAGCAGCACTATTTGGTGTTTTAATCCCTATTGTTTTGGATAAGCTCAAACTAGATCCCGCACTAGCAGGCTCAGTTATTCTGACCACAGTAACGGATGTCGTTGGCTTCTTTGCCTTCTTAGGCACGGCAAGTCTAGTGATGCTTTAAGTGATTAATTAGTTATTATAATAAAACAATCAGTAGCATATTAAACACGCATTGCAATACGCAAATGCACTTTGCAAAGAATAATTCACATTAGGCAACTAAACTCACAGAAACTGGGGTTTTTAGGTCATCAAAAAGTTGGCACGTATGCTGCATTATCTATAGTGACCCTTCTTAAGCCGAGGGTCACCTAGCCAACTGACGTTGTTAGTGAACTCGATTTTTGTTCACAAGTATATAAGCCAATCGCAGCTTTTGCGGTTGGCTCTTTTTTTATCTAGCCCTTTCCAAATTTCCCTATTTACTTTCCCCACCCTCTTAAATCAATTTGTTTGATTTTTTACAATCGATTACACACATAAAAACCCAAAGTTAACCACAACAAAAGAAGCTCTCACAAAAACAAATCAACAAAAGCCACAAAAAACAAAGAAAACAATCGTATTTATGTTCAAATAACGAACAACACTTCCCAACAAGCATAGGAAAACGTTTGCCAAACATCATTCAAATCAATCATTGTGCCATTTTATAAACAAATCATAGAAATATGATGAAATATAACAGCAAGACCAATGACACCGATTTCATTACACATAACAGGCCAAAAAGCCCATCAACAGCCAAACTTTTTTGACTTTTAAAAAATCAATAACCATATGTTTTTAAAGAAATATAAAAACACAAATCTCACAGTAAACGTTTAAGTGACAAAAAACTCATTGACTATGAGATTTACATCACGATAATACGCGCCGTTTGCCCAGAAACAGGGTTCTATAATTCATTTTAATTTTCTTTGCGGAGGTAAAAATGGCTGCAGACAATAACTACAGTCTTGGACCAGTCCCTAACACTGCCAGAAAGGGTGTTGCATCATTAACCATGGTTATGTTGGGACTCACTTTCTTCTCCGCAAGTATGTGGACGGGCGGTTCGCTCGGTACTGGACTTTCTTTTGATGATTTCTTCCTCGCTGTTCTCATTGGTAACCTAATCCTCGGCATCTACACTTCTTTCCTCGGTTACATCGGCGCTTCTACTGGTCTCTCTACTCACCTCCTCGCTCGTTTCTCTTTCGGCTCTAAAGGCTCTTGGCTTCCTTCCGCTCTTCTTGGCGGCACACAAGTTGGTTGGTTTGGTGTTGGCGTGGCGATGTTTGCTATTCCAGTAAACAAAGCAACAGGCATCGATACAAACACGCTTATCATCATTTCTGGTCTATTAATGACTGCGACGGTTTACTTCGGTATCTCTGCGCTTATGGTGCTATCTGCGATTGCAGTTCCAGCGATTGCGTTACTCGGCGGATACTCGGTAGTAGAAGCGGTAAACAGCGTGGGTGGTGTGGCTGAACTACAAAAAGTACAACCAGCACAACCTATCGATTTTTCTGTAGCGCTTGCAATGGTGGTTGGCTCATTCATCAGTGCGGGTACACTAACCGCAGACTTTGTTCGATTCGGCAAGAAGCCAAAAGGTGCAGTGATGGTCACTATGGTGGCGTTCTTTATCGGCAACTCACTGATGTTCATCTTCGGCGCAGCAGGCGCTGCGGTAACTGGCCAATCAGACATTTCAGAAGTGATGATCGCTCAAGGTCTTCTAATCCCAGCTATCATCGTGCTTGGTTTGAACATTTGGACAACCAACGACAATGCGCTTTACGCATCGGGCCTAGGTTTCTCAAACATCACTGGTTTGCCAAGCAAATACATCTCTATGGCGAACGGTTTAGTCGGTACATTGTGTGCACTATGGTTGTACAATAACTTTGTAGGCTGGTTAACTTTCCTATCGCTTGCAATTCCACCAATTGGCGGCGTAATCATTGCGGACTTCTTCATGAACCGTAAGCGTTACACAAATTTCGCAGCAGCAGAGTTCCAAACGGTTAACTGGGCTGGCATTATCGCAGTGGCGATTGGTGTTGCAGCTGGTCACTTCCTTCCGGGAGTGGTACCTGTAAACGCAGTACTGGGCGGCACAATCAGCTACCTGATTCTAAATCCTATTCTTAATAAAAAGACACTGGCACAGCAGCCAGCGTAAGGAACCATCATGACAACACTATTGATCAAGAACGCAACGCTTAAGGGACAGGAAGGTCTCCAGCAAATTTTGATTGAGGATGGTCAATTCAAGCGTATTGAAGACAATAATGTAGAACTAAATTACACAGGTGATGTTCTTGATGCGGAGGGCGGCATGGCTGTCGCACCTTTCTGCGAGCCGCATATTCACCTAGACACCACGCAAACCGCCGGTGAGCCGAGCTGGAACATCTCTGGTACGCTTTTCGAAGGTATCGAGCGTTGGGCTGAGCGCAAAGAGACGCTGTCGATTGAAGACGTGAAATCACGCGCTAAGCAAACTCTGAAATGGCAAATTGCAAACGGCGTACAACACGTTCGTACTCACGTTGATGTTTCTGACCCTACTCTAATTGCTCTAAAAGCAATGGTAGAAGTTCGTGAAGAAATGAAAGAGTGGGTAGACATTCAAATCGTTGCGTTTCCGCAAGAAGGCATTCTGTCTTACCCGAATGGTAAAGAGCTGCTAGAAGAGGCGGTTCAGCTGGGTGCTGACGTTATTGGTGCTATTCCTCACTTTGAATTCACTCGTGAGTACGGCATCGAGTCTCTACACTACGTGTTCGAGCTGGCACAAAAATACGACCGTTTGATCGACGTGCACTGTGATGAGATCGATGACGAGCAATCTCGCTTTGTTGAAACGCTTGCAGCACTAGCGCATAAGTTCAACATGGGCCACAAGGTAACCGCAAGCCATACAACGGCGATGGGCTCTTACAACGGTGCGTACGCATCTCGCCTATTCCGTTTGCTGCGCATGTCTGGTATCAACTTCGTTGCAAACCCATTGGTCAACATCCACCTTCAAGGCCGCTTCGATGATTACCCGAAACGCCGTGGTGTGACTCGTGTAAAAGAAATGCTGAACGCCAACATCAACGTATGTTTTGGTCACGATGACGTCTTCGATCCTTGGTACCCGCTCGGTACAGCAAACATGCTACAAGTGCTGCATATGGGTCTGCATGTTTGTCAGGTAATGGGTTACGACCAAATCAACAACTCACTTGATCTGATCAGCACCAATTCAGCACGCACGCTGAACATTCAAGACAAACACGGCATTGAAGCTGGTAAACCTGGTAGCTTACTTATTCTTCCTGCGGAAAATGGGTTTGATGCAGTTCGTCGTCAGGTACCAGTTCGTTACTCAGTTCGTCACGGTAAAGTGATTGCAGAAACACAACCAGCAACAACACATATTCACCTTAGTGAACAAGAGCAAGTGACTTTCAAACGCTAGAGTCTTTGCTTAAAATACAAAAAAGGGTCTGACTTAAATCAGACCCTTTTTTTATTTCTTCACGCGTTGCGTTAGCTGTCTACGGCAACTAATGACATTCCTTAGCAACGAAGGCGAATTGCCTATATACACAACCTCGCCATCTTCATCAATAATTGCTGGCACAACCTTTAAGCCTTTCATATCCGCGCCGCATTCCACCAACTTACGCTCTAGTTCATAAAGATCCTGCACACTCAGGCCCCAATTTTATAATATTTTGTTCGGCCGCATCCTATCTCCGCATGCATAAACAAAGCTTGATACAGATCATAAAAAATAAAGGTATGTCTTTTCAAAAATAGGACAACACAAACCTAGTTAAAACTTGCCGTCATGACTGTTTTAAATGAGTTTAACTCCTTTACCATTGGCTCGAAGAAAAGGCAGCTCAGTTTAAGGCAGAAGAGTCTCAACTAAGCAAGTGTGACTCGGCATCACGTACTGATAACCAGTGGTTATCAGCGAGATAAGTAGACGGACAATGAAACAGTGTTCAATAATAGTTTCGAACCAAGCATCTCGGAGCAAACACATGAACATTTTTAACAAAACTACTTTGGTTGCGGCGCTATCTCTTCCCCTACTTGCAGGATGCGTGACTCCGGGAGAAGACGATCCAAACGCATTAACAAAACAGGGTGCAGCCGGTGGTGCACTTCTAGGCCTTACTATGGGTGCCCTGACGGGCGATGCTGATTTAGCACTAAAAGGAGCTATTGCTGGCGGTGTAACTGGAGGAGTAGCAGGCGCAAGTGCTGATATTCAGAACAACCGTGAGAACATCCGTCACGACAGCCGTAACGACGCGATTGGTGGCATCAATAGCGGTCAGAACACAGCGGCAACCAATGCACCTCAACAATGGCAAGAGATCGACAACTTTGTTGGTGAATGGAACGTAAATATCCAAAACCACAACCGCGATTTTAAAGGCTTAGAAGGGTTGCAAGCACACGGCTCTCTGGCAAAAACAACAGAAGCGAATGTTAAAGTGACCAACTCGCAAGGCGTTGATCTTAATGCAGCATTCACCTTCGACCCACAAGCGGGCTACCAGTTAACACTAACGAACCAAGCAAAAAACGTCTCGGTCGCTTTTGCTGGTGAGCAACAGTCGCAAAACAATCGCTACAACTTCTACCCGATGAACATTAATGACATTATTTACCAAGGTATCCCTACCGGTGATGTGCGCGTAGAACTCGGTTTTGCGGGACCAAACGTCTGGACCATCGACAGCTACGCCTACATCGATGGAGCAGAGCAAAGAGTACAGACATTCCGTTTCACCCGCACTCAATAAAACAACGAGACTTTCTTGTAACGTCTCAATAACAACGTCTCATTTGGCAATTTAATAAAGGCTTAGGCATACTCTGTCTAAGCCTTTATTTTTTAGAAGAAATCCATGCCTCAACTTACCCCATCAGACCTAAGCAAATTTGAGCCTCAGTTCCTACAGTTTATGCAGCAAGAGATGCAAACCGATGCTGCTCATGATCTAAGCCACGTCCAACGCGTAGTGAAAACCGCCCACCAGCTTGCCCAGAAGGAAGGTGCTGACTTAGCCGTTGTCCTACCCGCTGCCTATCTGCACGATTGCTTCACTTATCCGAAAGACCACCCAAATCGCAAGCAAAGCTCCACGATTGCGGCAACCAAAGCCATTTCGTTCCTCGAAAGCATCGGCTACCCCGCTCAGTATCATGACGCCATTGCTCATGCGATCGAATCTCACAGCTTTAGTGCTAACATTACGCCTAATACTTTGGAAGCTCAGATCGTCCAAGATGCTGACCGCTTGGACGCGCTTGGTGCGATTGGCGTTACACGTTGTATTCAAGTCAGTACTTTATTTGATGCCGCCTTGTATAACGAGCAGGACATGTTTGCAGAACATCGAAAACTAGAAGATAAACGATTCACCATCGATCACTTCCAAACCAAACTGTTTAAAATTGTAGAAACCATGAACACCAAAACGGCGTATGAAGAAGCTTTGAAGCGTAAAGCGTTTATGCAATCTTACCTAGAGCAGTTACGCCAAGAAGTAGAAGGTTAATATGTCGGAAAGTCACGACCTAATTAAAGAGCTCAAACGCCAACTCAAACTGTCCGGTTTACACTATGTCGACATCGCGCAACATTTGGAGTTGAGTGAAGGCTCTGTTAAACGTTTATTGGCAGAAGGCAGTCAAATTAGTCTCGACCGATTAGAGCGTATCTGTCAGCTGATAGGTTTAGAGATGGCAGAGTTGTTTAAGCTGGCAGCAGCACACAATAAGGGGCTGGAATCACTGACATTAGAGCAAGAAAAGCAACTCGTCGACGATAAAGGCTTATTGCTTGTTGCTGTGTGTGTAGTCAATGGCTATCGTTTCGATCAAATTGTCGAGCAATACACCTTTGATGAATTGGAGTTGATACAAAAGCTCGCGCAACTCGACCGTCTCGATATCATTGACCTGCTGCCAGGCAATAAGATTCGTCTACGCATTTCCCCAACTTTCCGTTGGCATACTGGCGGCCCTATCCAGCGCTTCTTTCAGCAACAAGTGCAAGACGCCTTCTTCCAAAGTTACTTCTCTGCTGAAGATGAAAAACTGGTGATGGCTACAGGCTTAATGAGCTTGCCAACCAATAAGAAGATGCAGGCTAAGCTACAAAAGGTCATTGATGAGTTTTACCAGGTTTGCCAAAGCGACGAGTCACTAGACATGAACGAGAAGCACGGTACCTCTCTGGTGATTGCGATGCGTCGTTGGACATTCCCATTATTTAGCTCTTGGGAACGCAAATAGAGGATATTCGATGCTCGATAAACTCAAAACATTTTCCATCAAGCTAAGTCCTATCCAACCTCTGTTCTTGTTAATTGCCCTTGGTGGGTTTGCGGTATTTCTCACCACACTCTTCAAGCTCTCCGACATGGTCAAAGAGTCTTATCTTATTCCGAGTGGTGTGGCTGCGCTATGGGCACTCTCGGCGTGGGTGATAATCTCTACTTTTCAGCATGTTCCGGAGATAACTCCAAGCCTCGGCATTTTCAAACGGACAAAAGCTCGCATTGTCCGCCTGTTCTTTTATCTCATCACTTTGGGTTTTATTGGGCTATCTGGATTTATTCTGTTTGTCACATTGAGAATGTTCAGTATCTGGTTCCGATATTAATTGCATCTGCGTAACATATAAAAGCACCAGACCGTGCAGGTTCACCATTTTGTGAAACTAAAAGTAGCATTAAGTGTTACTTTTGGTTTCTCATAACGTAACTCTTACCGCCACGCTGGCTTCCTTTGGCTCAATCTTTAAAGTGCTCTCATCTCAACGCGATTTTGCACTTATGGAGCCAGCATGTTTCTCACTAAACGATTCTTCCCCTATTTCGTTACTCAGTGTTTAGGCGCACTGAATGACAACATCTATAAAAACGTTCTTTTACTGATGGTGACATATAGTCAAATTGACTCACTGCCGATGTCAGTCGACCTTTTTGTTAATCTTGCTGCAGGCTTGTTTATCCTTCCCTTCTTTCTATTTTCTGCCCACGCAGGTGCGATTGCTGACAACATGGACAAAGCCAAGCTGATCCGCCGATTAAAACTTATTGAATTAGTGATCATGAGCTGCGCAGCAACTGCCATCATGACGCAAAGTGCTATCCTGATGCTGGTTCTACTGTTCATGACAGGAACTCAGTCGGCTTACTTTGGCCCGGTTAAATATGCATTGCTTCCTCAAGCACTGAAATCTGAGGAGTTAGTCAAGGGCAACGCTTGGGTTGAAATGGGCACATTCCTTTCTATCCTTATTGGAACATTGAGCGCAGGTCTTCTGCTCGCAGTTCCAAACGGCATGACTATCGCCTCTTGCATTGTCATTTCACTTTCTCTTATGGGCTTTTTAAGCAGCGCTAACATCCCTTCTCTGCCAAGTAAGAAAAGCGATAAGGTTAAGTTCGAACCAATTTCAGGCTTAAAGAGAACGCTCAAGCTAGCACAAAAGCAACGTGGTATTTGGATGTCAATTTTAGCCATCAGCTGGTTCTGGTTTATGGGCGCGACATACCTAACTCAGTTTCCTAATTTTGCTCGCGAGCACCTATTCGCAGACAGCACTGTGGTGTCTCTGCTGTTGGCTCTGTTTTCTGTTGGTGTGGCAACGGGTTCATGGTTGTGTGAGAAGTTATCATTTAACCAAGTTGAGCTAGGCATTCTTCCATTTGGTATCTTGGGTTTAACGATTTTCAGTGCTGATCTACTCTGGGCAGTGCCCGCTATCGAGTCTTTCCCTACTCATTACTACGATGTACAAAGCTTTGTAGCTCAGTCTTCTCATATTCGAGTAATGATCGACTTGTTCTTAGTTGGCGTAAGCGGTGGTGTGTTTATTGTACCTCTTTACGCTTTCATCCAATCACGCTCAGATGAAGGTGAGTGTGCTCAATCAATTGCAGCCAACAACATCATGAACGCACTGTTTATGGTCGCTTCTGCTGCTGTTTCCATACTGGTTTTGAGTGTTTTAGATTTCTCTATTGTTGAACTGTTTGCCATTTTAGCGATAGGTAACTTCATGGTGGCAATCTACGTTTACCGCCAAGTTCCTGAGTTTACCCAACGCTTTGTTAGTTACTTGCTAAGCCACTGTTTGTACAGAGTTTCCGTAACAGGTCGTCAGCATATCCCGGAGCAAGGCGCTGCTTTGATGGTGGCGAACCATGTAAGCTATGTAGACGCTCTGATTTTAATGGGCACATCAACCCGCCCTGTTCGATTCGTTATGGACAAATCAATTAGTGAGCTGCCTGTTCTTAAGTATGTTTTCCGCCATGCGGGCGTGATCCCAATCTGCTCTCCACGCAAATGCGCAGAGACTTATAAAAAAGCTTTCGAACAGATTGAGCAGGCGCTTAATAACGATGAAGTAGTTTGTATCTTCCCTGAAGGTCGTTTGACCTCAAATGGCGAACTAGGCGAGTTCAGACCCGGGGTCGAAAAGATTTTGAAGCGTACACCGGTTCCTGTAATCCCGATGGCACTAAAAGGCTTATGGGGTTCTTTCTTCAGCCATAAAGACGGACATGCGTTAACGAAGCGCCCTACTCGTTTTTGGTCTCGCATCGAAGTCAATATCGGTGAGTTATTACAACCAATGAAACTGGATCGCCATTTGTTACAAAAAGAAGTGCAAGATTTGCTAATTCGCTGACAGTAGTTGAGTACAGAGTTTAGTAGAATGAAATCAACGTCATAAATCTGGGAGGTATTATGAAAATCATCATCTTACATGGTCTTTATATGCATGGGCTGGTCATGCAGCCTCTTAGCCAAAAACTGCGAAAGCTGGGTTATGAAACCCAAGTACTGAGTTACAACACTGTCTCTATTAACGAAGAAACACTGTTTGATTCGATAGATAAAGGCCTGAACCTTAATACGACCAATGTGCTGGTTGGTCATAGTCTAGGTGGTTTGATGATTAAACGTTATCTTGCGAGTAGAGAACCAGCTTCTAGCCTTATCTCTCACGTCATAGCGATTGGTTCACCGCTTAAAGGGGCATCCATCGTTTCTCGTATTCAAGACCTCGGCTTAGGCGCAATACTTGGCAATTCACCGTACCATGGTTTGAACCAACACGACGATGTCTGGAGCTTTCCACAGAAGCTCGGCAGCATCGCGGGCACGATGGCAATTGGCGCACGCCCTATTCTGATGCACAGAGACAACACCATGTCTGACGGCACCGTTACCGTCGATGAGACTCGCTTAGAAGGCATGCAAGACCATATTGAGACTAAACAAACTCATACAAGTCTTATCTACAACACCTATGTTCCAGCGCAGATCGATCACTTTATTAAAACTGATCGCTTCAACCGATAGCGCACTTTTCAATCAAGTAGTTGCAATCTGCTTTTCAAGCTAGATAGTTCACAGTACTATCTCTACTCCGACCACTCATTTGAGTGTCGGAGTTTTTTACTTCTGACCATATAGGTTGGATTCAATGTTCTCAGGGCGGGGCGAAATTCCCCACCGGCGGTATACTCTTTTGAGTGAGCCCGCGAGCGCTCGATTCGTCGAGGTCAGCAGATCTGGTGAGATGCCAGAGCCGACGGTTATAGTCCGGATGAAAGAGAATAAGAATACATCAGCGTGTGTCCTCAACATTTTTTTGTTGATGAACTCTGATGCGCTTCTTTTTAGATCGCGTTTTCTACTGCGCGAGTTTATGCCATTCTCAGGCAGATAACTCATTGTGCAATTAAATGCAGCGATCTCTCATACCGCCCTGATTCTGGTGATATTTAGGAGTTAACCATGAATCAGTCATCACTACTTGCCGAATTTGGCGACCCAATTTCTCGCGTTGAAAACGCACTTATCGCGCTAAAAGAAGGTCGCGGCGTACTTCTTCTTGACGATGAAGATCGTGAAAATGAAGGCGACATTATTTATTCCGTTGAGCACTTAACTAACGAACAAATGGCACTAATGATCCGTGAATGTAGCGGCATTGTTTGTCTTTGCCTAACCGATGCTCAAGCAGATAAACTTGAACTGCCACCAATGGTTGTGAACAACAACAGTGCAAACCAAACCGCTTTCACGGTTTCTATTGAAGCGAAGCAGGGTGTGACAACTGGCGTTTCTGCTGCTGATCGCGTAACAACCATCAAAACAGCTGCAAACCCAAATGCAAAACCAGACGACTTGGCTCGTCCTGGTCACGTATTCCCGCTGCGTGCTCGTCCAGGTGGTGTAATGACTCGCCGTGGTCACACGGAAGGTACTATCGATCTGATGCAAATGGCAGGTTTGCAGCCTGCTGGCGTGCTGTGTGAGGTAACAAACCCAGATGGCACCATGGCAAAAGCACCAGAGATCGTCGCATTTGGTCGCCTACACAATATGCCGGTACTAACCATCGAAGATATGGTCGCTTACCGCAATCAGTTTGATTTGAAGCTGGCGTAATCAACACGTACTTACTCTAGTAAAAGCCGCTGAATTCAGCGGCTTTTTTGATCGATTTGATTCCTTAACTAGTAGTTATACTTAGGAAAAACAAAAGGAATCAACATTATGAAAGGAATCACTCGCAGCACACTTCTCATCGCGACGCTCTTCGCTGGCTCTTTCGCTTTTGCATCGAGTTGTCCCGACATCTTGCAAGGCAAGCAAAGGCTACTTAACTCTACGGAAGAGATAGAGCTGTGCGATACCTTCAAAGGTAAAACTCTGCTGGTAGTGAACACCGCAAGTCAGTGCGGCTTTACCCCTCAATTCGAGCAATTGGAACAACTACATCAAACATACAAAGATCAGAACTTTGCTGTTGTTGGCTTTCCAAGTAACGACTTTCGCCAAGATCGTGGCAGTGAAGAAAAAACCGCCAAAATTTGCTATTTAGACTACGGTGTCACCTTCCCAATGATGGCTCGAAGCTCTGTGCTTGGCCAGGACGCAAATCCTGTCTTTGCAGAGATAAGTGCGCAAGCGGGTATTACTCCCAAATGGAACTTTTACAAGTTCTTAATCAACAAAGAAGGTAAAGTCATTGCCACCTTCCCAAGTTCAACTTCTCCAACAAGTACTACGCTTACTAATATAATTGAACAGCAACTATAAGGAAGGCGGCCATGACAACAACGCGTACTACAATGCTGCAATTAGGATATTTGGGACTGCTTCCATTTTTGTTTAGCTTGGTTCTTATCTCTACCGAGAGAACTCTATTCAACTTATCTGGTCAGCAGTTTTTTATTGCTTACAGCGCAGTGATTTTGAGCTTCCTGTCAGGCGTGCTCTGGGGAAATGCCATTGACCATTTCTATCATCGTTTAAGTCGCAATGCCTTGGTACTGAGTAACTTATTCGTATTGCTCGCGTGGGGCGCATTATTGCAAGGCAACAAACACTATGTCATAGCGACTTTATTATTGGCCGCTGGTTACATCGCCGTGTGGTATGCAGAAAAATTGATACGAAGAGTAGAAAAAGAGGCAGAGCCGAAAGGCTACCAAATGATGAGAGGCAAACTCACTACTGGCGTTGTACTCATGCACGGGCTGGTTTTGATCGCATGAGCTGGTCTGTCCACCTACCAGATCACAAAATTCAACTCGTTATATAAAACAATGTTCATTTCGTGAAGTGATAGCTGTTTTGAACACCGTTTTGTTTTAATTATGAATGGATGGGCATATAAGTACTCAAAAGCATTCACAAAGGGAATGAATATGTTTTTCCGTAAGTTTCTATTTGGTGCAGCTCTTATTAATATGACTTCTGGCTGTGTTTCCTATCAAGCACAACAGGCTGCAGTAAATACCGTAGGCGTAACGAGCAAGGTACTGACAAACGTGGTAAAAACCACGGTGACTCAACCATGCAGTGCCGTTGTAACAGCTGCGAGTTTGTTCTATCCCCACGCAATTTTCATGACTAGCGTGCCAACAACTGTGTGCTCTAGTGCTGTACGTTAAAATTAAGGCGACCATTTAGGTCGCCTTTTTATTTGTTCGTTACAGAGTCAACAAATACTTTACTAGATCGTTATACTCATCGTAACTGCGGATTTCATTTGGCAGCACAATGTATTTGTTGTTCACTAACACACCAGGAACACCTGTTAGTGTGCTTTGTTTGAACTGCTTATCAAATGTTTTTTGCATCGAGTTCACGGCAAAGCTGTTGTATGCCGCATCAAACTTCTTACCATCTACGCCATTCTCAACAAAGATCTGCTTTAGTTCCGCTTCATCCTTAGGCGCTTGACGCTTTTGGTGAATCTGAGCAAACATTGCTGGCACCATAGTTTTCTCGACGCCTAATGACACCATTGTCGCGTATGACTTCGCCATTGGTACCGCCATATCGCTTCCCATAAAAGCAACATGCACTTTCTCAAAGCTTGCGTCTTTTGGTAGTGATGGTTTTAGGTTATCGATGACCGCTTCAAATTTGAAACAGTGCGGGCAATAGAAAGAAAAGAACTCGGTTACCGTTGGTTTCGTCGCTTTCTCTACGTCCAAAACTTTGTAGTGTTTACCTTCTTCAAATTGCGCAGCGTGAGCTGTGAATGCCAATAATAGAGTGCTGCAAAGTGCAAAAAGCTTTTTCATGTTTGATTCCTTCAGGCACAAATGTGCCGTATTCATTAATTAACAATTAGAAAACCCAGCAAGGCTGGTTTGATAAATAAGAGGTTCAAACAATCGGAGGGCGGTACGGCCTGTAAACCACCGTTACTGCTTTTGGTGTGGATGATTTATCGATCAGTGCAAGACTATGCGGTAGTAAGATGACATCATCTTGCAAGAGATTAGTTGGTATTTTGACGATACAAGAAGAGCTACAACTCGTGTGCACCTGCTGTCCTTTCTCCATCAAATGACCACCATGGTGTGATTCAATACAGTCCGTATTGTCAACGCCCATTTGTTGATGAAGTTCAGCCGTTCTATCTTTGCTTGAGCTCACTTCTATTGGCGCTGTTGCTGCACGCACACCCGATGCTAAGCCCGTTAGCAGCATGGCTAATAGACAGAACATTGTCGTGATGAATGTGCGATTGAAACTCAGCATATAACTTCTTCAAAATATGGTGAATCTTCATCATACAGAATCCACTTATTCACACAAGCGTGAAGCTGACTAACTAGTTCACAAACCAGATAATTCCGACATCCTATACCGACTGCAATCCTAATAAAACTTGAAATCACTATGAAACCCGAGTAATAGTTAGATCAGTTTTTGTACAAACAAGGAAAGATTAATGCTTAAAAAAAGATTCTTTAAAACAAAAGACGAAGTCGAAGTCACGTTCGAGCTAGACAAGAATCAGTGGGAATCGATTCAAATTGCGGGCGATTTTAATAACTGGCAACCAGAACCAATGAAGCTCGTGAAGAAAAGTGGACAATTTAAATTTAAAACGCGCTTGCCGAAGGAACAAAATATCCAGTTCCGTTACCTATTTAACGAAGCTGAGTGGGAAAACGACCCACATGCTGACGCATACGTGCCAAATGGCTTTGGTAGCGACAATAGTGTTGTTTGCACCCAAGAGCAGTCGGCTTAATAACGCAAAAAAATGACAAAGGCGCACTCAGTGCGCCTTTTTATTACCTGATTTTCCTAGACTTATCACTTATTGTTTCCATATAACAACAGTGTTTTACCTAAAGCAATATATATCAACAAAAGTCATTTCCTTAATATAACCACATCGCAGCGAGACAAGTGCACTCAAGCAAAAAGCTGCTCTCAAATAAAAATACTGAGGAAACAAAAGATGAAAAAACTGATTGTAATCACAGGTGCAAGTTCTGGTATTGGTGAAGCTATCGCACGTCGTTTAAGCGATGAAGGCCACCCACTTCTTCTTCTTGCTCGCCGTGTAGAACGTTTGGAAGCGCTAAACCTGCCGAACACACTATGTGAAAAAGTAGACGTAACAGACAAAGCTTCATTTGAAGCAGCAATCGCTAAAGCGGAAGAACAATTTGGCCCAGCAGATGCTCTAGTAAACAACGCTGGTGTGATGCTACTTGGTCAAATCGATACTCAAGATGCATCTGAATGGAAACGCATGTTTGATGTTAACGTACTTGGTCTTCTAAACGGCATGCAGTCTGTGTTAGCACCAATGAAAGCTCGCAACAGCGGTACTATCATTAACATCAGTTCGATCGCAGGTAAGAAAACTTTCCCAGATCACGCTGCGTACTGTGGTACTAAGTTTGCGGTTCACGCTATTTCTGAAAACGTTCGTGAAGAAGTTGCAGCATCAAACGTTCGTGTAACAACGATTGCACCGGGCGCGGTAGAAACTGAACTGCTTTCTCACACAACATCACAAGAAATCAAAGATGGTTACGGAGCGTGGAAAGAAGACATGGGTGGCGTTCTTGCTGCTGATGACATCGCTCGTGCAGTCGTGTTTGCTTACCAACAACCACAAAACGTTTGTATCCGTGAAATTGCACTAGCACCGACTAAGCAACAACCTTAATCTCTAAAATTTTAGAACGATCAAATAGAAAAAGCGGCTCACATAGCCGCTTTTTCTTTATAAAATCAACACTCTTCAGTAAATGAATCGATCGTCACGCTACCGCCCGAGACCGCATCTTTGTAATAAACATAGCACTTCTTGTACCACACCTTATCTTTAGTAAAGCCAATAAATGCTTCCCTACCCGCCGCATCGCTGCCTTTATTTGTAATGTAAACATGCTCAGCATCGATGTTAAAGCTTCGCAATATATTGTCTCTATGTGCAGTGGGGTATCCGTTACAGGTATAAATGTCATCGATGTAGGTATAACACTGATTTTCAATGCCTTGGGTCAGCGCCTTGGTGAACACAATATCCGAGCCAGTTTTCATCACTGCTTCGATCTCTCTTAGTTTCACCGCTCGTCCATCACTAAAGAAGCCTAAAATTCGAGGTGCAGCGGTAATAGATACAAGCGCTAATGCCACAACGACAATAACGAGCTCTAACAAAGTAAAGCCTTTACTCCTTATCACAATTTACCTCTCTACAAATCCAAGCAAGCCACCAAAGTAGTGAAGAAAATTATCCCACAACCCCATGCTCGCCATGTAAGCATTTGTAAGATGAACAGAGTAAAGCTAGAGAAGTGATAGCTCTTGATCTCATACCTTCAATTCAATCACTCTGGTCTATAAATGCCCTCTGACTCTTTACGTTTATTGAAATCCCTGACAAATTTGTTTAAGTTTCAGAAATAACTCTTACCTACAGCATCACAACTATGAACACACAAGATTCAAAGCCGTCTCTCATCATCGTGGAAGATGACCCAAAACTACAAGCCATGCTCAGTGAGTACTTTAGTCAGCAAGGATTTGAAGTAAGCTGTATAGACAACGGTACAGATGCGCCAGAGGCCATTATCGAGAACCAGCCAGATCTCGTGCTGCTCGACTTAATGCTTCCAGGACAAGATGGTTTGAGTGTTTGCCGACAGGTTCGAGATTGCTACAAAGGTAAAATATTGATGCTTACTGCAAGCGATGATGACTTTGACCATGTAGCCGCGTTGGAGATCGGCGCAGACGATTTTGTTACCAAACCAATAAAGCCACGTGTATTGCTTGCTCGTATTCGTATGCTGTTGCGCCGCAAAGAAGTTTCTGCAATTGAATCCGATATCTGTGTTGAAGTCGGTGTTTTGTGTTTGAATCGCTTGCGCAAGGCATGTGCTCTTAACAAAGAGCCAATAGCACTTACCGATGGTGAATTTGATCTTCTTTGGGTACTCGCAACCCGTCCTGAACAAACTCTTTCTCGCGAGTGGCTCACTAAAACACTACGTGGTATTGAATACGACGGTACCGATCGTACTATCGATAACCGAATCGTAACTTTGCGCAAAAAATTGGGGGATAGTACAACCCCACCACAAAAAATCATTACCGTTCGAGGAAAAGGCTACCTATTCATGCCTGATGCGTGGAACGTATAATGAAACGAATTTACTTAGAGAGCTTCATTGGTCTTATTGTTCTATTTTTTGCTAGTTTAGTGGGTTATGAGGTCATCGTTTATCAACTCAATACCGATTACGATTACTTGCTAGAAGAGCATCAGGCACAAGCTTTCCATGAGTTTATTTATCCTGTCTATCAAGAAAAGGGAGAGGCGTACACAGTACAGCAACTGGAGAAACTTGCTAAATCAAGCCACATGCTGTTGATTGCCGAAGAAAAAACTCATCTTCCTCAAGAAATTCAGCAAGCGTTTGATCACAATCCATCGGTTAATACCGCGTTCGATGATGAGCGAGACTTGTGGTTTCGATTTGAACCCGGCTCCCCAGTGTTCAAGTTCAGTGAAAACCCAAGCAGCCCGATAATTCAAGCAATAAACTTCGATGATAATATCGTCTGGCTGTTCTTTCTTGCAGGTTTTGCCCTCTATTGCGTGCTTCTAATTTGGTTTTTAAGTCGCCGTGTTCGTGCTCTAGAAAAAGTCACCGTTGAATTCGCATCAGGGGATTTCAATGCTCGGGCTGATACTTCCAGCGCGAAGTCGGTAGGAACGCTTAACCAAAGCTTTAACGACATGGCAGAGAAAGTATCTCGCCTAATTACAAGCAACAAAATGTTGACCAACGCCGTTGCGCACGAACTCCGAACGCCAATCTTTCGACTCCAATGGCAAGCAGACCTTCTTTCAGACTCCTCGCTCAACGAACAGCAGAAAAAATACGTCAACAGCATCGTTGAAGACATCGATGACATGGAAGACATGGTCGAAGAGCTCCTCTACTACGCAAAGATGGAAAGGCCTAATGCAGAGATTCAAACTTCGTCAGTAATGCTCGCCAGTTTTATTCAATCACTGTTACCAAAGTGGCAACGGGATACAAGCGTATCTATTGAAATCGATGATACCGAAGCCCAAGACATCGTTATCTCAGCTGACCCAAAACTTCTATCGCGCGCGTTAGACAACCTACTTCGAAACGCAATGCGTTACGCTAATAGCCTTATCGTCTTGAATATTATTGAGACATCAGATCACCATTGTATACAAATCCATGACGATGGTTGCGGAATCGAAGAGAAAGATTGGCCACACCTGTTTGATGCTTTTTATAGTGCCGACAAATCACGTAATAAGAACACCAGTGGTTTTGGACTGGGGCTTGCGATAGTAAAACAGATCGTCGAGTTACAGCGAGGGGAAGTCTCCGTGTCTCATAGCCCCCTAGGCGGTGCATGCTTTACCATTTGCTTCCCAAAATAAACTCATAAATTTATCAACAAACCGCTGCTCTTCATTACAAAAGGCGACACTTCTATACAATCACAAGACAGAGCCAGAAAATAAAACAGTGTACATTTAACCCATTAATTCATCGTAATAATGGTTCGTGAAAATGTATAGACCACTTCTTCTCATCACCCTTTCATCAAGCCTTGTGGCTTGTGCATACAATCAACAACCTGTTGTAGATATGACCAATGTCGATCAAGCTCAATACGAACAAGACTTTAATTACTGCCAAGGCTACGCGGAAAAAGTAGACAAAGGCGAAGCTGCAAAGACGGAAGCTCAAAATGGTGCCGTAACGGGTGCATTAATTGGTGCAGTTGCAGGCGTACTTGAAGATGGAGTGGGCGGCGCTGTTGTCGGAGCTGCAGCCGGTGGCGCTGTGGGTGCTGGTGCTGGTGCATTGGGCGGAGCAAACGACTCAACAAAAACCCAATCTCTAGTACTGCGTAAATGCTTAGCCAATAAAGGCTACACCGTTTACGACCTAGAGTCTTAATTTATAAATAAGCATCAATTGCAGCCAACTCTGGATTGCAGCCGAGAATTTCACAAATATTTCACGCTCAATCATTTATCCTCTAAATTGCAATTTGATGCCTTTTATTCTGAGGGATGTTTTCCCTCACTCTCTTTTTGAACGCAATAATAGGCAATAATTTGAAACCAGGTAAAACAGGTATACGCCGAGTTGTGGACGCAACCGGTTACTCACTTCAAGGATTGAAAGCCGCGTGGATTCACGAAGCCGCTTTCAGACAAGAACTCGTGTTAACGCTAGTACTTTCTATCTGCACACTTTTGCTTCCCGTGACGAACTTAGAACGCATTATGATGATATCCAGCCTGTTACTGGTTGTGATTGTCGAACTCATAAACTCCGCCATAGAAGCGGTAGTCGATCGTGTCAGCGATGATTGGCATGAACTTAGTGGTCGAGCCAAAGACATTGGCTCTGCAGCAGTCTTTGTTGCGCTTTTTCTAGCCCTCTTTGTTTGGGCTTCGATCTTGCTGTAGTACCAGATTAGTACCATAAATTATGAAGAATATTACATTCCCATACAAAGGTATCTCTTACGTTACCTTTACATTATTTCTCGCATTGTACTTTGCTCTTGTCGTGAACATCCCCATTTACAAAGAGCTTTCTCATATCCTCTCGAATTTGGATGAAGTAAAAATTGGTTTCATCATTACTATTCCCATTTTCTTCTTCGCCGCGTTGAACTTTTTGTTCAATTTATTCAGTTGGCCTTGGCTGAGTAAACCGTTTTTCATCGTACTGTTGGTGGTTTCTAGCATGGTTAGCTATGCGAGTTATAACTACGGTACTTTGTTCGATACAGACATGATCACAAACATCGTCGAGACAGACACCAGTGAAGCGAGCTCATACCTCAGCGCATATTCTGTCATCTGGACTTTGCTAATGGGCATGATTCCGGCTGCTTTAGTATTCAAAGTAAAGCTACAACCGCTAAATGGGCAGTGGCTTCGTTTTGTCTTAACTAAAGTCGTATCGATGCTAGCATCTTTAGCGGTGATCGCGATGATCGCCGGTCTGTATTACCAAGACTATGCTTCAGTAGGCCGGAACAATAGCTATTTAAAAAAAGTCATTATCCCGACCCAATACGTTTACAGTATTTCGAGCTACGTAAAAGCAAAATACCTTACAACTCCAGAGCCTTACCGTGAAATTGGACTGGATGCTAAACAATCATCAACGGCTCTACAACAAGCAAACGGGAAACCAACTTTACTCGTCTTTGTTGTTGGTGAAACCGCTCGTACACAGAACTATCAACTGAATGGTTATGAGCGCGAAACTAATCCATATACCAGCAAGCTGGATGTGGTGTCATTCAAAGACGTTTCCTCATGTGGTACTGCAACCGCGGTTTCTGTACCTTGCATGTTCTCTCAGTTAACTCGAAGCGATTTTGACCGCAGCCGCGCAGATAACCAAGATAATGCGTTGGATATTATGCAACGTGCTGGTGTCGATTTGCTATGGAAAGAAAATGATGGTGGTGACAAAGGTGTTGCCCACAACATCACTAAAATTGAGGTCGATAGAAGCCAGAAAAACGAGTTATGCAATGGAAGCACTTGCTATGATATGGCGCTACTAAACAATTTAGATACTCAAATATCTAGCATGAAAGGTAACCGAGTTATTGCGATGCATCTTATTGGAAGTCACGGACCAACATACTTCCAGCGCTACCCTAAAGACAAAGCATTTTTCCAACCTGATTGCCCGCGTGCAGATATCGAAAACTGTAGTGTAGAACAAATCGTCAATACCTATGACAACACTATTCGTTACACTGACTTCGTATTAGATCAAACCATTGCAAAGTTAAAAACATTGGAAGACAAATACAACACCGCCATGATTTATGTTTCTGATCACGGTGAATCTCTGGGTGAAAATGGCTTGTTCTTGCATGGTATGCCTTATGGACTGGCACCTGATTTTCAAAAGCGCGTTCCTATGATGCTTTGGATGTCTCCAGGCTTTAAGCAAGCCAAACACATCAATAGCGATTGCTTGCAACAAGAAGCGCAGCAAACCGCAACGCATTCACACGATAATGTCTTCCACTCGCTGTTAGGCATTATGGATATCGAAACCAATGCGTACGATGGTAAATTGGATATTTTTAAAACCTGTCGAAACTCTTAATTCAAGATAAGACAGTAAAAGCCTGACCCATTCAATGAGTCAGGCTTTTTTGTGACACTTTACACCGAAAATTCTTAGCGGGTTCAGCTATACCTAAGTTACCTAGATATGTTTGGTCCAGCGAAAACACCTTGGAAACAGCCCCTATTCCAAGACATCGTATTCCTCAAACTTGAATCAGTGGCTCATTCTAAGTCCCGCATTTTAAGGTCACTTGGGTATATAATGTTTAGCCCGCTAACAAACGAAGAAGAACCAAATGAAAATTGGCATCATTGGCTTGGGCGACATTGCTCAAAAAGCTTACCTTCCTGTTATCACTCAAATTCCAAATGTTGAGCTGGTATTTTGTACCCGCAATGCAAACGCACTCAACGCACTTGCTCAACAGTATCGAATATCAGAAACCTGCCAAGACTATCAGCAACTGGTTGGAATGGGCGTAGATGCGGTCATGATTCACGCCGCTACCAGCGTTCACCCTCAAATTGCCGCGTTCTTTTTGGAACAAGGCATCCCTACTTTTGTCGACAAGCCTTTAGCGGACTGCGCTGCTGAAGTAGAGAAACTCTACGGTATTGCTGAGCGCGTGAAACAGCCTCTGTATGTTGGTTTCAATCGCCGTCATATTCCGCTCTACAATCAACATATGCCGAGCATCCAGAAAGGTGAACTCTCGGGCTTGAAATCACTGCGTTGGGAGAAAAACCGTCATCAATTACCAGGGGATATCCGAACCTTCATTTTTGATGATTTTATCCACCCTCTTGATAGCGTGAACATCACGGCCAGAGCAGATCTGAAAGACGCTTACATTACTAATCAAATGGATGGTGACCAACTGGCTCGTTTGGATATTCAATGGCAGCATGGTGATACACTGCTTCACGCATCCATGAATCGCCATTTCGGGATCACCACAGAGCGTGTCCAAGCATGCTATTCAAACAAAGCAATGGAGTTTGACTCGTTTGTTGAAGGGAAACTGTGGCAAGACAATCAGGAGCAGAAGTTGAGCTTGAAGGATTGGACGCCAATGCTAACTAGTAAAGGTTTCCACTCTATGTTGCTGGATTGGTTTGAAGTCATCCAGTCAGGCAAAATCGCCTCTGAAATCGTAGCGCGTAATATCGCTAGCCACCAACTTGCCGAAGCAATTTGTCAGCATATTGAACAATCAGTGCGTCGATAATTAAGCACTAAAACGAGCGCGGAACGCTTTGGGAGCCAATCCCATGGTTTTAATGAACACTTTGCGAAACGCGCTCGCGTCTCGATACCCAACTTGATAAGCGATGACTTCAAAAGCTAAGTTGCTCGACTCTAATAAATCACACGCCTTTTGCACACGAAGATGCTGTAGATACTGATTCAAATTCAAACCTGTCGCTTTTTGGAAACGTCTCTGAAGCGTGCGCTCAGTTAAACAACTGATCTCCGATAGAGCTTGGTTTGAAATCACATGTGAGAAATGATCGGCCATGTAGTGCTGAGCACTAAGAACGGCACTATCACCGTGTTGAAAATTAGGCGTGAATTGCTGATAAAAACGTTGCTCTCTGGCACCAGTATCAACCACCAGCATCTTTCCCAACAAACGCATCACTGCAGGTGTGCTTAGCTGAGATACCAGCTCCAACCCCAAATCGAGCCAAGACATCATGCCACCAGCTGTGATGACACTGCCCTCGTTGATAAGGATGGATTCAGGCTTAAGCGTCACTTTAGGAAACCTATCTCGGAATAACCCTGCCAGCCCCCAGTGTGTCGTGCACGCTTTGTTATTCAACAAATCAGCTTGCGCGAGAACAAACGCCCCTGCACATGCCGATGCAACCACCGCACCGGCTTTGTGCTGCTCAAACAACCAAGACGTTAACGCCTCACTTGGCGAAAGGTAATATTGCTGCGCACCGCTTGGCGGCAGTATGACGACCGTGAAATCATCGGCTCGAATAACGCCTTCTTTCCAATCAATGATGTCCGCATGAAAGCGGTATTCAACATCCAGCTCAATCGAAGCACGGTTTGCCATCTCAAACAACTCCTGCAAACCATAGACTGACGCTCTTGAAGCCCCCGGGTAGTTCACAATAGCAATGTTTATCCTGTTCATTCCAAATGTCGCTTTTGACCTATTTTTTGTCATTTTAGACACTAAGCAGGACAAAAGAAAGCACGCATAATAGCTCCCATACCAAAGCAACACATTCACTGAAAACAAAAGGAAAACACCATGAGCCAAGCAGCACTTCTTGTTATCGATCTACAAAACGACTACTTCCCTAACGGTAAATTTCCGCTATGGAATACAGAAGCAACACTAAACAACATCAAGAGCGCAATTGCTAAAGCGAATGAGAAAAATATTCCTGTCATTCATATTCAGCACATCGCCGATCCAGCAATGGGCATTGCGCCTTTCTTTAATGAAGGTTCTGAAGGCGCAGACATCCACCCTGAGATCTTAGCGCTAGCGCCAAATGCTGATGTGGTTATTAAACACTTTGCGGACAGCTTTGAACAAACAAACCTTGAAGAAGTACTACAGAAACATGGGGTAACAGAGCTATTAGTAAGTGGCATGATGACGCAAAACTGTGTCACTCATACTGCTATTTCTAAAGCGGCAGAAAAATACGATGTATCAATTCTTATGGACTGCTGTACAACGGTCGATGAAATGATCCACAACATCGCACTGCACGCTGTATCTAATCGCGTCCCTTTAGTCACAGCTGAGCAAAAGCTATAAACCGCTTTATGGCACATCATGACGACACGGTATTTTCATCGTGTCGCCTAAAAGTTCAAATAGCCTTACGCCGCAACATAATCACAAACACACATAGCCATACTTATCATTCAATGAGTAACAATCACCAATAAAATCAATAACAAAGCGAAAGGCAATTTTGTATCAGCTAAATTGAACAGTGGCGTAAAATGGTAACTTTTACACTCTATTTTCCTCCAGAATCTGCGCTTCTTCTCTTACACAACTCTGGAAATAAAATGAAAAAACTCACTGTTAAGGTAATTGGTCTTTCTCTTTTAGCTGCATCACTGACTGGGTGTGTGGGTAGCAACGCCGTTACCGGAAAGTTGATGAAGTTTAACGTTGAAGTCGTTGATAACCGCTATGCGCGAGCTGGCGTCAACTTTTTGCTTGCTCCTGTATACGGCATCACAACGGCTGCTGATTATGTGGTCTTTAACTCGCTAGAATTTTGGACCGGAAAAAATCCAATTACTGGAACTCCGCATATTTTTGATAGCAAAACCAAAACACATATTAATGTGAACGACGACCTTAGCCCTGAGTTTAAAGAAGCTCCTATCGATCCGCTCACAAACAACCGTGAGATAGAGTCTGGTGAAATGTATCAAGTCGACGAGAACACCGTTCAAATGCACATTGTTTACAACAATGGTACGACGGCGACTCTAACTGGCATTAAAGATGGTGAGCAAGTCCGCTATTACATGGATGGTGAATTAGTATCTGAAACCTCGATTTCTGCTTTAGAGTCTTTTCAAAGCAGCTAAAGCACGCATCAAACTCAATAAGAGAAACCTAGCTCATGCCAGCCGTATAGCATGAGCTTTTGTTGTTTCTTGACTCGAACTCAGAACAAAGTTTAACCACTTTTTATGTTGTTCTGTTTAACAGTCAGACGCATGCATGAAACGCATACATTACTTCACTTTTTATCATTTGTGTCATTTAAGACTTATCTCTACACTTCGCGCTCATTTTTCTACTTGAGCGCACAATGCATGCTTTTTTCTCAATCCATTTTCGCTCAGATGCTGAGAATGTCCGTCATGTTAGGGCTGTCTTTAATCATCGTCCATAACTCTCCTAGGTTATTGGAGATATTGGCAGAGCAAGCCATTAATAGCGGCTGTCACCAAACCACAGGTGACGGCGCGCATCATGATCATTCTCATCATCACCATCATTAATAAGAGCAAACTATGAGTATTTTCCGATTTCCAATTCTTGTTTGGCTTGGAATAGGGATTTTGATTATTTGTCTAGGGATCAGACAATCATTCGGCATTTTCATGATGCCAATTTCTGACTACTTCCATACTGGTCGCGAGTTCTTCAGCTTTGCTATTGCATTGCAAAACTTGTTGTTTGGCGTATTTCAGCCGTTTGTTGGTATGGCTTCAGACCGTTGGGGTGCAAAGCGTATCATTATTTTAGGTGCCATTTCTTACGCTTTAGGTCTATATCTGACTTCCATCGCTGTTGAGCCAACCATGATGTATCTATCACTTGGCGTTTTGGTCGGTTTTGGCTTAAGCGCGACCAGTTATGTGATCGTTCTCGGTGCAGTGGCGAAAGTTGTTCCTGCACAACACGCAGCAAAAGCATTTGGTTTGACGACAGCAGCAGGATCATTCGGTATGTTCGCCATGATCCCTGGGGCCCAAGCGCTACTGAGTGATTTTGGCTGGCAAGGGGCTCTTCAAGCGTTCGCTGTGCTGTGTAGCTTTATGGTGATGTTTGCGTTGTTCATGAGAACCGCGAAACCACAAACGAGTGACACTGCAAACACACAAGAAGACACACAAACTCTAAAAGAAGCATTGAAAGAAGCCTTTTCACATAAAGGCTATTGGCTAATCCATGCTGGCTTCTTTGTTTGTGGTTTCCACGTAATGTTCATCGCGACTCACCTGCCGAGTTACTTAGCCGATAAAGATTTACCCGCATCAACGGCGGCGATGGCGCTAGCGTACGTCGGTATTTTCAACATCTTTGGCTCGTACTTCTGGGGTGTAATGGCAGACCGCTTTAACAAGCGTCATGTTATGTCTGCACTGTATTTGATGCGCACAGTCGTAATCGGTGCTTTTGTGACGCTACCTGTCACCGAACACACCGCTGCTATCTTTGGTGGTGCAATTGGCTTCTGTTGGTTAGGTACCGTGCCACTGACTTCCGGCTTAGTTCGTCAAATCTTTGGAGCTCGTTACCTTTCCACCTTGTATGGTTTGGTGTTCTTTACGCACCAAGTAGGTAGCTTCTTAGGAGCTTGGGTTGGTGGTCGTATTTACGATTACTACGGTTCGTACGATCCAATCTGGTGGTCAACCGTTGTATTAGCATTTGTTGCAGCGCTGATTCACCTGCCGATCAATGACAAGCCAGTTCCTCGCTTGAACTTAGCTACCGCCTAACCTGAAAGGCTCTCGACAATTCTCGTTGAGAGCCTTTTGTTTATTCAATCTCATGTGAACTAGTACCTCTATTAAATCCGCGTTCTCATCAATGATTGCGTATTTAAGATAAAGTGTGCCCATTCATCCTCTGTTAAGATTCGTGTGACATACTTAACACAACGCTATAAATCAAAAAGGGTTTTAAATGAGAACACTCGGCAACATCATCTGGTTTGTATTCGGTGGCGTATTTATGGGTTTGCTATGGTGGTTCTTCGGACTATTGGCATTCATCAGCATCATCGGTATTCCATGGGGACGTGCTTGTTTTGTAATGGGTAATTTCTCGTTCTTCCCATTCGGAAAAGAAGCCGTTTCACGAGATGAACTAACCAATGAAATGGACATCGGTACCAGTCCACTTGGCGTCATTGGTAATGTGATTTGGTTTGTGTTTGCTGGTCTCTGGTTGGCAATCGGTCATGTGCTTTCCGCTGTAGCATGCTTTGTCACCATCATCGGCATTCCGTTCGCCCTTCAACACCTGAAGCTTGCGGTTATCTCTCTTGCTCCGATAGGTAAAACAGTCGTAACGACTGAAGAAGCCACTATGGCTCGCTACAACATCAATCGTTAATGTGTTAACCCTCTGAGCACCCTGCTTAGAGGGTTATTCCTGTCAAAAGTAACCCTATTATCGCCACTGCATATTCAATAATGGTTGATTGTATGTTCATACCTTCACCTTAAAAGTTAAAGTTAATCCCTAGCTCAACGCTATTTTCTTCACTTACTTTGGTCGAACCTGGCGAAACCCTGTGCTCACCAAACGTATACTTCACGTAGGGTTCTAGCCACTTCGGTTTTAACGTGATTCGCACCTCGTGGTTTGTACGATGACCTCCCTCTGTCAACTTTTTATCGTAGTTATAAGCATAGCCAAGACTGAGAAAATCAATTGGTGTATAGCTCGTTCCAACCGTGTTTTTCCACTCTCTTGCGGTATTTTCGAATGCAGGGAATGACTTACCAATAGCACTTTCTCTCCATTCATGAGAGCTATTGGCATAAACCATCCAATCATTGCCTAACGCCGTTCCAGTAAACACCCCGACGTCATAAACATCGAACAAATCAGCACGTCCATAACTCACAAAAGCTTCGGTATAGAACTGTCCGAGCATGACACCGTAGCCAGTCCCCAGTTCTAGGTAGCCGGTAGAGTCAATTTCAGCGGAGATATTCCACTCTTCGGTAGCTTGTAAATAACCGCTGGCCGTGACAATCCATTCATCGCCTGTATTTGATACATCCAATCCAAACTCTGGCATTTTATGGTCAGCAGAAAAACACGGGGCAGCAAATAGCATGCAAAGCAGTGTCAAAGATTTGTTCATTGGGGAAACCTATTAAAAAAGTATGAAACAAAAAAGGAGCCACTTTACTCAAGCGGCTCCTTGCTCATTACCCTTATGCGATTGACTTATGAACGCTCAGCGCGGTCACGAATCGCTCTTTTTATTTGCTGACGCTGCTCTTGTGACAGAGACTGTACTTTTTGCTTCAACTCGGCACGTTGCTCTTGAGTTAGGCCATTTTCAGGAAGATTTACAGGAACATCGATTGGGTTCTCTGGATTTACTTCAATCGGGTTTACAGGCAACGGAACTTCTATTGGATGCGTTGGTATACCCTCAATTGGATGACTGATGTCTGGGCGATTGGTCACGCCTGCAAATAAGCGTCCATCTTCATTGCGGAATACCACTTCAGTACCATCTTCTAGACGGACAATGTAGTTATCACCTTCTTTCGAAGTATGACCAACCACGTCACCTTCAACATTTCGGATCTCTCCATCATTTACCGTATAGTAAGCACCAGAGTCTCCAACAAGGATTCCAACTTCACCACTCTCATCTTTGTTAATGAACACGTGGTTACCATTATCACCTATCACAACAATAGCGCCTTCGAGCTCAAAAATATCACCATAAGTCGGAGGTGTCGTTCCAAACCCAGGATCAACATCATCTTCAATAGGGTGGCTAATAGTTGGTTTAAACTCTTCCACAACCAGTCGTCCATTTTCTACGCTCAAGTGTACGAAGCCTTTGTCATTCACAAACACCAATTCGTTATTACGTACTTCGATATTACCAACCACGTTACCTGAAGCGTCTTTAACTACATCACCATCTGTAAAGTAAAGCTCTCCGCCAACATTAAATACGGTATTACCTTCTACACCGCGAATAGCTACTGTGTTGTACTCGCCGTTGTCACCTTGAATTGCCATACCATCGAAATGCTCACCTTCAAAGGTTTGAACAGAAGCAACACCTGCTGGCTCACTTGGGGAGTCCGAAGAACCTGATGATGAACAGCCGGCTAGAAAAGATGCTGCGATAACGGCACTTAGTAATTTAACTTTCATGATTTACTCTCTTAATTTGTCGAAATTCAGGGCTGCCTCTTGCAGATTCAGTGGACTCCCTGCCCGATGAAGAGAAGTATATTGAACAGCGTTTTTTTCTCTAATCGCTTAAAAGAAACCCGCACTTAACGGCGGGTTATTAATAAACGATGGTAGTTAGCTTGATAACTGATGGTTATTATTGTTCGGTTTCAAGGTCAAGGTGCCCGACAATAATGTTCGTCACTAGGTTCCTCAACCAATGCACCATTTCATTGCGTCGATTCTTATGATGGTAATAAGCAAGTAATGATGGCTCGACCACCATGCCTTCCAGCTCAATATCAAGCCTACGGAGTTTATACAGCTTATCGACATTCACGGTTTTTGATGCTGGAAACACCATATCTGAATTCGCTACCACATCAATAATTGCTGACGGCAGCTCTGAACGAAACGCGATTTTAGGCTCTATCCCTTTGATCTTCAAAATTTTCTCTGAAAAAGAAATATTGGAGTTCCAGTCTGCAGCGATAACCGTCGCAAACTCAAGATGTTGGCAATCAGAAACTCTCAGGCAGTTACCTTTCAGAGGATGGTCTTTTCGAACGTAAGCACAAAATGCATCTTTAACGATCTCTTTCGTCAAGAGCTCTTTGGGGGCATGGTTGATTTCATAATTTACACCAAGGAGTACTTCGTCCTTAATGATCTCATCCATGGTAGAGCGAGACCAGTTAAGCAAATGTACTTGAACGTTAGGTGCCGCTTGTCTGATTGCTTGGAAGATTTCGCTTGCATACGAGCTAAGAATAAATGGCGCTAAAGCGAGCTTAATCGTCCCATTCATCTCCAATGGATTAAAATCTTTAGAGCCATTGAGTGTAATGGATATTTCATCGAGTAACGGTGCAAGGCTTTCAGCCAATTCGTTAGCATATTCAGTCGCTCTCAAACCGTGATGAGTTTTAACAAATAGCTCATCGTCAAAATGATCCCGCAGCCTCTGCAATGCCTTACTCACTGCTGGTTGAGAAACAAATAATCGCTCAGCCGCACGTCGCATGTTTCGTTCTTGATGAAGGATGATAAACGTCCTCAGTAAATTGAGGTCGAGATTAGAGAAGAGGTCTTTTGCCATAAAATTACGTCGTTGATAACTTTGGGTTATTATTCAGCATACGAACAGATTTGACGACTTTCCAACCAGCAAACACCAATTATTTGCGATCGATACGTCTTCATGACGTAAAAATAACAAAAGCAGTTCATGCTCGAACCCTGCTCCCCCAAAGGATGATACCACCCCATGCATAGCGCTTATTATTGAAAATGAGCTTACCTTTCGTTTGTTCAATCACTAAAGTAGATAGGGCATCATTTATGAGTTACAGTTTGTTACAGCAATCAAAAGCCTTTCATTCCTATACCAAAAATGGTTTAGACGCATAGCAAGGATTCCTATGATAAATAAAAAAGTCCTCATTCTCTTTGCGCATCCTTCCCAGCATCGCTCAGAAGTTAACGCTCCTCTTTTTAAAGCTGCGAACACTGTTGAAGGCGTCACTTGCGTAGATCTCTACGCTGAATACCCGCACTTCAATATCAACATAGACCGCGAACAGCAGCGTTTGCGTGATCATGATGTGGTGATTTTTCAGTTTCCATTATATTGGTACTCGACACCCGCCATCTTAAAAGAGTGGCAAGATTTGGTGTTAGAGTACGGTTTTGCTTATGGCTCTGAAGGAACTGAACTACAAGGAAAAACACTACTCTGTGTGCTCTCTGCAGGCGGTAAAGAAGAAGCGTATAAAGCTGAAGGTTACAACCATTTCACTATTCGAGAATTGCTTGCTCCTATCGAGCAGATGTCTGCGCTCACCGGGATGCATTACATTGCACCATTGGCGCTGTTTGGTTCTCGTACCGCGCAAGAAGAAAACCGAATTGATCAGCATATAGAGCGTTACAAAACGCTACTTAGTGCGTTAGTCAATGATACGCTGGATCTCAAAGCTGCCGCTTCACTCATCAAACTCAACAGCGCACTCCCACAACTGATTAAGGAAGCGTCATGACAGGGATATTCTTACAAGCCTTCGTTTATCTTATTGCCGCCGTTATAGCCGTCCCTCTAGCAAAGCGTTTAGGTTTAGGTTCGGTACTGGGGTACCTGATCGCTGGTGTGGTTATTGGGCCAATCATTGGATTAGTCGGTGAAGAGACCACGACTATTCAACACTTCGCCGAATTTGGCGTCGTGATGATGTTATTTCTTGTTGGTTTAGAGCTTGAGCCCAAAATGCTTTGGGCGATGCGTAACCGCTTAATGGGCTTAGGTGGTCTCCAAGTTGGTGGTACTACTGCGCTAATTATGGCAATCGCAATTTACTTTGGTCAGCCATGGACCATTGCACTGGCAATCGGCTTAATTTTTGCGCTGTCATCCACTGCGATTGTTCTGCAAACCTTTAGTGAAAAAGGATTAACCAAAACCGAAGGTGGTCAAAACGCGTTCTCGGTACTTCTTTTCCAAGATATCGCAGTTATTCCAATGCTGGCGTTTATTCCACTGTTGGCACTGCCAGAGTTGGTAGAACAAGCACAATCGGCAGCTCAAGCAGCCGCAGAACATCATGAAGAACTCAGCTTGGTTGCTGGACTTCCTGGCTGGGCTTACGGCATAGTGATTACGGCTTCTATTGCTATTGTCGTTGTTGGCGGACATTTCTTAAGTCGTCCACTATTCCGCTACGTAGCAAGCTCTGGCCTGCGTGAAATCTTTACCGCAACGGCACTGATGCTGGTGATCGGCATTGCTGCTTTGATGAGCCTAGTGGGTTTATCTCCTGCTCTAGGTACTTTCTTAGCAGGCGTAGTATTAGCGAACAGTGAATTCCGCCATGAATTGGAGTCAAACATTGAACCATTCAAAGGTTTGCTGCTGGGTCTGTTCTTTATCACGGTTGGCGCAGGCATCGACTTCTCAGTACTGTTCAGCGATTTTGGTTTGATCATCGCTCTTACGCTAGGTGTGATGATCCTGAAAGCGGCGATTCTGTTTATTCTTGCTTTCATTTTCCGCATCAAAGGCAGCAACCGATGGTTGTTTACGTTGAGCTTAGCGCAAGCGGGTGAGTTTGGCTTTGTACTTCTGAGCTTCTCAGTGCAAAACCACGTGATTCCATTCGAGCTTTCACAAACACTGGCATTGGTTGTTGCGATCTCAATGTTCTTGACGCCAGGATTATTCATCCTGTTCGACAAAGTCATTCTTCCTCGCTTTGAGAGTGAATCTAACGAGCGCGAAAGCGACACGATTGAAGAACAAGGTACGGTCATCATCGCAGGTATTGGCCGATTTGGTCAGATCGTCAATCGCCTATTAGTGTCTAATGGCGTTCAGACGGTTGTGCTAGATCACCAAGCCAGTCAAGTAGATAACATGCGTCAAATAGGTACACGTGCTTACTTTGGTGATGCCATGCGCCCAGACATGTTACATACCGCAGGAATTGAACACGCTGCCGCACTTGTGGTTGCCATTGATAACCAAGAAGCCAGTGTCGAACTGGTCAAATACGTTAAGCACACCTATCCAAAAGTGAAAGTAATCGCTCGCGCGTTCGACCGTGGCCATGGCTACCTGCTCCGCCAAGCCGGAGCCGATATTATCGAATCCGAGACGTACCACTCTGCATTAGAAATGGGTGGACACGTAATGAAATCTCTTGGAATTCACCCATTTTATGTTGAGCAGCAAAAAACAACGTATAAGCGGGTAGAGGATCGTAAATCAGACATGCTTTACGAAGCGTGGGCCGATGACTCTGAGGGCGAACGTTACGATAACAACTTCCGTCAACTATTTATTCACCTTGAGGAGAGGATGGCTGAAGAGATGCAGAAAGATCGTCACGATAAACTGTCCCGTTCAGAACGCGGTTGGACACCGCCACCGAAGGGATACGCAGACGACTTCAACGAAGACAACGTCCAAGAGCTGCAACCTTGCAAAGAAGTGCCTAAATAAATTCTGAAACCTCTCTCTGGGAGGTTTTTTATCACCCAAGAAAATGGGAAACTACATAAGATCACTCATGAGCATCTCGTATTCCTCATTTGCTTCATCCACAAGATGAGAAAGCTCCAATGCATCGGTTTTGGCAAGAGTAAACTGCCATGGAACTGTGTCTTCCTTCCCACAAATGCGTGTTTGAGCCCCACTGCTTTCAAAAGAAAGGTCATCAAATTCGGTGCTATGGTGCTCTTGAAGCTCGACAATTTCTACTTCCAATTTGCCTACAGGATTGACTTCAATATGGGCGTGTAAATCTGGGCTATTCGATAAACAATACTCTCGATGAACTGCAATCATGGCTGCCTCCTTGGTGTGCCAACTGCCAACTCATCAAACAGTGTAGACGAGGGAGTTTGAACGCGGGGTGAAAAAATGATGAAGATTGATCCTGAATAAAAATGCAGCAACTTTAATTTCGGACTCCTCCTATTGTTCCGCTCTGCCCCTAGTTTCTACATAAAATCACTTCTTCGATACGCTCTTCAATTGCCTTTATCGCTAATGTTACCGCCATCGGCACGTGAGCTTGATATGGATGCAACACATAAATCGGATTCACCTTTGACGCTTTAGCTTGAGGTACAGGTTCAAGAAGCGAGTTCGAGGCCAACATAAAGTCAGGCAAGATCCCAAAACCTAATCCCATTTCTAAAAGGCTCTCTACATCAAACACAGTATTTGCACGATGCTTTACTAAGTATTGAACTTGGTGCTCTTTCTCATCCAAAGAGAATGCATGAACAATGGGCTCCACCTGCCAGTGTTGAGCGATATAGGAAGTGGCTTCAATGTCAGCATGAGTCTCTTTAGCCCGACATAATACATCACAAAACTGCCCCACTTTACGCTGTTTTATGTTCGAATCACCAGATGCCCCTACTCGCACCGCGAGGTCGATATCCTGCTGAACAATATCCACATGCTTATCATCACTGACTAGATTTAAATGCACATCTGGGTAATCAGAAAAAACGCTCGTTAAAGCAGGGAGCACTATCGGACGCATTAATGCATGTGGCGCAGTGACGGTTAGTTTTCCCGTAGGCACTTGCTTCAACTCTGCCGCTTCTAACCATGCCGCTTCAGCTTGCTTTGTCATTTGCGCACACTGCTGATAAAAACGTTCACCAGCGGAGGTTAATGCTTGCTTTCTCGTTGTGCGTTTGAGCAAACACGTATCTAGCTCTTGCTCTAGCTGCTTCAATGCAGAGCTCAATACCGACTTAGAAAGCTCCAACTTTTCTGCAGCTTTGGAGATCGACCCACATTCAACAATATGAACGAATAGAGACATTAAACGCAGCTTATTCATCGCCCTTCCTTATTGTTCTTTTTTACAGAACATTCAATTCTTATTACTTTGTTTTTCTATCTCAATTCTAACCCTATGATTGCTACATAAACAAACACCAATTAAAGGATATTCAGGATGACTCAATCAGTTTTAGAACGCGCTCAAGCAGGCATTTCAGCATGGCAAATCGCTTTCAACAATCAAGACGCTGCGGGCTGTGCAGCACAATACGCTGAAGATGCGGTTATGATTGCAAAACCATTTGGCACCTTTGAGGGACGTGGAGCGATCCAAGCATTCTGGCAAAACATCATGGACCAAGGTTTTAACAGCGTGGACTACACCAACACTAAGTGGGAAAAAGACAGCGAAAATGGCTACATTCTTACGTCAGATTGGACGATGAACAAGGCGTTTGGTGTCGTGCACAAAGAATTGTGGGAAATTCAAGAAGATGGCCTATCTCGCCTCACTTACGATGAATTTGAAGTGCTTGGCGAGCGATAAGCTTTAAGTCTTTCAGAATAAAAATCCCCAAGCCGAAACTTGGGGATTTTTGTTTTTCAGTTTACTTAATTACATTAAGCAAAGATGAAGGTGTATAGGTAACCTGCACCCATTGCCATCGTTAAGATAACGAATAGGAAGGCTGCAATCATTTGGTTCTTAAAGATTGATTTCAACAAAATCACTTCTGTAAGACTTGCACCTGCGCTACCAATGATAAGAGCCATTACTGAACCCAGTGCCATACCTTTTTGTACTAGTGCTGCACTTAGTGGAATTACGGCCTCTGCACGGATGTACAATGGAATACCAATAATTGCTGCTACTGGAATCGCGTACCACTTCGCTTCACCTGCGTACTCCGCAATAAGATCCGTTGGGATGAAGCCGTAAATGAATGAACCAATCGCAATACCCATCATCAGGTAAGGGAACACCTGTTTAAAGTCTTTCCAAGTTGAGTGCCAAATACGTACCCAGCGGCTAGGTTCTTTTTCTTCCACGATTGTTGCTGTTGCAGTACCGTCTGATGAACAGCAAGACACTTCCACTTTAGGCTCTGCTTTTGGTTCGCTATCACCACAACAAGATGTTTTTGCTGCAACTGGTGCAGATTCGCCACAACCGCTGGTAGTGCAGCTTGATACTGGTTTCGCTTGTTCTTTTTTCTTGCTTGAATCACCGCAAGATGTACCACATGAAGAGGTGCCTGCTGCTTCGTACGCTTCTGGTTTTACGTAACGTTCAAAGCCCAGCTTTTCTAGTACATAGCCCGCAACCACAGACACCGTCATTGCGATAACAAAGTAGAATACCGCGACTTTCCAACCAAAGGTCACCACAAACAAGCCAATGATCACTGGGTTAAGCAGTGGACTTGCAAATAAGAACACCATCATAGGTCCGAAACCTGCTCTTGCACGCAATAGACCTTTCAAGAGAGGAATCGTCGAACACGAACAGAAAGGCGTAATCGAACCTAATAGCGCAGCAATGAAGTAGCCTTTACCCTTTTTCGAGCTCAGGATCGATTGAATTTTTTCTGGCGTTAGAAAATCTTGCAACACACCCACAATGTAGCTAATCGCTAGGAATAGGATGATAAGTTCGGTTGCTAGAAACGCAAACATATCAAGCGCTTCCTTAGCCATAGTCATGATTTCTGGATTCATATTGATTCTCCTACTGATGTCACATCAGTAACTGTAAATTTCCTAATGAAGCTGAATTCTTCATTTCTATTTTTCTCGAATTATAGAATTAAAAAACAATGCGTCAACCATTATATTTCGATAAATATCGAAATATAATTTTAGTTCTTATTTATCAACAAATTAACTATTGAAACTTTCTTGTTTGCTATTCATCCACACTTTCACTATCATCGAAATGTATTTATCGTCTGTCATTCCAAGAGGTCAGTATGGAACTCGAAGCTGTAGCAAAAGCGCTCAAAGAGTTAGGACACCCTACTCGTTTATGTATCTATAAAGAGGTGGTTAAAGCGGGCTACGAAGGTATCGCAGTTGGTGGCGTACAAGATAAACTCGGCATTCCAGCTTCTACGCTTTCTCATCACATCTCGAGCCTTGCCTCAGCCGGCTTAATCAGTCAGCGCCGTGACGGTCGCACTTTGTATTGTGTCGCTGAGTATGAATGCTTAGATACGGTGATTGGCTTCTTGCGTGACGAGTGTTGCATCAATGAAAACTGCTAACCTTGAATCGATCTGGAGCGAATACGAACACGCTATTCATGCTTTCTTACGCTCTAAAGTCAGTAATGAAGACGACGTAGACGACTTAAAACAAGAGATCTTACTCAAGACGTATCATAATCTTGGGGACATTCGCGACGTATCAAGCGTGAAATCATGGCTATTCCAAATCGCCAATAACGCCATCATCGATTTCTACCGTAAACGTGCGCGAAATCAGCGTGATAATGATCTCGTCGCTGACGATCTTTGGTTTGAAGAACAAGAAGCGAGCCTTAAACAAGAACTCTCGAAGTGCATTGCGCCGTTTGTGCAGGCGCTACCAGAAGAGCAATCGCAACTGCTCGCTTCTATTGAGCTCGAAGGCATGAGTCAGAAGAAGCTAGCAGAACAACAAGGCATCAGTTACTCGACTCTCAAATCACGTGTTCAGAAAGGACGTGTAGAATTGAAAAAGCTGTTTGAAAAATGTTGTAGCTTCTCATTCGACAAGCAAGGTCGTATGACAGATTGCAACCAAAACGGTTCTTCATGCGATAAGTGCTAGCCTCGCGGCAAACACCCATCTCGTAATAAATACCAATAGTCTGGCGGCTTTCTTTGGCGCCGCCCGTCTATGAACTCCCTCACAGCTTTACCCCGCCGTTAGTTATCTCATTTGCTATCTTACTGAATAGTAAGCTTTACTTCTTTTGCTTTAAGGAAGAAGGAATCCCGTATTTATGATCTCACTAAGAGAGCTCACCAAAGAAAACTACCTAGACTGTATTCGTCTCAATCTGCATCCTGACCAGGAAGAAAATCTTGCCTCCAACGCGATTACGATTGCTCAATCACGCTTTGAGACCGACTACCGGTTGAAAGCGATTTATGAGCAAGAGACTGTGATCGGTTTACTTGCGTTTTGCCATGAAGACGAACCACTCGATTACTCCATTTACTGGCTATTTCGTTTTATGATCGATAAAGATCATCAAAACAAAGGCTATGGAAAGCAAGTACTAAGCTTACTTGTAGAAGAGGTGCAGCAACTTGGCGGTAAAACCCTACTCACAATGCACAAACCAACCAATAAGCAAGCGGGAAAGCTATATCGTGCGTTCGGGTTTCATGAAGATGGCGTGCTTGATGATGGCGATATTTCATTAAGGTTGGGGCTTAATTAATCCAGTACGGCCCCGCTAGATAAGCTTTCAGGTATTAAGCCTGCTTATCAAACCACTCGGTCACCAATGCCACCAGCTTTTGATGCACAGGGCTTAGCGTGTTGCCTCGTTTAAGTAACACATACCCTGCACGACCTTCATTCGCCATAAAATCGATGTTTAATGGAACAAATTCACCTTTTTCATCGTGAGCTTGCACTAAGTGATGTGGAAGCAAGGCAAAGCCCTCATTTTTCAATAATCGCATCAATACATCGATGTTGCTGATGCGAGATATGTTGGGCGACATCACCTGCTGGTTGCCTAGTGCACTCGTGCTGAAATTCTCAGCGATGTATTGATGGTGTGACGCAAGATCTTGCAAAGTCACAACGGCTTTCTGAACTATCAGGCTTTGCCTATGGGCGTAGAAGGTAAACTTAGGATAGCCCAAGTTAATAAACGACATTCCTTCGGTTGGAAATGCTTGTCCTCGGTTAAGTACCACTGCAAAGTCCGCTTGTTTCGCCATTAGCATCTCTAACGCTTCATCACGGCTTCGATGCAACCAATGAATCGCAGTGTTCTTGTATTGCTTGCGCAGAGACAGGTCGATATCCGCTATGGCATCACACGGCACCGACATATCATGGCAAATCGTTATCTCCGGGATATCCCCTTGAGAGTAGCTGTCACAAGAAAGCTCTAAAGACTGCATTTGGTAAAGAATGTGCTTGGCTTGAGTAAGTAACGTCGCCCCTACTTCCGTCAAGACTGGCGTTCTTCCTTTGCGTTCAAATAAGGTTACATCCCAATCAATTTCTAGATCGCTGACTTGATGGTGAAGCGTCGCTCGGTCTTTCCCAACAACCCTCGCGGCTTGGCTGAATGAACCATGCTCAGCGACAGCAACAAATGCAGTAAGTTGGTCTAAACTGGCTCTAGGCATAAGAAGCTCCTCAAACAATGGACTCGTTTATCTTAATTCAATCCGATCCTGAATGTTGCAATATTTGCAACAAAACTGAGATTACATGATGAATACAAAGCGTAATAATGAGCACATATTGAAACGTTACGAGGGCAATTCAATGAAAGGTTTTAGCAAAAAGGTACTTCTAATAGCATCTGTCGCAACGGCAATCGGCAGCATATCTACCGCCGCCAATGCGTGTTCACGTTTGGTTTGGGAGACTCAAGACCACGGGGTATTTGTTTCTCGTACTATGGACTGGATGGAAGCCAACCAGCCAACCATCGATGTACGTCACGCTGGTCAAACCTACCGTGGCTACGATAAAGGCGATGCGCTTACGTGGACATCGAAATACGCTTCCATTGGTGTGAGTATTTACGGCGTGGGCATTATTGATGGCTTCAACGAGAAAGGCTTTGCGGCTAATGCATTGTTTTTAGATGAGGAAAACCCAGGCGTACCACAAGCTGGCAAACAACAAATCGAAAACTCGCGCTTTGTCGCCTATTTGATTGATAGCTTCGCGTCCGTTGATGAAGCGTTGAAGAATCTAGATTCAATCCAAATCCAACAGTTCAGCCACAATGGCATTGAAATGAAGGGACATTACTCATTAGAAGACGCAAGTGGTGACTCTGCTGTGTTGGAATACATCGACGGCGCTTGGCAAGTTCATCACGGCAAACAATATGACGTGATGACTAACAGCCCAGAGTACGCGCAACACTTGAAAAACTGGCAAGAAGCGCAACCAAAAGCGAAGAGTGATGTGAATGGTGAGTTCCCGATCCCGGGTAACATTAATTCTGCTCAACGCTTTATCTGGAACAGCTACATGAAGGATCAGCTTAAAGAGCCTAGCAGCTACACCAATGGCATTGCGAAACTGGATAGTGTGACCTATAAAATCCCATTGGATGCGGCAAACCGCCCGGTGAATGGCGAAATGCGTGGCTACGCAACCATCTATGGTTTGGTGTACAACCTAGACCAAAAAGTAATGAACGTGCGTTACCAGTATGATGACAGTTACACGCAGTACTCAGTGGACTTTAACAAGTTGAATGACGGACATAACTACACCATTAAAGCCGACTTATCGGATCTATTTGGTGACATTTCATCTCGCTTAGAAAAAGGCGATGGTGTAATGGGGCAGCACTTGATTAAGTAATAGCTTTGAGAAGGTTGCCTTTAGCAACCTTCTCAACTTGAACATTATATTTCTCGATTTAGTGAGTCGATTACCGCCGTCAAATTATCTTCACCCAAAGCGACAATTTGCTTTTCCTGCTCACTAAGCCTTTCAAAAGCGTCCTGTATTTCACGCTCATCAATAAGTGCTCGATGCATATATAGTTCTTTATACACCATCAACCTTTTTTGGGATTCTTTTACCAACCACCCCATATCTAGATTGCTTTCTTTGCAATGCACTCTTAACTCATCTACTAGATCATCTAAAATGCGTTGCATTTTGCGATCTTTTAATCGCCATTTGTCTGATAATTTTCTGTTATGTATTTTCATTTGCCGCAAACTGACTGAATAATCTACGTTTTTATTAGAACAGCATTTTTATAAAAAATTCATTTGCGGGTAAATACGTGCTAGTTAACTTGGTCCACAATTTGCGTCGTTTAGGTCAAATCTGTCCAAATGGAGCGCTTATGCATATTGACCCAATCGTTGAAGTTCTTATTCAAAGAAGGAAAGAACAAGGCGTTTCCAGAGAAAAAATGGCTCAAGCAGCAGGAATGAGCTTAAAGACATATCAACGCATTGAAAGGGGGGAATCTGACATGAAGCTCTCCCAGTACAGAGCAATTTTGCGTGCTCTGCAACTGACAGATCTAGACGTAGCTTTAGATATTCGAGATATTGATCATGTGGTCGCGGAAGATGTCCTAACTGCCGCTCGCTTGCTCAGCCCGGATGCTCAAACGTTGCTGACGAAGTTGATTTTCCTTGTCCACAAAAACTCTACCTGTTCATGAGAAAAGTGGCTACGGAGAATAAACCCGAACGTGCCGGGCTTATTCTTCGGCTTACGTATAACCTTATTTGTCAATAACTAAGCTAAATCCACTGAGCCTTAGCATAGTCGATTTCTCAGTACAGGCATTCAAACTCGGGAATTCTCTTCTTACCTCTCAGCAATAAGAAGTTCAAGAATCGACTCGTCGATGTAGTGAGTATCTTCTCTTCATCCACACCGTGTTTTTCCAGCAACGCAATTGCCAAATCTAACTTGGAAATCTCTTCACTGAAATGGGCATCCGACCCTGTACTGAAGTAAACGCCAATCTCTTTGCCCAATTCGACAATGCGATCACAACGAGAATCACTGCCCTTACGGCTTTTGCCAGTCAAAGATGTATTGTTAATTTCAACCGCAACATTGTGCTCTTTCGCGCAGCGCAGCACCTGTTCCATATCGAATGGGTAATTTGGGTTACCTAAATGACCAAGAACATCCACTCTGCCGCTTTGAATCGCATTTATCAGGGCGGCGGTATGCTCAGCTTCCGTTGCTGGCTTGAATACGGGTTCATGGAAACTCGCAATCACCCAGTCAAGATGTTGGTCAGAGGACGGTGGTAAGTCTATCTCCCCTTTCACATTCAGCGTGTTGGCTTCGACGCCACGGAGAATGCCGATCTCATGTAAAAAGCGGGGCAAAATTCTTTGATTGTTGAAATGCCAGTAGTGAGGGGCTCCAGGCATCTCGGGAGCATGATCGGTGGTACAAAGAAGTTTTAGCCCCTTATTCTTAGCAGACAATGCGTTCTCTAAAATCGTGCTGTAAGCGTGTCCACTGGCAATAGTATGGGTGTGGCTATCAATCACGATATCCATGGTGACCTCCTGAGATTGTGGACGAACTATCGAATGTCGAACGAACCGTTTTGATTAAGAAACAACGATAAGTCAGCAGGAATCGAGTGATTCAGCACTTTATCAACGTTGACCGCATCAGAACGTAAGTAGAACGCCAATGCGGCATCTGGATCTGTACCGCCACGGATTTTTCGATTAACCAAACGCTCTTTTAGAAACTCCGCTTGAGTATCAATAAACACCGTAAAATCGGCCAAGCGATGCAGTTCTTTCCATACCGGTTCATCAAGCAACAACCAGTTGCCCTCGACAACGACAATATTACGGTTAACTTGAATGGCATCATCAACCGGATCATGCAGGTTACGGTCATAGTAAGGCCATTTGCTGTCTTTCACTTTAAGCTGTTTCAGCTTGTCGATAAGCTCAGTGAGATTGAACGTTTCGTAAGAACCTTTAATGCTGCGCAGCGGAACAACTTCGCCATTACGCTCAATGGTGTTGCTGTCGAGGATTTCGTTCGGATAGTGAAAACCATCAAAAGGCAGAACCTGAAGTGGCTCTTGGTTTTCATCTTGTTCAGAAAGGTGTTCCCAGAACGCAGCTAGGGTTGACTTACCGCTGCCCGGAGGGGCACACAAAAACACGACAATGCGTTCCTGCTTCTCGTGATAAAGACGGGTAAACTTTTCGATAAGAGGTTGATGGATTCGCTTTACGTCGGCATCAGGAAAGGTAGCTTCGGTTTCAAAACCACTGACGTTTAAATTCACTTTCATGGTGAACCCTTATTGATTGATCTCCCCTTCGATTCTTTCTATCAACATTTCACACGACAGCTTCAACACTGTTTTGATGAGAGATTCGTATCTCATTTGCGAAAAGGACTCAAACGAAGAGAACTTAAGCTGATTGATCGACTCAAGATAAAAGCTGTCTTGCTGAGAAGAGAGTACCGCTTGGTTTTTGATGAAGTCGTAAATCACGTCATCCGCAAATTCGACTTTCTCCGGTTGGCTAACCACGTACTCCAAGACCTGATCGTACAATCCGATATCGGCGTAAGTTTCCAAAGAGATTTTGCCCATCGCAAACATCAGCTTCGATACCACATCGGTCGTCACCAACGGACCATCTTCTTTCAATAAAGGATCCACAGCATACTCCTTCACCAGATCGTCTTGGACGAACACGCTCGGAAGTAATGCTTTTAACTTGAGGTTAATTATTTTGTTAGAAACCTGAAGAAACGCAGTCGCATTTTCGCACTCGTCCAGTTTCTCCAGTAATTCGTCTTCACGTGACAACGTATTATGACCTCTCCATTATGTGGCAGCGCAAAGGCTACCACACAAATTCGTTGCAACTAAACCGTTAAGCTCACGTCATAAAACTCAAGTAACGCTTTTTCTGCATGTGCGTTCCACACATAGTTGTTAGCGTTCAAAATTGCGTCTAATTCGGCGAAGAACGGGTCTTGGTCTGCCAACGATAAGAAATCATCAATCGCGGTCAATGGCAGGTCAATATGCGGGTAAATCAACTTCTTACCACCCGGGATATCCAACTGATTCAAAATCGTATGCGGTGCAGCTTGCAAGCCACCAACGTGGGTGATCATGAACGATGGATTGATCTTACCTTGTGAAGACAACTCGATAGATTCCACCATGTCGCCGGTCGAGCCACCAGACGTGCCCACAATGTGCGTTGATTCGTAATGCACGTTGTAGAAGTTAAACGGTACTTTGAATTTTTTATCGGTAGGGCCTGCGAAAAAGTTCAAGCAGCCATCGTTACCCAACAGCTCATCGGCTTGTTCTAGCACTTGCGATACCGCCGCATACACCATCACATCGTCGTAACCTTTGCCATCGTTCAGCGCTTTCAGATAAGTCACAGGGTCATCGACTTGAGCTGTGTTCACGTAATGCAGCTCAACGCCTTGCTCTTTTGCTTTCACTACCGGAATTAAGCACTCTGCTCGATCTAAGCGTGCAGCGTCGATGTCTGTTACCACAATCAGTTTTGGCTTCACAGGTCCGTTAATCGCGTAATCAATCGCGCCAATGCCCATAGGGCCAGCACACGCAAGTAGCGCTAACGCTCCACCCTCTTTGATGCCCATATCGTGCTCATACACGTATTGCGTAGTGTGGTAACTCGCGTGATAAGCACCAATGATGCATGACATTGGTTCAGCCAAAGACGCATCTGCAAAGTAATCACCGTGGTAAGGCAGCACACAACCTAAATCGATAGCGATTTTCGGAATGATGGAATACGTTGCGTTGCCACCAAAGGTTTCGTAGCTGTAACCCGCCGAGTAACCAGTAGGCAACCCCATTGCTGGTTGCAGTACAAAGTAATCGCCTGCTTTGTATTGGTCTTTTAGGTTCTCACCGACTTCAACAATCACACCTGCGTATTCGTGGCCCGTCATCACTGGCACTTCATCGATGTTCTCAGGTACGCGTTTGTGTTTGCTACCTAACAATGCCGCTTTGTAAGTGGACAAGCAGATGCTGTTTGAAATGTTTTTAACCAGAAGTTCATCGGCTGAAATGCTTGGCAAATCAAAGGTTCTTAGTTGAACGTCTTTCTCGCCACAGATAACCGCTGCCGTTGTTTGTACCATGATTTCTCTCCTAAATGGGGCGGTAGGTTCCGCCCCATACTGCATTGTTAGGCTGGTTGCTCAGTTGCGACCGTTTGTTGCTTAATCTTGTCCATCAGCTCATCGAGCGCTGGATCATTGAGGAAGTTCTTAATCGTTATTACTGGCAAGCCTGTTGCTTTAATCGCTCGGCTTTCTAAGCTTTCGTGCGTCACGACGATGTCAGCGTCACTTGGGACTTTTTCGATGGCGAAGTTCTTCACTTCAATATCAATCCCAGCTTGAACTAACTTGCGCTTGAAGGTTGAAGCTCCCATCGCGCTTGAGCCCATACCCGCATCACAAGCGAATGCGACAAATGCAATTGGTTTGTTTACTTCTTGTGTTGCAGCGGCAACTGGTTTGATTGCGCCTTCCGCTTTCATGTCTTTCATCTCAGAGACTGACTGTTCAAACTCATCTTCTTTGTCTTCTGCCTTGCTCATCTTCAGAATCGCACTTGCGACAAGGAAGGAAACAATTGTTGCTGTTGTGACACCTGCGATGGTCGCTAAGAAGCTGCCTTTCGGAGTCAATGCTAGGTAAGAGAAGATTGAGCCTGGACTTGGACCTGCTACCAAACCTGCATCAAGTAGGTTGAAGGTTGCGATACCTGTCGCTGCACCCGCAATCATCGCCAAGATCATGATTGGCTTCATTAACACGTACGGGAAGTACAGCTCATGAATACCGCCGAAGAAGTGAATAATGATGGCACTTGGCGCAGAGCGTTTCGACAGACCTTGACCAAACTTCGCGTACGCCAGCAACATACCAAGGCCCGGACCTGGGTTAGATGCCACCATAAAGAAGATAGACTTACCTGTTTCAGCGGCCGCCTGCAGACCCAATGGGTAATAAATACCTTGGTCGATAGCGTTGTTAAGGAACAGCACTTTCGCAGGCTCGTTGATGATTGCTAGTAGAGGGAGGAATCCCGTTGCCACCAAGGCTTCGATGTCTGATTTCACAAACAAGTTTGCCGCCGTTACCGCCGGGCCAACAATCTCGTAGGCGAACAGACACAGAATCATGCCCACAATACCCAGTGAGAAGTTGTTCACCACCATCTCAAAACCAGAAGGAATACGGTGTTGGATTCGCTTATCCATTTGCACCACAACCCAAGCGCTGAGTGGGCCCATGATCATCGCGCCGACGAACATTGGGATGTCCGCACCAACGATAACACCCATAGTACCAATGGCACCGGCTACCGCGCCGCGTTTATCACCAACAATCTGACCACCGGTATAACCGATCAACAGTGGTAATAAGTAAGTGATCATTGGGCCAACGAGTTCTCCAAACGCTTCGTTTGGCATCCAACCTGTTGGGATAAAGAGTGCAGTAATAAAGCCCCAAGCGATGAAGGCTCCGATATTTGGCAGCACCATGGCGGTCAAATGACCCCCGAAGGCTTGCACATTGGCTCGCATGTTTGCTTTCACGTTATGTTCCTTTTAGTATGCTTTTATTATGTCTAGCACTTGTTCCTTAGATGAAGCTTGTGCCAGTTTTGCAATGTTCTCTTCGTCCACAAACATCTCGCTCAGCGCTTGAATCACCTCAATGTGGGTATCAGAGTCTTTTGCAGCTAGGGTAATAAGAATGTTGGCAGGACCAAGGTCCGAACCAAAATCAACTGGTGAAGGGAAAATATGAATGCCCAAGCCCGTTTTTAGGACACCGGTTTCTGGGCGAGCATGTGGCATCGCCAGTCCAGGGCACAACACATAGTAAGGACCATTTTCTTCGGTCGATTGGATGATGGCATCCGCGTATTGCTGAGAAACGTAACCTTTGTCTTCTAGGTATTGCGTTGTCTTTTTAACTGCGTCTTGCCATTGGTAAGCGCGGTCATTAATAACATCTACTAGTTCGTGGTCGATTAATTCATACAGCATTTTTAAACCCTATCAACAGTTCGGTTTCGATGGGTTAATTATCAATAAGAGTCGTAGAACCGCGCAAGCACGCCTCTTTTGTGCAACAAATCACAATTAAATGGCTGTCAATTTGTTTTAATGAACGTAGCTCAAAAATAGACAAAGAAAGTTAGCAACAAATTTTCTTTCAGCAACATGTCAATAGGCATAATTTGAACCTCCGCACCTATCCAAACATTTCTAGAAATTCGCAATAATTTACCTCGATCACATTACGACTCTTGACTCGCTATTTATCGTGATTAAATTCAAACTTCATTTTTCACTAATTCGGCGCTAGTGAGTTTCAAACAGGGATAATCATCACACTTGTTTGCTAAAAGAAATCGAAACGTTGCTTAGTTTCAACATATAGCGAGCAGAAGGTCGGAAGAGAAAAGACACAAAAAACCCGCCGAGTGGCGGGTTTGATTAATCTGCTGACCACACTGATCGAATATCTGGCCAACCCCAGTTAGTGAGAGCGACGTCTTCTAAAACACCTTGGAAACGCAGTGTCTGCGTATGGTGGAACATAGGTGCAATCCAGTATTCGCTGACGAGTGTGGAAGCAATAGGCTCAAGCGCAACTAAGTAATCTTCAAGGGGAACCAACGACCTCACCTTTTCCAGCTGTTCATCAAGCCACTGCGCATTTTCTTCACCTAATGTATGGTACAAAACATCATTGCTAAAGAAGTTAGTAAAAGCGGAGACATGACGGCTGTCATCAGAAGTGGTGTTAGTCACCACCAGCGTCTCGTCTAGCGTTCCATTTTCCGCTTTTTCATTTAGCTCTCTGTAGGAATACATGATCGTCTCAACTTTACAGCCTTCCAATGCCAGCAGAGAAGAGATAGCACGAGCGCAGCGACGAAGCGCAGTGTAGTTGTAACCCGCGATAGTGATGGTCTTCGGTAACTTGGTTCTGTCCCCAAAAGGACGTAAAACAGGCTTCCAACTAGGTAGTAAGTTAGAAGCAGGAACGCTGCGAAACACTGTATTTTCTTTTCGCATCGCTTCTGCCAAACGCTCAGGTTGAATCAACTCTGCAATATAACGGCGCTGAGCACGAGACAAAGGCTGTTTAGCATGATGGTTGAACAGAGCAAACAAGCAACCATCTTCAGTTCGAGTGTGTTGACCATCATGAGGGGCTTTGTCATCTTGAGTCGAAACATAATGACCACATAAAGTCTCACTAACGTTGATAGGCACACTACCAGTGAGTGAAGGGTTCTCCATTCTCTCATCGTTGACGATCCAAATCGTCACTATGTCGGTAAGTACACGGCAGGCGTAATAAGCATCGAAAGCTTTCAGCTTTAGTCGATTCGCATTGTGCTCAATCACCGAAAACGGGCCACTACCAATCACCAAGTTGTTGTTGGCTACGTTTACTTGGCTAACGGGTTGAATGCCGTATTTCACCCCAGATATAAGCCCTGCAAAACCCAAATCTGGCTTGCTCAGGGTAAACACTACTTTGAGAGGGTTTGGTGCGGTGATGTCGGTAACGTGAGCCAGCTCTTTCTGGTAATACTCCAACGAACTCAGTTTGGCAAACAGGCTTACTACGGTATCAGCATCAATCGGCGCCCCATTATGAAACGTTAGACCGGGGCGAAGGTAAAATGTCCACTCAAAGCTCTTCTCATCGTAGCGCCAATGATGAGCTAGTTCTGGCTTTACCACACCGTTGTAGTCACTCGATACCAAGCAACAATAGATTTGACGCAGAAAGAAGCGCTCACTGCTGCGGTGAAGTTGGTGAGGGACGATACGTTCAAACATACGCTTATAAGTCAGCTGGATATTGAGTCGACCTTCTTGAACCGATGCACCTGAAGTGGTTTTGAGCAAACGTCCAAATGCAGTTTCGTCTTCATCGAGAATCGCCAGTGCTTTTTCGTACTTACCCAGCTTAATGCGCTCCAGAGCTAGGCTCTCTTTTAGCGCGCTTAACTCTATGTTTAGGAGCAATGTCGAACGCTGATTGCGGCCCGCTTTTGGCTGCCAACTTAACCACATGAGCGTCTGCATTTGTGACAACAAGCTGCGCGCATGACGAGGAGAAGTGAACAGCAAATCAGCAACTTCCTGCAACGTGGTTTTGACTTCACTACCAACACCTAATGGTGTCAGTCGTTGGTAGTAGCGGAACAAGTTGAGATCAGACACTGCGCATCCTCAAAAAGTGGAGATAGGTTTATTTTACTCAACTTATCCAAGAGAAAATAAGAAAACTTCCGTTCACTTTGTTCCCCTTTTTGCCTACGCAAAGCCAAAAATCGAAGATTTAGCTCCCCTTTCGAGCTTATTAGGAATAAACCACAGAAATCTACTCTCTTTTTCAGCTCCCCTTTTCTTCGCATACTGACCCTGTCAGCAACAAAGGAGGAAACACTATGCGATTCCAAATTCGATCAGCAAAAGACATGCCTACGATGGCAACCTATTTCCGAGAGCGCGTCGCGCATTCAGACAACAAGCTTGAAGTTATGGCTCTGGTAACAATGAACGATTTCTTCAACTGGTAAACGAACCTTAAGCAGAACTTAGCTCCTGATACTACACCCCCACCTCGTTGTATCTTTAAGTTCTGCTTTCCTCTTCTAACTGTTTCTTTTTCTTGCCATTCATTATCTAGGTTACCAAAAGTTAACTAGTTGAAATGCCGTAAAACTGGGTCTACATTGAAGTCTCACCCCCTACACAATCGCTTTTATTGAGAAGGGGCATCCATGGATATCTACCACCAATTCGGGAGTCATTATGGCAACTTCAGTGAAACTTAAAGCGGGCGACAGCTTCCCTTCTCTTCAAGCAACCTTGCTAGATGGTTCAAGCGTGACGTTAGGTCAGCCGCAAGGTGATGCGACTTGGCAAGCCGTATTCGTTTATCGTGGTAAACACTGTCCTCTTTGTACCAAATACCTCAATGAGTTAGAGGGCTACAAGCAAGCTTTCGCAGAAGCAGGCGTTGATATTCTTGCGGTTTCAGGCGATTCAAAAGAGCAGCTTGAGGGACATCTAGAGAAACTCGAAATCAGCTTCCCGATTGCTTACGGCCTAACCGAAGAACAAATGAAAACATTGGGTCTGTACATTTCACTGCCTCGTTCAGAGCAAGAGACTGACCATAACTTCTCAGAACCAGGTCTGTTTGTAGTAAATGAACACGGCAACTTGCACGTGGTGGATATTTCAAACAACCCGTTTGTTCGCCCTGAGCTTGGCGCGCTATCACGTGGTTTGGCTTGGATTCGTAATCCAGACAACAACTACCCTATCCGTGGTACGTTGGACTACTAAACGGATTACGCCTAATCAGTTCCAGACAACAATCAAACATAAAAAATGCCAGCGATATGCTGGCATTTTTATTGGCTTAAACCGTTAAGCGATGATGAGATACAACAGGCCACGTTATTTACGCAACTCAATCTGGTGAGTCTCAGACCAAATTCTCAAATCATCAAGAATTTTAAGTGCGGTACGGCCGAACTCTGTTAGCTCATAGCTTACTGCAATTGGACGGTCGCTAATCACTTTGCGCACTACCATGCCTTCCGCTTCAAGCTCTTTCAGACGCTGGTCGATCATCTTTTTGCTTGCGCCGCCTAGCATGCGTGCTAAATCGTTGAAGCGAACAGGGCCGTCTTTCAAGTGATAAATCAGCGAACCTTTCCATTTACCACCAATTAGACGCATCCCTTTCTCGATAGCACAGGGCTCAGCACATACGTTCGCCACTGACTTACGACCTTTGCTATCTACACTGATTCTGCTTTCCACAATACACCTCAAGATACGTACCTAATCTAGGTAACGAAAAGTAAGCTAGATACATTTAGTGTTTTAGAGTAATAAAAACGTCACCTCGCTGCAAACAAATAAAAATGGACCGCATACAGCAGTCCATCTCAATTCATCATTCAGTTCACACTATGTTTCTAAAAGGATTAGAAGTTTTCGTTAATGTGCGCTTCGAAACGTGCAAAATCATTTTCGATATCCGCATTCTTCATCACATCATAGCTAGCGAATGTCGGCAGTGCTGACATACCAAAGAAACGGAAGTTAGCGTGCATGTGGAACATCAAATCATCGACACCTTTACCTTGGAACAGGTATTCGTTCTCATCATCAAACGATTCTTCTGGTGCGTTGAATGTCAGTGAAAGCATGTACTTAGTGTTGGTTCGCGTACCACCTGTACCATAGTTTTTCTTTGGTTCTTCTGCGCTACGGCCGTCGAAAGCACACAGAGCGCCGCCCATACCCGCAGTGAAAACATCGTCCATGTATTTTTTGAATGACCAAGGCACAGACATCCAGTTGATTGGGCTTTGGATAATCACGCGATCAGCCCATTCAAAGTGTGCGAGTTGCTCATCTACGTTGATCTCATCTTGCATTGTCACAATGCGAACGTCATGGTCTTTTGCTTGTAGAAGCGTCTGTGCTTTATCAACAAGAGAAGCATTTAGACGACCTTCTGAATATGGTGATGGTTCGTGTGCATTGATGATCAGTACGTTGCTCATAGGATTACCCTTAAATAAGTTCACAAGATGACGCGATAACCGTTGTGCGTCGGATGTGGTTTATTATGGTAACCTAGAAATATAATGCAATTAGTTAACTTTTAGTAACCTACCAGACTTTTAATTATACCACTGTTTTTAAAAGAGATATTTTTTCAATTTTTTCTTCATCGTTATTTCCCGATTAGTTTTTTCATCGAATTGTTGCATCTTCCACAGAGCAGGCGTACACTTTATCGCAATTCGACGATTAACTATTAAGGCCAGCGAATGAGTGATAAATGCAACGACAAGTGCGAAGTTGCTTTTCAGACAACGCAACAACAGCTCGAGAAAGAACAAACTCTGGCGGCACAAGCGAAAGCTTTATCCCATCCAGCACGTTTGCGCATTCTGCATATCCTACACACTCTCGATACCATGGGCGGTTGTTTGAACAGTGATTTGGTTTCTGAATTGGGTCTTGCGCAATCTACTGTTTCTGAACACTTGCGTATTCTTAAGCAAGCAGGCTTTATCAGCGCCGAGCCAAACCCACCTAAGGTGTGTTACCGCATTCAACGCGACGCGTTTGATCAGTTCAATCTAGGATTTTCCAAGTTATTTGATTAATTCCCTTTGCACGCTGGTCAGGCGTGCAGAGATAAACTATATCTTTAACTATCGCCTTTCGACGATAAACGAATAAGAGAACACTATGACTACTCAAGTTTTAAATAGTGCCAGCGACAAAATGAGCTTTTTGGACCGTTACCTAACGGTGTGGATTTTTGTCGCAATGGCAATCGGTGTAGGTATTGGCGCAGCATTCCCTCAAGTTGCTGAGTGGAATGAGTCAATGTCAGTCGGCAGCACGAACGTACCGCTCGCGATTGGTTTGATTTTGATGATGTACCCGCCATTAGCTAAGGTGAACTACAACCTGCTAGGTACAGTGACGAAAGACAGAAAAGCGATCACACTGTCTTTGGTCATGAACTGGATTGTCGGCCCTATTTTGATGTTCATCCTTGCATTGACTTTCCTAGGTGATCATCCGGGGTACATGGTCGGTATCATTCTGATCGGTCTTGCTCGTTGTATTGCGATGGTGCTTGTATGGAACGATATCGGTGGCGGTAACAAAGAATATGGCGCTGCTCTAGTTGCACTAAACAGTGCTTTCCAAATCGTGACTTACAGTGTGATGGCATGGTTGTTCATCACTGTGTTGCCACCGGTCTTTGGTTACGAAGGTTTCGTGGTAGATATCTCGATGATGGACATCGCTGAGAGCGTTCTGATTTACCTTGGTATCCCATTCCTAGCGGGCTTCCTAAGTCGTAAATGGTTAGTGGCTGCGAAAGGTGAACAATGGTACAACGAAGTATTCATCCCTCGCATTTCACCAATTACGCTTATCGCCCTACTTGCGACCATAGTACTGATGTTCAGCTTGAAAGGTGAAATGATTCTTGAACTGCCAATGGATGTATTCCGTGTAGCAATTCCACTGGCTATCTACTTCGTATTGATGTTTTTTGTCAGCTTCTTCGTTGGTAAGAAAATGGGCATCGACTACGACAAAAATGCGTCGATTGCTTTCACGGCAACAGGCAACAACTTTGAACTGGCAATTGCGGTTTCCATCGCGGTGTTTGGCCTAAACTCAGACCAAGCTTTTGCTGGTGTCATTGGCCCACTGATCGAAGTACCTGTATTGATTGCTTTAGTGAACGTAGCACTCAAAATGAAGCAGAAATACTATAGATAACCAAAGGCTGTAATGATTTAGAAGCGCCCATCGGTAACGCGAAGGGCGCTAACTGACCACGACAGTTTTGATATAGTCACTCGGAGTTAGTCCAAATTTACCTTTGAACCGTTGACTAAAACGCCCCTCAGATTGATAACCACAAAGGTGAGCCAACATCGCAACGTTGTAGTGACCATTTTGCATTAAATACAATGCGTGATTTAAGCGCACTTCTGCCAACACCTCTCGATACTGAGTCCCCTCTTGCTTGAGCTTACGAATCATAGTTGCGCGACTCATAGCAAAGCGCTCTGCCACTCCTTCTAATGAGTGCTCTTCACCTGGAGAATGCGACAAATAGCGGCTTAGCTTCTGACTGAATGTTGTGTTCGCACTCGTAAATAAGTGATGCAACACACCACGCTCGGCGAGTTGCTGGTATAAGCCCATTACCCAGAAGGTTTGTGTCTCTTTGCTCATAGTTTGTTGATCAAACGAAAACAACGCATTGAGGGTTTCTTCCAATGCTTTATCTGCTTCTAATGTTGGCGCTTCTTGCTCTTCTCCAACGCTTACGCTCAATTCAAGCATCACCTCTGTCGGCAAACAATGAAAGCTGAACATTCTCGAGAGAAACTTCCCTTTCTGGGGCAAATTCTCAAAACTTAGCGATGCAGAAGCTTCACAAAGCAGCAGCTTAGAATGAGAAAGATCTAACGCCGACTCCTTCCAGAAAAGGCGCTTACTCCCGGTGATGATCTGAATAATACTTGGGGAGTGAATCCTCACATTGCGTAGTTTCTGCAACTGTTCAGCTCGAAATATCGTAATTTGATATTGGTGACTCATCGACTCCCTCTCTTCTCTAAATGACGTTTAACGTGTGTACGTCGCCGTCAGTTTTGCTTTGTCTAACGCCATGCTATTTAGTGTAAAACCGACCACTGCCGCTGGCGTATTTTCATCTAGGTTTAACTTATCGGTAGGCAACGCCCATACTGTGAACTGGTAACGGTGCATACCGTCCGCTTTTGGAGGACAAACACCACCAAAGCCTACAGTACCGTAATCAATACGAGACTCTTTACCACCCAATTTCTCAATGTTCACACCGCGTGGAAGTTCATTCACATTAGCAGGAATATTAAACGCAACCCAGTGCCAGAAACCACTGCCTGTTGGCGCATCCGGATCGTACGCGGTAATTGCAAAGCTCTTTGTGCCTGCAGGCACATCTTTCCACATCAGCTGTGGAGACTGGTTACCACCATCACAGCCCCAACTGTTGTACTCAAACGTTTTTGCCATTGGGTGGCCTTCTTGAATATCGTTACTGGTTAACTCGAATGCTTGAGCTGCCCCCACTGCCAATAAGCTTAATGCCAAAACCGATGTAGTGATTGCTTTCATGATGATGCTCCTATTTCTTAAGTTCGGGATAAGTGTATGCCCCAAAAGAAACCACAACCTTTCATTAAGTATCAATCAAAACTATTTTAAGCCAAATTGTGATACTTTACGTAACATTTTCAAATTTGTGCTTATCGACGACTTATTTGGTGTACGCTCATTAGCCAAAAAGCAAACAAGGAAGCGCAAATGGAACTGGATATCTACGTGGTGGACGCCTTCACCGATACGCAATTCAAAGGCAACTCCGCCGCTGTCGTACCGCTAGAGGAATGGCTAGCCCCAGAGTTGATGCAAAGTATCGCGACAGAAAACAACTTATCGGAAACGGCCTTTCTAAAACCTATTGGCACAAACCGATATGAGATTCGTTGGTTCTCTCCTATTACCGAAATCGATTTCTGTGGGCATGCAACGTTAGCCTCTTCGTTAGTTCTATTTGACGAATTGGGCATTGAAGGTGCGATTGAATTCCACACCCTTGAAGTAGGGACACTCACCGTAGAGAAGAATGTGCACGGAAAAATCGAGATGACCTTCCCTTCTCGCCCACCAAAAGCCGTTTCTGACATTCCTTTGGCTTTGGTTGAAGGCTTAAGCTGCAAAGTAGAACATGTTCTGCTAAGCCCTCAAGCATACTTTGTGATTGTGGACAGCCAACAAGAGGTACTTGATGTTCAATACCGTTCAGAACATCTCAAGACACTCGCACCTTACGATGTGGTCGTCACCGCGAAAGGCGAACAGCAGGACTTCGTATCACGTTACTTTTGGCCAGCGAATGGCGGCGATGAAGATCCGGTGACTGGCTCGATTCACGCTGGACTAGTGCCTTTCTGGGCTGAAAAGTTGGGCAAAACATCACTGGTTGCTTATCAGGCTTCTCAACGCGGAGGGATTTTGCACTGTGATATTCATGGCGAACAAGTGAAGGTATCAGGCGATGGCGTGCTTTATATGAAAGGGAGAATTTTCGTTTAGTGCACAAGAAATGATCTTATTTTCATCTTAGCTGATGCCGCACTTCTTTTCGTCCAATACGCACCCAGCAGGGTGCGTATTTACCTCGAAGTTTAGCTGACTAAAGGCTCTGGTTTTTGGTAATAAATACTGCTTTCACCCTCTTGCTTCTTCTGCCAACGGTCTATCACCAATGTCGCAACCAAATCCCCCTCAACGTTGACTGCGGTGCGGAACGTATCCAACGGTCTCTCTATCACTAATAAAATGGCTATCGCTTCCAATGGAATGCCCGCAGCTAGTAGTACTAACTGCATACCCGACATGGAGCCCGAAGGCATGCCTGGCGCACCAACGGAAGAAACCATTGCCATAATGAAGATCATCACCAACCCTGTAGTGCTCAAATCCACCCCAAACAACTGTGCTAGGAAAATCGCAGCGACACCTTCAAATAGCGCGGTGCCATCCATATTCATTACAGAGCCGAGTGGCAATACCATGCTGCTGACTTCTGGCGAGACATCCAAATTGTCTTCCGCACTTTGCTTTGCAAGAGGTAGAGCTGCCGCACTTGAAGACGTTGCGAACGCCATGGCTAATGGTGCCGAAATCGCTTTGAACAGCGCAACTGGAGAGATCCCCGTCATTACCTTGGCAATCGTCGGTAGCACCACTAGCCCGTGCACCATAGTAAGCACAAACACCAGCAACGCAAACAACGCGAGTTGCTGAATCAGATTCCCACTTGAGGTCAGCGTGATATCAAACACGATCGCGAAAATGGCAATCGGAGACAGTTTAACGATGCCTCGAATCATGGTGTTGACGCTTTTGTTCAGCCCCGAAATCACCGCTAGCAACGGATGACCTGACGGAACAGAAAGCAAAATCGCAACGCCTGCCATAAAGGAGAAAACCACGATCGCCAGTAAGTTGCCATTCGCCAGTGCAGCAAACGGGTTCACCATCGCCATCTTAACGAGATTAGTGAGTATCGCGGCACCACCAGCGCCTTGCTCGTCAATTAAATGGACATCACTACCCACAGAAACGCTTTGGCTAAGTGGCTCCCATGCAGGCAATGCTAACGACGCACCAAGCCCTAAACTGATGGCAATTAAGGTGGTGAAACTGTAGAAGAGCAGTGTGCGCCCACCCAGAGCTTTAAGACGAACGGTTGAGCCAATATTGGTGATGCCTTCGACAAGAGAAAACAGCACCATCAAGCCCACCACCATTTTCAGTAAGCCGAGATAGACCGTTTTGCCCAACATTAAAATTTGGTAGTAATCACTCGACAGTAAAAGCGATTTGTCTGCCAACCCATGGTCGATTAAAAGAAGGATGGCTTGAGCCCCACCCCACGCAAGTAGGGCAGAAATAAGAAGTTGAACGGGCAAAGAGAGTTGCAAATGACGCATAAAAAACACCTAGCGCCACAAATCCTGATGATTTGGGCGCTCGATAAAAATGAAAAAATGGAAGTAAAGAGTCACGGCTTGGATTAAGACCAAGAGCCTTTGTAATATGGGTTCAATAAACCTTTTACGCGTTTAAGCACTACCAAAGCCGACACGCGGAACCAACCGAAAATAACGCGCTGATGCAGCCTAAAGATCGAGTCGTACAAGCGGCGAACGTAGCGTCCACGCAATACGAGTTTGTCATTCATCAATGCGCCAACCGCGTAGTCATGCCCGAGTGCAACGACCATCCCACCGTCTTTGAATACAAACGGTTTTAGCTCTTTGCCTTTCATCAAGCGTTTAAATTGCTTCGCCAAATGTGAAGCGGCTTGGTTGGCGGCTTGCGCTCGTGGTGGCACGATGCTTCCATCTTCTTGTGGGCATTCAGCACTATCACCAATAACAAACACGTTTTCATCAAGAGTGGTTTGCAGTGTTGGCAGCACTTTAAGTTGGTTAATGCGGTTGCTTTCTAGACCATCGAGATTCGCTAACCAATCCGGGCATCGAATCCCTGCTGCCCAAATTTGTAGATCGGCAGGAATGACTTCATTTTCCGTCACGATACGGTCTGCTTCTGCACGCTGAACTTTAGTGTTTAAGCGAACATTAACACCCTGCTTTTGTAGTTTCTTCAGTACCTTGGCAGACATACACTCAGCACTTGCAGGTAAAACACGATCCGCCGCTTCGATAAGTGTAATCGAAAGCTGAGTATCATCTTGATAGCGGTTTAATTGCTTGCTGACTTTCGCCCATTCGGCCGCCAGCTCAACACCAGTCGCGCCTGCACCCACAATAGAAACACGATGTGAACCGCCGTTCGCCAGCATTTGCTTCATCTGTTCCCATGCTTTTTCTGCTTGAGAGGCCGAATCTAAGAACAAGCAATGATCGCTTACGCCCGGAATTTTGAAATCGTTACTGATCGCGCCAACGGCAATCACGAGGTAATCGTATTTCAATGTTTGCTCGGGAGATAACTCTGCGCTCACCGTAATCGTTTTATTTGCTCGGTCTAAGCCTGACATGCGCGCTTGAACATATTGGTAGCCGTGACAAGCAGCATGAAGACGAAACGCAACCGAATCGAGCTCATTATCAAACGTGCCCGCCGCAATTTCATGCAGTCTTGGTTTCCATAAGTGATGAGAAGATGGCTCAACCAAAGTAACGGTATGGTCAGATTTGCCTGCAAAACTGCTCGCTAAACGCGTGACCATTTCTAGACCCGCAGCACCACCACCGACAACAACAAAATTCGACATACTCCCCTCCCGGAAACCATCCATCGAAAGATAAAAATCAAAAACGCAGCAAATACGTTTGGAATGGCGGGCATTATATTGAGTTGCAAATAAATGATAATAAGCTGAAAAAGAAAATAACTATTACGGATTTGTAATAATGAAAACTAAGCATCTGAGCCAAATGCTAAAAACAAAAAAGCCACCACTTTTCAGTGATGGCTTTGCTTCATCGATTTTTCTTTGTCTTGATTAGCGAGGATCAAGACCTAGCTTTTGTAGTACCAGTTTGAAGTTCTCGCGGCGCTCTTTTACGTTGTGAACATCACCTGTCGAACACGTCAGATCCGGACAGCCACGGTTAACGATGCCTGAAACGTCATCGATAAATTGAGAACCTTGCAGACCACTATCTACATACTTCTTCAGCTCGTTGTGGTAGTTCCAATCCGCGTACTGGCCGCCTTCATCATTGTATGCCTGAACTGAGGTTACCCAGTAGAACAGACCTGCGATCCACTTGATCTCTTTGTTCTCTTCCGAGCTACAAATCAGACCTGGGTTAGAGCAGAAGTCTAGCTCAGCATAAAGTGGGTTCGCCGGTGGCGCTTCTACCGTTACGCCATCAATTGTCTTACCAATGGTTGATGGATCAACGTGCGAGCGACCTAGGTAGTGGTTAAGCGTACCGAAGTTCTGACGACCTGTGGTTTGGATAACACCACGACCCCACCAGCCACAGCCTTCAACGCTTTCTTGGCTGCTGCCGTCCCATATGAACTTACCTGCTTTCTGACCCACATAAGTCTTACATTCGTCGCGTTCCCATACTTGCTTAGATGTATCTACGCTTTCTGGAACATCGTTACAGTGACCGTTGTTTGTCCAACGACCTGCCGCACCATTCACCAGTAGACCACGCTCTTCAAGCACTGCATCTGGTGCTGCAAAGACTGGAGCTGGAGCGCCATACCATTTCGCATGAGTCAGAGCACTAACTTCCATTTTGTCATCACGAGGACAAGAGTACGCATGGTCCAAACCTGAAACTGGGTTTACGCCGTAATCTGCGTATTTCTGACCCAGTTGACCACAACTTGCTGTCATTGGGTAATCCGCAGGCGCGCCGTATTTCACTTCAGACCAGTTGTTTTCATCACACGCGTTGTAGCGGATGGTCTCTTGCATACTTTGCGCAAGGAACGCAGCAATCGCGACCTTCGCGTATTTGATGTTGGTTGCGTCATCAACTTCATCGTTCATCAACCAGAACTTGTTGCCCGCTACACCAATGTTGTGCATTGCGTTCAAGCCATCTAGGAAGTCGTTCCACTTGTAAACCGTTGACGGAACCCACTGAGATTGTGGTGTTTCGTATAGGAAGGCTTCGTTATCCATCACGCTTTCAGCATTTGCTAACTCTTGGTTTAGCGCTTCAATGCGAGTCAATGAACCTTTCTCTAACTCTTCACCTACGTAGTACAGTGGCACTTTCGCCGTTTGGTAAAGCTCAATTTTGCTGGTTAGGGCTTGAGAGTCTTGATCAAACATCAATGCAAATACGTTGCTGTACGCCGCTTTACGGATTTGCTGATCAGTTTGCGTGTTGCCCATGAAGTAGTTTGCAGTTTGCTCTGTCGGCATGTTCGCTAGCATCGCAGGCGCATCAACGTAATCTGTTACCTGTTTTACGTACTCAAGTGCGTGGTGCCACTGCTCGCTGGTTAGTGCAGTTGTTGCATTCGATTTAGTAAACGCCACAAAGTCAGCTTTGTTCGAAGCATCTGCTTTGTAAAGCTGGAAGCTATCAAGTAGATCGGCCGTGAAAACGGACGCTTCATCCCATACAGACTGACGACCAGAGTGGGTATCGTAAGCAAACTCGCCAATGCTTAATGACCAACCAAATGTCGCTTGTGGCGCAAGGGTTGTGAAGATCAAGTTGTAAGCATGTGCCCAGCCTTTCACGTCATCGCTCAGTGCGTTGATCGTATCAATATCAATACGGCTACCCGTGATATCAATAGCATTCGTCAGTGCTTGTTTAACCGCAACGGTACCAAACGATGCACCTTTGTCTTGCGTAGCCAGATCCAGAACATCCGATTGAATCACGATTGATGCTGTACCCGCGTTCTCTGCTTGTTCGATAGCCGACACAAACGAACGTGTCAGTTGCTCTAGGTCTGTTAGCGCATCACTGCTGCTTGCTGCAATAGTTAGCGTGCTTGGTGCTTGAGTGGATGGGCTAGCGACTACGAATGTATTTGGCCAACCTGCCACTTCTAGACGCACAGGGTCCATTGGGTTGCGCAATGATAGCGCTGGCGCTGTACCCGGCTCAGTACCATCACAGTTTAGATGTAATGACCATGAGCTATCGCTGCCAGGAACAGATTGAGTCCAGTACACCGCTGAGTAAGCAATGTTCTTGTGAACCATAATGTCACCGCCTGTCGCGTGATCACCACGAGTCCAATCTGGGTACACATTAAAGTCAGCGCACAGTCCACCTGTTGGCGGAGGTGTCGGTGTTTCTACTTTTTCAACTGTGATGCTCACACGTGCTGTCGCCGTTAGGTTCTCAGCATCTGTCGCAACCGCTTCTAGTTCAACTGCACCTACTTCTGACGCCGTCCAGTTACAAGAGAACTGGTTGGTTGCTGATGCGTTGAAATCACAGATTTGCTTGTTGTTTGCTTTCACGATAATGCGAGACAAATCGTCATCAGCATCCGTTGCACGAACAGAAATCGACACCGCCTCGCCTTTTTCAAACTTAGAACCGTTTGCAGGTGAAGAGAAGCTCACTTCTGGCTCAACAAAGCTTGGGGCTGATTCAACTGCAACTGCGATGCTGCGTTGTTCAACCATTTGGTTGTTCTGATCGAGAACCACCACTTTAAGTGTCGCATTGCCCACTTCATTTGGCGTCCAAGATTGAGAATACGTCGTTTGACCTGCAGCGATGTTACGTTGACCTAACTTGCGGTCATTCGCCCAAAACTCCAGTTTAGAGATCAATTCACCATCAACACGGGCTTTGATCGTCGTTGCCTGACCCACCATCAATGCTTGACCCTGTGTAGGCGCGACGAATGTCAGCTCATGCACTTCAGGTACCACTGGTGGCTCAACTGGCTTCTCTTTTACCGAAATGCTGACCGCTTGTTGCTGGGTTAAACCAGAGGTGTCTTCTACTACAGCTTTGATCGTGTGAGTGCCTGCGCCAACAGAAGTCCAAGTTGCTTGGAATGGGGCTTGCGTTACACGAGCCACTTGTTTGTTGTCGACAAAGAAAGTCACAGCTTTAACGCTGGTGTTGGTTGCCGTAACGTTCGCTAGCATGGCAACCGCTTGACCTTCTTCAAACTCAGCACCGTTCACTGGCGAAGCTAATTGAAGAGAAATTTCTGGTTCACCTACTTCACCTTCGTCATCAGCGATCAGACGAATGGTATTTTGAAGAAGAGTCAGATCCAATACACCACTCACACCCAGAGTTAGCTCAATACGCTCACCTGCCGGAAGTTGTGATTTCACCCAGCTACCGCTATCAAAAGCCAACGCGAGCGTGTTCTTGAAGACGTTGCCTTGTGCGTCGCTGGTGAACTTCATGCCCGGGTAGCTGATGCCAGTCGCAGACCAAGAGGGTGTCGACATTGATAGGTTTGAATCAAACGTCACTTTCGCATCACGAAGTTCAACTGGCTTTGAACCGTCGTTCGTTAGGATCACTTTGTAAGTGTTCCACCACTGGCTTTCTGAGCCGACGATAGTTGCGTCTGTGATCACTCCTGCGTGTGCAGCAGGCAACCCCATACCGATCGCCAGTGCTAAAACACTTGGCATGATCGCTAGCGTATTCTTTTTCATAATTAAGGACTTATACAAACAACAATAAAAAGGAAAGGCATTATAGAGGGGGACTTTTTTCGCGTCGCAGCGGACAGATGTAACTAAATGTAACCCAACTTACAGATGTAAAAGTGCCAAAAATAAAGCGTCTTTTCGCGTCAATTTGACGACATTTCGTACGCAATCGGTAAGCAAACAAAAAACTGGGACTCTAGTTCAAAATTCAGAAAGTGTGCACAGGATAAAACAAATCTATTTTCTGGTGACAATCGAGATAAGAATTTGTCTTTACTTTGCTTTTATGCATCTGAAAATCAATAAGTTACAGAATAAAAACACTTGAAACACTTAGTTACATGTTAGCGAAAAAAGCGCCAATAAAAGCTGACCTCATACCCGAAAAGATTGGTAGTTCTTGGCCCAAAAGATCCCCTTCACATTTATGAAATCGAGAGAGGAAAATACGGCACATGAATGATCACACCATAAAAACGATAAGTATAACTTTGCAACAAAACGTCAATATCCGGATTGAAGCACGGTTTCAATTGGAATATTCGATGATAATGAGATGCATTGGATCGGTTTGAATCCAAGTCAGCCCAAAAATAAAATATGGAGAGTGTTATATGTCTTTACGTTTAGTAGCAGCAACCTTTGCACTAGTTGGATTAAGCTTTGGCGCGCAAGCAAGCGCAGAGTGTGAAGTGTCCATCGATGCTAACGATATGATGCAGTTTTCAACCAAAACACTGAGCGTGCCAGCGACGTGTAAAGAAGTGAAACTGACGCTGAACCACACTGGTAAAATGCCAGCACAATCAATGGGTCATAACGTGGTGATAGCTGATACAGCAAACCTTCAGGCAATAGGTACGGAAGGTATGTCTGCAGGTCTTGAGAACAGCTACGTAAAACCTAACGATGACCGTGTTTACGCGTTTACCAAGGTGATTGGTGGTGGCGAAAGCACTTCTATCACATTCAGCACAGAGAAGATGACTCCGGGAGGTGATTACTCATTCTTCTGTTCTTTCCCTGGTCACTGGGCAATCATGCAGGGTAAGTTTGAGTTCAAATAACAGTACAAAATGCAAAAAGGAAGCAATACGCTTCCTTTTATTTTAAATAGATTGTTCAGCAATAATATCTTTCAACGGCGCAGGGCGAGCAAAAAAATAACCTTGGACCTTGTCCACTCCACATCCCTTGACAAAATCGTACTCTTGCTGGGTTTCTACCCCCTCAGCGACCACCTCACAATGAGTAATGCGTCCAAGCTTGGCAACTAACTCATAAAGATCTCGACCTTTTTGGTCAGTTGCATCTAACAATAATGAGCGATCAAGTTTAATCTTGTCGAAAGGATACTTCAGCAAATGAGGAAACGATGCGTAACCAGTGCCAAAGTCATCCATAGCAATCCTAATACCTTTTGCCTGCAGCGCTTCCATCGTTCTAATTAGGAATACTTTATTACTCAAAATCGCTTCTTCAGTAATCTCAATTTCTAGCCATTCTGGTTCGATTTCATAGTGAGTTAAGCGAGAGAGTAGATGTGGTACAAACTCTTCTTGTTCAATAGTCGCCACTGCGATATTTATCGCGATGCGACGTTCTTTTGATAATGACATTTTCTGCATGTCAGCCAGTACTCTCTCTATCACTAACTTGTCGAGCAATGGCATAGAATTAAGCATTTGAAAATCACTAACAAACGTTGGTGGGCACAACTTCCCATCTTTATCGATATAACGTAGTAGCGCTTCATAAGAGAATACGTTCACATCTTTTGTAGACTGCAGTTTCTGGTAAAACATGACCAGTTCGCCTTCACGTAAAATGGTTGTTAAACGCTTCTGAGCGGTAGATTTACTGATACTTGTCTTATTGGAATCCTTGACATTGTTTAGCAGCGTTTTAAAAATCGAGCGTTCAATACCAGTATACGTCGCATTTGCGCGAAACTGAGCTGAATACTTTCCTGCATACGCCAAGTAAAATGGCCGATAAATGAAGACGCCAACAAGAATGACAACCGCCTGCAGAATCGACCCTTCAAGTTGATTTCCCATCGCCATATAACCGCTGAACAGAGGAGGCGTCATCCAGTTTACGATGTTCTCAACTGGAGGCACAATGCCAGAGGCTATACATGAATATGTGATGACAAAGCTCACCAATGGAACCGTTACAAAAGGGATGATCAGCAGCGGGTTAAAAATAATAGGTAACCCAAATAGCAACACTTCGTTGATATTAAATATAACCAAAGGCGTTGCAGCTAGTGCGAGCATCAGATGATTGCGCTCTCTGGCAAACATCAATACACATATAAGTAGGCTAATGCTGTTACCCGAACCACCCATAGACATAAACGCGTCGTAGAAACCTTGGCTAATCACATTTAGTGACGCCTCTCCACCTTTCCAAGCAATCATATTCGCTTCAGTCGCTGCAAATATCTGCTGCTTAATGGCGAACAATAGATTGTGCCCATTAATGCCAATGGAACCCAGTAACCCCAAAACAGTTTGATAAATCAGGCCGCCTTGTAACGTCAGCGGATCGACTCCAATCTCACGAATAGCACTACCAAACATTGACATAACGATTGCCGTCAAGTTGGACACAACTAACGCAATCAATACAAATAGGAAGAAATGTACTACGTGCTTGAGCAAACGAGACGAAAAATCTAGCGCTTGCGGCTCCAGCAAACGTATCTTAAAAGCAATGCAGTATAGATAAGTAATCGTTGCACTCAGCAGAGCGAGTAATGGGTTGTTAGGCAACATATATGTTGCTGATAAGCTCCCGTTTTCTAGCGAAATCAAGTAAAACATGATCAGCGAATAGATGATGAATACCGCACTAGAGACATTGGTTTTATGCGAAAGGTAGTAGCCGGCAACAACACAAAAAGCACTGGGATATAGATTTATCAGAATATCGGAGACATGGAAAAGTAGTTGAGACAGTTCTCCCCATCCGCTAAGACGGAAAGCGTGTCCTAGAAATATCGCCAATGCATTAGACAAAATCAAAGGGAGAAGCAGTAGCGCAATCGAAGCTAAGTCCGTTAAGTAGGACTTAAATTCGGAACTCCAAGAGGTAGAGATAACCGACATACGTTGAATTAATCGCGTACACGTCTTTGTACTTTTTAGCATTAACGAGTTCTTTTACTGATAGGACCAAATGACAAGTCAAAATAAGATTCGACCAATTGAAGCGCATTTACTTAAGCTGATAAGCATCGCTCCCACCTAAAGCCAAAGTGAGATTAAGATCAAAATATCAATTAGTAATTATTGACTTAATAAGTAAAGCGAATCTCGTGCGTAATTTAGCGATAATATGCGCCTTGATCCATTAAGATTATTTGTCGTAACGACAAATAAAAAGAAACCCCGCATTTATAGCGGGGTTGCTGTTATTCCGTATCAACATTTAGCCAGAGAGCGGGACGGGGAAGTGCTGCTCATATAGCTCCATAAAGTCTTTACGAATCAAGTGCTCTAGATGGTTTGCTTTATCTGTAGGGCAGAAAATCATGATATGTACGATTTGCTCACCATTAATATTGCTGGCGATATGAACATGTGGCTCTGATCCCGGCAAGTCGACACCTGCATGCTTTTCTATCATCGCATTATAGCGGTGCGCAACGTCAGCGAAGTAGCTACAATGTTCATCAATTTTATCGGTTAGTAGCGGTAAAATCGGGTATAAGTTAACAAAGTCTTTTACCACTACTGAAAAGTTGTGGTAGACGTAGCGCTTCATAAAGTTAAGGTTTTTCACTGGGTAAGTGAAAAACATGCTATTTGGCAGTGTTGCGGTTTTACCTGTGTAGTGATATTGCCCATGATGCAGGTCGATTTCTTGGATAACCGTCGCCATCATGTTGTGCTCAATCACTTCTCCGCATAACTTACCCACTTCAATCCAATCACCAATCCGAAACGAGCGCGAGCTAGCACGTTGAATTGAACCTGTAAAACACAAAATAATCTCTTTAGAAGCAACAACTATCGCCACGGCGATGGCCGTCACGCTGAGAGCAAACTCGCTGATTTCGGATTGCCATAAGATGAACAAAATAATCAGCGTGATGGCAAAGGTGCCATTTTTGGTTCTCGACATCCAACTGCGTTGCTCTTCTGTAATGAATGCATCGTCACCTCGGATTCGAGACAGAATCAAACGACGCAGAAGAATGATGAACAGCAGGATTAATGCAGTAAATAAAATCTTGTGAGTGAGAAGAAAATCGACGACTAACTGTACTTTCTCCATTCCTCGCTCCCTGTATGGCCTAGATTATTTGACCTCTTAGGTTAGAGGTCCTGTTGTAAGAAAGTAACCTTATCAATTTCTTAACCAATTGTCCTAGTTTGAAGGGCTCAAATGGGACAACTTGGATGAAACATTCTCTAGAAAACCACTTACTCGCTGACTGGAACTAACTTAGTTGAAGTAATAAACTCACCAAAGCTTTCACACCACACAATGACAGAGTTATATTTTTCTGTATCGATAGGCTGACTGAGAGGAAGCACAAAACGATCAAACGTTTTTATATCTCCAAGGTTTACCATCTGTGATTTCCATTGAATAAAGTCTGATTCAGTCTCTACGTATTGGGGCGATAAATAGAGTTTGTAATCAGGACCAGGAGCAAGCTCTCCTTCAAAAAAAATCTGAGATTCAGTCGCCGTAATCACTCCCTCCCCCCAATGGAAGAAATCACTGTCTTCTCTATTCTTATCGAACTTTCCTTGTTGCAGTTCTTTTTGGTTTTTCGATGACACAGATGGAATTTCTGGCGATTCAGGTTGAGTAAGAATCGGCAACGCGTAAATACCTAAAGCAAACCCTAGCGCTACACAACTCGCGTGTGTAAAAAACAGTAATATAACCCTCATTCGTACTCCTTATTCTCTTCTACTTACTGATGATAATTTATAAACTCATCACGATCCATCACCGCTGTTATTAGCATTTTCTAGGTGAGATCACAAATTACAAATAGATTACATAATAGTGTTCAATATTTATTGAATCTAGCTCGCCCTTTACAGAACGACATATTAAAATGATTACATAACTTCACTGCGTCCATCGCAAATCAAGTATATAAATATAAAAAGGGGACTTGATGGACCATCCGGCTTACTTACAAATCGTGGCGTTGCTGACGCGAATTCAGAACTATCCAGGCTTATCAGGGCTAGCATATATTTTGGATCGCGTTGACGCTATATGTACACAACATGATTACCAACGCTGCCAACAAGTTGATAACTTTGTTAGAGGTTTTACTTGCGATCGCAACGATCAGCTAGAGCAAGCAATAGAGTTCTATCAAACATCTATTGATGCGAGCCCGTCTCGTAAAAACGCTTTGCGCTTCCAAGCACACATATTGTTAGCGTCTATTTATGCCGACCGAGAGCAATACCAAGCGGCATATTCTCTTTATCAAGAGGTGCTTCTTCATACACACTTATTAGACACTAATGCTCTTTCACTGTTATATACAAATGTTAGTGACCTATACCTTTCACTAGAAAAATACCAACAGGCTGTAGAGCTAGCAGAATTAGGTTCACAAGCTTCCGAAAAGGTTTGCAACCTTGTAAATCAAGCCATATGTCAGCTTAATATTGGCCTCGGACTTGGTAAACTTCAGAACATTGAAAATGCCTTGGTGTCTATAGAACGAGCCCTAAATATTGCGGTTGAAATCAATGATACTAGAATCGAGGCGATCTCTCATAGTTACCTTGCTCAAACGAAACTTAATTGCGCTTCATATAATTTTGACGACATTGAGCAACATTTTGTTGCCGCTCACCAGCTTTTCCGCCTAGTCAAAGACAAACATAATCAACAAGAAAACTTAACTGCGTATCTAGAATTTCTAGTCCAGCATTTAAAATATGCTCAAGCTCAGGATCTATGTGATCAGCTAGCTCAAGATGATGACTTAAAAAGCAACTTTGGCTTCTATTCAAAGTATTGCCATGCCCAAATGACAATATATGAAAAAGGCAACGACTGGAAAGCGCTTGCTGGCTTTCAGATGATGTTCTTATCCCATCTCGAAAATCAGTCAAACGAACAGAAACAGAATGATGCCGAACAGTTAAGGGGGCAGATAAGTCACTTAACTCAAGATCAAGAGCATCTTGTGATGAAAAAAATCCGGGAACAAATTGGAACCCTGACAGATATAGGTCAAAGCATCGCTACATCCGATAACTTGGAGAATGGCTTAGCCTTTATCTACGAAAAAGTTGGTTCCGTCTTTCCTACTGACGAATTTGGCATCGCCCTATACGATCAGAGCACCCACGAGCTTGATTACCGCTACTTCTTTGATAGCGATGGACCGGTTGAGAGACTGGTCATCAACTGCGATCAAGATAAAAATATTGGTAGTTATGTCGTTCGTACCGCGCAGACTGTACATATTAACAATGTTAACGACGAATCGATCAGTAGTTACGTGCCTCTTGAAGTTAGGGAAGACCACGATCTCGTGGTATTCGACAACAATAAAACAGCCCGATCAATCATTTTGACTCCAATAAAACTGGCTAAACGAATATTAGGAGTCTTGTCGGTCCAGCATCATCGGCCTGATCAATACCAACAACATCATGTTCATCTTTTTGAGCAGCTTGCGAATTTTATCGCTATTTCATTGGAAAACTTTGAACAACGACAAAATCTACAGCAAGCCAACATACTGCTAGAAACATTGTCTCGCACCGATCCACTTACAGGTTTATATAATCGCTATCAGCTTGACTCTCTAACCCCTTCATTGATTTCAAATGCTCAAATTAGCGGCAATTCATTAGCTTTGGTGATCATTGATATTGACTACTACAAAGGCTACAACGATTTTCATGGTCACCATAAAGGCGATCAGGCACTAAAGTTGGTTTCCTATGTTTTAAAAAACGTATTTGATCAGTTTGGGACTCATATTTTTCGTTATGGTGGAGATGAGTTTCTAATCATATGTGAAAATCTCAATGGGGCTCGGCTGATGTCAAAGCTCTCTTTACTCCAAGAGCAAATAGAAGATCTAAACCTAAGTAACCCTCTTTCCAAATGTTCAGAAATATTGACCTTATCTGTGGGGGCGGTGAATTTTCATAGCCTTGATAGTTGCTGCTTTGAAGAGTTGTTTACCATTACTGATAAACAACTATATCGGGCAAAAGAAAAGGGACGTAACGCTATTAGTTTTGCTGCCCATTCATTTGACTTAGAGTCTGTTTAATCAAAGAATTTTGGTTAAAATTTAGATTGAAGAAAAGTACTTTAAGTCGTCAAGTAAAAACGCTCGAGAGGCTCTAGCCTATTAAACTATCTTGATAGATCATTTTCTTACTCATCCCTCCGTCAACGACTAAGTTATGGCCATTAATAAAGTCGTTTTCGGGATGAGTTAGAAATAAGCATGCATTAACGATATCTTGCGCTTTCCCAACTCGGCCTGAAGGATGTTGCTCGTGATCCAGACGGTTCAGCTTTTCATATCCTTCAACTTGAATCCATCCTGGGCTGATGGCATTAACTGTAATAGGCGTATCTGACAGGGAAATGGCCATCGACTGGGTCATCGATACCACACCACCTTTTGAGGCTCCATAAGCATCCCATCCAGATTCGTTCTGATTCCAACGAGTTGACGCAATATTTATGATGCGTCCATAAGGCTGATGATTGTTCAATCCTATAAATCGGCGAGAACAAGCAAAAGAACCTTTGAGGTTTACATCAATAACACGAGAAAACTCTTCAAAAGTAAGTTCTTGAAGAGGCCTATTGAAGTTAGCAATCGCACCATTGTTTATCAGAATATCTACCTTGCTGTGCTGGGTTTGTATCTTGTCAAAAGCTTGTTCTATTTGATCGGTTTGCCCCAAATCTACTTGATAAAACTCTGCTTCTGGATTTTTGTTTGGTGCAATATCGAACACAATAACTTTAGCTTGCAAATCAAGGTAAGCTTGGGTCAGATATTGACCAATCCCCTGACTCCCCCCAGTTATGACCACAACTTTATTTTGGTACATACATAACCCTCTGAATCTATTTTTTGCAGCAATTATTTTAAGGTTTGGTAATGACAATGGATAGCAAAAGCACAGCTTGGTCATTGCTTTTCTAACTATATAAAAGAAAAAGCCGACGACATGTCGGCTTTCGATCATCTAGTCTATTGGGCGAATCACTTTGCAGGGATTACCCGCTGCTACTACGTTAGGTGGAACATCTTTCGTAACCACACTGCCTGCACCAATCACCGAGTTTTCACCTATAGTCACGCCCGGGCAAACAATCACGCCTCCCCCTAACCATACGTTGTCTCCAATTGTAATCGGAGTTCCGAACTCAACGCCTTCTTCGACTCGTCCTTTAACATCGAGTGGGTGACCTGCCGTATAGATTTGCACATTAGGAGCGAACAAAACGTTATCGCCTATATGCACTTCCGCTACGTCTAATACAACGCAGTTGAAATTTGCATAGAAGTTTTTACCCAGCTTAATGTTTGAGCCGTAATCGCATCGAAATGGTGGCTCTAGGTACGCACCTTCTGAATCAGGGATCAATTCATCAATTGCACCGCGCCACTCGTTTGTATCAGGAATGCTACTATTTAGCTTTTGTAGCACTTTTCGGCATTCAATTCGCGCTTGATATAGCTCTTTATCCCAAGCATCGTATGGCTCACCTGCTAGCATTTTTTCTTTCTCGGTTCTCATCCTTACACCACCTCACAAAAAATAAAAACGCATCAAAACACATCACAACACCACAAAATGTGACTGACGTAATGGATTATTTATTTGGGTGAGCGCTATGACGAGATTTCAAATAGGACCTATCCATCAATCTTCTCGGAATGCACGATTCATACTCTCTGTTAATGGTTTTAGAAGATAGCTTAGCGGTGTCCTTGGTTCAGATAAAATGAGTACCTCCGCATTCATCCCAGATGTTAGCTTGTAGCTATCCACGTCTTCTTGGTTCAAAGCAATTCTAGCTAAATAGTAATCTTGCTCCTGTTGATTGGTCAGCTTATCTGCTGAAACGGTAAGAACGGTCCCATTTAAAGGAGCCAATGTCCTGGCATTAAGTGCGGTTAGACGAACATGTGCAGACTGTCCAGTACTTACTAAGTCAATATCTTCAGGGTTAACTTGTGCTTCAACCAACAATTCATCATCGAGAGGTACAAGTTCGAGCAACGTATCGCCTGAGTTTATAACGCCTTTTTCGGTAAACACCTGCATGTTTACAACTCTACCCGATATTGGTGCCGCTATATTTGTTCGATCTAACATATCCTTTGCTAGACGCAGTTCTTCGCGCACAGTAACAATATCTTTTTGGGTTTCTCTTAGTTCTGCAACAATTTCATTGAGACGCTCCAAGCGCAGTTCTTCGATTCTCGCTTGATTCTCATCTAATCGCTTTTGCACCGTTAATGATTGTCGATCGAGTTGACTAAGTGTACTTTTTACTTCTGTAGCCATACGCTTAAGTTGGAGGAGAGCTGACTTTCCTGCATATCCTCTTTGCACCAGCGACTGATTGCTACGTATTTCTTCTTCAATTAGCTGTAAGCGTTCTCTCTCAATCTTTTTGGTGTTGGTCAAGTTGTCTAGCTCTAAATTAGCTCCAGACATACTTTGAGCGATGATATTTAGTTTGCTGTCAAAAAAACGTTTCCTAGCCTCAAAAATTTTACTTTGGACTAACTTGGCTTCTCTAAGTATCTCTTCACTAGAGAGGTTCTCTAAATCCGGTGACCATGAAATTTCACCTAAGTTGTCTAACTCGGCTGACAACCGATCCTCTTTTGCAATAGTATGTATAAATAAACCATTCATGGAATCCCATCTAACGCTAGCATGCTGCCCTGAAAGCTTAATAAGTAGTTGCCCTTCTTCGACTCGATCACCTTCATTCACATGTATTGATGCGATGATCCCCCCTTCTAAATGTTGTACTTTTTGACGCTTGCTTATTACCGACAAATCACCATAAGCAATAGCCGCACTTTCCAATTGTGCTGTTGCGCCCCAATAAACAAATCCCATCAAAAATGCACTTAATGAAGTGAGGCCAAATAATATTGGTTTCTTCCAATGCAAATGGCTAGGAGGTGTGTACCTGAATATTCTGTCACGCTTCGTTTGTTCAGCGATGGGCAGTTGCTCTTTCATCTCTCACTCTCGGTATTTCGATATTGTCATTTCCCATCAATCGCTTCAAAACTTCCTCTCTAGGACCGTAGAGTTGAGCTTTGCCATCAGACAGATATAGCAAACGGTCCATCTGCCTCAAAGTACTAGCGTTATGAGCAATGATGATCACAGTCGTCTCTTTAGCCTTTAAGTGAGCTATCAACCGTTGATACGCAGACTCTCCCTCACCATCAAGGTTAGCGTTCGCTTCATCAAAAATAACGACCGAAGGTTGCCCATAAACGGCTCTAGCGAGAGCAATTCGCTGACGCTCACCTCCAGAAAGACCTCTGCCATTGACGCCAATAGAAAAATCGTATCCGCCACTTTTTTTCAAAATTAGCTCGTGGCATCCGGCTAACTTAGCGGCCTCTATAACTTTTGATGGATCTTCTTCCTTAAATCGAGAAATATTCTGACGGATGCTTCCCGGAAAAAGCTCTACTTCTTGAGCTAAGTAACCGATATGCTCCCCTAAATCTTCTGAAGGCCAAGCAGAGACTTCCATTCCATCCAAGGTCACCTTTCCTGCTGTGGGCGGTATGATGCCAAGAAGTAGACGCGCAAGTGTTGACTTCCCTGTTCCTGAGGGTCCGATAACTCCTACGGAAGTACCTTGAGGTATTGATAACGTAATTTGAGAAAAGAGTAGACCTGCGTTTTCTGGAAGATGGTACGCTAAGTTTTTGAGTTCAAAGTTTCCCTTTGGAGGTGGGAGAGGCATATCGGTTTCCGCCATAGTAGCTCTTAAGTCTATTTCCTTTAGCCGAGAGAAAGCGTTATGCGTTGATACTGCACTTCGCCATGTAGTAATAGCTTGTTCCATTGGGGACAATGCTCTACTCATCAATATTGAACTGGCTATCATTGCACCAGCCGTTATTTCGTGTGATATGACAAGCCACGCTCCCCCAGCCAACAACGCTATCTGCAATGACCCTCTTATGAACTTTGAAAAGTTTGTCAAATAAATAGATTTATCTAATGAAGATTCTTCGGACTTCTTTGTACTACTAACACCTTGAAACCACCTCTCTAAAAAGGCATTCATCATTCCCATAGCAAGTATCGAATTTGCATTCTGCGTCGCTATTTCCGCTTGAGAAATATGTGAAACAGACTGTACCTCTGCTTCTCGCAAGGATGCCCTAGTGACCACTTCATTAAGCAGCCCTAAACCAAATAGAATAAGTGAACCCGCAAGCGATATATGACCAAGCATTGGATGTAGCAGATAAACAAATACAATAAAAATTGGAGTCCACATTGCATCTAACAAAGGATATGGAGCTTGACTGCTCAGAAAGACTTTTATCGTCTGGATGTCTTTTAAAACCTGGGAGGTATAACCTTTCCCAGTATAAGCCTGAAACTGAATGCTTCGACGCAACATAAATACTGAGATTTTCGCTTCCATCCAATTACCGAAAGACTGACTCACTTTTGCCCTAGCAATATCAAGTAAAGCCATCGTGAACATTGCAGATATGACAATAATCGTGAGAAGGAATAGGGTATCCGTTGAATATGAAGATATGACTCTGTTGTATACTTGAAGCATATACAAAGGTATGGATAACACCAATAAGTTGATAAAGAAGCTAAAAAACATCAAGCTCCAAATAAGCACAACTAACTTATTTTTTACTACTTTGAAAATTGAACTTGGCACAGAAGAGACCATTAAAATCATATAGCGCCAGATGAACTGGCGCTATTTAGATGAATTAGAAAACAAACAAATCGCTACTGTGAGCTTCAATTTCTTCTTGAGTTAGCCCCTTGACCTTAACAGTAAAATCTTCACCGTTACTAAGTACAGCATTACCACGCGCATCGTAGCTTATCTCAAGGTCTGAAAATGACTGAATAGATTCACTACTAAACATCAACATGTCTTCGTCAGCGTTGAAGTCTAAAACCGTTGAGTTACCATGTCCGCCAAACTTGTCTGTGAACACAAACTTGTCTTCTCCGCTACCACCACTGACGACGTTCTTGCCTGAGCCAATGATCAAACGGTCGTTGTCGGCACCACCATGCATACGGTTATCACCGTGAGAAGCCAGTAACACATCATCACCTGTTCCCCCTCGCATCGTGTCGTTTCCATGACCTCCTTTCAAGACATCATTTCCTTTGCCACCAACAATCAAATCGTTGCCATCTCCTCCAATTACAAGGTCATCTTTGGCTCCTGCATAGATTTTATCATTACCATCCAAACCTACGATCACAGAACTGGAATTGTCGTAGGACTTGATTACGTCATCACTATTCGTCCCTTGTTCTTTATCTTCGTATTTATTTGGGTCGCTCATACAGAGTTCCTCTACTTTCCTTTACGTTATTAGAATGTCAGCACCTTACGACTTGAGATCCAGACCTGCTGATCTTAGTAAATAGCCAAAGGAAAGAAGTTTGAATATGGAATGAAACTCTAATGGTTGCGATTCACTAGAAATAACCATCTATTGGTACTTTTACATATAAAGTTATTTATAATCAGAACGCTAAGGCTAAACTTTCAGGTTTTTCTTCGCCCACCTTGTTGCTTGATTTCTATTCTTAACTTCAATTTTTCTAAATATATTATACAGATGAGACTTAATAGTATGCTCACTGATAAAAAGTGAATCCGCAATTTCCATGTTAGAACCACCTTCTTTTAACATCTGGAGGACCTGTATCTCCCTCCTTGTTAAGTCAATTTCAAGTTCCGGTTCTTCAATGTGGTATTTCTTAGCTTCATAATACGAAACTAGCTGATCCAGCATTCTTCTTGATAACCAATTATCACCATCAAATATCCCTTTCAAAGCTTTACAAAGGGTATCAATGGAGTCCGTTGGTTTAAAGATTCCCTTTAATAGGGGCCAATCTGCCAGCTCTTCAATAGCTAAGTCCTGCGTTAGATTTAGTAAAATAGTGCCTATAACACGATCGTCTGACTTTAAATGGCTCATCATTTCTTCGGACATATCGGCAGAAAAATCAACCAATAAATAGTACCTTTCAAGACACAGATTTTGATATGGATTATCTAAGTTAATCGTCGTTATTTTCGTATCTACTCTTGATGCAAGCATATCCCTAAAGTTTTCACTTTGTAAGCTTTGTTGAGTAATTAATAGCACTTCTGGATTAATTCGAATACTTTCCATGTCTCTTCTCTACCGTTTAGATTTGAACCCTGCCCACTGCACTTAATTGGTATAATTAGTATCTTAGTGCTAGTTAATACAGGTTAATTTGAATAGAGAAAGAATAAAATGGTTGCAAGTCCAAAATACAAAATAAAAAAAAGTGTTTCTCAAATGAGAAACACCTAGCAGGTTTTTGTACTATTGAATAGATATGGCTCGCAAAAATAAATAACAAATAGGTTAATAAGACGCTTCTTGAGTGTTTGATATATTGTCTTTAGCCCAAATTAGTGCCTGAACTCTATTTTTAACTTCTATTTTCTTAAAAATATTATGCAAGTGCGTTTTAACTGTATTTTCGCTCACGAACAAATTTTCAGCAATTTGCTGATTTGATGCCCCCATAGATAGAAAGGTTATTATCTGTCGTTCGCGCTTAGTAAGTACTGTATTTGAGTTTCTGCTTATGGGTTTAAAATGCCTTCGAAGATGGGTTATGTACTGCTGAGAGAACTTCCGGCTAAACCACATCTCCCCCTGCAGGATCTTCCCTATGCCAATTTGTAAAGTATGAATATCATCAGAGTTATAAAAAATACCGCTCAAGCAAGACCACACAAACAATTCTTCAGTTGGTATGCTCTTATCACAATTTATCAAGATTTCCTTGGCAGCACTAAACTCTGCCTTTTTCAACTCCATATAATGTGTGTACATTTCGTCATTTACCACACTGGAATCAAGAATGATTGTAGATATATGCCCTGACATCGCTTTAAAGGCAATCAGCTTATCTGGAGAGAGTAAAAATACGTTGATTCTTAATTTATTTTCTAGAATTTCTTTAAGCAAAGATGTTTGTAAACTGTCTTCCGTTACCAAAATGACATTACTTTTAGATTCGCTCTCCATTGCTATTCAAGTCCTTTAATAGTTTGGGTTGAAATAAACAATAGATTTAGGTAGGGCGAGGTTATTGTCAAGTATGAAAAAGGTTGGGCTGAAAGCGGGAAAAATGAAAGGAGTTAGTACTGTGTATCAATTAAATAAAAAGATAAAAAAAGGGAGTATAAAACTCCCTCTTTATTAATGCACTGGCACTGAGTTTTTCTGATTGAACTTACCAAAGTATTGCTCTAATACTTCCGGTGTCAACTTACCCTCAGCCTCTAGCTTTTTCAGTTCAGCAGCAATTTGTTTCTGCTCATCTAGAGAAGGAAGTTTAACTTCAGGCTCTTGAGCTGCTTCTTGAGAAATCATCTCCAGCTCTTTTTCAAAGTCGTTCATCGATACTTACCAAATGTAGTTAAAATCAAAAGCACTTGCTACATTCTACCCAACTCTAGAGCTTGAAGCTACCTACCATCTTGTCCAAACGAGAAGATAGGTCACGCAATTCCTGACTAGCATTCGCAAGCTCTTCAGCGGTTGTTGTTGTCGCTTCGTTAATTGCGTTGATTTCTTCGATATTTTGATTGATCGTATGAACAACTGTTGATTGCTCTTCGGTTGCCGTTGCTACTTGCGTGTTTCGGTCTGAAATATCTGCAATACGCTCAGAAATATTCATCAGCACTTCAACAGCTTCATCTGTCGATGCTACACCTTCAAACGTTACCGCTTTACCAGCTTCCATTGCGGTAACTGCATCTTGCGCGTCACTTTGAAGTTGATTGATCATCTTCTGAATTTCTTCTGTCGAGTCAGCTGTACGTGAAGCTAGGTTTCGAACCTCATCAGCTACTACTGCAAAACCACGACCTTGCTCACCAGCTCGCGCAGCTTCAATCGCTGCGTTAAGTGCAAGTAAGTTAGTTTGCTCAGAGATATCACGAATTACATCAAGAATAGAACCAATATCTTTTGTGGTCGTTGCCAATTGAGCTACAACCATGCTTGTGGTTTCTACATCGCCAGCTAGACGGCTGATTACTTCTTTTGCCTGAGTGACAACTTGTCTACCAGTTTGGGTATTGTCCGATGCTTGATTAGCTGTGTCCGCGGCCGTCGCAGCATTGGATGCAATCTCACTGATCGTCGCACCCATCTGGTTAATTGCCGTTACAACTTGAATCGTTTGATCTCGCTGTTCTTGGCTATTGTCATGAGTCGTCGTCGCTTTATGGGAGACTCCTTCAGCTGCTTCACTTAGTGAGTTGCTTGTCAGAGACACTTCTTTCATCGTTGCATGGATTTTCTCAATAAAGCCATTAAAGCCTTTTGACAACTGAGCTATCTCATCATTGCCTTTGATCTCGATACGTTGGGCCAAATCACCTTCGCCTTGTCCAAGATCGGTAAATCGGTCTGCAATCAATTTAATTGGATTCGTAATGCTATTCGCTAGCAACACCCCCATAGCAATAAAAATAAGCGCCACAATTGCCGTCGTCAGCATCATTTTTTGACCAGTTGCATTTAGATCAGCGAACACTTCATTAACCGGTACAACACCAACAACAAACCAGTCCATTGAAGGAACATACAAGCTAGACACAAACATCTCTTGGCCTTCAAATTCGGTAGTTACAAGATTGAAATTACCTTTGTTTAGCAGTTGAGATGCCTGACTACCGAATAGCTGGTTAATAGAAGACTTGTTTTTACCTTGCTGACGGTGAATTTGGATATCGCCTTTACTGTTTGTAAGGAACACATAGCCAGTATCTTCAATTTTGAAACCATTCAGCAGTGACACCATATCATCCATTGACTTAGATAAACCTGACATCGAAGTACCGGAAAGATCCTGATAGTTCGCGAACATTTTTACTTCGCCATTTGCCTCTTGGAATACACTTACTGACGTTTCTTGACCAGATGAAGTAAAACCAAAGAACCACCCGTCTTGTGAACGGTTTAGCTGACGTAGGAAACCATTTTGGTTCCAGTAATATGCTGTATCACGGTTCGCAACCGATGCATCATTCAGCTTATATTGAGATTTTACATTGTTTAACTGTTGAACTAATTGCGATTCAACTTGCGGGTTGCGATCAGTCGTCGAAACCGCTTCGACCACAAACTCATTCGTAGCCAATTGTTTGGCTGCCTGTTGCATCTGAACAACTTCACGGTCAATTTCCGTATTAATTTGCTGCAACATTGCAGGCAACTCAATATCAATAAGTCGATGACTTAGAACTTCTTTGGCATGACGTTGTGCCATCACACCAACAATAATCGTAGAGGCAAGTACAGCAAACGTAATACCAAGTACAACCTTTTGTTTAATACTCAATGAATTAAATTTAAGCATTTATGGACCTTCAATAGAATCACTCGTTATGTGCTGACATTTTATCAAATCAGCTGTGGGGGACTGCCTTTACAAGCAAATATTCACGCAGGTTATATCGACATCACAGCGGAAAACTAAAGGTTTTTCTCACATTTTTTTGAAATTGTTGTGCAACTCAATATTTAGTGACAAAAGACACAACTAACAAGCGGTTGCAATTGCTATATGCACCCCAATATTGAAAAGATAAATTACGTGTCCAAGCCGGAACTTTTCTCGACGATCCAAGGACAAATACACACTACAAGAATCATATGGATACCAGAGAGTCCAAAAAATGCACAAAACAAACTTCGAAACTCTTCAAAGCTACTTAGAGTCTCAGATCATTGGTCAGCATGATCTCGTTAAACAGCTTCTCATTGCTCTACTTGCCGATGGGCATATCTTGGTTGAAGGCCCTCCAGGATTGGCTAAGACCCGTGCGGTGAAATCTCTATCGGATTGTGTGGAAGGTGATTTCCACCGTATTCAGTTCACACCAGATCTACTGCCAGCCGATTTGACGGGTACGGATATCTTCCGTCCAGAAACGGGCGAATTTACCTTCCAGTCGGGTCCTATTTTCAACTCACTGATCCTTGCTGACGAGATCAACCGTGCGCCAGCCAAAGTGCAAGCCGCAATGCTTGAAGCCATGGCTGAGAAGCAAGTGACCGCAGGACGAAACACATACGCACTCCCAGAGCTGTTCTTGGTGATGGCGACGCAAAACCCAATCGAGCAAGAAGGTACTTACCCACTACCAGAAGCGCAGCTTGACCGTTTCTTGTTGCACCTTGATGTGGATTACCCAGATGCAGAGCACGAGTTGGCAATCTTGCGCATCAACCGTGGAGAGGCAAAAGGTGAAGCGACGATTGAACGCCCAAGCTTGAGCCAAGAAGACATCTTCACCGCACGCAAAGAAGTGCTCAACATCCACATGGCAGACGCAATCGAGCAATACATCGTTCGTCTTGTGATGGCGACTCGACAGCCAAGCGATTACGACTCAGAGCTTGCGAAATGGCTATCTATGGGTGTGAGTCCACGTGCGACAATTGCGCTTGACCGTTGTGCTCGCGCTCATGCGTGGCTGGCAGGTCGTGACTTCGTCTCACCAGAAGATGTTCAAGCCATGGCTTACCCTGTGCTACGCCACCGTCTGCTGCTTAGCTACCACGCTCAGGCAGAAGGCATTACAGCAAATCAGGTTATCGACAAGCTTCTTAATCTTGTAGGTAGCGCATAACGTAGGTAGGTGACATGTCTGCATCATATGCATTGCCACCTCATGCGAATGGGGTGACATTAACCCTTGAAGAGCTGCTTCAATATCGCACTCAATCGGTTCGTTGGTTGCCACCAGCACAGAGTATTTGGTCGCAAATGAGCGGTAACCATACCAGCCGTCAAAAAGGTCGTGGTATGGACTTCATGGAAGTACGCCAATACCAAGCGGGTGATGATATTCGCAGCATCGATTGGCGAGTCACGGCTCGAACGGGAAAAGCGCACACCAAGTTGTTTGCTGAAGACAAAGAGCAAGCGGTGATTTTATACATCGACTTGAGCCCAAGCATGCACTTTGGTTCGCAATATGTATTGAAGTCAGTTCAACTGGCGCACTTCGCGAGCGTCTTGATTTGGCTGACGTTAGCCAAGAAAGACCGCATCGGCGCGGTGATTGATGATGGTTCCCAGTGCATTGAATTCCGCCCTTCCTCGTTACAAAAGCAAGGGCTGAGAATTCTTGACGCGATAGTGAATACTCACAATCAATTGCTTACGAATCAACAAGCTGAAAGCACACGCTCGTTGCCTTACATGAGCGCAATTGAAACGCTACACAACCTTACGCCGAAAGGCAGTGAGCTCATTCTGCTGAGCGACTTTGCTCAAGTGGAAGAGAAAGAGCTGGTTCAACTGCGTCGATTAAAGCAACACAACAGCGTTCGTGCAGTGCAGTTTTATGATCCTCTAGAGCGAGGCGAAACCGACTTCCGAGGCCAAGCAAAAGCATCCGATGGTCATCGAAGTCAGTGGTTTAATTTCGGTTCAAAAGGACAGCGCCAAGAGTTGGAATCTCACTTCGTTAAGCATCAGCAAGCCATCAAACAGCAGTGTCATTCGATGGCGATTCCATTTAACAGTCTGTCGAGCGGGTTACCGCTGGTTCAGCAGTTAAGTTAAGCTAATCAAAGCAACAACATACAAATCATTCAAGCAGTAGTAATAATAATGACAACGAATAATCAAAGCCTAAACCTTGAACCTTTAATCCTACCAAATGCACCAGATTGGTTCCCACTTGCTTGGGGATGGTGGGCTGTTCTGGGCGGTGTAATTCTCTCCATCTTAATCGTCGTACTGTACTTAAGATGGCGTACAAAGCGTCTTGTTGCTAAGAAGACCGCATTGAAATTGTTGACCAATCCGATCACACCACACACACCGTCTTCTGCATTAGAGGTTCTTCGTCAAGCGGCTTTGAGTTACTTCCCTCGTGAAGAAATCGCGCCATTAACAGGTTCTGCTTGGTACGAGTTTCTTGATAGCTACACCAAAGAAACTCGATTTGTCGATAAACAACAACAGTGGCAAGCGGCGCTGTATCAAAAGTCTGGTCAAGAGCAGCATCAAACCTTAATTGATGATTGCGCTTTCTGGATTGAAACCGCATTGCCACCGAAGAAAAAGGCAAAAACTCGTGACTGAGGCAACTCTCGTTTCGAGCCTCTCTCAGTGGTTGAACATTGAGTTTGTCTGGTGGTGGGCATTATTGTTACTGCCCCTACCTTGGCTGATTTATAAGTTCTTCCCTGAAGAGACTCAGCAAGCTGAAATTAAGCTGGCGTACCTGCCAGACAACAAACACAGCAACAAACCAAAACAGGTCGTGCAAAAATTCCTGTCTATTGGCGTATGGGCTCTGTTGGTTGTCGCTTGTGCTCGCCCAGTTTGGTATGGCGACCCGGTTGAGTTCCAACCGAAATACCGTGACATGATGTTAGTGGTCGACTTATCTGGCTCTATGCAGAAAGAAGACATGAACGACAACGGTGAATACATAGACCGTCTAACTGCCGTTAAAAGAGTCTTATCTGATTTTGTAGAAAAACGCCAAGGCGACCGCTTAGGAGTAGTTCTATTTGGTGATCATGCTTATCTACAAACACCGCTAACCGCTGACCGTAAAACTGTGATGCAACAGATCAATCAAACCGTCATTGGCTTGGTTGGCCAGCGCACCGCGATTGGTGATGGTATCGGCTTAGGCACCAAAACCTTTGTAGACAGTGACGCACCACAACGTGTGATGATCTTACTCAGCGATGGTAGCAATACAGCAGGTGTACTTGATCCGCTTGAAGCCGCTGAAATCGCTAAAAAATACAACGCAACCATCTACACCGTAGGTGTGGGCGCTGGTGAAATGATGGTGAAAGACTTCTTCATGACGCGCAAAGTCAATACCGCCTCAGATCTTGATGAGCAAACGCTGACAAAGATTGCAGAGATGACTGGTGGTAAGTACTTCCGAGCACGTGATGCCAAAGAACTTGAAACGATCTACGACACCATTAATCAACTAGAGCCAGTTTCTAGCGACACGCAAACTTGGCGCCCTCAGTCGGAATGGTTCCCTTACCCACTAGGTGCTGCCCTTGTGCTTTCCGTGTTCCTGTTTGTTCTAAGGAGAAAACATGGCTGAGTTTACTTTCCTAAATCCTTATTGGTTGCTGGGTTTGCTTGTCATTCCTGTCGTCCTTACGATTAACAACCAATACAGAACCAAAAAGTCATCGTTGATTGCGCCTCATTTGGCAAAAATGCTTGGTCATTCAGTGAAAACCAAGCACTACTTTGCCATATGGGGAATAACATGGGCGATCGCTTGTATCGCTTTAGCAGGCCCAAGTTGGCAATCCAACACACGACCAAGCTTTGAACTAAGCCAAAACCGAGTGTTAGTTCTGGATATGTCGCGCTCTATGTACGCAACCGATGTGAAGCCAAATCGCCTGTCACAAACTCGCTATAAAGCGTTGGATTTATTGCCGAAATGGAAAGAAGGCTCAACAGGTTTGGTCGCGTACGCGGGCGATGCTTATACGTTAAGTCCACTAACGACAGATTCCAACACACTCGCAGGCATCATCGAAAACTTGTCTCCTGAGTTAATGCCTTATCAAGGATCCAACTTACCATCAGCGATTGAAACCGCGCTTGGTCAGTTTACTCAAGCGGGCGTCAATCAAGGTGACATCGTCGTGCTGACAGATGATTTGAATGACTCCGAACTATCTCGCTCATTAGCGTTACTAAACGGTAAAGACATTCGTGTGTCAGTACTCGCTATCGGCACATCAACTGGTGCACCAATTGCTCTTCCGGATGGTTCTTTGATGAAGAGCCGACAAGGCAACACAGTGGTAGCGAAGACTAACCTGAAAAACTTACAGAAGTTAGCCAAAGAGACCGGCGGATTATTTGTGCCAATTCAACACAATAACCGTGATGTTGAGAACATTGCCGCGTTTACTAATAACGCGAGTAACAACCTTGCCGCCAAGCAAAGTGAAGACGTGAAAACCGACTCTCGCTTGAACGGTGGGTTCTGGTTGCTACCTCTGTTGTTGATTCCTGCTGCCCTACTCTTCCGTCGAGGCATGATTTGGGTATTGGTTGCGACCGTGCTACCGATGAGTTGGGCACCAAAAGCAGAAGCGAATGCGTTCTTGAATCAGAACCAACAAGGTCAACAGCTTTATCAACAAGGTGAGTACGAAAAGGCCCAAAATACCTTTACTGATCCTAATTGGAAAGGCGCAGCAAGCTACCAAGCTGGGGATTACGAAAGCGCGATTGAAGCATTCTCCAATAATCCAAGCCTTGATGGCCGTTACAACTTAGCCAATGCACTTGCTCAAAATGGACAACTTGAAGACGCAGCCGCTCTCTACAAGCAGCTTGTTCAAGAGAAACCAGACTTTGAGGCTGCGAAAAAGAATCTGTCGGTTGTAGAGGAGAAACTGAAGCAACAGCAACAGCAGCAACAGCAGCAACAGCAGCAACAGCAGCAACAGCAGCAACAGCAGCAACAGCAGCAACAGCAGCAACAGCAGCAACAGCAGCAACAGCAGCAACAGCAGCAACAGCAGCAACAGCAGCAACAGCAGCAACAGCAGCAACAGCAGCAACAGCAGCAACAGCAGCAACAGCAGCAACAGCAGCAACAGCAGCAACAGCAGCAACAAAAGTCTCAGAATGACGCTAAACAAGAGCAAGGACAGCAGTCACAAAATCAGCAAGATACTGAAAATAAAAAAGAAGATGAGAAATCCAAGCAAAAAGCTAAGCAGAAAAAGGCCGAACAAGAAGTAGAAAAGCAAGGTGAGCAACAAAAAGGTGAACCTACACAGGCGCAAGCTCAACCAGAAAAAACGCCTCAGGATGATCCTGAATTCCGCCGCCTCGAAGCGGTAGAAAGCGCACGTGACCCTAGTTTCTTGATTCGAGCTCAAATGCAGCTTCAAGCTCAACAAAAACAACGTCCACAACAATCTAATAAGGAGTGGTAAGTCCATGATGAAAAAAGGCGCAAAACTGGTCTTTGTTCTAATGGCCAGCCTACTGACTAGCTTTTCAGTTTTTGCACAAAACCTACAAGCTAGCGTAAACAAAACTCAGGTGGCGAAGAACGAAGTGATCAACCTAAGGATCATGGCAGATACTGAGCTTGGCTCAGACGCGATTGATTTCGATGTATTGAAACAAGACTTCTTTTTAGGTCAGCCTCGTTACGGTCGTTCAAGCAATAACATTAATGGCCATAAAACCGTTCGAACGGAATGGAGCATTTCGATTGCACCGATGAAAGAAGGCGTCGTCACCATTCCGAGCTTTTCTGCAGACGGCATGACAACAGAGCCTATCAAGATACAAGTCACTAAAGGTCAAGCAGAGCCGGACATGGATGAACTGATTAGTTTCAATATGGATGTAGATAATCGTACGCTTTATCCTCAACAATCCACAACTGTACGCATGCAACTGGTCATCAAAGCAGATCCTCGTCGCCTAGATAACCCTCAAATCATCCCACCAACTATTGAGGGAATGAAAATCGAACCAGCAAGCGATGCAAAGCAAGGTCGACACATCATGGATGGGCTCGAAGTTACGGTCGTGGAGCAAGCTTTCAACATCACAGCTGAAAAGCCGGGGGCTTACACACTGGTAGGCCCTCGTTTGACTGGTTCTTACATCTACGGCGACAGCCTAACTGGCTCTACCAAGGTCATGCCAATCAATATCAAAGCAGAGCAAATGCCTATTACCGTGAAGCCTATTCCGGAGGATTTTAAAGGTAACTGGCTACCAGCTTCCGCACTGGAAATGACACAAAGCTGGCAAGATGAGCAAGGTAATCCACTATCAGCAACTACAGTTAACACTGTAAAACAGGGCACATCGATCACACGCACGATCCGCATCCGAGCTCGCGGAACTCAGGCAGAATATTTACCTCGCATTGGTATCGTCTACCCTAGTACTTTGCGTGTTTATCCAGAGCAACCGCAGTTTGAAACCTCCCGCGATGGAACGGTAACCATGACAGTCAAACAGGTGTTGATTCCGACTGAAGCTGGCGATCTTACCCTGCCGGGTTACAGCCTAAATTGGTGGGACAGTAACCGTGACCAAGCAAGACAAGCTGATATTAAATCGCTGAAGCTTAATGTCGAGAAAAGCGATAGTGGCTTAATCACGCTGCCAGAAAGTGCGTTACCAGCACAACCAGCGATAAAGCCTGCCCCTGTGGTTCAAGGTGGTGTGGATTCTATCTGGAAAACGCTGACATTCGTATTTGGTTTGCTGTGGCTTGTCTCATCAGCGATTGCGTTTGGACTTTGGAAGCAACGCGGATCGCCAAAGGCAGAAAAAGTTGAGACGTCGACTCACAGCTCATCATTGCAAGATCTAGAAAACATCATCAAACAAGGTGACAGCGTCAAGATTGAAAGAGCAGTTAACGACTACTTAAACACTCACCATCTCAGCAATGACTCTAAAGCAGTGAGAGCCGTGAAAGAAGAGCTGAATGTGATGAATCACTCTCGCTTTAGTTCAACTCAGCAGGAATGGCGACCTAATTCTCTGATCGCCAAGGTCAAACAACTGGCTAAAGAGAAGAAAAGCAAGCCTAGCCACCAGCTAGAAAAGCTCTAGTGAGTTCTTTCAATGCTAAGACGACAAATGGCAGCTCACATCGAGCTGCCATTTTTATTCTAATTACAATAAGTTATGAATCTGATTTAGAAACAGCAATACACTTGATAACAAGACAGGGCTTTCAATATGTACAGAAGCTACAATCAGGTTATTTTGCAGCAGCTGGTTCATAGCGAAATAGTACTAACTCGCACCGATTTGACTGGTCGCCTGCTCATCAACACCTTTTACACAATTTCGACCGTTATGCTTGGCCTCATACAAAGCTTGGTCCGCCAACTGATATAAACGATCAAAATTGAATTCTCGACATACGCTTTTTGAACAAGAATAACCTATAGAAACCGTCAAATACTCTCCTTCAGGATTGTGGGCATGACGAATGTTTTCATCTTCAATACACTTTCGAATACACTCAGCTCGATTAGCAACTCTTTCCGATCCTGCACCAACCATTAGTAAGACAAACTCCTCACCACCAATGCGACAAAATACTTCATCTTCATTGTGTGTGTGATGCTCGAGAATATTGCCAATTCGAATTAATGCTATATCGCCCTCTAGATGACCATAATGGTTATTAAACAAACCAAAATGGTCAATATCCAATAGAATGACACCAAAACTCATATACTCTTCGGTATCAACGGAACAGTATTTTTCCATAACATGCTCCAGCATCCTTCGGTTACCTAATCGAGTCAGGGGATCAAGTTTGGACAAAATCTCGAGCTGACGGTTCGCTTCCTCTAATTCTTTGGTTCTGTTTTTAACTTCTAGCTCTAGGTTCTCATTTAGCTCTCTAATCGCTTCTTGGGCTTGAGTACGTTGCAGTACTTCAGCAAGACTTGAGGCAAACATTCGGATAACTTCTCGAAGCTGTGAAGTCAATGGCGCCCGAGTAAGGAGGTTATCGACAGAAATAAAGGCTATCGGACCACTGCTATTCGAAGTCAGAACCGTCATTGCCGCCCAACCAAAGCCAACAATATTGCAGTCATGATAAATGGGAACAGACTCCTCAAAAGCAACTTCATTTGGCATCGATCGAGCGAGGTTAATCAACGAGAAATCTTGAGTTTCACCAAAAAAATAAGATTCATCGACCACATTACCTTGGATATCAGTTCCCCAAGTGCCCTGCATGTAAGAACAGCTTTCATCTGTTAAGAAAACTGCCATCCGATCAATACCTAGATTTTGAATGGCAAAAGTCACTGCAGATTTACACACATCACTGACCGTTGTGCAGCGAGACAGTTCTACCATACTTGAATGCAGCATGCGGACGTTCTGCTCTTGACGCTTTCTAATGTAAATTTGAGAAAACAACGAACCAAAAGATTCAAGCATCTGTTTTTGATAGGCAGTAATGGGTTTGCGGTGAATAAAATTATCAAGAGCAAACCATCCAAAAGGCTCGTTTCCATCACGTAGGATAAGCATTGCATTCCAGCCTTGCCCGACCACTTTACCTGCCGTATATATTGGAGTGTCTTCCACGATGACTAGATTTCGCTCAGTACCTGATAGTGCAGCAATGTACTCTTCTCCCAGTTGGTGAAGGTCGTATTGAGTGTTAAATTCATCAACAGTTTTACAGTGCTCATTGGTACCATACGTGCCACTAAAGCTGCGCTTTTTCATATCGAGCAACATCAAGGTTGAACGATCAAACCCTAACCTCACTCGAAGTGCCTCAACCGCTTTTAAGTAAAGTTCTTTAAGGGAGTCTGGGTTAGATATATCGAGAGCGACTTGCTGAACGAGCTTCATATTGTCAATAAATCGCTCGCGTTGATTTATCTCATCGACATATTGAGCTTCGCGTATATCTCGATTTTTAACTTCTAGCGACGCATTTTTCTCAGCCCGAATACACTGCCAGCGTGAAGCCGCAAGTTGCATGACATCATAACTTTCTTCGTAAATGTTATGCGCAGTTCCAGACTTTACTCCTTGAATCAATAAGTAAGTTCGTTTTAATGGCGCATTATCGAGCATCATTATGTAACTATCTCCACCGTGATCTTCGACAAAAGACCAGCTGCAAGTGTTAATAGCTAAAGGAATAAGGCTTTCAGATGTGTCAAACTGTTCGGCCCAAGTCCAAAAATCTGATGGGTACTTTGAAAATGAACTGATTTCTCCAATGGAGAATCGAATATTATCCGATGGCTTTGTAAGCGGGTCGTCAAATATAACTATAGCCTGGGGTGCAATAAGGTTTTGTATATATTCAAAAATGGCTTCAGCCAAAAGCCTGTGATCTCGCGTAGCAGAGACTTTTCTTATAAAACTTTTTAGATTCACCGTACCAACCCAGCCTGCTTACTTTTTTCTTTTCAGCAAAAAACTAACCGTACGGTGATATGCAATCAATGGAATCCAAGTTGAGCTGTTAAGTCTTTCGCAAAAAAAATGGACTTAATATCACAATCGAGAGCCTTTCAACATTTTTAGATATATGTTTCATTCAGGTTACATAACGTACAAATATGCAATTTATAAGTTATTTGGGATTGGTATATAAACGCTCCTACCAATAGACATAAAAAAGCCCCTCTTAAAGAGGGGCAAAAGTACCATCGCTTATAGTTATTTTTTACATGCCAGCATGGGTAATAAATTAACCAAAATCACCGTTTACGTAGCCTTGAGTGCGGTCGTCTTTTGGTTCGCTAAAAATCACTTGCGTGTCATCGTGCTCCACCAATTCGCCCATTAGGAAAAACGCAGTGCGGTCTGAGATACGACGCGCTTGCTGCATTGAGTGCGTTACGATAACGATGGTGTAGTTCTTCTTTAGCTCTTCCATCAGTTCTTCAATTTTGTGCGTCGCAATTGGGTCAAGTGCGGATGTTGGTTCATCCATCAGGATCACATCTGGTTCCATCGCAATGGTACGTGCGATACAAAGACGCTGCTGTTGACCACCAGAAAGACCAAATGCGTGTGACTTAAGACGGTCTTTTACTTCGTCCCAAAGTGCTGCGCCACGAAGTGAGCTCTCAACCACTTCATCAATGTGTTTCTTATCTTTGATGCCTTGAGCGCGCAGGCCGTAAGCCACGTTCTCGTAGATGCTCATCGGGAATGGGTTTGGCTTTTGGAATACCATGCCAACCTTGATGCGAAGGTCAGCAACATCGATGTTGCCGTAAATGTCTTCGCCATCCATTGACAACTTACCCGTGATCTTTACGCCTTCGATTAGATCATTCATGCGGTTCAAACAACGTAGTAGTGTTGATTTACCGCAACCAGAAGGACCGATAAGCGCTGTCACTTGGCGAACGGGAATTGGCAGGTTGATCGATTTCAGTGCTTGGTTTTCACCGTAGAATAGGTCTAGGTTTTCAATATCAAACTTGTTCATTTTCTTAATCTCTTAAATCTTGAATTCGTGTCTTTTAACGTGCGTTCTTAATTCGTTTTGTTAGTAAGTTGCGGTGTTAAAACGTCGTGCAATCAGTTTTGTGAACATGTTGATCAATAGGACAACAACAATCAGAACTGTCGCGGTACCGTAAGCCTGATTCCATTCTTCAATGGTAAACAGTTCGGTAGTCAGTTTGTATAAGTGAACGGTTAATGTACGACCTGAATCCAATAGAGAATCTGGAATACGTGCAACCATACCTGCTGTCAGGAATACTGGAGCAGACTCACCAATGACACGACCAATACTTAGAATGACCGAGGTTAAGATACCTGGCATTGCGCTCGGAAGAATCAAACGCCAGATAGTGTAAATCTTAGATGCACCTAGGCCGTATGAGCCTTCACGGTACGTTTGTGGTACTGCCATCAACGCTTCTTCCGTGGTGCGGATGATAACTGGCAGGATTAGAATACTTAGCGTCAATGCACCCGACAGAATCGAGAAGCCAAGGCCAAGAATCGCCACGAAGAAAGTCATACCAAACAGGCCGAAGATGATCGACGGGATACCCGCCAATGACTCGGTACAGAATCGGATGATTTTCACCAAACGACTGCCCACTTTCGCGTATTCAGTCAAGTAGATTGCCGTCATGATACCGAGTGGCGCTGCCACTGCGATAGATGCGATAACCATGTAAATAGTCGCCACAATCATTGGGAAGATACCGTGCTCTTCACCTGTGCGCGTGTAGTTATCAGTAATGAAGTTCCAATCTACGTGTTGTAGACCGTTTGATAGGATGTACCAGATAATCCAGAACAAGAAACCTACCGTCAGTGCTGCCGAGATCCAGACAAATGCGTTAAAGACATTATCTTTGAACTGGCGTGCTTTTTTCAGTTTTGCGCGATCCATAATAGTCACCTTTAACGAGCGATTACTTCGCTTTTTCTCGGTTTAGGTAAAGTAGTACAGCGTTCAACGACATGATGAAGACCAGAAGTACCACACCTGTAGCGTAAAGTGCGTTCGCGTGAACACCACTTGCGTAAGACATTTCAATAGCGATGTTTGCGGTTAGCGTACGTGCCGAATCAAGGATGCCTTCAGGCATTGCCGGTGCGTTACCCATTACCATGATGATCGCCATAGTCTCACCCAACGCACGACCGATACCCAGAATCACACCTGTCATGATGCCTGAGCGAGCCGCTGGAACGAGCAATTTAAAGATGGTGTAGATTTTCGATGCACCCAGTGCCAAAGAACCTTCTTTGTAAGTACGAGGAACCGCACGGATAGACGTTTCAGAAACCGTAATTACCGTTGGTAGAATCATCACACCAAGAACAATGATACCGGCCAAGATAGTGTTACCTGCTGGTACATCAAATACGTTCTGAATCAATGGCACGATAATAACCAGACCGAAGAAACCGTAAACCACCGAAGGAATACCGGCTAGCAGCTCAACCGCTGGGCGGATGATGTCAGCTAAACGCTTTGGTGCGATTTCAGCGATGAAGATAGCGGTTAAGACACCAACTGGAACACCCACTAAAACAGCGCCTGCTGTCGAAACGATAGAAGCAACAATCATGGTTGCAACACCGTACAGTGCCGGTGGTAGCCAGTTTTGGCCTAGAACGATGCCCGAGACGCCCGCTTCTTGGAATGCTGGGATACTCTCTCGAACGATGAAGTATGCGATAACTGCTAATGATACGATGCCGATTACAGCACTCGTTAGGAACAAGCCGTGGAAGATGCGCTCTTTCCAGTCAACGCGGCGTTTTTCGCGTAGGCCTGGCTTGCTGATCGCTTTAGCGTCAGTAGTCATAAGCTTTTCACTATTTGTTGCGATGGTCATAAAAATCTCACGGTTCTTGGCAATGGCGTCGAACACAATGGATAGAAAAGGCTCAGCCCGAAACGTTGGGCTGAGCAAACTTTAGAGTCCCGGTGGGATTAGTTAACTGAGATGTAACCTTTTTGGTCAACTAGCGCTTGCGCTTCTTCAGTTAGCATCCAGTCTAGGAATTTTTGAGTTTCAGCTGATGGCTTGCCTTCCTTGTAAAGAACAAGGAATGGACGAGCAACTTTGTAAGAACCGTTCTTCACGTTGTCTACAGAAGCTTGGATGCCATCAATTGGAAGTGCGTTTACAGAGCCATCGACTGTACCTAGAGAGATGTAGCCGATTGCGTATGGGTTAGAAGCTACCATTGTCTTCAATGCGCCGTTACCGTTAGCAACTTGAGCACGCTGAGAGATTGCCGATACTTTCTTACCAGAAATTTTCATTTTTAGCTTCATGATGTCTTCGAATGCACCACGAGTACCAGAAGCCGTATCACGAGTGATTGCAACGATTGGCTTGTCTGCACCGCCAACGTCTTTCCAGTTTGTTACTTCGCCTTTGTAGATTGCGGTAACTTGTTCAGCAGTTAGGCCAGAAAGCTTGTTTTTTGGGTTTACAACAACTGCGATACCGTCTAGAGCAACTGCTTCTTCTTTTAGCGTTGGCTCTTTTTCAGAATCTTTTAGGTTACGAGAAGACATACCTAGGTCAGCAGAACCGTTCTTCGCTGCTTTAACACCCGCTGATGAACCCGGGCCTTGAACTTCGATAAATACATTCGGGTTTGTCTTCATGTATGTTTCAGAGAAAACTTCCATCAGTGGAGTTACGCTGCTAGAACCCACTGCAGAGATAGTTTCTTTAGCAGAAACAGGAGTCACTGCCATTGCGCCTAGAAGTGCGATTGCACCGATTACTGTCTTTTTCATCACAATTTCCTTTAAGTGGCTTTATTGCCGTTGTGTTTCACTTGAACGGTGCTCACTTTAGAATTTGAATATGACAGTTGTGTTTCACTTAGTTGAAGCATCTATGACACGTTAAGTCATCTGCTTATTTTTACGCCTACTGGTTAAAAATAAAACTTTTCTAACTGGCTCACCTCTCATTCTATAAACTTGCTTCGTTTAACCAACACATATTTGATATATCTCATAACAATTTGACTACCATAACTGATTGAATTGACGGCTTTCTTCATTAAACTCATCAAGTTTAATTTATTAAAACGATAATTATTATTTGTCTATTGAGGGTCACACATGCGTCAATTACTCAGCGCGCTTTCCATCAAACAACAAGTACTCACACCTGTTGTTTTCACAATCATATTGCTCGTTATTGGTCTAACAACAGGGATCAGTAAGCTTGAACACGCTTTTGATAAAGTCACATCATCAACCAATAACTTAATCGTTCATAAAGAAGAGCTTAGTTCTATTGTGGATAATACTTATGCTATGCGTATTAAGGCGATCTACAGTTTATTCAGAGCGGATGATCTAAAAACATTGAATCAAGATCTCGCCCAACGTCAGAATCAGAACGAACTATTTTTGAACTCGATCAGCCAACTAAGCGGCATCGAAGATGACGTTAAAGCCATGAAAAAAGCGATGAATCATTACGTTGATTTTACCCGCAACACCATGACTCCTCTGCTACAAACAAAGCACAATGCTAGCTACGCACCACCGAATTTTGATCAGGAATATAATAACGCAATGGCAGCCTATCGTGTTGCTGGCGATGCGATGATTGGTGCGATCGATAACTTGTCCCAAAAGCTCAACCTAATCGTTTCTCAAGAAGTTGAGCTTAACGGTCAAATGCACTCATCTACGCTAAATTTGAGCATCGTGGCGCTCGCGATCATTCTGATTGCTGCATCTGTAATCAGTTGGTTACTTGCAAACGCCATTGTTTCACCTATCCGTCGTCTTCAGCAAACCATGAAGGAGGTTGCAAAAGGCAATTTACAGGTAGAAGCAGAAGAGGTAGGCAAAAATGAAGTGTCACAACTGGCACATGACGTAAACCAAACTATCCAACAACTTCGTGGCACAGTTGGTTCACTAGTTAGAATCAGTGAGGATGTCGCATCAGCATCTACCGAACTTGCAACCGTAATGACGCAAAGCAGTGCTAACTCAGATCAAGAGAAACTAGAAGTCGAGCAAGTCGCTTCAGCAGTCAATCAGTTAGAATCAACTGCTGCAGAGGTGTCATCGAACGCTCAGCAAGCTGACAATGCCGCTGTCGAAGCAAGTGATATCACAGCTAAAAGCTTATCTATGTTTGCAGAGAGTACTCAAGCTAGTGAAAAAATGGCGCAACAACTTAACGATGCAGCCACCGTTGTGACCTCACTCAAAGACCAATCAGAACAAATTGGCAAAGTAATTGAAGTCATTGAAAGTATCTCTGAACAAACCAACCTACTAGCGTTAAACGCAGCAATTGAAGCTGCTCGTGCAGGTGAGAGCGGTCGTGGATTTGCGGTTGTTGCCGACGAAGTTCGAATGCTTGCGGCAAGAACGCAAGAGTCGACCAAAGAGATCCAAGTAATAATTGAGGAGCTGCAGCAACAGTCGGGACAAGCGAACGAGAGCATGAACTCAAGCCTTGAGCTACTGAACGATAATCAAGTGCTAGCAAGTTCAGTAAATCAGTCGCTAAACGACATTCAGCAAGCTATTGAAAATCTGAGCGGAATTAATACGCAAGTAGCTACGGCATCTGAAGAACAAAAACAAGTCACGTCAGACATTAACAATAACCTGAGCACCATCTATGAATTAGTGAGTCAGAACGTCACTGGCATCACTCAATCTGCCGCTGCAGCGCAGGAGTTGTCTGGTTTGGCTGAAAATCAAAAGCACCAACTTAAGCAGTTCCAAGTTTAAACATTCTGCTCCACACAATACATTCAAAAAAAGAAAAGCTCCGCATCTGCGGAGCTTTTTGATAACAGGGCTAGGCAATCAACCACGTGATTATTATTCGTCAGTCACCAACAGAACTGAGAAAGTGTTAGTTGGCTCTGCTGGGTTCCAGTTGTAAACCTCACCATTGAATGAATCAAACACCATAACATTTGAACCATCTCCGTTTGGCGTATTACTCCAGATATAAGCAGCGTAATCCCCCACCTCTACCGTGTAGCCACTCGCAAATGCGGTGCCATTCATAGCGGGGCTATGACAAGCACGATCTGTCAGTGCAACCAACTCTTTAATGTTTGGTAAGCGCCAGTTTTGCTTACCCGCAAAGCCATGCAACAGGTGGTTACCCGATTCATTACGAATTTGGTCAGCTGTCATTAGTGCAAGTTGCCAAGTCATTTTGGTCGCATCACCATCACAAGCTTCGTTTGCTGCATTCCATGTGGTACCTACAGGACAGCGCATCCAAGTAAGCCCTGTCTTAAGGTCAGTCACAGTTCCGTTATCAGAGTATGTATAACGGGAGTTTGGTGCTGTTTTTCCAAAATCAGTTGAACATTCTTGTGCCGCCATGGCTGCTTGAGAAGCCAAGAAAAGAGATAGCGCGGTGATTAATTTCTTCATCTTATTGGCCCTTTACTGCTACTAGACGGATTGGGAATTGGAAAGAAGTGCCTGTGTCACGCTCAACCTTGTCAGAGTAAATTTCAACAAAGCTAACGTAGCCACGATCAGCACCTTTGGTTGCAACAACAGGGAATTGCAGAGCGCCTTCGTAGTTGTAAACGGAATAGTTGTTAAAAGTGAAATCATCTAACCAAATCGCGCCAGTTTCAATGTCTGGACTACCTTTACCTTGATGGGGGAAGTAAGCTACGCTCAGACCGTAGACGTTGTCATCAGCGTCTTTCTCTGTCTCACCGAGATCCAGAACATCATAGAACTCTTGGTAAGTCGGTAGACGCCAATCCGTAATACCGCATAGAGATTGCTTGTTGATATGTTCAACATATTGGCTTGTTGAACAGATATCATCAGCTGCATCCACACAACCAACTACATCCAGATCTTCGTAGTATGGTTTGAATGTTGCTGATTCAAACACAAATGTACGATCTTTAAATTGAACTGAACTCGAGTCTGCACTCTTATTTTCCCAAATAAGGCCAGTACGCTCATCCATAGTACAAGCCCAATCTGTAGCATCCTCCGCCAACACTGAGCCTTGTGTATTAAGCTTAACGAACTTAAAGCCAGCGCCTGTAGACGTTTGTTTGTCCTCTTTGTCGAAACCGTATTCCGCATCTTGACCTGGGTAAGACGTTTGCACTTCTGCTACATCTGTATCGCCATCTGCAAAGTGAAGCACTACACCAGTATCGTTGCTGCCGACAGTTTGTTCAGCAACCACTGCAATCTCTTCAGCAAATGCACTCACTTCCGCTTCATCCAGAAGATCAGAGGCCAACGATTTACCTTGGAAGCTAAGGCTTTGAGCAAGCAACGCTACGCCTTTGGTCATTTGTTGTGGTTGCATCGCAGCTAATAGCGCAACCGTGTTTTGCTCTAGCTTGTCTAGCTCGCTGGCTTGTACGTTAGACATCACCGTACCAGACAGAGAAACGCCGGCATCGGTGAGTTGCGCTTTCACGATCTCTTCAGCTTGAGCAACGGTTTTACCGTCAACCACAAGACCTGCGAGCAACGTTGTTACACCATTGACAGTGTTGCCCGTTGCTAAGTTTTGACCCGGAGCAGCAATTCGTAATGTTTGGTTTGAACCTTGTTCAACTTGAGCAAGAATAGTGCTGGTTAATACATTTTTATCGCTTGATGTTAGGCTAAATTTTCCGGCGTTATCCGTCTTAGCACTTGGCTCATTCGTATCACAAACGTAGTTTTGGTTTAAATCGATACATACTGGCGTATCAAGAAGTGTACCTGCGGAAACGACGGTGCCAGCCACATCATATGTCGGTGCCGATGTGTCGCCACCAGAACCACCGCCACAGCCAGCAAGGGCTAGTGACATAGCAACGAAAGAATATTGAAACTTCATAGATTTTATCTTCTTTTGATTTTGATTAACGAGAGCGAATCACTCTCACCATTGAAAGCAGAAGCAGCCCTAGCAAGGCTAAAGGTGAACCACTACCACCCGAACCACCACTACTGCTTCCTTTAGTGGTATCAGCACTACACTGATACTGAGCGAAGTGACTCACCCCCCACTCCTTCAATACACCGGAGTTCCCTGACACGCGGTCAGACACTTCAAGACGCCAAGTACCCCAACTCGGTTGACCGACAAGAGCTTGTAACTCCTCATCATACTGAGCTGTAAAGTAACCTTTAAATCCATTGGTATTGCTTGATTGATGGTTGAGTAGCACCACTGATTTACCTTGCGGAGAGATAAGCGCTACTTGCAAATCCTGCAATGAGTCATGTTCGATGTTCAGGTAAACCGCAAACGAATCATCAATCGTATGTGACTTGTCTGATAGCGTTTGAGCAAACAGTCTGTCACCTTGCTCCGGTAGCGCGGTATTCACTGATTGAGGTTTAATGTCTAGCTTTGGCGTACCGTTAACTAACTTCACATTTTCTTCCCACTGGCGCGCTTTCAAACCTTCACTAAATTGGTAATCCAATGAAATAGAAGAGTCGAACTGCGTGCCACACGTCAGACCGCTTGGTAACGCCACCTTCATTGAGGTCGAGTCAGAAAGCGTTTCATCAAAATCGAAAACGGATGCGTTATTTAGCTGCCATTGCCCTTTGATGCTTGCTTCGCGGCCAGTTTGGCTCAGGTTAACTCCCACATTTTGGTCTTGTGCGATGTATCGAGCGTCATAGCGAACACGAAATGGTGCCTTGAGCAAGTTGTGTTTGTTGAAGCTGTTCATCAGGAACTGGGCATAGTCTTTCTCAGGGAATAAGGTGCTTGCAGCAAACACTGTCGATTCCGCAAGGTCATGCATTTTCACGCCGCGACCAATACCGTACATACCTTCCAGTACGATGGCATCAAACTCGCGGAAGACCTTATCTGTACCATCACCGTATCGTTCAACCGATGCTTTAAGCGCTTGGAAAAGCGGCGTTGACCACAACTCATCACCATTCTCTCCCCCAACGCTAATATGAGCTGGGTATTCTGCGCTCTCAAAGTAGCGCGCTCTTTGGTTCCAAAGACTACGAGTCGTTTTGCGTGTCCCGAACACGCCGTCCCAGTTGAACACCGTATCTAGCTCGAACTCTTGACCACGACGCGATGCATCCGAATATTGAATACGGTAGCTTGCGCTGCCCGCCCAGTAATCCGCAAAACCTTCTGCGATAGCACCAGTATGACCATATGCCCAGTCCGGTACGATTTGATAATGAATGCCATGCCCAAGCTCATGTATCACAACATCAGCATCGATTGCATCCGGAGAAACACCACCTACCCCTAGCATGAGTGCTTTCGGACCGTAATAGTACGTAGAGTTATCTTTTGATAAACCACGAGCATCAAAACGAAGCGGTTCGTCAAACAAGTCGTAAGTTAGGCTTGTCAGATATTGGAGCGAGCTATCGAGGTGATAAAAAGCCATCAACTGTGGAAACGCATTGTCACCAAACTTAGTGCTTTGCATCTCATCAACACTGTCAAAGGCTTGAACCCCTTCTGTTCTGAGAAAATCCAACGTATCAAGTACAGGCACTTCGCCAGGTGCTGGGGCTGAAAATAAGCCCGTTGCATCCACTTGCTTTAATCTTGGGTTAGACAGATAGAACTTTCCGCCAGACTTTAGAACCTCAATCGACTTTGTTACGTATTCGATCGGCTGAGGGTAGTCTGACAGTGCTGACCACGTCGATTCTGGCCCAGCTTGTTGCTGCATGGTACGCAGATCTGGGGTGAATAAAGAGACCTCAACATCAACCAGACTTCCGGAGCTCAAAGCTGGCGGTTCTTGCGCTTGCAGTTGGCGAGGCGATTCCAATTCCATTGCAACTGTTGGCACGCCGTTACGGATGACAGTATCTTCAAAGCTCTTAAACACTCTCACAACGTGATGATTTTTGTCTGTTGTTACCACGGCAGTTCGCTGAGGTTGGTATTCACCACTTATCCAAACATCAAAGTTATAATGCTCACCAAGCTGAGACTGTGTTTTATAGCGAAACTTAAACTCACCCGCTTGTGCGTAATGATTATCTAGATAAATTTTCGCCTGTGCTTCATTACTCACCACAGAGTCCACTGAGGGGTAATCCCACTCAGCAGCCTGCACCACTGGGGCACAGGCAAAAAGCAGCGAAAGCGCTAATGGTTTTAACTTCATAATTTCGTCCTAGAATTCGTATTTCGCATTCAACGTGAAGTAGCGCCCTGGCTCGGTTGAGTAATGCTTACTTTCTTCAGCAATACCTGCCACGTCTTGGTAACGGATGTACTCTTTATTGAACAGGTTGACGATGTTCGCGCTTACACGAAGGTCTTTGAAAACGTGGTAAGTGGCACCAATATCAAACGTATTCCACGCACTTGTCTGGGCACACTCTGTACCAAGACCTAATATGGTCTGACATTCAGGAACGCGATCCATTGCCGCAGCCCAGTTCCAAGTCACGTAAGTACTAAAGTCTTGGTTGGCGTATTTCAATTGAGCGTTACCTTCGAATGGCGTGATACTGCGGACGTATTCACCTTCCGCATCTTTACCATCTACGTAGCCAAGCTTGGTGCTGATGTCCCATTGCTTAGTGAGTGCATAACCAGCGGAGAGCTCTGCGCCATATGTCTCTACGCCATCAAGATTTTGGTACTGCTTGATGTAATTCCCGGTGCTTGAATCAAAGCCAGTGGTCACAACATCGATGAAGTTTTCAAACTTGTTGTAGAACACAGAGGCATAAACATACGCACGACCGTTATCGAACTTGTTACCAATTTCAAATGAGTCCGACGTTTCCGCTTCTAGGTCTAAGTTCGGTGCGATAACAAAAGGCGTTAGCGGTACGAAATCATGGTTCACGAAACCGTACGCTTTGTCGTATTCTGGAGCGCGGTAACCGTGGTTGTAAGAAACGTAAGCGATGTTGTTCGCGAACACTTCACGAGAAACCGACAAGCTTGGTGACAATTCTGAACTATTAAGGTCTTTTAGAGGAAAGCCGCCGACTTGCCCCTCACCGTCCGGTGTTAGACGGTGCGCATCAAAGCGCAGACCGCCCGTGATGGTCCATTTATCCAGTTCCACCATGTCTCTAACGTACAAACCAATGTTGTAAGCACGAGCAGGAGCGAAAGGTTGCTTGGTCGAAGGCGTCACCCCATTCCAATCAATCTTGGAATCACTATCCGTTCGCTCATAGTAGTCGGTAGAAAGCTCGACGCCATATGCCAATTGATGCTCCGCATTGGCTGCGTAAATTGTATTGGTGAGATCGCCACGGAAACCAATTGTTTCGTCAATAAAGACTTTGTGTTCCAGTTCGCGACGTTTGGTGATCAAACCATTATGATCGACTTGGCGCATCAAGCGGTTGGTGTCTTCTACGACTTCGGTGTGACGCCAATATACTTTGGTATCCAACTCTTCAAACCAAGTTGGGTTAATCGGTGTTACTTCTGCACCAATGTAAGCACTGTACTCTTCTGTGGTTTCATCCTCAGCAAAATCTTCGATATGCCATATACCATCTGGTTGGATAGAAGGAGAACCTTCCAAACGCTCTTGGTTCTGTGTGTAAAGTTCTGCTTTTGCTTTCAGCATTAACTCTTCACTGAAAAAGTGATTGAGAGTGTAGGAGGCGCTGTAACCATCAAGGTCACGGTCATATAAGTCTTCATCAAAGTTGCGCGTTTCTTGGCCTTGCCAGTAAGAAGCGTTGAACAAACTCTCAGTATCACCCGAACGAAACGCTAGGTTGCTCGTACCCTTGTATTTATTACTGATGTCAGTGTAAGTACCGGAAACATCGGTGTAGAAGTCTTTGTCTTTTAAGAAATCTCCCGGCTGACTGGATTCTAAAATCACCACACCGCCGATCGCGCCAGAGCCATGCACCGAAGAACTTGCCCCTTTAATGATTTGCAGCGATTCAAAATTAGATAAATCGAAGGTATCTCGCCCAACAGCATCATTAATGTCATTCGCGCCAAAGCCATCTGCAGAACGAATACCGTCACGAACGATAACTATTCGATTGCCAGTCATACCGCGGATAGTAATGTTTTGAGGGCGACCAGCACCACCAGTTACGCTTACACCAGGCTCATTACGCAGCACATCATAGAGCTCTGTTTCACCACGCTCTTCGACTTGCTCATTCGTAATTACCGCTACACTACCTGCTACTTTTGACAATGGCTGATCGATTTTATTGGCAGTTACGACCACCTCTTCCATTGAGAAAACCTTAGATTCGGCGTGTACTTGACTGGCAGCAAGTACCGAAAGTACTGCCGCTGACACTGGGGTAAGCTTCATTTACTGCTCCGCTTTAGATGTTTTAATGAGTGATAATAGAAATGCATATTCCTTTGCTTGTTGCTCTCTTGCCTGCCTTGGGTCCATGCGGTGGCCAGAGTTAAAGTCCGTTTGCAACAAATAAGGACCTGTCGATTCACTGGTCGACGAAACTTGAGCAAGGTACTTTGCACCTTCCCAATAAGGCACGCGTTGATCGTTCAATCCGACTTGAACCAACATGGGTGGGTAATCGACTTTGTGGATATTGAGAATAGGATCATAAGCTTGCATAGCTTTGAGTTGTTCTGGGAGAGTCGGATTCCCCCATTCCCCGTATTGCTGCGCAGTTAGCGGTAGTGACGTATCTGACATACTGGCAACGACATCCACAAACGGAACCTTCATCACCACGCCAGCAAACAAGTCTGGGTCTTGATTGATAGAGCCAGCAACCAAAGTACCACCAGCGCTAGAGCCAATCGCGTAGACATCACGTTCACCACCATCAAAGTGTTTGAGTGCTTGTGCCGCAGACGTGAAATCACTGATGGAGTTAGCTTTAAGAACACCTCGACCTTGAGCGTGCCAGTCAGCACCAAAGAAACCACCACCACGAACATGCGCTATCGCGTAGATAACACCTTGGTCAAGTAAGCTCACGGTTTGAGGCATGAAGTAAGGCTTCATGGTAAAGCCATAAGCTCCATAGCCGTACAGAACGACAGGAGCGTTATCACTCAGTTTGTCTTTACGGTACGCAAGAGACACCGGTACTTGAACACCATGGCTTTCAACCATAATGCGTTTAGAAACATAATCTTGGCTGGAAAAACCTTGGTAAACGTCTTGAGATAAGCTGGTCTTCGTTAGTGTTTTTACATCAAACTCTTCCCACAATGGAGGTGTCGTCATCGACATACTGCGAATGCGGATTTTGTTAGAGCTGTAGTCTCCAAGTGTACTTAACCAAGCAACGCGACCTTCAGGCTCTAGAGGGGTCGCTTTCTTCGCCTTACCATCATAAGAATACACTGAGATTGTCGAGCTGTTGCCTTGCTTGCTTAATGCCACAAGTCCCGCGTCATACAAGTAAAATTGCTCAACTCCGTCTTCTGATTCTAAGAAAGGCTTCCAATCAGACTCCACGGTGTTCGCATCTTGCTCAGACATCTCGGTTTCAAACAGGTTAAACCGGCCATTATGATTACTGTTGATGAAGACTTTGCCTTGAGCAACATCCGCATAGTACTCCACACCGGATTCTGGTTTACGTAACGAAGCCGTTAGCTCTCCAGAATCAAGGTTCAGGATCTTTTGCTCGGTGGTCGATTCATTGTTGCTTTGCACAAGAGCGAAACGAGCATCGGCTGCTGGATAGAAAGACATCAGCCAATCAGTCTTTTCCTCTTGCCAAATTATTTTCTGCTCATTGGTCTGAGTGTTGATTCGCACGACTTGGTAAGGACGTTGTGTTTTTGCTTCCTTTGATACGACGAAAGCAAACTTGCCATTTGGTGAGAGCAGAACCCCATTATCTACGTTGTTGATCAGATCAAGCGCTTTGTCATGCTTAAGGTCTACCAACACTGCACGGTATTGCTCGCTGCCATCAATGTCTTCAGTAAACAGTAACGAATTAGCTTGAACATGCCATTGACCAATTTGGAAATACTGATGCTCTGCTTGGCGCAAGGAGAAATCATAAACCACATTCTCTTGCGTATTTTTATCTGCTCGTGACAGCAAAGCGAAGTTGCCCTGTCGACGTACTAGGTTCCATTCTTGTCCATTTTTAATCACCCAAGGCTTATCACCTTTCTCACCCGACATGGTTTCCCATTGAAGAAGTAAGCTTTCAGTGATGGTTGCATAACTCTGCTGAAACTCTTCTGTCTTTTGGTTTTGTTGTTTGAGGTAAGAAAGGACTCGCTCATCTTGTCTGGAATCGTCTCTCAGCCAATCAAAGTTATCCGCGGCCACACTGGGCAAAGAGGTCACCAAGAGCCCCAAAAAAACATGACAGAATTTCATATAAATGACACAACTATTTATAGGATTAATATTATGCCGCGTATTCTGCCTTTAAACAAAAATGAGATCAATTATCATTTACATGTTTTCGTGATATTTTTATCGGTTTTCATTATGCCAAACGTTTACATCATGGATGAATCCACTGTGAGAGAAGTCTATTGTTAGATAAGTCATCTATTGTTATGCAATGAAGAATTTAGAAATGAAAACGCCACCCGACAAGGTGACGAAAGTAGCTTTTCTTCTTAAGTAAGTGACTCAAGGAAGATAGATAAACTAAAAAAAGTGACTCGTCACAACCCAAAGTAGAGCAAGAAACCCAACAAAATAAAGCGAGGACACCACAACCGACTTAATCAATTCGCCCATTTGAGATTCTTCAGTGATCATGGGAACCTCCTCGAACCAGCACCAAGGTGCAACTAACTAATGCCATACACAGAAATGACAACATTTCGGTCAAAACACTGCACCTTTGCCACCCCAATGCGTGACACTGTTTGTCTGTTAGACTCATATCAACTTGTTCTAACCATTGCTTTTCTTGTGACCATCGTTCGTCTTGCTGCACTTTGATTCTCCTCTTCACTCCAACCATGCTAAGCAAGAATTCCGTTTAGAAAAATCAAAGACTCTTGAACACACGTTCATTGTTAGTAAACAAAAAGAGGCAGATACAAAAAATCCGAGCTTGAAAACTCGGATTTTCCTAACATTTCAATTAAGCAATACGGTAAAGATTAATCCTCAGCACTTGGCTCCGCTGGCTTTTTCTTAGGGATAAATACGTTATCACCCACCGCCACGTTTTGGTAGAAACCTTTATCTCGCTTAGCTGGCTTCTTCGCCGTTTTCTTCGCTTGAGGACGCGCTTTCTTTGGAGCCGCTTTCTTGTTACGGAAATCTGGCTTACGAGGTTTCAGGCCTTTGAATTTACCTTTTAAATCCTCAAATACAGAGAAACTCAAATCTTGTTGTAAGTAAGTTTCTACACGCTTGAAGCTATCCCAGTCTTTAGGACCAACCAATGAAATAGCATCACCTTTGTTACCCGCACGACCTGTACGACCAACACGGTGAACGTACTCTTCGGTATGCTTAGGCATATCAAAGTTGATTACGTGTGTCACTGTAGCGATATCTAGGCCACGAGAAGCGACGTCTGTCGTTACCAGAATCTTAAATACTGCACGCTCAAACTGACTCATGATGGTGTTGCGCTGAGTCTGGTTTAAATTGCCGCTTAGCGCGATCGCTTTAAGTTTCTTTTCATTCAGTTTTTCAGTCAGGCGCTCAGTGTCATCACGCGTTGCTGTAAAGATGATTACCTGACGGTATTCTGCTTCTTCAAGCACACGCTCTAGAATCGCTTCTTTGTGATCCAAGTGATCGCACAAGTAGAACTTCTGAGTGATGTCCTTGTGCTCTTCGTTTGATACACCAACGGCAATGCGTTTTGGTGCATTCAACATCTCAGAAGCGATACCGTTCACTTCTGCGTGATCAAGAGTTGCAGAGAACATCAATGTCTGACGACGACGGTGCTTAGCTGCGTTGTGGATACGACGCAATTCTGGCGCAAAACCAAGATCTAGCATTCGGTCAGCTTCATCAAGAATGAGGGTTTCTAAACCATCTAAATAAAGTGAACGGTGCTCCAAGTGGTCAGCTAAACGTCCTGGCGTTGCTACGATGAATTTTGGGTAACGACGCAGCGCTTTAACTTGATCGTTAAAGTTTTCACCGCCAAGAATCAAAGCTGCATCATACGTCAAGCCGGCCAACATTGAACGCAGTTCACCATATACCTGCTTTGCTAGCTCACGCGTTGGTGCGAGGATCACTGCTCGCGGGTCTTTCGCTGAAAACGACTTCGTCTTTAATGACTTATGAAGCATCGGCAATACAAACGCCAAAGTCTTACCCGAACCCGTTTTCGAAGATGCCAATAGATCCTTGCCTGCAATCGCCACAGGGATCGCCTGCTTTTGAATGTCAGTCGCTTTTTTGAAATCGTAGTGTTTTAGGTTCTTCAACAATCGGTTGTCTAGGCCTAGATCTTTAAATTGCAAAGTATTCTCCAATAAATAGTCATCGTCTGAGCGCTTTCTTCGTGTCATTTCCGCTCTAACGCAGCAAAAAATAAAAGCCCTCTATAATACCGCAAATCATAGGAGTATAGATAGAGATCACACAATATAAATGAAAAAGAAAAACAAAAGTTTCAATCGCAATACTTTCATTTGTGTCAATATCGTCTAAATTATTGATATCAGGAAAGTAGCAAAAATGCTGACTGAGTGAAGTGAAGCAGAGCTTCTAGTGAGAGTAGATACTTACCAATGTAAGTGGAGAGTCAGAGCACTATTTCAGTAGCCTATGAAATTCTTGGATTTTTTTGACTTTTGCTACATCATGTACTGATAAAATGTTCATACATTTTAATTCGCGACTATATGACAGAGAATGTATAGAGCGTAAATTCAACTATAAGCAAGGAGTTCTTAACATGAACAAAACGTTGATCGCAGCTGCTGCAACTTCAGTACTTCTACTAGCAGGTTGTGCTTCATCTGATGATGCAGCAACAGCTAACGCAGCAAAACTAGACGAACTAAGCAACCAAGTTAGCCAGCTAAGCCAAGACGTTCAAGCGCTTCAATCTAACGTTCAAAAATCTGGTGAAGCAGCTATGGCAGCACAAGAAGAAGCTGCACGTGCTAACGAGCGTATCGACAACATCGCTCAGTCTTACACTAAGTAAGATGTGATTCCGCGCTTTAACGTTTGTTAAGGCGCGGTTATTTCTACAGGTACACCATTCTGCGCAGCAATCGCTGCTTTTGCTTTCGCGTTCGTCATCCCGTATTCATCCAACCACCAATCCAACGCTTGTGGAATTTGTAGGTGATCTTTTTCGCCATTACTGCGAGTTAATGGTTCATGTGCCTCAACAAATACACTGCGGTCTGGTTCAAGTGCTACTTTTACCGGTTGGTTGATGATCTTCACTTTTTCACCACGGCGCACCTTGTCGAACAACCATTCGATGTCATTAGGGTCCATTCGAATGCAACCCGCACTAACGCGCATACCAATACCAAAATCTTTGTTAGTACCGTGGATCAAGTACTCTCCATGACCATACGCCAAGCGCAATGCAAACATACCTAACGGGTTATCCGGTCCAGCAGGTACAACGGCTGGGAGGTCAATGCCCTTCGCTTTATATTCTGCGCGGATGGAAGAAGGTGGTGTCCAAGTAGGGTTGGGACGCTTCTGACTGATACTCGTTGTCATTTCGGGCGTATCACGACCTATTCGACCAATACCAACCGGAAAAACATGAACCACACTTTCCTTTGGCGGAAAATAGTAGAGGCGCAGTTCAGCAAGGTTAATAACAATGCCATCGTGAGGAACGTCAGGCAGAATGAGCTGAGTAGGTATTGTAAGTACGTGCCCTTCTCTTGGTAAAAAAGGGTCTACGCCTTTGTTGGCTGCCATTAACGCCAGCATACCAACATCATATTGCTTAGCAATGTTCGCCATGGTTTCGCCCTGTTCGACCACATGGTTCTCCATGCGACCAATCACTCTCGCCCCGTCTTCCGGCAATTCGTACATCTTTGCGAATGATAAGCCACTCACCAAAGACAACGATACAGACAATAGGGTTCGTTTAGCGACACACATCAGACGCTTCTTACTAGGCATCTCTCTCTATTCCTTGGCGTTTTTAAAGAGCCGTAAGGTTATCTCTCTTTCTACCTTGTGATCAACCATCGGCTTGTGATAATCCAGTAAATTAAAACTGCTCCATAGCCAAGGGTTATGAATAAACTTATTTGGCACTTCTTTAATTTCCGGCACCCAATGGCGAACAAATGTGCCATCAGAGTCAAACTTCTCGCCCTGACTGATTGGGTTAAAAATACGGAAGTAAGGTTGCCCATCGCACCCCGTAGATGCCGACCATTGCCAACCTCCATTGTTGGCAGCAAAGTCTCCATCCACCAGCTTACTCATAAAGTACGCCTCCCCCCAACGCCAATCGATATGAAGATCTTTAGTTAAGAAGCTTGCCACTATCATGCGTAGGCGGTTGTGCATCCAGCCCGTCTCATTGAGTTGTCGCATGGCAGCGTCAACGATAGGATAGCCAGTCGTTCCCTTTTTCCAACGCTCGAACGCCGTTTCATCATAAGACCATTCAATCTTATCTTCCCAGGGAATAAAGCCTTTTCCTTTTACTAGCTTTGGTTCAAACACTAATAAGTGCTGGTAGAACTCTCGCCAGATGATTTCGCTCAACCATGTTGCTTTACCTTCAGTAAGCTCAGAATGAGGACTCTCAGCATAAAGCCTAGCGATACATTGTCTTGGCGATAACGCACCAATCGCAAGGTAGGGAGATAGTTGGCTGGTTCCATCAACAGCAGGAAGATCTCTTTCCGCTTTATAGGCATCACTGCGCACTCGAGCAAATTCTCTTAATCGGTTGAGGATCTCTCCGGTCGAGACGTGCCATTGCTCACTTGAGTCACGTGAATAAGAAAAAGCCACATCAGCATGATAGCGATCAGTTTCAACTGGCTTAAGTGCATCATCAGATAGCTTTAATTGCGGTTCTGGTTTCCACACCATCGGCATTTGGAACTTCGCCAGCCAAGCACGTTTAAAAGGAGTGAAGACTTTAAAGTAGTCACCCTGCTTGTTTAACACCGTGGTTGGCGCATGAATACATTTGTCGTGGAAAGCTTCGAACGTGACGTCGCTTTTAGCAAGAACCTCTGAAACCTCTCGGTCTAGCGCTTGTTCATTGACCTCGTAATGGATGTTCGCCATGACGCTTTCTGCGTTCAATGATATTGCCCAACCCTTGATGACCTCAGTCACGTCAGAAAATTTGGGTACTTCTTTATACAGAAGTGGGATATTAAGCTCTGTTAGCTCTTCTTCAAGATGCACCAAACGTCTTGCAATAAGGTCCGCCTGCATGGGTGCCATGTGGTGTTCTTGCCATTGCTCTGGCGTTGCAACAAAACCGGCAACAACAGGCTGCCCAGAATCAAGAGCAGCCTTAAGCGCTGTGTGGTCTAACGTTCTTAGGTCACGTCGAAACCAAACCAGGATCATGTCGTCTCCTTACTAGGGTATTTTTAGGCAGCAAAGTGCAGCTTTTCTATCACTTCCGAGAACTGCACTTTTTCTGGAAGCTGTGTTTGCAGCATGGTTAACGCTTCCACCTGCTTAATAGGCAATGCTTTGTTAGAAAAGAAGTGAATGAACTTGTAACGAGACAGCACGTCGTGATCAACCAAACCAGACACGTCTTCGACTTTATCGATCAAAGTAATGTGATAGCCCTGCTCGCACAGTATTGCGGCTTGTACCCAACTTTCTGATTCCCGTGCTTGTTCAAAGCTTATCAATAGACATTTTCCTTTTGATGCAGCTTTATTCTCTGAATCAACCACTAGCGCGAGACGAGTAATCAAACAGGTTTGGAACAAACCAAGTTGTAGTGAACGCAGCGAGACCTTCACTAAATCTAATGCTTCAAATACTGGATTTATCAGCTGTTCAATCACAATATTAAGTGGGTACTCTTTTAATACGTTAGATAAGAGCGTTTCTGTTTTGCCACGATTAAGCTCCGACAAAGCTTTCAGCATCACTTCAACTTCTTCTAGGCGTTGGTTCTCTGTTGTCACATCAACGTCTGATTCTTGTCCCAGTAGCCCTTTCACCTTACCGATAGCAACGCCTTTCGCTAGCCACCCCTGAATCTCTCGGATTACGTCCAGATCCTGTTGGCGGTATAAACGATGCCCTTTTTCCGTTCTTTGCGGTTGAATCAAGTTATAGCGTCTTTGCCAAGCGCGCAGAGTAACGGGCTTTACACCCGTTAACTCAGATACATCTCGAATCGCGTATAGTTTTTCTTCCTGGCTACAATCCATAACGAAGTCTCATCTCCTGTGGGTATGGTTCTAGGTATTTCTGTTTTTGTAAGTACGCATCTGGGTATGCGTTGAGATAGTGCTTAATTAACGTTAACGGGGCAAGTAATGGTAACAAACCAGTACGGTAATCACTGATCACTGTCGCTAGTTCTGCTTTTTCATCACTGTTCAGTGAACGCTTAAAGTAACCTTGTAAATGCATCAACACGTTGGTGTTGTTTTTACGGCTCGCGCGGTTTTGTAGTGCTTTCATCAAACCTAGGCGATATTCGTTATAGAACTCTTCAATTTCATAGTTCGCCACATCGGCCACTAAGCGCCCAAGAGAACGGTACGATTCGGGGTGATGCGCCATCAGCGTCAGCTTGTAGCGCGAGTGAAACTCGATAATTTTACCGCGGGTTGGCTCTCCATCCATCGACTCATAAAAATCATTCAAACAGTAAACGCGAGTAATAAAGTTTTCTTTCAGTACCGGATCGTTGAGGCGACCGTCTTCTTCTACTGGTAACCACGGCATTTTTTCTATTAACGTTTTGGTGTACAAGCCAACACCTTCTTTTGCCGCGTTGTTTTTGCTGTACACCTTTACACGTTCCATGCCGCAAGTCGGCGACTTAGCGCAAACGATGTAACCGCACAGCTGCTCACCTTGTAGTTCGTTCACTTTATTTTCTGAATAAGCGAGCATGTTGTCTGTGTGGTCGTTGTCTGGATTTTTAGTCTCAACTAAGGCGATTCGTTCTTCGTTACTCACTAAACGAATAGTAGGGCGAGGTACCGACATGCCTACACCTACTTCAGGGCAAACTGGCACAAAGCTGAAGTAGCCGTCTAATTCCTTCGTTACGAAGTTGCTGATTTTATGTCCTGAATCGAAACGTACTCGTTGTCCAAGTACACAAGAACTGATACCGACTTTGATTGAAGATTCCATAACGAAGCATCCTATACAAAATGTTTTGTTGTATAACTTATAGCAAGTCAATTTAAATTGTACAAGAAAATAAATTGTACAATTTAATCGTTTTACTCACTCTCCTCGAATATCGATCAGAAACTTTGAAGAAAAATTTTTGTGGTTAAAGCCGAGATTTTGTGCGCGCAATCGACAAACTGCTCAAAAGCAAATCGATTGCCTTTTTGCTTTCAACAGATTTAGTTATCAACAGAATAATTGAACACTAAAACCCATGATTTTGTGACTTATCTCTCAAGGGTGTATTGCGTGTCCCGATATTATTACCCCAACGAAAACGAACAAGTTCAACAGAATTGGTAATAGCCTTCTATAATAAAGGCGATTTATCAGAACAAGACTTTGGAGAGCACTTATGGCAACCCCACACATTAACGCACAACCAGGTGATTTCGCTGAAACAGTTCTAATGCCAGGCGACCCGTTGCGCGCTAAATACATCGCAGAAACTTTCCTGGAAGATGTAAAACAAGTTTGTGACGTTCGCAACATGTTCGGCTTTACTGGCACATACAAAGGCAAGAAAGTGTCTGTTATGGGTCACGGTATGGGTATCCCATCTTGCTGCATCTACGTACACGAGCTAATCGCTGAGTACGGCGTGAAAAACGTTATCCGCGTAGGCAGCTGTGGTGCAGTACGTGACGATGTTAAACTAATGGACGTTGTTATCGGTATGGGTGCTTCTACAGACTCAAAAGTTAACCGTATCCGTTTCAACAACCACGATTTCGCAGCAATCGCTGATTACGGCCTTCTAGAAGAAGCTGTTAACCAAGCGCGTGCTCAAGAAGTACCAGTTAAAGTAGGTAACGTATTCTCTGCAGACCTATTCTACACACCAGAAGCTGACATCTTCGAGAAGATGGAAAAACTTGGCATCCTAGGTGTAGATATGGAAGCAGCAGGTATCTACGGCGTAGCTGCAGACCTAGGTGCGAAAGCTCTAACTATCCTAACAGTTTCTGACCACATCATCCGTGGTGAAAAACTAAGCTCTGAAGAGCGTCAAAAGTCGTTCAACGACATGATGAAAGTTGCTCTAGAAACAGCAATCAACATCTAAGAAATACTTAAGTAGTAATTTGCAGCCGGGGCCTGACCGGCTGCCTGAATTATCCCGAGGGGGCGATTGTGTCTAACGGCGAACTGCCAAAAGACGCAGATGGGTTACAACTCAACTTTTGTAAAACATTGGCGTGTGACAACTTTGGATTGAGTGATGCAAAACGTTATGTGTTGCAACATGCTAACCCTAAACGTCCGGCGATGGTCTGCCGTGAATGTGGAGCTTTCCCCCCCTTACTTAACAATCGCGATGTAGTGAATGAACTTCATCGTCTTCGTCACGTACACAGTGATGGCTTGCCTGCATGTCGCAACGATGAATGTGACAACTTCGGACTTTCAGTCCACACCCACAAACACCTTTACCATGCTTTTGGCTACAGCGGCGATCGTCAGCGTTACCGTTGTAAAGAATGCCAAAGCACCTTTGTAGATAAATGGTCTGGTGCTAACAAGAAGCTACAGTTTCAAGAAAACCTGATGGGTTTGTTGTTTACAGGTTATTCCGTACGTGAAATCTGCCGTAAGCTCAGTATCAACCCAAAAACGTTCTACGATCATGTTGATCATATTGCTAGTCGTTGTCGCCGTAAGCTTGCGACTATTGACGCTCGCTGGGTCAATCATGCTGACCACTATGAACTTGCCTCTAACTTTGTCTCTCTTCAGCCACAAAGCAACAATGGCGTTTATTGGATCGTTTCAGGGGAAGCGCACTCGGGGTACATCCTGTGTCAACACGTAAACTATTCCTCGAATGAAGAGCCTGTTGGCTCTATTGATCATAACCCTTACGAAGACATTTCACGTTTTGTGTCTCAAGATTACACAGCAGAGGCCAGCGAAGCACTACCAGAGCCTTCAACAAAGCTACGTGAACGTATCGACCAAAAATACCAAACCATTTTGGCGAGAGGCAATGTGGAAGATCCTCTTGGTAATTTCTCAGTATTCCATTACCCATCCAAAGGGGCATTGATCAGGCCTCCTTATACGTCTTACGCACATTATCTCCACGTTTTGGATATGTGTAGCTCAGAAAAACGCGTGTCTATCTACATGCCACAAGACCCACTGCTCCGCTCTGCAGCGTTGAGCGTTTGTCTATCACGTATTCAACAAAAAAATGTTGATCTTTTATACGTAGAAGAAGATCCAGAATGGGACATGTCGGCACCATTTGGCAAAGTAGATATTGCATATATGAGCTGGTGGCGGGATCGTTGGGCTATTTCATCTCAAAACAGCGCACACAAAGGCATTTGCTATTTAGCAGGGGACAGAAATACCCCTGAATCGTGGTTCAACATTGCAACGACGAAGCATATTCAGTTTTATCAAAACCGTTTTCAATTGTTATTTGAGAGCTTCATCAACGAGCCACGTCGCAAATTGAGACCTGGGGGGCTTTTGCCTCTTTTAGATATTTTCAGAGCTTGGCATAATTTGTGCTATCAGGATAAACAAGGACTGACAGCGGCGCAGCGATTAGAAGTAACGGATGCGCCACTCACTATCAAACAGCTGTTGTCCTAATTATTTGACATATTACTCAGTTATGAGTGGTAATGTCCCAACGTTTAGGTATACATTACAGTATTCGATACCTTTTCTGTTTACATAATGCACACTCATATATGTAGACATCATTAGGCACGTTGTCTGTTCGATAGTCATGGATGTGGACTTTGGATAAAAACCAGTTTCAGTTAGAAGCTGAACTCAATGAGCTAAGAAGGCATATCAAGCCTAGCCCAGCAGCAACATTGCAGCTTGCAGAGCAATGTAGAGTGCGTGCGGAACAAATCCTGTTTCCAGAAGGCGAAATCCAGTCCCTTCTCATCATGTCTCACTGTTGCTGGTGCGTGATGGAGTATCGAAAAGGTCTAAAGCTCATCAAGCAAGCCTACAATATACAAAACCAACTCGATACCGACGACTTCCTACCTGAAATCCTCCATGTCTTTGCTCTACAGTACTGGGGCCAAGCAAAGTATTACTCAGCACAGCAATACTGGATCAACGCGTTAGAGCAATCAGCCTTGGTTGACGACACCGCAATTCAAATTGAAGCCCTCGTTGGTCTCGGAAATGTATGGCGAATTACCAATGATCACGCCCTTGCCGCCTCCACGCATGAACTTGCCGTCAAAGTGGCAAATAGTGTGCGCAATGCCCCTCTAGAAGGAAAAGCCCGTATTCTGTTGGCTTGGGATTACTACCTTCTTAACCAATTTGTTGAGATGCTCACCGTTTTAGACGGGGCCTCTGAAGTCCTTAAAGATCACGACGACAAAACATGGCAGGCAGAGATATGGGATTTTAAAGGGCTAGCACTGTTAGGCCTAGAGAGACTCGATGCCGCAGAAGAAGCAACTCAACGCGCTCATACTCTCGCAATGGAACATGATCTTGTCTGGATGAAAGCGCATTCTTGTATAAGCCAAGCGCGATTGCAGTTGCTACGCAAGAATACATGTACTGCTAGCGAATTGCTTAAAGCTGCTGAGCAGTCAGCGCTCGCTTTTGATAACGGTGAGTTACTGAGCCAGATTTGTTTCCAGCAGTCTCGTGTAGCAGAGGAACAAGGTGACCACCAAGCGGCATTTCTTGCATTCAAAAAATATCGCAAGTACGCGTTAAAAATGCTCAAAGAACAAACTCACCGCCTCAGCATGGACAAAGCGCGCAGCTCAAAACGACAACTGGAGCAACGGGCTCGCAAATTGATCAATCGAATTCAAGCTCAGTATGAATACAATCCTGAAAAGCAGTTTTCGAACGTGGTATCAGAGACTTACTGGTGGGAGAAGCTCGTTCTATTTAAGACCGAGTTAGCACGTTCCAACCACGCCGTCATTATGATTGAACATGATGACCCCGCATACCTTGATATTTGCACCGAACTCGTTCATTCACTTACCACGACGAACGACCTGATTTCTCGATTGAGCACCAATCGCTTAGCAATGTTAGTCGCGGATAAAGGTGATGCCGCCGAGCAAATATTCCATGTCATCCAATCAATGATAAAAATTTACCCTTGGGCAAGAAAAGGCCTAGCTGTAAAGCAACCAATTATGTATCTACAGGATATTCTTACTTTCCCGTTCACATTAGAACAACTTGAAGAAAATCGTGCAGAGGCATCATAGATGGAACAACTATTAAATAAAGTCACCGATGCTGGACTAGACCCAACTTCTGTCAATGGTGAAGAAGCTTTAATTCTCTGGTCTCACGTTCGTCAACACGTTGCATCAACAAATAGAGAAAAAGCTCACTGCTATATTATCAGTGCTGAATACCGAGCCGAAATAAAGCAAGTAACAGAGAGCATTCAGGAATTAAAACTTGCTTTAGACTTGTTGAGTCTGCCTGAAGATGCCGAAGACATCCTAACAATAAAATCCAGTTTGAGTAACAGAATGGTAGAAATCGGAGAGTATGCTCAAGCGCTCAATGAGTACACCACCACCACTACGATTGCGGTGGACTATGGATTTATTGATGAATACGTGAAAGCAGTCATCGGAATGGGCAACTTATGCGATGCGTATGGCGATCACAACCGAGCATTGCGGTACTACCAAAAGATCGATGCCATTGATCATGCTATTAGCAGTCGTTCATTGAGACTGAGATACAAGCTTTATATGCTCGCATGTTACATCAAGCTACGTAGGAGTAACGCGGCAGCCGAGCTTTTGGTTGAGTGTGAAGAGCTGAGTATTCTTGTTAGTGATAAAAACCTAACAGGACAAATTCGCTTGTATCAGGCCAAAATACACCGCTTGAACCAAGAATATGATAAAGCACTGCTCGCTCTCGCTAAAATCCAATACACAGTGGGCAACCTTCACACCCCATGGCTGTCTACAATGGTGAAAATGGAGGTCGCAAGTTGCTTGAGCTATTTTGGTCACAAACAACTTGCAAACATGTTGCTTTCATCGCTCGCTAAGCGTATTCCCACTCAATCGTCACCTATTTTGGCGAAGTATTTTTATAACGCTATGAGCAATGTGTGTGCATCTCAATCTTATTTCAAAGATGCCCTCACATATGAAAAAAAAGCATTCCAAATCGAATCCGATTTGGTCAAACATATTCCTATAAGTGAACTAGGCTCCGCACAACTAAGAAGGCTCTCACGTTTTGAGCTACAGCTTAAACTCATTTTATCTGAAATCGAGAACAAAGAGCTAAAAGAGACAACACAGCAACATAAAAATACCGTGGCTCAGCTTCAACAAGATGTGTTTACCGACCCACTCACATCACTGCATAACCGTCGTTGGTTGGAGGTGAAGCTGAAGGATTTGTTGCTCCACGACACCCCTTTTGCACTTTTGGTGGTTGATATCGACCATTTTAAGTCGATCAATGACGAGCTAAGCCACTTAGTAGGCGACAAAGCGATTCAAAATGTATCAAAAGAACTAGCAAATTATTTCAAATTCCGGGGAGCCTCTTGTGTCCGATTCGGTGGTGAAGAGTTCTTGGTCATTCTTGAAAACCACGAACTCGAAATGGCCGAAATGCACGCCGAAAACTATCGAGAGCGTATTTATCAGTTTGGCTGGCACGAGATCTTGGGGGAACGGGGCTTAACTGTTTCTATTGGCATAACCACTCACCACGAAGGAGAAAACACTCAACGTACCTTCTACCGAGCGGATAAAGCACTCTACCGCGCCAAAGCGAATGGTCGAAACCAAGTGTGCACTGAGCTATAAGCCAAGTCCTCAGCGATAAAAATCCCTGAACAACAAAAACGCCCCAACCATAACTGGGGCGTTTTTGCATCTTTCTTCAACTTACTAATGAAAAGCTTAAAGGAAGAACAGCGAAATACCACCGAGCGCGACTAATGTCCCTATCACGCTCTTCGCTCCTACCTTTTCGCCTTTCATGGCGTAAATCACCAAGATAAACAGCGGGCTAGTGGCAATTAAGGTTTGTGCGATCGCTGGGTTCGCGTATTTCAAAGCGATTTGTTGTAGCCAAAGCGCAAGGAAGGTACCGACAAAAATCGCCAATAGCAGCCATCCCATGACCTTCTTACCCATCTCTTGAATATGTTGCTTGATGCCTTTAAACGGTGCAGGCTCAACAACTTTAATTACCAAGCAAACCGCAACCACACCAATGCTGAGTCTGATTAATGCACCCAACAAAGGTGGAAGATCCCCTGCCACCAATGCATAGTGAGAAATCACCACGCCCGAGGCTTGGCATACACTCGCCAACAGTCCAAACCCAATGCCACTCCAATTTGTTTCTTCGCCTGAAGAAGAAGGTTGAAAGACAACAAAAGTCACTGCTGCGGTTGTCACCACTACGCCAAGCCAACTTTGTAATGTCAGCTCCGAACCCAGAAACACCAAAGCAAGCACACCCGATAACGGTGGAGCAAGAGATTCCAGCAATAAGGTTTTATTCGGACCAATGCGCTTCAACGCGGCGAAGTAAGCACTATCACCAATGGCAATACCAATCACACCGGAAACCGCTAATACAGCGAGATGTATTGGTTCAATTTGTGTTGGTATACCTTGCTGCAAAAACGGCATAACCACCAGCATCATCGCCGACGCAATAATGCCTTTGACTATATTCAACTGCATCGCGGAAAAACGATGGCTGAATTGACTGTATATCCATGTCGCACATGCCCAAACGATTGCGGCGCTTATCGCGGCAATCTCACCTGAATATTGCACTGCTTACTCCTTCGTATTGCATGCCGTATCTCTCAATAACAGCGCATCGAGTTATAAATAACTTGATTCACTTATTGTTTCATCAAATACTTAAACAGTTAATTTACGTAAGTTTTTCTATTTAGCAACAAGCACAGGGAAGTAAGATGTTTCTAGACTATTTTGCACTTGGGTTACTCATTTTCGTTGCTTTGGTTATCTTCTACGGAATCATTGTGATTCATGATATTCCTTATGAAATAGCAAAAGAGCGCGAGCATCCCCACCAAGACGCTATTCATTACGCTGGCTGGGTAAGCCTTTTCACACTTCACGCCCTTTGGCCTTTCCTTTGGATTTGGGCGACATTATGGCGCAAAGAACGAGGCTGGGGCTTCAAACAACTCGAACAAGAAACGCATGATATCCATCATCGCCTCGAAGAGTTAATAGATGAAGTCAACGAATTGAAAAAAGAAGTCTCTACGCTGAAAGGTGAAAAGCCAGCATCAAGCACTCCAGCACAAAAAGAACAAGGTAAGGAGGAACAATAATGGATTTACTACTGGTTCTGACTTACGCCGCCTTATGTATCGCGATTTTCAAAATTTTCAATATACCACTCAATAAATGGACAGTGCCAACAGCCGTACTTGGTGGTGTTGTGTTGGTCGGTACACTCATCTTATTGATGAACTACAACCACCCGTTTACCCAGATCGGCAACCAAGTGTTCTCAACCACCCCTGTCGTTTCTGGCGTTCGTGGCCGAGTCATTGAAGTTCCGGTTCAACCAAACCAACCGCTACAAAAAGGCGATGTACTTTTCCGTATAGACCCAATTCCATTCCAAGCGGAAGTAGACAAACTACGAGCGAAAGTAAAAGAAGCGAGCCAAGGCGCACTTGGTCTTGAGTCTAGCGTTCAAGAAGCTCAAGCTGCCGTGCTCAAAGCACTTGCGGAACGTGATAAAGCGCAGCGCGAATTTGATCGTTACCAACGTGGTTTCGATCGTGGCGCATTCACTGAGCAACAATTGGATACTCGTCGCCAAGCATTCAAAGCAGCCCAAGCCGCTTTAGATGTTGCGCAATCAAAGCAAGAACAAGCGCAAATCGCACTCGACTCTGAAGTTGGCGGAGAAAACACGCAAGTCGCGTCACTATTGGCCGAGTTAAGAAAAGCTGAGTTCAATTTAGAGCAAACCGTCGTAACCGCACCAACGGATGGCTATGTAACGCAATTGGCACTGCGTCCAGGTGTGATGGCTGTACCTTTACCGCTTGCACCAGTAATGACCTTCGTTCATACAGAAGAAAAGTTATATACAGCAGCATTTCGTCAAAACTCACTGCAACGTCTTGAGCCGGGATTTGAAGCCGAGTTTATGTTCCGAGCTCTACCGGGCAACGTATTTAAAGGCGAGGTCGTTGAAGTGCTACCAGCGATTGGTGAGAGCCAATTCCAAGCGCGAGGTTCACTGCTTGGTACAGAAGCTCTGCGCACCAGCGGTCGCGTGTTCGTGACTTTAAAAATCACGGATGACCTAGAAGAGTATCATCTGCCGATGGGTACAGCAGTTGAAGTCGCCGTTTACTCAGATAGCTTTACCCACGTATCTATCATGCGCAAAGTACTTATTCGTATGAAGAGCTGGCAAAACTACCTATACCTAGACCATTAATTTATAGGTGAAAAAACCATCACAAGGTGTAATCAGGGGCTGACAGTCAGCCCCTGTTTTCATTCTAGCCATCCAGACAGATAGCATTCCCACTTTTATCAATATTCTGTATAATGCGCGCCTTATTTTTGATGCTTGCTGAAAAACTAAGCCAGTCAATGAGGTGCGTGAATTCAGTCACACATTTCTTGAAGAAAAATAGAGCAAACAATAAGCAGCTTGGTTGTTTCCAAACTTTGTTACACAATCAGCGCTGCAAAACAAAGCAAGTGAACGTTCTTTAAAATCGACAATTGAACTGAGGTTATCTATGAATCTTTCTGCTAAAACCGTGGTGGTTATTGCAATCGGTGCTGCACTATACGGCATCGGCGGTTTGCCAATGTTTGGCATCCCTGTGTTTGCAAACACGACGCTGAAACCAGCAATGGCGGTATTGGCATTGTTCTCAGTATTATTCGGCCCTCTGGTAGGCTTCTTGGTTGGCTTTATCGGCCACTGGGTTACCGACCTATTTGCAGGCTGGGGCGTATGGCTCACTTGGGTACTTGGTTCAGGTATTGTTGGTTTAATTATCGGTCTTTTCCCTTCTCTGACTCGCAACCGTTTAGAGAAAGGTGACTTCAATATGAAAGACTTCGCGTTGTTCGTGGTGCTTGCTCTGTTGGGCAACGTATTCGGTTATGGCTGTTCAGCCTTCCTAGACACCATTTTGTACGCAGAACCGTTCACTAAGGTATTCACACAGCTGTCGATCATCGCGCTGGGTAACACTATTCTTATTGCTATTGTGGGCTTTTTCATTCTTAAGTCTGTCGCAAAACGTAACAAGCAAAGCCGCAACTTAACAGAGGCTTAATGTCGAATGACAATCGAATTTTCTAACTTCTCTTTTAGATATGAGTCGCTGGACAAACCGACGCTAAAAAATATCAATCTAAGGATAGAGAAAGGAGAGAAAATCGTCATTATCGGTCCAAGTGGTAGTGGTAAATCTACCCTTGGCCAATGTCTTAACGGACTGATCCCACACGCTATCAAAGGGGAAACCAGTGGCAAACTGACCATCAATGGTCAAGACACCGCCCCTTTTGACATGCACCAATTCACCGAACAAGTTGGTACCGTACTGCAAGATACGGACAGCCAATTTGTTGGGTTGAGCATTGGTGAAGACATCGCATTCGCGTTGGAAAACCAATTGATGTCTAACATCGACATGTACCCTTTGGTCAAAGCTACAGCCAAAATGGTCGATTTGGAACAGATGTTAGATCGCTCTCCTCACGATTTATCCGGTGGTCAAAAGCAGCGCGTTTCTTTGGCGGGTATTTTAGTCGATGACGTTGACATCTTATTGTTCGACGAACCATTGGCAGCCCTTGATCCGAAAACGGGTAAGAAGACCATCGAGATTATCGATGAACTGCACCGTGAAACGGGTAAAACCATCATCATTATCGAGCACCGTCTTGAGGATGTTCTGCACCGCTCTGTTGACCGCATCATCCTAATGGAAAGCGGTGAAATCATCGCAGACACCACACCGGATGAGATATTGGCATCCCATCTTCTTGAGGAATACGGTATTCGTGAGCCACTTTACCTTTCCGCGTTGAAAGAAGCGGGCTGCGCGATTGAAGGCGATGCAAAGCCATCGAGCTTGAGCACACTGCCATTGACGCAATACCAAACCGCCGTCAGCACATGGTTTGAAGCCTCAAAAGCAACCAACGTTGAAAAGCAAGCCGAGACTCTTCTGGCTGTTCGTAACCTTACCTATTCCTACGATGGTGAGAAAAACGCGCTTGAAGACGTTAGCTTCGATGTAAAACGCGGCGAGTTCGTTTCGGTTTTGGGTAAAAACGGTTCCGGCAAATCCACCATCACTAAGCTTGTGATGGGCGTGATTGAACCAGACCAAGGTTCGATGATGTTGAACGGCCAAGACTTAAACGAGCTAACCATTTTCGAGCGCAGCCAAAAGGTTGGCGTGGTAATGCAAAACCCAAATCATATGATTTCGCATCACATGATTTTCGACGAAGTGGCTTTCGGCCTGCGTAACCGTGGCGTTGAAGAGAACCAAATCGAAGCGAAGGTATTGGAAGTCCTTGAGCTGTGTGGTTTGAGCAAGTACCGCCATTGGCCGATTGAGGCCTTAAGCTACGGTCAGAAGAAGCGTGTGACGATTGCATCAATTCTTGCCTTAGAGCCTGAGCTTTTGATTCTGGACGAGCCTACTGCAGGTCAAGATTATCGTAACTACACATCAATGCTGAGTTTTATCGAGAAGCTTAATCGTGAACTTGGCATTACGGTGATGATCATCTCTCATGACATGCACTTGGTCTTGGAATACACCACTCGTTCCATCGTGATTGCTGATAGAAAGTTGATTGCTGACGCACCAATGACCGAAGTGTTTAGTTCCCCAGCACTGTTAGACCAAGCGAACTTGGCGACAACTAGCTTATATGAACTGGCGACTGAGTTAGGCATTGAGAACACGAACGACTTTATGCAGCACTTTATTGACGTTGAAAAAGCACGTCGAGAGGGTGAAAACAAAGCCGATGTACAAACTTCAGAAGCTCAAGATTCACAAAATAATGATGCTGAAAACATTGAGAAAGTAGTGGCATGAAAGACAACAAGATGAAGTTTGGTATCAACTACATCGATACCCAATCACCACTGCACCAGTTGAACGGCATCACTAAGTTTTTGATGTTCATCGCTTGGGTAACGGTAGTGCTTACGACCTTTGACCTGCGCATTATTGCTCTACTGATCATTGTTGGCTTGGCTCTGCTGAAAATGACCAAGGTGCCATTTCGTGTCTACAAACCACTCCTAATTGGTACTGGTAGTGTATTGCTTATTAACGCCTTGTTTATGTTTGCATTAGCGCCGCAGCAAGGCACTGAATACATAGGCTCGACGACGGTGTTGTTGTCGTTACCGGGTAATTACTCACTTACCCAAGAGACCCTGTTCTACCTAGTCACGGTGACACTGAAATACTTCAGTATGTTCCCGATTGCGTTAGTGTTTGTGTTTACCACGCATCCTACTGAATTTGCAGCAAGTTTGAACCGTTTAGGTGTGCCTTACAAAATCGCTTACGCAGTCAGTTTGACCTTACGTTACTTGCCAGAAGTGAAGAAAGACTTCGTGAACATCATGCACGCTCAACAAGCTCGCGGGGTAGAACTGAGTAAGAAAGCCCCTCTGTTTACGCGTATGAAGAACGTCGCTAAGATTTTAGGGCCATTGATTTTCTCTAGCCTAGATCGAGCAGACCAAATTTCTAACGCGATGACATTACGCGGTTTTGGTCGCCACTCATCTCGTACTTGGTACAGCCTAAAACCGTTAACCAAAGCCGACATGATTTGTATGGCAGGCATTGCCGTGATTGTTGCAGCTGCGATTAGCAAGCGAGTCATAGACACTCACCTGTTCTGGTATCCATTCTAAAAATACAGCAATTGGCTCACTAGGGAGCCAATTGCTTCATTCAACTTCTCTACAGCTAAAATCTAGCTTGCTCTTCAAACTCTCACTAGTTTTCAAGAACCATACGCGCGTTCAACGCTTGAATCGGACGATTATTAGCTCCCATAACCTTTGCAAACTCTTTGACTTGCTCTGGTGAGATACTCTGTGCCTCTTTAAGCACCAACCAACGCACCCCTTCAGAACACGGAGGCGTCGTCAAAGAGCCATTGAAGCGGTAGTACTCTTTATCCATTGGGATCAGAGCATCTGCATCAAATGGAGCTTTAATTGCCACATTTTGCTCATTATCAGGGATATTTTGTAAAAGCTTAGCTAGAGCAGGGTTTGCTTCACCAACTTTAAAGAATACTGCAACAACAGCTAAGTTACCGTCTTCGTCAGAATGTACAAAGTGCGCTTCCAGTGGGTACTCTTTGCCATCAACATGGTTTTCCGATGGCGTATGGAAGTGGAATTGTTTCAAAGTAAAGTCTTTGCCATCAACCTTCAGTGTATTGTTGCCTTCCAAACTCGTTTGCAAAGTGTGACCGTTGTTTAACAATGAAATCACTTTACCATCATAATTAAACTGTAACTTAGCTAACTTTGCCTCAATTGTAGAATCAATATTAATTGGACTTTGGTTTTGGCCTTTTGCACACTCAGAAGCAAACTCTCCCCAATGGGCAGGACCATGCTCTCCTTCATATCCCCAGTTTGCTGCATTTGCAGTTCCTGCTAGCACTAAAGATAATCCAATGGCAGTCAGTGACTTGTTCATAACGGGTTCCTAATATCGTTTTAGGGTTGGCATAAAATGCAACGGTATATCAACTCATACCGTATACTTCGATAAGTGAACGCGTTGATAGCAAACAAATGTTATCGGACTGTCAGAGGATTATTTTCACCATAAACTTCAGCGAAATATTGGAAGCAAATGCTCTAAATATGAAACTAATATTATTGTTAGGTATAAGTAGACCTGACTAACATTCAAAGCTCCTCCATCTTTAAACCGGAGATGTTTAAGGCTTTATATCTAATACCAGCTAGGAGCGCGCTTTGTTACTCATCAGAAATTAAAAGCATCGGCAGGTATCGAATTCCATCTTTGACTTGCTCTTTATCTATCGGCTTAAAGCCTAAGCGCTTGTAGAAACTCACAGCATTAACCGATGCTTTCAGTTCTATACTTGAAGATCCGCTACGTCTTCGCATTTCAGACACTAGTTTTCTACCAATACCTTTTTTCTGGTACTTCGAACTGACATAGAGCTGCGCAATATAATTTCCTTGCCGCCAAGATACATACCCCACTATTTGGCCATCTTTAACCGCTTTAACAGAAGTATAAATATCGGTATCTATGGCTCGCTTGATATCGACTTGACGAGCCTTTCTCATATTCTTTTGCCCCTCAGGACTCAAACAAGGAATAACAAACTCTTCGTTTACAGCTTCACCAAGCGCTAAAACGGATTCTTGATCTTCATAGGTTACCTTTTCATAGGAAATATTCATCTCTCCTCCGAATCACTATTTGGCGTACAACCACGTCATCAGGTAAAAATATAATCTAGGAAGATGCCTCTGGTTCAGGACGCGAATGTAGAGCACTTTCTGAACGGTGTATTTTAGCTTCTTGATTTCCAATCACATGACCTAATAAGCTTCTATTTTAAGTGTTGGCGAACCTTCCATTCTCTACAAGCTTCTCTCATCGTTAAGCCTATTGCACCTTTCATCCATTCCATGAAGCCGCGATCGAACTTAAAGTCATGTCCAAGCTTAGCTCTAAAATAGGCACGAACGTTTTGTGTATTTTTATAGCTTGCCGTGATAATAGTATCATCGTTAATAGTATTCTTGTGCCAATCTACCTTATTGACATTTGAGTTTTTATTTTCTTTCACTCTTACTGATCCAAGAACTTAAACTCACTCGTCACATAAACGGGTATTTTAGCTGAATTTGATTTAGATGGGAGATAATTAATTCTGCTCAACGCTTCTAAAGCAATTAGCTCCCATTCTCCTTTCGGAGAAGACTCCACAATCGTAGGGTTAAATATTTCCCCATTAGAATCGACTAAATAATTTATCAAAACATAGCCACTAGTCTTTGGTAGCTTCGCACGAGATGTGAATTTAAACTTACCCGAATCTTGAACCCAATATTTGTCTAAATCTTGAGATTCAACTTCAATAGGGGACTGTGTCAAGTGTACTTTGGGAGATGAAGAACACCCAATCAAAGTGATCAGACTTAGCAATAAAGCTTTCAAAATATTCATAGACATTCCTTATCAAATAGCATCCAACATTTAAGATATAGTTTGTTTATTTTAGAAAATACAAGCGCAGTAAAGTACCACGTGTTTCAAATCAAAACTAAACCAACTTGTGCTCTTTTACTTCCTGCTTAACTGCAACTACTTCTTCATTTGTTAGGTTGTAGAACTTCCTTTTCGCTGTTGCACTAACGGGGTTATCTAGTTTCCTGATATTAACCAGCTCCCAAGCAAACCACCCTTCTTCAAAATCTGACTCATCGCAACCGGAATGTCGACAATCTTCTTTTTCCCAAGGGGCACAAGAGACAATATCAATGATAGCAATAACTCGACCATCAAAATCTTCGTCCCCATCTTTTGTTAAGCGCTTTGTATTTTGGACTAACGCAACATTTACCATTGGAAGTTGTTCGGGCTCCCAAGATCGAATTTCGAGTAATTTTATCTCATCGGCGATCATGCTACCCCATGGTTCTACAACGGATAGAGCTTTCAAACGGTCCTCCATGGCCATATTATTTCACCTAATTATAGGAACTACTTTTAATGAAACCCCTACGTTTGGAAGTTCTATTTTTACCACAAACTTATTCGACGGCTATCGCAAACCGCTCGGAGGAACGTTCACTTGCAATTGAAAATGCGACGTAGGTAACTTTCCCAATGATGCTGTTACGTTCCCCCCAATAACGTGAATCAACACTATTGTTTCGGTGATCTCCGAGTACAAAATATTTGCTTCCAGTCACAGTAAAACTACCGTTAAAATTTGGTAAGTGACCATTACTACTATACTTAATTCAGTGAGTGTTACTATCCAGCTGCTCTATTTCTATTTCATTTGATGAATCAAGCAAGGCCTGAGTAGGGTGTAGTTTCTTACTATTCAGAAATATCCCACAGCCAGAAAGTCCCATTTCATCCCCCGCTATACCTATCATTCGATTTATACATAAAAGGCCTGCTAATCAATAATATTAGCAGGCCGATTTCAGTTTATGGCGGGTTAAATGCCTCTATAATTGTACTATCGGTTATTTCCTTACCCACACCGAGACATTTCCTGGCTTAGTTTTAAATGGGGCCCACCCATGTTCGTTGACGCATACTTCATCTGACACATCATAACGACCCAAGGCATCAACATAACATTTACCAACATGAGCTGAGCCTATTTCCATCCACTTGGTGGTTTCTTCGCTATTGTCACTCATCACTACAGCTACCCCCTCTGGGTGTTCGCTGTCGCCCTCGCGAGTCCAACCAATCACATCCCAATGGTCGAGATAATTACGCTGAGTACCGTATGCGTATTTCTTTCTGACTTCCAATAACTTGTCCAACACCTCTTTCTGTGAGCTGATCGTTATGTCGTGATAATTATTGTCTTTACCTTTATCCCGATAGCTTGCGCCATAGTAATCGGCATAGAAGATATTTGGGTACCCTTCTTCACGAAGCAGAATAAATGCGTAGCCAAGCGGTTTAAACCAGTCCATAACTGGTGACTCCAGAGCTTGCAGTGGTTGAGTATCGTGATTTTCAACCAGCGTTACCGCATGAGTCGGATTTGATGCCATCAAGGTATTATTCATCAAGTTACGCATGTCATAGCCACCATTACCTTTTGAGGCGCTGTGGAAATTGTAGTGTAACGGAGCATCAAATAACGACATCCGATATCCCGTTCGCTTCAAATAATCTTGTAGCTTACTGACACTTGGGTCCCAGTACTCTCCAACCGTAAACAGCCCTTTATCACTTTTACTTCGAACTGAATCCAGCCAGTCACTAAAAAAGTCCTGCTTGATATGCTTAATTGCATCCAGACGGAAACCATCCAAGTTAGCAAATGCTACATACCATGCGCCCCATCTCTTCAGCTCCGCAACTACATCCGGATGATCCATATCCAAATCCGCTCCCATCAGGTAGTCATAGTTACCAAACTCGCTACTGACCTGACTATCCCAAGCTTTACCTACACCACGAAACTTAAAGATCCTCTTTTCACCGTCATTTTGGTCCCAATCGACGCCATCGAAGTGATACCAACTCCATTTAAAATCAGAGTAGATACCGCTTCTCGCAGGGAACTCAAACTTGGTCCAAGCTGCGATGGTTTTATCCCCTTCTTCTAGGTTACGGTTGTCCCAGCTAACCCGAACAGCATCGACTTCTTCAGTTCCCTCAGCCCCCATCTTGTGGTTCAGAACAACATCAGCATAAATTTTAATCCCGGCATCATGCGCACTACTTATTGCAGCAAGGTATTGATCCTTATCACCATAACGGGTGCGGGTTGTTTCCTGCTGGTTAAACTCACCTAGGTCGTACAAATCATAAGTCGAATAACCAACGCCCAAGGTCCCATCATCACGCTTCATAGCTTTATAGGCTGGTGGCAGCCACAACGCGGTAATACCATTATTAGCAAGGGTTGACGCTTCATCAGCCACTTTAATCCAAAGGTTATCGGCCTCACTGTTATACCAGTGGAAGTACTGCATCATTACGCCATTGATATCCGCGGCTTCCACCAACTTCACCAAAAGAGTTTTATTGGCCGCATCCAACTCAAACAAATACTGTCCAGGTGTGACCACTCGAACCAAGATCTGATTGTCATTTGACGCATCTTCCAGTGTGATTCCTCCATCAACTGAAGACAGCTCTCCAATGCCCAGCTTAACGGTATTCCAATCATTGGAAGCAAGCTTAAAGTGATATTCTCCCTCTACTAAACGCACCTGAGTCTGGTATTTGTCGTCACCAACGTAGCTCATCCGGCTGCCACTATCCCAATCGGTCAAAGTACCACGCAGGTAGATAGCTTCATCGCCATATGACGGCGTTGAGATAATGACAGCATCTTGTGGTGCAACGATGTTCAGCTTTGCATTGCCTATATCACTGAGATCAAGGATAAAGCGATATGTCCCCTTAGTAACGATGGAAACACTCAGGTTGCCATTGCTCTCTTTGTTCCAGGCATATCCCCCTCCAGCAAGACTCAGATTAAAGCTGTTATATTGAGGATGCGGAGCATCCCACTCACTCGCTGCAATTTTAAACTGGTAATTGCTATCAGCTCCCAGTTTAACTTCAGTTTCATAGCGCCCCTGACCTTGGTACTCCATCTCTAGCGAGGTATCCCATCCACTAAACTCTCCTCGTAGATAGATAGCTTCGTCCAGCGGGCCAACATCCATTCCCTGCCCCTGCTCTGCCTCCTGTGGCTTAACAAACACGGCTACTGTCAGGCCGGGAATCACAAGTTCTCCGTTTTCTACACGGGCAGCAATAATTCGTTCATCGTTACCAGCCTTCAACACCGGATGGAGTTCAAAGCCGTCAGCTCCTTGAATAGCGACTCTCTGCTCCCAAATACTAGAGTTTATAGCCACAAGCAAAGCCTGATTGTTTGGGTCCAAATCTTCACCAACACTAATGCCATCGTCCACACTCATCACAATGGTACCTGGCCTGCCTTTGTCTCCTGTGGCGTGGAATCGGACCCGTTTAAGGATCTGATCTACCTCACCCAAGCGAAGCAGTTCACTTTCAGAACGGATACTCAACATCTCTTTGAAACGAGCATCCGCCCAATTGATTTCGAAAGAAGTTACCTGGTTATTCGGATTAGCAACGATAGCCTTGATCCAGTCCCAGTTTTTGCCGTCTTTATCCTCACGCGGAAGACCAACATTCCAGTTGTTTGACTGTTTACTGAAGTCAACCCGGTTATACCAGTCTCCAGAGTCGTAGCTGTCACGCTCCATGGACTTAGAACGCAGTAACTCGGTTCCCATATGTAGAAACGGCACCCCCTGTCCCAACATCACAGGAGCAAGGCCTAAGATCTGCATACGTGCTCGATCCATTGGAGAGACTTCTCCTTTGGCTTTGTACTGATTAATATCCCACAGAGTCTGATTATCGTGCTTGGAAACATAGTTCACTGCTTCCTGCGGATCTGCTGCATAACCTGCTCCATGACCTCCAAAATTGTAGTCACGCCCCAAAACAACCGCACCACTAGCGGTCGGGACCGGATATTCCTGCAGATTACCAACCATCCCTAGGCGGATCAGATCCATTTTTCCACCCATAGTGTCAAATCGATCTCCAGCATTGGCGAAGCCAGGAACGTCGTTCATTGGATCGTTATGATCACCTCGCACTGCATCACGCATCCGGTCGTTATAGGTACCGATACCTGTACCAGCCATATTCCACTGGCTAGAGTTAATGCCGCGAGCATTCTTGTACACCTCACCAAAGTCCCAGCCTTCACCGTAAATCCAAGTGTCGGCATCGACAGCTCTAACCTCTTCATATGCCTTAACCATGCTTGATTTCATCAGGTGACCCATTAGATCGAACCGGAAACCATCAATCTTGTAGTTCTCAGCCCACATCACCAAGCTGTTCGCTACAAGCTTCTCAAACATGCGGTGCTCAGAAGCGGTGTTATCGCAACAGGTTGAACTCTCCACATAACCGTTATCTGGATTACGACGGTGGTAATAACCCGGTACCACTTTGTCCAGTACTGAGTTGTTGTACAAGCCAGAGGCACTGGTGTGGTTGAACACCACATCCTGCACCACACGAAACCCCATTCCGTGTAGAGCTTTTACCATAGAACGGTACTCTTTAATGCGGCTAACTCCGTCACTTTGGGAGGCATAACTGCCTTCCGGTGCATTGTAATGATACGGATCATAGCCCCAGTTAAATCCATCACGCACACGGATGTCTGCCATCACTTCCTGAGCTTTAGCAGTGGATGGATCCAGACCTGTCAAGATATCGGAGATCGTACCTGTCTTAGCGATATCGCATAGGGGAGCACTTGGCGCGATACCCGTGTCAGCATTACATAACTTGCTAGCATCGTCGGTGATATCAACACGACGCTCTGCCTCTTCTGGAATAGTGGCAATATCGTAACTTGGCAGCAGGTGAATGGTGTTCAGGCCCGCATCACGAAGCGATTGCAGCTGTTTTACACTGTCACGTTCTGCTTCCGTAAAGGCCAGATAGCCACCATTGTAGTCCGCCGTACCAGCAGTATCTGATCCGCTGAAGTCACGAATATGTAACTCATAGATAATGTTATCTTCTGGCTTATTCAGCGGAGTAATAGACTGACTATCCCAGCCCTCGGGTTTACTCGCATCACTATTTAAATCAACCAACTGGCTATAGCGACTAGCGGTACTTAGTGACACAGAGTAAGGGTCAGTCGTCATCATCCATTCAATACGATCGGTTGCAGGATGGTAAGCCTTCACACGGTAACGATAGAAGCTATTTTCTAATGACGCATCACCAGTATAGGACCAGATACCGCTAACAGGATCTTCTGTCATCGCAACTGGAGCATTATCCATCGGACGTTTATTTCCATCGTACAGGTAGAGCTCAACCTCCTGCGCCGTTGGCGCCCACAAACGGAACTGGGCCAGACCATCTTCTAACCATGCACCCTGATTCGCCTCATCAGCATCGGCATCGCCTTCAGTATATAGGCTATCCAACAAGAACGGTGTCTGCACTTTGGTCACTGCTACTGCTTCACCACTATCGCTCACAGCTACCGCATAAACGCGCTGCTTCAAAAGACCTTTCACTACCTCAGCGGTTAAGCCTGTGCTGTATTCATCGCGGCCAGTCAGATGCGGTACACGTCCATCATCCACTTTTTTGCTATAACTCAATGCATAAGCGGTAAACTGCGACTTATCGGTGAACTCCAATGCACCATCGGCATTGCTTACCCAAAGTTCATTTTTAACTGCTCCATCGGCACCGTTGTAGACAAACTGATCTAGGCTCAGCCAGTGAGCAGAGGCGCCATCAACAGCTAAGCTAACCGATGCGGAAATCGCTCCTGTTGAGCCTTCCCCCTGCGGAGTTGCGTCCAAAGAATCCGGTGTCCCATCACCATCGTCATCACTGGAAGCAAAGTCACCCCAACCGTCCTTGTTACTATCTTTGGTTTCAAAACGATCAAGTGGGAAAGCATCCTGGCTATCAATAACACCATCACCGTCGCTGTCAGTGTCAGTGTCAGTGTCAGTGTCAGTGTCAGTGTCAGTAGCAGATTTATCCTTATCTAAAGGAAACGCGTCATTTACGTCCAGAACTCCATCACCATCATCATCAGTATCAGCATTATTTCCAACGCCATCACCGTCCGTATCTAGGCTTTCCGCATTATCGTCGGGAAACACATCCTGCTCGTTATCAACACCATCACCGTCACGATCAGTGTCTTCGCTATCAACAATAAAGTCACCGTCCAAGTCGGCTGGCTTCTTGTTAGCATCAAGAGAATTCGTGTTCAGGCGAACTTCATCCACATCGCTCCAACCGTCGTTATCATCATCACGGTCGGTATTGTTGCCAATGCCATCACCATCTGTATCCAAGCTTTCTAGCTTATTGTTCGGGAAAGCATCATGGACATTATCTGTGCCATCTCCATCACGGTCAGAATCTTCGCTGTCGGCAATATGATCCCCATCCAGATCAGCAGGCTTCTTATTTGCGTCAAGAGAATTCGTGTTCAGACGCACTTCATCCGTATCACTCCAGCCGTCGTTATCATCATCACTATCGGCATTATTACCGGTACCGTCGCCATCCGTATCTACACTCTCCGTACTATTGTCTGGAAATGCATCCTGCGAGTTCTCTACACCATCACCATCACGATCAGAGTCTTCGCTGTCGGTAATATGGTCGCCATCTAAATCGGCAGGCACCTCATCAGCATTGAGAGGGTCTGTGTTTAGACGCTGTTCATCCGCATCGCTCCAACCATCATTATCGTCATCATCATCGGCATTATTACCAATGCCATCGCTGTCAGTATCTAGGCTTTCAAACTGGTTATCAGGAAAAGCATCCTGCTCATCCTCAACGCCATCCCCATCCTTGTCAAAAATTAACTTCGCCTGACCGTCTATTTCAGTCAAAACGACTTTATCGAGAGTAGGCTCCTGACCACTAGATTCCTGTTGGCGTACTTCGTCTCCTAGCAGCTCCGCGCCTTGAACCAGAACTTCTAACGCTTCAAAGTTATCTATATCTTCCACTTGCTGTGGTAATAACAGGACTAATGCTCTGGCGCTATCTGCCAAGAGCTCGTTTCCATCTGCCAAATAATCACTGGTGAGGTTACTTTCTGGTTGTGCAAGTAACTGATTTACTTCTTCTATGGCTTCTTCTTTATTTTTGCCTTCGGTCATCTTAAGAGCTACTAATGTTGTAACTGGAGTTACAACACTTGAGCCTGGCGGAGCCGTCATCAGATAACCATCGCTTAAAGGAACTCCTGGGTTATCCTCATCTACCGTCCGACCTGCTATAGCGCGAGCCATCACCGGGTAGCTAGTTATATCACCACCTACCCCAGATACATCCAGTATGGCAAGGCCGCCTTCCCCTGATGTTGAAGATGGTTCATCTGGTTCTCTTTGATAATTTCCATTAAGGTCCAGCCAGACTTGGGCATCACGCAAATAACCATCAATCGCTTTGATCTCTAGTGATTCTGACGATGGGGATTCTTTGTCTTGATGAATCTGGCTGCTTCCCTCCCAGCAACCAGACAATAAAGTAACCAGCGGCATGGTAGCCAATGCCAGCTTGGTGAGTTTAAATGTCATGTTCTTCCCCCCCCCGACATTCTTCCCCATGAAATATTTGGGATAAATCTCTCAAAATTAAAAAAAACGCCGGGGGATGATAACTTAGCCAATAGAGTACATTTTGAGACCAATACGGCAAAAGAGTCTGCACAAAACGTGCGTAACGCACACATTCACAAAACCAATAACATTACCAAAATAAATAGATTGAGCACTTTCGTTACAAAAATAGCTAATAGCGGTAAAAAGACGAATCAGAAACAGTACGGAAGGTGCTAAAGTAGTTCGTGAAGCTAATAAAATTTATCGATAAAAAAACTCCGAAAAACGTTTGGTTTTTCGGAGTTTGTAGTTGTATTAGACTGTTGAAAGTAAAACTGGATTAAACAGGATTAGTTTTACCCGCTTTATCTACTCCCAATCAAGAATAACCTTGCCTGACATACCGCTGCGCATTACGTCGAAGCCTTCTTGGAAGTCATCAATCTTGTAGTGGTGCGTGATGATTGGCGATAGATCCAGACCAGATTGGATTAGTGAAGCCATCTTGTACCAAGTTTCGAACATTTCGCGACCGTAGATACCTTTGATCACCAAGCCCTTGAAGATAACTTGGTTCCAGTCGATACCCATGTCTGATGGTGGAATGCCTAACAGTGCGATACGACCACCGTGGTTCATTGTGGTTAGCATCGAGTTGAATGCTGCTGGGTTACCAGACATTTCTAGACCTACGTCGAAACCTTCTGTCATGCCTAGCTCAGACATTACGTCTTCCAATTTCTCTTCAGCAACGTTTACTGCACGTGTTACGCCCATCTTACGAGCAAGCTCTAGGCGGTATTCGTTTACGTCTGTGATAACAACATGGCGAGCACCAACGTGTTTCGCTACCGCAGCTGCCATGATGCCGATTGGGCCAGCACCAGTGATCAGCACGTCTTCGCCGACTAGGTCGAAAGAAAGCGCTGTGTGTACTGCGTTACCAAACGGGTCAAAGATAGACGCTAGATCGTCAGAGATACCTTCAGGAATCTTGAACGCGTTGAAAGCTGGAATCACTAGGTATTCTGCAAATGCACCTTCACGGTTTACGCCTACACCGATAGTATTGCGGCACAGGTGAGTACGGCCACCACGACAGTTACGACAGTGACCACACGTGATGTGACCTTCGCCAGATACGCGGTCACCGATTTCAAAGCCACGAACTTCCTGACCAATTTCAACCACTTCACCCACGTACTCGTGACCCACAACCATAGGTACTGGAATTGTCTTTTGTGACCATTCATCCCAGTTGTAGATGTGTACGTCTGTACCACAGATAGCGGTTTTCTTAATTTTGATCAGAATGTCGTTATGACCCACTTCTGGTTTCTCAACCTCAGTCATCCAGATGCCTTGTTCAGGCTTTAGCTTTGATAATGCTTTAATTTTCATAGTATTCACCAAATATTGCCCCGCTCTATGCGTGACAAAAAATTCTTTCATCTACTCTGTTTAAAGAAGAAATAAAGGCTTTACCCATGAGCCGACTCAGAAGAGTTGGGAAAGCCTTTGTTATCTTTTAGTCTCTTAACTTAGATGATGCCCATGTCTTTACCAACTTCGATAAACGCATCGATTGCACGGTCTAGTTGCTCACGAGAATGCGCCGCAGACATTTGAGTACGGATACGCGCTTGACCTTTTGGTACTACAGGGAATGAGAAGCCGATTACGTAGATGCCTTTCTCTAAAGCACGCTCTGCAAATTCTGCTGCTACTTTTGCGTCGCCAAGCATGATTGGAATGATTGCGTGGTCAGCACCACCCATTGTGAAACCTGCACCTTCCATACGAGTGCGGAAGTGTGCTGCGTTTTCCCATAGACGGTCACGTAGGTCGCCGCTCTCTTCTAGCAGGTCTAGAACGCGGATAGAAGCGTTTACGATTGCTGGTGCAACAGAGTTAGAGAATAGGTATGGACGAGAACGTTGACGTAACCAGTCAATCACTTCCGCTTTACCAGATGTGTAACCGCCTGAAGCGCCACCCATTGCTTTACCTAGCGTACCAGTAATGATATCGATACGGTCAACCACGTTGTGGTGCTCGTGTGTACCTGCACCTGTTTTACCCATGAAGCCAACAGCGTGAGAATCATCAACCATCGTCAATGCACCGTACTTCTCTGCTAGGTCACAGATCGCTGGAAGGTTTGCCACTACGCCGTCCATTGAGAACACGCCATCAGTTACGATAAGAATATGGCGAGCGCCTGCTTCTTTCGCAGCGATCAGCTGCTGCTCTAGCTCTTCCATGTTGTTGTTTGAGTAACGAAAACGCATCGCTTTACATAGACGAACACCGTCGATGATTGACGCGTGGTTTAGTGCGTCAGAGATGATTGCGTCTTCTTTGCCTAGGATAGTTTCAAATAGACCCGCGTTTGCGTCGAAACATGAGGTGTAAAGAATCGTGTCTTCTTTACCTAGGAACTTAGAAAGCTTCTGCTCAAGCTCTTTATGGATGTCTTGAGTACCACAGATGAAACGTACTGAAGCCATACCAAAACCGTGCTCATCCATGCCTGCTTTACCCGCTTCAATAAGCGCAGGGTGGTTAGCAAGACCAAGATAGTTGTTCGCACAGAAGTTTAGTACTTCTTCACCAGTAGAGATTTTAACAGCCGCTTGCTGTTGAGACGTAATGATACGCTCTGCTTTGTAAAGACCTTCCGCCTTCACTTCTTCAATTTGCTGTTCAATCTGTTGGTAAAATGCAGAAGACATGCGCAATTCCTTCCTATTTATTTTTGTCGAGTTTTTACTCGATCAGAATTAGGTTGAGCCTTTATGTGACGGGGGTCACAGGCGATTACTTCTCAATTAAGTGTAGTGTAATTCAAGGAAGGAAAAACGATTATCCCTCAAGGTGGAAAAGCATTAATGAATTCTAGGCACGAATCCAATTAATGCTTTTCTATGAGGCTGTAATGAAAGGAGTTATTGCCAAGTCGGCTTAGCTAAAAGTGCCTCAAAGTCCTTAGCAGGTAATGGTCGGCTATAGTGGAAACCTTGCCCGAACTCACAGTTTAGATTTTTCAAGTAATCGACATGACGCTGTTCTTCAATCCCTTCAGCGACGATCTTAAGGTTTAGCGCTTTCGCCATCGCAATAATTACATTCACCAGCTCACGATCCGATTCATTCTCAAACATGTTCTGTAGGAAACTACGATCAATCTTGAGGCGATCAAATGGGAACTTTTGTAAGTAACTCAATGCCGAATAACCGGTACCAAAGTCATCAATCGTTAATCTCGCTCCCATCGCACGTAAATTATCGAACATGCCCATCAGTTCATTACTGTGATTGAATAGAAGGCTTTCCGTTACTTCAACATCTAACAATTCTGGCGGCAACCCCGACTCCTCAAGGTGAAGCTTGATTTGCTCAAAGAGGCGGTCACAATACCTAAACTGCACGCTAGAGAAGTTTACCGATATAAATAAAGGCGAGCCCACCTGCCACTTCGCAGCTTGGTGGCACGCTTGACGAATTGCAAAATCGCCTAGTTGATGAATCAACCCGTTCTTTTCGGCAATAGAGATAAACTCTTCTGGATTCACAAAGCCAAACTTGTCGTCATTCCAACGCATCAAGGCTTCAGCACCGACAATTACACCACTATCTAAGTCGATAATCGGTTGGTAATAAAGCTCCAATAAGTCCTGCGAAATCGCATTACGAAGGCGGTTTTCTAATTCTAGGAAGCGCTGTAGATCTTGGTTCATATTATGGTCATAGAAACAGAAAGCATTACGACCATCCTGCTTAACACGATACATCGCCATATCCGCACAAGCCAATAGTTGCTCTGCATTATCGCCATCTTCTGGGAACACTGACATCCCTACACTCGCCGAGAGGAAGAATTCATGGTTCTGCCATACAAACGGCTCGTTAAACACTGACAGAACAGTTGTCGCAAAGCGCTTCGCGCTGTCCGCATTGTGTAAGTCAGGAATCACTAACAAAAACTCATCGCCACCAATGCGCGCGAGTAAGTCAGTCTTTCGAACCACGTGATGCAGCCTTTCTGCTGCCAGTTTTAGAACTTCATCACCGACGAAATGCCCCATGGAATCATTGATTTGCTTGAAGTGGTCAAGGTCGATAAACATCACCAACACATTCGAGCCAATACGCTCGGCACGTGAAAGCTCTAAGTCGAGACGTTCAGAGCCATAGACCCGGTTTGGTAAGCCAGTGAGAGCGTCGTGTTTTGCTTGGTAGGCCAGTTCCATCTCTGACGATTTACGACGTTCAATTTCACTGGTTAATCGCTCGTTTTGCTGAGACAGGAAGTCTTTGCGTTTCTTCTCTTCTTCCAGTTTGATCTTCAGTTCAACACGGGTGTTATTTAAGGCAAAGGCATACAGCAATCCAATCACTATCAGAATGGCAAGAATACTCAATCCCGTAATAAACACGCGCGAAGTATAGATATCGCGCTCACTTAACGATTCAAACCACGCCATCAGTTTGAAGTGATGATGCTCAATGGGTACTTCAAAGTAGATCTTGTGCTGTAACTCTTGAGCAAGCTCTTCTGGGTTGGTGATGTTTTCTTGTTCCAACTTGCGACCGATGGAGTCCCAAACTTCCATTTCTACATCATTGATTTTTAAAACCATGCGGCTATAACTGCCTTCATGCTCCTGATTCGTCAACTGGGAAATTACAATTTCTTTATTGATGTCTGCGATCAAATAACCAACAGGTTTACCGGAAAACATCACTTGCTTAACTACTTGGATAAGGACTTTGCCACCCTCTCGTATCGCTCTTACCTCTTCAGGATGGTCGTTAAACAATCGAGACGTATCTATACGGTGACCCGTTTTTACGCCTGTAGTCACGATAGTTGAACCATCCAGCCCTACTAACGTCAGCTTTTGATAGATGATTTGGTTGTTGACGGTTTTCGCTTCTAATTTTTCTTGCAACTTACGCTTCAGGTTAATCAAACTGGCACCCAAGCCATATTCCATAGACATCCCTGAAGCTAGGTTAGCAAAAAAGGTCTGCACCGTTTTGTCAGTGGACAAATGGTCGACATCTTCACTGGCTATTGTAAATAAATTATCAAGGGTGCCCGCATAGCTCTTTACTTTTAGGTCAAGTTCACGGTGTTGAGAATCTTTTAATTTGTTTTGGCCTAAACTCGTCACAGTAATAATCATCGCCAAATACAGCGAAACCAAAATAGCACTGACGGTGATGATCTTCTGGCTTGATATTTTCTTTACAGAGTTTCTCATATATCGTTCTTACTATCTTCTAAGAAGTAGTCATTATAAAAATAGTAAATGGATGGGTAGTATTTCTCGACCAACTTCTGGTACGTTCCATCCTTCTTAATTGACTGCAAATATTGATTAAATGCGGTTTTTAATTCAGGAGAGTCCTTACGGAAGGCAACCGCCATTTTTTGATTTTCGGACACAGGGCCAATCACTTTGATCTCGCCAGGCCATTTTTCTAATGCAATTAGTGTATCTGCAACATCAAGTAACGTACTTTCTGCATCATTCTTCATAATTGCTGGTACCATTTCATTTAACCTGCGCTGACCATCAGGCAAAATGACTTTCGCTCCAGTGTCGTACAAATTGTAAAGATTTGGATCTAGACATGAGTGTTCCATCGCTAAAACTTCACGACCTTTAATGAGTGATTTCACCATCGAGATATCGCTCTCAATAGAGCCTGTTGGTTTAATTGGAGTGAGCGTAGAATCCGTGCGAGCAACCAACCAAACCGCTGATGGGAAATAGTCATCTGAAAAATCAACAACATGAGTTCGCCAATCGAGAATGGTGACACCATTCGCAATCAGATCGCCCTCAATAGCCATCGTTTTACCAACCTGAAGCTGTGCGTCTTTGTACTCGACTTGTTGACCCGTCAACTTACCCACCACGTTGCTCCATTGAGCTGGCACGTATTCATATCTAACATCTAGTGATTGCGCGAATCCCTTAATAATATCGACGTCCAACCCTGTCAAAGTTTGCACTTCACCTTGGTCGATGTAGGAAACAAAATTCGCGTAAGGAACACCGATATGACGCAAAACACCGCTATCCTTGATGTCTTGAAGATCACCAGCAAACGCAGAAACAGAGAGCATTGATGTCGTACCAATAGCAATTGCTGTTATGGTCCGCTTGATTATTTTCACTGGCATGGTGAATTATCCCTCTCTTTAACAAAGCGCCCACACAAGGGCGCTTTGACGATAAACAACGTTAGAATGAGTAATAAAGGTCGGCAATCGCTTCAACCAAACCTTCTACGTCTCTCTCATCATGGAATAAATGAGTCGAGATACGTAACGCATGTGTCTCGTACGAATCGTCTTTGTACAACTTGAAGCTTGTTGTACGAATAATGTAGCCATAGTCTTCACGAAGACGATCACGAAATTGTGTCAGTCGCTCTTCATCTGTTACATCGATAAACGGGTTAAACGTAGTAAGACCACTGGTCAAACCCTCTACGTTAGGTGAATACATATGCGCATCCGGCAGGGCCTCATTAAGCAAGACCTTGCACATTTCACTTAATTCTAGGATACGTTCTTGAATACGGTCACGCCCGATCTCGTCCCACATCTTACAACTATCGGCAAGAGCTTGTTTTGCCGGATAGTTATCATTGCCAATGTACTGCATCTGCAATTGCTTACCTAGGTAATCGGCATGAGATAAAGATGAGTTAATCAACCACAATGGGTTTTCACGATCGCTCCAGTATTCATTCAAACGTTTACCGTTATCACGTACATATAAGATACCCGTAGCGCCCGGGCCACACTGCCACTTGTGGCCAGAGCCTGCATAGAAATCACAATCCATATCGTGAAAATCAAGATCGAACATGCCAACAGTGTGCGCACCGTCAACTAAGGTTGGAATTTTATGTTGTTTTGCCAAAGAGCAAATTGCTTTTGCAGGAAGTGTTGTACCTGTTTTGTAGGTGATATGAGAGAACACAATTAGGCGAACATTTTGGTGAGCTTGAATCGCATTACTGAACGCTTGAATGTAGTCTTCTTCTGTCACATTTTCTGTACCTGTGAAGACCGGAAGTTGAATCTCCAGCACGTCAACACCAAAACGATGTTTGGCCACGTTCATAGGCGAAGCCGCCGCAACGTGTTCGTGATGTGTAGTTAAGATCACATCACCTGGTTCAAAATGAAGGCCGTTGATAATCGAACATAAGCCATCCGTAGTATTGCGACTTAGGATGATTTCATCCGTATTCGCACCAAAGCCCGGTGCAACTTGCGCTACCATTTCAGACACATAAGGCCATGAACCAAATTTGTTTTTCATGTCCCACGGGTGTTTCGCAACCACCTTGTTGTTGTTCTCATATCCTTCAAGAACATGCCTTGGCATTGAGCCGGTAGTACCAACATTCATATAAGTCGTCCGCTTATCTAACACGAACTGCTTTTGAACTTTACGCCAGAAGCGTTTCTCATTTATTTTACCTAGCTTGCTCCAATCAATATTCTGTTCCTTTGCCTGAACAGCTCCAGAAAACGCCGAAGCACTGACGCCAGCCACAACTGCACCAGTTGCACCTTTTAAAAAATTGCGGCGGCTACGATTAGTCTTAGTAGATTCCTTGTCGCTCATCTTTTCGATCCTTGTCGGAAGTTTAGCCATATTATTAATTATGAATCCGTAACTAACTGTTACTTAAACATTATTAGCAAATAGATTCGCAGTTTAGATTTTTTGGCGACAATTAAGTGACTTTAGTTCCACTTTTTTAGTTATTTTGATGATATAAACAGCAGCTATTCCATTTGGAAATAAACAACTAAATGCGCATTAAAATATTCATCAAAGCACTTAGTATCAACATGGAGAAAAAATAAATTTATAACGAAAAAATGATTAAAGCTCGTAAATTGTAATATTAAGACCACAGTTTATAGAAATATGGTTAATATTATGTTCTAACACGTTAAATATGTAGCAGAAGATATCAATTCACTGAGGCTATCTTTCTTAACTAAAATAGAAGTCACAATAAATCATTTAACAAAAAATCTATTTCGGACTTCGCTCGAATCCTTGATATATGAATGGAAATGTATATATATATTAGAAATAAAGAAATGAAAGCACCTAGTAAGAAAATTAGGTGCGGTAAGTTCTGAGGCTACACTGCTCGAAGGGTAAATTTTTGTTGGTACTGAGATGGTGTGGTGCTGGTCTCTAGGTAGCTGTGATGCAGCATGAGTATCGACTGTACAATCTTCGTCCCTATCCCCAAAGAACCGCCCTGCGCTTCTTTCTGGATATGATTGACGAAGGTGAAGTGGATACGCGATTTATCCTCACTCAGATGCGCTTGGCAATAGACTTGATAACCTATTGGACTGTGACGCAGCGCATTTTCAAGCAAGTTAAACACCAACCGCTCTAAAAGACCTTTATCACCCACGGTTTGAATGTCGCTATCGACGTTTATTTTCAGCAGCACTTCTTTGCGAGCAAACTGGCTTTGCATCGTCTCGGCGCACTCTGCCATCAAGGCTCCAAGATCCACTGGTCGATATTCGTAATTCGGTATGGGCGCTTCTTTTCGAGCTACGTCCAACAAAGAGTGCAATTGTGTAGACAGCTTCTCACAATTTCGGAAAGCGACGTCAATCCAAGGATCAGAATCGGGGTGCTGCAGACGCCACGTTTCCAAATAACCAAGTACGCTCGATAATGGCGTTTTTAAATCATGACTAAGCTGCAATAAGCTTTGACGACGATGAGAAGATTGATACTCCAACTGCAAAAACTGTTGCTGGATATGCTTCGCCATCATCTGATAGGAATTGGCTATCGGTACTAATTCTGGAACTTGGCGGGTAAAATCGGGTTGCAGACGAAAATCATGTTCTGCTTGCTGTTGAAGCTGATTAGTCACACGCGTTTTTAAATCATGACTAAGCTGCAATAAGCTTTGACGACGATGAGAAGATTGATACTCCAACTGCAAAAACTGTTGCTGGATATGCTTCGCCATCATCTGATAGGAATTGGCTATCGGTACTAATTCTGGAACTTGGCGGGTAAAATCGGGTTGCAGACGAAAATCATGTTCTGCTTGCTGTTGAAGCTGATTAGTCACACGCTCAATCGGGTTCAATAAACTGCGTTTCACCAGCACATAAGCCCCTAATGCAAAGCCTAAAATAGACACTAAAACTAACCCAGCGAGCGCAATATAAGGTGTGTCTACTTGGGCGTTGGCAATCGCATCATGTCTGGTACTGCCAATCACTACATAGAGATAACCCACGGTTGAGCCGAGTTCTTCAATCGCTGCTACGGAAAACACTTTGTGCTCGCCACGATTACGAGGATCTTCGCCTAAGATTGGGAATGACTCGTCATTCAAGAATCGTTTAATTGGGGTAAGATCCACCTTACCCATGATCTCTGCACCTTCTGGTGCTGCATGGGTAGTGATGTTGCCTTGGCTATCAAGAAAGTAGATTTCAAAATCCGGACCAATCAACATAAGGGTATGAAAGATCGACTTAAGCGCTTTCGGGTTGTAATCCGTCCCTATCATTAACGGATTGTCATCACGCATGTGGCTTGCCAGCTCTTTGTGCAGACTCTGCTTAGTACTTAACTCGATATTTTCTTTCTGCCAGTTGTATGTCAGCGCAATTACGATCGCAGCTAAGCAAAACCATAGACTTGTGAACACCACTAAGCGAGATTTGAAGCTCATCCTATCGCCTCCTTAAACAGTCATTACTTGGGTAATAAAACTACTGTCGTGGTTGAAACTTGTACCCAACGCCCCATACCGTCTGGATAAAATGATGATCAGTCTCAGGTAAAGACAACTTACTGCGTAAACGATTGATGGTGCTGCACACCGTATGGTGATAACCAGAATGACTGGTATTCCACACATGGTCGAGCAATTCATCTTTACTGTAGACTCTACCCGGGCGCGTCGCGAGAAACTGCAGTAGGGTAAACTCTGTCGCGGTAAGAGTGACGTCCTTGTCATTTAGGGATACCTGATGCAATTCTGGAATAATTCTTAACGGACCAAAATTCATGCTGTCTTCAAGTTCGCTTCTTTCAACTTGTACTTCAACGGTTTGACTCACCCGTCGCAATACATTACGTACTCGAGCTTGAAACTCTAATACGCTAAAGGGCTTGGTAATGTAGTCATCCACACCCGCCTCCAAGCCATCCACTTTATCCATCTCACCATCTCTAGCAGTCAGCATGAGTACAGGGATCCAATCTTGTTGCTGACGTAAATAATGGCAGATATCTAGGCCATCACCGTCTGGCAAACCTCGGTCAAGAATGAGTAAATCAAAAGGTTGTTGTTGGTATTGCGCTTTGGCTTCGGCGACATTCGTTACCCGCGACACTTGGTGTCCTTGAAACTTGAGATGCATTTGAACCAGTTCTGCCAAATCATCATCGTCTTCTACCAGCAAAATGTTCGCGACTAAATTGATTGCCTGCTGTTCCATGGTCCTTTCCCTGCGTCTGAGAATCCTCACTTTGCACATGACCGGAACAAATCAAAATTTCTTTCAAAAAGGTTCCGATGACGCCATGAGGGTTAAAGCGCTCGGCTACAAACGCTTTGGAAAGGAGACGTCATCGGAGCCTGTATTACTCGACTCGGGTGATAGTGAGTTTCGCTCCAGGATTCAGGAAGCGATGGTTCGCAGAAAGCGCAGAATTGGCTAAACCATCATCTTTACTTACCACTCCAGCGTGAAACGCCACTACGTCATTTGTGTCGTTACGAGCGGCATTAAAGCCTTCCCCACCGCCTGCAGGTCCCGGAATGGTGGCCGCAAGTTCATCGTTCAATTCCGTGCCGGAATCCCAGACGTTCATGATCATTTCGTAGCTTTCACCCACCGCCAATGATTTAAGCGATAGGCCCGTTTCCCCAACAAACGCATCGTTGGTGTTCACAAACATGGAAGCGACTGAAACGTAGCCCGCTTTATGTGGGTCAACTGTAAAGCTTACGGAATCACTTCCACCCGGAAGCACTAAACCGTTACCTGACAACGCTTGGTAAATATAGTCATTGGAATCCTTTAGCGCTAACAGCTCGGCATTGCTGCCCCCTTCTGCAAGATGCTCAAGTTCAACAGAAGCGCTTTTGCCAATTTCAAACAGTTTGTATTTGTCATTGTGAGCCAAAATCGCAAGTGGCGACATTGGTTGATTCGCGGTCAAGTTTGCAACGTTAATCGTGTAACGGTATGACTTCACCACATCGTTATCATCATCGCTTGGACAACCGGCGAGTAAGCCGACTGAAGCTGCTACGAGTAAGATTCTGTATTTCATACATCCCCCTTACTTCACAACAATTGTGATGGTTGCAACTGGGTTCAACCAACGATGGCTGCTGCTGTCTAGGTCACTGATGCCGCCAGTTGGATCGCTATCACCAAGGTTACCCGGATGCACGTGAACTTTGTCATTAGTCACTGCAGCTTCAACGCCTGTGCTGCCAGTACCAAAGGTAATGAAAGGTGGGTTTGGCATGCTAGCTTTTAGTTCATCATTGGCTTCTGTACCTGCATCATAACTTCTTAGCGTTGCTCGGTATGTGCCAGCTTCCGTTGGGATTTTCCAGCTATCTAGCCCCACGAAACCATCATTGGTTGGCAGAAGCATCGCACTAAGAGACAAGTATCCATGATCACCACTGTTCATCGTAAAGGTGGTTGCGACACCCGGATTCAAAATACCACCAGCCGGGTTTTCAACCACAACACCACCAGCATTACCAATGACACTAGCAAGACCCGAGATATCACCACCTTCCGCCATTGCTTCTAACTCTGGGGTAGCGACTTCACCGGTTCTGAACATCTTAAGATCAGAGCCATGCGCTGCGACAATCAGTGGCGTAAAGTAAATGCCTTTTGTCGCGTTAGTCACGGTGATTTCCAGTTCTGCTGCATTTACTGATGCAGAGCCTAGTGCCATAGCGACTGAAGTCATGACGAGTCCGAGTTGGGTACGTTTTTTCATTGTGATTCCATCCTTTAATGAGGGTTGAACTACTCAAGTCCATGTTTACGGCTTTACTTCTTTGTTTGTAACTTGAGTAGGTTAAGCATTACGTTTTGAACGTTTTGTGTTCTTGCCTCTAAGAATGACGAGCAAATCTATCAGCAACTTCATCGAATTCTCATAAAATTCTCACAAGTTCTGTTCGATTTTTTTCAGCAGCAATTTTTACTCTTAATCAGCTATTTACACTTCGTACGCTCCCCTCCTACAATGCGGTATTTCCTGTTTAAATCACGATTCTCAGCATGATTCATAACGTACTGGCTGCTTACTACGGCGAAATCTACGGCATCGCTTTTTTCAATCACTACTTGAACCATTACGCCCATGGTGAACAACAAACGCTGTGGCAAACCTTGATTGAAGTAGAAGAGCTCACCGCAGAAAAGCTCAAGCCGGTATTACTGGCAAATGGCATGGATATCGAAAACCGACACCAAGAGATGCTTGATAAAGGCTTGGCAGACGCAACCAAGTGGATAGAGTTGCCATGGCTGGAGTTGGTGGCAACTCTGCTGAAGTGGGTAGAACCTTATGAGACGAAGTACCGAGCGTGGCATGAAGAAGTGAAAGCTTCACAGCAGTATTCAATCGCTGAGCGAGAAGCTATCGAGTTGATTGCGGACCACGAAACAGCTATTTATCACTGTTGGCAGCACTACCATATTGGTGAATCTGGCTTGCCTGCCCTGAATGCCTTCTTAGCAAAATATCGCTAAAGCGAGACAGTGACACTTGAACCGAACAAAACCGTACCAGACAATACCGTTATTCCGCTGCGCAGAACTGAACAAATATGGTTAACCCAAAACTCATTGCCCTACTTCCTGATCTTGCTTCGTTTATCTTAGTGGTAAACGAGGGCAGTTTTACCGCTGCAGCCAAACAGCTCGGCGTGACGCCATCAGCTTTAAGTAAGTTGATCACACGGTTAGAACAAGCCCTCTCGGTGAAACTGTTCGAGCGGACGACTCGTAAATTGATCATCACTCAAGCCGGGCAAAAGGTTTACGACCAAAGCGTCGCAATGGTGAATGCAGCGCAGCAAGCGGTTGAATTATCGGCGGAAGATCATGCCGAACCCACGGGGGCACTCACAGTGGCTGCGCCCGAAGCGTTTCTTAATTCGGTGCTTCAGCCATTTGTGCTGCCATTCCTAGATCGCTACCCAAATATACAGCTTAAGCTGCGTGCCGCTGATGGTGAGATTGATCTTTTCCGCCAAGGTATCGATGTCGCGTTTAAGCTCACCGACAAACCCGATGAGAATCTGGTACTCAAAGAGATCAGCAAGACCAATCTTGTTTTGTGCGCCTCTCCAGATTACCTTACCAAACACGGTATGCCAGAGCATCCGACTGAGCTTGAGCAGCACGATTGTATTTATCTTGCTGAGAACGACAAAGACAACATCTGGTCTTTCTTTAAAGAAGAAGCTTTCCACTCGATTGCCGTGAGTGGACGTTACGCCGTTAACCATTCTCAGATGCGCTTGAATGGCGTGAAGTCAGGCTTAGGAATTGGGATCTTCCACGACTTCGTGATTAAAGACGCGTTAGAACGAGGAGAAGTGGTGGAAGTTCTGTCTGATTGGATGATCAAAAGTAACTACCACGGCGCTATCGCGATGCAGTATGCGCAAACCAAATACATGCCTGCTCGCCTGCGCGTGTTTATTGACTTCGTTAAGGAGCACCTAGTCTCCGGAGAGGTTAACCATGTTTAATGCCATTCACCACGTCGCAATCATTTGCAGTGATTACCCAACATCAAAACACTTTTACACCCAAGTCTTGGGGCTAAAAGTCATTGCTGAAAATTATCGTGAAGCCAGAGACTCGTACAAGCTTGACCTTGCTCTGCCTGATGGAAGCCAAGTTGAGCTGTTTAGCTTTCCGGGCGCACCTAAAAGACCAAGCTTTCCCGAAGCACAAGGGTTGAGACACCTCGCGTTTTTGGTTGATGATGTTGAGCAAGCAAAAGCCTACCTCGAATCGAATGACGTTGAAGTTGAGCCAATTCGGATTGACGAGTTCACAGGCAAAGCATTTACCTTCTTCCAAGATCCAGATGGATTACCTTTAGAGGTTTATCAGAACTAACTTCGGTGGCGCACGTGGAACTGGCATTTCAAATCGCACACTTAGAGCCAAATAAGCGTAGCTGTCCGAAATAACCGAGCTCAGTCGTGAAAGTATCAGTGCAGTTGGAAGTGTATCGTGATGAAAAGTCGAGAAATGGCTAAAAGGACAAGGCTTGCCTTTGTGGCTGACAGAGTTGTCGCCCTTTTCTATCTGAACCAATTCAAAACCGTTAAGTGTACATAGCATCGCCCACACGCCCATGCTGTTACCATGAGCATTGATAACAGGCATCAGCGTTACTAGTACCCAACTTAAGGCACTAGTAACTAGCATTGAGCGATAAAAAGGAATTAATCTACGCATAACGGTGACTTAACAAATTTCACACAGCGTAACCAATTCTGATTGTTAGCTCAAAAAGAGGATCAATAAGTGAACGCTACTTCACAGGTTTTCATGCAAGTAATTATGGAATAGAAACCAAAAAGCCTCAGTGGAAAACACCGAGGCTTTGTTAGTCTAAGATCAATTACTTAATTCGCAGGCATTGGTAGGATTTCAAACATCCCATCAAAGTCATCTAATGTGCTCACCAGTTGAGTAACTAGTTTGGCATTGCCTGTTAACTTCGCCTCACCAGACTTCAATAGGTCATCAAGCGTTGCTTGCCCGAGTACCATCGCCGTCATATCCGCTTTGCTGATTTGCAACGTGACATCTGTAGTTGGCAGTTCATCTACTTGGATGTTCGCCATATTAGAATTAGAAACTTCGCCAAAGTAAGACTCATTTAAGTCTGGGTGGTGAATACCAAAGCTAAAGTCTAATCCCGCCTGCTCTGCTTTTTCCGCATTTAATCGAACCGCAAGGAAGTCCAAGAACATACCCGTTGGGGTATTTGCAATAACGTCTGGAGATGCGAGTTTAATCGATGGCTGAATGTCTCCAGTACGAAGCTCAACCGCCCCTTGCAGGTAAGAGTTACGCCAAGCCATCGTTTCAGACTGGTAGCCTTGCTGCTCGAAGCTATCCGCTAATGCAAAACGGTAGTCGATATTGCTTGGGTCACACTGAACCAGATCATTGAACAGTTGTGATGCCTCTTGGTACTCGCCCTTTTTAAAGTGCGTTTGCCCTGCTTTGAATAAGGTATCCGCACCTGCTGCTTCTACGTAAACACACGACTTCGCTTTGGTTTGCAGTGGGTTGGTGTTTACTGGGTTCATGTCATGGTAACCAAGGTACAAGTTCACTACTGCGCGAGCATTGTGGCTGTAGGAGCCGTGATAGCCATTGGTGTGCCAAGTGTCTTTTTGAGATTGTGGGACGATTTTTTCAATCTCACGCCCAACATCATGAATAGTGACACCATGGTTTGCTAAACGCATCGCTTGGTTGTGGATAAATCCATAGTTGTCACGTTGGAGTGTCATATAATCCGAAATTTCGTTGGTGTCTGTCTTGGCATCATTCCACACTGGTGCAGAGTGAGCAGCATGAATGTTATCAACCAAGCCACTATCAACATAGCGCAACTTAAGCTCTGTCAGATACTTAGTCCAAACCAACGCATCACGCACTTTTGCTCCACGGAAGGTATAGATATTGTGCATACCGTCATAGGTCAGTTCCGCGGTGTTCAGTGATCGATACTCTGGAATATAAAGGACGATTTCTGCAGGTGCTTCAGCCCCTGGCATATTGATCGCGTGGAACTCTAGTCCATCGATGGTGACGACTTTTTCACGCTCTTCAATTTCCTGTGTCGGAGCAACCAAGGTGACTTCACCTCGAGAAGTGCCGAGACCAAGTGCGTTATCGACGATGCCCTGAGTGTTGTTATCCAACGTGGTTCCGTATTGGTAGTTTGCACGGCGGCCCATTGCAGCACCCGCAATCACGTTTTCATCCGCGAGTTCTTTGATAAAGTCATTAGGAGCATAGATTGGTGCACCTTCAACAAAGTCTCCCGATTCAAAAATACCGCGAGAACCACCAAAATGATCCGCATGCATGTGCGAGTAAATCATGCCCGTAATTTTATGTTCGCCATTGATCTTTGGCAGATGCATTTTAGCAAATGCCCATGACGCGGCTGCTGCTTCTTTTGACAGCAAAGGATCGTGAATCACGTAACCATTGTCAGTGCGATAGATAGTCATGTTAGACAAGTCTGCACCACGAATCTGATACACCCCATCCGTTACTTGATACAAACCACCAGCGGCGTAGTTCAGCATGCCTTGACGCCAAATCGATGGATTCACCGACGCTGGTAATTGCTCCACACTCATCTCTGACATGTATTCAAAGCGATTTTTCAACTCGCCTGCTTCGTGAGTGCCAAACTCGGCAATGAGCCCTTTCTTTGTACGTTCAAATGCACTGACGTCTTGCCAAGGTAGATCTTTCGCCAGCGTCGCATTTGCACGCTGAGTATGCTCCGTTGCAGGCTTACCTTGGTAAGTATCTAAGCTGGCGTAGTCCGCTGTTGCAGAAAAAGAAACGAACAGTGCAAGTGAAATCGCTGAGGGTGCAAAACGGTTTGTCATAGTGAGCCTCGTGGTGTCTCGTTATTGGATATGCGTTCACTTTATTTCGTTGACACATCAAAATACATGCATGAAACTTTATTTAAAACATCACCATTTGTTATGTATTGAGAAAAGCTTGTGCAACCATCCAATATCGATCTTAATCTCCTTCGAGTGTTTATCGCGGTTTATCAACACCGTTCAATCACGGTTGCGGCGGATACCATGGGTTTAACCCAGCCAGGGGTCAGTGGCGTGTTGAAACGACTGCAACAGCAGCTAGGCGTACAACTCTTCGTTCGCTCAGGGCGAGGCATAGAGCCTACACATCAGGCTCACGAGTTAGCCCGTCAAGTTGAGCCAGCACTGAATCAAATCCGAAATGCATTGGAAGGAATAGAAAGCTTCTCCACTGAGAACTCCCGTCGTTTTGTGGTTTATACCTCCGAGCCAGTGATGTTAATGCTGCTTCCTAGGATTGAAGCAGATAACACGCTCGGTAACGTTGAGATAGAATTGCACCCGACGCTGTCCAGTGAAACAAAGCTGATCAATAACCTCAATCAACAGAAAGCAGACTTGGCGATCGATTTCGCTCATTACTCTGCTCCTTCCTTTTTCTCTGAATTCTTTTTAAATGATGAGATCTGTCTGATTGCCAGAAAAGGTCACCCAAGGATTCAGCAAACGCTGTCACTTGAGCAGTTCTATCGCGAAAAGCACGTCACACTAAAACTTCGTCGCGAAGACGCCTATCTCGCGGACTTGTTTACCGAGGAATCGATAGAAGAGCGTAAAGTCGCAGCAGAATGTGACTCTTTGGTGTCGCAGATGACGATGATCTCGAACAGTGATTGCTTAGCGGCAACCGTCAAAAGTATCGCCAATCAATTTGCCGAACGGCTGGACTTACAAGTGCTGGATGCGCCTTTCACCAATATCCCTATCAAATATCGACTGCTTGCACATAACCGAATGAAGCACAGCCCTGCAAATATTTGGCTGAGAGATAAGCTCAGGTCGTATTTCGCGGCAGAGTCTTAGAGATAGAGAATCAAATAGAGATAAAGAGTCAAAGGCAGAAAAAAGCCCACCGAAGTGGCAGGCTGATATCGTATTCCTTCAAGTAACTCAGTGAGCGATTAGCCGAACAGCTTGCTCCAAATGCTTGGGTTACGCTTGTCGTGATACTCTTCACGTAGGCTATCGATTTCACGCAGTTGATCTTGCGCTTCTTGTAGCTTGCCCGCATCAAGATCTGCTTCAATCTTGTCTAGCGTTACCGTCAACTTATTGAAGCCTTCTAGATAGAGATCGAACTTCTCTGGCGGGTAGTTACCGCGCTTAGATTGCTCGACGATCGCTTGTAAGCTATCAATGGCAGATTTCATGGTTTCTACATCAGACGCTTCTGCCGCCTGTTTGAAATCCATCTTCATCTGCTTCATGTTTTGTTTTAAATCGACGGCTTCTGCCATTGCATATGTTGAGCCCAACGCAATAACACACCCCAATACTAAAGGACGTAACATCTTCACTTCTCCATTGAATACCGAATTCTGAGTCGGTTTTTTAATGCGAGCAGTGTAAAGCAATCCCTTAACACTTGCATAACCAAAAATGTAATCAAGTTTATGCGTTGCGAATCTCGTCATACTCTGCAATTGGCTTGCGACCACGCAGCTCTAAGAAGGATAAGAATTGTTGTGCTGAGTGAGTGATAACCTTGCTGCTGTCGATGCCGACTCTATCCATTAAATCACCTACTAAGCTCAGGTTACCCACGTCATGACAGAAGTGTGCGTCGCTGCCAGTAGTAAAAAACACACCCAACTTTTTACCGATTTGCGCAATCTCGTGGCAACGGTCCACACTGCCAACACGGCTATTACCTTTCAGTGTGGTGTTGTTGATTTCAATCGCGACGTTGTGCTCTTTCGCGCACTTCAAGACCGCTTCGAAGTCGAAGTCAAAGTTTGGGTTTCCTAGATGACCGAGGGCATCAACGCGACCATTTTTGATGATATTTAAAAGCGCTTCAGTGTGTGTAGCCTTATTAGCAGGGTTAAACACCGGCTCATGAAAGCTTGCGATAACCCAATCTAGATTGCGATCAACACTCGGTGGAATATCAATTTCACCTTCCGTATTAAGGATGTTAGATTCAACCCCACGGATGATAGCAACCCCTTCAAGAAAACGAGGCAGAATTTTCTGGTTAGAGAAAAACCAGTAATGAGGCGCACCCGGCATGGATTCAGCGTGATCGGTCGTACAGAACATATCAAGCCCGTTCTCTTGTGCCGACTTCGCGTTTTCAATCAACGTACTATAAGCGTGGCCGCTAGCGTACGTATGCGTGTGGGTATCAACCTTAAATTCCATCGTCAACTCTCTTGGTGCGCAAATTGGCGGCTATTGTATACCCACAACTCACCTGTCGTCAGCCCAATCTTAGCTTGCAACCTCACCTTACTCTTCGCTGATGGTTTTGATCAAAGGCAGAGCCTTCTCCCAGCCGTGGTTGAACATTGACACAAAATCACTGTGAGTGTGAATGGTTATACTCAACAACAAGCGATCATCCAACGTATCGATCTGATAGATCTCTCGCGATCCGATCCACTTGGACGCTAAGTCTCCATCCAATTGCTGCCGATTATCTGGGTTAAAAATGGCAACATGATGAAACTCCAGTTTTTGTAACGGTTGTACCGTGTCAATTATCGCTCTCGTTCCACCCATATCTGGGTCAAAAAAAGTCATGTCACAACCTTCTTCCCATGCGCCATCAAATTGAGACTGAGGCGAAAAGGCTTGCGCCCATCGTTTGTATAGTTCGACATCGGTCAGCACGCTCCATACGCGCTGAGGTGTCGCAGTAATCTCGACGTGATAGTTTAAAGTCAGCATGTTTTCTCTCCCTGCATCTTTCTTGACGCTAGCTCATTCTGATTAAAAATCAAACAGGCACTGACGTTTACACTTCATTTGTCACAGCTTGCTAGGCTAAACCTATCCTTAAGGTGTTTTAGGTCGCAGTAAACCTATACGGCGTGCCGACAACCTAATCCAGCAGGTATTCATTACCGTCGCTAGGACAATTAAGCTGATACCCATAACCTGACTATCACTCATTTGGTCTTCAAAGAACGCCCATTGCCATATTGCTGTAAACAGTAAGTTAGTGAATATAAGTGGAGCGAGCTGTGAACCACTACTTGCAAGTTGGTAAGCTTTAGAACGAAATACTTGCGTATTAATAATAAGTAACGACATCAGAAATACGAGCACCGTATTGGGCGTTTCAAAAATGCTTATCGACATTGAGCTCATCAACATGCTGGCGTCGTTCACCACGACCAGTGGCAAGATAAACAGAGCTGCTGCGCCAAAGGTCCAAAAGTTGATTTCAAGCGGTGATAAGCCGCTCTTACTTGCTTTGTAGAGCGTCAGTTGAGAACCAGAGTTAAACAGCCCACCAGCTAATCCAAACAGCAAATCGATACGCCATGTAAACTCGCCATCCGAACCAGCCAATAAAATCACACCTGAAAACGCCATAACGAGCGCTACGATGGTCGACATTCGAATCTGACCACGCATAAACAGCTTCTCGACGATTGGCATAAACAGTGGCCCAGTCGCAAATAGCACGACACCTTCAAACAGAGTCAGCGTTTGCAGCGACGCGATAAAACACAACTGACACATTGCGATGAAAAGAGCACGAAGCAAAACCGGCTTAATGGTTCCTACAGTAGGCAAAGTAAGATTCTTAAAGCGCAATATGACCAACAAAATGAGAGCCGGAGTGAAGAAGCGGAGGAAACTGAACATGGTCACGGATAAATCGTTACTGAGCTGCTTTGCTAACAGTCCTGTAACAGATAAACTTAATGTCGACATTAACATGAAGGTGACAGGTTTATTTTCTTCTTTCATTAGATACTCCTTAATTCACGGAGTATTTTAAGAAAGTAAACAAATGAGAAATAGCGAGTAATTTTAAACGTAGTTGTAAGAAAAACTTACAGATTTAAATTATCCAGATACGATCCACCCCATCAAAAGAGAGAGTAATAGCAGCATGCGCAAGTTAGTACCGCTAAAATCCATCTACGCATTTGTCGCCGTAGCGGAGACAGGTAGCATGACAGAAGCCGCCCATTTACTCTCGGTTAGCCATTCGGCGGTCAGCCAGGCCATCAAATCCTTAGAGAGTCAGGTCAACAAACCTCTGTTTGACCGCATCGGCCGCCAAGTCATACTCAACAATGACGGCAAGAAATACTATCGAAAAGTCTCACCAGCTCTTGAGCAAATCGTCGATGCGACAGAGGCTTTGATTCACGATCAAAACTCCATGCGAATTACGCTCAACATGGTTAATTCGCTCGCCTTGCATTGGTGGATACCTCGCATGTCGAGCTTACAAGACTACGCCCCCCAGTTGGATATTCGTTTGTCGAACCTAGTTGGGCAGTTTAGCTTGGAGCAAGAAGGGATTGATGTCGCTGTCGTACATGGCAGCCCAGAAGAGTGGCAAGATTACTACTGTGAAATGCTCAGCGAAGATGAGTTAGTGCTAGTGTGCAGCCCTGAACTGTTAGAGCAATCAGAAAGTCGTGACATCCGCCACCTTTTGTCGGCTTACCCTATCATCGAGGTGACGAATGATCGTCGCAAGCGTGACTGGCAAGTTTGGCAAGAGGAAACTGGACTTCAACGCCCAACTAACATCAAACCGATGACCTTTAATATGTCGATTCAAGCAGTTCAAGCCACGACAAGACGTTTAGGATTGCTAGTAACACACCGATTGTTTGTTAAAGACGACATCAAGTATGGACAGTTAATTGAGCTAGGAGAGCCAGTCGTAAACCCTTATCAGAAATTCTATTTTGTCTGTCCTCCCCATAAACTTAAGCTAGAGTCGATGCATCAACTAAGAGCATGGCTAAAAAAAGAGCTTAACGCTCAGTGAGAACTGGTTAAAAGCTAAAAATAGAAAGAACATAACTTAGCATCACTGCATATACTAATTAATGAAGATAACAACAGGGGGCATGCATGAAGTTATCACCAGTTATCGTTGCAAATATCTCTTTACTGCTCGGGCTACAAGTCTTTGCCTCCGAGGTAACAGTCAAAACAGCAAACAACCAGCCAGGGCTTTCAACAGCCGTGATCAATGGAGAGAGGATCACTCCGAATCAAGCCCCTTTCTTCGCTCGACTCATACTTCACAGACAAGGTTCAAATACTTTTGCTGACGTTTGCGGTGGTACCATCGTTAATGACCAATACATCATGACTGCGGCGCATTGCGTTGGCGGAGATGTCTTTTCTAACGGCTGGTCAGAAGATGACCTACGAGTCTTAGTCAAAAACCCCTCAGGCTCAGATGTGTATGTCCAAGAGTTCAAAGATGTAAAAACAATAACGCAGCACCCAGACTACAATGAATCCGATTTATGGATTAATGATATTGCCATTCTCGAACTCAGTTACCCTATTACTGATAATGTCCAATCGATTACCTTGCCACAAGACTTCGGCGATTACAGCGCACAAAGCGTTTACCAAATCTTCGGCCTTGGTCAAACATCATCAAATGATACGTCTGGCGCAGATTACTTACTCACAGCCGATGTTCGCCCATTGACAGACAGCCAGTGCGCAAGCCTTGTATCAGGATACCATAGCCAAGAAACCCTTTGCGCTAACGGCTTTCCAAACAAACCCTACACCGGTATTTGCCGTGGCGACTCTGGAGGGCCTCTGACTTACCTAGATAACGATGGAAGCTATCAGCAAATTGGCATTGTTAGTTATGGTTCTTCTGTATGTGAATCTCCATCCATCCCGAGTGTGTTTACCGAGGTGTTAAACTATACAACTTGGATTGAACGACTTACTAGTAGTGGAACAAAAACTGTCTATGATGCTTCAAAGGCTGCCTCTGAGGATTACTACAGCGAAGGTGACTCAGGATTTGAACCGCAAGATACAGTCGTGACAGAAACAGATTCAGGAGGTGGCAGTGGTGGCGGTCTCTCCCCATTTTTGTTTATTTTCCTACTCCCTTTCAGCTACCTACGCGGACGTTACGCAGCCTGATTTAATGTTGTTACTTTCCACAGGAAACGTGAAGTAAACAACCGTATCCTGTGGATTTTCCATTATTTGGAAATCACAAAACTTGTTATGATGCGTAGTAAATCGTTTGCAGAGTAATGAGATGAGCATCAATACTTCAAAATACGGAGTATTTTCCTACGTTATATTATCGCTTTCTATTGTGTCGATGATATTCGTCAGCTATGGGCTATCTTCTCTTTTCGTTTTAGAACAAGACAATTTCCAAATCATCTCTATCGTGGGCGCTACGGCGTTAGTTAGCTTTCTTCGCTATAGAACAAAAGCGATACCCAGCGTCGTGCTTGGGTTGTTCTTTTATTACTGGCTAACGGGGAGAGGAGTTCAATTCAGTGCAACTTATAGCCTGCTCCTTCCCATTGTTCCATTTCTAACCGCATGGTTGTTTCATACCTATAATGATAGAGCACTAGATAAACCCGCTTCCACTAGGCTAAGCGTGTTTTTCTTAACGGCCGGATGTTTTTACCCACTGGCTAATACAATGATGATGTTGATAGTTAGTGGTGTAATAGGAAGCAATTATTTTGACACCCACTTCCTCGTCTATGCAACATTAGGTGGATACCTGACACAGTTACTTGTCACGCCAACCCTATACGTTGCAACGTGTTTGCTAACCGGTACTGATCAACAACGCTTTATTGCCCTAGACCGAAGCTTACGTCACTCCAGAAACACGGATAAGCGCTATCTTTTTTGGCTATTTGGCAGTATCGGTTTGCTGAGTTTAGCAGCGTATGCACCGAGCTCCTTCCTACTCAATACGGTGAGTTTTTGCTTAATTCTTATTGTAATCTCCGGTTTATCTCGCCATGGCATTATTCAGCCATTAGTAATTGGCTCATTTGCAACATTACTCATCATCTACGATGCCATACATGCATTCAACGCCGCCCCGCATAACCAAGAAAAGTTGCTGGGATTAATGATCATTGTTTCCGTACTCGTTACCCTAGCCTACCTGCTCGCTGGCTATTCCATCAAATACTATGAGATGTCTCAAAAGCAGATTCAAGCCGAGCGGATAGACCCCTATACTGAGTTATACAATATTGCTCAGCTAAAAGAAGACGTATTTACCCAGTCACAATCTGTCTTGATCTACTTAGATCTAACTTCAACTCTTTCAATGCTGACAGGGTTAGGGCATGAAGGAAAATCTCAACTTATTAAGCAACTTAGTGATTATTTAAGTTCAAGAAATGAAGGGATTAACCGCTGCTATCGCCCCCCTTTTTCAACGGGAGTCATTAGTTTTACTGAAATGTCTGAGGGCATACATGGTGAACTCTATGAAGTTTCTCGGCATCTGGCAAAATTCCAGTTTTATTGGCAAGGGACATCAGTATCTTTAGTTAATCCTGTCTTGCACTGCGCTCGTATCTATCCAACGATGGACATAGAAAAAGTTGCCTCGGTACTTTGCGACCAAAGAGCGGGATACGATGAAACCATACATTGGGTCAAACTAAACTCTGCGCATTCAGATCGAGTAGACAAACTGAACTACATCCAACAAATATTCAAAAATGATCAGTTCGAACTCTACTGTCAGCCATATAAGACTCTGTCACCTACAGCCAATACACCAACTAGCTTTGAGGTTTTATTGAGAGTAATAAACTCGGATGGTTCAATACTTGCTCCTGCCGATTTTTTTCCTTTGATTAACCAATTTGGCTTGGAAACTCAACTCGATAGATGGGTAATTGACCATACGTTTCTAATGCTTGATGCTCACGTAGAAGATTGGACCCAAATCGATTACTGCTCAATCAACTTAACCGCTAAAACACTTGGTGTACCAAACTTAGCCGAGCAAATAATCTCCAAGGCAGCGCAGTTGAAGATTCCTTTAGAGAAAGTTTGTTTCGAAATCATCGAATCATCAGCATTAAGCAATGAGCAACAAGCAATAGAAACACTAACGAAACTGCGAGAGGCGGGCTGCAAAGTTGCCATCGATGACTTCGGTACTGGATATGCAAGTTTTGAGTATTTAAGAAGACTGCCACTTGATGTACTAAAAATAGACGGAGCATTTGTTAAAAACCTACCTTACAACGAAACCGATCGATTGATCGTAAGCTCGATTTGCACTGTAGCGCGCGAGATGAAACTTCAGACAGTTGCAGAATTTGTCGAAAGTGAAGCCCACATTCAGATCTTATCTGAATTAGGAATCAACTATGCACAAGGTTATGGTGTTGCGAAGCCAATGCCATTGGTTGCTTGTTTAAAAGGTATGGCAAAAAAGGGAGTAAAGACCGTGGCGTAAAGACTCTTTCGTATGGCTCGCTCTCACTAAACTAAAGTACCTTTCTCTTCAATCGTGAGTTAATAATATCCTCTATGAGCTTTTGTTCTTTCTTCGCTTTCTCATAGTTTTGTTTGGCTCGCCAGCGTTCCAGTACTTTCTCTAGCCCCTGAACGCGAGCGTGTTTGTGTTCCAATTGCTTTTGAACTGAGGTGCAACGGGCTTGCATTACTGCTTGCTCATGCTCGTGATGCTGCAACATTTTTTGCAGCATCTGATCAACTCGATTTAAGTTCATTAGCGTCGCACTGTTCAATGTTGGCGCCATCAATGCCGATTGTCCCGCGTGATTTTTTAGCGCAGAAAGCTGCTGCAGTTGTGTTTGCAAATGAACATGCTGCTGACGCATCTGGTCAAGTTGCTGCCCAACGCGATCACGCTGCTTTTCTTCCATCAGTTGTAGTTTACCGACCGCTTTTAATTTTGCTTCCACAACTTAGCCCTCATTGTACCTGGAACAATTGAGCAAGCTCGGTCAAGCTCGTTGGGTAATCAACGGATTCAGTGGCTGACTGTTGTAAATAACTTCTCAATTGAGGATAAATCGCCACCGAGCGATCGAGCTCTGGATCTTGACCTGGCTGGTAACCACCTAAAGGCAGCAGTTCTTTGACTTGAAGGTAACTCGAGTAAAGTTGCCTAAACTGATTGGCAATTGTGCTATGAGCCTCTTGCGTACACGCAGTCATGCATCGACTAATTGATGCGTTGATATCAATCGCTGGATAGTGTCCTTGCTCGGCTAATTGACGTGACAACACCACATGACCATCAAGGATGGCTCGAGCAGAATCGACCACGGGATCCTGTTGATCATCGCCTTCCGCCAATACCGTATAAATAGCCGTCAAACTACCGTGTGGGTTTTCACTGTTACCTGCTCTTTCAAGTAGTTGCGGGAGTACACTAAAAACAGAAGGTGGATAGCCACGTGAAGCTGGTGGTTCCCCCAAAGACAGGGCAATCTCACGTTGTGCCATGGCGTAGCGAGTCAAAGAATCCATTAACAACAGAACATCTTTACCTTGGTCACGAAAGTACTCTGCCACACGATGACACAGTAAGGTCGCTCTTAATCTCATCAAAGGTGACTCATCGGCTGGTGCGGCAATAATGATGGCTTTCTGACGAGCTTCAGGCGTTAAGTTTCGTTCGACAAACTCTCTCACTTCTCGGCCACGCTCACCAATCAAGCCAACAACAATGACATCAGCTTCTGTATTTTGGGTAATCATTCCCATTAAAACACTTTTGCCGACGCCACTTCCCGCCATTAAGCCAATACGTTGCCCCTTCCCAACAGTAAGCAAACCATTTATCGCCCTCACTCCAACATTTAGTGGTGTATCAACTGGACGGCGTTTCAGTGGGTTAATCTGCTTTGGTTCGAGAGAGACTCGCTCTCCTCCTTTCAGCACTGGACCATCATCCAGCGCTTCACCAAGGCCGTTAACCACTCTACCTAGCCAGTTACTGCTTAACTGTACGGTACTATCACCATCAAGCGGGATAACTTTTGCGCCTGCAAACAGACCACCTAAACGGCGAATCGGCATTAAATACGCAACGGTATGATCAAACCCGACAACTTGGGCTTCAATCATATCGCCTTCATCCGTCTCGACGAGGCAACGCTGCTCCAATTTGAATCGGCACCCTACGGCTTGCAGCATTAAACCATTCACTTTGACCAGTCGCCCAGTCACTCTCGCAACAGGGATAGAATCGAGTGACGCGATCGCATCACTCATTCGTTCGCTTAATAGGCCTCGTGGCATTGCATTACTCATCAATACCTTCAACTTGAGGCAGTGCCACCTCTTCTAAAAGGTGTTGCTTTACGTTGTCCATACAAGCTTCTAACCGAGAGTCACAACTTGCATCTGCCTCTGCATCATCAGTAACTAAATGGCATCCACCGGTCTGCAATTCTGGGTTTGCGACAAGTTTCCAGCTCGCTGGTAAGTCAGCATTTATTTGAGTAATTCGTTCAAGATCTTGTGGGTTCAGGTGAACCGTCACTGTCTCATGCTTACCTGGCATAGCTCCTAGGGTTTCGTCGACCAGAGCTAGAATTTGCTGTGGCATCAACGTCAATTCTGCACGAATAACTTGCTGAGCTACTTTTTGTACCAATTCACAAATCACATGACGCTGCTGCTGCTCTTTTTCTGCTTGCCAACGTGCCAATGCTTGGTATAGCTCATTGACTGGCTTTGCGGCTTCACTGAACATTTGCTTACCAGATTGCTCCCCTGATACAAACCCTTTCTGAAAGCCCTCTTTTTGCCCTTCAAGTACACCTTGTTGCTGGCCTTGTTCCACACCTTGGCGAAAACCTTCTTCATGGCCTTGTTGTAAGCCTTGTTGAAAACCAGCCTCTAAACGCTGTTGAAGATCGACTTGGGTGTCTTGCCACTCATTGTCTAATCCCAAGTTTTCATCAATAAGATTAGGTTGAGCCAATGGTGGAAAGCGATGAACGCGATACGCAGAAGATGGTAAACGCATTTTTTTAGAAACGAGTACGTTGTTAAAATCAGCCATAGCTTTACTCCACTGTAGGCTCTTCGTACAAGATCAAATCAATCTCACCAGCCTCGCTCAGTTCACGGACCAATTCCATAATGTCTTGGCGAGCGCGCTCAACACTACTCAAGCCTACAGCACCACGTACCTGCATATCATCTTCTAATGCCTTAACCATGCGCTGAGGCATAGAACGCTTGATAGCTTGTTGTAAGGTAATTTCTGCACCTTTCAATGCAACAGCCCACAGTTCCATTGGCACCTGTTGTACCAGAAGGTCCATGGTTTCTTCTTTCTGACGCCCCAGCACCATGAAGTCGAACATATTTTGCTCAATCTCTCGAACAACTTCTTCATCATGAAGCTTCAGCATTTCCATCAACGAAGCACGATCTCCTTCGAAGCGGTTAATGATATCGGCAACCTGCTTCACACCCGACATTGGCGCGCTCTGACTGGTCGATACCTGCTCGATACAGCGCTCGATAAGGTCATTAAGATCGGCCGCTACCTGATGGTCGATATCCTGTAATCGAGCAATGCGAAAGAGCAGCTCATCATGATAATCTTCCGGTAGATGTTTCAACACTGCAGAAGAACTGTCTGCGGGTAAGTAAGCAAGAAAAATAGCCTGCATCTGCGGGTGCTCATTGGTAATAAAACGAGCTAAAATTTCTGCATCTACCCATTGCAAACGTTGCATGTTGTTTCGAATCTCATCGCCATATAGGTTATTCAGCAGCCCTTTCGCTAGGTCATTACCAAGTGCTTTACGCAACGTGTTCGAAAGATATTCTTTAGAAGCACCACGAATACCACTATGCTCGCGAAAATCTTCAAAGAAATGCTGGATAATTCCGTGTGCAGAATCACTCTTAATGCCGCTTAACCGAGCCATTGCTCTGGTCACTCGTTGGGTTTCATCACGACTGAAGTGCTGCAATACTTTAGCTGCAGCGTCCTCACCCATACCTAACAAGACAAGAGCCGTCTGCTCTACATGACTAAGCGTCTGCTTTTGCTTCGACTGTGCTGTGTTCATTCACGTTTACCCATTGTTTTAGTACTTCCGCTACACGTTCTGGCTCTTCATTTGCGATGAGCTGTAGATGTTTCAATTGAATTTCAAGCGGCGAACCCGGAGGCGGTAACATATCGCTGTTCACGTCTAAGCCAGACGACACCGCGATACCTTTTTCTGACAAACGTCGGTTGAGTGTTTCTTCACGTTCACGCTCTTCTCGAGTTTGAACATTGTCATAAACCGGCTCTTCTTGTGGCTCCGCAAAATCAAGCTCTTGATCTCTTCTATCGACACCCGTTAGATGCATAATCAGAGGACGCAGCACGAAGAAAATCATCGCCATACCCAGCATGCCACCAATAACATAGCGGATCGGCTGCTGGACTGTCGGATCTTGCCACCACGGTAGTGCCAACGGCGCATCAATATCGATTGGGGTAAAGTTAAAGCTCATTAGGCTTAAGCTGTCCCCTCTATTTTCTGTAATACCGACAGCATCCATAACCATGGTCGTGATTTGTGCTTTCTCTGCGTCTGTCCAAGCAGTGCCATTTGGAGCTGCTTGAGAGTTTAGAAGAACAGAGACACTCAATTTCTCAATTTGACCTTGTTGGTACTGAGTACGACGCACGCTACTGCCCACCGCGTATTGGCGGTTGATCTCGGAGCGAGCATTGGTATTTTGGCTATCTTCTGTATTTGGCTTATCACCTGTCACTGGAGGTTGGTTACTCAGAGACCCAGGAACACCTAGCGCAATCTGATCAATGGAATTATTTTGAATCGTATGTTCATTGCGTACAACTGGCGTGCTATCCAATATCTCTTGAGTTTCCTCTACCTGGCTGAAGTTCATATCAGCGGCAACTTGAACTCGGAAGTTACTTGGCCCGACTATCGGTGTAAGCATGTCAGACGCTCGTTGAATGATTTGCTTCTCGACGTTCTTTTGGTATTCCAAGTACTTTGCATTAACTTTACCCGCCTCTAGCGAAGCTACATCAGCACTTAGTAATCGTCCGTATTGGTCAATAACAGAAACAAACTCAGGCTTCATCGCCGTCACACTACCTACGATCAAGTTGATAATGGCTTCAACTTGCTCAGGTTTTAAATCCTCACCAGGTTTCAGTTCTAACATCACGGATGCTGACGGGTTCTCAGTATTCTGACGTACAAATAGTGTCTGACGAGGAATCGCCAAATGCACACGAGCATTTGATACTGCATTCAGTGACATGATAGTGCGTACTAACTCACCCTCCAATCCATGTCGGTAGCGCGCCGTTTCCATGAACTGGCTAGTGCCTAAAGAGCTGTCTTCTTTCAGAGAGTCCAAACCTGTCGGAAGTTTAGCTTTTACTCCCTTTGCCGCGAGCAACATTCGGATGCGGGCAACATCACCTTCAGGCACGAGTACTTGCCCATTTTGCTCTTGCATACGGTAGCTGATCCCTTCCGTTTCCAACACAGAAATAATCTCACCGATATCAAAACGCTCTTGCTGACTGTAGAGAGGTCTAAAGCTCTGTGAAGAACTCCAGAGTGCAACAACAATAATGGCAGCCACGATTGCGGCCAATACCGCAGAAAGCACCAAATTACGTTGGCTACTAGACCACAGTTTTTTGAGTTTAAAAGAGATGTCATCCATCCCTTTTATAGTGCTAGTTTGAGGGGTTGTACTCACAGAAGGTTGAATGGTGGCGTTGCCTGCCACTTGAGTCGATAGTTCAGACATTCTCTACACCGGCATCTTCATAATATCTTCAAATGACATAACTACTTTGTTACGTACTTGCATTAACGCATTGAACGACAGACTGGCTTTTTGACTTGCAATCATCGCCCCAGTCAAATCATCACTTTGCCCTGTTTCAACTGCTGTCATTTTCTGACTCGCAACGGACTGATGTTGATTCACCGTATCGAGAACACTTGTCATTGCTTGAGAAAAAGACATAGGTGCATTCAATTCTTTAACGTCAAGTGGATTCGCGCTGACAACAAATTCAGGTGACTGAACTTGAGTGCGCATGACTTCCATCTTAGAGAGCATGAGTTGCTCCGCTGATACCGCATTGTTTAGTGGTTGACTAGCCATCATCTCTCTCCTTTAGGCTGCTGAGCCAAGTGCCGACTGTAAATCGATTCCGTGCTCACGCATTGCCGCAAGCTTGTACCTTAATGCACGAGTCGAAACTCCTAACGCATCTGCTGTTTTTGTTCGATTGCCGCCGAACTGACGTAACTTATCTAGGATGAATTGAAACTCTGCTTGCTTCTTCGCCTCAACATGGCCAAAGCTAGATGTCGGTTCTACAGGCTGGGCTGAAGTCACTAACTCAATCGGTAACATTAGATCCTGAGCCGTAATGTAGTCACCGTGACGCATAACCAACGCTCGTTGAATGACATTTTCTAGTTCACGAATATTTCCTGGCCAGTGATATTGGCTTAAGGCAGTCACAGCATCGTGAGACAAATAGCATTGGCTTTTATCTTGATACTTTTCGATGAAGAAGTGACTGATAGGCAATATATCTTCTTTGCGCTCTCTCAGTGGTGGCCAATGAAGTGGGAGTACATCTAATCGATAGTAAAGATCTTCACGGAAAGTACCTTTTTGTACTTCTTCTCGCAGATCTTTGTTCGTTGCAGCAATGACGCGGATATCTAGCTGAACCGCTTTATGACTACCAACTCTCTCGACCTCACGCTCTTGAAGCACGCGCAATAGCTTCGCTTGTACAGCAGGAGACATTTCTCCTATCTCATCAAGAAGGATAGTACCGCCATTGGCCTCTTCAAATTTACCACTTTGTGAAGCACTCGCTCCGGTAAACGCTCCCTTCACATGACCAAAAAGCACCGCTTCCAACATAGATTCAGGGATTGCTGCGCAGTTAACTGCGACAAAAGGCCCATCAGCACATGAACTGTGCTCATGAACATAACGGGCAAGCACTTCTTTACCAGTTCCAGATTCCCCGGTAATCAATACACTTGCTGTTGTACACGCCGCTCGATGAGCCAACTGAAGTACCTGCTTACTGCGCCAAGACTCCGCAACAATGTTCGCAAGTGGCTTTTCAAGAGCCTCAACACGAGTAAGTAAACTCAAAAGTTGGTTACTTTCAAACGGGCGCAACAAATAATCTGTCGCCCCGGCTTTCATTGTCTCTGCTGCAAGAATGCCTTGCTCTTGATCGACAATCGCAATCACAACGCCAGAATTGCGCTGCTTTTGATGGCAAGCGACAAATTCACGGACACACATATCCGGAAGATTTGAGCTCACTAAGGTGATTTTTGCTCTTTCTTCCAATAATGCACTTCGTCCTGTACGAGCATGACGAATGAAATAACCCGCCTTCTGCAAGACATGCAAAACTGGTTGAGCAATAACATCATTCGGCTCAACCAACAGAACTTCCATTTTCGCCATCATTGCACTATTACCTTATTCTTGTTGATCTCAGTGTTACGTGAATTACGTGGGACAATTTCTTCGTTATCGCGAACCAATCGCAATGTAACGCGGCGATTCTTATCTCGACCATCAGCAGTACTGTTGCTAGCAACTGGGTATCGGGCTCCGTGTGCTCTTACTTCAATCAGGCCTTTATCAATACCTAGGTCCGCAAGCATATCTGCGACTTTTTCCGCTCTCTTTCGTGATACAGATAGGTTGGCAACCGAGGAACCAACATTATCGGTATAGCCATCAACTAATATCCTAGTGATACGAGCATCTTTAATGATGTAACTCTTCAATGCTCTAAGTTGGTATGCTTGAGCGTCTGTTAGGGACAATTGGCCAAAAGCAAACGGCAATACAACATCTCGAGCCTGCGCAAAGGTCATTTTGGGCAACTCTGACCGACATGCATCAAGGGAGTCTAAGGATGCCTTCATTTGTATTGTCGGAATCGTTAGTTCTAAGGAACCATTACTTCCACTTAGTGACAACGTAACCCATCGACCTTGATGCACACTTTCTAAAAGCTCTGATACACCATGCTGAAAGACTAAGCTCTTCTGATCGTTTGCTACTTCAAGCGTATCAATGACAATAGATTCACGCCCCTTCTGCCATGGCGCAGTAACACTCTGAAGTGCAGCTCTATTCCAGCTGTCATCATAACTACTTAATTCTGCGACAAAAGAAACATTATCATTTGGCAATAGGCGGAAATAAAACTTCCCCTGCGGAACTGTTGAATGAATTAACTTGCATTCAAACTTACCTTCTTTAAATGACCAACTAGATAAATCCATTGGAACATTAATATATTCTGAGGCATTCAGGTGAGGTACAGAAAATAAGCCGAGAATCAAAAACATAGAAAATCTGCGACGAAAACGTTTCACATTACTATATTCTTGACATTTCCATGACCGAACAAATTTAATTAGATATGCCGTACCATTAAAACATTTGGCATATGAAACCATATAAAAACCCTACTTTGAAACAACATCACTCACTACAAATCGTGCGTTATTTAAGCAAAAAAAGCCTGTCGATCAACGATTTTAAACCAACAAAACAACAAGTTAGACTTACTAGCCACATAACTTCCTGAGCAGCTCTTTATAAGTAATAGAGAGCATAAAAAACGAGCTTAGCCCGCTTAGTTCTAATATTTATTATTATTAACTTATTTATAAATCAAAGTACCTGTTTTCAGGTTTTATTTGAAGATAGCTTTGTCAACTCCATGTCAACATATGAACCGAAATCACATTATTAAAATGCCGTGCTAATAAATAATAAATAACCGTGTGTAGACTGTCGCTGCAACTGGTGATTAATACCAATTGTTAATGCAAGGTAAAATATATAAAGAAGCAGAGTTTAAATGGCTAATTCAGACGTGCAGATTTTAAATGTAGAATTGTTAGGAAAACCTATTCATATCATACGTGAAAAGTTGTTTGCCCTAATTTCAGAGTCTTGTAATGGCTTAACTAACGAGCTGCAAAACTGGCTTAAAACCAACAAAGTCGAAGCGAAGATTCATTCTGTCGAGTTGCATTCATTTTCGCCATCGGAAATGGAAGCGAACACGACATCGACGCTAAGGCACCAAAGCGGTGGCCTTATATACATACACACTGAGACAGAAACTCTGATTAAACTTGCTGATCGATTTTATGGTGCAACTGTTGAACGTTCTACAACGTCTTTAACCAGTAGTGATATCCGAATTCAAGAAAAAATCAGTAAACTGATGGGGAACTGGTTAGCACCTTCAGAAATGTGGCAAACCGAACGCTTTGAGCCTACCAGCGGCGTGGGCCTGCATGTGCAGTTAACCATCACGTTCAAAAACCATGCTGGCTCCATCCACATGAAGTTGGACGGTCAACTAGTACAGACCCTAATTGACGAGCTAGAGCTTCAGTCAAAGTCCGATCTAAACGAACCGTTTAAGCAGGCGTTAACCTCCACCCCTGTTCGTTTGAATGCTGTACTGGCCAAAAAGACGATGTCACTGAGCGATGTTGTACAACTGCAGCCGGAAGACATTCTTCCAATTGAGTTGTTTGCCAATGTCCCTTTAAGCATCGGTAACCAAACACTTTTCTCAGGTCGCGTGGCAGAAAACGACGGCCAACTCGTATTGATTTTTAACCAAAATAAGGAATCGCACTAATGAGCGAATCTTTTGAAAACACTGCTTTCGACAGTGATGATATTAACTTTGACGACTTCCAACTTGAAGATTTGGACACCGAGGTATCCACAGATGCACCGGTTTTCGCTGAGCGAGATCTGAGTTTCTTCAAGAACATTCCTGTGACAGTAACTCTAGAAGTCGCAAGTAAAGAGATTGCTCTGGGAGATTTGATGAAAGCGGGCGAAGGTACGGTATTAGAGTTAGATAAGCTCAATGGCGAACCGCTAGACGTGAAAGTCAATGGCGCATTGATGGGTCATGCTGAAGTTGTTGTTATCAATGAAAAATACGGTTTAAGACTTATCGACGTTCTTGATTCTGCCTTATCTGGTGTCGGTCGATAAACAGTGGTACCTAAAAGCATGTGCATTTTTAAAAAGCCTTCACTCTTAGCCGCATTTATCGCACTGTGCACGTTGGGGATGATGTCATTCCCAACATTTGCAACAGAGAGTGGTCTCACGTTTTTGTCAGTGACAGATGGTCAGACACAGCAAGAATACAGCGTTAAACTTCAAATTCTGTTGTTAATGACGGCGTTAAGCTTTTTGCCTGCTTTTATTTTAATGGCAACCAGTTTTACTCGGATTATCGTTGTTTTGGCGATACTAAGACAAGCACTAGGCTTACAACAAAGTCCTCCTAACCGCGTTCTCGTCGGTATCGCACTTTCGCTGACTATTTTGATAATGAGACCAGTATGGTCTGACATCTACGACAATGCTTTTCAGCCATACGATAATGGTGAAATAACCCTGATTCAGGCATTCTCTGTTGCTGAAAAGCCCGTTAGGAACTTCATGCTAGCTCAGACCCATCAAAGTGCTTTGGAGCAAATGCTGCGAATCGCTAATGAGCCTATCGATCAAAATATCGAGGAAATTTCCTTCGCAGTGGTACTCCCAGCCTTTGTGATAAGTGAGCTAAAAACGGCATTTCAAATTGGCTTTATGCTATTTATTCCATTTCTCATTATTGACTTGGTCGTTGCCAGTGTTTTGATGGCAATGGGCATGATGATGCTATCACCGCTGATCGTTTCTTTACCATTCAAGTTAATGGTCTTCGTTTTGGTTGATGGTTGGGCCATGACGGTAGGCACCTTGTCTGCCAGCTTTGGATAACAAGGAGAAATGAATCATGACTCCTGAAATGACGGTCACTTTGTTTTCTGACGCGGTATGGCTCATTATCTTAATGGTGGCCGTTTTAGTCGTACCAGGACTTGTAGTCGGTCTCGGAATAGCAGTATTTCAAGCAGCAACTCAGATCAATGAGCAAACCTTAAGCTTTCTTCCCAAACTATTGGTCACCCTACTTATGGTCATTTTTGCTGGCCATTGGATGTTACGTAAAATCATGGAACTGTTTGATTATCTGTTCCATAACATTCCAGGAATGATTGGCTAATGGCCATTACGTTTGCCGAGCTTTCCGTCATACTTGGTCAACTTTGGTGGCCATTTTTTCGTATTGGCGCCGTCTTCATTTCCATGCCGTTTTTCGGGGATGCACTTATCCCTGTTTGGGTCAGGAGCCTACTCGCACTTTCAATTGTCGTCATCACGGCACCATTGATGCCCGCAATGCCTGAAGTTGAGCTATTTTCTCTCACCTCTCTGTTCCTTGCATTCGAACAGGCAATTTGGGGCATAATGTTCGGCTTAATTCTACATATGCTTTTTACCATTTTTACCATGCTAGGTCAGATCGTCTCATTGCAAATGGGTCTTGGTATGGCGATGATGAATGACCCGGTCAATGGCCTCTCCGTTGCAATCTTAGGTCGTGTCTTCTTACTGTTTTCAACCTTATTGTTTTTGGCTTTAGAAGGGCACTTACTCATCATTGATATTTTGATTCAGAGCTTTGTAATATGGCCCGTAGGGTCGGGGATCTCTTTGCTCTCTATACAAGGGGTCGTAAATGTATTTGGCTGGATGTTTACATCTGCTCTCGCTCTCGCCCTACCCGCGATCGTTTCTATGCTGCTCGCCAACATCAGTTTTGGTGTAATGAACCGAGCAGCGCCTTCACTGAACGTATACGCACTCGGTTTTCCGATGACCATGATGCTTGGTCTATTTAGTGTTCTGCTTTCAATTTCAGGCGTGCCTAGTCGGTATACCGCTCTAGTACACGATACTTTGCGTTATTTAAACAGCTTCATGATGGGGGGCACATGAGCGATCAATCGTCACAAGACAAAACCGAAAAAGCCTCCCCGCAGAAAGTTAAGAAAGCGAGACAAGAGGGGCAGATCCCAAGAGCAAAAGAGTTTACGACCGCAGTTATTTTTTTGGCTGTCGCTCTCTATTTCTACTCTCAGCTCTCCAATATTTGGCAGAGTATGACGGGTGTCTTCCGTTACAATATGGCATTGACCAAAGACGATCTCGCATCACCGAATCAAATGGTGGAACAAATCGGGCAAAGCCTAGCGATGATCATCGAAATGCTAGTACCTATGTTTGCTGTCATCATCATCGTTACCGTCGCCAGTACACTTGTGCTAGGTGGTTGGATGTTTCGTCCAGCAAACATCTTGCCCAAGTTAAGTAAGCTGAATCCTCTTTCAGGTATAAAGCGCATGTTTTCGACTCGATCTCTAGTCGAGTTAATTAAGTCAACGCTCAAAGTCACTGTAATTTTTGCCGTCCTTTACGGCTATCTAGACAACCACCTTCAGCCATTGCTAGGGATGCAAAGTCTGCCTCTAAATCAAGGGGTAACGATGATCATGTCTATTTTGTTTGAAGGATTACTCCTGATGGGCTTTGCACTTCTCATTTTTGGTGTCATCGATATTCCTTACCAACGATGGGAGCACTTAAAAGAGCTCAAAATGACAAAGCAAGAGCTTAAAGAAGAATTCAAAAATAATGAGGGGCGACCTGAAGTTAAACAACGTATTCGCCAGATTCAACAACAATTCGCCCGACGTAAAATTGATAAGATGGTGCCAACTGCGGACGTTGTGATCACCAACCCAACCCACTACGCGGTGGCGTTAAAGTACGATATGAGCCTCTCAGAAGCCCCATTTGTAGTAGCTAAAGGCGTCGATGAAACAGCAATGCACATTCAAAGAATAGCAAGAGAAAACCAAGTCGAAATTATTAACTCACCACCTCTGACGCGTTCAATCTATTACACCACTGCTATTGAACAAGCGATTCCAAGCCAGCTCTACATTGCAGTGGCGCATATTCTGACTTACGTATTGCAACTGAAGGCTTTTCGTAAAGGCTCGGGCAAAAAGCCACACCCATTGCCTATTTTTTCTATTCCTAAACATTTGCAGCACTGATTAACCAGCGTTTACCCAAGGATACAAGAGCATGCTTAACCGGTTAAAACAGATCCAAACTTCGACAAAAGGCTACATCGGCATACCCGTTGTACTGCTGATGGTGTTAGCAATGGTTATCTTGCCATTGCCTCCATTGTTATTGGATGCCCTATTCACCTTTAATATCGTACTTGCAATACTGGTTTTATTAGTAAGCACTACGGCGAAGAGACCGCTAGACTTTTCTATCTTCCCCACAATTCTTCTGGTTGCGACCCTTCTGCGCCTAACGTTAAACGTTGCCTCGACTCGTATTGTATTACTTGAAGGTCACAACGGCGGTGACGCAGCTGGTAAAGTTATTCAAGCTTTCGGTGAGGTCGTTATCGGCGGTAACTATGTCGTCGGTATGGTGGTATTTATCATCTTAATGATCATTAACTTTGTTGTGATCACCAAAGGTGGTGAACGTATTTCAGAAGTATCAGCGCGTTTTACCTTGGATGCCCTACCGGGTAAGCAAATGGCTATTGATGCCGACTTGAACGCTGGCTTAATTGATCAAGAAACCGCTAGACTAAGACGTAAAGAAGTTGCGAATGAAGCCGACTTCCACGGTTCAATGGATGGCGCATCAAAATTTGTTCGTGGTGACGCAGTCGCAGGTCTTTTGATTCTATTTATCAACATCATTGGCGGTATCAGCATTGGTGTGTTTGAACACGGCCTGCCCGCTTCGGAAGCATTCAAAACCTATGCATTGCTGACCATTGGTGATGGCCTAGTCGCACAAATCCCATCCCTACTACTTGCAACCGCTGCCGCTATCATCGTTACTCGCATTAATGATACTGACAATGACATGTCAGAGACTATGCACAAGCAACTATTGGCGACCCCAGCAACCTTGTTTACGGTTGCTGGCATTATGGTCATCATTGGTATTGTTCCAGGCATGCCACATCTTGCTTTCTTTACGTTTGCGGCTGTACTTGGGTTTGCAGGGTGGCGCCAATTAAAAAAACCAGTTCAAGACCATCAACTCGATCAAGTAGAAGCTATTTCGCAAGCAATGCAAGAGGAGGAAACCCCACTTACTTGGGATGATATTCCACATGTACATACTCTTGCATTGTCACTTGGTTATCGCTTAGTTCACCTTGTGAATAGAGACCAAGGCGCTCCATTAGCACAACGTATTCGTGGTGTGAGGAGAAACCTTTCCGAACAAGTCGGCTTTCTGCTTCCTGAAGTGCGCATTCGCGACAACCTAGCCCTTAAGCCAAATCAATACACCATTTCACTCAATGGTGAAGTTATAGAAGAAGGTTTTATCGAACCAGATAGACTGATGGCCATTGCAGTTGGTGAAACATATGGGGAAGTCGATGGTATTTTAGGCAGTGACCCGGCATACCAGCTGCCAGCGGTTTGGATTGAGCACAACGATAAAGCGAAAGCACTCAATATGGGTTACCAAGTTGTCGACGATTCAACGGTTATCGCGACTCACATCAGCAAAGTGATGAAAACCAATCTGGCAGATTTGTTCAACCATGATGACGTTGAAGCAATGAACCAACGTTTGATGGCACAAGCTCCAAAACTAGCAGAAGCTCTGGGGGCGGCATTAACACCAGCTCAACAACTCAAGGTGTATCGTCAACTACTGCTCGATCAGGTGCCACTTAAAGATATCCGTAGTATTGCAAACACTATGTTGGAGTCTTCCGAAAATACTAAAGATCCTATTTTGTTGTCTTCCGATGTACGCTGTACCTTACGGAGAACCTTGGTCAACCTAATTGCAGGGAAAAAAGTAGAGATTAGCGTCTACGCGCTTTCTGATGAACTTGAACAAATGTTATTGACGTCACTCCAGCAAGCACAAGCAAACGGGCCAGTCATGCTAGATAGTTTCCCTATTGAGCCCAATATATTGGGGCAGTTCCAGCAGAATTTACCTTTGATCAGACAGCAATTAAAGCAACAAGGGCTTGCACCGATCCTATTAGTAATGCCTCAATTGCGACCATTACTTGCACGATACGCGCGCACCTTCACGCAAGGTCTTGCGGTATTGTCATATAATGAAATCCCTGAAAATAAACAAATTAATGTGGTAGGAAACCTTGGCTAATCTCACTTCAGCACAAGCAATTTATTTGCACTTGTGTAAGTTAATGAAGCAAAGCGTCGTCACGGATGACGATCAAATTGTTTATGACGCTTTCACGAAACAAGACATCAAGCACGCTTGCCAAGCTATCAGGCACGTGCAATCCGGAGATATCGAGTTTCAGCACCTCACGTTGCGTTTTGGCCACTCAGGTGAACAAAGCGTTTACCATTTTGACTTATCGGAAACGATGATTCTGTGTTTAGACCTTTACAGTATCTATCTAGCCATCCGTCAGACTCAGTTTCAAATGGAAACCTTCCACCCTGACTTGATCAGTAACGTCGTTGTTCCTATTCGAATGAGTGCACTGCTATGGGCAAACGGGAATCGCTATCTTAATCGAGTTATCGAACATCACGGTAAAGCGTTCAAACACATTATTCCATCGATACAATTTGATGAACCATCTTGCTCCACCCAAGAAAGCTCCGAGCTGGTCGAAAAACTTCGCGAGCATGCCTTTTCGCTGTGGTTTGAGGTATCAACCGCCGATCTTGACTTGGATATGGTGCATTCATTTAAACCAGATATGATCAAATTGGTGGTCAACTTAGAAGACAAAGAGCATCGAGAAGCATTCTTACCCGTTGCGCGTTTTTTAAGGAAGTACCGCTATAAATGGATAGCAAGCCGAGTTGCAAATCAAAGTGAACTTAATCGTTATCGCTTACTTGGAGCAAGCTACTATTTTGGCTATTTCAGCGACTTACCGACGTCCATCTCTTTCAAAGCCCCAACTTTGGAATAGACATCACTAAAACAGAGCAAAATACACCTAATTGAAAAATTTTTTATTTTTTTAATTAATCTTCACCAACAACCATCCGCCTCTAGTTAGTGAGCAAGGGAATTTCCCGAAGCCTGAAAAAGATATTGAGAAACCAAGGAGACTTAAGATGGCTTTATCTATGCATACTAACTACGCTTCACTTGTTACGCAAAACACGCTAAACAACACAAGTGGTCTTTTAAACACGGCAATGGAGCGTTTGAGCACAGGCTTCCGAGTTAATTCTGCTGCTGATGACGCTGCTGGCCTGCAAATCGCTAACCGCCTAGAAGCTCAGTCTCGTGGTATGAACGTAGCGATGCGAAACGCACAAGACGGCATCTCTATGATGCAAACAGCTGAAGGTGCGATGGACGAAATGACGAACATCGCCTACCGCATGAACGACCTCGCAACCCAAGCATCAAACGGTACAAACTCAGATGCAGATTTAGCTTCTCTATCATCCGAGTTCCAAGCGCTAGGCGCAGAGTTAGAAAATATCATTACAAACACTAACTTTGGTGGTAACAACTTACTTGATGCAGGCGGCGCAATCAGCACAGGTGTAACATTCCAAATCGGTGCTTCGCAAGCAGAAACATTAAGTATTGGCGGTGCAGGTGCTGCAAGTACTGACGGATTAGCAGCTTTAAAAGCCTTTGCTGCAGATGCAAAGGCTGCTGACTTCACAGCCGCTGGTGGCGACTCTCCTCAATCTATGATGGATGCGCTATCAATCAACTCTGACACTAAAGCTGATGGTACTGCTGGTACTGCTGCTGATGGAGGTGTTATCGGTCAACTTGGTGCTGTGCGTTCAGACCTAGGTGCAAACATTAACCGCCTAGAGCACACTATGACTAACCTTGGTAACATGGTTGAGAACACCACTGCTGCTAAAGGTCGTATCATGGACGCTGACTTTGCTGTTGAATCTTCTAACATGACGAAGAACCAAATGTTGATGCAAGCTGGTACAACTGTACTGTCTCAAACGAATCAACTTCCAGGCATGGCAATGTCTCTACTTCGCTAATTTAGCGACAGTAACCTTCACCATTAAACCTCCCGCTGGGAGGTTTTTTTTTAGCCTGACTAGCGAAAGGTGATTAATTTTACCCGCCATTAGGTCGCCTATAAATAAGGAAGCGCTATACCTGGCGCCTAGGAAAAGCGGAATGCCAACAGCGGAAATTTGGCTTCCGCCAGAATGTAAAAACAAACATAAACAACTGTTTTTATTAAAAATTAACTATCGGCACGCATCTTGCGATAACCCTTTATATCATTAGTAAATATTCACTTTACTGTTATCTCTAGATGGTACGAAAACGATGAGAGAGGGAATGACCTCATGAGTTCAATAGATCCAATTTCTATGGCCACTCAATTGGCAACTTACGATGTACAACCATTTCAACAACGTTACAAACTGCAGTCTGACCGCTACCAAGCTCAACTGACTGCACTAGGAAAGGTTGAAAACGCGCTTCGCGAATTCCGTACAGCGGTTAATGAGATGAACAGCAGTACGAGCGGCATAGTGAAAAACTCGGCGACACTCTCTCAAGAAGGTTTTTTTAGTGCAGATGCAAACGCGAATGCACTGTCAGGTAACTATCAAGTTTTCGTAGAGCAAGTAGCAACCGCCCATCAGCTGTCTACAGGCATGCCTGCTGACCTAGAAGCAACCACAGAGATCCCAACAACCGGAACTCTTGATTTTACGATAAACGGTAAAAGCATGAGCGTCGATCTTTCCACTGTTGATAACGACGGTGACGGAAAAGCAACGATGTCCGAGTTGGTCACCGCGATCAATAACCATGATGACAATCCCGGAGTCAATGCCACTCTAGTTCGTTCCAATGGCCAAACTCACTTTATGCTATCAAGCACCGAAACAGGCGTTGCAAATACGATCAATGTGAGCGCGACTGGCACAGGGCAAGCATGGTTTGAAGATGCTTTCACCAATACAAAAGAAATCACAGCTCCACAGGATGCGGTGATCTGGTTGGGCGCTCAGAATACGGGCCTCAAACTTACTAACTCAAGTAACAAATTTGAGGGCGTAATTGATGGCGTAGACCTGACGGTAAGCAAAGCACAGGTGAGCGGTGAATCTCCTATTAGCTTGGCTGTTGGTCCTGATAGTGAAGGAACAAAAGAGCAAATCGATAAGTTTGTTGAAACATACAACAACCTTCTTTCAACCCTTGATGAATACACCCAAGTAGGTGGAGAAGACAAGCAGCGTGGAGCATTGGCAAATGATCCTACCCTTCGCTCAATTGAGAGTCAATTAACGGCCATTACACGCGGTGAATTCAACGGCATGCGATTAAGCGAAATCGGTATCACTCCAGACCGAAACGGGAAATTATCGGTAGACAGTGAGAAATTCCAAGAAGCGCAAAAAACAAATAGCGCAGGGATTGAGGCCATGTTTAATGGTGATGGTGCCCTACTCGATACTCTTGATGAAATGGCCGAACCGTTTCTCAAATTCTCATCAGGCTTGTTTAGTTCTCGTAAAGAAGCACTCCGTTCGAGTATCGACCGAATTGAAGACAAGCAAGCAACTCTAGAGCGTAAATACGATACCTCTTACAAGCGGTATCTAAAGCAATTTACGCAAATGAACACATTAATGACTCAAATGAACCAAACCATGTCGATGTTTGGTTAAAACGCTTTTAGGAGAACTATTTATGCTAATGGACTCAGGCTATGACTCATACCAACAAGTCGATCTTGATGCACAAGCTGCTGCCGCTAACCCTCATCAATTGGTGGTGATGCTAATTGATGGTTTGCTTGACGAATTGGAGCGTGTCAGAGGCCATATGACTGCAGGCCGTCTAGCGGAAAAGGGTGTTGGCATTAATAAATGCATGAACATTCTTATCGGATTAACCAGCGCTTTGGATGAGGAAAACGGCGGCGAAGTTGCACAAAACCTTCAACAACTCTACGACTTTTGCCAGATGGAACTCTACACAGCGAGCGTAAAGAATGACACTGAACGCTTAATTAATGTAGAGCGTGTAATGGGAAATATTCGAGAAGGCTGGGTTAACTTTGGTAAGCAAGCATAAAGTTCCGGCCGGCTATTTGAGTCAGTTTGCTCGAAAAATAGAAGCCTCTGGTAAAGCCTCTGATTGGGAGGCTTTAAAAGATTACGACACCAAGCTAAGACAACTTTTATCAGCAAATCCAACTTTAATCCGAGACCCGTATTTTCAAGATGAGTTGCAGCATCTCAAATCCGCCTATAGAGAGGCATATGCAACGCTTGGGAAAGCAACCGAACAATTAAAACAAGAAATGGAAATGGTCGATGCTCAACAAGAACGAGCAATCGCTTATGAACTCGCGATGTCATTGGAGGTAATGCCATGATCAATGTTCAATCACTTGTAGGGTCAATGTCTCCTCAACCATTTGGCGCGACTAAAATTGGGCAAAGTACTGTTGACCAGCCATCCGCAGATCCGAACATCGCATTTGGCCAGTACGTGCATCTTTCTCATGCCCAACAACCAATTGATGAAAGTGCACCAGAGAAAGTCGGCGGTCAAGAAAGAGAACCTCAATCAGAGAGCTTTGAGGCTATCGTTCATTCGGACACCTTATTAGAACAACGTCTCGAACCTAAAAGTCATGACATTTCGACTCCTTCATCATTGAAGGAGGAAACAGGCGTACCGCTGCCTTCTGTGCAAGGTGCTCCCCACTCAGAAGCGTCCGACCTCTCTGAGTTAGCTCGAATATCAGAACACTTACAAAAGCTGAATTCTGAACTCAAAAACCATTCGAGCTCTTTGCCCTATACGAATGATTCTAGTGCTATTGTACCTAGCAATCGGTTATTCACCCCTGAAAAAGTGACCGTGTCACAACACATGATAAATACATCAGTCAATGAAGGCTCTTTCGACGGCAATCAGCGTATTCAATCAGGGTCTTTGCAAGCACTAGTTAACAGTACCGCCAAGCCAGTTCAAGTTGAAGGACCAACTCAGATTGCCACTAGCAGCATTCAACCAACACCACTTACAGCCCCTACAGTGGTCGGCAACCCGCAGCCCGTTGAAGTAACTCACTCATCTAGCTCAGGTACACTGAAAACACCAGCGTCAGGTACCGAATGGGCATCAATGCAAATTGATACCAAAGCCGGTAAGTGGGGTGAACAAATGATGCAAGTTTTACATGACCGAGTGACCTTACAAGCCCAGCAGAATATGCAAGAAGCGAAGATCCGCCTCGACCCTCCTGAGCTAGGCAAATTAGATCTTTTGGTTCGCGTAGAGGGCGACAGACTTAATGTTCAAATCAATGCGAACGCAGCCGCGACAAGAGAAGCATTGGTTCAAATCTCTGAACGCCTAAGAGCTGAGCTTCAACAGCAGAACTTCGTTCATGTGGACGTTAACGTAGGCTCAGATCAGGGGGGAAGTCAACAAAACCATAGTGAATCTCAAGAGGAAGCCAATACTCCAATTTTCTCAGCAAGAGAATCATCAAACGGCCAACATACATTCACAGCAATGAGCTCAGAGCACTGGCTCAATACCCAAGCCTAATTAGTTATCGAGGATAAGGTTATGACCAAACCACAAATGATCACCATAATTTTCGCAATGATCATCACTAGTGCTCTAGTTTCCGCTGGCACGGTAGTAGGCGGAATCTGGTACTTGAAACATTCTGGAGAAGAGAAAAACTTCGAAAACCTAATCGAAAACTCTCCGCTTTCATTCTTAACCAAAGAAGAGGAAGTAGTGAAAGGTCCAAGTTTTCATCCTTTAGATAAGGTTGTGTTGACAGTCAAAGGCAAAAAGCAAACACACTTTGTCATGCTAGAACTTGCGGTTGAAACCCGTAACCCAGAGCGAATTCAAGATATTGATAATTACATGCCAATGATTCAAAACTCGCTACTCAAACTGTTCAGCGATAAAACGTTTGATGAACTTCAACAGTCAGGTGCAATAGAAGCACTCCAAAAGGAAGTCAAAGAGACCTTATTACTTTCTTTTGCTGAAACAAGCATTGTTCGCGATATCGATGATGTACTGCTGACAAAATACGTCGTGCAATAACGGGGTTCATTTATGCTAGATATGAACTTCCAAGACGATTATGCGACTGCTGAGCAGATACAAACGCCAGCCCATAAGATTGATGAAAACAAGTTACTCCAGAAACATCAAATCATGGTTAAGCGTATCGTAAATCAACTTCGAGTACACGCGACAACGCATTGCAGCATAGAAGATATGCAGCAAATTGGTCTCATTGCTTTGATTGAAGCTGGCAGGCGATATGGGGATATTGAAGATCCTAACTTCCCAGCTTTTGCAGTATGTCGAATACGTGGCTCAATCTTGGATGAACTTCGTCGCCTAGATTGGCGCTCTAGGAAAACCCGTCAGGAAGCTCATGAGCTCAACGATGTAACCAGAGACCTCACTAAGTCACTGGGAAGACCACCTAGTGACGCGGAAATCATCAAAGCCCTTGGGACTAACGAGCAGGATTATTACGCTCGCCAAAATGCGGCTTTGGCAGGTGAAATGCAAAGTCTCGATCAACTGCTCGAAGCAAACAGCCATGCTCAGTTTGGTGGTGATTACGACGGTATGGAGCACGAACACACTCGTCGAAGCCTTGAGTCTGCAGTTCAAAAGCTAAACAAGCGAGACCAACTTTTACTGACATTGTTCTACCAGCATGAGCTCAACTTACATGAAATAGCCTTGGTACTGGACCTGACTCCTCCAAGGATATGTCAATTGCATAAACAAGCACTCAAACAACTCAATCATTACCTGGCTTCTTAGGAGTTCAATAATGCAAAAATTCCTCGGTGCACTCATTATCATTATGAGTGTTTTTGGTGGTTACATGTGGGCAGGTGGCAGTCTTCTTGCTATCTGGCAACCCGCTGAAATCTTAATTATTGGTGGTGCTGCCATTGGTGCAACCATTGTCGGCAATCCTCCTCAAGTATTAAAAGAAATGCGTCTTCAACTCCGCTCGATCATGTCAGCGCCTAAAGATGAACGTGAATACTACATGGAGCTGATGGCACTGCTGCAAGTGCTACTAGAGACGATTCGAAGCACAGGTTTCAAATCTCTGGATTCACATATTGAAAACCCAGAGCAAAGCCCAATTTTCGCTAAATACCCATTAGTAGCCCGTGACTTTAGACTTGTTTCTTTCATTACGGACAATTTGCGTTTAATGGCAATGGGACAAATGTCGCCTCATGAATTAGAGGGACTGTTAGAACAGGAAATCGAAGCAATACAGACCGACCTTTTGCTCCCTTCTCGTTCATTACAAAGAACAGCAGAAGCGCTACCAGGGTTCGGTATTTTAGCAGCCGTAGGTGGCATCATTATCACGATGCAAGCAATTGACGGTTCAATTGCCCTGATTGGTTATCACGTTGCAGCGGCCCTCGTTGGTACATTTATTGGTATTTTTGGTTGTTACTGTTTTTTAGATCCAACCAGCAATGCTATGGCACAGCGTGTAAAACGCGATATGTCCGCCTTTGAATGCGTTAGAGCGACGCTTGTTGCTTATATCGCGAAAAAGCCGACACTTCTTGCGATTGACGCTGGGCGTAAACACATTCAGCTCGATATAAAACCAACTTTCAATCAAATGGAAAAATGGTTGGCTGAACAGGAGGGTTAATGCAAAAACAAGAACATGTCGTCTTTAAGCGTTCTAAAAATCACGGCCATGATGAACACCACGGTGGTGCATGGAAGGTCGCGTTTGCTGATTTTATGATCGCGTTAATGGCTCTGTTTCTCGTTTTATGGGTAATGCAGGTTGTTGATAAAGAAGAGCGTAAAGCCATTGTTGCTCATCTACACAGTTCAAGTGTATTTGACCAAAGTTATGGTAACCCGTTTGACACATCACAGAGCATTTCACCTATCGACTTGGCGCAGGATTCATCTGTGCCAAGCAGACATAACTCAAACCATGTTGTGAGCTCATACTTTCAAGGTGATGGTGATGGACCAGAGATTGACTCTCTTATCCCCGGTAACTTTGATACGCAAGAGCAACTGGCTCTACTGGCAAAAGTCATTGAAGAGATGATGGCCCAGATAAGTGCCCAAGGAAACGTAAATGTCACCGTTACACCACAAGGCCTTCGAGTGGTATTGCAAGATGATTACAAGCAACACATGTTTAGTCGTGGCGGAGCAGAGCTCACACCGTTTTTTGAGGACTTGCTGCTGGCATTAGCCCCTATATTTGAGCGCGTAGGGAACCCTCTCATCATCAGTGGTCATACAGATGCAACGCCATTCAAGCAACGTGCAGGCAAGCAATCTAACTGGGCTCTATCTGCAACCCGAGCAGATATGGCGAGAAAGACCTTGGTCTCTGGCGGAATGCCGGATGCTCGAGTGATGCAAGTGACTGGTATGTCAGATCGAGCCTTACTAAATCCAGAAGAGCCGGACTCAAGCGAGAACCGTCGCATTGAACTATTTGTTCTAACAACGCCTGCGGCGCAAGTCTTAGAGACGTTTTTTGGAAATCAAGATGGTTCTGAACTGCAAAAGGCAAAAGAGAAGGCTGAATTTAACCAACCAGTCATTCGCCAGGAAGTTATTTCTTATTCGTCAGATGGGACTAAATCTAATACCGCTTTACAAAAGCTATAAAAATATAGGTCACTAAACTTAGGGTCTATTGAACTTTTGAGCTTATTTAACCGCGAAAGGTCAACAGGCCCTGGTAACCTATAGTTACCATTATTAACTCTCTTTCTGAGCTCCAATATGTATCAACAACCGAATCAGCTTGTAAAAAAGGATGGCCTTAAAAAAGCCTTTCTCTGGTTGATCGTATTTGACTATATTCTGCTGGGTTTCTTTCTCACCCAATTGTGGAGCTTATCTCTCAATAGCGGTACCATGATCAGCATGCTGCTGGTCATTTATAATGTACTGCTAACGTTTCTTTGCTTCCAGAGAACCAGTAAGCAAGACTCTTATATTATCTATCCAATTATCTCAGCTACGCTACTCGCGTTCGTCTGCTTCTTATATTTCTTCTTTTTGGTTTGATGGCACACTAAGATCTGTTGCTCTATGGAACTGATTTTTTCGGCAGTTTATAAGGGATTTATACAAAGCGAAGGCTTTGGAATGTCATTCTCCTACCTGATAAACCCACCATGAAAGGCATAAAAAAGGAAGCATAATACGCTTCCTTTTTTGAAGGTAAAAATTAGGAGTTGGATTACCGGATCATCAGATAAAAGAGAACACCTGCCGTAAACCCCAATAAAGCTAATAAGGTTGAGCTTGGTTTACTTTGTTTCCCTTTCAATCCACTGTTCTTCGCCATGCTGACTCCTTGTCTTTGGCCTTCCATTCTGGCTAATTAACGCCTTAACTAATATCTATCCGAGGACGTGCTCACTGAGCATTTTGTTGAACGACACTAAGTCGAAAGAACCTCTTATCTCAAAGCGCACTCGCCCAACTTCACTCAGGAATAACTCGATCTCACAGTCCAAATCAAACGTACCCGATGTTTCAATCGAGAAAGCATTGATCTTACTGTAAGGCAGTGAAGTATAGTCGACTTTTGAGCCCGTGATCCCTTGTACATTCGCCGCTATCACACGCTTGTCGGTGAACACCACTTGGTCACGTACCGTTTTGAAGCCAGCGAAAATACTCTCACCATCAATCAAAAACTTGTGGAAGTCTTCACGTACATTAGAAACTTCAATCGGTTTAAGTTTGAAAACCGATGAGCTGTCGAAATCGATCATGGCATTACCTCAGAACATGAATAAATAAAATCACCCACCAATTAATAGCAAAGTCTCTACCACGAGCCTACTGATTTTGGTGACTTTTCTAACTCCATCTCGTTTTTGGTCATCGCACCGATGCTATTTCCATCCTGGCCGCCATTGTTGTGTGTCTTTTAACTCATGCCAATCCAACTCGCGCTCTTGCTTGGTCATGACAGCTTCAATCACGCATCTCACGACATTTCCTTCCTCATCAAACTCCATTTCTGAAATGATGAAGTGCTTTTCTCTGTTTACCGGTTCTGTCGCTGTCCATTTACTGCGAAGTAACTTTTTAGGGTGAACTCGATTCATGATGCACCGTCATTCATACAATAAACGAACTTTATTACGTAGCAACTGACGAAAGTGGTCACCATAAAGCTAAGATACTAAAAAGCTGTATTTGCTATTGCCTCTATCTATTTTTGTTGATTATTAAGTCGCTTCTAAACAACAAAGGGGATAACACTATCCCCTTTTTCATCGGTTTGATTCACTGAAAGCGATTACATCACGCATTCTTTCGCTGCTTGTGCTTTCTCAATGCTTTCTTCAATCAAAGATTTGGTTTCTTCGCTGCCGATAGATGACATCACTTTGTCCATCACCTTATCCACTGTCGATTCAGAAGATGCTTCCACCAAACAAGCGTACGCATTAGCAATGTGTTCTTTCGCTTCAATAAGCGCTTCAGGGTCGCTGAAATCCACATTCATTGCTTCTTCAACCGATGCAGCAAGTTCTTCTGCAGATTCCGCAGCATCACCAAATTGGTCCAGGTTGAACGCTTCCTCTACTGAATCCATCTGCTCTTGAACCGTATCAATCGCTTTGTTTGCGGCTTCTTGTGCTTGGTCGATGGCTTTGCTTGCGTCGTCACAGCCGACAAGTGCCATTGCTAAAGCCATTGTTGAGATTGTCTTTTTCATATTTGTTCTTCTAACAAGTAAATCGCTAATCATCACAATACGTGATTAACAAAGAGATTTTAATTCAAGAGTTGTAAGAAGAGGAAACAGAAACTCTTGAAAGCCCCAAAAAACAAAGCCGCTACAACGAGCGGCACTTGTCTTTATTTATGTAAAGTGACTTGTCTAGCTATACGTTAACCTGGTTAAGCTATTCTACCGTGTTTAATTGCCATCATTTCATCATACGATCGCTGTAACGCATCAAACGTCCACTCGAAGTAGACGCGGCGTTCCATTAACGGAGCAATTTGGTCTGCATCAAACGATTCGATAGTAAGATCCGAGTACTCAACTTGCAGGCTGTCGCCGTCAGTCCCCCAATCTTCGTATTCACGGTTGCCAATGAGATCGTAAAGGTTGTTGCTTAGGAAGCTGTATATCACTAAGAATGACTTTACTGCATCTTCAGAAACGTTCAGCATGCTTGCAATCTGCGCAACATCATACGACTTTTCTTTATCACCTTGGTTAACATCAAGCCTTACCAATTGGGTTTCCCACGTTGCTAATTCACCGTAAGAGTCCAATACATGTTGATTCAGGGCTTCGAATACCTGAAAAAAGTCTTGGATCATAGGTAGGTAATTGTCAGACATAAAGTCCCTTATTGTATTTAGTGGAACGGGCGACCTTCACCGCTGTGTTCTTGCTCACCCTAGCCAGTAATTGTTAAAAGTTAGACTATAAGTTGCGACTCCGCGTACTGTTCTCGTAATTTTGCTGTCATTTTTGGGTAATTAATCAACTAATGCCGTTGGCTCATCGATTCCCATGTAATCACACAGCTCACGTTTAATTCGGTGGAACTCTTGCACTGAGACAAAACACTCGGCGTACCCCGTCTTGCCTTCAATGCCAATATGAAAAATAGGTAAAGTATCAATCGATAATATAATTTCAATAGAGTCACTCGCGAGTAAGAACTTCACGACATGCTCCATATTTAAATAGTGACCTGATTCAATTTTTAATGCTTTTGCCACGATAAGTTCCCGGTATCAATAAAGGTTTATGATGGAGCAGCAATTCGATATGAAGTGAAGGAGAAGTGCTTCATAAATGATGAGTTGAGCCACAATCGAAATGAGACTATCACAAGCTTCTGTATCTAGAATTTGAATTCCCCCTCACTTTTGTTGCGATTAACTTTCAAGTGCCATCGTTTACCCAAAACTGACTGTAAGTTCACATACAAAAGAAGAACGGAGCCTATTTCACAGCTTCAGGGAACAAAAAGGCCACTGTGATAGCGGCCTTGGTCCGTCATTAATTGGTGTGAGCTTCACGCATTTATCTGATACATCGCGAAATAGGTGTCGGCTTGAATAACGTGTTTTTGGCTAAGTTGCTTCAAAGCCTCAACAACGTTTGCGAACGGGTCGTCTCCTGCGAAAGCTTTTACTAACTTGATGTAACGCTTAGAGGAAGAGAACAGCACATGCGCCAACTCTTCAGCACTGACTTCTAGCTCTACTGTCTCTTTGTAAACCTTCATCGCTCGGAAAGTACCACAATCACTAAAGTTGATAGCGTGGTCATAGTTGGATTCTATAAGTTCCATCTCTATGCCTAGTAGTTTGAGGGGCTTTTCTAGCAGTACTTCAAAATCGTACACCACAACGTGCGCTGCAGATTGGCAAACGCGTTGAAGCTCAGTCACCAAAGCCGCAGATTTCGCGTAAGAGAGTGAGCCTGCAAACGTCACCACATCTACGCTGTTGTCTGACAGGGGTACATGCTCACCATCGCCGACATGATACTCAATACCTTCCGATGGTTTGGTTTTCTCAACCATTGACGTGCTTGGATCCACACCATGTAGCTGCTGACAGTATTTAGCCAATGCCAGTGTTGATACGCCCGTACCGCAACCAATATCTAATCCCAATTGGAACTGGGGTAACGTACCTAAGTTTGCTTGTAGGATGACTTGATGCAGCGGCGGGCGATAAGCTGCGTAATGCTTAGAGATGGCTTGGTTGTATTCTTCGCTCACTGATGTTCTCCCAAAAATCAGTCGATGTTATGCAACCGGATATTACTGCCATTCAAAAGCAAAAGGCCACTCATTTGAGTGGCTCTATCTCACAACTTTAACCGCTTTCTGATGTGGTACTGTGCTCAGCCTGAAACTAGCTTATAGCTTAGGCTCCGCTTCAAACTGTTTCAGCTCATCAGTAATATCATTCCATGGCGCTTTCGAACCTACAAAAATGTGGAAACTCGGTTTGTCGGCAGGGGTATCATCAAGGATACCTAAACGAATATTCACAATACCGTTGTTCTTCTTCGAATAAAGGCTAGAGCCGCAGTAACGGCAGAATGAAAGTTCGGTATTGGCACTCTTCTGATAGGTTTGGATATGTTCTGCACCCTCAATAACAATCAGTTTATCCAGTGCAACGCCACCCGCCGATGAGTAATCGGATCCGGTAAATTTTCGGCATTCAGAGCAATGACAATTGCCCATGTATTTGAATTCATCCGCGACTTCGAGTTTCACCTTGCCACACAGACATGAGCCTTTGAGTACTTCCATTTTTTAGTCCTTCTCTTATTGGAATAACGACAACCATGCCAGCCCAATAAGACGAAATAAAGATAAGTAAATCAGGTTTGCAAAAATGGAACGAAAAATTGAGAGTCAACAGACAGATACAAGAAAGCCGAGCGTAATGCTCGGCTTTCTCTTTTTTGTTCGGTCAATTTAGAACACGCAGTGCTTAGCAAAACCTGTTGCTTCGTTTGCCGTCCATTCACCTTTTGGTTTTTCTTTTAGGTCTTCACACCACTGTTCGCTACCGATGCCATCTTGCAGAACACAGTGCTTCGCAAAATCAACCGCATTGTCCGCTGTCCATTCCGTTTTTGGCTTTTCGCGCATGTCTTTACACCAAGCTTCCGTACCCACTTCGTCAGAACACGCTGTTAGCGCTGTTACCGCTAACAGTAGCATTACCAATTTTTTCATAAATTTAGGTTCCACTTTCAATTGATGAATGGACTATACCCAAAATATCAGTGCAAGTGTTAAGACTCAGACAATTTATAGACTCTTGCTCTGTAAAAGAGGCAAAATTCGGCAAGTTCAATCTAACTGCATCGATAAGTGAGTGAATGTGAGTAATTTAGTTTAAATACGACGAGCTTGAGTCAGGGCTTGAAGGTTCGCAGAACCCGTACCAAAGCACGCTAAACGCAGCTCTAATGCCATTTGTTCAAAGTGATCGACGATAGATTCTGTGCTGATTGTTGCGGCTTTTAATACCGCACCAGCTTGCCCAACAAGGTTGGCGCCAAGATGCACCGCTTTCGCTACTTCTAAGCCGTTATACACGCCACCGGATGCAATTAAAGGTAAGTCTGGGTATTGGGTGCGAATTTGCTCTAAGCACGTAGCCGTTGGAATGCCCCAATCACGGAACAATTCGGCTGCGCGCTGCATTTTATTGTCTGTCTGACAGTACCCCTCAACCGCAGACCAACTCGTGCCACCAGCGCCAGCAACATCAATAGCATCTACACCTGCGTCCACAAGCTGCTTGGCAACTGCGCCACTGATGCCAAAGCCAACCTCTTTGATGATCATTGGAACATCGACTCGCTGTTTTAACTGTTCAATCGATTTGAGCACGCCAATCCAATCATGGTCACCATTCTGCTGAAAGGCTTCTTGCATAGGGTTGAGATGCACAAATAAAGCGTCCGCTTGGATAAAGTCGACTGCACGTTGGGCGTTGTCGAGGCGTTGTTTGTCTCTCAGTTGAGCGGCCCCTAAGTTGGAATACAAAGGCACGCCTTTGGCGAGATCACGAATGGTTTTGCCCAAACCCGAATGTAGGCTGTCTTCTAGGCTCACTCGTTGCGAGCCAACTCCCATCGCAATGCCCATTTCACTGGCCGCTTCTGCCAAACGACAGTTGATGATCTCTGCATCTTTTGCGCCGCCCGTCATTGAACTGATCAAAAATGGCAGTGCCAATGAGTGACCAAGGAACTCACTCGAAAGATCGACGGCGTTAAAGTCACATTCAGGCAGAGCACAATGCTCGAATTCGACAGACTCAAAGCCCGCCGTTTTGCTTTTCATGTTCATGTCATGATGTAAAACAGCGTCAAGATGTAAGTCTTTGCGATTAGATTGCGGAGCCATAATGTCACCCTAAAGTAAAACAGTCGCGCAGTATTGCGATCCTTGTCATTGCCGTCAATGCGAAAATTCGGAAATTGAACAATTTATTTACCGAATCGAGCCTTGTGGGCTCTGGCCTTATGACTAAGGAATCATATTAAGGAGCAGCGTTTAAAACACTGCGTCTCACTGCTCTATTAAGCTTGGGTAGCGATTAACAATGTTGCCACTCCGATGTGCCAAGAGTGGCAGTTCTCTATGTCATTTAGGCTATTGAGTCTCGACGGATTGAATAAGCGCCACCACCGTGCTGTTTGTAGGTGGTGTGAACTGGTCCGGATCATCACAGAATTGAATTTTGCCTTTCTCTTCAACATGAAAAAGCGGAATCACCAAATTGTCTTTGTGGTGCTCAAGGTAATCTTGGTAGGTGAAGCTCTCACTCAGTTTAGTGTGTTTGATTTCTGCACCTTGGCTCAGCAAACTCGCCATTTGGGTGTAACTGACGTTGCCGCCCATCAATAATTTGCCGTGATACTCTTCCGCAACCGAGTGTTTTTCACTGCCGTTGGTTTTGTTTTTCTGCAGGCAATGTACTTTATCTTCGCCAAACTCGCCGACAAATTGCATACAAGCCATGATGTTGAAATGTTGGTCTGGCGTCACTGCCACGACTTGACCGATACCAATTAGGTTCAAGTTTTCATCGGCGTGGCTAGAAATCGGATTGCCGTAGTAATGGTCTAAGCCCAGCATGCGAACTTGGCTAATGTAATCCCAGTTCGAATCGGTAAGTAAAACTTTGCGATCGTATCGCGCCAGCGCTATACCAATCTCTTGCGCGACTCGGTTTGCGCCAATCAATAGGAAGCCTCTTGGTGCAGGCTCAGCCACACCTAGGGCTTTCGCCACAGGCCGAGCCGTCGCACTTTGCAGCACTACGGTACCAATGATCACCATGAAGGTCATTGGCACCAACAGCATAGCTTCTGAAATGCCGTATTCCGTCAGCTTAATAGCAAACAGGGATGAGATGGACGCGGCCACAATACCGCGCGGCGCAACCCAAGAGAGGAACAACTTATCTTTGAAGGTTAGGTTGCTGCGAATAGTTGAAGCGAAAATCGAAAGTGGACGCGATACCAACTGCATGAAAACAAACAGCAACACCGCACCGCTACCAAGCGCCGCGAAATCATCCAGACTGATGCGTGCCGCTAGGAAGATGAACAATCCGGTGATCAACAAGATGGTTAAGTGCTCTTTGAAGTGAAGGATCTGCTGAATGTTGATGCCCTTAGCGTTTGCTAACCACATCCCCATCACGGTGACCGTCAGTAGGCCCGCTTCCGATTCCATCTGATTAGATATCGAGAACACCCCGAGTACCACCATCAATACCGCAAACGGCTGAAGGTACTCCGGCAACCAAGCTCTACGCAGAATGGTGGCCACAGCAGCACCAGACAAAGCGCCAATAATCAAACCCACCGCAATGATAGTAGCAAACACTTCAACGCTATTAACCGCATTGTGCGAAACAATAAACTCGTACACCATCACCACAAACAGAGCACCTAACGGGTCAATGAGTATGCCTTCCCAACGCAGAATATTGGCCAGTTTTGAGGTTGGCCGCACGGTTCGCAGCAACGGCACAATCACTGTTGGACCAGTAACCACGGTTAAACTGGCGAACAAGATTGAGAGCTCCCAAGTAAAATTAAGAAAGTAGTGCGTTGCCACACTGGTGGCCACCCAAGAAATGATTGCACCAACAGAGACGATGCTCCAAACGGAGCCACTAACGCCGCGAATCTCTTTAAAATTCAGGGTTAGACTGCCCTCAAACAAAATCACTGCCACCGCGAGGGAAACTAAGGGGAAAAGCAAATCCCCAAGAATCTCGTCTGGGTTGAGCCATTGCAGGAGCGGGCCAACAATGATGCCCGCTAACAGTAAGAAGAGAATGGCAGGCAAACGCATTCGCCACGCTAACCACTGACAACCTAAACCTATTACCCCAACCGCCGACAGCACCAGCGCTTCGTTGCCCACTTGCATTTATCATCACCTAATTTGTTATTGTTCTGGTGAGCTTTCACCCAAAACCGATTAACTCTATAAAAAAGATTAGTTTAGTGTGGATGCTCCGCCAGTTTTCGTTCAAATATGCGACTTCCTCTCAAATTTCTTGTTCAGTGTTGTATATCCCGTTAGCTTGTCACACAGTGAACTAAGCTTAGCTAAGTTGCTCAAAGTTAAGGATTCTCAAACAACGGATAGGGAGTGCAGAGTTGTTTATCTCATTAGCGGTTATCTTGGCGATTTTCGCCATGCTCATCACGTTGAAAGCTGTCAGTCGAATATCGAGGCTAGAGGACGAAGTGTCTCAGCTTCATAAAGAGCTGGCAGAGCTTCGTGCGCGTTGGTTTGAGAGAGAGACACCGCCGACTCCAGAACCCGAGCAACACGCTTCTCAACCACAACAGGCGTCGCCAGAACAGCCCGCACAACCTAGTGCTCCAACGCTTAAATCAGGTCCAGAGCCAACGTTGGTTTCAGAGCCTACCTCTGCGCCTCTAGCTGCCAAAGAAGTACCACCGCCAATTGTCGAGCCGAGCCTCCCGTCACTCGATGAAGTGCACATCGGTGGTCTGGCGCAAAGCAGTGAATCCGTATTTGAGAAACAAGCCAATAAACTGCTGACCAACATCCAAGAAAACTGGTTGGTTTGGGTTGGCGCGCTCGCCATGTTGATTGGTGGTGGTTACCTTGTACAAGTGATTGGCAGTCACATTGAGTTCTCACCAATCATGCGCGTGGCCATCGCATTCTCTATTTCTCTTGCTACCGTGATAGCAGGTGAATGGTTCCATCGCCGCGAGCAGAAATCCCCAGACCGAGCAGGACGAGCGAAAGGCTTTACTTACGTCCCTGCCGCTATTACCGGAACAGGGTTAACTGGTATCTACTGTACGGTGATCTTTGCGTTTGTCTTTTATCAGCTCTTATCACCAGGTGCGTCACTGGTAATTTTAGCGGGCGCGGCACTTTCGAGCTTAGCGCTTTCTCTACGTCAAGGGCCTTTGATGGCCGTGCTCGGCTTAATCGGTGGTTACTCAGCACCACTTTGGATTGGCGGTGCAGAGCCTAACTATTACTTACTCGCTGGCTACATCACTGCAATTTCAATTGCCGCAACGCTACTGATGCAAAAGATCAGACACGCTTGGATTTCACCATCGATTACCGTGCCGCATATTCTGTGGATGCTGTTGCTGATTGAGAGCATGCCGATAGAACAACTTTTCTCATGGCTTACGATCTTCCTTTCTCTGAGTTTGTACTTGCTGTTTGCGGTGCCAAGAATGGGTTGGATGCTCAAACCGCGTTACCGTCATTGCCAAGGCAGATGGACGCATCCACCGACAGGTATTGCTCTCGCGATGACATTATTAGTGCTGTCGGCATTAGCTCGCATGTCTAGCATTGATACCGCTGAGATGATTTACTTCTATGCCTTCTTTACTGCCATGATTTGGCTACCCGCCCTTCGTAAAACTTGGTCATTAAGAGTCTATTTACCATCGATATTGGTGCCTTCTACCGCGATCATGTTGCTTTCTATTGCGCTTGAATCTATCTACATGGCTGAAGGGCAAACGCCTGTACTGCTCGCGCTCGGCATTAGTATTGTGTTGATTGCACTGCGAACATTATTCCAGACACTGGCAGGTGACCGCTCTCAACTGACAGGTGTCCTCTTCCTTGTGCTCGCCCCTGCGATGACTTTGATTACCCTGCTCTACACTTACGAGTTCATGAGCGGTCATGTTTTAGGTTGGACGCTCTTCACCGCCGTGATTGCGATTTACTACGCCTTACTCGGACAAAGGTTCAAAACGCTGGCACTGGAATGCTCTGCCATCATGCATGCCATCATTGCCGGAACGGCTTTCGTTTGGCTGAATGACACATGGCTCACCACTGCCATTTCGATTCAAGTGGCGGTTATGGCGTTGCAGACTCAAGCCAATGTTTTCCGCCCAGCGAGTTGGGCAGTCAAAGTCGCAATGGGCATCTTAGTCGTACGTCTGACGCTATTACCATTTATTCCAGAGTGGCAGCCTGTTAATGCGGGACACTGGGCTTGGGTGCTGATCAGTTACCTGCCGTCGTTGGCGATTCTTGCTTACGCTCGTACTGTGTTACATCGCTCAGATACAGAGCTCGCCAATTGGTTTGAAGGGGCGTTCTTACACGTCTTCTTGATGGCGGTGTTCACCCAAACCAACTACTGGCTCACAGGGCAATACGGCTACCTTGGCTACATCGATTTCACTTCGGCGATTGTGTTTGCTAACCAAGCATTAGTGATGGGGTTGGTTTACAGCTATCGCAGCCAGTTTGCGCAGCAACTAGAACGCGTTTATCAAGCATACAGCTATCTACTTTGGGGCGCTTTTGTTGTGCTGATGATGTTGCTCAATAGCCTCGAATCGCCGTTGATGGTCAATAATGTTTCCGCTGAATCCATGCCTGTGTTCAATATGCTGTCTCTTGGCTGGTTGTTGCCTGCGATTGTTTTGCTAGTAACCACTTACAAGCGTTGGAACACGTTGCAGATCCCTCGCCCTGTGGTCGCCAGCTTTGGTCTTATCTTGGCAGCCATTTGGCTAGGTATGTCGATTCGCCAGTTCTGGCAACCTATCTCTATGACGCTAGTTCAGCCGACTGGCATGGCAGAGCTGTTTACTTACTCGATTGCTGGTTTGATTGTCGGCGGCTTACTGACTTGGGTTGGCGCAACCCGCAAAGCAATGACGATTCAACGCATTGGCTTAGCCGTGTTGGCTTGCGTCGCGCTTAAAGTGTTCTTGTGGGATGTCCGCTCATTGGATGGCTTCTGGCGTGCGATCAGTTTCTTGGGCCTAGGTGCATCACTGATTGGATTGGGATGGTTATTCCAAAAACTCCATCGCTCGGTCGCGGAACCTGTCGAGCAAGTGGAATAAGGTTTTAGATAAGAAAGAGATTCCCGACGTCGCTCTCGAGAATGACCCACAGAACATTGAGCGATTGAAAAATATAAGGCGAGATACTCGCCTTATAACCGTCATTCCAGAACAGAGGAACGAAGTGTCTGGAATCTCTTTTTAATAACGATCTAGAAAGGCGATACCCAACTCTTTTCTAATTTTTGAAACCACGTATAAAACCAAGAAGGGAATCTTGCTGTATTCTTGATGCGTTATTTCAGCAGTGCCACTACCGTATGCCGGCGCACATTTGCTTGTGCATTAAGTGCTTGGAACGTTGATGTAAATTGATCTGATGATGCTAAAAAGCTGTCCAATGTACTGTTTACTTTGTCCACTGGCAGTACTTTTGCCTGGCTTTGGATCGACTGCATCTGGGTTTGTAACTCGCCATGAAATGACTTGGCTTGATCCAAACTGCTATGTACGTGTTGCAAATGCTTGTTAACCTTAGCAATAGACTGTTTGATGCCATCACGTGAACCCAAATCAAAACTGAGCTCTGTTATACCATCGGGCTCAGCTTTTAAATTCAAGGCGTTTGCCTGTCCTGCGGGGAAACGATGCCCCTCACCAGTAACAAACACACGCTGTTGCATTTGGCTATATGCTCCCTCTCGAGCCTCGAATAAGATCGTTCCGTCTTCGGCAAGCGCAGCACGCATGCCCATAGCAATTAAACTGCGATCGAGCATTTTTACTGTGCGATTCCCATCGGCTTGCCCATCGAATTGAATCATTACCGACTGACCTTGCGGAAAATCTAAACGAATCTGCTCTGGCTTTTCACTCAATCTATGAACATTTAACCCTGGAATTGAAAAACGACGAATATCAGCTCTATCAAGTTTTAGATTCAGTTCGTTGTCTACTACTTTTTTACCGTCAAACCTAGCTTGTTCGAGAGCGATATGTAAGTTCTGTTTTGAACGACTTAAGTTGTCCTGTAAACCCGATACATTTTGAGCTCCCACATTCAAGGCTTGCGACAGATGTCGCTTGATCGCGGTAAGCTCTTTGCCAATAACTTGCAAAGACTTAGACGCAATTTGCACCGACGTCGCTTGTTGCTGCCCTTGGGTCAGTAGTACCCCAGAAACAGAATAGGCTGACGTTGTGCCAGCCTGAGAGGGTTGTGGTCGCGGTGTTATCTTACTACTAGAGTCCGCTGACCGAGTTGGCATGATAGAGGTCTGCTCTTGACCACCTAGTCGAATACTATGCGGCCTAACCTCTACTGTGCTCATTACCATAAAATAACTTCCTAACCTTATAGACGGTCAAACAAATTAAGATCGTTGATCTTCACGTAACTCGCTTGGGTAGCTTGTAAAGCTGCAAGGTAGTTACTCAAACGAACAGAAGCCTCACCATAATCTAACGCGGAAAGGTCACTGCTCACTTTATCGACAAACAATTTATTCTCTCCATGAGCGCTATCAAGGAGGTCTAAATTGTTGTGACGGCCACCAATCTCTGTCATTGCTCCTAGAACATTGGCAGAAGTATCATCGATGACTTGAAGTGTTGCGTCTACTGTTGCTCTAAAATTAGGACTCGGTGTCTCAAATTCCACAATTAATGCATCAATTTGATCGAGTACATTATTACCACCGCCCAATTCTAGTATGTCCTTGGCGGTCATATTCGATTCCATAGTAACGCCTTTCGCGACTGTCACGACACGCTTATCACTGTTACCATCGATTACGTAAGTACCACCAGCACTATTAACTGCTGGAGTATCTGTCTTCGTCCCTGAGAACAGATAATGACCTTCTTCATCTTGAGCGTTAAATGATGACTCAACGGAATCTCGTAAGCTCTTGAGCTCGGTAATCATGCCATCACGGTCAGCATCCGTTAACGAACCGTTCGAGCCCCACAGTACAAGATCACGAATGCTTTTTAAGCTCTCATTCACCGAATCTAAGTGCGTTTCTTGACTAGAAAGAGTGGTTTTGACGTTGGCAATATTTGATTGATATTGATTAATGGCGCTGCCTTCGCGCTCCAGATTAAGCAATTTAATTGAAGCCATCGGGTCATCTGATATTTTTGTCAAACGGTCACTTGTCGACATTTGTTGCAGCACTTTACCAAGGCCTGCATTATTACCTTGCAAGCTTTGTAACATCATTTGACTAAACTGGCTGTCACTAATTCGCATCATTACTTCCTTTCTAGAATAACTGCAATACGGAGTCGAAAAGCTCATTTGCCGTGCTAATCACTTTCATATTGGCATTGTGAGCATTGGCAAATGTCATTAAGTTTGCGGCTTCTTCATCACTGTTTACTGCACTCACATTATCTCTAGCAGCATGAGCCTGTTTATTCACCGTTAACTTGGCGTCAAAGTCTGCACTTGCTTGGCGCGCTTTAATTGCAGTCTCACCAACCATTGCCGTAAAGGCGTCGTTTAAGCTCAACGTTCCATAGCCAGTAATCGCTACAGGCTTATTACCAAGCTCAATAATGCTACTCAGCACATCTGAATTTCCGGGCGTGCCATCACTCGAGAACGCCAACTCATCTGGCTGAATATCTGTAATGGTTAAACTTGCAGAAGGGTTTGCTGGATCATAGCTAAACAAAGGCTTGCCCGCGTTACCATTTAAGTCCTTTCCTGTCGCCAGTACGGCATTAAACTCATCGGCCAAGGATCTAGCCATATCATCTAAAGCCACTTGATTTGGCTTCAATACGTCATTTTGGTAATCGGTAATCGCACCTAGCTTACCGCCTACAGCGCCTGAGATAGCAAAGTCTTGTTTGCCAAATTCAACATTTAAGGTAGCCATATACGGATCTGCAGGATCTGGGTTCGCTTTGATTTTCCCAGCCTCAGAACCCATCACTAAAGGTTGCCCAGATGCTAAAGTAATTTGGATTGTGCCATCAGGTTGATTTGTGGTTTTAACTTCGATCACTTGTGATAGCTCACCAATTAAAGCATCTCTAGCATCCATAAGATGAGCTGGGTTCCCTCCGGTTCCCTGCATTTCCGTGATCTGCTTATTAACTTGTGCGATGTTACTCAGTAGGCTGTTAGCATGTGAAGTCGCCGCATTACGCTGATCACTCATGTCTTTATGTTGATTATGAAGTGATTCTGTTAATGTATTAAAACGACGCGAAAGCGCTTCCGACTCATTAATGATCTGCTGGCGATAGGGAATAGACTCGGGTTTTACTGTCGCATCATTTAACGAAGCAAATAATGTATCTAAGCCCGCAGAAAGGCTGAAGCCATCCGCAGACAAGGTATTTTCTAACAAGCTCATGCTAGCCGTATAGTTTGAAGCGTACCCTGCGAGACTATTGGTTGACCAAGTCTGTTTGACTAAAAACTGATCTGCTACACGTCGAATACTCGTTACTTCAACACCAGCTCCCGGGCTGAGACGATCATAGGCTCCAGCGCCTACTGCCGCATTAACCGCTTGCTGACGACTGTATCCAGGCGTATTAATATTTGCGACGTTTTGAGCTGTCACATCCAGTGCAACTCGGTTTGCATTTAAGCCTGATAGTGCAATATTAACCAGGTTCATCTACAGCTCCACTTTTCGATTAAGTGGCTGAGAAAACGCCGTTGTCATCCCAGCCTCACTTAGTACTTGTCTTACTGAGGCGACTGCTTCAGCTGAAGAATTAAGAGCATCATCCATTTTTAGGGCACCATCTTGATAAAGTTGTGATGTAGATTCCGCTTCTTTCAATCCCATCGTTTGGAACTTAATATCATTTGCAGAGCCAACCGCTAACGCCCCTCTGAGTTCAACTTCGCGCATTGAAGGACTCAATTGTTGCACTAACATATTTGCGATGCCTGAGTTTTGTTTTTTCGCTAATTCAATCGCGAGTTGGCCATCGTACATGTCTCGGAAAACACCTTGCTGTTGGCTAGAAAAAGGACTGTCTTTATCTGCTAGAACATCGCTACTGCTGCGCATTTGACGCAGTACCATTTGCAGAAACATGGCTTCAAACTGGCCTGCTACCGCCTCAAGCGTCGCTTCATCATCATGACTATTTTTAATTTTATTTAGCGCGCTATTGTCGTGATACAGTACATTCGTTAGTTGATTTTGGTCATTATCTAACTTCATTTTGATTCCCCTTAGATGACGACTAGCTCAGCATTGAGTGCACCCGCTTCATTTAGGGCCTGTAAAATTGACATCAAATCAGTTGGCGTCGCACCTAAGCTGTTTACTGCGTTAACAATCGTGTTCAATTCAGTGCCCGGAGGCCAAATCACCATTTGAGCTTGCTCCTCATCAATGTCGATTTGAGTTTGATCAACCACTTTAGTCTCGCCATCAGCAAATGCGTTTGGTTGGCTCACTTGCTGTGATTCTGAAATACGTACTGTGAGGTTGCCATGACTGACAGCAGCTTCACCCACCTTGACGTTCTTACCAATCACAACAGTACCAGTACGTGAATTGAAGACGATTCGAGCTGGCTTTCTTCCCTCTACAACACTCATTTCTTCCAACATGGACATCATGACTACACGTTGCTGAGTATCCATAGGCGCACGCATTTCCACTCGCGCCTTACTAATAGCTTTCGCGACATTAGGACCAAAAGTATTATTGATTTCGCGAGCTATGTTTTTCGCTGTAGTAAAACTTGGTTTGCGTAGATTGAGGGTAATCTCTTCACGTTCATTGAAATCAGTAGCGATCTCTCGCTCCAGCGTTGCACCGTTAGGAATACGACCCGCCGTTGGAATATTAATGTTGATTTTGGAGCCACTTTTTCCCTCAGCTGACAACCCGCCTACCACGACATTCCCCTGCGCGACCGCGTAAACCTCACCATCAATACCGCGCAGTGGCGTCAATAGTAGGGTGCCACCTCGTAAGCTCTTAGCATCGCCTATAGACGAGATAACCACATCTATGGTTTGACCTGGGCCTGCCATTGGGTCTACCGATGCCGTCACACTCACTGATGCGACGTTTTTTAGTTTGGGGTTCATGCTGTCATCAATTTGTACTCCAAATTGGCGCAACATATTCGTGATTGATTGGGAGGTAAATTTAACTTGGTTACGGTCACCTTGCCCATTGAGGCCAACCACTAGGCCATAACCCACCAATTGGTTTTGACGTATGCCTTGCACATCCACCAAATCCATCAAATTAATTTCTGTTTCCGCTTGAGTCGTAGTGACAACTCCTAAAGACAACACCATTAGGAGTGAAGATAAAAAGGCTCTGTGTTGTTTCATTAGAATGGTACCCAAGGGCTATTAAAGAACTGAGTCAACCAACCCGCGGCATTGCTATCAGCCAATGCGCCACGGCCTGAGTATGTGATTCGTGCGTCACCGATTCTCTGAGATGACACTTGGTTATTTCGGCTGATATCATCAACCCGGATAATGCCACTCAGACGAATAAACTCGTCACCTTGATTGAGTCGTAACCACTTTTCACCGCTAATTCGAAGCACACCATTTGGTAATACTTCATGAACTGTAACGGTAATTGCCCCTTGCAGTTTATTACCTTGAGAACTAGAAGCACTGCCATCAAAACTTCGGCTACCATCAATGCTGACACCCAACTCGTCAATGGTTTGAGTGCCTATTGTCGGGGCAGCAAAATTAACGCCAGACTTCTTACCAAATTGAGTGCCAGCCTTTTTGCTCGACTCCGTTTCTTCAGACAAAAGAACCGTAAGAATATCCCCGACACGATAAGCACGACGATCTTGGAAAAGCGTCATCGTATATTGGTGACGATAAAGACTACCGGACTTGGCTTCTGGTAACGTGTAGTCTAATTTTGGCGGCGCATACTCTTCACTGTCTGGAGAGGGAGGTACAAATTCCTGCCTTCCAGCACAGCCAACTAACAACACCGCGATTAAGACCCAAGCTTGGGAAAGCGTTTTTATTGCTTTGTCTTTCATCATCACCACATTACTTACATTGATTGTGCGACAAACTTCAGCATGTCATCAGCAGCAGATACAACTTTAGCGTTCATTTCGTAAGCACGTTGTGTCGTGATCATATCAACCATTTCTTCAACGACTTGTACGTTAGAGCCTTCTAATGCACCTTGCTTGATGCTACCAACACCATCTTCACCGGCTACGAGTTCATCAGCAGCGCCACTTGCTTCCGTTTCTTTGAACAGGTTTCCGCCTACCGCTTCTAGACCAGCAGGGTTAATAAACTTAGCCAGTGTGATTTGACCAAGCTGTTGAGGCGTTGGGTCATCAGCACTTACAGAGGTTACTGTGCCATCAACACCAACCGAAATAGCCGCAGCATTGTCTGGAATCTGAATTTGTGGCTCTAGTGGCAAGCCTTGGCTATTCACCATCAAACCTTCAGAGTTGATATGAAACTGACCATTTCTGGTATACATGATTTGGCCATCAGAGTTTTCGATTTGGAAAAAACCTTGTCCCATAACCGCCATATCAAATTGCTGGTTAGTATTTTGCGTATTGCCCTGAGTAAATACCTTTTGTGTGCCCACGACACGAACACCAGAACCCAATTGAACACCGCTTGGTAGTTCGTTAACTTGGTCTACTTGTGCACCAGGCTGGCGTTGAATACTGTAGAACAAGTCTTCAAACACAACTCGATCACGCTTAAAGCCGACCGTGTTGACATTTGCAAGGTTATTCGAGATGGCAGTCATTTTGGTATCTTGGGCTGCCATGCCTGTTTTACTTACCCATAATGCAGAGTGCATTGCTTATCTCCTTGGAAGGCGAAATTATCTCGCCGCCATTAATTTGTTGCCAGCTTGAGCTAGAGTCTCAGCGGTTTTCATCATGCGAACTTGCATTTCAAAGTTGCGCGTCAATGACATAACACTAAGTAATTCATCAATCGCAGATACGTTACTGCCCTCTAGATGCTCTGGGGCTATCTGTACCGTCTCATCAACAGGAAATGCTCCACCGTCGACATTGTGCAAAAGGCTATCGCTCTCTTTTTGCAGCTGCCCTTGCGGTGGATTTACCATTTTCAGAGTGCCTACCTCCATTTCAGCGCCACCACCTGGTGGAGTAACTGACACTCTTCCTCGTTCACTGATTTCAACTTTTTGGTAGTCAGGTAATACGAGAGGGCCGTTTTCACCGAGCAAAGGAAAGCCATTGATACTCATGGCACCAAAAGTGTCGACCTTGATATTACCCGCTCGGGTATAAGCTTCTTCACCACCAGGAGTTTCAACTGCGAGGAAGCCATCTCCTCGAATTGCGATATCAAGAGGACGGCCTGTTTTAATCAGGTCCCCGGCATCAAAACGAGTTGAAGCAGAGTTAGTGACGACCATTGTTCGACCATCAAAGCCAGCACCTTGCACTTGGACACTCTGCACTCGTTCCATATCTGCACGAAAGCCTGCAGTATCAGCATTTGATAAGTTGTTGGAGCGTACATGCTGAGCTTTTAGTACTCGGCTAGCTCCCGACGTCGCAGTAAATAACAAGCTATCCATATCAGACCTCGTTAAACAGCGTTAAATAAGGCTTGAGTAAGCTTGTCACTGGTCGAAATGGTTTTCGCATTTGCTTGATAGTTGCGTTGAGCCGTCATTAAGCTCACCAACTCGTTAGTCAAATCGACATTTGAGCCCTCCAAGGCACCAGGAGTTAAGCTACCAAGAACCCCTGTACCAGGAACACCAATCGCAGGTGAGCCGGAGCCAAAGCTTTGAGTCCAAGCAGTGCCACTGACCTTGTTAAGATCTTGAGGGCTTGCAAAATCAGCCAAAACTACTTGGCCTTGTAGAAGGGACTGCCCATTCGTGTACGTAGCGTAAACTTCACCATTATCTTCAACACGAACGCCTGTCAGTTCACCTGATGCGTACCCATTAGGGCTGTTTGTGCTTACGCCGAATGCCGCACCGAACTGAGTTGTACCCGTTAGATCAACTTTGACGCTCATATCCTGTGCTCCAGGAGCTTTAAATGCGATGTTGAAAGGAGTTGTTGGCGTCGCTAACTTACCATCGCTGTCAAACGTAACGGTTTGCGCTGTAGTAGGAGCAGTCAAAGCTGTCGAGCCACCATCAACTTCAATATTCACTTGCCAAGTATTATCCGCGGTTTTAGTAAAGTACTGAGTTACTGTATGTGAGTTACCCAACGAATCATGTACTTTTGTTGTATAAGACGAGTGAAAGCTCTTTGGATCTGTTGAATCAAACGCAACGGCCGTTGGGTCATAAGCTGGATTTGTTTTATCTAGCTTAGGGTCACCTTTAGGAACAAGGTTTGTTGTGGAAGACGTCGCATCAAAGTTAGCAACAAAGTCCATTTTATCGGTCGCTTTTGCCCCTAAAGAAGCGTTGGAAATTTTAATGTCACCAACAGTACCGGACATAAGCTGGTTATTGCTATCAACGCTGTAGCCTTGCAGCTTTGCGCCATTGTTAGCGACAACATAGTTATTCTTATCGGGAGCGAAAATGCCTGCACGAGTGTACAGTGTTTGCCCTGAGTGATCTTTAGTCACAAAGAAGCCATTACCGTTTATCGCAAGATCCATCGCACGACCAGTGCTGGTTACTGTGCCGTTTTTATCAAAGTTTTGCGAAATTGATGCCACTTCAACACCACTAGCCTGCATTCCACTGTAAACCGATGAGAACTCGGTTCGAGCACCTTTAAAGCCGAATGTCGACGCATTCGCAATGTTGTTACTGATCGTATTCAATTCCGAGTTAGTAGCATTTAAGCCACTTAGTGCAATATTAAAGCTCATAACTGACCTATATTTTCCTTATTGGGTTAAGCACCAAACTGAGAGATTTGATAAAACGGGACGCTACCGACACCGTCAACTTTAACGAGAGCTGCGCCACCAGTACTTGGGATACGCACTTGTTCTACTTTTCCTGCCAACAAAACATTTGGGCTAGCCTGACCTTCTTCTACTTCAACTGAAACCGAATATTTGCCAGGCTTTAAACCGAGTTTTTCTGGGTCTATAGAAAAGTCCACATCCCCAGCAGCATGTGCACCAAGTGGCACCTTTGTTTTTTGACCATACTCATCTTTAACGACAAGCGTGACTTGGTTCGATGCATGTCCTAGCTCAATACGTCCACTTTGCACGCCTTCGTTGAGCTCAAACTCGTTGGATGAGACATAAACTGTTTGGCCAACCAAGCCAGCGGTAGATAGCACCTGCATGTTATCGAGCAATACCATGCTGTTTTGCATCAAGCCGGACATGTTTTCCATACTCTGAACTTGCGAGAACTGCGCAAGCTGGCCAACGTATTCAGTGCCGTCCAATGGGTTCAGAGGATCTTGATTTTGAATTTGCGCGACCATCAGAGTGATAAACTCATTCTCCAATGAAGTGGGGTTACTTGTGTCTCTAGGGTTATTGGACACTGCTGGTGTGTCATTTGAAGCCACGGCTACAGGGGTATCCGCTGATAGAGCGGTATATTGTGCAAGACTCATTAGCTGCCCTGCCCTAGCTTAAGTAAACCTTGTTGCATACTTTTCACATTAGCAAGAACTTCAACGTTGGTTTCAAAACTACGCGTTGCAGACATCATATCGGCCATTTCCGCCACAACATCGATATCAGGGTAATAAACATAACCCTCATCATTTGCTAAAGGATTATGAGGTTCAAATCGCTTCTCTGCCTGTCCTGCACTCTGCACTACATCTACAACACGCACTTCTGCATTTGGGTACGCACCGTTTTCTGTTGCCATTTGAGTCTTGTTATAAACCGTAGCAAAAACAGGCTTTAGCGCTTTATAGGCATCATTTGGATTAGCGGATACCGCATCAGCATTCGCCAAGTTACTCGCAACGGTGTTCAATCGCACAGTCTGTGCGTTCATCGCCGAGCCAGTAATTGAGTAAATATCAGTAAATGACATATTTAACGTCCTTCAATTGCTTTCGCCAGTCCATTAAATTTCATATTCAGAAACGTCAAACTGGTTTGAAAGTCCATATTGTTTTGGGTGAACTTTGCTTGCTCTACACCAAGCTCCACCGTATTCCCATCTTTACTATTTTGGTATGGCACCGTGTACTGTGTTTGTACCTGAAACTTCGGAACAGGTTTATTCACGCCACCGGTGCTCATTTGGCTCATAACAGTGGTAAAACTCAAATCTTTTGCCAGGTATCCAGGGGTATCAACATTTGCTAGGTTACTGGCGAGTACTTTGGTACGCTGAACACGGAAGTTAAGTGCGTCTGGGTGAACGCCTAGAGCACTATCAAATGTGATCGCCATTCAAGTTTCCTTTAAGTCGTTGTAATTCTGATAAATAAGAAACAAAATACATGCCAACAAAATAAAGCTTAACAATCAATGTTTTATAGAGATAACAGGAAATCAAACTTCCGCCTTACGGAAGAAAACAATAGAACTAGGAAACGAGGGAAAATGATGCTTCCGCGTATAATATTTCCGACGATTTTAGGGCTTTCTATCACTCCAAACATAGCCGTAGGTGCACCTAATGAAGACATCATCAGGCAGCATGTTTCCACTCAGTTTGAACAGGAAGTAACGCGATATGCCGACAACGCGGGATGGGGTAACTACCAGCTGAATTATGATTTATGGGTGCCAAAATCAGTAAATCATTTACCTAAATGCAGCCAACCACTTGTTATTTCTACACGAGATCATCAATCACAACCTGTTGGTAACCTAAAGCGCTCAGTTAGTTGTGATGACTTAACACATAGCTGGCGTATAAATGTAACTATAAAGTCTAGTGTGTCGTTAGATGTTGTTGTAGCGAACAACACCATCAACCGAGGCACTTTGATATCTGCTGCCGACCTAAAAATCGAACGCAGGACACTCTCAAAACAGGACGGCTTCTTTACCGAAATTACTAAAGTCAGCGGCAATGAAGCAGCAAGACGCATTCGCAGTGGCCAGCTACTAAGTCAGAGTAACGTTGAAACACCAGCATTGATTGAAAAAGGCAATGAAATTGTCTTGATAGCCAATAAAGATGGATTTACAGCAACGACGAAAGGCATCGCGCTAGAAACCGGCTATCGAGGAGAGCAAATCGAAGTTCAAAATAAAACTTCTGGTAAAGTCGTTCACGCTATTGTTACCGGACTGAATCAAGCACACACACAATTTTGATTTTGGACTCCAGTTATCACTTTTAAGTAAGAGCACTCGTAAAGAAATAAAATACGTTTCAAGATGAAAAGGTTTTGAGCATAAAAAATCATAAATTTGATTTAACTATCGTCAATCTATGGTCGCCTAAGTTCAATAGAAGACGATGATTGAGGATTACAAAATGAAAATCGATAAAGTTGCTGGCGGACACGTACCGCAAACAAGTTTACAGCAGACAACAAAAAAGCCTCTCGAAACCCCTGTAAGAGCGCAAGTTCAAGAGCACCAATTCCAAGCTGATACTTCTGCTATCGATAAAGCTCAAAAAGAGATGGCCTCTCTTCCTAACGTTGATATGGAGAAGGTGGAACAGATTCGAAGTGCCTTAACGAAAGGTGAGTTGAGCCTAGATACAAAGGCTTTATCGAAAGCTTTAATGCAGTTCCATACTGGTCACGAATAAACCGACTAACGAGGAAACCTGCATGGCATCACCAACGTCTCAGCTAATTCAAACATTTGTAAAAACTATTGCGGTTGATATAAAGCTCTATCAAGAGTTATTAAGACTCCTTCAGGAGCAAGCATCAATCTATCTAACGTTTGATAGTGAGGCATTAAATAGCAACATCGCGAAGCAGATGCCCATCCTCAATCAACTCGGGACTCATGCTACAGAAAGAAGTCTGTGCATGAGAAAATTGCACCTCCCTACGAATGAACAAAGTGTGCAACGTATATTTAATGCGCTTCCTGCAAAACTGAACGTCCAAGCCAGAGCTCAATGGAATACTCTTGAGGGTTTAATTAAGCAGTGCCAAACGTTTAATCAACGCAATGGACAAAGCTCAGCGGCGTTTCATGAGCTAATGAGTCAACTCAAACATCCTGTTCAACATACCTATGAAGAACACACCTTCTAACGTCAGTTTGATTCGCTCGCTCTCATTGCTACCATTCCTACACCGAAGGGCGAGCGCTTTTTTATTCATAGCTAGCTTACTTATCTCTCAAGTTGTCTATGGCCAACCCCAAACTCAAGCGATCCAACAGCAGGTAGCACTACTTCAACCCTATCAAGAACAGATAAATAAACGTCTTACACATTCTCAAGTTCTTGTCGGGCACATTGCCGAGCGCTTAACGAAAAAATCATTACCTAAATCTTTGATTCTCATTCCTATGCTCGAATCATCTTATAACACCCAAGCAGTATCTCACGCTGGTGCAGCTGGTTTATGGCAGCTAATACCATCCACCGCTAAACGTTTTGGCCTAAAAATAGACGCAACGAAAGACGAAAGATTTAACGCTCATGAAAGTACAGATGCTGCACTCGATTACTTAGCCTTTTTGTACAACAAATTTGGTGAAGATCTTTCCCTTACCTTAGCGGCATATAACGCTGGGGAAGGACGTGTTGACAGAGCAATACGACGAGCGAAAACTAATCATTATTCATCGTTAACATTACCAACGGAAACCACTCAATATGTTGCACGATTTTATGCATTGAACCAGATCGTCAATTTAGGAGAAGTGATCCCCCAACGACTGAAGTCGTATGCTTTGTTCGGCTCCAACTTTACAGCCAATAATCAGCCATTAGTTGACTTAAAACCTCTTCCGCCATTAATCAACCTATAGTGCTATATATTTTGTACGTGCGTATATTCCAACTCGTGATCTTGGTGCAAACATGTTCAAAAAAGTTACGGTATCTTATCTCGAAAGTAAGAATTAGCAGTGGTTAGATTCAAAGTACTCAGATTCTAGCAGTTAGCTTTATGATATCTGTCACTATAGAGATGTAATTGGTGTGTAATCTATCAGGTTAGACCTAATAATTATTTACACAATGAATATAAAACAGCTATTGTTTTTAACAGTAGATAACTCAAGATGACGCTTCGCTTGCGCGTCTGGAATGAGTCCGGGTTCCGGGGGGGAGCTCGGACTTTTTTATTGGGCGGGGTTTATAGCGTTAGTCGGTGTAATTTACAGCAGCTCTTTTGCGATTAACTGAAGTAAAAACGTTTCACGCTCGATACTCATTCCCTTTTTGGGGCTTTCTGCCATTGTCTTTTCATTGTGCGCAATCGCATCGTATACATTCATCCAAACTGGGCGCATACCATTCTTCACTTCGTAATCTTCATAGGAAGTATCACCTAGCTCACGATCAATCTTGCACGTGTAACAATATGACGTCATATGCATTACGTCTGCGTCGTCTTTGTACCAAGGGCGGAACTCTTCAAAAATACCGAACGGCTTAATGTTGTGAATGTTTTTTGCGCCTGTTTCTTCTTCTAATTCACGAACCAAACCCGCAATCACGTCTTCACCGTCATCAATACCACCGCCCGGCAGTGTGTAGTCATGATAGCGCTCGGTATAGAGTAGAAGAACATCTTCGCCATCGAGTACAATGGCACGCGCTGCGTTGCGTTGAAAGATGATTTTGTCATCCAGATGTTCAATGTCTTGGTGCGTGGTAGTTTTCAGGTGTCTCATCGCAGGATCCGCAGTGATTGTTTTGCGCGCATACTACCGAAATTCATCCACTTTCCCAAGTTTCAATTTCGGCCAGAAATTCGTATCGTGTGAACAGTGAGCCAATTCTAAAATTACGGATAATTAGCTTACAAGCGTCGTGCATTTAACAAACATAAGACAGTATTTTTATTAAACTCTCCTATAATCAACACACTAATCGTAAATCCCATGCGGAGATCAAGAATGAAAAAGACTACTTTAGTTATGTCAGTGGCAGCAGCAATGGTGTTGGCAGGTTGCTCTACTTATGACGGTGCCACTCGCTCAAACGAATACACATCCGCAGCAAACCCAGCAGCGGTGTACTGTGTACAGCAAGGTGGCGAACTAGATACAGTGACTGAAAATGGTGAGCGCGTAACTTACTGTTTGTTGTCTGAAAATGAGCGTGTTGAGCAGTGGGAATACTACCGAAATAATCACAAAGAAGACGCTGAGTTATAAGTTCATTCGCAATTGCGCAATCTAAGATTACAAAAAACAATAAAAGGAGCCTCGTGCTCCTTTTTCCTTCCCATAAACATCAGAAATTTCTTGTGGTTAGCCCTCTTGTCCTTGACTTACCGCATAACCACACCATATCGAACAGCGTTTTATTTCTGACACTCCCCTGACATTACTTTCCAACCGGTCAATAAAATTTCTCGCGCACATCACGAAATTTCACGTTTTTTCCACATTTTTATTGGAGCGGGTGGTCAGGATGAAAACAGATACAGTCAAACAAGCCGAATCGGCACAATCCAACCTTGTTACAGCAAACTCAAAAATCACTGAAGAGTCAAAGCGCATCATCTACAAAGCGATGTTGAGTGCGTTGACCATCATTGCGATTAGTATTTTAGTGAACTTGAGCATTCGCGTAGACTACGTCCTCTTAGGCTCAAGCTTAGGTGAAACATCCGTCACTGAAACGCTTCAACTAATCATGTTAGCCGTTGCGTCTTGGTCTTTCTTTCGCGTTTCTAGACAAGAAAGCCATGTGTCGCACGCAGCGATCCTTATCTCAGGTTTCTTTGCTGTATTGATGATCCGTGAATTGGATTACTGGTTTGATATGATTCGTCATGGTTCATGGGTTTTCCCTGCCCTCGCAGTGACTGCTTTAGCGTGTGCCAAAGCGTACCAAGGTGGTAAAGGTACAGTGAATGAGATGGCAGCCATTCTACAATCGCCGTACATGAAGTTGCTTATCGGCTCTGTGATCCTGTTGTTGGTTTTCTCTCGCCTATACGGCATGGGCAGTTTCTGGCAGCACGTAATGGGTGAGCACTACGTACGCGATGTGAAAAACATCTCTGAAGAAGGCATCGAGTTACTTTGTTACAGCCTAATCGCGCTTAGTGCGGTACGCACACGTCGCGAACTTAAGCGTCAGTAAGTTGAAGTTGCTTAACTAGCCATACGCTTCAGGGTCAAGTTGCAGGTTCAACGCCGTTAATATCGGATGAAATACTGCTAGCGCTTGCTCTGCTGCACCAACTGAATCATCAAAGGCCGTCATTTCGATGGCCTTTTTCATGTCTGCAATTTGCTTTTGAACATCTTGTCCTAACTGCAACACTTGTAGCCTCTCTATAGCTTGACGAGCGATTGCTAAAGGCTTTTCTCGTACCTCAGCCAAATCACGCTTAAATACGTCACGCTTTACGCCTTCTAGATACACTCGGTAGGTCGTAAGCTCATCAAACAGCAGAAATGCCTCGGCTAACACACCAGTATTTGGGTAAGGCACACTTATGTGTTTAGACAGTTTGAGTGGAATACTGAGGTTTATTCCCATTTCCGTGCAACGCGATTTTAACACTCTCAGCAGACCTTGCTCGTCCATCAGCGTTTGAATCTCAATAATCCGTTCCAAATGGTAATCGTTAGAGAGCAGCATTACTTCAATGGTTTGCCCTGTTTGGCAAAGACCGCTCTGTAACAGTTCTACAGCAGCATTCTGCATGTTCTGTACAGTATTTAATGAACGGTTCTCGATGATCATTTGATGCTCAGGAAAGTCGACGCCTTTTACCTCCATCAGATGACGAAAGTAACAATACATTGCGTCCGCTTCGGAAACCGTCTGCCCTTGGGTTATCCCACCACAAAACACCAATACCGTAGTATCAAAGCACAGCTCGTTTAAAACATTGAATAGCGCTTCAACACGCGAACGGCCCTCAGCGCTTAGCTTATCGTGCACCAAACGCTTACCTAGAATGATCACTACTTTGTTTAACTTCATTACCGAGATCTCAATTACTCATACATTAGCGAACAATTTGTATACAAAGTTTTGCTTTGCCAATACCCTTTCTGATATTAACATCTAATTAACAATGTCATTCTAGAGACCTGGATAAAGGTCCGTAGAGAAAGGAAGTCAATTATGCTGTCGATTTTCGATATTTTTAAGGTCGGTGTTGGTCCATCCAGTTCCCACACCAATGGCCCAATGCTCGCAGGTTACCATTTCACTCAACTACTTAGCGACTCTATGGCGAAAGTACACAAGGTGCAAGTTGACCTTTACGGTTCTTTGTCGCTGACTGGCAAAGGCCACCACACTGACCGGGCAACAGTGCTTGGCTTGATGGGAAATAAACCCGATACCATTAAGATGACCAGCGCCAAGAGTGCACTACAATATACGATTGAACATGGCACGCTCTCTGTCGCGGGCGTACATGAAATCGTATTTAGCTATGATCACGATATTGTGTTCCACAGTGACAACCTTCCATTACATGAAAATGGCATGACCATTACGGCTTTTGATGCAGCTGGCAATCAAGTCGCGTTTGAGACTTATTACTCCATCGGCGGTGGCTTTATTGCAACCGCAGCCGAACTGGAAAACGGCAGTGACGAAGCGGAAGTGCAAGTGTCTTTCCCGTTCAAATCAGCCGATGAAATGCTAGAGAAAGCAGAACAAAATGGCTTGAGTTTAGGTGGAATGATTCTGCAAAACGAACGAGCGTTCCGTGAGCAGGAAGAGATCGACCAAAAAGCCGAACAGATCTGGAAAGTAATGTCGCTGTGTATGCAGCGTGGCTTCGATACCGAAGGTATTCTCGAAGGCGGTTTAAACGTAACACGCCGTGCACCAAACCTACTTAAAAAGCTCGAAGCAAATGCGGCAGTGGAAAACGATCCAATGGAGATCATGGATTGGATTAACCTATTTGCTTTCGCCGTGAGTGAAGAGAATGCCGCCGGTGGTCAAGTAGTTACGTCGCCAACCAACGGTGCTGCCGGTGTTATCCCAGCAGTATTGATGTATTACCACCGCTTTATCAAAGAGCTAGACAACAAACAATTGAAAGACTTCTTGGCCGTAGCTGGTGCGATTGGTATTTTATACAAAACCAATGCTTCTATTTCTGGCGCCGAAGTCGGCTGCCAGGGTGAAGTCGGTGTTTCATCTTCGATGGCAGCAGCAGGCTTAACCGCACTGCGCGGTGGCAGTAATGAACAAATCTGTATTGCCGCAGAGATCGCCATGGAGCACTCGTTAGGCATGACCTGCGACCCAATTGGCGGTTTGGTTCAAGTTCCGTGTATCGAACGAAATGCGATGGGCGCGATGAAGGCAATCAACGCATCACGCATGGCACTGAAACGCACCAGCAAATGTCTTATTTCATTAGATAAAGTTATCGAAACCATGTACCAGACTGGTAAAGACATGAATAAGAAATACCGTGAAACATCACTTGGTGGTCTCGCGGTGATTCATATGGCGCCACCGTGCGAATAGCATACTTTATATCAGCTATTACTAATTAATAACTCTCATTGTTGGCGGACAAAATTCCGCCAACGCCTTTATTCTTCCATAAAAATTCCGCTATCTCATACCCTACTTAACATCGCCTATTATTTCGGCTACTTTTCAAAATCTTAAAAACCAACAAAGAATATTAATCTTAGAAAATGTTATTTTTTGGTCATTTATTCACATAATTACCAGTTGATCTAGAACAACACATTAGTAAGGCAAACGTTTCGCATTAGAAAATTTAGTGCATTAAATTCGTTTTATGCGACAATTGTTTCAATATGTAACATACCGTTTAAGTAACATTTAACAGAAATAATAACTACCTTTCTCGCAATAGTGAGTATTTAATTATGTGGAATAAACTAAATAAATCTATGATGTTCTGCCAAATGATGTTTGGCTTATCATTTTATGGCGTGTTGGTCAGTCTAACGCGTTTTTTCTTAGAGGATCTGAATTACAACGAAGCTGATACCATGATGATCGTGGGTGCCTTTTCGGCAATTGGCCCCCTATTTGCGATTGCTGGCGGTTTCATCGCTGATAAATTTTTAGGTGCCTACCGTTCTCTATCGATTGCCTTCCTAGCTTTCGCATCTGGTTACGTACTGCTTGTTCTTGGCGCTTCTGCAACCAACGTACCGCTTTCTATGTGTGGTATCGCACTAGCAAGTTATGGTCGTGGTTTGATGTCTCCTTCTTACCCTAGCCTGTACAAACGTACCTTCAAGTCTCAAGAAGACTTTGAGAAAGGCTACCCGATCAACTACTCGGTGAACAACGTAGGTGCCTTCTTAGGTCAATACCTGTTCCCAATGATTGTATTGGTGATTGGCTTTAACGGAGGTTTCACTATTTCTGCCGTAATGGCGGGCGCAGCTTTGGTCATGCTACTTATGTTCCGCAAAGGCTTGGTTGGTGTTGCTTCTGAGCTAGACAAAAAAACGGTTAGCATGAAGAACTGGATCTTCTTTGCGATTATTTCTGTGGCGATGATCGCATTGGTATTCTTCATGTTCTCTAACATGGATATCGGTCAAAACATCGTTTATGCCATCGGCGGCGCCGCAATTCTATACTTCATCTCTTTGATGATGAAAGCAAGCAAAGCCGAATCATTGAAGATGGGCACTATCCTGATCGTGACTTTCCTTACCACGTGTTTCTTCGTTTATTACGGCCAGATGATGACCTCAATGAACATGGTAGCAATCAACACACTGAAAGGTTCTCTATTTGGCTTCATTCCACTAGAGCCTGAAGCTGCAATGGCAATGAATCCTCTATGGTGTATGGTTGGTGGCCCTATCGTTGCCGGCTTCTTCGGTATGCTAGAAAAACGCGACATTCACCTATCAACGGCGACTAAGATTGCATTGGCATTTGTTCTAACCGCTATCGCGTTCGGCATTCTGACTTTCGCGGTAACAACGGTTGGTGAAGATGTGATTATCCTGCCTGAAATCTTCCTAGCGATTCACTTCTTCCAAGCAATCGCAGAAGTTATCGTAGGTTCAATGGTCGTAGCATTCATCCTATCTGTAGCTCCTAAGCACATTGAAAACTTCTCAGTAAGCTTGTTCTCTGTAGCCATCGCGCTCAGCGGTATCGTTGGCGCCGCATTCTCGACTTCTATCGCTCTAGAAAAAGGTCAAGAAATCACACAAGAGATCGTACAACACGTGTACGGCGATTACTTCCAACTGCTGACTATCCTAGCGGTTGTGATGGTTGCTATCGCACTAGGTGCATCATTCATTATTCGTAAGATGCTTGAAGCAGCAAAACGCAGCGAAGCAGAAATGGAAATGGTTGAAGCAAGCGCGCAAAACTAATTTTCTACTTAGCCTAAAAACAAAAACGGAAGCCAATTGGCTTCCGTTTTTTTATCGACAGAGTTTGTTATCAGAACGCCATTGCTATGCTGTAAGCGTTACCATTAAGTAAGCATTTAATGCCAACACCAAAGAAACAATCACCACACCAGCATAAGACACCCATTTGTTATTTTTGAACTCGCCCATCAAGCGTTCGCTGTTGGTAAAGAGAAGCAATGGGATAATCGCCAGCGCAATACCAAAGCTCAATACCACTTGGCTCATCACCAAGATATCGGTGGTGTTCATGCCCAAACCAATAACGACAAACGAAGGAGCCATAGTAATAAAGCGACGTACCCACATCGGGATAGAGAAGCGCACAAAGCCTTGCATCACCACCTGGCCTGCCATTGTGCCTACTACCGTCGAGGATAAACCAGAAGCGATCAGAGACACACCAAACAACACAGAAGCAGCTTTACCTACCAATGGCGTTAGCGTCATATATGCTGTTTCAATTTCCGCCACATGTTGATTGCCCGAGTAATGGAAAACCGCAGCTGCCATCGCCACAATTGCGATGTTCACAAAGCCAGCAATCACCATCGCAATCAATACATCAAAACGAGTGGTACGAAGGCGAGTTTTTGTGCTTTCACCGTAACTGTTTTTGAACAATGCCGAGTGAAGATAGATCACGTGAGGCATTACGGTCGCGCCCAGAATACCGGCAGCAAGGTAGATTTGGTGGGAATCCGTAAACGTTGGAGTCAGCAGACCTTTGACCATTTCACCGCCCGCAGGGTGTGCAAAAAACAGTTCAGCAATGTAGATAACCGCCACCAACATCAAAAGTGAACCAATCACGACCTCTAGCGGTTTTTGACCTTTCTGGTTAAGCATCAAAATCATAACGGTTGCTACCGCAGTGATCATCGCACCTTCCATTAGGCTAATTCCAAACACCAACTGAAAGCCGACTGCTGCACCGATGAACTCGGCAAGGTCTGTCGCTATCGCGATGATTTCAGCTTGAATCCAGTAGAAGCCCACCGCCCATTTATTTGGTAAGTGGTCGCGTAGATGCTCTGCGAGATTTTTGCCCGTGACGATACCGAGCTTGGCGGACAAATACTGAATCAACATCGCCATTAGGTTTGCCCATAGCACTACCCAAAGTAGCTGGTAACCAAATGAAGATCCGGATTCAATATTCGTCGCAAAGTTGCCTGGGTCGATGTAACCAATCGCCGCAATAAACGCCGGGCCTAGCATCATCATTTTGCGTTTGATTTTATTGAATGCCGAAACTTTTGATGTTGTGGCTGCATCTAAATGTATGGATGCATTATTTATCGATACATTACTCATGGCGATATTCCTCTCTAGTCGATGAGAGAATCATACGCCCACCCAAATGATAATCAATATCATTTGGGTGCACAAAAACGGTAATTAAGATTTCAGCAATTAATTTTCAATCATCGATAAGCAAAAGCTATCAAACCATTCTATTGAATTTTCCTTGCTATCGACCAAAAACAACAATGCCGCGGTAAACGCGGCATTGAGAGTGGGGATAATTTCGTGTGCTGTCGATCAGTCGCGACGGCCACGTAATTGAATCGGTTGGTTAGAAGCGTCGGTCTGGATCATAACACCACCGTAAGTAGCGTCGTTTCTACCTTTAAGCGTTAGGTTTGAATCCGCGCGTTCCACATCAACTTGGTTTGCTTGGCCCATTGTCATATCAATTGTACCTGTGTATGACCCATCACCAGCGAATGCTACATTTACAGAACAAACCATTAAGCCTAGTGCGATTAGTTTTTTCATACGTCACCTCGATTTCTGTGGTACATCGTTTCGATGCAGAAACTGTAGCAATGCACGTTGAGTAGCACGAGGAAAACTCGGATTTACCAAATGGAAACCCTAGGTCAAAAACGCTTTTCAGCCATAACCTTAGAATTGACCACCCCTTGTCTTTTGTCTTGAGGGACGGAGTTATGATTCCTTGGCAATATTAGCTGGAGTATAAAAATGACAATCAATCTGGATATGCAAAATGTCTTGGTACTAAAGCGTATGTATGAGATGCGTAACGTTCGCTTAGTAGCAGATACCTTAGGCAAAACGTCAGGAGCAATCAGTAAGACCCTCACAAAATTGAAAGCCCAGCTCAATGATCCTCTCTTTATTCAAACGAAGAATGGCTTTGAACCAACTTCCTTCGTTGAGGTCAACATGCCACATTTTGAGCAAATTCTCGCCAGCATAGATGCAATCAAACCAAAAGAATTTTCACCCGCACTGTTTTCCGGCGAAGTCTCAATCTATGCCAATACGCTCTTCTGGGATCGCTTTGGGGATAAACTTTATTTAGAGTTAATAGAACAAGCCCCGAGTGCCACATACACATTCTTAAGATGGGGCGCCGATGCTCGAAGTCGCATCATTGATGGTGAGAATGCAATCGCGATCCACTATTTTGACGAAGACTTGCCACAGTCTGTTGCCCAAAAAGAACTAGGCAAAGGCAAAGCCGTCTTCTTTGTGCGCAATGATCACCCTGCTCGAGACTTCCAATCGCTCAGTGAATACACCCTGTTATTATTCAAAACACCGGGCTGGAATGACCACAAATACCCTCTTTTGGAGCGCTTAAAGAACATCGGTTTCAATGTCACACCAAAAGTGGAAATCGAGCATCCAGCTATGATCCACAACATCATCATGCAAACCGATCACTTCGGCATCACCATGAGTGGTAACGTTCCTGAAGAATGTCGCAGCATCGATTTGCCAAACGGACTAGAGCTCGGTGTTAGTTTTGTCATGAGCTGTCGTCGTTCTCAACAACACGATCCACAAAACCAATGGTTGTTTGATGTCATTAAATCTACTATCAAACAGCACACCAAGCCTGATTAGTACTTGAAGTGGCCAAGCACGCCGAGCGTGATCGCTTGACGATGTTTATTTATATACTCAATATCATGTAAATAAGCTGTGTGGTGGCCATCTTCCATATTAGCTTGGAATTGTTTGTCCCCATTGATGGCCATCGTTCGCATATGGTCCACCAACGCCGTCAGCCGTAGCGTCATCATTTCCACCAATTCTTCACGCTCTAATCGGGTACAACCATAGGCATCACAGAAGATTTTTGCTCGACAAATTTGCTCCTCAAGCTTGCCCATTTTGTCATTTTCATCGGTCTTAAATGGTGCCCAGCCATAAACAGACAGCGCAATATCCCAGATGCGAGGAGCTGGATGAGCCGTATCAAAATCGAACACACCAACCACTATTTCACCCTCTAACGCCACATTATAAGGCATGAAATCACCATGACAGATCACCTCTTGCGGCGAGCGGGCGGGTAGCATCCAATGATGCACATCTTGTGTATTTTTCTTGAGGAAACTTTCTGATGCATCATGAAAACGACGAAGCAACTTTGCAGCGGACTTCAATGCGCTAAGCGAAGCTAGTTGACCTTCGAGGGGGTAGTTGTAAGTTTCCCCTTCAACAAAAGTCAGCAACTCTTTTCCACCTTCAATGGCGATCGCCTGTGGGCAAGCAGTAAAACCATGACTGTGCAAGTGTTTGAGTAATTGATGAACCGTCATAGTCCAGTGACTTGCAGGCCGACTGACCAGTTCCCCTTTACGATAAATGGCATTCTCTCTGCCCCCTTGTAACGCTTCCATTACGACTCCTTAATAGCCAGAGCGCGCGCTCTTTGAATGATGAGGAAATGAAACGATCCAAAATATCTTAGCACCCAATTTTTTCTCTAGGAGAGGAATAGTGTTTCAGGTTGTAAGATAGAGTTAACGTCTAATGGGCAGAGTAATTCTCGCTTAGGGTTGGGTGGGATACTTGTTAAATGCCCCACCGTCCGAATGTCTCAACCACTAAACACTGAAAACCAAAATAAGCGATAGTTCATGATCACTAACAAATAAAAAAGCCAGCGATAAACGCTGGCTTTTAAAAAATACTAAGTTAATAACGAATTATTTAACTTCTTCAGTTGTTTGGTATTGGAATGCAGGAACAACCGCTTCTACGCGACGGTTCTCTTCACGACCTTCGCGAGTTTCGTTACTTGCTACTGGGTTAGCTTCGCCCATACCTTTAACTGTCATACGGTCTGCTGCGATACCTTCAGCTTGGAAGTACTCAGCAACTGCTTGTGCACGCTTCTCTGTTAGCTGTTGGTTGTAAGCTTCAGAACCCGTTGTATCACTGTAGCCAGAAATTTCAACTTGAGCTTGTGGGTAAGTGTTCATTAGCTCAACAGTACCGTTGAACGCAGAAGCATCTTGTAGTTCAGCACTTTCTAGACCAAATTGCGCTGTTGCTGTTTGAGCAGGGAACTCGTTTTCAACGATACGAGTCGCTGGGCGAGTTTCAACTACTTCTTGAGCTACTTCTTCTTGAACAACTGGCTCAGAACCAAACTTGTAGTTGAAGCCAATACCGAAGAAGTCTGCATCCATATCGTTGATAATGTCATCAGACATATCTTGGTAACGTTGGTACTCAGCGCGCAGGCTCCAGTTGTAGTTGATTTGGTATTCAGCACCTAGAGAGCCAGTTGGTACGAAATCTTTCTCGTCACCAGCCATCATGTATGCAGCACCTACTTTAGCGAATAGGTTCCAAGAATCAGTTAGTGGTAAGTTGAACTTAGGAGCAAGAGTCAGTGCCCATAGGTCACCGTCTACTGTATTTAGACCAGGCTTGTTGAAGTTAGCCTTAAAGTTACCTAGGTAATCAACGCCATATTCAGCTGCAACGTATTCATTGAAGTTGTAGCCAATATGCATGCTAGCAGCAACGCTATCATCGTCACATGGTGCATTTAGGTGGCATGCATCATTTAGAGAGTTGTAGCCAAGCTTGCCGCCGATGTAAGTGTCTGCAAGAGCAACATTCGACATTACGCCACCAGCTAGAACGGTAGCCACTGCAAGTGCGATTTTTTTCATTATTTTTACCTTTAATACGAAGGTGACCCGACTACTCTCTACCACCTATAGCGGTCATCACGACAGTCAGAACCTACACTGTTTCAAGTGATTAAAAATTACGTCAACAATACAACCATACTCATCTAAATGATGCCTTAAGTAAGTATTCCCCATCCAAAACCATGGCTAGGATCTTGACCCACAACGGTCTCTATTTTCTTCCTGCACTGATAAGTCAGTTAAAAACAAAAAAGAACAGTTCTCTCGGATCATTCACTTCCAAGACAAGGGCTATCCGACTTGAGCCTCATGTGTAGATAGCGACTAGAGAAGCTTTTGGCAGTAGTGAGTGCCAACATACACATCGAATACATATGCTTTATAAATGGTTGAGATTAGATAACTTTTGTGACGTAAATCTCAAAAGCGACTTTAACAGAACAACTCTCTTTATCGTAAATTAGATTTCTTATCGTAACGATTAGTTATTCTAATCAATAGCCAGATAAGCACCAGAAACTGAAGGATTTTTGTTTTAGTTGGCGAAAAAATTGACACAAACCACACATAAGGTGAGGAAAAGTCCTACAAAGAACACAGCCCGCGAAGTGCGGGCTGTTAACGAAATGGCTTAAATCTTGTCTGAGACCGCCAATGTGGCTGCCAAAACATCTTGCCCAAACAGCACACTACGCTCAGGTGACCACCCGTAAAGTGGGTCTGGATAGTTGTTGTTATCTTTGAATGGCATCTCGATAGTGTAAGACAAACACTTGAATTGCTCCGCCACCCAGTTAGAGCCAACAGTTAGGTTCGCTTTACCTGGCTCGTCTTTGTCGTAACCAATCTCGTCTTGGAATTCTGGTGTAATGGTTAGGAGTGCTTGTTTGAACGCACTTTCCAACTCAGCCATCCCCTCATCATATGAAGGAATTCCTTCAGAACCTGCTACGAAGTTGTAAGGAATCGCCTCATCACCATGAATATCTAGGAACATATCTACGCCAATTTCTAGCATTCGCTCACGAACTAGGAATACTTCAGGACTCTTTTCCATTGATGGCGTTTGCCACTCGCGGTTGAGGTTTACGCCCACAGCGTTAGTACGCAAATGACCACGAATACCACCGTCTGGGTTCATGTTTGGTACCACGTAAAGTACTGCTTTTTCTAGCAGTGCTCGCGCTACAGTATCATTTTCGTCTAGCAGACGTTGGATCATACCTTCCATAAACCATTCCGCCATGGTCTCGCCTGGGTGCTGACGGGCGATCATCCAGATTTTCTTTTTACCATCTTCTGGCTCACCAAAGGTCAATAAGCTCATATCGTTACCATCAAGCGTATGACCCAAAGTTTCCAATTGGCAGTGATGGGCACTTTGTGCCATGTGTAACAGGTCTAGGTGACGATCGTAGGTGTATGGTGCAAAATACGCGAAGTAGATTGAGTTGCGCTCTGGGATAACAGTGAAACTCAGCGTATCGCCATCGAACTCTGCTGGAACACGGAACCACTCTTCACGATCATAAGACGCAACCACGTCGTAACCTTGCCAGCCTTCTGGGTAAGCTGATTTCGCTAGGTCTAGTAGTTTAATGGTGTGTGATTGCTCAGCTTCAGTCTCAAGACGAAAGTGAAACCACTGGTAGAATTCCGACATATTGTCGTTAGGAATTTTAAGTTGGATGTCGTTTTTATCGTCCGCTTTCACTACGTGAATGCTGCCGCTATCGAAGTTGCTGAATACTTTCATTCTATTACTCACCTTTTGCATCTGAGCTTGAAAGAGTGAGGCTAACACAAAGGCAACAAGAGCCCCTATTACTTTTACCTCTAGACCATCTGTTTGCGAGAAAAACATGCTGTTCACTCAGAATTACTAGGGGTTTCAAAATAGAGAAGTACACTATTCAGCGTTGGTAATAACTTCAGACATATACACTATACTCGAGTGACTTCAAGATGCAGCGTTCAGAGCGTTGTCACTGATTCTCTGTTTACCAAAAGTAAGCAAGGAAAACAACGAAGCGGAATAGTTAGCTCTTTCCAAGTTGTTTGACGAAGCTATTTATTTAGCAAAGAACGTACTTCAGTGACACGCTCCCGAAAGGCGAGTTGCCTCGGTTCGCATGCTTCGTTAACAATATTCGATTTAAATAATATATAAGCTTTAGTGGCCAAGGCCAAAAAGCTTATATATTATGAAGTAAGGATAGAAAATATAACTTAATGTTCTATTTATGACTATCGGTTACCTGATTCTCGCATGCGATACTTATATTTTAAACTTAGTACTGGCTGATATGATATTTGTCCATTGGATTGGAGGAACTCATCAACGGTCACTTTTGCATTGATAACTTTAAACGATTGACGATCGACAAGTTCGAATGGAGTCTTAAGTTCATCACGAAGCTGCGGTGATGATTTACTTTGATAGCTCTGAATCATTTCAAAGCCTTCATCATAAGCAGCTTGCTTGCTATCTACGATAATACCATGAATAGTCTCAATATTATTTTCCCAATGATAACCACCTGCTTGGACGATAATTGGAACTGTACCCAATGCGATAATACTTACTAAAGAAATTAAACGCTTCATAATGTTCTCCTTACTTACCTATAAATATCGAATTCATAGAAGTCGATTTATTTAGGGTACATATAGAGACCTTTTTTCATTCAGTTTAATTTCAAATCCAATAAATTATTTCATCAAAGATGAGAAATATATTTCAATCCATATATTTAGCAGAAAAATTTGTATTTAAGCTCACAACGAGCGTTTATCAATATTCTAATTAGTTATAGGTACCGATTCTTTATAACTCATCTAAGCAAATCACCTCAATTCCGACATACCCTTACCAACCCATACAATACTATGTGTTCGTCTTCTCTTAAGATAAATAAAAAACACCATTCAAAATCAACATGTCAAAGCAAACCCATGCAAGCGTTCTATGTACAGCTGTTGTTTCCGGTTTGCCAATGCCGGAACAAAAAAGTTTAGACGAGGAGTCTGGAGTAAAAAAACATGAAGACATCCATCCTTCACCACACTAAGACCATTTACACTGATGAATACGCCGCAGCCTACAATCCTATTTGGGTATATCGAATTAAATTTATCGCTCGGGCACTTTTTTATCGGAAAGCCTTAATGCACCTTACAAACAATATAGAAGCTCCACTACTTGAAATGTTATGTTCGCGGACACACCGATTCTTAGAAAAGCCATTTCGTCCCTACATAGTGAAAAGTAGCCCCGCATTCAACCGCTCAGACCTTGTAGTAAACCATTACAATCAAGTGTCAGAGCTTTTTTCTGCATCGAACGTGCAACAAATTTACACGGATGTCGCAGGGTTAATGCTTACCGAATTTATGATTGACGACATCGCATATTCTGTACGGTTAGTGTACGAACCACGTTACCAGAAAGAAGGTGATATGAGCCTCGTTCTATTTAGTGAGGAAGATGGTAACTTTTACACCCTTTCATTTACTTTAGGGGTTCAGCAAGGAGCTCGCATCATTATGATTGGGGGATTACAGGGAGCACCAAGCAGTGAAAGTAACAACCTTAAAATAAAGAAATTAACACGCAAACTTTATGGTCAAAGGCCGAAAAGCTTAATGGTAAGCCTACTAACACTTTTGGCAAAAACCTGGGGAATAGACACAATATTAGCCGTAAAAACCCACTCGCACACTTATGCCGCTAAACGTTATAGCAAAGGACGAATCAAGACCGATTATGACGCGTTATGGCTAGAACTTGGTGGTTCGGACTACGACCGTAACTTCTACTCTATAGACGTCAATACACCGCGTCGCGATATTGAACATATGTCGCGCTCCAAACGTTCAATGTACCGTCGTCGCTATGAATGGCTAGACAACACCAAAGCCACTTTCGAACAGGTCCTAAGAAACGGTTAAAAGCTAAGGAGAAACGTCCCATGCGTTATTCATTCATTACTACTTTGGTGTTGTCGACGCTTTCTTTGTCTACCAACGCAACCACCAGCGAACACATAATCGGTACAAACATTGGCTATGGCGGTGTGAACTACGACGCGCCTACCAGCGAAGAGTCTGGAGACATGTTCTTAGGTGAAATTTATTACCGCTACATGCCAACGCATAACTTTGGTATCGAAGCAGGCTATAAAGGGGCGTTTGATGGTATCGGCTCGATACTCGTGAGTCCGATTTCGGAAGTCACTGATACGAGTTTCTCTGGACCTCGTTTGAGTGGTTACGCCAGTTACCCGCTTGGTGCTGGATTCGAGATATACGGAAAAGCAGGCGTGACTTATTACACGCTGGCGTACACCTATTCAGTTAACGATCAAAGCCGTGATATTGAGAAATCGAGCCTAGGCGGTGAAGCAGCCGCTGGCTTAGGTTGGAGCTACAAGTATTTTGGATTGAATGCTGAGTATGTGTACTCGAAAAACAGCGATTTTGATTCTGGTGGCGTGATGTTCGGAGCACAGTTGCGTTTCTGACGTCCGCTATACCTACCCCTTCCCCCAAAAACTAAAAAAAGAAAAAGGCAGCGGTTGCCTGAGTCGTTGCCCTTTTCTTTCATCAATATGGGTCAGTTCGTCAGCGCGAGAATGATCCCCGCCACGATCGAAGTAATCCCAAGCCCTCGGGTGAGATACCATTTCTCTGAAAGAAACCAAATCCCCATAAACAATCCAAACACAATGCTGATTTGCCTTAGTGCCACGACCAAGCTGACGTTTTCTGTCATGGTCATCGCAAACAACACCAAACCGTAGGTGGATGCCATCATTACCCCTGCCATGCTGGCGGTTTTGCGGATCTGCCACGCAGTCTTAATCTCATCTGGCTTACCCGTAACTAAGCACCACACAAGAACAGGAATACCTATCGCCCAAAATTGCACACCTAAGTAGAAGATTGCACTGTACTGATCATTAAAGATCTCTGACGCTTGCCCAGTGAGTAAACTCAGCGCTTCTTTGTCGACCACGGAGTAACCCGTTGTGCCTATTGCGGCAATCAATGCCCAGAACACACCAACGTTCAAATAAGAGCCCAATGTCATTTGACGAAAATTCGTCAGTGGTACCAGCATACAACCAAGGGTAATCAGCAAGAATCCAAGCCACTGCTGACTAGATAATTCATGTCCCAATGCCACACTGATTGCGCCGACCATCATCACTGGCAGTGCCCGTGCAATCGGATAAACCACACCTACGTCAGCGTGCTTATAAGCGACAATCAAACCGACCAGATAGATCATTTGTGAAATGCCGCTAATGAACAGCAATCCCCAAAATTCACTCGGTAATGATGTCCAGCCAATGGTTGCCAAATACCAAATCAAATAAGGGGTAAGAATGGCACAGGCAGAAAAGCTGGCGGCCATGGTAAACGCGAGCCCTGACCCAGAGTTGCTTTTGCCAAGGATATTCCAGCCCGCATGAAGAACAGCAGAGAAAACGACGAGACCAATCGCCAACAAATCCATTTCAATGTTCCTGTCTGAATAAAATAAAGGCCCCGAGATGGAGCCTTAGATAATGAGAAAATCCACTTAACGATTGAGTTCCGCCAGAGATTCAATGCTGATGGCATCGTGTCGCCAATACTCGATATCGCAATCAATCAACTCACCGTGCTGGTTGTAGTTGATACGCTCCACTACCATCGCTGGCGTACCAGCTGTCGCACGCAGTGCCTGAGCCATTTCACCCAACAAAGTGCTGGTTGAAATGCGGTAGCGAATCTTTTGATACGTCACGCCATAATGATCGCGGTAAATGTCCGTCAGTGAATTTGATAAATCGTAATCCAGCAGGTTCGGAAACAGCTCTGGACGAATGTAGTTTGTTACGAATACCACAGGTCTGTCTTCAAGGTATCGCACACGGTCGACTCGATACACATCCGAGAAAGGTTGCAAGTCCAGCAAGCGCGCCGCTTGTTTGTTTGCCAACGTCCCTTTTGCTGCGACCAACTCCGTTTTTGGCACACGATTTTGCGCTTTCGCCATGTTCGGGAAGTTTAGCGTTTGGGTAGGGTCGTAACGCAATGGCTCAGGTGAGATAAACCAACCTCGGCGATCTTCGCGATAGATTCGACCTTCCGCTTCTAGCAGTGATAAAGCTTCACGCAGAGTGACGCGTGTAGTATCGAACGACTCCGCCAACTTACGCTCTGCTGGCAGTTTTTGACGCGGCGATAGCATGCCCGCTTCAATCTGTTCAACAATCGAATCTTTAATTTTTACGTATTGCACGAAGTGTCCTTATCTTTTGCGCCAAGCTTGTGTGCGATTCTCTAACAATTTACCCAAAGTCATCTGAACAATCTTCGCAATTGCGGCAGCCATCATGATCATCACAGCCATTGCCGCTGCAGCGCCAGTTTGACCTGCATCGTCCATATTCAGAATCGAGACCGAAGCCGGAATAGTATCGGTTGAGTAAAGGAATACTACCGCAGAAGTGGTGGTCAATGCATTAACAAACAAGTAAGTCGCAATGTCCAAAATCGCAGGTAAACACACAGGTAATGTCACTTTAAAGAACAACTTGTATTGAGGAAGCTTCACCGATGCCGCCGTGGCCTCAATCTCCGATGGTAACTGCTTTAGCGCTGTCAGGGCTGTCATGTGACCCACCGTGTAGTAATGCACTACCGTGTTAATCACCAAGAATGCCATGGTGCCATAAAGCACACTCAGAGGATTGTTGGCATCGTTGAAGTAAAAGATGTAACCCAAGCCAAGCACCATACCCGGAACCGCCATTGGTACCACGCTGAGCATTTGCATCACTTGACGAACTGGACCAAACGCACGCCCTTTCTCAATGCAGTAAGCACCGACAAAGATAATGGCTGTACCGATCACTGCCGTCCAGCCTGCCAGCGTTAGCGAGTTGAAGAATGGGCTCCAACCGTAAGTGCTCATTTCAGCAAAGTTGTAGTTGTTTAGTGTCAGCGCTTTGTTCCAAGGCCAGAACGTCACTAACGAGCCATACACCGCCATGCCAAGCACAGCCAGCACTGCAATAGAAATGATGCTGCAGTAAACCAAACAGATGCTGTCGCGCGCTTTGTTAGGTTCTGGCTGATAAGGCACCGAGCGAGTGTCAAATAAGCTTTTTTGCTTTTTCTGAACCCAGCGGTCTGCGCCGAATGCCATTACCGCAGGAAATAGCAACATAATGCTGGTCACCGCACCCATGGCAAAGTTTTGCTGTCCCACAACTTGCTTGAAGATGTCAGTCGCCAGAACGTTGTAGCTGCCACCAATCACTTTCGGCACACCAAAGTCCGTGATAACCAAAGTAAAGACGACAATAAGCGTACTGATCAAACCGTATTTCGCCGCAGGTAACGTCACCATAAAGAAGGTTTTGATGGGTGAGGTTTTGAGTGCGCGGGCTGCTTCATACAAGCGGGCATCTGAAGTGCGCAGCGAAGTGGTCAAAATCATCAAAGCATGAGGGAAGGTCCAGAAAATCAAACCCATCGAGATACCAATCACGCCGTAAACCGAGTTTCCTAACAACATCTCTTTGGCAATGCCTTGATTACCGAAAAGGAAGATCAAACTGATCGCCGGCAACAACGAAGGCGCAAGGATTGGTGCAGTTCCTAGGATTTGAAACAAACCTTTAAATGGCATACATGAACGAGTCAGCGCGTAGGCATAGCCAAATGCAAGCACACCCACTACCGAGGTCACTATCACGCCCAAAGTGAAGGTGTTGCCTACCGATACCCACAAGCTTGAAGAGGAAAAGTATGTCGCAAAGTTTGCCAATCCGACAAATTCGCCATTGGTATTTTGCACACTCTTGGTCAACATTGCCCAAAGCGGCATTAAGATGAACAGCACCATCATAGTCGACAAACCAGCGAGCAAACCGAACAACACTAGGTTATCGCGGCTGACACGTCCGAGTAAGGATTTTGCTTTGTCTTGTGTGGTCAGGCTATTCATCGTCATTGTCTTCGCATCCATGTTTACACCTACGCCGCTAGCGCTTTATCAACCGAGGGCACGGCGTAACCATGCAGCCTTTCTTCAGCAAACTGGATGTAACGTACATCGCCCGCCTTGATATTGAGTTTTTGAACCGTTTCCACAGGCACATCCACGACGATGGTTTTCGTTGAGCTGTCGTTTTGCAATACGCAATCAATGCGGAAAAACGCCCCCAAAAACTCGGTAGCCGTAACTCGCACTGGTAAAGAGTTGGTGTAGTTTTCAACAAACTTGATGCTTTCAGGACGCACTGCAAGGTCGAAGCGGTCACCACGTTGGATCTTACGATTAGTCAAGTTGGGCGCTGGCATCAGGGTTTCAGCAATGCGCACTTGGGAGTCGGTTGCGACTGAGGTTTCAATAAAGTTCATGCTGCCGACAAACTCAGCAACAAAGCGCGTAGCTGGTTGTTGGTAGATCTCCTGAGGTGTGCCGACTTGCTCAATCACGCCATGGTTCATTACCACGATACGATCCGCCATCGACAACGCTTCATCCTGATCGTGCGTAACCATGATGGTGGTAATGCCAAGCTTGCGTTGCAGATTACAAATCTCGTCACGTAAGTGAACACGTACTTTTGCATCCAGCGCTGACAGCGGCTCATCAAGTAACAGTAGACCCGGAGATAGCGCCAATGCACGAGCCAAAGCAACACGCTGCTGCTGACCACCAGAAAGTTGGTTAGGAAATTTCTCGCCAGAGGTTGGAAGACCAATGGTTTCTAACCAGTAATCCACCTTCTCTAACGCTTCTTTGGTCGACATTCCTTGGTTCTTCAAACCCACCGCAATATTCTCTTGCACAGTTAGGTTCGGAAACAGCGCGTAAGATTGGAATACGATACCGAAATCGCGCTTCTCTGGTGGTAGGAATGTGGTCTCTTGACCGTTTTGAAAGATTGCACCAGACGTTGGCAAGTCTAAACCTGCAATGGCACGTAGCAGAGTGGTTTTACCGCAGCCAGAAGGACCAAGAAAACAAACGAACTCGCCCTTTTCAATCGCTAGCGAGATTTTCTTTAATGCAGTGAACTGTCCGAATTGCTTCACTACATTTTCGATATTTAGGTAATGTTGGTTAGTTGACATAACACACGCTCCAAATGGTATATACCAACTTTAGTTTTGGAGTGTTACGTTCCAATGACAAATTTATAGCCAGAAGATGACAAATAGATGAAGGGAGGTGAAGTTTGTTTCTGCGCTTGCAACCCCCTCCAACTCCCCCTTCTCTCGACATGCTTTGCCAAGCATTTGAATGTGGTTATCAAGGGGGAGAGCTGTTCTTTGCTACGGTGAGCTCCGTGCTTTCCCAACGTCATTCTGAAAGAGCCTAGGTGAGTATTCATAATCTACTTGAAGTGCATAGTGATATTTCATTGTGAATTAAATTATCCGCGAATGCAGAACCAATCCCTCCCCTTTACCAGCATGACTGTTGTAGTCCCGCGAAGTTAAAGCCAAGGGGAGGTTAGGTGGGGTTGGTTGTTTAACGTTAGGTTAGGTGTTTCCCCCCCCTCCAACTCCCCCTTTTCTCAGCATGGTGTGCCAAGCATTTGAATGTTGTTATTAAGGAGGAGGGCTGTTCTTTGCTACAGTGAGCTCAGAGCTTTCCGACGTCATTCTGAAGGGGTCTAGGCGAGTATTCAGAATCTACTTGAAGCGCGTAGTGATGTTGCATTTTGAATTGAATTTTTCGCGAATGCAGAGCCAGTCCCTCCCCTTTACCAGCATGACTATTGTAGTCCCCCGCAGGTAAAGCCAAGGGGAGGTTAGATGGGGTTGATGGTTTAACGTTGAGTTAGGTGCGATTCCAACCCCCTCCAACTCCCCCTTTTCTCGGCATGATTTGCCAAGCATTTGAGTGTAGTTATCAAGGGGGAGGGTTTTCTTTTTCGTGGTGAGCTTAGTGCCCCCCGTTATACAGACTTTGATGCTTTCCCTATCACGAGCAACAAGTACAGTTAGTCCCTCCCCTTTACCAGCATGATTGTTGTAGTCCCCCGAAGTTAAAGCCAAGGGGAGGTTAGGTGGGGTTGGTTGTTTAACGTTGAGTTAGGTGCTTGCAACCCCCTCCAACTCCCCCTTTTCTCGGCATGCTTTGCCAAGCATTTGAGTGTAGTTACCAAGGGGGAGAGTTTTCTTTTTCGTGGTTAGCTTAGTGCCCCCCTTTATACAGACTATGATGCTTTCACTATCACGAACAACAAGTACAGTTAGTCCCTCCCCTTTACCAGCATGACTGTTGTAGTCCCCAGAAGTTAAAGCCAAGGGGAGGTTAGGTGGGGTTGCTGCTTTTGGACTACAAGCATAATTTGCGTGTGAACCTGAGATTCCCGACTCGCTCCTTCGTCGTTCTCGAGAATGACGTGGTGAGTGTGGATAGAAGCTCCCAACTTTCTTAAGTCCGTCATTCCATATATGGACTCCCGAGTTATTACAACTTGTTTAGCGAGAATAGATTAGATGCATGCGTATATTCGGGTTTTAATGAGTAGCTAACTCGACCCTAGATGTATTCGCACCTTGATGCCATTTCGCGAGCGCGGAAATAATCCAAAAGAATGATCTGGCTCTTCAAGGTCGGTCTTACCTGTTCTTCGCTATATCAAGATGTAAATAACGTCTTTGACTTACTACTCGTAAGTTAGAGGCACTTGATACTCACTGCCATAATGAAGCAATGCCCAAGCTGTTCTTGTGGTCTTATTTGCTAAAGCAACCGCGGCTTTCATTAACCCTGCACGCTGAATCAGTGACTTGAGCCAAGTCTCTTTAACATTCCTTGGCTCTCGTTTATCTACAACCTTCGCAACAGCAAGCGCTCCCTGTATCAAGCTTGAACGTAACTTCTTCTGTCCAACTTTTTTTCTGATACCCAAAAGGGTAACTCTTCCTCCAGTACTATGCTGTTTTGGAGTAAGTCCAATACAAGCCGAAGCCTCTCGACCATTTTTGAAGTTACCGCCATTGGCTCCTAACGAAAGATAAAGCCCTAAAGCATTGACTGGACCAACGCCCTCTAGAGCTTCAAGTTTTCTACATGCATCATGGTGCTTGAGGTGTTGGGTTAAGCTCGTTTCTAAATCTGCCCTCTTTTTTGCTAAGGTCTCATGCAAATGAAATGCGTTTGCTATGTGCTCTCTTAAGATATCAGGAAGTGAGTTCTGACCATCTTCCAGAATTTCAATAATGTGCCTTTTAAAGGCGCTATGTCCTTTGGGGATATTGAAGCCAAACTCTGAAAGCAAGGAGCGAACCATGTTACTTGTCGCTGTCATCGAATCGGTTAAGTGCTGTCTTATTCTATCGATCGATTGTAGTGCCTGTTCATCAATAGATTTTAAAGCGACAAAACGGGCGTTAGCTTGCTGAGATGCAACAGCAATCGCTGTTGCATCATTCTTATCTGTTTTTTGTCCCGTTCGATATGCCGTGACATATTTTGGGGCAATGAGGCAAACCGAATGCCCATGGTTGCAGCAGAACCGTCCCCAATAATGGGCAGTAGAGCATGCCTCCATAACCACGGTCGTTGGAGGTTGTTGTATTAACCAAGCTTTTAATTTTTCGCGAGTAAATGCTTTATTAAACTCATCAGAGCTTCCTTGAAGCTTACAAACTTGGAAAGAGTGCTTTGCTAAATCAATGGCGATAGTAGTAGACTTTTTCATGTATGGACTCCTTAGATTTAGGCTTTGACACCATAAATTCTAGCTCCCTCCAGAGGGAGGGAGTCCATACATCGCGAACCTAGGTGAGACTAGGAATCTACTTGCAGCAAACTCTGAAATAACAGAGAAAACAAAAAAATCCACCTCAACCGAGGTGGATTTCAACATTCAGCTCAAAGCAAATTCAATTAAGACTTTGGCTCTGATTTCGCGTCAAATTTCTCAGACCATGCCGTTAGAATCTCTGCACGCTTGCTACCCATTTGCGCGAAGTCCATCTTCGCCATGTTCTCTTGAACGTTCGGGAAGTTAGACACGGTCGCTTTCACTTCTTTATGTGCAACCACTGGGTACATTTCTACGTAAAGCTCGTTTGCCGCTTTAGAGATTGACCAATCGACAACGCGCTTCGCTGCATCAGACTCTTTTACTAGACCGACTGCTTCTGATTCCCAACCGATGCCTTTTGGTGTGATAACCGCTAGTGGTGCACCTTGTTTTTTCAGCTTCGCGCCGCGGCTTGCCATCGAAATACCGATAGCCACTTCACCCATGCCCGCTTGAACACATGGCTTAGAGCCCGAGTGCGTGTAGTGTGCAATGTTCTTATCTAGGTCACGCATGTAGTTCCATGCCTGATCTTCACCCATGTTTTGTAGCCAAGCAGAAACCTGCATGTAGCCAGTGCCTGAAGACGCTGGGTTCGGCATTGCAATGTGACCTTTGTAAACCGGCTTCGTTAGATCTTCCCAAGACGTTGGTTTCGGTAGGTTAAGTTGTTTCGCTACCGCTTCGTTGAAACAAACTGCGTTAAAGAACGCATCGTTACCGAACCAAGCTTGGTTTGATTGAGGGTCGTTTAGATTCGCGTGCAGCTCTTCCAAACCTTTTGGTGTGTAAGGCTTAAGAAGACCTTCATCTTTAAGCAGTGCCATTGACGAGCCAGCCAGACCCCAAACCACTTCCGCTTGAGGGTTGTTCTTTTCTGCCAGCAATTTCGCCGTCATGATACCGGTGGAATCGCGAACCCACTTAATCTTGATATCTGGGTTATCTTTCTCAAACGCAGACTTGTATTTCGCAAGAATGTCAGTTTCGAAAGCGGTGTAAACCGTGACTTCCTGTGCTGCCATTGCATTCGTAGCTAGCAGAGAGACAAGTGCAGCCAGCGATCCTTTCATCAAACGGTTTTTCATCATTTTCTCCAGTTAATTTGGCTAAGTTTTCATTTGGTCTGTACCAGTTGACGATATACACCCTACTGAGCCTTTGTGACGAATTCATGACCATTAAATGGCAGTTTTACGAAAATTATCGATGAATAATCGTTCAATTGATCCGCCACTTTCTGGATATTAAAGTTTTATGAAATTGGAGATTCGCCTATTTACTGCCCTTTTCTTCCTCGCTAGAGTGAACTCGAAATTTGGTGTAGACCAATTAGACTATTCTGATGGAAATCGAGATGAAAAACGAATACCTACTACTGACTCCAGGTCCTCTATCTACTTCTGAAACGGTACGTGAAGCCATGCTTAAAGACTGGTGTACTTGGGATGATGAATACAACAAAGACATTGTAGAAGTGATCCGCACTAAGCTTGTAAAACTGGCGACGGAGCAAGACGGCTACACCAGTGTACTAATGCAAGGTAGCGGCACCGCATCAGTCGAAGCAACGATTGGCAGTGCCATTGGCAAAGATGGAAAATTGTTGGTTGTCGACAACGGTGCGTACGGTGCACGTATCGCTCAGATCGCTGAATACCTAAATATTCCATGCCATGTAGTTTCCCCAGGCGAAACATCACAGCCACACTTGAACGAGGTGGAAACTGCATTGGCATCGGATCCTGCTATCACACACGTGGCGATTGTTCATTGCGAGACAACCACTGGCATGCTCAACCCAATTGAGGCGTTTGCTTCTGCGGCAAAAGCACACGGTAAAGTAGTGATTCTCGATGCCATGTCGAGCTTTGGTGGCATTCCTATCGATATTGCTGAGCTAGGCATCGATTTTATGATCAGCTCAGCGAACAAATGTATCCAAGGCGTACCGGGTTTTGGCTTTGTGATTGCGAAACAAACTGAGCTCGAAAAGTGCCAAGGTCAGGCTCGCTCTTTGAGCCTTGATCTTTACGACCAATGGCATTGCATGGAAGTGAACCACGGCAAATGGCGTTTTACGTCTCCAACGCACACGGTTCGCGCTTTCTATCAAGCATTGTTAGAGCTGGAACAAGAAGGCGGCATTGAAGCTCGTCATAACCGTTACCAAACTAACCAGAAAACACTGGTTGCAGGTATGCGCTCTTTGGGTTTCGAACCGCTACTGAATGATGAGCTTCACTCGCCAATCATCACCTCTTTCTACTCTCCAACTCACAGTGATTACCAGTTCAAAGCGTTCTACACGCGTTTGAAAGAGCAAGGCTTCGTGATTTATCCGGGTAAGGTATCGAACGCAGATTGTTTCCGTATCGGCAACATTGGCGAAGTTTACCCAGCGGATATCGAGCGCTTAATCAGTGCGATTGAAAAAGCCATATACTGGCAAGTTGCGTAAAGCAGCTTTCTGATTGAGAGAGCGTTATGACTCAGAATATCAAACCCACCCACTTTCGAAGCGAAGGCGATGTCAATACGACGCCAGCGCGCCAAGCTTGGAATGCATCGATGGACGACGAACGCACACAAGCATTGTTGAAGCGTGATTCGGAGGTCTTTCTTCATCAAGCCATGTCAACGCCTTGCTTAGATACCTTGGAAGCAGCAGAAGGCATCTACATTCAAGATGCTACCGGTAAAAAATACATGGACTTCCATGGCAATAACGTCCACCAGTTGGGCTATGGTCACCCGCATGTGATTAAACGTGTGCAAGAGCAAATTGCCAAACTGCCGTTTTCACCACGTCGTTTTACCAACGAGACCGCGATTGAATGTGCCGAAAAGCTCACGCAAATCTGTGGCGGCGAGTTGAACCGCGTGCTGTTTGCTCCGGGTGGCACATCTGCGGTTGGCATGGCGCTTAAATTGGCGCGCCACATCACAGGCAACTACAAGGTGGTGTCTCTGTGGGATTCCTTCCACGGCGCATCGTTGGATGCCATCTCTGTGGGCGGCGAAGCGTGTTTCCGCCAAGGTATGGGCCCATTAATGGCAGGTGTTGAGCGCATTCCACCAGCAGTGTCTTATCGTGGTGCTTTCCCAGCCGAAGACAGAAGCGACGTGCATTACGCCGATTACCTCGAATACGTGATTGAGAAAGAAGGCGGCGTGGGCGCGTTTATCGCAGAAGCGGTTCGCAACACGGATGTTCAAGTGCCAAGTAAAGCCTACTGGAAACGCATCCGTGAAATCTGTGACAAACACAATGTCATGCTGATCATCGACGACATCCCTAACGGCATGGGTCGCAGCGGCGAATGGTTTACCTACCAAGCCTACGACATCGAGCCAGATATGCTCTGCATCGGTAAAGGCTTGGGCGGAGGCTTAGTGCCTATCGCAGCCATGGTAACCAAAGACAAATACAACACTGCCGAGCAAATCTCCATGGGTCATTACACTCATGAGAAAAGCCCTATCGGTTGTGCTGCGGCACTGGCAACCATGGAAGCTATTGAGCAAGACGGCTTGCTAGATAAAGCCAAAGCCGACAGCCAGTTCATGCGTGAAAAGCTGCTAGAGATGAAAGCCAAGTACCCTGTGATTGGTGATGTACGTGGCATCGGCATGTTATGGGGCATTGAACTGGTCACTGACTACGAAAGCAAAGCGCGCGCGTATGACGAAGCGGAAGCTGTGCTATACCAATGCCTCAACAATGGCGTGAGCTTCAAGGTATCACAAGGCAATGTGATTCAACTCAGCCCACCGCTGATCATCACTCGCGAACAACTGACAGAAGCGTTGGCGATCTTCGAAGAAGCCATCGCCAAAGTGTGCAAAGACTTTAACTACTTTTAGGGTCGATAGACCTCAACAAAAACCAATTTATCCTGAGCGCAGTTCCAATGTGTAGGCAGCGCTCTGACAAGCAAGAAAAAGGATTGAACATGAGCAACTCACCAATTCAAGCAGTGATCTTTGACTGGGCTGGCACTATCGTCGATTTCGGCTCTTTTGCACCAACCAGTATCTTTGTGGAAGCGTTCAAACAAGGCTTTGATTTCGATATCGACCTAGAAGAAGCGCGTGAACCAATGGGGCTTGGTAAGTGGGATCACATCCAAGCCGTGGGTCGTATTCCTGCAGTTGACAAGCGTTGGAATGAGAAGTTTGGTCGCTCAATGAACAGCGAAGACATTGACGCTATCTACGCAGCATTTATGCCTCTGCAAAAAGCAAAAGTGGCAGACCATGCAGACCCAATCCTTAATGCGATTGAAGTTGTGAACGCTCTGAAAGACAAAGGCATCAAGATCGGTTCTTGTTCTGGTTACCCTCGCGAAGTGATGGACGTATTGATTCCAGTGGCAGCGGATTACGGCTACAAACCAGATTACGTGGTAGCAACGGATGACCTACCACAAGGTGGTCGCCCTGCACCATTTATGGCACTGAAAAACGTGATTGAGCTGAATGTTACCGACGTTAATGCGTGTATCAAAGTGGATGACGCCGCACCGGGCATTGATGAAGGTCACAACGCCGGTATGTGGACCGTTGGTTTGCTGCTGTCTGGTAACGAAGCAGGTCTAACGTTTGAAGAATACCAAGCTGCGGACGAAGCAACGCTTAATGCTGCTCGTGAAAAAGCGCGTGCAAAATTGCTAAAGAGCTCGCCGCATTATCTCATCGACACCATTGCTGACTTCCCAGAAGTGGTTGCAGATATCGAACGTCGCCTAGCGGCAGGTGAACGTCCTTAGTCTTCATCTTCCACTAATAAATGAAACAAACGCCCCTCACGTGAGGGGCGTTTTTCTTTCAAACACTATCTTAAGGAGGTTTGGCTTATTGAAGCGTACTTCCGTTAGATAGCAGCTTTCTTGTCGGCTCTTGCTCGGTGTATTCGACCGCATCATGTTCCGCGAGCTTCTCGACTTCCGCCTGTTCACCCACCACAACCAACACGTGTTGTTTCACCAGAGCGTCGACTACTTCAATGTTGTGCTGACGAAGAAGCGCTCTCACTTCGCTCTCTTTTCCTTCATGATACTTAACAAAGTAACGTGCAGGTTGCTGCTCGGCTTGATCTTGGCGTTCATCCACGAGAGGAAATCCTTGATTGTTTGCCAAGCTGCTTGAGCTCAGTCCGATTGCCAATAGTGCGGTAGCGCCTACCACAGACAAAGAAAGTAAGGTCAACTTCTTCATAGTCACTCCTTATTGAAAGGTCAGAGTCCAACTGTTGATGGTGCCCGTGTCTCTTCTGGCATTGTCCACCGCTTTAAGTTCCCATGTGCCTTGTGATTCAAAACCAGAGAAATCCGCTTGGAAACTGGTTTTAATGTCGTTCGCACTGCCACCCGCGTTGTCGTGCAGTACCACTTGACCACCATCTGGGGACGTTAATGTGACATAAAGATCACCAATGTAGGTGTGAGTGATATCCAAGTCGATAGTCACTGAACCTGCATCGCCAGAGCGAGCCACATCTAATGAGCTTACAACGCCAGACGCTTTGTTATCAGGAATCGCTACCGCATCCGAGTTGGTGTAGCTAGAAGGTGTAGAGCCGCCACCAGTTGAATCACCCGAACCGTTATGCGTCGCGACAAGAGAAACACCAGAGTACGCGCTGTAGCCGTAAACCAATACTTCATATTGTCCTGCGCCAGATACGTTCAAGCTACAGCTTTCACCATTACCACTCGCCCATGAACGACAGTCGTAAGTGCTGGTGCTTGGTATGCCATTAAAGCGTACATAAAGGTCAGCATCACCAGAGCCGCCACTCATGTTGAATGTCGCTTGCGTTGCGTCTGCAGGGACGTCAAACACAAATACTGTGCTTGATTTGCTGCCGCCAGAAAGCTGTGTTTTCGCCACGCCGTTTTCTAGAACGTTGTCGTTGCCAGAACCACCACCATCAGGACCGTTACAGCCAGCATCTAGGTATTGCTTCGCCGCATCGGCATTCACCAAACCGTGACCAGTGCGGTTATCACGACCTGTTACGTCGATGTCCGTTGCTGTCTTGATCAGCGCGTTGCGTACTTGCGCTGCGGTACAGGTTGGATGGTAACTCCACACCAAACCCGCAACACCGGTTACGTGTGGCGTCGCCATCGACGTACCATTGTAGTACTCGTAGTCTTCACCCTTAGTGGTCGATACCGTGATGTCTTGACCAACGTAACCCAACAGCTCCTGACCGAAGGCACGATCAACTGTCACCGACACAATACGCGCCGCGTTGTTTTGATCGACAAGGAAAGGATTCTGCAAGCCCGGTAGCTCGGAGTTACTGTACACAATCGCTGCACTCGCACCTGCGTTGTAACACGCTTGAACTGCATCGATTTCTGGGTAATTACCAGATGATTGGTTGCCCACACGCTCGGTCAAACAGATCTTGCCCGACATATCGCCACAACTGAAGCTGCTACCGGATACGTCACAGCTTGCTAGTGTGGCAGTGATAGAACCTGCAACTGGATCAGGACCGTAACTGCCACCCGATTGGATCAAGCGGTTGTGAGGAACGATGCCACGATCGAACTGGCTAACACCGTTCAAGCGAATGTCTGAAAGCTTACCTTCGCCAACTGTCACCGTAGACAGAATTGCTACACCCGGACCTGCGATTTCAACTTGGTCTGTCGCTTGAGAGAACGCCGCGTGATCACGCTTATCATCCACCGCCGCAACGGACATTACCGAATCGTAAGATGCTGGGTAGCTGTGCGCAGTGTTACCATCGTTACCCGCAGCGGCAATCAGCAGCACGCCTTGGTCGTAAATGGTTTGCAACGCGTTTTTCTCCGTCACACTCGATTGGCTACCACCAAGACTCATGTTGACCACGTTCGCACCGTTGTCAGCACAAGTTTGTACCGCTTTCACCAAGCTGGATGAGTAGCCCCAACCCGCTTCATTGAACACCTTTACGATGTGCAAATTCACGTTTTGGTTTGGCATGACGCCTTTGATGCCTTCCGTGTTAGCAATCGCAGCAATCGTACCTGCTACGTGTGTACCGTGAGCGTTGTTATTCCCCGGAACACTCCAAGAGCCTGTACCGCTATCGTTTGTACCCGACACTCGGTTGCCACTCAGATCGTTGTGCGCCAAATCGTAACCCGAGTCGATGATACACACGGTGCGATTACCTGCATTTGAGTCATCCAGAAGCTGAGCGTTAACCGCCTCGTAGCCCCATGGGATAGTCTCGCTTAACAGATAACGCGGAGGGTCAATTTCAACGTATTCCACATCACTTCGGTTACGTAATTGCCCCAACTCCGAGTCTTCCATCTCCACACTGTAGATTGCGCGGTTTCCTAGCTTTTCCACTTTACGCGCTTTGAGCTGATCTAAAACCGACTCTTGCGCGATGCGCGGCCCCCAGAATGAGTTTCCACCTAATGCTGAAGGACTGGACGTATCTTCTTTAAATTTGACGATGTATTTAGTCGGCAAGTTAGATTCGTCGAACCCCGTCAGAGGAGCCGCATGCGCTGACATCGACAATGTCAGTGCCACTGCAACGGCAGACAATGAAAACAAGCCATTTAATTTAGTTGTTGTGTAGTGCATTTGCTCTATTCCTTTTTGAGCTGATTTTTATTCACTCTATGCTCATGAAAAATCAATTACACGTCATTAACACGAGCTACTCAGCTATAGATTATCGATTAAAAATGCCAAACAATTTGTTTTATGAATGCACAACAATGAACAAAAGATCATCAAAACAACATATTTAGTTAACATACAAAAAGACAACAAAAAACTTATAAAGCAATTACTTATTAACGAAAAAGTGAATGTTAAATTAATGTTGGTGAGTAATTATTCTATATTTTATAAAACCCACCCATTTACTAAATCTATTGAAACTAGATTGTGGTACCAAAATCAACATTTTGAATATTTAGATATTTGACTAATTAGTTCTTTTACTCAAAATGGGGTAGTAGATGAGATATATTCTCACTTAAATCATGACGATAATCATTACAGAAGAGTCAATCATGAAAAAAACAATCACATTATTAAGTGCATTACTCCCTTTCGCTGCTGCCCATGCTGCAGAACCTTCTTTGTCTCCAGAAATGGTCACCGCTGCACAAGTTGCTAGTGCTCAAGGCCACCAAACGTATACTTATGTTCGTTGTTGGTACCGAACAAGTTATTCACTTGACGAGCCCGCGACCGATTGGGAGTGGGCAGAAAATCCAGACGGCAGTTACTTTACAATCGATGGCTACTGGTGGAGTTCAGTTTCTTTCAAGAACATGTTCTACACTGACACACCGCAAAGCATCATCAAGCAACGCTGTGAACAAACCCTTGATCTCGCGAATGAAAACGCTGACATCACCTTCTTTGCAGCAGATAACCGGTTCTCATACAACCACACTATCTGGAGCAACGATCCTGTAATGCAACCAGATCAAATCAACAAAGTGGTTGCGTTGGGTGACAGTTTGTCGGATACAGGCAATATCTTTAATGCTTCACAATGGCGCTTCCCAAACCCGAATAGCTGGTTCTTAGGGCACTTCTCAAACGGTTTCGTGTGGACGGAATACATTGCTAAAGCGAAGAACTTACCGCTATACAACTGGGCGGTTGGTGGTGCTGCCGGTGAAAACCAATACATCGCACTGACAGGGGTCGGTGAACAGGTTTCCTCTTATTTGGCGTATGCAAAACTGGCAAAAAACTACAAGCCAGCCAATACCTTGTTTACGCTTGAATTTGGTTTGAATGACTTTATGAACTACAACCGTAGCGTTCCAGAAGTGAAATCAGACTACGCTGAAGCCTTAATCAAACTGACCGATGCTGGTGCGAAGAACTTATTGTTGATGACACTGCCAGACGCCACTCGTGCACCACAATTTACGTACTCGACTCAAGAAGAAATCGACAAGATCCGTGCAAAGATCGTAGAAATGAACGAGTTCATTAAAGCACAAGCGGCATACTATACGGCGCAAGGTTACAACATTACCTTGTACGATACGCACGCGCTGTTTGAAAGCCTGACCGCAAATCCAGAGCAACATGGCTTTGTGAATGCAAGCCAAGCTTGCCAAGACATCAACCGATCTTCATCAGCAGATTACTTATATCATCATGCATTGCGCTCGGAGTGTGCCTCTTCTGGCTCAGACAAGTTTGTGTTCTGGGATGTGACTCACCCAACCACGGCGACACATCGTTACGTAGCAGAACAAATGCTAGAACACAGCAATCAGTTATCTAATCACCCGTTCTAAACTACTTAATTGGAGCCTCTCTTATTAGAGAGGCTCCCCAACATTCACAACAAGCGTAACAAACGCAATGAACTAAAATGCAATGCGATATTGTCTATAGATTGTGCCAATGCGTTGTTTAACAAAGATAAGAAGAACAAGGAGCCTGCGTGTTAAGGTTATTACAAATTGTGGCGCTAATTAATATCATCGCTGCTGCAGTGGTTTTTGCGCTATCTCACTACATACCTCAATTTCAATCCACCCATTTAAGTGATTTTCTATTCTTCGTCCTTGTAGTTATTTGGACACTAGCGAAGTTTACTTGGGAAGGAGGCATGTACTCCCGCCATTCGGAATTCGATGATGAGTTCACTGATAAAGTGCATTCAATGGTAGCTCGACAGCATTTGGAGACAGATTTAAACAAAAACTATCAGCTTGGATTTATCTTTTTTATCGCAGGTTTACCGTCCCTTTTCATTAACCTTGCAATGATGATTTGGTAGCTTTATCAAAGCAGAACCTAAGTCAGCAGCATTTAAGATAAGGGTGTATTCAGCAGGCGGCTCCTTCTTACACTAAACCTTTTAGTTTAGCTAACCCATATGCTGCGATGGTCACACAGTCTTTAATCTCACCGTCGATCATCATTTGCTCGAACGCTTCAACTGAGAATGAGCGCGTGATCAAGTCTTCTTCTTCACTGTCTAGCTGATTACCCACTTCAGACAGCTCACTAGCGAAATAAACATGGCAAGTCTGGTTTAAGAATCCGTAAGCGATGAACTGCGCACCGACGTACTCCATCTTATTGGCTTGCATACCCGTCTCTTCTCGAAGCTCACCTCTTGCTAACTCAAGATGATCCGTATCTGGATTTGATTCCCATGCCCCTTGTGGGATCTCCCAACAACGTTGCCCTACGGTGTAACGAAACTGCTGTACTAAGTGAATCACGCCGTTATCGATCGCCAGAATCGCTGCACAGTCTGGCTTGTCGACCACACCGTAAATACCTTCGGCTCCGCTAGGACGTTGGATTTTATCTTCACGTACCGTCATCCATTTGTTTTGATACACCACTTTGCTGTCGAGCTGCTTGATGTCTGCCATGAGAGTCCTTACTGCTTGATTCTTCGAAATTAGTTATTGGATTAGAAGCCATTCTAACGCTGTTTGCGTGTCAGTTTGTAGACGATTTTCAAATTCAACGCGCTTATTGGAATTCAATATATCCCATCAAAACAATCATTCATCGCAATGATTACGATGGCGCGAAATGGCAAGTTTTCAATTCGAGGAACTCATATAGTTAACCCATCGACGCAGAGCATGGCTTTGCAAACTAGTTCACTATTGATTGAGGGTTCTTATGAGCGCATCGGATAAAGTCTACGGTTTCAACACTCCACAACGTCTATTTGTTGGCTATACCTTGGCGGTATTGGTAGACCTTACGGTACTGAACTTCTATGACGAATATTGGGATTTCGTAACCATTGATTCGTTTACGATTTCTTTTGCTGCGGCACTGCTGCTTCAGTTGCTCTTGAAGCTGTCTATCAAAGCGGAACACAAAATTGCAGAGTACTTTAAATCGAAGCCGGGTACAGCACCTAAGATTTACCGAGGTCTTTCTACGTACGTTATCCTAGTCGGTTCGAAGTTCGTGATGCTAGAAGCGATTAACATCCTGTTTGGTGACAAGGTTGACTTTAGTGGTCCTTGGAACGGTGTCGTCGCCTTCTTTGCGGTGGTGTTTACCATCCTGATTTCGGAAGTCATCGTCGGTAAGATTTACTTCAAGCTTGGTGAGAAAGAGCAACAAGCACAACGTGAATTAGCTGAAAACAACGCTAGCTAATAAGCAAGAACGATGAATACAAAACAGCATCGATAAAAACAAAAAGCGCTGAGAAATCAGCGCTTTTTTCGTTTATTTGTTCACTTAAGCCACAAGAATGTTCTTAAGCTCGTTCAATGATTCCACCGTGTAGCTAGGCGCAATACGCTCATCCACACTTGCGCCTGTAGTATTTAACCAACACGTTTCAATACCAAAGTTATTGCCACCTAAGATATCAGAATGTAGGTTGTCACCCACCATTAATACACGCATCTTACATGGGTTCCCCATTTGCGTCATCGCGTACTCAAAGATGCCTAGATCCGGCTTGGCAATACCAACTTGCTCAGAGATCACTACGTGCTCAAAGTAATCCGTCATACCTGTACGTTCTAAGCGAATCGCTTGCAGCTCGGTAAAGCCATTGGTGATAATGCCCATCTTTGCATTACCTTGCAGCGCTTCCATCAACTCTTTCGCACCCGGTAGCAAAGTACAAATGTCTGCCATCGCTTCTAAGAATGCAGTGTTGAGATCCGCCGTCGTCGTATTGAGCTTTTCTGCCCACTCGGTAAAACGTTTGTGCTTGAGCTCATCTGCCGTCACTTTACCATCTTGGTAATCTACCCAAAGTGGCTTGTTGACCGTTTGGTAGTGGGCAAAATCTTGCTCGGTGAAGTCTACGCCTTTGCGAGAAAACATCAGCTGCAAACCTTTGAAGGCATCAAAGTGAAACAAGGTTTCGTCAGCGTCAAACAAGATCCAATCGTATTTCATTTTCTTCTTTCCAATATCCAGGTCGTTTTCTGCCGCATAGTCTAATTGTTTTCTTCTTTAAGATAATCTCTATAATTGGAAAATGATTGTATCGTTTTTCTCAACAATATAACTAGGAGAACACCGTGAATGCCATTGCGTCACTGCCAGTATTTGTCGCTGTCGTCGAGTGCGGCAGCTTTTCCCTTGCCGCCAAGCAGTTAAACCTCACCAAATCGGCGATCAGTAAACGCATCAATCAACTCGAAGACGACCTCGGCATTCGCTTGCTTAATCGCACCACAAGAAAGCTCAGCCTAACCGAAGCAGGACGTCGATACTTTGAGTATGCTTCACAAGCAGTGAACCTTGCTCAGCAAGGTGTGGATGCCGTTTCTGAGTTGCAAGGCTCACCCCAAGGTCGGCTCAAGATCACGGCGCCGATGTCTTTCGGCGTGTTGCACGTTGCACCACTTATCAGCGAATTTCTTGCACGTTACCCGAAAATTGAAGTCGATTTACAACTTGAAGACGCCATGGTGGATTTGGTCGAACAAGGATTTGATTTAGGGATTCGCATTGGCGAACTTGCGACTTCTAACCTTGTAGCCAAGCGCCTTGCTCCGTGTAAAAGCGTACTGTGCGCCTCTCCCACATACTTAGAAGAATTTGGCGTACCAACTAAACCAAGCGACTTGGTGACGCACAACTGTTTGCGTTATTCGTATTTCCGAGGCGGTGTCGAGTGGATGTTCATCAACAGTGGCAACGAATACAAGGTGCTGCCGAAGGGCAACTTTGTGGTCAACAACAGCGAAGCGATTCGCCAACTGCTTCTAAGAGACTCTGGCATCGCGCAGTTACCGACTTTTATCGCCGCCAAAGACTTTGCTGCAGGCAACTTAAAACCCTTGATGGAAGAGTTCTCCCTCCCTGAGCATGCCATCTATGCGGTGTTTCCAGAGCGTAAGCACATGCCATTGAAAGTACGAGTGTTCATCGACTTCATCAGCGAAAAGCTCGGTACCGATACTCCTTACTGGGATCGCTACTAATAGGGGTTGGTACTTGATCTCGTTTAGCGCGATCATATTTAGTTAATCTAATGTTTCATTTTTAACAGGTGCGTAACCGTCGCTAGAGCGCTAACTTAAGTAGCACGTTAACCGCACCGGAGTGTGAAGCTATGAAAGTACTGATTCAATATACCCAAGCGGGTAAATATCGTGACCAAGCGTGGGAATCACTGACGCTAAAAGCAAAAGGCGAGATGCAAGCCGTGACGCCTTCTTATGCCGCTCAGCTTATAGAGCAAAACAAAGCGACACTTGTAATGAACGAAGAGGAACAAGTGATCTTCCATTCTTGAATAAAAAGAGCCCTTTCTCTAGGGCTCACTGATAGATTGATTTACTCTCGGAGAAATGGGTGAACATCGTGAACTGAAGTTAGCGTTATTTTTTGACTGCTAAGTATAGGCTCCAGGCTAGCATCGCAATAATGCCTGTTGGGTACGTAATGAAGAGTAGCCAAGGTAAAGCTTCTGAGCCTCCCCTTACAAACGGCAAAACCTTTTTTACGACACCATCAATAAACAGAGGAACTAGAACTGGTGCTTGCATCAAGAAGTAAATTTGTAGGTAAACCAGATAACTTTTGAACCAGTTAGTCTGATTAAAATGCCCATAACTGGCCATCACCAACAAACTTATCCAGACAAAAATGTTAACCCTCGGGCTAAGAAGCATCTCGAACATAATATCTAGCGGTGTTTTCATTCCCTTCTTCCAACGCTGTTAGGTCATCTTTAACTTATGCATTCATTTGAGTAGTGAAATTCTGACATTTCTGCAAGATATTATCTGCGCATGGCGTTCAAGTTTTAAGCCTAAAAGCACCACATGACAAATAGAAAGGCCTGCTATGACGCAGGCCTTCGATTTAGCTACATTTTTTCAAATTACTCAAAATCACTCGCAGATGGCAAACGATCTAATTTTTCGTAGTACTCACCTGCCACCGAGCCGATGTCGCCATTTAGGTAAGCTTGAATAAGGGTTAGGTCTTTAATCCATAACTCTTTATCTGAATCTGATGCGCTAGCGTAGCCTGCGTAAACATTGTCTACCGCAAACATCATGCTACTTGTGTAGTCGTTGAAGATAAGGATCATCGCATCCGAATACGCGGCATAAACTTTAGCTTCATCGTGCGCTTTACCACCTTTAAAGCTCATCGTCGATGCGGCTTCATCGTACACCAAATCACCTGATGCCATATTCGTCGCTACAAAGTTGGCGAATGATTCGTTGATTTGACCAACATTAGCAGCAATATCCTTGTCAATGGTCGCTTTCATGGCATTGACCATAGGGGCGTCTAGAAGCAACACCGCATCATGATAAGCAGACTTAATATCAGTTCGGAACGTTCCCCAAGCAGTATCAATGCTTGTAGCAATACTACTCAACTGACTCGCATCATAGTTATCAAGGTAAGTTTTTAGATCGTAACCTTCTGATGTTACTAACTGGTTCGCATAATCGTAAGCCAGTTTGTTTGCTTTGGTTGCAACAAACTTCTTCCCGTCAATTACAAATTCAACTTTATCACCAGCAATGATCCCGTAGCGATCTTGCTGCTTGGTAAAGGTGTCAAATTGAGCTTTACCACGAGACTTCACTTTGTAGTCATTAGATTGCATTTGACGCACACCCATATTAAGTATCACGTCTCCAATACGCTCACGACTACGGCTATCAATACCTAAGAAGCCTGCAATACCTCTTGGCATTGGCGGTAACGATTCCATCTGCTCGGTAAGATGAAGATTGACTTTAACACCATTCAGTTGAGTGTATGCGTTACCATTTTTGTCCACCAATTCAATTGGAGTATTCAACGCATCACCAGCTACAATGTTGTTCATGATGTCTTCGTACTCAGCTTGTACTCCTGGGATATCAAGCAATGATGCAAAGCTAACCTCATCGGTGTAACGGTTTGAGAAGCGACGAGCAAGGAAGTAACTCGCAAGTGCTTTGTCAGGCCAATTACCCAATACAGAGACAGCGTTTGACCATGGGTAATCAGGGTCAAAACTACCAATTGAGTTTAGGAAGCGACCATTTTTCGTTTCAGCTACTGCTGCATAACCAGCTTCTGCGTCTGCAATAAATCTTGCAGATAACTCATCAAAACAAGACGCGCTTTGCAGATCATAATCAGCTGGAATCAGGTGCGAATTGTTATCTAACAATTGACCAAACGAAATAACTTTTTGACTGCCAGCTTCGTTCTCAATCACACACTGGTGTTCAGGAGTGCGTAATACATCCAAGAAGAATGCTGCTGATTTTTTCGCACCGTATGTATAGTCACAGAACCATGAATTGTCTGCTTTGCCTTCGCTACAGTATTGTGGGTTTGATGCTATACGTAGTAAGAAATCACCAGGTTTATCCGTGTTAGCGGCATAACCTAGGTTGGTGTACAGATTGTCAATACGCTCAAGATCTTCCATCTTGTCACGAATTGAGCTCATCTCCATATAGCGACGAACTAGGTAGCTCGGATAATCTGCAGAATAAAGGCCATTTGTTCCGTACAGCGCTAGATTGCGACGGTCATAGCTATCGATGTAGTTCTGCCATTCATAAGAGACAATTTCTTCTAGATTCGTACCTTCATCAAAACGGTTACAGTCACTGTTTAATGACACGTTACCGTCAGTACAGAAGTCGTAAGGTTTACGTTCGATTTCATTAACCTTATCTAGATAGTACAGTACGCCATAACGAGTTTTCTCACTCTGTACTGCATTATCTGAAAGCGCAGCAGTATCAAAGCGACTAAAATCACAGTTATATAGCGACTTGCCAGCCTGATCTCCCGACAGTTGTTTCACTTCCGAACACACCATCAAAGATTCATTTGATGCATTACTGCCAAACTTGTAAGCAAAGCTATCTTCGTATGCTTGCTTGTCAGCTAGGTAGCGATTGTAGGCAGCTTTCTCTTCATCTGTTGCGTTGTCTGCAGGCTTTACAACTGGTGCAGGAGCCGCACCTGAAGAATCTTGAATAGTCTCAACCTTTCGACCGTACGCAAACTTAAACGCCGCGATATCATATAGACCCCATGTTGGTGTTTCATCCAACATGCTTGGCGCGTAGTCCATTGTTGAGCTATACGCCGGAATATTGTTTAAGCCTAGTTGATGCGCCTGCTCTAGCGTGTAGTAATTCGTCTTGTCATTTGACCCTTTGAAGTTATGACGCAAACCCATGTTGTGCCCAAGTTCATGCACTAGCGTGTTACTGTAGGTCGCTACGGTAATTGCATTGGCAGCTTCGACTTGCAAATCTTTTGGCAGGTACTTCCATCGTTTCAGATCACGAGAAACTTCGTTACCTGCATCGTCGCGTTTGATATCAAAGTAGCGTTCATCATCCAGCTTCAGGTTATCCAACATAGCCTTGTTGGTAGAAGAGACCCAAGACGCTTCAATTGGATAAACATTGTTTTCAGCCCAGAAGGATAAGCGATTATCCTCAGCCTTAACAACATCTTCAAAATCCATGTTGTCATCAAAGCTTTCCAGAAGTTGTGTTGGGTTCTTAGTTGTTGCAGATGCCGCTACCACTTCGTCTTTAGATACCAAAGGCACATTGATATTTTCATTGGCTTTCAGCTTAGCCATCGCCGCCATGGTCGAAAGAGCTTCAATTCTTTTTGTTACTTCAGTTGTTACGCCTTGATCTTCAATTGGCAATGGAGCTAAGCCATCCAGATTAAGTTGGTTGCGGTTATAGAAGCGCGCTAAGTTATCCCAGTAGAAAGGTACACCAGTTCGAGCAACACCAGCATATTGGTTTACGTGCGCCTTAATGATTTCACCCGTCATCGGGTTAGAAACTGAAGGACCATAACCTAACAAACCATTTGCTAAAGGCTCATCAATCAGATTGATAACGTTGTAGCGTAAGTCACCAGGATGAACCCCTTCAGGTTTTGTTTTATTAACAATCTCTATTTCTGGTTTTCCTGCGTCAGCACCAAACACATTCAGCGCTTTGTTCATCTTGTCTATTGATTGAAGTGTCGCATCCAAAAATAGTTTGTTTTTCTCTTCGAAAAAGTTATCGGTCAAATAGTACTTGATCGAGTCTTGATCTGGGTTGAATCGATTTAGGTAAACGACATCACGATCATACTTGTTGGTTACTGGATTTAACTGCTTAGTCGACGTAGTGAAAAAGCCAATATCATTCTCATCACCTACAGGGTACAAGATAGGTTGGTAACCCTCTGTAGCAACCTCACTCTCATGAACTAGCGAGTAATAGAAGCGAGATTTAAACGCTCCGTCAACCAGTGCTTCCTCTAGGCTCGCTTTAGTAGCAAAGTTGATGTACTGGGAGATTTTATCCAGGTCAATACGGAACGTACGCTCCAACTCAAAGTTGAGCACACCGTTCTTAGGATCAAAATCCCATGAGATTAGTCTTGGTGTACCTTGTTCAGAGATGCCATCGGTAACGCCGTATAGATCTTCCATGTTGAACTCTGAAATCTCTAGATCTTCAGGCTTTGGCGTAAAGTGGGTTTTCTGCTTGTAGTTTAAGCTAGCATCATCATTCGTTTCTTCTTTGTTAGTACAGTCACCGTAAGAATCTTCCTGACAACGATAAGCAGCAAAGTCACCTGGAATGGTTAACACCTGCGCAAAGTTAACATCATCATCATCTGCGACGAATTTCTCTTCACCACAATAGTTATTCTCATCTTTTGTTAGATGAGCATCTGGGTAGTTTTTGTCATAGCTGCGAACTTCCAAGCCTTCTTTTGTGAAACACAGCTCAACATAGCGCGGTGAACCTTGAAGAAAAGGGAACTGATTTAACGCAAACCGAGGCGCTGCACCTGTAGTAGGCACATAGAACCATCGACCGTCCTTCAAGTCTTTAACCGCAACCTCTTTTGCATCTCTTTCAACATAATCATAAGCCTGATCGTCTGCACCACAGCCTGCAAGTGCTGCCGTAATTGCTGACACCAGTGTCAACTTCTTAAACATTATTCTGATATCCTTAATTTTATTTATTTTCCTAGAAGGAGTAATTCACTGTCGCGATGTACGAAGCTCTTTCTTGGTCGAGCAAGTCGATATTGCCAAGCGTCCCTCGTTCTGCATCTTGGTAGAAGCCAGTAGAAGACGCTGCCAACAGTAGTGACCAGTTTTCATCGAATTGGTAGGTTCCGTATAGAGCACCTTCATAGTGCCAACTGCTTCGTCGAGTTCCTTGATAACTGATGGTGTTCCCACCTAAAGCTGTCATGCCTAGCGCAAACGAGTCCCAAGACTTTTCAGCGACCGAAAACAGTGAGTAAGTCCACTCTGTCAGCGAACGCCCGCCCATCGTTTTGTATTTATGGAAGTTCTTTTTAACTCGTGGTGAGATAGAGAAGTCGACGCTCCACAGAGAAAAAGAGACCGGGATCGCTATACGGAATGCGGTTTGTAGTTCATCCTTCCGCGAAGATTCTGAAGTTGGAATCGTAAATTGACCAGAAGCACCAATACTTCCCGTCTCACCAAATTCATATAGGTTTGAATATCTCATCCCTAAAACGGTATCAGTGGCGTAAGTACCAACTTCATCTTCAAGTGCACGATAGCCACCAGCGGATAAGTAAGCTTTGGTATCGTCAGATAAGGCATAGACCAAACTACCACCCCATGAGAAATTGCGGACAGAACGGTGATCGTCCTTGTCATAGATGTTTGTATCGTAAGAGAGGTAAACGGACCCACTCAGATTACAAACAACGCAGGACGATTCTCCTTCATTTTGTGTAGATTCAATCCCACTGCTATCGTCTACGCTGGCTTCCTCTGCAAGTGACGGCATTGAAAATAGCGTACTTAACAACATAGCAAGTGGGGTCATCGTCCACTTAGTTGTGTGCTGCATGTTATAAAACTTCCATGAAAATTAAGTTCATTAGAATAAACTTAAAGACAAACAGATTATTGGCATAGCATTCCAAATAAGAATTAGACCAATAAACCTATCAACCATAAGATTTTTCTTATGGTTAAATCCTTATTCTATTTTTGATAGATTTGATTTTAGCTATCCGCGTTATTTACAGTTATATCGAGTAAAAAATCACTGCTATTACAATAAAACCATCATTCTTTTTAAATTGGATAGCCCATATAAAGCAATCGATACTGTCACCAGAAAGAAAAACAAAGAACTCTAACAATCAACAACTTGAATAATATTGAGTTATAAAAAACAGAGATGGTAAAATACACGACACTTTAGAAATCTCAGTTATGAGAACATCATTCTGTTATAACAATCCTTGTTATGTCATTTAGGTAGGTTAGCTATTAAGCCTTATAACTGGAAAATACAAATTAAAGACATCATCAAAACCATCCGTTGCTAATAATGAATTTCGCATTTAAAACAAAAGATGGAAATAAGATCAAATTCGAACCTTCTAATATATTGAATTGATGCCAGAGTGGTTTGAATAGAAAATCACACATAAATGTCGATAAAATTTAATCAAACATTCATACAATGAATAATTAAGGGCATGACAATTTAATAGCAGCACAGATGGGCTGCATATTTGTGAATTTCTATTCAGAAAATATTTTTTTATAAATTTCAAATTTATGTGATACAAATCACATTTAATCATAATGAGACGCACTACTGACTGTTGGTTAAGCGTTATCTATCTCATGAAATCTTGGAATTTGAAGGGATTTAACGTTACTTACCTTCCCTACTCTTGCTGACAAACTTGACTTATTTATCAATAATAGCAGCAACTTAGCAGTTGACTCTTATCCCTTCCAAACTAAGTTACAGACGATTGAAGACCTTGAGAGCAAAAACACTAACTCGATAAAGGTCTGGTTTGAATAGTCAGCGAATCAAAACGCACACTTATGCTCACCGTCTTGCATCATGATCATGAGTTAATCTTGTATGGTTTTATGACCGCAGTTCTCGCAAATCAAGTGACGAGAAAAATCATCCATGGAAGCGAGAAAAGCACCAAAAACGGTACTTTTTAGAAAGCCTGTAATGAATTCCTTTTTACTGCGATTCTTATCTCCCTCAAAAGCGCTTTTCTTTCTGACTAACACCACGACATGATGCGTTTCCACACCACATGAAGGACACATAACAACTTCCGTCTTTTTAGACATAATAAGCTCCTTGAAATTGATTCTGTTTTCTAAAAATTATCTCGCTAAAGCTTCGCACTGACCTTGTTCCTCAGCGTTCGCGCATACTCAGTTAATAGTCGAGCATTGTCAGCGGTTTCAACGTCCCCACAGACTTGACCTTGATAGGTAATATTTGGGCTGGAATACACAGGTAGGAGGTTCTCTGAGTAGCTCATGATGGTTCCAGAATCACCACACAAAGCAGCATGAGCATAACGCTTGATCTGTGATTGGTTATCCTCCGTCGTCATGGAGTTGAGTGTTCTACTCTGAAGCTGAGATGACAGTGTTTTTAAATCATGTTGTGCCCACGCTAAATGCCCTAATTCATGCTCCAAGGCGAATGGAACAGCTCGTACATCAGAAACCACAAAGTTAGGAAACAGATCGACCCACGTTTCGGCGATTTTGTACTCAAAATCAAAGTAACTGTTGTCTTGACTTAGGACTAGCACAACATAGAAGTTTGGTTCTTGGTACGCACGTTCCAACAAACTGGGGTGTTGCAGATTAAGTTCATAATGGGAGGACAACATGTCCGCTGGCTTCGCGTTGTGAGCATCGAAAAATTCATAACCAGCACTCTTACGAATCATGGGGATACATGAGTTTGAGAGAATAATATTTGAAAAGGCTAAGTCTTCCTCGATTCGTGCTTCCAATGCTTCTATATCGAAATCGCTGAGAATGGAGTAGTCAAATACGAATTGAACCCAAGTCTCGACTTTTTCTTCTTGGGGACATTGCGAAAGCGCGAGCTTTTGGGCATCAAAATAGAGGCGAGCACTCGCGAACACCGCAACAACAATTAAGCAAACACTTACAACTTTCAATTTCAAACATTCTTCTTATGAATTTCATAGACAGCAAAAATAAATACATGAAATTAATAAATTAATTTGAATGATATGTAAATAAGCGCTTATTGATTATGAGAATAAGCGCCTTGGGTATGTGTGCTTACTCGTCCTCGTTTAGGTGACGAATCAATTTAGCTGGCGTACCGCCATATAAACAATCCGGTGGTACATCGCTGTTTACCACTGAGTTAGCAGCAATCACAGAGCGAGCACCAATGGTCACGCCTTGGTTGATGACCGAATTGCCACCAATCCAGACGCTATCTTCAACTGTGATTGGCTTACAAAAGGTTTCCCACTTGAGTCGGCTGCGATAATCGAGAGAATGCGAAGCAGTGTAGAACTGAACGCTAGGGCCGATAAGAACGTGGTTACCAATGGTGATTTTAGCGCCATCCAACATCACGACATTCATATTGATGAAGGTCTCTTCGCCAATTTCAATCGTCTTACCAAATTCACAATGCAGCGGAGCTTGGATGATGCTTCGCCCAACTTTACCAAATAGATTCTTTTGCAACGCGTCGCGTTGAGATTCATCGGTATTGTTATTAAATGCCATCAACGCATGGGTTGCGTGAGTGCGGATCGCATCGATTTCTTTATCTGCACCATCAAACACTTGGCCAGACATCATTTTTTCTAGTTCGGTCACTGGATCATTCCTACAACTTTTGACCAAGCCAGATTAGCGTAAAAGGGGAATAAAAAAAGAGAAAAGCACGGGCTTTTCTCTTTCCTATTTTTTCAATTTTTCACGTGAGTGATTATACGATTTCCCAGCTGTGGGTCATCTCAACACCTTCACCTAGCATTAGGCACACTGAGCAGTATTTCTCAAGAGAATCCGCCGCAACTTTCGCCACGATTTCTGGGTCTAGTGCATCACCAGAAACTTCAAAGTGAATGTTTACTTGAGTAAAGATACGTGGCGCGGTTTCACGGCGCTCAGTGGTTAGCTTCGCGTTAACAGAAGCCACGTTCTGGCCTGCCGTTTTTAGACCATCAACAACGTCTACAGAACTACAACCACCTGCGGCCATAAGAACCATTTCCATCGGGCTTGGCGCTGTTGCACCGCCATTACCATCCATCACGACTGAGTGACCAGATTGAGACTGACCCAGGAATTTAAAGTCTTCGACCCATTTTACTTCTGCTTGCATGGTTTCCCTCATTAATGCTTCTGCCTCACCGATGATTGTCTTCCGATGAGCGTGTACTTTATGCCGTTACTGTAGCCCGCTTGAAAAAAAGGGCAAAGAAATTTTCATCTTCACTGTAATTTTTTCGCTCTTCAGTCTGTCCTGTTACGTAAGATTCATTGAGAAAATGACGTTTGAGGAAGTTATGAAGAAAGTATCTAAGTTGTTGGTGGGATTCTCATTCACACTGCCTGTACTGTTCATCTTGCTAAGTAAAACAGGTACTGCCGATACCATGGATAAGATGAACGCATCAGAAAAAGCTGACATCGCAACATTAGCAGGTGGTTGTTTCTGGTGTACCGAATCGGATTTAGAGCAATTACCGGGTGTGTTAGACGTGGTTTCTGGTTATTCGGGTGGTGATTTAGAAAACCCAACTTACCGACAAGTCTCTTCTGGCAAGTCTGGTCATATTGAAGTGATTGAGGTGAAGTACGATCCTGCTGTTGTGAGCTACGAGCAAGTATTGGATTACTTCTTCCGCCATATCGACCCAACTGACGACAAAGGCTCATTCGTCGACCGTGGTCCCCAATACCGCCCTGCGATTTTTTACCATAATGCCGAGCAAAAACAGGTTGCCGAGCAGTTTATGATGGAGATCGACAAGGCAATGATTTACCCAAAACCCTTGAAAACAGAGCTGATCGAGTTTGAAAAGTTCTACCCTGCGGAGTCGTACCATCAGGATTACTACAAGAAGAGTAGCCTGAAGTATAAATATTACCGCTACGCGTCTGGTCGCGATAAATACCTAGACGAAGTATTTGGTGATGATCGTAAAGACAACCCGAAGTCACTGCGTGAGCTCATTAATGAAAAAGACCTAATGACAAAAGTTAAGGTCTACGAAAAACCTTCAGACAAAGAGATAAAAGCGAAGCTGACTGAACTTCAATACTACGTCACCCAAGAAGAAGGCACCGAGCGCCCTTTCAACAATGAATATTGGGATAATAAGGAAGCAGGCATTTACGTTGATATTGTCACCGGTGAGCCTTTGTTCTCATCAACGGATAAGTATAAATCTGGCACAGGTTGGCCGAGCTTTACTAGACCGATCAACCCAGGCTACATCGTAGAGAAAACCGATTTCAAACTGGTTTATCCGCGTACCGAGATCCGCAGTAAATTTGGTGACTCTCACATCGGCCATGTCTTCAAGGACGGTCCGAAGCCAACCGGCTTACGTTACTGTATGAATTCCGCTGCGATGAAGTTTGTCCCAGTCAAACAAATGGCGAGCCTAGGCTACGGTGATTACCTCTACCTATTTGATAAGTAACTAGACACTGTTTTAACCAAATTAGGAGTGAACATTCAGAGCGATGAAAGGTTTTAAATCCAACCTTCCGATAAAAGTCTGTCCGGTCTGTCAGCGCCCATTTTCTTGGCGAAAGAAGTGGGCGCGAAATTGGGAGGAAATCGTTTATTGTTCTGAGCGTTGCCGAAGAAACAAATCAACGAAAACGTAGGGCACTCCGACCCTCTCTGAACATCATGCTGCTTTGCTTTTGTAATAACGCTTTTACCAAGGCAACAACGTACCATCATAAGCCCAAAACGCCCCGCTATCTTGCGGGGTCGCTTTTTCTATCAAGCCTAATAAATCCTTAGCGACTCGCTCTGGTGTGAACAACTTTCCCTCTGGCACATTGGTTTGAAAAGGTGCCGACAAAGCGGTGTCTGTGGTGCCTGGGTGAAGTGAAAGTACCGTGCCATGTTTGACCATTCTTTGCCATTCGATCGACATGGTTTTAAGGAACATGTTTAATCCGGCTTTCGATGCACGATAGCTGTACCAACCACCTAACTGATTATCGCTAATGCTGCCAACTTTGGCCGAAATGGTCGCAAACTTAGGTTCGGTACTGCGTTTTAGCTTGGGCGTGAAGTATTTCGCCAACAGCAAACTTGGCAAAGTATTAACCATGATGGTTTGCTGAAAAAAGTCTGCGTCGAGCGAGCTAAGATTCTTCTCAGGGCCTTTCGCGTGGGTGTGCAACATACCAACACAGTTGACCAACCAATCGACATGTTCAATCTGCTCGCTAAGCGCTTTCACCTGCTCATCATGCGACACATCCGCCTGATACCAAGTCAGATGAGGGTGTTGCCAATCAGGTCTCTGGTTACGATAGGTAGCATGCACTCTGGCTTGAGGGAAGCGAGCGGCGGCTTCTTGAACCATCGCCAAACCAATTCCACCATTGCCACCGACGATGAGTATTTCCATCACAACTTCTCCACGTTTTCTATGTAATGCTCTGCGGTATCAAGTATCGCTTGGCGTTGCTGTTCTTCCATGTTGTCCCAAGAGCGGAAAATCATCCCGATTCGTGGATTGGTTGCGAGACGCTTGTCGTGCTTGTTCATAAAACGCCAATACAAGCTGTTAAACGGACACGAGCCTTCGCCACTGCGAGATTTATTGTCGTAATGGCAACCCTTACAGTAATCGCTCATCTTGTTGATGTAAGAGCCACTTGCCGCGTAAGGCTTGGTGCCAACAATGCCGCCATCCGCAAACAACGCCATGCCACGAGTGTTCGGCATTTCGACCCATTCAATTGCATCAACATAGATACCGAGATACCACTCATCCACTTGGTCTGGATCTATCTCGGTTAACAAGCAAAAATTACCAGTCACCATCAAACGTTGGATGTGGTGTGCGTAGGCGTAATCGAGAGACTGACCAATCGCATTGCGCATACAGGCCATTTTGGTTTCGCCATTCCAAAAGAAGTCTGGCAGCTTTCTTTCTGCGCCCAACTCGTTCTTTTTCGGGTAATGAGGCATGTTCGCCCAATAGACGCCACGGATGTACTCTCGCCAACCTAAGATTTGGCGAATAAATCCCTCAACCTGAGAAATGTCGATGTCCGCGTTAGAGTGAAACGCCTTAAGAGAGGCATCAATCACCTCTTTCGGATGCAGCATCTTGCTGTTCAGCGAGAACGAAATTCGGCTGTGGTATAAGCTCCACTTAGCATCGTGCTGACCTGTCATGGCGTCTTGAAAACGTCCAAACAATGGCAAACAGACTTGGCAAAAATGCGCGAGTAAAGACAGGCTTTGCGCGCGATTAATCGGCCACAGCAAGTCACCCCCAAGATTTCCGATGGTTTTGATGTTGTGTCGTGCCAACCGCTCAGTAATATCGCGCACATCGGTGCTGAACATCAGAGGTTGTGGCAGTTGCTCAATGTCTTGGGCCTTGAGCTTATTACGGTTATTGGCATCGTAATTCCATTTCCCGCCAACAGGTTTGCCGTCTTGCATCAAGATGTCGAAGCGCTTGCGCATGCGGCGATAAAAGTGCTCCATCATGATGTGTTTGCCTTGAGGAAACTGCGATTCTATTTCCTCAAACGGCAACAAAAAGTGTTCCGAATCAACACATCGCGCCACGACCCCATCAAGCTTTAGTTTAGCTAACTGCTCTAACAGGCGATATTCATCGGGGCGTTGATATTCAAACTTACTTGCACCAACTTCGCTCACGTAGTGATTTAAGACTTGCTCCAGATCGTCGAAGGATTGTGTGTCATCCAACGTGAGATGCAAAACTTGATGGCCTTCACTCTGACGCTCTTTCGCAAAATTTTCCATTGCAGAAAAGAACGCACACACTTTCTGAATATGGTGCGTTACGTAGGTACTCTCTTGTTTGAGCTCCGCAATCACGTAAAGAACACGGTCGTCTGGCTGTTGAAACCAAGAATGCTCGCTGTTGAGTTGATCGCCCAAGATCAATCGTATTGTTTCAAATTGCATTGCGGCTTCTCCTAGGATGAAGTCTTTTCATCACGCCCCATCATGATCGGCCAATCGACCATATCTACGCTATCCGAACACGCGCCAGCACGACGACCTTGCCACCTATCGATGAACTCCATGTGCGGATCGTACATTTCGGTTTGCTTTTCGAGGTTGAATTGCCTTGAACCACGAGGGTCGGCACCAACGCCAGCGAGGTATTGCCAATTTCCCCAATTCGAAGCCACATCGTAGTCAATCAGTTGTGTTTCAAAATATGCTGCGCCATAGCGCCAATCGAGCCCTAGCTCATGCACCAAACAACTGGCGACCAACTGTCTGCCACGATTAGACATATAGCCCGTTTCGTTAAGTTGGTGCATGCAAGCGTTCACAATGGGAAACGGGGTTTCTCCCTTTTTCCATTGCTGAAAACGATGCGCGTAAAAGCTGGTGAGAGGTGCTTGATTTTGGATGCCACCGAATCGGAAGAGCTGTCGATTGTATCGACGGGCATACCAATAAAAGTACTCACGCCATAAAAGCTCGAAGTAAATCCAATAGGTTGAATCATTTGCGCCATTCTCCGCTTCATAACGTTTCAACATGCCACAAATAGTTTTCGGCGACAGACACCCGTGGGCTAACCAAGGGGAGAACTTAGTCGAGTAATCCATACCATCTAAGCCATTGCGCGTCTGCTTATATTCACTGGCTAATGTCGAGGAAAAGTACTGGCGACAGTGTTCAAGCCCATCTTGCTCTCCCCCTGAAAACAACGCTGGCTTCAAGTCGCGAGTTAGATTCAGTGTTGATATCGGGAGAGTTTCCGGCGCAGGTGGGAGTGCAGAGACTTTTTCGACTGGTTCTGAAATAAGGAGCACTTCAACTTGTTTGCGAAACTTCGTAAAAGTATCTGGTAAATCGTCTGTTTTAAATGGCAACTGCCCAGCACAAAAAAGACTTTGCGCCTCTTGTTGGACAACAGAAATATGTGGGTATTCAACTTGTAACTTCGCAAGCACGGCTTGTTCATCGCAACCCGAAATAGCACTGACATAAAGACGTGTGACACCGAAGTTTTCAATAGCATGCTTTATCGCATGATAAGGATGCAAAATAACCACCAATAATCGCTGGTTCAATGTATTTAAAGATGAGTTGAGGCAAAATAATGACTCATCCAGAAACTGTTGTTTCGCAACACCAAACTGAGACACTTGCGCATATTGAGCTAAATAAGAAGATATCTTGGGGTAGCAATAAAGGCAGACAAGAAGATCAACTTCCGAAGTAGCTTTAGTTAAGTTTGGGTTGTCGTGCACTCTCAAGTCGTTGGTAAACCAATATAAGCCAATACTCATGATTCTATCTCAGATTTAATTAAACTCTCTCAACACGTTACGAGTAGAACCTGAGATCGATCACTGTGTCAGAACATGGCAATAGGAAGCTCTTGTCTAGGTGTACTGAAATAGTAATTGCATATGGTTTACCTGACATCATTCAGCAAACTATTTGATAGTGAGCCAAGTTTTTTTTAATTTTTGGACTAAAAATGACAAAAATTAAAGCGATATTAACCAAAATTCGCTAACCTATGCGCAATACAGTTTGCTAGTGCTTTCGCGACAATGAGTGACGAATTTAAAAAATCGACTGCAAACTTAAAAAAAGCAGTCCCATTGATGATAAAAAACCACGTAGCTGCCACTCCAGCTAACTATGCGCTTTGGTATACCTACGTGGACAAAACCATTCCTGAGTTAAACCAGGAGTTGGATATGGTGCTTGAAAACTACGAAGTTTGCCCACCAGCAACCAACAAACAGTTATACAACAGTTATGTAGCCAGTAAGTCTGAAACCAGTTTAGAAGAGCTAAAAACAAATGTTGAGGTTCTGCTTGGTGAGGTTGCCAGCTCTATGACGGATACGTTGACCGACACTTCTTCTTTCTCCGATATGGTGGATAAAAGCTTTGGCCGCCTGGAAAAAGTGGAAGATGACGGTTTGAGCATTGAAGAAGTCATGGGTGTAATTCGTCAGTTAGTTTCAGAATCAAGAGAAATTCGTCATTCCACCCGTTTTTTGAACAACCAGCTTAGCAATGCAAGCGAAGAAATCTCACGCTTGAAGCAACAACTGTCAGAGGTGCAAAAAGACGCACTGTTTGATGGACTGAGTCAGTTGTACAATCGCCGTGCGTTTGATAACGATTTAAGTATGCTTACTAGTAGCAATCAAGCACTGAGCTTGATTATGCTGGACATCGATCACTTCAAAACTTTCAACGATAACTATGGCCATTTATTTGGTGACACCGTTATCAAAGCCATTTCCAAAAAGCTCCAGCAAAGTTGCCGAGAAGGCATTAGTGCTTATCGATTTGGCGGTGAAGAGTTCGCATTGATCGTACCGAACAAGTCTTTACGAATTGCACGCCAATATGCCGATACATTGCGACGCGTCATAGAAAAACTTCGAGTTAAAGATAAGCGTTCAGGGCAACAGATCGAAAGTATCACTGCATCTTTTGGTGTGGCAGAGTACCGTGTAGGTGATAGTGCGGAAGCGTTAGTCGAACGTGCGGACAAGCAACTTTACGAAGCCAAGCAGTTAGGTAGAAACCGAGTGATGCCGTTGTAAAACTGAGCTAAAATAAAAACGCTTTGTTCAACAGAACTAAAAACCCCAAGCGCGTGCTTGGGGTTTTGCTTTTCTTGGGTTGCTTAGTTAGTCGGCTAAGCTATCGATGATTTAATCAATGCTGTAGCAGTAGCTTAGGAAGTAATCATCGCCGTTTTTCGCGGTGTACTCTTTGTCTTCACTGCATGCCATTGGTTTACCTTTCTTGTCGCCTTTGATTAGGCTGATCCAATGACGCATTGCTGTTGGAGCATTACCAGTAAGTTCTGGGCTAAAAGTTGTTCTCGTTTCCAGTTGGATATCATCAATATCCATCAACTCCACACAGCCAGTACCCTTGTGACAACCAAACATCACTTCAGCGTGACTGCCAGATTCGTCTTTAAATAGAATTGATTTTGGATCTTCTTTTTCACCTGTATATGCCACGAAATGTTTTGGGCTTTTCAAACCACTGTGCGTTCCGTCTTTGAAGTAAGCCATAACATGGCGGTAGTCGATAACGTAGCTTGATACATCTTGATGTGAACCGCTCTCTAATGGGAACATGCGGTCTAGTAGCTGCTTCGCCTTAACTTGTTTCTCGCTCTGCTGCTCAGCACATACCGCCTCGACGGCAAATACTGCTTCAGCGATAAATGGGCGTTCTTGTTGTTGGATGTCATTTTTATCGAAATTTAGCATATTCATCGTCGTTTCCTCGCACTTAAACACTCTTCCTAGAGTAAAAACTTAAAACCTTTGTTTAAGTTTCAGACAATTCTGTGAAGTAGATGGTTAATTTCCTTGCCTGCTCATTATGTAGACTAGCGAATTATTGACTACAATTTCACAACAAAAATTTTACAATGTGAATTTTACAAAATGTCTGTATCAAAAAGTCTTATACGCCAATCTCACTTCTTAGGGACGAAAATTCGCAACCTAAGGAAAAACAACCATTTAACGATGGAGGATTTGTCCGCGCGCTGCGTACGAATTAATCCAGAGTATGCTCCTTCTGTATCTTACTTATCTATGATTGAGCGGGGAAAACGCGTTCCAAGTATTGATATGTTGGAAGTTATTGCTGAAGTTTTCCAAAAACAACCTACTTGGTTTCTGGATGATGAGCCTGAACTCGAAGCCATTACACCAAACAAGGGGAATCGAGGAGGCATCAGTGGTATGGCTTTAGAGCCAAGCTTCTTATTCTCTAATGAAATCCTACAAATCGCGATACCTGAAATGCTCTCACAGACTGGTATCACCGGGCGTCAGTTCGCGCATCTCTTAATTCGGGCGCACCAAGAAAATCACCAAAACCACTTCCCCGACCTAGAACGAGCTGCCGAAGAAGTTGGTTTGAAGCGTTTAAACCTGTCGGTAGAGGATTTAATCGATATTGCTAAATCGATGGGGCTAGATATTCGTTGGATAGATCGCTCTCCACAAGATGTAATCGACGAACTCGGTGTGAGTGCGAAGCAGTTGATTACTTCCTTTATGGAAGCACCTGGAACCATCTATTTAAACAAACGTATGCGCGACTACCCTACTCGTTTGAAGTACGATTTAGCCGTGTATATCGGCCATCGAGTCCTGCACAGCAGTGATGGCATGAGTAACGTGTTGTCTATAGGTCACCAGAACAACTGGGAGCAAAGTGGCGCACAGGTCTCTAATTCTGAGCTCAACTCACAAGATATTCTACAAGCGTGGCGTGACTTTGAGTCGAGTTTCTTTGCCGGTGCCTTATTGTGTCCGAAAGTTCCGTTTCGCCAATTGCTAGACCGCTCTGGCTATGAAATCGATGTGCACAAAAAAGCAGGGGTATCACCTTCGGTAGCCATGCGCCGTATGACGGTAGTGTCTCCTTATCCGCACTGGCATTACTTTGATGCCTATGGTCCAGGTAAACTCAAAGCCGTATATCGAGGTAATGGTATCCCACTCCCATGGGGCAACATGCGTAAAGTGAACGATCCTTGTCAGCACTGGGCGGTATTCCGCCGCTTATCACAACCACTAGATACGAGCTCAGCTCAAATTTCCATCCTAAACGTAGGAGATGAACCAAGAATCTACTGCTGTGAGTCTGTCAACGTCTTCGATCCCGCAGGTAACAACCGTGTACTCTGTGCTGGTATTGATCTTAACCCTGCCATCTCAGCGCAAGGCGGTGATGCTATAGCGATAGCGGAAGAGCTGAAATCACTGTGTGTATCTTCCGGTGGCAGTACCGTGATTCCACAGCACATCAAGAAAGATCTCACAACGATAGCCAAGATTCTCAACATAAATTGGATAGAAAGGGGAATTCAAACCCAAGCAAGATTGATTTGTTCAAGAGGAGCAGTGTGTCCACGACAACCAAGTTGTTACAGCAAATGTGGAGAATCAGGTGAATCTGGAGAAGAAGCACAACTTATTGACCTCTAGAAAGAAAAAACGCCAATCACAATGGTGTGATTGGCGGTATATACTTGTGAACAATGTGTATTCACTAACAACGTCAGTTGGCTAGGTGACCCTCGGCTTAATAAGGGTCACTCTGTATAAAGCATGATGCGTGCCAACTTTATATTAGCTTATTTTCCTTGTTCTTAGTGCATATTGATGAGTATTTGAACAAACATTTCGCAAAATGCATTTGCATATTGCAAATAAAATCAGATTCTGCCACTCGAATTGTTGATATTTATCACTTCATCAACAAAAAGAACGGATGTCATCGCGAATAGTCAACAGTTCCCATAATGGCTCTCCTATACTTTGATTAATAGAGAAAAAGTAACTTCATATCAACATGATCAAAGACAAGCTGGAGGCAAAATGACAAGTTTACTTCGTCGATTTCCATTATATATCGTCGTATGCATAGCAGCCGGAGTTCCTCTGGTTATTGCAATCATATTGTCTACGCAAAATGTCTTGGAATTAGAACAACGAGCCCAAATCGCAATAAGGGATACACAACTCGTTAATCTGGCCACAAATTACGATAATTTGGCGCATAATTTGGCAGTAGAAAGAGGGCTAACCGCAGGTGTGCTGGGCAGCAAAGGAAACCCAGAGATTATCAACAAACTGCGTCAGCAAAGAGTAAAGGTAGACAGTGCCATCTTAGCTCTGTCGCAGTCTGAAACAGACACGCTAAATAGCAATCTCACCACATCGCTTGCACAAGATGTGAAGCAACAACTCTCAAAACTGAATAAAGTAAGGGAGGGGGTAGACAAACTGGCCCCTCATATTTCGCCTTTTAATTACTATTCCAACCTCAATCAGCTCATCATCGACAACATTAAGATAGTGATCGCAGAAACACAGAGTAACGAACTCACCCAAATAGGAGACTCTCTTGTTGCGGTAGTCACAATGAAGGAGCGCGCTGGACAAGTACGCGGAGCACTTAATGGTGTCTTTGCGAGCAAAACCGCCACCCCAGTTCTGTTCTCAAGGGTCAAAAGTTACATCCAATCAGGGAACTACGCCCTGCGAATGGCTCATATTGCGATGTTACCGATATACCAACAACAACTAAGGCAGATACAACAGGATTCGGCGTGGAAAAACGTAGAAGAAACTCAACTGCGCTTTTTAGCACAAGAAAACAATCTCGGACAAATAGAAGGGCCTTCGGCTACCGAATGGTTTCCTGCTGCAACGCAGAGAATTGGATTATTGAATCAGCTCCGGAATGACATGCAATCAGACATGTTAGCTCATGCTGAAGCTTTACTAAAAGACTCGGTATTCAACCGCAATGTCCTTATTGGCGTCACCCTAATCACCTCAATATTGCTGCTGGGTCTAGTATCGACGCTAGTACGTAGTTTGAGATATCGAGTTGGCTCCATGAAACAGAAACTCGGCCATATGACTGAACAACATGATCTTACTGTTGAGCTCACCCACAATGGACGTGATGAAATATCTGCTATTGCGAACAGTATCAACCAGTTAACTAAGAATATTAAAGACTTATTGTTCAATGTAACGGATACAAATACTCACAACACCGAGCGTTTGAATAGTATTGTCGACTCAACTCAGGAGCTAGACAATAGTAGCCGTTCAACCATTGCTAAATGTGACAATATCGCCACTGCAATGACAGAACTTGCTCAGTCAAGTATTGAGATCGCTCAATCCACGGAGAGAGCGTTGAGTGACACTAGTGAAATGAATAATAAAGTCCAAGAGTGTCAGCAGCAGAGTGAGCGTTCATTCGTCTCCGTAAAAAGCTTACTTGAGCAAATCCAAGCGACTGAACAGTGTATGGCTGAGCTGGAATCCGACACACAAAGCATTGGCCAAATTGTTGAAGCGATTAATGGTATTTCAGAGCAGACAAATTTGTTAGCGCTCAATGCAGCAATTGAAGCCGCGAGGGCAGGAGATCATGGTAGAGGTTTTGCCGTTGTCTCTTCTGAGGTTCGAGACTTAGCTCAACGTAGCCAAGAAGCAACAGAAAATATCAGCAAGTTATTAGATCAGATCACTGAAAAAACGCGATTTTCTGTGGAAAACATGGCCAAAAGTAAAAATGCCAGTGATATTACTTTTGAGGCAGTTAAGCGCGTTGACAATAGCGTGTCATTGTTAGAAACCAGCATTGAAAATGTCAATAATCACATCAACACTATCGCCCACTCTACAGTAGAGCAGTCTAAAGCCTGCGAAGCTGTCGACAAAGATGTCGACATATTAGCAGAGATAGCCAAAACAACAGGCCAACAAGCTGACACACTCAGCGAAGTGGTTTTGGGGTATCAAAAAGATACTCAGGAGCTGAATACGCAGCTCAGCAAGTTTAAGTTAGTTCATTAGCAACTCTAAAAGCAAAAAGCCTTGATTATCAAGGCTTTTATAATCCAAAGTGTTTCTGCTTGTACATTCGCTCATCAGCGATTTTCATCATTTGTTCCGCTGACATTAAAGAGGGTTGGAAAATTGCGTATCCCATACTTACTCGAATATAGATCAACTCATCTTCATAAATCACAGGCGTAGAAGAAAGAATATACCTGAGTTTTTGTAGCAAATTTTGGATATTGTCTTCTGACTTAGGGTTATGCATCATCACCAAGAATTCATCCCCTCCCATTCTTGCAACAATATCAGAACGTCGAAGACTATTTTTGATTCTATCAGCACATGCAACGAGTACTTTGTCACCCGCATCATGGCCATAGGTATCATTGATGTGTTTAAATCGGTCTAAATCGATATTAATGAGCGCAAAGTCGTAATGCTTGTCGTAACGTTTCGCAATTTCAAATTGCTGACGATAGGATTTCATGAAGTAACGTCGATTCGGTAATTTCGTCAGCTCATCGTGGAAAGCCCGACTATCAGCAATCAAATACAATCGATAAATAGTAATAAGGAAAAAGCCCAGAAAAAACAGCACCGGATAACCGATTAACCTTGCTACATTCAACTCATACCAAGGAAGCTTATGATATAAATCACGGCTCTCATATACTTCTAATGCCCAGCTACCATATGGAAAACGAACGGTCTCAGCAGCAATCACCTCTTTTGAGTTGGATTTATCACCAAAGAAGATATCTCCCTGAGATCCCATGCTGTTGTAACCCCGAATGACAAGATCACTCAACATAGAGTAATCAAGAACTCCAGAAGTTCTTAGCAAGCTTTCCATGTTAATCACCGTGCTAATAGAGCCCCAATACTCATTGTTTTTTGGAGGGTCGACAAACACAGGAACACGAACAATAAGGCCTCGTCCACCTTGAACTAAATTTACTGGCCCAGAAATAAAGATCTCTTCAATATCTCTTGCTTTTTGGATCTGAGTCCATTGTTCAGGCACTTTTCTATAATCTAACCCGATAATGCGCTCATTACCTTCCGTTGGATAAACATGTTGGATTACATCATTTTGAGCGATCCCAATGATTTCTATATGATTGCTTTTTAATAGGATTCGATTAGAAGCATCCTCCAATTCTGAAGCATCTGGACTAGACGAAAGTGTTACTAATGTGGCCAATGTGCTAGTGGCATAAATATCTGCCATCATTTCTGCTTCTAGGTTAGAGCGAATGACGGACAACTTTTCCCTCGCTTTTACTTGAAGTCGCTCTTGTAAGAGCAGATGCTGATTGTGCTGAAAAAGCTCAATTCCACCAATGCAACAAGCAATAAAAGTGAGGAAAAACAACGCAAAACCATAGCGTTTCTTCGACGAATATCGCATCGGGTCCTCACTGTCTCGTGACAGTCACGAAATTATTATTGTTAAAATAGTTATTAAATTAAAGAATAACCAAGGCAAATAGTAAAAGTAATACCTAGTTGGTAGTTTTATCACTTTCACAAAAAAAATGAGAGACAGATGCGGGAAAATTTATTTAAAAGCTCACTTTATCAACAGATTCCAAATGGGAAGCTCTACTTTCAACAGGACTTTCTCTCCACAAGAGAAGCGGACCTTTATTTTAATACCCTACGAACCACCTTACCTTGGCAACAGCAGTCAATTAAGTTGTTCGGCAAGTCTGTCTTACAGCCTAGGCTGCAATCTTGGCATGGCGATCGCTCTTACACCTATTCTGGTTTAACTATGGCTCCTCATCCTTGGACGCCTGAACTACAGAAACTGCGTGAGCGTACCTCCTGCCTATGTGGCTCTCCGTTCAATTCTGTTCTCGCAAATTTATATAGAAATGGTCAGGACTCGATGGGATGGCATCAAGACAATGAATCCGAGCTCGGTTCGAATCCAATCATAGCCTCTGTTAATCTTGGTGAATCAAGACGTTTTTTACTTAAGCATATACACGATAATTCCATCATTGAACTTGAGCTAACTCACGGCTCGCTGCTTGTTATGGCAGGTGAAATACAACACTATTGGAAACACAGTGTACCCAAAACAAAGTTAAACAAGGGAGAGCGCATCAACCTTACCTATAGAATGATTAAGTAAGCGATAGAAACCGTGATATAAAACAAAACATTAGCCTGACCAATAGCTTACATTTCACTAGATTATCAGTGGTACAGTGAACCACTCTTCTTGTTATGGAATGTTGTTATGCGTTGCAAGCATCTTGGCATCGTTATTTTTCTCTCTGGCTCTCTGGTGGCCAACGCTCTCGCTGTCGAGGAGACGCCCCCTCTTACTTACTCTCAATCAGCTCAGGTCATTAAGACCACTTACGAAAGCCAACTTTTTTCTCTTAGCGCGTTCAAAGAAGGGCACTTTGGTCTTCGCATGTACCGTCAAACACTCGATGAAAAGTATATTCCGACAATCTGGACTGATATGGCACAAGTGGCAAGTCGCTTAAATCGCATTGCTGCCCGAGTACACTCTCCTGAACAGATCATTCTATATTCAGAAAAACGCTTAGCTGGATACCATAAGAAGCAAGATGAGCGAAGCCAAAGACGATATACAGTAACAAAACACCACCCTGAGTACATTTTCCTTGGCGTTGATCTCCTAGGGGCTTTAGCAAGAGCAGGTGAATATGGATTGAGACATATAGAAGATCAAAAACTCAGAGAAATCATCAAGCGCTATGACTTTTCAATCTATGCAAACGACCCTGAAATGATTGAGGCTTGGGCTGCACAACTAGCCAATCAAGTATATTGGTTACGTCAGTTAGGAGAGCAAGACGTAGTCGATGAGTTTACACGTACATTTCGCGCAACTTACCCAGATGAGAATGACAAAAAGCTTTCTCCACAGCAGTACATGAACAAGCTCTATGGCATGACTCACATCATCTTTGCCGACTCTCGTTACTACCAAAACCAAATAGATGAAGCGAAACACCAATGGATTTACGACTATTTCCGTGAGAATGTAGACACAATCTTGCTGAGAGCAAAGGAAGATGTGATTGCTGAAGTTGGTATCACCTTTTTGCTAGCAGGGCTGGAGGACGATCCTGTCGTGGCAAAAGCAAGAGAAGCCATCCAGAGTTCCATTGACTTAGAGCAAGGGATGATCCCATCCGTTGATGGCGAGTTTGATCTTCAATATGGAGAACACAGAAATGTTCTCGCAATCATGTTGTTAGATTGGCAAAAAGTAAATCAAGCTCCCTACTTCAATCGCCATTCAGCTGTATTTAAAGATATACCTTACGGATTGGAGCCTAAGTCTAAATCCGGTAGTGCTATAGCCAAATGATTTCAATATGAAGAACTCAGAGTACTATCACTAACTCAAGTTCATTAAAAGCGGTATGCCATCGTAAGCATTGGACCATAAAACCGATAGGTCACATCTAACGCAGACTTATCACTTTCATAATCGACGCCAACTTCGTAATAGTTGAATGACCCCGTCATGCTGAATTTCTCGGTGAAGAAGTATTTCGCGCCAATGTCCACTTCGAACAAGTAACCCTCTATATCGTCTACGGCTAAATAAAATACCTGCGCATGGCTTTTTAAAATCCAATCTTCAGTCAGAGCGTATTCTGCTCGAAGGCCTAAATCTGGTAATGGCGCGGTGACATCATTCAAAACCGCCTCATCCACAAACATCACCGGGATTTCATCCACCCCACTCACTTTAGCTCCAAGCTTACCGTCCAGGCCTAAAGACAGCCACATAACGTGTAATCCAGCTAACACATCCACCGCCCATTTATCGCTAGTGTAAAACTGATAACCGTACCCTACACGCGCAATATCTATGTTCAATTCAGTTGTAAGCTTTGAGCCAGCTTGAACCGCATAAGTCGTACCATCAACGGTAATTTCAAAAGGTTTGGTCACTGCGGTGCGGGTTGCCTCTCGATGTAGGCTACGCCAATCAGCATACACACTGTGCTTTTTGTTGAAGTAATACTCCACTTCAACATAAGGCAGCACGGTAAACTCTTTCAAATCAAGGTCGGATTCGAAATCAATGGTGCGTATTTGGTCGAGGTAAGGGTCGTAAGCGTTAAGTTTGGTGTCGGTACGAGAGAAAAATCCGCCGACTTCAATCTCCCATTCTCCAGCAACGACGCCAGAAGAAATGAGAGTAGCGAGGCACACTGTCCAACCAGCTTTGTTCATCATCCTTGAATCCTAAGCTATTGAATTTATTTCTTAAGATAATTGTAGTCATAGGAACAGAAATATGGAAAGACGATTCGATCGCAAGTTTAGATGAAACGATAGGTTCAATACCAAACCTACGAATGACTTAATTATTTGTCAATGCATGCCAACTCTTATTGATTTGATTGGTTTGTAACCGTACTCAACAGCTACCAATATCTTTCATATATAATATTGCCACCAGTTCGAGCACGGTACTTCTCTAAGCCTAAGTCCTGCAGTACCGGAGAGGTGTCTTTGATCATCTCTGGATTACCACACATCATCACAAAGCTGCTTTGTTTAGAAAACGGTAAATCAGCACGATTAACCAGCTCTCCTGAAGCAATCAGCTCTGGGATACGACCTTGTAGCTTGCCTTGAACACTCTCACGACTGACAATTGGCACATAACGCAGACGACCTTCATAACGTTGTTGAAGCTGTTCAATCAGGTATTTGTAGACTAGGTCTCTTTCATAACGCACACCATGTACCAGCACAATATGATCGCTATGCGGCAGTAGGTTTATATCGTCTAGCAAAGAGAGAAATGGTCCAATACCAGTACCTGTTGAAAGTAGCCAAAGGTCATTGGCGTGTTTGGGAATGGTATCGTGAATCAGGTCGCCATGTGCCGTTTCACCAACGTAGATGCTATCACCGGTTTGAAGCTGTTGCAGCCTTGGTGTAAGTAGCCCTTCTGGATTCGCGACGACTAAAAATTCAAGCCATTCAAACTGTTCACTGGGTGCATTCACTACCGAGTAAGCTCGGCTGATGGGATTGCCCTGTTCGTCGAGCAAAGCGAGTTTGGTAAATTGTCCGGCTTTGAAGGAGAGAGGCGCACCGGAAACCCTTAAGCTGAACAGTTCACCTGTCCAGTCGATTCGTTTTTCTACTCTGGCAAGATTGAAACCTTTCAGTTCTGTCATTGGACATCTCCTTTTGGTCAAGCTTACTTAAACCTACGCCTCACAACTGACTATGTAAAGTATTTAGTTTACAAAAATAAGCAACCATTCCATTTCACAATTTAAATACAATTTTATTACATTTTAATCAGTTCCATCTAGAATAAATACTCAAAGTGATAAGTCGCTAGGTAAATTGCAGCAACATCGATGTAAAAGGAACATGAGCAATGGATACGTTATTAAAAGAATTCCCAGTGATCACCGAAATAAAAGTCGCTTGGGGAGAGATGGATGCCCTTCAGCACGTCAACAATGCTGTGTACTTTCGTTACTTCGAGACCGCGCGTTTAGACTACTTCAACAAGATTAATCTACTGGTTGATTTGCAGACCTCTCACATCGGTCCTGTGCTAAGTGAGACCCAATGTCGCTACAAACTACCCGTAACGTTTCCGGATACGCTCTTGATTGGCTCACGAGTAGTCGACATGCAAGAAGACCGCATTACGATGGAATACCAGGTACTGAGTAAAAAGTGGGGTAAGATTGCGACAGTTGCGACTGCTACTGGTGTGATGTTTGATTTTAAGAACAACGAGAAGGCATCGATTCCAGAGCACGTACGTCAATCGATTTTAGACTTGGAAGGCACCGTGGGCAGTACGCATCATTTGGAATAATAAAGAGGCGAGAGATTAGAATCGAGATTCCCGACTGCGCTCCTTCGTCGCTATCGGGAATGACGCAGAGGCAGAGCGAGTACTCTTACACTCAACATTCCGCACTAAAACTTTGTCATTCCGGACGAGCCTAAGCGAGCCATCCGGAATCTCGCTTTTAGACGTGCACCAAATCCGATTAGCAGAACGTCTCGATGTACAGCGCTTCTACTTTATCTCTTGCCCACTGCGTTTTACGCAGGAACTTCAGCGACGATTTTATTGAAGGATCTTTCTTAAAACAGTTCACTCGAACGCGCTCATGCATTCCATTCCACCCAAAATGTTCAACTAAACGGGTAAGGACTTTCTCTAAACTCAACCCGTGAAGTGGGTTATTCGGCTGCTGTTGGCTCATGCTATTGATCCGGTAAAGTGAAGTTGCGCGCTAATCTAACTCAAACTCGCCTTGCAACCTAATTTTTTAACCTTGAATTGCCCTGCGACTCTCCCCTATAGTAGCCCAAACTTCTAAAAAGCCCTTTTCATTATGAAAGCCCTCAACGATCTCAATACCTTTGTCGAAACCGCACGCCAAGGCAGCTTCTCAAAAGCCGCCAACAGTATGGATATGACACCAGCAGCCATCAGCGCATCGATCAAACGTCTTGAAGGACAAATCGGTTTTCCGCTGTTTGTACGCTCCACTCGTAGCCTACGTTTAACCTCGGAGGGGGAGCTATTTTTAGATAAAACCACCCAAGCACTGGCAACCTTGCAAGAAGGGTTGGACCAGATCTCAAGCGCGCGTGGCGAACTATCTGGTCAACTGCACATCACTGCGCCGTCTGATTTTGGTCGCAACATGCTGCTTGATTGGGTCGACGAGTTTATTGATATCTATCCAAATGTCTCAATCAAACTGGAGCTCTCCGACAGCCTGACAGATATGTACACCAAGCCTGTCGACATTGCTATTCGCTATGGCGAACCGTCTGACTCAAACCTCATCATCTTGGCATTGTGCGGTGCAAATGAGCGCATCTTGTGTGCATCACCTGATTATGTCGCTAACCATCCTCCACTCACTCAGCCAGAAGACCTGACCCTGCATAACTGTTTGTGCTATATGGTTGCCGATTCCACCTATAACAAATGGACACTCACACACGCAGGTAACACAGAGCAAGTAACAGTAAGTGGCAAACTACTGAGTAATGACAGCGATCTATCACATCGCTTAGCGCTTAAAGGGAAAGGCATCGCCAACAAATCCCTGATGGATATCAGTCAAGATTTGATTGAGGGAAGATTGGTTCGCGTATTACCCGAATGGGATTGTGGTCCAGTGCCCCTTTATATGGTTTGCGCTGACCGCCGTTTGCTCACCCCAACGATTCGAACTTTTCGAGATTTCATTCAGGAAAAGTGCTGCCAGCAGAGAGAAAAGGTGCTGGCAACATTCTGTCCGAGTCGTTAACCAACAAATCTCAAAGGGCGAATTTGCGTGTATTCAAGCAATGCGTTTTCTTCTAATGTAGAAAAACATTTTGCGATATGTGGGCTTTGTAGGTGCTTATTTAATGCTTCTTGCGATGCCCAAATTTCTTGGAACATGAACAAGCCTTCGATATTCTGGTCCAGATACAATTCGTATTGGCAACACCCCTCTTCCTCTCGAGTTGGCACAAGTAAATCTGTCAGCAATTGCGTAACCTGTTCAATGTGATTTGGAAAAGCTTTAATTTCTGCGACTAGATGGATCATGGTTAAATCTCTGTGATTACGTTTATGTATTCCAACAATTTATACTTTCCAGTCCAAGAGAAAAATCGACGTTAGTTAATAACATCTTCAAAATAAATTTGAAAATCTTAGGGGATTGAGCAGACTCACTGAACTTGAGATTGCCATGAGTAATAATGCTCGTTTACCGCGACGTCACTAACTTTATGCTGCCTGAAAATAACACCATAACGACCTTTCTATGCAAAAAACTAGGCCATAACCACCTACGAATAGCGGGTGAATATTGGCACATCGAAAAGCTGGTTGCCTTGCAATGTATGATGCTACAAGAGGCTCCAAACCTGCGTGAAGGTCTGCTGTGGTGGAGCAAAAGTGTTTCGCTGTTCGACCGTCGGCTATACGTTGTTTTCGAACACAATGATAACCAAATTCAAATGCAGCTAGAGTGCAGAGCTACTGAGATGCCAAGCTGGGCAGAATCGGTTTATGACCTGCTGCTAATGCAGTTGGATCAGCTAGGTTTGAGTGAATTTGTGCACATTCAACTTCACAGCCATGACCTTCTTTCTGCTCATTTCGAACTGGAAGAAGACAGCAGCCCGAAGCAGAACTCAGTCGTGTTCGACTTGGTAAAACATGTTTATTTGCTGCTTTCTCACCAACCAATTGAACAACCGGAATTATTGAGTGTGCTTAATGCTCTGTTCGTCAAAAACAGCAACTACGCACTGAAGTTAGAACAAGCTGCGCTGCAACTGGGCGTGTCCAAGCGCACCTTACAACGTCGTCTGCAAGAAAAACAAATGAGCTACTCCCAATGCGTCGATTTTGCCAAGAAAAAACACGCACTAGCCCTACTTGCCGACACCCAGCTAACCACTCAACAAATCGCCTATCAGCTCGGATATGAAGAGCCATCTAGCTTTCATCGTACCTTTCGCCGTTGGTACCCATTTTCACCAATGCAATATCGCCAGCAGTGTTTGGATAACCGAGCTCAAATCAATCTACAACCTATCCGGCTGAGTTACGCGAAAGCCAATACCCTAGCCGAGAACGACATTGATCAGCCCGTCGGTAAAATCTGGATGGAAGTGGATAACATCGCATTCGAAAAAGTCGTGTCAGTGGAGTGTCGAGACCGTGATGGAGTGTGGCGCCGTTACCCCGCATTCTTCGAACGTTTCTTGAATAATGGCACCGAACTATGGGCAACAACAGAGCTTCCTGTCGCTCACCCACTGACTTTTAGGTTGTGTTATGAAGTCGATGGGGAGCGCTACATTGATAACAACCACCAACGTGACTATGTCGTCTCGAAAGGCCTACTGATTGGAACAACCGAGTATATCGTTCCCACGCGTCAAGCTATCCGCTGCAATGGGCAGTACACACTGTTCATTGAACTGGCCAACCGCATCAAAGAAACGACAAACGTAGATTGCTTCATTGATGAGGAATCAGAGCCCTACGCAATGGAGCTCACGCACAGCTCGGAAGAATATACCTGTTGGACGCTGCAGTTATCATTACCAAGTACAGCCAAGAAGTGTCAATTTCGCCTCTATGATTCAACAGGAGCTGAATTAGCAAAGGAACACTATCCTAAACAGTATCCAATTCTGCAATCACTCAGTTAGAACTGTTGCCTAGATCATATTCATTAGTGCGTGACATCATTTCACGTCTCTTTTGGCGTAAAATGACACTCTAAGTTTCAAGCATTTATTTTATCGTTTTCGCATTGCTGCACAACGGAGACAATAACCGTGTTTGAAACCTCATCTAACCCTATGAATAAAATAAAAATACTTCCTCTAGCCATTGCGCTTGCGCTATCTGGCTGTGGTAGTGACGAAACCACAACACAAGATCCAGGTAGCCATGTGGCATCTCCTGATTGGCAAGACCAGATCATTTACTTCTTGATGATCGACCGTTTTAATGACGGCGATGATGCCCTTAACGATCAAGGTCAAAATGAGTTCGACCCAACTTCTGATAAGAAATTCAGCGGTGGCGATCTTGTCGGTATCAGCGACAAATTAGGTTACATCGAAGATTTGGGCGCAACCTCTATCTGGATCACACCACCAGTTGCTAACCAATGGTGGGACGCAGAACAAAACTACGGTGGTTACCATGGCTACTGGGCTCGCGATTTCCAAAAAGTGGATGAACACTTCGGAAATTTAGAGAGCTATCAAGCACTAGCGCGTGAAGTGCATGCTCGTAACATGTTTTTGATCCAGGATATCGTTACCAACCATGTCGGCAACTTCTTTACTTATGATAATCCATACAGCTACGACCCAAGCTTACCGTGCCAGGGGTTCCGTATCATTGAAAATGCACTGCCAGCAGGACAAGAACTGCCTTATCCACTAAACATGAATGAGTGCAAAGAAGATGGCACAGGCTCCTACCACTGGACACCAAGCATCACTGATCACAATAACCCAGTACAAGAAAAAACCTGGCAACTGTCTGATCTCGATGATCTCAATACTTCCGATCCTGAGGTACGTGCATACTTAAAAGAGAGCTACCGTAAATGGATCCGTGAAGTGGGCGTCGACGGTTTCCGTATCGACACGGTTAAGTTTGTTGAGCACGATTTCTGGAACGACTTCCTTCACGCAGATGATGGTGTGATGACTCAGGCAGTAGAGACTGGACGTGAGAACTTCCTTACCTTTGGCGAAGTGTTCGAAGCTTCCACACCTTACAACACTGAAGGTGAAGCGAAGATGCTGACTTACATTGGTGAAAGTGGCTCACCGAAACAGCTTACCTCGGTTCTAAACTTCCCTCTACAAGCGACCATGACTCGAGTTTTTGCTTCTGGTCAACCAACTGACTATCTTCGCTTCCGCCTCGAGAAGATGATGGAGATGTTCCCGAATCCATACATCATGCCGAATTTCATTGATAACCACGATATGCCGCGTTTCCTATCGCAAGGCAGTGTCAATGACATGAAACAAGCACTGATTACCATGATGGCGATTCCTGGGATCCCTGTCATCTATCAAGGTACAGAACAAGCGATGTCTGCAGCTCGCGACGCGATGTTTGCAGGTGGCTACCGTGAAGATGGTGATTATGTAGATTCATTTGACCAAAACAGCGAAATGTATTTGTTCATCCAAGAGCTTGCCAAACTACGTACTGAGAACAAAGTCATGACGCACGGTGAGCTCAAAGTGATTGGTAGTGACAAAGCAGGTGCTGGTGTGTTTGCGTTTACTCGCACATTAGACAACGATGAAGTGCTGGTTGTCATGAACACATCAAACTCACCAATGCTGATGAACCAGCTCGATGTTGAGCAAACGGGCGGCACCGTTTTCAATCAGCAAATCATGTCTAACTGGGCGGATGCACCAGAGCAGTTAGTGGCAGATGAAAATGGTCATGTAACACTCGAGCTACCTGCCAAGTCTGCGGTCATTTATTCAAAGACAAACGACACACAATCAGGAGACACTCCAGACCTCAACATCCAACTGGCGCAAGATTGGGAAGGGCAAACTATCACTGATGATATCGTGATCACTGGCAGTGCCAACGCGAATGAGAAGTTGAACCTTGTCGTCGACGGTAACCTAGAAACCGCGCAAGCTATTACGGTGGGTGCTGACGGTCAATTCAGTGCGACTTTATCTACCCGTCACTTTGCGATTGGCGAGCAGCAACACCGCTTTGCAATTTACTCTACTGACAAAAAATCGGGTATTGAAGACGTAAACTTTGTGTCGAACCTGAGTTGGTCTAACACGCCAGACGACACTATTGATGACGCAGGCGATGCGCAAGACGGTATGGGCGGTCAAAATGGTAACTACTCACTACCAACCGATCCAACGTTTGACAAAGACAACAGCCAACTGGCAATCAATAAAGCTGAGGTGTTCACTGTCGGCAGTAACGTACGCTTGACCTTCACCATGGACAAGATCACTGATACTTGGTTGCCGCCAAACGGTTTTGACCACGTTGGTTTCACCATTTTCATTGACTTACCAGAAGAAGCATCAACGAACTTATCCGAACTACCAAAAATCAACGCAAGCATGCCAAGTGGAACTTGGAGTCGCAATGCCGTTGTATTTGGCTGGCAGAGCTCTATCTACAACACTAAAGGTGCAGATGCGACAACATGGGGTGAGGCAGTCACACCAGCACCGACGGTAACCGTAGATAAAGCCAACAACACCATTTCGATGGACTTTGCGAGTGACGCACTTGGTCGCCCTGACTCGCTTGATGGTATCCGATTCTATGTGACGACCTGGGATTTGGATGGCCTGTCTGCCACTTACCGCCCGTTAGAACAGGACAAAGGCCCATGGAACTTCTCTGGTGGTGCGTCGGATGAAAGCAAGATTTGGGATGATTTACCAATCATTAGCTTATCTGAATAGTCACTAAGACCCACTACTAAAACCAAAAAGCAGCTCACCGTCGAGCTGCTTTTCTTTGCCTCTGAAATAGCTACCCGAATATCTAATTAAGCAACGACTTCACCCAAAGCACTAAACTGTCCCATAACTTACCAATCCAAGAGCCCTCTTCTACTGCTTGGTTACTTACCAATGGGTAGCTCGCCACTGTTTTATCGTCACTCTTCCACACGACTTTACCAACCACATCCCCTTTCGCGATAGGGGCAATCAGCGGCTCATTTACGACTACGCTTTTGTCCAACCCTGCAGTCAACGAGCGAGGTAGCGTGAGGTATGCATCTTGTGCAAAACCCAACTCGATCTCACTTACGTCACCCTTCCATACTTTAACTGTCGATAATACTTCCCCTTGTTTCGCGACTTGTTTGGTGTCATAAAATCGAAAACCATAGTTGAGCAAACTCTTCGATTGGCTGATTCGCGACTGTTTACTCGGCGTTCCCATCACCACCGAAATCAAACGCATTTTTCCTTCTTTGGCGGAGCTAACCAAACTGTAACCCGCGTTGCTGGTATACCCCGTTTTTCCTCCATCGACATCAATCGAGTTATCCCATAGCAGCTTATTCCGGTTGTATTGCGTGATCTTGTTCCACTTGAACACCTTTTCGCTGTAGAGCGCGTAGACAGCTGGTACATCATTAATGATAGATTGCATCAGCTTTGCCATATCTGTTGGTGAAGTTTGAATGCCCTCGCTATCTAGTCCATGCGAGTTAACGAAGTAGGTATCTTGCAAATCAAGTTTGTCAGCCCAGCCATTCATCAACGCCACAAATGCACCTTCACTACCGGCAACGTGTTCAGCGAGCGCGACACATGCATCGTTACCCGATTGAATAATCACGCCACGCATTAAGTTTGCTACGGTAATCTCATCTTTTGGCTTAATGAACATTTTAGAAGAGTCAGGAAATTTAGCTGACCACGCGTTTTCACTCACCGTCACAGTGTCGTCCCAATTGAGTCGCCCTGCTTTAATTTCTTGCCCCACCACATAAGCCGTCATTAGCTTGGTCAAACTAGCAGGCGCTAACCCAGCTCGCGCGTTTTGCTCAGCAATAATAGCGCCGGATTGAAAATCCATTAGTACGTAACCTTTCGCCTGCAATTGAGGTGGATTCGGCGTCACCACCGCCAAAGCGGACGAGCTAATGAGCTGTAGTAATAAATAAGCGAGCGTGATTCGGGTTAGTGACGTGTTCATCAAGCATCCTCCATGGTCAATGACCGCCAAATGTCTCGTTTCATAAAAACGCTAAGACTGTGATTTCCACTATCAGATCATAGTTCACTCATTGCATACCAACACAGAAAGATCGAAGAGTTTCTATTTTCAGCACCGTTCAATGTCCTTCCGACTCCAAAAATCGAGTTCTTACAACAAATCAGTTGTTTCTAATAAAGAATTCGATATCGTAAAGCAACTTTAAATAAGGAAAGATAATAACAATGAACGCTCAATCATTTATCGACGCAGGACTGCATTACACCCCCCACTCATTCACCGTGCCACTTGATTACCAAGATCATGACAAAGGCACGATCGACGTCTTCGCTCGCTCCGTTTGCTTAGTAGGCGATGAAGACTCAGGCAAACCGTGGTTAGTGTATTTTCAGGGTGGTCCGGGCTTCCCCTCTCCTCGTCCAAACGGAAACGACGGCTGGATCAAACGTGCGCTGAATGAGTATCGCGTGTTGCTACTCGACCAACGCGGTACAGGCAACAGCAACGTCATCAATCACCAGACGCTAGCGCACCTCACGCCGGAGCAACAAGCAGACTACTTAAGCCACTTTCGCGCAGACAACATTGTGCGCGATGCGGAATTTATCCGCGAACAATTTGGTGTTGAGAAGTGGGCGATTTTGGGTCAGAGCTTTGGTGGCTTCTGTTCATTAACTTACCTATCGCTGTTCCCAGACAGCTTGCTACAAAGCTACATTACAGGCGGCGTGCCTTCGATTTCTCGCCATGCCGATGATGTGTATCACGCGACCTTCAAACGTACGAAGGAAAAGAACCAAGCCTTCTTCCAACAATTCCCACAAGCGCAGCAGCTATGCCAAAACATTGCTAATCACCTATTGGAGAATGAAGAATTTCTACCAAATGGGCAGCGTTTTACTGTCGAGCAATTCCAGCAAATCGGGATTAACTTTGGCGTCAGTGATACCTTCTTACCAACTTACTACTGGCTAGAAAGTGCATTGATTGAAGTAAACGGTAAACCTCAGCTTCGTTATGAATTCCTCAACGATATGCTGGCGCAGCAAAACTTCCAGACCAATCCTATTTACGCGATTCTGCACGAGTCGATTTACTGCCAAGATTTTGCTTCTCAATGGAGTGCACACCGAGTACGTCAAGAGCACGATGCGTTCAATTACGAGCAAGGCAAGCCGTTCTACTTCACCGGAGAAATGGTCTTCCCTTGGATGTTCGACCAATACGTGAACCTAAAGCCACTGAAAGAAGCGGCAGAATTACTGGCAGAAAAAACCGATTGGACGCCTCTATACGATGCACAGCAACTGGCAAACAATAGGGTACCTGTGAGCTGCGCTGTCTATGCTGACGATATGTTTGTAGAAATGGACATTAGCCGTGAAACGCTCGCTGCAATGCCAAACTCAAAAGCGTGGATCACCAACGAATACGAACACAACGGTCTCCGTGCCGACGGCGAACGTATTCTCGACAAGTTAATTACGATGGGCAAACAAACTGCAGTAACTTTGAAATAAACCATCAATATTAAAATATACAAAGCTATTCTGTAATTTGCATAAATAGAAACTCCTCTTTATCACCAGATAGAGAGGCGTTTTTGACTCAGCATCAAATATTAATAAATACAATTAGATAAACCCAACAAATGCATCTTGATGCATTTTATTTCTTATTGTAACATCCCGCTTTTATTAAATTAGTTGGTTATAAAAATGACAAAGTTTACAGAATATAAAGTGGTTCACATTGTTGAAGGTGGCTGTGGCACAATTTTATTAGGTGCAAGTGGCTTGCCTGTGCAAAAGATGGAAGCAGAGCTGAACAAGTATGTACAAGATGGTTGGCAGGTTGTATTCCAAGTGGTGGAGCAAAAACGTTTTATGCTATTTTGGAAGCGTGAGGCTGTAATTATTACTCTCGGCCGATAAGTTTGCTTAAGTATATCTCTTTGAAATTGATCCATCGCTACCAAGCTAGCGGTGGTTCAAAGCAGTTATTGAATATTGAATGTAATTTTGAGCCCACTTGCTCAGAGTACACCAAACAATGTATTGCTAAGTATGGGGCAATAAAGGGTTGGAAACTTGGTTTGGCAAGAATTAAGCGGTGTAACCAACCTGACCTCATTGAAAAAATATATGACGAGGTACCGTAATGCGCTTATTTGAGCCAATTGAACAGCTAGAGAAACAGGAAGAATTACTGAGAAGTCAGGTAAACTCATTACCTGAACATCAAAAAAAAGAATTCTATGAACGCCAGTCTAAAAGTCTCAAGGACCCCGATACCTATGCAACGTTAAACTGGTTCTTTCTTGGCGGTTTTCACCACTGCTACCTAGGTAAATATGCTTTATTTGCTTTAGAGCTAATATTGTTAATCGTAAGTATCGTTGGCTTTGTTCTTGGTCATCCTAGTGCGTTCCTTATCCTCGCGTTACTCATTATCTATGAATTACCACAATTGTTTTTTTCACAGAAAATAGCAAGACAGCACAATTATCAGTTGTCTTGTGAAATCTTCAATGATGTACGAAGAAGCTAGATGATTAAACGATATAGCACTCCCCAACGTTTGGTATTTTCAGTTTAAGGTTGGGGAGCGTGTCTCGCAACATAATGTGGCGCTAGTCTTTGACTCGCTTATTCATCATTTTGGTGATCACGCGGTAACCCATCTTATGGTAGAAATCTTCGCCTTCGTGATTAAATGACGCCACGGTTAAACCGAGCTCTTCAATATCTTGGCTGCACAAATCACTCTCGATTTTATCCATCAAAGACAAGCCAATACCTAAGTTTCGGTGGCTTTCAGACACCACCAATTCATTGATATAACCGACGCGTCTTTCTGGAGAGAGAATCGAGTTAACCTCTCGCACGGTGCCAGAAATAAAGCCAACCACCTGTCGGTTAGAACACGCGATAAAAGCCGTGATGCTGCCATCAAAATATTTATCGAAGATGTTGCGATCTTCCCTTAACTGCGCCATTTCTTCCGGAGAACGGTAGAAATCTGGCTCAGCATTATAATGAGAGGTGTCGAGTTCGACCAAGAGCGTTTTCAACAATGGGACGTCTTCTTCTCTTAGTCTTCTGATATGAAACTGTTGCATGTTGAATTCCTTTGCCAACCGACCTGTATCAAGCACAGATCTTTGCTTCAACTGATTATCGGATAAGAAGTTTTAGGAATGTGAAGCGAATCAACAGTACAAATTTCGACCATTCATGTCGAGTGCGTTTTCAACAGTTTTATGAGTTTTTACTGATAATTTGAACATCCACAAAATTTAAGTGGAAATAAAAATCCCCTTTTCTCAATAAAAGGGGTTATACCCAAGTGACTTCAAGATGCAGGATTCAGAGCGTTGTCATTGATTCGAGAGCAAGAAAAACAACGCAGTGTAATAGCCAGCTCTTTCCAAGTTGTTTGACGCAGCAATCGGGTCAATGACACGCTCCCAAAGGGCGAGCTGTCTTGGCTTGTATACTTTGTTGCCGATTCTTGATTTAGAACCACTAAACCTTTAAATCGCCGCCGCGTCTACAAACCAAGTCAGTCTCGCTGAACCTAGCATCTCGAGGTTACTTGGGTATACCTAATTTAGAAAACGGCATTTTGCTCAAAAGCGAGTGCCGATTTTAAGCGACTGAAATCGCCAATGGGTTCACCATCAAGCATAAACTGCGGGTAGCTTCTTGCGGTTGGGAATAACTTGAACAAGGTTTCCCGATCAAACTCCACATCCAACTTGAGCGTTGCCACGTTAAAGCCCTGATTTTGCAACCACATTGCTGCGGTTTCACATTGGGAGCACTGCTCCTTGCTGTACATTTCTATTTTCATCACTCTTCTCTGCTAATCCTTGCCGTTAGAAATCTGCATCAAAACTCAACTGGCGATCTTGAGGTCGTTTGTATTCAGTAACGCGTTTTTCGAAGAAATTGGTCTTTCCTTCCATATCCAATAAGCGCATGTAATCAAATGGGTTTTCAGCACCAAAGATCGGGTTGAAACCAAACAAACCAGCGATAACATCGGCAGTGTGCTCAATGTATTGGCACATCAGATCAGCATTCATACCAATCAAGTCCACTGGTAAGGCTTCTGTAACAAACTCTTTCTCAATTGAAACCGCTTCACGGCAAATCTCTTCAAACTCTTGTTGTGTCACCTTACCTTGACCTAAGGTTTTGAATAGCAGCGCAGAAAAGCTAAAGTGCAACCCTTCATCACGAGCAATCAAGTCATTGCTTGCTGCCAAACCAGCCAGCAAACCACGTTTACGGAAGTAGTAGATGGCACAGAAGCTGCCAGCGAAGAACAAGCCTTCCACAAGACCAAAGGCGATCAAACGCATTGCCAAAGGTTTATCGGAAGAGATCCACTTTATTACCCACTCCGCCTTGCGCTTCACGGTAGGGACGTTTTCAATCGCATTGAACAAGCGCTCACGCTCTTCAACATCGGGAATGTAAGTTTCGAGTTGCAGTGCGTAAGTCTCTGCGTGAATGACCTCATTAAATGCCTGCAAAGCAAGGAAGCAGCGCGCTTCTGCGATTTCAATTTCGCCATAGAATCGAGTCAATAAGTTCTCGTTGATCATCCCTTCGCTCTGAGCAAAGAACGCCAACACATGTCGAATGAAGTGCTTTTCGCCTTCGGTCAGCTTGGCAAGATCAGCAAGATCTTGAGCAAAATCGAGTTCTTCTGTGGTCCAGAAAGCCGCTTCGTGCGTTTTGTACGCTTGCCAAATCTCTTCGTATTGAATGGGGAACAAGCTAAATTTGTTTTTAACAATCATACCGTTTCCTTACTTTCGGTTGATGCGAATCTTTTTAATTGACGAGAGAGGTTTATGCGCCGCAGTTTAGGCAATCTTCATCTTCGCTTTGCTGACCAACGGTGACTTTCACCGCATTCGTTGATGGCTTGGAACGCAAGTAGTACATGCCGGTTTTCAGACCACGTTTCCACGCGTAGAAGTGCATCGCATTGATTTGGGCGAACGTTGGTGATGCGAGCCATAAGTTGAGGCTTTGCGATTGACAGACAAACGGGGCGCGAGCTGCCGACATATCAATGATCACTTTCTGAGAGATTTCCCACACGGTGCGATACACGGATTGAAGATCGTCTGGAATAGCATCGATACCTTGTACCGAACCGTTATTGAGAATAATGGCGTCACGGATTTTGCTCGTCCAAAGACCACGTTGTTCCAGATCGCTCACCAGATGTTTGTTGATGATGATGAACTCACCCGACAAGGTTTGGCGTTTATAGATATTGCTGGTTTGCGCTTCAAACGCTTCGTTGTTACCTAAAATTTGCGCTGTCGACGCCGTTGGCATTTGAGCAATCAGTAGCGAGTTGCGCACACCATGCTCTGCGATTTGGCGCTTGAGCTGTGACCAATCCCAGCGGCTGCTTGGTTGTTCATCCCACAGATCAAATTGGAACTGACCTTGACTGATTGGTGAGCCGTCATAACTGGAGTACGCACCTTTTTGTGCCGCGATTTCACAAGACGCTTCAAGGGAGGCGTGATACATGGTTTCCGCGATGTCACGGTTAAGCTGCAATGCTTCTTCGCTATCGAATGGAAGGTGCATTTTGAAGAACACATCCGCCAAACCTTGGATACCCAAACCAACAGGACGATGCGCGTGGTTCGATTTTTCAATCTTATCGGTTGGGTGATAGTTCACATCGATAACGCGGTCGAGGTTCTTAATCGCGACTTTGGTAACTTGGTGAAGTTTGTCGAAATCAAACCCCGTGTCTGTGACGAACTTAGGCAGTGCCATAGACGCCAAATTACAAGCCGCCGTTTCATCTGGTGTTGAGACTTCCATGATCTCTGCGCACAAGTTACTCGATTTGATGGTGCCGAGGTTTTTCTGATTCGACTTTTCATTACACGCGTCTTTGTAGAGCATGTACGGCGTACCCGTCTCGGCTTGTGACTCAATGATTTGCGTCATCAATTGGCGGGCTTTGATGGTCTTCACGCCCAATCCCATACGCTCGTATTCTTGGTACTTCTGAGCAAATTCAGCACCATATAAATCAGACAAGCCCTTGGTATTGTGTGGGCTAAATAGAGTCCATTCCGCGTCGTTTTCGACACGTTCCATGAACAAGTCTGGCACCCATAGAGCAAGGAATAAATCACGTGCGCGGAACTCTTCTTTGCCGTGGTTTTTACGTAAATCGAGGAAGGATTCGATATCCGCATGCCAAGGTTCCAGATAAACCGCAAACGAGCCCTTGCGCTTACCACCACCTTGGTCCACATAGCGAGCCGTTTCATTGAAGACTTTGAGCATTGGCACGATGCCATTCGACACGCCGTTAGTGCCAATAATTGGCGCACCCGTCGCTCGAATATTGTGGATGTGCAACCCAATGCCACCTGCCGATTTAGAAATCAGCGCACAATCTTTGAGGGTATCGTAAATACCGTTAATGGAATCTTCTTGCATCGCTAATAGGAAACACGAAGACAGTTGCTGCATCTTACAGCCAGCATTAAACAGCGTTGGCGTAGCGTGGGTGTAGTAACCAAGGCTGAGCAAATTGTATAGCTCTCTAATTTCTTCAAGATCGTCACCCGCGACAGCGACTGCCACGCGCATGAACATATCTTGTGGTCGTTCAACCACCACACCTTTTACTTTCAATAAGTAGGAACGCTCGAGAGTTTTGTAGCCGAAGTAATCAAACTGATAGTCGCGTTTGTAGTCAATCATGTCTTCGAGCGCAAACTGATTCTTGGCAACAAAGTCGACGTAAGTATCGGAAAGAATACCGATCTCAGAGAGCTCACGTGTTGCAGTTGCGTATCCGCTGGTTTCTTTTTGCAGAGAACTCACCATCACGCGAGCCGCAAGCTTGGCATAATCAGGGTGTTCCGTCGCAAGGCTTGCTGCCGTTTCAGCGAGGAATACATCGATTTCCGTCACCTTGATGCCGTCGTACAAACCGCTTACCACGCGTTGTGCAACCGCAATCGGTTCGACTTTTAGTCCATCAGCCAGCGCTTCGGCTCTTCGAGTCACCTTATCTAGACTGGCTTTTTCTTTCCGTCCATCTCGTTTTATAACGTCCATAATCTATATCTTGTGTGTAGTTTAAATGTTGAGCACCATATGTACGCAATAGATCTAGGTGATAATGGTTATCATTACAAGAAGGTTTTTTAAAAGTTAGAACTGAAGATGGAGAGGGTAAGGAAACATATTGACACTGACACCAAGCTCGATAGGAACAGCAATCAGAGGCAAGCACCACATACCTGATAAAGTGATGAAGTTTTCCACAAAGCTTTAATTTTCATTAACTTAATTCATTTCTAGAAAAGAACAGCAAATGTGATCTAGTTCAAATTTCATTCCATTTAATTTCCAATGCTACGCGCTAAGATTTGTTGAAAAAATCACCGGGACAACATGACTGAAAATATCCGCATAGTTTGTCCGTATTTCCGACTAAATTACTCAGGTATACTCCGAGCCGCTAAAATTGTTAGGTATCGAGTCGTCGAACCATCGACCTTTTAAAGTAAGGAATAATCATGAGTCAGTATGTTGTCTGCGCCCTGTATAAATTTGTGGAACTGGAAAACTACCAAGAGTTACGCGAGCCATTGCTTGCCCTAATGGAAGCCCACGGTGTACATGGAACGTTGCTACTGGCGAGTGAAGGTATTAACGGTACGGTTGCAGCGAAACGCGAAGGTATTGATACACTGCTTGCATGGCTAAATGCCGAGCCTCGCCTTACTGGTATTGTTTACAAAGAGTCGTACTCAGATACTCAGCCATTTAACCGCACCAAAGTAAAGCTAAAGAAAGAGATCGTGACATTGGGCGTTGAAGGCATCGATCCTCGCCATGTCGTTGGCACCTACGTGAAGCCGCAAGATTGGAACGAGCTGATTGCTGATCCAGAAGTATTTGTGGTTGATACTCGTAATGACTATGAAATCGAGATCGGAACATTTAAAGGTGCAATTAACCCAAATACGGACACGTTCCGCGAATTTCCTGACTATGTAAAACAAAACATGGACCCAGAGAAACACAAAAAAGTCGCGATGTTCTGTACTGGTGGCATTCGCTGTGAAAAGTCGACCGCTTACATGAAAGAGCAGGGCTTTGATGAGGTGTACCACTTAGAAGGCGGCATTCTTAAATACCTAGAAGAAGTACCAGAAGAAGAAAGCTTGTGGGAAGGCGACTGCTACGTATTCGACGGTCGCGTTGCAGTGAACCACCAGCTAGAAAAAGCAGACTACGACTTGTGTAATGCTTGCCGACAGCCAATCACAGAAGAAGACAAACAATCAGAACAGTTTGAGCAAGGCGTAAGCTGCCCGAAATGTTTTGGTAAACACAGTGACGAGCAAGTAGCGCGCTTCCGCGAGCGTGAAAAGCAAGTGTCGTTAGCAGCGGTTCGTGGCGAACAACACGTCGGTGGTGAGAGCGCCAAACAACGTGAGCAGCGACGCGCAGAAAAACTGGCAAAGAAAGATGCGCAACGTAAACAAGCGTAATCAATCTGGTGCGAGCTAACAAACCTAGCTCGCACTTCCTCCCTTTTATCTAATTTCAATAAAGCTGGTTATCTTTCAGCAACACTTCTAGCTCATTAGTACCAAAGCTGCTTGGCTGCCCAACCATTTCATCATAGGCACTTTGCTGGCGAAGCATCTGTTTGTTCGCTTTCAAGTTACGACATTGCTTTTGCAACTCTAGTATCGAATGCGCCCTTAAAAACTTCCCTTTATCGTCGGTAACAAAATGCTCCTCTCCGTCGACTAGAACCGAGACTTGATACAATGCGAGATCGAGAGAGTGGATGACAAGCTTGTCGATATAGAAGAATTTTTCCAGTTTACTGAGTGGCATAGACATAAAGCACCTCCTTGCTCCGTGCCTTTACGTCAACCGTAATAAAATCGATCACCGAGTGAGAAATTTGCCTCTCTCATGCGTAGAAATCGGAAAACCAGTGAGGGCTCCGATGCAAACAATCAACTTAGTGTGGCTAAAACGCGACTTACGTCTGACCGATCATGCACCTTTGCAACACGCTCTATCTTCTGAGAACCCAACAGTGCTGCTCTATATTTTTGAGCCCATGCTGTTGGATGACCCACATTACTCCGAACGTCATTGGCGCTTTGTTTGGCAATCACTCCAAGACATGGACGCCCAGCTTACTCAACATGATCAAAAGGTCTCAGTAATGTTTGGCAATGCTCGGGATTGTTTGAGTGCGATTCAAAACCAATTCAACATCAATGCCGTTTTCTCCCATCAAGAAATTGGATTGAATTGTACGTTTGAGCGAGATAAACAAGTATCAGCATGGCTTCAAGCACAAGGCATTCCATGGCATGAGTTTGAACATGGCGCAGTTGTGCGAGGCGCAAAAGACCGATTCGGCTGGGACAAACATTGGGATACCGTTATGCGAGCTCCGATAGAAGAGGTTGAGCTTGAAAGCGATTCTCTTATCACCCTCGATATCGACGCGCTAGGTTTCACCTTTACTCCTCCCCCTTCTTGGTTAGAAAAAGTAAAAGGCATGCAAACTGGCGGGAGCTCACTCGCTTGGCAAACATTGGAAGACTTTTTTCAACGCCGAGGACGAGATTATTACCGCAGTATTTCCAACCCGACGGCATCTCGAACAGCCTGTACTCGCCTCTCTCCCTATCTTGCATGGGGGAACATTTCGCTTCGAGAAGTGTATCAGTACCTCTTGCAACATTGGCAAGTGACGGGGTTTCGTCGCAGCCTAATTGCGTTGTCTTCAAGGCTTCATTGGCATTGTCATTTTATGCAGAAATTTGAATCTGAATGTGAGATGGAATTTCGCTGTGTGAACCAAGCCTATGAACCTTTGCTTCGCCAAGCGAGCAACAACGACCCAATCCGACTAGATGCTTGGAAGGAGGGAACCACTGGCATACCTCTCGTCGATGCCTGTATGCGCTGCCTTCATCACACCGGATACATCAACTTTCGCATGCGTGCGATGTTAGTGAGCTTTTTAACACATCATATGAGCATGGATTGGCGCGATGGCGTAACTCACCTAGCACAGCTCTTTCTCGACTTTGAGCCGGGCATCCATTATCCACAATTTCAAATGCAGGCTGGCGTGACGGGCACCAATACCATCCGTATCTACAATCCGACAAAACAAGCACAAGAACACGATGCCGATGGTGAATTCATTCATAAATGGATTCCGGAGCTCGCCAAGGTACCTTCCCCACTGTTGTTTGAGCCTTGGAAAATGACCGCAATGGAAGTCGTAATGTACCAATTAGAACCGGACTCAAAATACCTCGCCCCAATAGTCGATGTAGAAGCGAGTGCGAAAGCTGCCAGAGAGCGATTGTGGGTTTGGCGAAAACGTGCCGACGTAAAAATGGAAGCTACACGCATTTTATCTCAGCACGTCCGCCCTTCTAATAAAAAGAAAGCCAGTTGATCGCCTAGAAAAGGGCATGCGTAAAAACTGTCACTACATACTCGATAGACACAACGACTGGCGTCAATATTTAGATATGAATAACGTAACTCTTTCAAAACACGACATTAAGGCAATGGAACAACGTAAGCGAACTCGCCTCGTCAATTCATTAGCAGGGTATAAAAGCGCAAATCTGGTCGGGACAAGAGACAGGGAAGGACAAGAGAACCTTGCTATCGTAAGTTCTGTGATCCACTTAGGCTCACATCCGCCACTGTTCGGCTTTATTGTCCGTCCACGCAAGAGTCGCCGCCATACGCTAGAAAACATCGTCGATACCAAGCACTTCACCATCAATGCCATCAGCGTCGATTTCGTACAAAAAGCGCACCAGACCTCCGCTCGCTATCCAAAGCAAATATCCGAGTTCGAGGCAGTTGGACTCACACCGTATTACGATGATGCGTTTTCTGCGCCATTTGTTCTGGAGAGCAATCTAAAAATGGGGTTAGTTTTGAGAGAGCACATCAAAATTGAAAGCAATCAGACAGAGATGTTGATTGGTGAGGTGTTGATGGTGCATGCACCTGAAAGAGCCATCATGCCCGATGGCTACCTAGATCTAGAGCTACTCGACTTAGTGACCATTTCAGGGCTGGATAGCTACTACGTCACGCAACGTCTGCATAGGTTAAGTTATGCCAAACCAGACACTCGCCTATTCCCCCTAACGAGAGAGGGAGAGCCTTCATCTTGGGGAGCGCTTGAAGTTGATATGGACTAAATTATTTAGGCCTCAAAAGCTAAATACAAAAATGGCAGTTTTCTCTGTCCAATCCGTGCTCACCAGCTCGGTTAGTCAAATGGTTGCGTCCAGCTTCAAGCCCCATTTCATAGCCTTCTAGCAATACCGATTGTCGCATTGATAAGCGCTGCACACTGAATTCATCCGGTGGCGCGATGACTCGAATACTGGTGCCTCTCGGCGGATTACGAATGAACTCTAAAGACTCATTATAGTTTTGCGAACGATGCATCATCGCTTCTGCCATTTGGGGATGTTCAGCAAACAGCTTTTTCATCAACCACGTTGTTTTGACTGGCTTCTTTTCATATGCCAATGGATGAGAAAGGATAACCGTGATATCCCGAGCACCACGACGATGGGCTTCACGCACAGGAATAGAATCCGCCACGCCACCATCTGTGTAACAACCACCGGAAAAACATGGCGTGTGTTTGTAAGCAATAGGCAGTGCAGTCGTCGCTTCCATCGCATTGTGGAAGTTATGACGATTGACACGATAATAGTCTGCCTTGCCTGTATTAACGTTAGTTGTCGTTGCTAGAAAAGGGATTCCGTCAAACAGCTTTGCTTCATCAACTGGGTACAAACGATTTGACTCTTCAAACAGCCATTTTACGTCAATCAAGTCCCCTCCTTTCAAAAAACGAGTGGGATCAAAAAAGCGTTTGCTGGTTGCTAACTTGGTGATCACATTGATACTACGGTGCGGATAGTCCGTGAGATATCCGATTAAGTTTGATGCCCCTGCAGAGACACCAATCGCAAAATCAAATGGTTTGTAGTCCTGTTCTAAGAATGCGTCTAGTACACCACTAGCAAAAACTCCACGCATTGCTCCGCCTTCAACGACTATTGCTTTTGTTGCCATGTTTCCCCCAATAAATACCCGAAAAAGACTACTGAAATTCGTGCTACAACAACAATTGGTTATTCTTATTATTGAAATAGAGGAAGTCTATGTATATCTGATACTGATTATGAAAACTAAATGTGCAAAACCTTCTGGGAGCTTTGATTACGATGGGCAAAGTAACAGATAACTCCTGCTTCCTACGGGCGTAATGACGCGATCTATCTAAGCTGTTTGACGATGCTATTTCTTTACCAAATGACACACCAGTGACAATCCCTAAGCATCTCGAGGTAGCCTAGGTACAATTCAATGCCCTCAACTATAAAAATGGTCCAACTTCAAGCAAGCCAATTAAGGTTAATAACATAAGTCAACCTCGTTAAAATCCAGTTAACATTCAAGACCAAGACTCTTACATTCTCTAAATGTCCAATTCAGATCATAATTACGGGATAAAGTTCTAATATTTGACATTTCATTTTATACCGCAATAAACAGCCGTATGCGGATCACTCTTTCCCAATAATCCGTGTGTATCATTCCGAATCAATCACTATTAGTAATGCCGACAAGGTACATATAACGATTATCGCTATCAGTCTTGGTAAAATAGAGCTAAGACCAGCGTAAAGCATTAGAGTTAAATCTAATATAACTGAAAGTAATATATAAAGATAATTTAGCCAACAAAGCATTTATAAATATTATTGAATATATCTATTCACGAGAATACCACACTAGTAAATCTAATCGTGGATAATTCAATTCTAACACCATATGAATACTTTTCTGGCACTAGGAAAGCCTAACAAAGGCCGCTAATGAGTTACTTATTATGGAAACTAACTGCAAAAGTCATTACTTGGCGTCCAGACTAAAATCGGGAGCACATATTGAGTTTAGCGTTTTTAATGTTTTACCTAACGTCCTCATGCTTCGGGGAGAAAACGTTTGTGTCCAATGGTCACTAAACCGCGTTGGAGTTGAGATTTCCGATTACGACAAGATGATCAAAATTGGCTTTCATTATATGCATGATGAACTGGGAGATTGTCAGTACTTCTTCTTTGACAAGGGAGAGAAGAGCGCACTGTTTAACTTCTTCAAAAGTCTGGGATTAGTCCGTATAGAGGAAAACCAAGTCGATTAGGTTCTTCGAATCTCTATTACCCAGATCTTACAACTCAACTTTTTATTTATAACTATTCCCACGCCAAAAATTACTGGGAATGGTCAATAGTTTGTTCTTGTCATTAAAAGGAACTTAAGGACTGTTAGAAACTAAAAATAACTAAAAATTCATGTATTAAACATCAGAAAAATTAAACATTAATAATTACGAGACTTAAAATGAATCTATCACTCAGAGGGAAAATAGCACTTGCCTCTATTGCTATATCCGCGACACTATCGGCATCAATAATTGGATTAAGCACATCCAAAATGACATCTCTAACCGAGAAGGAAATCAAGACAAAAATAGTATCTGTAGCTGAAGTTACTGATAAGTTAGTGGCAAAGTGGGTCGATTCAAAAATCTCCGTACTTAATGGTGTCGATATCAAAGGTGACTTTAAACAAGCCGGAGATCAAGCAATAAAGTCCGCAGACTTAAAAGATGTTTTTTATGGTGAGAGTAACGGCCATTATCGTGGGGCCGCACTAAACGAAGATGAGATGCCAGAAGATGGGTTCGATCCAAGAACAAGGCCTTGGTATAAAGGGGCGATGACAAGTGGTAAAACCATCATAACGAGCCCTTATCTTGATGATGACACCAACAAAATGGCCATTGCTATCGCTAAACCGATTACTGGCCCAACAGGGCTTGATGCCGTAATAAGTGTCGAGCTATTCGTTGACGAGTTCTCTAAAGAAATTTCGGAAATAACGGTTGGTGATGAAGCGAACATTTACTTAGTAGATAAAAGCAACGCCACGTTTATCGCGCACTCTAAAGGTGAGTTCTTATACAAACCAACCACCGAATACACCAAAGAATTCACCACCAGCAAACTGACTGACTTCGAGTCTGATCGAAAAATCCATCATGTGAACGTTGGCGGGGAAACAAAATTGGTGTACTTCATGCCAATACAGTCGACAAACTGGATCATTGCTGTTGAATTAGATGAGGCCACCGAAATGGCGTCGCTTCACGCCATTATTTTACAAAATGTCCTGTTATCTATCGTGCTGATTTTCGCCTCAGCCCTATTTATTATTTGGTTATCGAAAGTATTACTAAAAGATTTGCATACTGTCTCAGATGCTCTTGGGGAAATTGCTGATGGTGACGGCGATCTAACGCAACGTATCGATATCAAAAATCACGACGAGATCGGTGCCCTAGCGGAAAACTTCAATAAGTTCGTAGGAAACATGCACGGCATAGTCACTCGATTGAGTTCAGTATCCACGAACCTGAACATCCAGGCTCATGACATGAATACTCAATCCGGTGAGAGAAGGATTCTAATTCAGAACCAACAGGGTGAAGTGAATATGGTCGCAACCGCGATTCATGAAATGGCTAGCGCAACACAGGAAATCGCGAAAAACGCCGAAGGTACAGCCAACGCATCCGATAATGCCGTTGCTAAGTGTAAAGATGGCGAGTCTCAAGTGGTACGAACCCAAGAATCCATCAACGAATTGGCAAACGAAGTTCAATCCGCAACAGAGATCATTCTCAAGCTAGAAGATCACGGAAATGCAATTAACGCCGTACTCGCAACCATTCAAGATATTGCTGAGCAAACCAATTTACTGGCGTTAAACGCAGCAATTGAGGCTGCTCGAGCGGGCGACGCTGGTCGAGGATTCGCTGTTGTGGCAGATGAAGTAAGAATATTGAGCCAGAATACGCACAAGTCGACCAAAGAAATTCAAGAAACCATCGAGACGCTAAGAACAACGACAGCGGATGCGGTTGGCATTATGGAGACAAGTAGAGAGCTTGCGTCGAAAAGCGTGAGTGAAGCAGAGTCTGCAGCTTACAACCTAAGTAAAATAAACCAAGTCGTTGTCGAGATTAGTGATATGGCATCTCAGATTGCTACAGCAGCTGAAGAGCAAGCATCTGTGACCGATGAAATTACCAAAAACACGGAGATGATCCGAGATGCGGCAGATGATTTATCGGAAAAAGCCGTGATTGCGGAAGAGCAGTCTGTCGCACTATCTGGGTTATCAGGTGACCTGAACAAAGAAATAGGAAGCTTTAAGCTATAAGCACTAACCCACCGCTCCCTTTTCAGTTTGATTTCAATCACTCAGATAAAGCTGAACATCCCTCATAAAAATGCCCGGCTTAACTCACCAGCCGGGCATACTTGAAGAAAAGGCTCTATGCAAAAACCGTTTTATAAGCTGCTGCAGCGCCATCAATAAACATCTGAGTTCCGATGACCGCCAAAATCAACCCCATCATTTTAGTGATAACGTTAAGTGCACTTGGACCAACGGCTTTCACTAACTTGTCCCCAAATAAGAACAGCACATAAGTGATCACACAAAGGACGGCAAACGAAGCAATGGTAATGATGGTTTCCGTCATGCCACCAGCGGTAGCAAAGTTCATAGCCGTAGCGAGCGTACCTGGGCCCGCTAAGATTGGCATCGCCAATGGGGAAACGGCAATACTCAGAGCCGCTTGTTCTTGCTCAGGTGAATAAGCTTTTTCTTTTGTCTTTTTGTGTGTCGATTCACCTTGCAGCATGTGAAAACCGATTAGAAAAACTAAGATACCGCCAGTAATGCGCAGGGCGTATAGCGTAATCCCAAACAGATCGAATATGACTTTGCCAGCAACGGCAAACACAGCGACGATAACAAAGGCGATAAAGACAGATCGAAACGCAATTGAGCGAACCGTTTGTTTATCTTCATCTGCCGTTAGGCTCAGAAAGATAGGAATATTGGCGATCGGGTTCATGATGGCAAAGAAGCCCATAAACACTGTGACCGTATGAAGTATCAGCTCTTTCATGTTCTCCACACTTGGTAAGCTATTGATTATTAAAAATCAGTATATACCTTACTTTATAAATAACGTCACTTTATGTTCAGTTTGCTCGATAGAACTTTGTCAATTTTGCCCTTTGGCACAGTTTGTACCACGTACAGGTTTACGCTCCCCGCAAATACCATTATGGTGAAGTTTCAACCAAATAAAGGCAGCCCAAGGAAGTTAGCACATCATGAACAGCACGATTGAAACCATACTCGGTCATCACTCCATTCGAAAGTTCACCTCAGATCCGATTACGGATGAACATCGACAAACTATTCTTCAAGCGGGCTTAGCCGCATCTTCTTCAAGTATGTTGCAGGTTGTATCCGTCATCCGAGTTACAGATATCGAAAAACGTAAACTGCTGGCCCAGTACGCCGGCAACCAACCTTATGTAGAAAGCGCCGCTGAGTTCTTGGTATTTTGTATTGACTACCAACGCCATATAACAATCAACCCTGAGGTTCAAGCAGACTTTGCAGAGCTCACCCTGATAGGTGCTGTAGATGCTGGCATCATGGCACAAAACTGCTTGTTGGCGGCAGAATCAATGGGGTTAGGTGGTGTGTATATTGGCGGCCTAAGAAACAGCGCAGCCCAAGTTGATGAATTGCTTGGCTTACCGCAAAACACGGCCATTTTATTTGGTATGTGTTTAGGTCATCCAGATCAAAACCCAGAAGTAAAACCTCGCTTACCAGCTGATGTCATCGTACATGAAAACCAGTACCAGCCGCTAAATCTTGAAGATATCCAAACGTATGATCAAACCATGCAAGACTATTATACGAGCCGCTCAAGCAATCAAAAACAAAGCACCTGGTCACAAGAAGTCACTAGTAAGCTCGCGGGAGAATCTCGCCCTCATATTCTGCCTTACTTAAACCACAAAGGCTTAGCAAAGCGTTAAATTATCCCCTATTTCTGTACCAGGTGATTTTGACTCCAACTTAAGGTGTGACTTAGCGTCACACCTTTATAAATAGCTCAATCTTTTCAGTGACATCGGTAACACACGTCTTTATCCTCAACTAAATATGTAATTAGTTGTAGTGCAAGTATTATGTCAGTTGCTTTAGATACCCAATCTCTGGTCGTGGAATACGACCCTCAATCTCTTGAATCTTTACGCCAAGCCCTAAAACATTATCGAGAAGCCCTCCTGCAAGAAAATGCCTTTGATAACTATCATTGTCATGTTCGCTTCCAAGTAAATAACGGGTGTGACGATCAAATTGGTTCATTGGTTGAAGATAAAATTGCTCAAGAAGTGTTTGCTTACGTTGGCTACTCGTACAAAAGCGATATTCAACCAACTCAGTTGTTAAACAGCACCTATTTAACCAGTGAAGGCGCGTTTTTTCTTCGAGCATGTCAACATCAAGCACTAGAGTCTGAATTAGAGGAAACGGCTAAATTGATTTGCCACCTCGCTAGACAATTTAATGACTCTAGTGAGATGTGGGTATCTGAAGAACAAGTATTTGGGTTGTTACCACTTTTGATTGTAGGGCTCACCTTCCCTCGCTTGGCTTTTTATCTTGGCGGTTACACCATCCCATATTGGGACAGTGAGCACGCTCCCCACGGTGAGTTTGCATTGGGGGTTCTGACAAACCATTTGGGTTATACCCACGATACACTGAAAGCATTTTGCTACTGTGATAACAGTGCTGCTCGAGGATACATGTTTGATGATTCTAAACATGAGAGTGCAAGCGACCTAACGACTCGTAGCCAGGTCACTGGATTACTTAAGATCTTCCGCGAAAAGCCACACGAGTTCGAAGTATTTCGATCTTTAATGAAGCAACGCTTTGCTGATCAAGGCTACCTACAATATACAGATGACTCTCGCTACTATGTTGAACGCCCAGTAGACCGATTCATCTATTCCATCATGTCGCCCATTCATGGCATTGATATCGATGATCATGAAGTAGATTACCATGCGGTGATGATGAGCAACTTTATTGACTCATCAGCAGAACAAGCAGCGGTGGCACTTACCAGTGAGATCGAAGCATATCTGGGTCGTCCAATTGTTCCACCCAAAGTCATCGAAAATGAAGACGACTACTACCGTGATCACTACTATTATCGAGGCACTGGTATTGCGCAATGGAAGTCATTCATTACCGATGGTTTTAATGAAGGGAAAACAATTTGGCATTACATCGAGAGTGGGGAAGATGCACGAGTCCTAGATGTGATTGAACCGTGTAACATTCAAATCGCCGCGAGAAAAGGTAACTTCGATATCTCCGAGAAATTCGAATATTACCTCGGCCGCTATGACTCTTACCACGAAGAGATGATGACCATTGCCGGTGACATCCTACACGATTGGCACAATGAAGACTTGGATGATGCAGCGATAGCGGAAAACAATCAAAAGATCTTGCGCTTGTTTGACGTATTACATTGTTGGAACAACAAAGCGTCTTTTCATGCCAATGTGGCTCATGGGCTTGTTCATGACTTTGAGCTCATAAGTGATGAGGATTTCACCCAACGTTATAACGGTGATTGGAAAGCGCAATTTCTAAACTATGTCAAAGAATGTGGTGCATACCGAGACAATATTCGCCAGAAAGAGACCCAGCTTGCCCATGAGTTATTGAACAAACATCGTGAAGAGGCAACTGTTCTTCTCGAACAATTGGCTGACGCGTTTGATGAAGAGTTTAGTTTAGCCAGTCAACTGGCTTTCTGTGCTGGCATGCTTTACCACGATAAAAAGCACGGTATCAACGACAGGGCAACAGAAGCATTTGAGGATAAACTTGCCTCAAACCTAAAGTCAGAGCTTCTTCTCGCTTTGAGTGAAAACAGTCGATTCCATTGTATTGAGACTGCCGAGAAACGTTGGCGATACGTTCCTCTCACAGAGGAAGAGGAATCCCAAGCAAAACAGGATTGGAAAATCGTCGATGCATTTCTAAGCAATGAAAGCGATGATTTCGATGTCACGCTAAAATCTTTTAAAGACAATATCGAACAGCTCAGTGACAGCAGACAAATTAACAAAAATCAGCCTTACTATGAGTTTCTGCGTGACTTTGACGACAAAGCCCAAAAGCTATTAGTCGCTGCTCATGTTTGGGGCTCACTACAAAATACTCCTGAGCAAATCTATTGCCATCGCTTACTTTTACTCTGGTTGACATCAGCTCCGGCGAAAGTCACTCGCATGCTGTCTTATTTTTATTGCGATCGTTATGGAGAGTTAAGCGATCAATCACACTCATTTGTCGATGACTTAGAATATCATTCAGAGATCGATAAACTGACTGGGCGCTTGGAATTACTATTGTCGCAAATCGATCGTAGGGACGATGATGAAATCAGTTTGATGGACATGTATTTCGATCAGTTCGAAGCGCAGCAACAAACAGAACAAAACAAACAGTTCGTTCGATCAGCACTAAAAAAACTCCGTCCGGATGCTGAGCTGCGCTTCTTCGAGCTGCTGGAGCAACGAAGACCAAATATCAAAACCAGTTACTACGACGACGCGCTCTTAGACTCTATTCGCTACACCGTAAGTGAACAAATGGGACGCCGTAACCCCAATGGGTACGCCATCACCAAAGAGCAATGCAAAACAGTAGAGTGGATCACTGCTCAGATCGATCAAACGACATCGCTAAACTCAGAGCAGTTACAAAAATTACTGGATACACTAAAAACTAACTTCATCAGTGATTTTGATACCAGTTACGGTATTCCTGGTATTGATGAACTGTATTGGAAAGCCTCACCGCACATCCAAGATAACCTCTTGCGATTATTTGCTCTTAATCCTAGTCTGGGATTGAAGCAACTTGAGAGTGAACGTGATCTCCCTCTGCCAGACTTGTTTCAACAACTGTATGACCGAGGCGCACAACTCGCAATGTTGCTCAAGTATGCAGTTAAGCAACATTGGGTCAATGCGATGCCTTGGTTTGCCAAACAAATCGATCTAAAGCGCTATACAGATCAGTTGGAGATAAGCCAACTACTTAAGCTGATTGAGTTGGTCGCTAACCTCCCAGAGTTCACAACACTCATCAGTGAATATGCGCAGCACCCATCGTTGAAAGTCCAGCAGCTTGTAGCAGATATACAGGCTGGAAAATATCGTCATGCTGCGCTTTCTCCTTTTGAGTTGCTCGATTGGGGCATTTACCATATTCCAGAAGATGATGACCCAAGCGAATTAATAAAACAAACCACCCTAGTCCGTGCGGAAGATCAACGTTGTTTTGGACTTCGTATCGGCTATTTCCCAGAAGATGATGACGACGAGGACGGTTATGAACCTGAAGTCGCCCTAACAGTTCGCATCGATCACCCATACAGAGCTTCAATTGGAGGTTACTCACATGAATATGAGTCTTCGATTCAGCTAAATCACTCCAACTGTTTGACTTGGAACCTAGGCGAAAAAAGTTCTAACTCTACCGGCGTCTATCGATATCGAATTTACCATCCCAGTGGCGACTTGCTTGCGGACAAAGTGTTCCATGTCGTCGATGATAGCCCTAGGCAAATGGCGCTACTGGAAGAAGCTCAACAAAAAGCACCATTTGAAAGCTCTCATATTGGTTCGATCTGCCTTAATCAGGGGCTTCTCGATTTTGTGGATGCGAAAACGAAGCCGTACGGAATGATCTTTGGTTGTAAGTTGCCAGAAAAACCGATGCCCGTTCACTGTCATACAAAAGACAACCAATTGGAAATCGCTGAAATACACGTCACTCCTGCCGAGCCGACACAGTGGTTCTATGCTTCAAACCCAACCTACGCTTTTATGGAACAGCGCGTGAAAAGCCGAGTGCTTCTCGTTGGCAGTACAAACACCATAACCGAGACTCAATCAAAAAAATCGCTATGGAAAAATGCGGTCAAACAGAGCTCCCCCGTAGCACTCATTCAACCAGATGAAACAAAAGCCAACAATGTTGCTGCAATTTATCTCGATAAGTGTGGAGCGAAGGTGTTTTATGGTTTTGATGAGAAAGACAACTTATGTCGTATCGCGGTAACGAACGTTAAATATGGTTTGGCTCGGCGCTTTTTCATCCGCGTCATGAACCGTATTGCGAAAAAGATAATGAAAGATGGTGGCGAGTTTATGCCTCATTAAAAAAGCAAGCCCCGCGCGCATCGCGGGGCTTTCTTGATATGGTTTGTTCTACGATTGTTTCTTCCATTGAATAAAAGTGAGCGCACTCAGTAATAAGAAGAACGCAGGGTCACTCCAACCAAAGCCAACAAACACACCTGTAATGCCTGCGTAAGTGGTGATCACCACGCCTAAGAGATTCGTGACCAACAGCGCTTTGAACAGTTGCTTGGCTGTGTTGCTAGGTTCCACATCACGTAGCATCAAACTGACCGCAGCAATCCCACCTAAAAAGATCGACGTATGCTGCGATAAAAACAGCGCGTACTGGTCGTTAATTTGTATGCCATACATCGGCCACATCATGGTTGGCACAAAAAATAGCGCAAAAGCGAATACCGTATATATGACACCATGAACGGTTAGAAAGGTGCGGTTAGTCATAACATTACTCTCCGATTGGACCTTGGTTGATATTACTTAGCGGTGTATTGATATCGAATATCTGGCCTCTTACTTCCTCGACACCCATCTGTTTCAGACGAGCAGTGTGCATTTCGAGATAAGCTTGCGCCGTGGCTTCATCTTCAAAAAGATAGATACCCCCACCGAGTTGGTCTTTTTCGCTTTCCGTCCAAATTTTCCAAATCATGCCCGGCTCTTGGTTAATTGATTTCGCTAAATCGATCAGAGCATTCGACATCTCTTCACCAAATGGGCCATGAAATTCAAAATCAACTTGCAGCAATTTCGCCATCTTGAGTCTCCTCTTATTATTGACTCGCTTTCGATGGGAAGATTATTACCTTTATAAAACTGACAAAAAAGTTCATAATTTTGCCATTAACTGTGGAAAAAACTGACCAATGAGACTCAAAACAACCTTAGAGCAGTGGCAAACACTACAAGCAATTGAACAGGCGGGAAGCATTCAGTCAGCCGCAGTAACGCTCAATAAAAGCCATACCACGCTTATCTATTCGGTGAAAAAACTCGAAGACCAGCTTGGTATCAAGCTAATAGAAGTAAAAGGTCGTAAGGCGGGGTTAACCGAACACGGCAAGACGATGTTACGCCGTGCGCAATCAATGCTTGAGCAGGCTCGTGAACTTGAAATGATCAGTGAACAGCTAAATAGCGGTGTAGAGTCGCAAATTACGGTAGCTATCGATCACCTGTGCGATCCAAGTTGGCTCTATACTCCTCTTAGCGAATTTCTCACACAAAACAATACAACTTCAGTTCAAGTCGTAGAAACCTCTCTGAGTAAAACCACAGACATGGTGATCAATGAATTAGCGGACATCGCCATCATCAACCTTCCGATCACCAACTACCCTGCAGAAGCGTTTGGCACTACCACTATGGTCCCTGTGATCGCAGCTCAACATCCGCTAGCAAAGAAGGAACATATTTCATTGGCGGACTTTGCGACCACCAGCCAAATTGTGGTTCGAGATTTGGGGGAATCAGACAAAGAGAAGCGAGACGTAGGCTGGCTGCGCGCGCGCCAAAGAATCACGGTGGATAATTTCGACCATGCGTTTAGAGCGGTTGAGCAAGGTGTCGGCTTCTGCCGCCTCCCAAAACATCTCGTTGAATACCGCCAAAATGACCGCCTCAAAGTAATTGACCTAGAGCATTCGAACCAATATCAAGTCGCTCAGCATCTCACCTTACCTAAAGGGGCGAAAAGTGGACCAGCCGCTCTTGCCCTCTATCAAACACTACTTGATAGTGCCAAAGTGCGAGTGGAATAGAGCAAAACAAAGCACGCTCAACACCCGGCGAATCTTGAGTTTTCATCATCGATGCTCTCTCCGCTCCAACTTGCTCCTCGACTTAAGTTCTGGAACTGTTTTATGTGAAGTTAAGTGCATTTTTGCTTCTTTATATTATTCAAAGTTGCGATACCTGTTTCGATTACATACCATGTAAAAAGCTCAAGCCTAAAGCACCCAACACTCGCGGAAAGAACTCGGTTCACGGCAACTCAACCTCCCTGCTCTTGTTAGCAGGAACAATCTGTTTTTACCTTCTTTTAAACTTCTAATAAGGCGAGTGTGGAAGAGATAAGAAAGGTGAAAAATGCAATCTCATAATAGCTTCTCTATTAACCTCAACCAGCAAAAGTCTCTGGCCAAAAAACGCTTAAAAGCGATCCGCCAAAATGATGAGCGTGCCTTACAGCAAGTTAGGCAATTTCATACCCAGCCAGAAAAGCTTACGACAGAGTCCATTCAACTAGCAGATGTTCAACATGCCTTAGCAAGAGAACTCGGCTTACCTAGTTGGAGTAAGTTAAAGGCGCATATAGAAGAGTTGGAATTTCACAAGCTCGCCATCCATAACCGAGAACAGCCTCTAGATGCGGAACTAAAGACTCTGCACGTGCGATGTGGACATGATATTCAGCAACAATTGAAAACTTGTGGCTTTGAAGGTGAATTCTTGCCCATGATTGATCCTTTGTGCATCGGCCCCATTCCAAATGATGAAATGGCTTTTGTCGCAATCCGAGCACAATATGTCGTTGATATGTTGTTACCTGTAATGGGGCGTGAAGGCTCGGTGCAAGACATCGCCCTATCTGAGCAGAACAATATCAATACTCTGCTTGATGAGCAGTTTGAGCGAATTGTGTTTTGGGTAGAACATGATACCTATGATCAGTTCATGTTACTTCGAGGGTTAACACTTTTAGAAGAAACCGAAGGAAAAGTCATCGAGATCATCGAGTTCAATCAGTTTCCGGGAACCGAGCGTTTTATTGGCTTTGGGCAACTCCCTGCAGAGGCGGTTCGCTCATGCTGGCAGCATCGAAAGCCCGTCACATCAAAGCTTAGAAGCCAAGCTAAGCGTTGTTGGCAGACTTTGACATCACCGACTCCTCAATCCCTTATCGAACTGCTTTCGCAGCATGAGTTAGATTGTTTGCCAAATATTAAAGCCGCGATGAAACGACACCTTCAAGAGTTACCTCACTCGGAGTCAGGGTTGAGCTTCACCCAACAATTGGCGCTAGAAGCATTGGCCGAACACAGCACACCAATCACCGTTAAAGATTGGTTTCAGGAATACCAAGAAAAAGAGCCTCTTCCGACGTTGGGTGATGTGATGTTTTATGCATTACTCCTCCCGCTGACACGCAGCGACAAGCCGCTATTTAGCATCGACTCATTGCAAAAGAATTGGTGGGAGCAACAAGTCTGTATTACAGAGCACGCTCAAGCATGTCTGGAGGGAAGCCAACCCATAACTCAAAACTACTGGGTCGGAGGCATGCAAGTCCGAGAATCAAACCTATGGGTTTGGGATCACAATCAGCTACCCAGTTTGAGCTATAAAGAGTGGTAACAGAACGCTCTATTTAACAACGATACCCATCTAGGAACAGCGTAAGTATATCTTCAATCGATTTCTTGCGCTGTTCAAGGTTTGGCACCTTGTGGTTAGCAATCAACTGAGGCCATAAAAAGTTACCTTTCAATAGACACATCAACATATTACTCATCACAGCCGGATTTAGGTTTTTGATTTTCTGATCGTCAATTGCCTCAGAAAACCACTTCTCTAATTGTTCATCCTGGCTTTGAAGTTGATGCAGATAGTTTTCCACAAGTTCTGGTGTGCGCATAAACTCGCTAATAACCATCTTAGCTAGCGGCAGACCAAAATCCTCATACATCGAATCGAGCTTAGCGAGTAAATAAGTGCGAAGTTGAGCCTCTATACTCTCTTCAGGTGAATACTGAAATTGTAGACGTGCCCTTTGAATTTCCATCACTGCTTGAATGGACTCAATAAACAACACATCTTTGCTTTCAAAATGGCGATATAGAGTTCGCTTGGAAGTGCCGGCTCGCTCGCAGACTCTGTCCATATTGGCACCTGAAAAGCCATGCTCGATAAATTCTTGTTGTGCGGCTTCAATCAGCGCAATCCGTTTTTTTTCTGAAAGCTTCATCGTTCTAAATTCACCAACCTCATGTAAGTGGCTGCAGAGTATAGCGCACAACAATATAAAGTACACTTTAAAGTTTACTTTTATGATTTTAGGAGTAAGATGCGCTCGCCGAAGTTAAGAAGCTGCTCTAAATCCGTTAAAAAAACAGCCGTCCTTATCTCTCGCTAAAGTGCTTTTTCTCCATGATAAAGCTGTGATTTACCCGTGACGCTCATTAGATATTCATATCCGGATCAAAACGGCTCTGGCTATATAATGATCGCCATGCTTAATGAAGTGACTTATGAAATTACCTTCTTTGCTTGTTGCTGCTTCTTGCCTCGTTACTGGAGTCGCGAATGCGGATTCAATTTCTCTGCCGATATGGAAAGAGAAAGCAGAAGCACTTGGCTACGAGTTACCAAAACCTTTTGGTTTAAACCTCAGCTATATGAGTATGGAACAAGGCATCAATGTCGACTCTATCGCACTAAAAGGTTTAGGCGGGATTGAAAAGTTAGTCGATATGCAAGCAGAACCAGGTAAGCAAGCCACTGACGTTATGACATTACGCGCCGATGTCTGGCTGTTCCCTTTCCTAAACGTTTATGGCTTGATCGGTACGCTTGATGGCTACTCAGAAACCGATGTAAACGTAAAGGTTAAGTTGCCGTTTGTGAAACCACAACGTATTGAAAATTTCCGCCTAGATCTCGATGGCTACACTAAAGGCCTTGGTTTTGTGCTTGCTGGCGGTTATGACCAATGGTTCGCATTGGTCGATGCAAGTTACACTCAAACCAATTTAACCGTTATTGACGGTTCAATTGATGCAGTTGTGGTTTCTCCTCGTATCGGTTACGACTTCCATCAAAATGGCGTACCGATTCGTTTTTGGGTTGGCGCTATGTATCAAGATGTCGAGCAAGAACTCTCTGGCTCACTCAAAGACCTTGGCTTACCGCCATCTTTAAGCGGATTAATGTCATCAGATGCCCGTTTTGAAGTAAAGCAGCGCTTAGAATCTGAATGGAACACCATCGCTGGCATGCAATACCAAATCAATGAAGATTGGTACCTTTTGGGTGAAGCCGGTTTTGGTGATCGTCAAAGCATCTTCTTCTCTTTAGACCGTCGTTTCTAGGGTAGCGAGAAGATGAAAGCCTCATATACCCTTGCGCTGACAGCGCTGCTTAGTTCGTCATACGCTATTGCTATCGAAAAAGACGAAAGTAGCTTAATGGATGACATCCTGACCAAGCTTGGTTCAAGTGAAACCGTGGATGAATCTAAGTTAATCGACTGGGGCGTATTACCTGGTCCTTTTGTTAACCCAGAACAAGGGTTTGGTATTGGTGTTGCCGCAGTAGGTTTGTACACGCCTTACGACTGGCAAAAAGGCGAGCCTTACTCGACAGTCACCGTTACTTCTTATGGTTCAACCTCAGGTTCTTACGGCTTGGGGTTAAACAATCGCACCTATTTAAAAAATGACAAAGTGCGTCTTTTAGGTGAGGCATGGATAAGCCATACCCCCGGTTACTATTGGGGTATTGGCAGCCAAGCTGCTGAAAACGAGAACAACAAAGTGCAGTATGAAGGGCAACGTTTACAGTTGAGCCCAAAAATCGCCGTTGAAGTCGCGCCAAATACTTACGCCAAACTTGGTTGGCAATGGCAGTCATTCAGTAAGGTCGACGGTGTCGAAGGCGATATTCTCCCTTCAGAAGTTGCCGATGCCTCTAGCAGTGGCGTCTTAGTTGGAATGGAATACGACACTCGTGATTTCGAACCGAACCCAATGCGGGGGCAGTTTCTCGATGTTGAATGGATTGCTAACCGAGATTCACTCGGCAGTGATGAAGACTACGATAACCTAGTTGCTAACTATCGTGTTTACCAACAATGGTCTGACACGACGATTATTGCAATGGAGGTATATTCACAATCGATTTTCGGTGACGCTCCTTGGTTTGATTACGCCCAGCTAGGTGATGACCAGCGTATGCGTGGCTACTACCAAGGGCAATATCGCGATAAGCACCAGCTTTCTACACAAGTAGAAATTCGCCATGCCATTGCAGGTCGCCATGGTGTGGTTGGGTGGCTAGGTGCTGGTAATATCGCACCAACTTATCACGAGCTCTTTGAAAATAGCTGGCTACCGACTGTCGGGGTTGGTTATCGATTTGCCTTTAAGGCACGTATTAACGTGCGCGTCGATTTGGGTGTGGGCAAAGACAGCACCGGTTTTTATTTCCAGATTAATGAAGCATTCTAGGAGTATGGTTTGAAGAAAGCAGCACTATTACTACTAAGCCTTTGTAGTGGATTCGTTCACGCGCAACAACTAAAAGCACCGGTCGGCGTTAGACCGTGTTGTGCATTTGGTGTCGATCTCAAAGCGCAATTAGGAAGCGTGCCTGTTCCTTTCTTTTCTCTTGAGAATGTCTTATCCAGCAACGAAGTGGGTACTCACCACTATAACGACGGCAGCGAGTCAGTCTCTGGTAGCTTGCTAGGGCTGAATGAAGAAGCCAACGGTATTATCTTTACCGAACTAGGCGGCTTTATTGATACTGCCCACGTCCGTGATACCGCAGACTACACCTATTATTTGTTCACTCTCAACCAACATTATTTAGGTCGCGCTGCGCACCTAGATTTACCAGAAGAGCTACGTGTTCGTCGTATTCGTTGGTATGAACAAACAGAGCAACTGAGTGAAGAAGAAAAGCTAGATCGCAGTGCTCAAGCAGCAGCGTTAACGGCATTTCGCCTAGCTCAATGGCATGAAATTGCTCAGTGGTTCGGTATGGTATCCGTCAGTGGCTTTAAAGAACTGGCATCAGCATTCTCATCGGAAGATCTCTATTCCAACATGCTTGGGGCAAAGTTAGCCAAGCAAGTACTCCTGAACAACCCCGAACTCGATCAAATAGGCTTTTCGAAAGCAATGGACAGCGCTTTTAAACAAGCATTAAAGGACTTAAAAGCTCAGTCGAAAGCCGTCACTAAAGAGAAAATTCAACAACTCGATGGGGATTGGTGGGACAGCTCAAGACGCCTACCGGATAAGTGGGTGGTTCGCTTCCGTGATTACCATATGGCGCTGAAATTGACGCCGAACTATTCTGGCGCGAACCATGAACTTTCACTATCGGCGACTTTTGCGGATCAGCAGCCGATCGACAAATGGATGAGCGTTGAGTTTAGAGCAAGCGACGATGAAAAAGCGTTCTCCACACTTCCTAAATCATTATCATCAAAACCCATTTGGACGCCCGCTGATTATCAACAGATTTCAGATTTTGCTCGCACTATCGATAACCAAACCCGCCCGTCATTGAACTGAGGTCGAAAACAACGAGTGAATAAAACATGCCTAGTTATTCACTAGGCAATGTATTACCCCATTCTATGCAAGTCGTTTTCTACCACTCAAGAATGTAAGAAATCATTTCTATCGGTTGTATGTTCGATAAAAATGTTAATTTACAAACTTTTCAACCATGAATTTCGTTACCATTCGGTTAAAAGTCTATTTTTTATAGTGATATAGTTCACATCTATTAACCATTCAGACGATTATTCTTTCGTGTTTCCACACTCCGCTGCTAATCTGCACGCCGCCTTGAAGTGAACTTAAGGTGCATAACTATAAGGAGTGTTCTCATGAATACCAAGAAGCCGATGTCGCTTACCAGCCGAGTAATCTTAGGTATGGTAGCGGGTATCTTGACAGGATTTGCAATTCGCACACTTTTTGCCGACAACGGATTTGTCGACGCATACATTGTTAATGGATTATTCGAAGTTGGTGGACAGATCTTCGTTGCCAGCTTAAAAATGCTTGTCGTACCACTAGTGTTTGTTTCATTAGTTTGTGGTACTAGCTCTCTAAAAGACCTATCGACATTAGGTCGCATGGGTGGCAAAACCCTAGCTTTCTACGTAGCAACTACTGCTATCGCAATCACACTTGCTCTAACCATGGGTACCCTATTCCAGCCTGGCGCTGGTGCAGACCTAACCGCAGCAAGTTCATTCAAATCAGCAGAAGCGCCATCTTTGGGTCAGGTGATCATTGATATGTTCCCGACTAACCCAATCAGCGCAATGGCAGAAGGTAAAACTCTGCAAGTTATCGTATTTGCCGTCCTATTCGGTATCGCGATCAGTGCAGCAGGTAAGCCTGGCGAACGTATCGCAGCATTCTTCTCTGATCTGAATGAAGTGATCATGAAGCTAGTTGCGATTCTGATGAACCTAGCGCCTTACGGTGTCTTCTTCCTAATGGCGAAACTGTTTACCGGTCTTGGTCTTGGTGCAATCTTGAACCTTGCCGAGTACTTTGTGGTACTAGCTGGTACGCTATTGCTGCACGGCCTTGTGACTTACAGCTTGATGCTAAAAGGCTTTACTGGCCTAAACCCAATTACGTTCCTACGCAAGATGGAAGATGCAATCATGTTTGCTTTCTCAACTGCATCATCAAACGCAACCATTCCAGTAACAATGGAAACGGCGAAGCATCGTATGGGTGTTGAGAACCGCGTTTCATCGTTCACAGTACCGCTAGGTGCAACCGTGAACATGGACGGCACGGCGATCATGCAAGGTGTGGCGACAGCGTTCATAGCACAGGCATTCAACATCGACCTAACTATGGGTGACTACCTAATGGTTATCATGACGGCAACATTGGCGTCTATCGGTACCGCAGGCGTTCCTGGTGTTGGTCTAGTAATGTTAGCAATGGTATTGAACCAAGTAGGTCTGCCGCTAGAGGGCATTGCACTTATCATGGGTGTTGACCGTCTACTTGATATGATTCGTACCGCAGTTAACATCACCGGTGACAGCGCAGTGACTATCATTGTTGCTAAATCGGAAGGCGCATTGGATGAAGCTCGTTTCAATGATCCAATGGCCGGCGTAGCCGAAGAAGAAGTGCACCTGAAACGTGCTGACGCCTAAATCGTTCTACGATTAAACTATCCTGTCTAAATGAAAGCCCCGATGGAAACATCGGGGCTTTTGTTTTATCTGGAATCTAAAGAATAGGTCACAGTCCTACTCCGTCATCGAGCTCAGCTTTTCTCTCGCTTGTTCTTCATGCTCGTCGGTGATGGCATTGCCGACCGAGTTCGCCGCTAGGGTAAGCGCTGCCATGTCATCGGTAAAGCCGACGCCTGCTAGTACGTCTGGCACCATATCAGTGGGGAGAACAAAGTAAGCTAACGCGCCACCAAGGATCGCTTTGTGGCGAACAGAGGTATTGGAATCTGCCATCGCAAGCCATGATTTGATGCCCATAACAGCAATCTCTTCACCTGCTTTCTTGACGGAGTTTTTCATTTTACGCCAGAAGGTTTTCTCATCTGGTGCTTGCATCGTTTGATCTAAGACGTCATCGGACGCCGAATTTACAGACATGCTTGTGGTCATCGTGCCTCCTAAATTTATGACTGTGTCATAGATATTAAGACGATGAACCTGAACATAGGATTAATAGCGAATAATGATAATGAAGAAAGGAAGCCAATTGGCTAGATAAAAAAATCCCCAAACCGAAGTCCGGGGATTATTGCCTTGGAAACAAACAGCTTTGGAAACCAAAAGTTTTGGAAACCAAAAGCTTTGGGAACCAAGCTTTAGAAGCAGAATGCCTTATTGAGCAATCTTCTCCAATACACGCATCAGCATTTTGATACGTGGTTCGAGCGACTCGAGCAACAAGTACTCTTGGTCACTGTGGAAGCCTGCACCGATAGGCCCTAGACCATCCAAAGTTGGAACGCCTAGAATCGCCGTGTTGTTTGCATCAGAGCCGCCACCGACTTCTTTCCAGTTGATGTCGATCGCCAGTTCACTTGCCGCTTCTTCAACTAGCATCATCAGGCTTTCTGTTTGTGGGCTTGGCACCATAGAAGGCTTATACGCTTCACGAACCAACTCAATGCTCACGCCATCAACGAATGGTGTTTCCAGCATGCCATTTAGCTTGCTATCGACATCATCGTATTCTTCGTTGCTCCAAAAACGTACATCCACGATTGCTTCAGCGTGCTTAGGGACGATGTTCGCGCCGTTACCACCAGAAACAATACCGACGTTCAGCGTAGTACCAGATTCAAAGTTGGTCATTGCATTGACAGCCAGAATCCAATTCGCCATCTCAGTGATTGCGCTGCGACCGTTTTCTGGCTCGTTACCTGCGTGAGCAGCAACGCCATTAAAGGTCATTTTGTAGCGAGCCATGCCTTTGCGCGCTTTCACTAAACCGCCGTCTGCACGTGCCGCTTCTGCAACCAGAACATTCTTAGCGTTTTTCGCAACTGATTGAATCCAATCCACAGAGTCCAGAGAACCCGTTTCTTCATCTGGGTTCATGCAGATAGCGATAGACAGCTTATCCAACACCGCTTGGTCTAGATTGCGCATCGCGTATACGATGTTCAGCAAACCAGATTTCATGTCCGAGACGCCCGGACCGTAAGCTTTCTCTGCATCTTGAGACATTGGACGAAGCTCAGCAGTACCCACAGGGAACACGGTATCCATATGACCAATCAGCATCACATCGATTTGCTCAGCTTCCGGCTTATTTCGAACTTCAAGACCGATGCCCGCTCTACCACAGTCGATGCGTTTTACGCTCCAACCTGACATCGCTTGGTACTTCTCTTCAAATTGAGAAGCGATGAACTCGATACCATCAGTAGTGTAAGTGCCACAATCCACATTAATCAGCGGACGTAGCTCTTCTAGATATTCATTTAGAGAGAATTGCATGACTCACTCCTAGACAAACAGATTCATCACCAGCATTGCGCCAAACGCGTTCAATACCGAGATTGCAATCATAACTGGGATGTAACGACCTTCAGTACCGATTGGACCCATAATACGACCCATGTACTGAACTTGAGAGCCCATTAGGTAGATAGCAGGCGCAAGAATCGCAATGTGCGTGCCGTTTAGGATACCTTGGTCAAATAGCGTGATTACTACGCCAACCGCGCCGCCCATCGACATCCAAGCACCGATCAATACCGCTGCTGCTTCACCCGGAAGACCAAACACCGCCATGATTGGAGAAAACACCGTGCCCATCAAATCCAGCGCGCCAGTGATTTGAAGTGCTTTGATGATAACGAACGCCATCAATACGTTAGGAACCGTAGAGGTAGTCGCAATCACCCAACCTTTCTTAGCACCTTCGACGAAGATATCCGTCACCATTGGTTTTTTCGCTTTAACGTCACCCATTATGCCGTCTCCTCTTTTAGGTTCTCTGATTTGTTTTGGTCTTGTTTGTCTTCTTTACCTTCCGTCATGTTTAGGTAAATGCGGAACAGGTTCGCGCCGATGATCTTAAATGCGAACATCACCACAACCGCCAAACCAATAGAAGACGTTACTGCTAGAGAGCCGTCAGCCATCGTCAGCGTGAACAATACAGCACCTGATGAGAAGAAGTTCACGATGGTTGCACCCGCAGTGAACTGGAACATGGTAAATACGTCCGTTTCACGCTTAGTTAGGTGGCCTTCATCTTTTAGCTGACGCGTCATCGCTGCACCTGCATCGGTACTTTGTAGAGAAGCAATCAGAGCCAAACCTGAGTTACCAGGGATGCCCATTAGAGGGCGTAGAAGAGGAGTAAGAAGCTTACGAGCTGCTTCAAGTGCACCGTAGTGTTCAAGTACGTTGATCATACCTAATGCGAACATAACGGTTGGGATCAAAGTAAGCGCAAAAATGAAACCGTCACGAGCACCGCTACCGCCAGTACCGCGGAAAGAGGTAGTCGCAGCTTGTACCGCGCCATCCGCACCTTCCGTTACGCCGTAAGCCACTTTACCGAAAGAGCCATTAAGCGTTGTAAAGTCGAATACACCGTACCATTCGTTGGATTGCATCAGACCAGAAAAGAACACAACCGCAAACGCGAGTGCAATGTAACACCCGATCGTCACCTTGCGTTCAGCATGAACAGGGCTTGTCATAAATTCACCTATGTATGTGGAACAGAACACATAGATGATCCCTTGAACGACGTGCTAGAGAGATGATCAAAATCAATCCATTTACCGAACAGCCATGCCGCTTAATTATGAAGTTTTATTTTATGATTTTAATCACATTTAAAAGATAATAAATATTTATGACCAAGATAAGGTATATTTATCTGAAAACTTACCTATCCAATCCATTAACAAAGCAAACTAAAGTTTGGAACAAGTTTGTGATTAGCCACATTCTCGACGTGCTTCATGGTTTGTTGTTTATTTGAGATTTCTTGACCAAAAACTAACAAATTTTCTGTGCAATTTAATTTAGGGTGGTTCGGTCATAATTATGAGAATTATTCAGGGTTTGCCTTTTGCTTCGATCACAATCCAACATCGCTCGATGGACACTCGCCCTTGTGGCTTGGGTTATCGTGATCTGTCTAAGTAAAAATGCGGGCCTCTATCAATCTTGCCCTCTCATTAGCGATCAAGTCGCGCCTGAGCACGCCACTGCGCAGCAAGAAAAGAGCACAAAAGGACTAAATAAGCAGTGTGAACTGTCTGAAAAGCTGATTCAGGTGTCACAAAACCATCTCGACAGCTTTATTGTGCCCTTATTTCTATTTGCGTTTGTCTTGCTTTCCATCAGTGGCGGTGAACGTAACGCTTTCCGTCATCATACCGAGCCGATACCCGAAAAAGTTCGGGTGCACCTCAAACTGTGTGTGTTTAGAGAATAAAACCCGATGGCTAGGATCTATTGACCTTAAATCGTTTATTTTATTTTTAATCACTTCGCGGCAAAACCGCAAAGAAAAAGAGTTTTAGGAAAAATCATGAAATTCACTCGCACACTATTAACTGTGGCTATCGCACTCACTCCACTGTTTTCACACGCAGCAGAAAAGACATCGCAAGAGAAGCTCGACGAGATCAATCAACTGCTTAAAGAGAATCCACAGCTCCTAGATGCGCTGCATCAGAACTTGCAAGACTACGTCGCTTACCAAAAGACGTTTAGCACGACGCTGGATGAAGTGCGCACTTACTTAAACGATGGCAAGCACTCGTCATTCGGATCAGAGAATCCAGAACTGACCATCATCAACGTGACCGATTACAGCTGTCCTTTCTGTAAGCGTCTTGAAGGTGAGTTAGTTAAAGTCGAGAAAGAATACCCGCAGGTAAAAGTGCTGAACATGACGGTATCGTTCAAAGAACAGTACGAAAAGAACGGTTACAACTCGGCAAGTTACGCATTAAATGTTTGGCAGAACCAACATGACAAGTACAAAGAAGTACACGACTTGTTGGTGAAGAAGCCGGGGCCACATGATGCAAGTTCACTACAAAAAATCGCTAAGAAAACAGGCACCGAAGCACAGCTTGTTGACGACAAAGAGACCAAAGCGTTGTTGGATAAAAACTACGAGTACTTCACTCGCTTAGGTCTACGAGGCACACCAGCTATCATTATCAATGACCAAGTCATTCCGGGCTATGTACCTTTCGAGGAGCTTGAGAAAGTTATCGACCAAGAACTAAAGAAATAACTATCGAAATAGATAGCTATTAAAAGAGATAAGTAACAATCAAAAACAACAAAGCCCTTCCCTGATATCTCAAGGAAGGGCTTTTTATTTATCGAAATAAAGAACGTTTGGTTACTTATCGCGCCCTACAAACGCCACAACGACTTTGTCATTGCCAAGCGAACGAGAGAACACGTACGCACCTTCTTGTTCAATCACTTGATGCTGACCCGCACCAATCGCTGGATGCGCTTTACGGAACTGACCAAGAGTTTGCCAATGTTTGAGTAGCGCTTGCTTCTCATCAGATAGCTTCCATACCATGTCAGAGCGTGTGCCTTGGTGGAAATCGTCCGCGTAAGGGCCAATGTTACGACCCACTTCATCACCGTAGTAAACCTGAACAGCACCAGGGCTTAGAAGCAGTGCATTCGCGGCGTTACGCTGCATGCCGTAATCTTTGAAGCGAGAGAAGAATAACTCGGTATCGTGAGAAGACATGTAGCTCACAGGGTTGAAGTCTTTCTCATTGGCGATAGTATCTGCATAGCTTTGGTAAGTGTCTGCCATTTGGCTGAAACACGCCGCGCCTTTGTCTAACTTCTTCTGCATGTCGAAATTAATCAACGCATCAAAGCCGTCGTCGAAGTAAGGGCTGCGATATGCGGTATGTCCCCATACTTCCCCCATCATCCAGAATGGCTGACCTGACTTACCATTCTCTTTACGCCACTGCTCAAGGCTGCTTGATGCCTCTTCTTTCAAGCGTTTCCACACATCGCCTTCTACGTGCTTCACCGTATCGACACGGTAACCATCAATACCAAAGCGTTTCACCCAATCAGTTTGCCACTCAATTAGGTAATCCGAGACGGTGTAATTGTCACGCGCCTCAACGCGAGTACCAGGGTTATCCAATAGCCATTGCGCCGGCTTCACAGCTTTGTCTGATTCGGTGATAAAGTCAGGCAAACCCGCCAATGACATAGTGATATCACTGCTGCCCGGTGCAGGGTATCCAGGTAGACCTGTTCTTACCCAGTCACCGCCCCACCATTTCGCCCAGTTTGGACTCTGGTAATCAATATTCTGGTGGTAGCTATGCCAGTTTTCGCCCGCTTTTGGTTGCCAATCCCCCCACTTCTTAGGTAGCTCAGCGTTTGGTTTTAACACCTCAATACCATCAAATTGCAAATCGGCTAACGTTGAGTAACCGGTGTGGTTGATTACTGCGTCCATCAAGACTTTAAGGCCACGTTTGTGTGCCTCTTCCACCAGCTTTTTAAGATCAGCTTCGTTACCGAAGTTCTCATCAATCTTGGTAAAGTCACGCGTCCAGTAACCGTGATAAGCGTAGAATGGGAATGAGCCGCTATCGCCACCACCAACAAAGCCATGCACTTGCTCGACGATTGGCGATAGCCAAATAGCATCGGTACCTAGACTCTTGATGTAATCCAGTTTCTCGATCACACCTTTTAGATCACCACCGTGGAAAGTGCCGATTTCCTCTTTGCCGTCTTTCTTGCGTCCATAGCTGTTGTCATTGCTCGTATCGGCGTTGTTGAAACGGTCGACCATCACGAAGTAAATGTTGGCATTGCGATAATCAAACGGCACTGCTTCTTTGGTTTTCTTCACTGGCTCTAGTAGCACCAAACCGCCGGAGTCTTTGCTTGGCGTCAGCGATACTTGCTGATCTTTTACTTCAACCATTTGCCCAGAGTAAGCATCACGCAACTTCGTACTGTCAGGGAAGCTATTGCCCAGTGCGATCGTGACTTCCCCACCTTGGTACACTTCACATTGCACTTGTGGAACTGGACGTTTGAATTCAGTCTTTGCTGCTTTCTTAGGTTCACGCTTAAAACGCAGTGTTTTCGCTTCTGCATCAAAAGCGAAAGAGTAATCACCCGTAAAGCGGATTTTTAATGGCAGTTCCGTAGGCTTACCGCAGTTCAACGCGATAGGCTTGTTAAACTTTACCTTTTGACCATCAGGTGCAACGCAGTTGCCCTCAACGCCCGTAATTTTGAGCGTGTAGCCATCTTTGGTTAATGGCACAACCAGAGGTTGCTCAGCACTTAATGGAAAGTCTCGACTGTTGGTCGTGGTAGAAATGGTAATGTTTGGCTCGGCGATGGCACTTGCCGATGCAAGCAATAAAGTGGTCGTAATCAGATTCAGTTTCATCGTTCAGTCCATTGGAAAAGTAACGCTAAGTTATTAGTTTTATTCACGCTAATAATAAATGGATGAAATACTGAACACATCATTCTAAAAGGCTACGCCCTAAAGCTTGTGATGCTTCACATTTTGCTTTTATCGGGGCGTAGTTCTATTTATCCGAGTTTTGCCAAGACATTAAGCCCCAAATATCTACAGCTGCACATTGCCCAGATTGCGCATTTGGGTCAGCGCCCAATTGGTGCGGTGTTGGGTGTAGTTAGTGTGCGGATACACTTTAATTTTGTAAGGATTAGGCAGGACCACTGCCAATCTTGCCGCTTGCCATTGGGTCAATTGGCTTGCATGAATGCCGTAATAGTTTTGCGCTGCCGCTTCGATACCGTAGATACCGGGACCGAACTCCACCACATTCAAATACACTTCGAGAATGCGTTCTTTACTCCACATCGCTTCCATCAACAGGGCAAAGTAAAGCTCGTACGCCTTGCGCACATAAGAGTGTGAAGGGAACAGAAAGACATTCTTCGCTGTTTGTTGAGTAATCGTGCTAGCACCACGAGAAGGTCCATTCTCACCGGCTTGTGAAATAACTTTGAACAACGAATCAAAGTCCACCCCATAATGATGAGGAAACTTCTGATCTTCCGTTGCCATCACTGCCAGTTGGATGTTTTTTGAAATCTCAGACAGTGGCACCCACTCTTGTTGGCTACTTTCTGGGTACCCTTCTGGTGGCGAGATCATGCGGCTGATCTTCCATCCCCACACTGGTGGATTAACGTATTTGACGAAGCCCACCAACAACACGGGAGTCAGTAACAAAACCAATGAAATTTTGAATAGAAACAACTTCAGTCTTTTCAGCATGCTTTATTTGCCTAACCAGAGTAAGGGGTACGCCACTGATGAATCTCTATTTGTGGCTGTTTAATTAAATGGGAGCGAAGATTGCCTGATTCAAGGTAGAACAACAAGTTTGCAAGGTCAAAAATTGGTTAAAAAAAGCCCGATTTACAATGTAAACCGGGCTTACTGTTTGATTAATAATAGCTATTTAATCAGTTTGTAGAATACCGTCGATAGCGGTGGCAAACGTAACTCAAGAGACTGAGGTAGCGACTCGCTTTCTACTTCTTCTGTTTCTACTCGGCTTACCACTTCAAAACCGCTGCCGTCGTATTTCGCATCGTCTGTGTTTAGAAGAAGCTCGTATGTACCTTCCATTGGTACGCCCAAACGGAAACGCTCATGCGGCACTGGCGTGAAGTTGCTGATCACTAATACGCGTTCGCCATCTTGGCTGATACGCTCGTGCGCAAGAATGCTTGCTTCCGCCTCATCCTGTAGACGCCATTCAAAGCCAGCTGGCACACAATCTTGATCGTGCATCGCCGCTTCGTCGCGGTACAAGTGGTTCAAGTCTCGAATCAGTGCTTGCACGCCTTGGTGGCGACCAAACTCCAGCAAGAACCACTGTAGCTGGTCATCGTGGTTCCACTCTGCGGTTTGACCAAGTTCTGCACCCATGAAGTTTAGCTTCTTACCCGGTTGACCATACATGTAGCCGTAGTAAGCACGTAGGTTCGCGGTTTGTTGCCACTCATCACCTGGCATCTTGTTGTGGATAGAGCCTTTGCCGTACACCACTTCATCATGAGAAAGCGACAATACGTAGTTTTCGCTGTGTGCATAAACAAGCGGGAACGTGATGGTATTGTGGTGGTATTTGCGGTGAATAGGATCTTCTTGGATGTAAGAAAGACTGTCGTGCATCCAACCCATGTTCCACTTAAAGCCGAAGCCTAAACCGCCCATAAAGGTCGGCGCGGATACACCTGGGAATGCGGTCGATTCTTCTGCAATGGTCATTGCGTTCGGGAAGTGTTTGTAGACCTCTTCGTTCATCCACTTCAGAGTTGCGATCGCATCATAGTTCTCATTGCCGCCATCCGCATTCGGGATCCATTGATCATGGCTGCGTGAGTAATCAAGGTAAAGCATCGAAGCCACTGCATCTACGCGAATGCCATCAATGTGGAATTGCTCGAACCAGTACAGCGCGTTAGACACAAGGAAACGACGCACATGTTCACGACCTAAATCGTAAATGTATGAGTTCCAATCTTGATGCCAGCCACGACGCGGATCTGGGTCGTGGAACAGTGGCGTACCATCAAAGTTTGCTAAGCCATGATCATCCGATGGGAAGTGTGCTGGAACCCAATCCAGTACTACACCAAGACCCGCTTGGTGACACGCATCAACAAAGAACTTGAAATCATCAGGTGAGCCGTAACGACTCGTTGGCGCAAACAGACCTACTGGTTGGTAACCCCAAGAGCCAAAGAACGGGTGTTCAGAAACTGGCATTAGCTCAACGTGGGTGTAGCCCATATCTACTAGGTATGGCACAAGCTCAGCAGCCAGTTCACGATAGTTTAAGAAATCACCATCTTCATTACGTTTCCAAGAACCTGCGTGCAGCTCGTAGAAAGACAGTGCTTCATCACGCTTTTGCGTCACTGCACGATTCTGCCATTTCGCGTCTTGCCATTGGTAACGGTTGTGATCGTAAGTGATCGATGCGAAAGATGGGTATTGCTCTGAGTAGAAGCCCCAAGGATCTTGTTTGTGAGGCAGCCCTTCCCCATTCGGACCTTTGAGTTCAAATTTGTATTGTACGCCCTCTTCCAAACCAGGAATAAACAAGCCCCAGATACCGTAGTCTAGGCGTTGCATTGGATGACGACGGCCATCCCATTGGTTGAAGCTGCCCACTAAGCTAATTGCCGATGCGTGAGGTGCGTAAACCAAGAAGCGAACACCAGAGATGTTTTCACCACCACGCTCTAGGGTCACAAATTGCGAGCCCATATAGCGGTACATGTCTTTTGGTGTATGCAGGTGTTCATATTCTTGGTAAATGTTGTGGTACTGGTAAGGATCGTCGATCAACTGTTCAACGCCATTCCAATCCACGGCAAGTTGGTAATGAGTCAGGTTTAAGTCGTGCTTTTCTTTTAAAATAAAACCACTTTCGCCTTCGCGCTCAAGTGCAACGCGGGGTTCACCAGTGACGACTAGCTCGACGTTATTTGCACCCGGCATCCACACACGTAATGACCCTTCGCCGTCATCAATGAATGGACCAAGCGACGCAAATGGATCTGAGTAAGCCGCCTGAGATAATAGTTCGTAAGCACGTTCTTGGTTTTTCTTTACCTTAGTTTTCAAATCTTTCTCCCTAGCCCCGATATTCTCCATATATTTTCGAACATCGGTTTCCACAGCCAAACGTTGTGAATTCACATAAAAGACTCTGCTATCGAATTTAACAGCGTCAAAAAGCAAAAATGCCCGCTATTTTTGCGGGCATAATAACGGTACTTCATCCTAACGGATTGTGCCGGTTCAATGAGTGACCTAGGCTTTACTTTCGTACCTCGGTACAATTAATTTAAGTAATTGCTACATCACTCATTTCACCTTATTTGCTCGCTTTCGCGCGCACTTCAGTTAGGCGCTTAGAAATACGATTTACGTCTTCACGGCTGAAGATTTCATCTAGGTTCATCGACAGTTTACGACGCCAGTTCGGGTACTCATTTACCGTACCAGGAATGTTGACCGGTTGATCCATTTCTAGCCAGTCTTCAAGTTGAACACTCAACAGTGCAGAATCACCCGCAGCCACGTGCAACTGCAACGCTTCACTTAGGTAAGTATCCATCGGCACATATTGTGCGTCATGACCAATACCTTCTGGTAGGTAACCATGCCAACGAACGCTGTCTAGGATGCCTTGTTTGCACTTCAGACGGTCATCAAACAAACCTTCTAGTTGCTCTTCGTCAGGGTATAGACCGATCTCACGACCCATCTTCAAGTCATCACAATGCCAGAAGCCACGTAGGGTTGGCATATCGTGCGTACACAGTGCTGACATAGACTGTTCAGCGTAATGCTTCGGAGAAATAAAGCCGCCGTCATCTTTTGATGTTTCGAAGAAGAACACTTTGTACGAGTGAACACCTGCGTCACGAAGGATATCCACGATTTCATCAGGCACTGTACCCAAATCTTCACCGATAACTGAACACTGATGACGATGTGACTCAAGTGCTAGGATTGCTAGCATGTCTTCAACTGGGTAGTACAGGTAAGCACCTTCAGTTGCCTTCTCACCTTTTGGAATCCACCACAGACGAAGTAAACCAAGTACGTGGTCAATACGAAGTGCACCACAGTGTTTCATGTTCGCACGTAGTAACTTGATGTACGCGTCGTAACCGGTCGCTTCCAACACTTGTGGGTTAAGCGGTGGTAGACCCCAGTTTTGACCAAGAGGGCCAAGGATATCTGGTGGAGCACCAATACTAGCGTCCAGAACTAGGTTGCCATCATCAGCCCAAGTTTCGCTGCCTGAATCCGCAACACCAACAGCCAGGTCACGGTACAGACCAACCGTCATACCTTTTTCTTCAGCTAACGCTTGTGCTTCTTTAATTTGATCGTCAGCGATCCACTGCAAGTACATGTACAGGTGAACACGTTCTGCATTGTCTTTGATGTACTTCTGAGTGGCTGCTGCATCAAATGTGCGGAACTTCTCAGGGAATACTGGCCAGCCCCACACACTTGAATCTTCAGCATGCAGTTCACCGTGTAGCGCATCGAATGCTGCTTGGTGAAGTAGGCTTTCGCCGCCAAGTTCTACAAACTCTAGGAATGCGCGCGCGCGATCAGTGTTCTTGTCTAGATGGCGTGCTTTGAACTCGCTAAACAGCAGCGGTAAAACACTCATCTTGAGTTCAGACACTTCGGTGTAGTTCACCCAGTGTGAGTCACGAGCTTTTTGCAGACGTTGCTGGAACTCTGCGCTGCCAACACGTTGCTGAGCTTCTGCACTTAACGCAAATTCAGGCACTGAACTTACGTCGATGTACATGATGTTCAACCAACGACGAGAAGACGGGCTGTATGGGCTCGCACCTTCTGGGTTCGCTGGGAACAATGAATGAATTGGGTTCAAACCAATGAAGTCACCGCCACGCGATGCGATGTCGCTTACCAACTGCTTAAGGTCGCCAAAGTCACCGATACCCCAGTTGTGCTGAGTGCGCAGTGTGTAAAGCTGAATGCTTGGACCCCATAGCTTTTTGTGTTGGTTTAAATCTTCTTGTTTGAAACACGCTTTCGGTGTGATGATCAGCGACATTTCGTAAGGAGTCTTACGACGTTTACGACTGATGATCAGTTTGTGGTAACCCCATGCCAAGTTCTTTGGCAATGCAAACACTAGAGGGCCACCCTCAGCTCGTTCATCACGAACAATTTGCGACTGAAGATAGCCTTCAAGTACCTCTCCTTGTTCTGTTTCTAAACGCCAGCTAAATTCACTCTCACGAGCACTCGTACCTAGGTTTAGTTCCACTTCGACAGGATCGCCGTCGCGTAAAACAAGAACAGGGGCTAGTACGTCTTTTTTATGTTTTCGTTCAGCAGAAGCCAATAGCTTCTCATCGCTGCTAGTATCGTAGCCAAGTGAAGTGAGCAAGCGGCGTAGAGTCTCTTCAGAAACTTTTGCTTCGTCTCCCCACGCGCTGACGTAGCTGTCAGCCAATCGCGCCATGTCTGCGACTTTCTTTAATGCTGTTTGTTCTTTCATCGCTTTCTCCGAAGGTAATACCAACACCTTCCATGTAGGGTTTTATTGTTATCAATAATTTATCTTTGAAATAACCAAAGGTAGCGCTCGGCTACCTTGGTCTTAACTGGGTTCTATTAACGTTTTACCGCTTCAAGTTTCCAGATGTTGTTCACATAGTCTCGAATCGAGCGGTCTGATGTGAACTTACCAACTAGGGCGGTGTTAAGAATTGCTTTCTTAGCCCAGCCTGCTTGGTCTTTGTATTGTTTGCCCATTTCTTCATGCGCTTTCACATAAGATGCGAAGTCAGCAAGACATAGGTATGGGTCACCGCCATCTAGTAGGCTATCGAATGTAGCGCGTAGCAGGCCTGGTTGACCTGGCGTGAACTCGTCACCTGTTAGTAGGTCTAGAGACGCTTTCAGTAGGTGGTCAGCATTGTAGTAGTCGTATGGGTTGTAGCCAGCAGCTTTCGCTGCTTTTACGCCTTCAACGTCTAGACCGAAGATGTAGATGTTCTCGTCGCCCACTTCTTCACGGATTTCAACGTTCGCACCATCCATCGTACCGATAGTTAGCGCACCGTTTAGAGCCATCTTCATGTTACCAGTACCAGATGCTTCTTTACCCGCTAGCGAGATTTGTTGAGAAACGTCCGCTGCTGGGATTAGCATTTCAGCCATGCTTACACGGTAGTCAGGGATGAATACCACTTTCAGCTTGTTGCCAATGCGTGGGTCGTTGTTGATCTTATCTGCAATCTTGTTAATCGCGAAGATGATCTCTTTCGCTAGGTGGTAACCTGGCGCCGCTTTAGAGCCGAAGAAACATACGCGTGGAGTACACTCGAAGTTTGGATCGTTGATAATGCGGTGGTATAGAGACAAGATGTGTAGCAAATCAAGTTGCTGACGCTTGTACTCGTGCAGACGCTTGATCATCACATCAAAGATAGCGTTAGTATCTAGCTCGATACCCATGTTCTCTTTAACCCAATCCGCTAGGCGCTGTTTGTTTTCTTTCTTAACAGCCATGAATTCTTTTTGGAATTTCGCGTCTGTTGCGTACTTGGCAATACCTTCTAGTTGCTCAAGTTTCGCTGGCCACTCAGAACCAATCTTACCAGTGATAAGGTTAGATAGACCTGGGTTACAGAACTTCAACCAACGACGAGGTGTAATACCGTTTGTCACGTTATGTAGACGAGTTGGGTACATCTCGTGGAACTCTGGGAATAGGTCTTTCTTAACTAGCTCAGAGTGAAGTGCTGCTACGCCGTTAACTGCGTAAGAACCGATTACACATAGGTTAGCCATGCGAACCATGCGGTGGAAACCTTCTTGGATGATAGAAAGCTTAGCTTGCTTCTCACCGTCACCAGGCCACATCTTACGAACTTCTTGTAGGAAGCGGTGGTTGATTTCAAAAATGATTTCCATGTGACGTGGAAGTAGACGCTGAATTAGCGACTCAGACCAAGTCTCTAAAGCTTCTGGAAGTAGTGTGTGGTTCGTGTAAGCGAACGTGTTTGCACTGATTTCCCATGCCGCTTCCCAAGTTAGACCTTTCTCGTCTACTAGGATGCGCATTAGCTCAGGGATAGCGATAGTTGGGTGCGTATCGTTAAGCTGGATAGTCTCTTGCTTAGGTAGATCCGCTAGCGAGTAACCTGCTGCTTCGTGGCGACGTAGAATATCGCGTACAGACGCTGCTGAGTGGAAGTACTGTTGCATTAGACGTAGTGTTTTACCTTTCTCGTGGTTATCGTTCGGGTAAAGCACTTTAGTGATGTTACCAGCGTCGATCAGCGCGTGCTGAGCTTCGAAGTAGTCACCATTGTTAAAGCTTTCTAGTGAGAATGGTGCGATAGCCTGACATTCCCAAAGACGTAGAGGGTAAACCGTGTCTGATTCGTAACCTACGATAGGCAGATCCCAAGGCATTGCTTTTACAGACATGCCAGGAACCCATTTACGAACTTCTTTACCGTTCTCGTTTACCACTTCAACGTGACCGTAGAAGCCGATTTCTTGCGCAAGTTCTGGACGAGCCACTTCCCATGGGTAGCCTTCTACACCGCGCCATGCGTCTGGTGCTTCTTGTTGACGACCATCTTTGAACGACTGTTTAAACAGACCGTATTCGTAGTGCAGGCCGTAACCTACTGTTGGGAATTCTTGAGCGGCACATGAATCCATGAAACATGCTGCTAGACGACCAAGACCGCCGTTACCCAATGATGGGTCGCGTTCTTCTTCTAAAAGGTCTGTTAGGTTGTGACCTAGTTCAGCCATTGCTTCAGTGATCTCTTCGTAAAGACCCATGCTGATTAGGTTGTTACCAGTCAAACGACCGATAAGGAATTCTAGTGAAAGGTAGTTAACGCTTTTCGCTTTTTGGATGCGAGGGTCAGCTTCAGTAGCAAGCAAATCACAAGTAGTGAATTCAGCCAATGCACGACCCATTGCTAGGTACCATGCGCGGCTGTCTGCGTTTTCAATAGTGTGTGCGTAAGTCACTGATAGGTGTTTCTTTACGCTTTCTTGGAACGACTTCTTGTCAAATTTTTTCTGTTGAGTAGGTTTCATTAAGAAATTCTCACGTCTTGTATTAATTCATCTGCCATACATCCTGCATTTCCCCCTGTGAATAAACATCCTCCTATTTCTCCTCCTTAACGGGAGTAGGAAGCAGGGCGTAGAGAGGGGACCATTGCGAAGTTAGTGATCCAACTCTCAACACAAGGCTCATTTAACGAGTTCTTAGTGATTAGGATCACATCACATCGTTATTTAGATTACTTTTTCAAAGTGACGATATTTATTACGCCATTTTTGCTTGTTGTAAAAACTGTCTATTCGATCACACAAAAACAGCGAATAAAACCAAACTTCCTTTAATATGTGCGCAACTGTGCCTATACACGTTCACTACATTCGATTTTAAAGTGAGCTAAATCACAAATTAAGGGCGTAGTTGGTGGCAATTGCATCAACTCTTGAGAATTAGGAAGTGGATCAAAGTAAGAGACATTTCGGATGTCGTAACATCCACAACACATAGGAAAGTAGTATAAATATTAACCAACGCTGCCCGTTTACGTTCGTTTAAGAATTATTTTTCGCTAGCTCATGTACCTAAGTGATCTCTAGCCACATTTTTAGTCGTGCTGCATCCACGAGATGAATAGGCACCTTGTGGCAATAAAAAGTAAAAACGGATTGATTGCTAGATACGCATAAACAAAGGACATATAAAATGTGGATCCCTTCTAAACTTACTCGCCCAGGACGATTGCATAATGCCATTGTTCGCCCAAGAGTATTGGACCTACTACAACAAGCGCCCTTTTATAAGCTGGTTTTATTTCGTTCACCAGCAGGTTACGGAAAAACCACTATGGCTGCTCAGTGGCTATCAGATAAGCCAAATGTTGGCTGGTACAGCATAGATGACAGTGATAATGATGGTTTTCGTTTCGTCAATTACCTTTTGCAAGCACTGAATAAAGCAACTAATCACAACTGCTCGAACTCTCAGAAACTGGCGGAGAAGCGCCAGTTTTCATCATTGCGCTCTTTATACAGTGAAGTTTTCGCTGAAATGGCCGATTTCCAACAAGAATGCTACATCGTTTTGGATGACTATCACCTAATCACTAATGATGAAGTCCACGAGTCCATGCGATTCTTCCTCAAGCACATGCCAGATAACCTTACTGTCGTCGTAACCAGTCGCGCAAATCCTCCTTTGGGTACCGCAAACTTACGTGTTCGCGACCTGATGATCGAAATTGGCAATGAAATGCTGGCGTTCGATATCGAAGAGACCACTCGCTTCTTCAATCAACGAATCGAGGACGGGATTGATGAGGACACCGCAAATAACCTACGTACCTATGTAGAGGGGTGGCCTTCAGCACTTCAATTGATTGCCCTCCAAGCCCAGCACCAAAATCGCACGCTGGCGCAAACAGTCGAATCAGTGTCTCAGTTTAACCATGCCCACTTATGGGATTACCTCGTTGAAGAAGTATTCGACTTGCTAGATTCAGAAACGCGTCATTTCTTAATGCAAGTATCTGTCCTTGATCACTTCAACGACGGACTAGTGTTTGCCCTAACACAACGTGAAGATGCGCTGGGGATGATCGAGTCATTAAACCGTTACGGCTTATTTATCTACCCACTCGAAGGCGAGCATAATTGGTTCCGTTTCCATAACTTGTTTGCAGAATTCTTATCTCACGAACGTTTAGCTCGCATTCCTCAACAAGAAAAAGATCTTCACCGCAATGCTGCCGTCGCGTGGCTGCAACAGAAAGCGCCTCACCAAGCGATTCATCATGCTCAAAAATCGAACGACAAAGATCTCGTTGTCGAAATTCTTAACGAGTTTGGCTGGAAGATGTTTAACCAAGGTGAGCTAAGCACGCTAGAGTCAGCCATTAATCAACTAGATAGCGACCTGCTATTCAGTCACCCTAAACTCACCATGCTAAGAGCGTGGTTGGCACAAAGTCAGCACCGTTACAATCAAGTCGGTCAGCTACTAGCGGAAGCAGAAGAAGAGCACAGTAAACGCGACATTGAACTGGATATTCATTATCAAGGACAAGCCAACGCGCTACTTGCTCAAGTTGCCATTAACAGCAACCAACCAGAACATGCGCTTGAACTCGCAGAATTGGCATTAAGTCAGTTAGACCACACAGTCTATCGTAGCCGCATTGTTGCAACTTCAGTCGTGGGTGAAGTAAACCACGTGCTCGGTAAACTCGACCGTGCTTTACCTATGATGCAGCAAACAGAAAAGCTGGCGCGTCAATATCAAGTTTACCATCAAGCACTTTGGGCTATTCTGCAACAAAGCGAAATCTTAATTGCTCAAGGCTATGTTCAAGCTGCATTTGAATTGCAAGACTCAGGTTTCCGCTTGATTGAAGATCAACAACTGCAACATGTTCCTTTGCATGAGTTCTTACTTCGTATCCGAGCACAAGTGCTGTGGTGCTGGAACCGCCTAGATGAAGCCGAAGAGTGCGCTTACAAAGGCCTACAAATTCTAGAAAGCCATTCACCGAGTAAGCACTTACACAGTTACTCAATGCTGGCACGAATCGCTATTGGCCGTGGTGAACTGGATAAGGCAGGCAAGTTCATCGAGCACATGCAGCATTTGATGAAACAATCGACTTATCACGTAGATTGGATGGCAAACGCCTCGTTATCTCTGATTTTGTTCTGGCAAGCACGTGGGAACACTGAAGCAATTCAAGAATGGTTAAACTCGGCAGTGAAACCAGAGTCCGCATGCAACCATTTCTCTCAACTCCAGTGGCGAAACATCGTTCGTGCCCATATCAATTTAGGCCAGTATGATGACGCTCGACAAGCGCTTGATTTCCTACAAAGCGAAGCATCTCGAGCAAACTTGATCACAGACACTAATCGCAACTTAGTGGTTGACGCAGTTTTGGCGGCTAAGCAAAAAGATGAAGAGAAAGCAAAAACGCTACTTAAAGAAGCGTTAGTCATGACCAATCAAACAGGCATGGTGGGTAATTTCCTCATTGATGGCGCAACCATTGGTGGTCTACTTGAAAAGCTCAGCCTACGTCATGAGCTAGGCGATCTAGAACGCCATCGCGCTCAGCAATTGATGAAAGACATTTCTTCAAACCAGCGCAGTCGCTCGATTCACTTTGATGAAGACTTTATTGAGAAACTGGTGAACCACCCGAACGTACCAGAGTTGGTCCGTACGAGCCCACTGACTCAACGTGAATGGCAGGTACTTGGCCTGATTTACTCAGGGTTTAGTAATGAGCAAATCGCACAAGAACTTGATGTCGCTGGCACGACTATCAAGACTCACATTCGCAACTTGTACCAAAAGCTAAATATTGCCAACCGTAAGGAAGCAATCGTGACAGCTGAGAACTTGTTGCAACTAATGGGTTACTGATTTAGCGGATTAAATAAAGCGTAAACATAAGGGTTGGCGTAATGCGTCAGCCCTTTTTTATTACTCAATAATCTTTGAAAAGTGCAAATTGCAAAGCACGTAAGAAACGTTGTACATATATACCCAAGTAACCTCAAGATGACTAGGGATACAACAGGCAAAAAAATAGCCAACCGCAATTAGTGCGATTGGCTTATATATATTGTGAACAAATTTTATTCACTAACAACGTCAGTTGGCTAGGTGACCCTCGGCTTAAGAAGGGTCGAAAAGTATTATGCATTAAGCGTGCCAACTTTTGAAGTGCTATTTTTGGGTATAAGGTCGCATATCAAATCATTTCTCCTCTCCAATAATTGCATTATGCAAAACAAGGTTGCGAAATGAAATTGCAACATGCAACAACGCTAAAGTGATGATAATTAACTCATCAGAATTAGGCCATCTTATCTAGTTACACATCCCTACAAGAAATTGAATATGAATTCATACTTTTTTGACATCAATGTTTGTATACTCACTGCCACTTACATGACTTAGTATTTGAGAAATGAACTATTTAACTACCTTCTTTAAAGGGATAGCCATGGGTGCTGCTGATGTCGTACCAGGCGTATCAGGCGGCACCATCGCATTTATAACTGGTATTTATGACACTTTGCTCGAGAGTATCCGTCGCATTAACCCTTCTCTTTTTTCAATTTGGAGAAAAGAAGGCTTCAAAGCCGCATTTAATCACATTAATGGCTTCTTCCTAATCTCATTGTTTGCGGGCATCCTTACCAGTATTGCAACGTTGGCAAAGCTGATCACGTGGCTGCTGGAAACACACCCAATCCCAATTTGGTCATTCTTCTTCGGCCTAATCTTGGTCTCTGTATATCACATCATCCGCCAAGTAGAACAACGTGATGCTATTCGCTTTATTGCGCTGTTGGTTGGAATTGGCTTCGCTTACTGTATCACTGTACTTAAACCACTCCACATGGAACCAACGGCGATCAACACCATTCTTGCTGGCGCTATCGCGATCTGTGCAATGATTCTACCGGGTATCTCTGGAAGCTTTATTCTGCTGTTGATCGGCATGTACACTCCCGTTTTAGGTGCGGTTAAAGGCTTCCAAATTGATATCCTTGCGCTGTTCCTTGTAGGCTGTGTTGTTGGTCTTCTGTCCTTCTCTCACCTACTATCTTGGTTACTACGCAAATTCCGCGATTTAACCTTGATGTTCCTAACGGGCTTGATGATCGGCACGCTACCAAAGATTTGGCCTTGGAAAGAGACGCTAACATGGCGCACCAACTCGAAAGGCGAGCAAGTACCACTACTGCAAAATAACCTGTCACCATTTGAGTTTGAGCACATCACTTCTCAACCTTCACAACTTGTGTTGGCTGTCGTGATGATGCTGGCAGCAATCGCGCTGGTACTTGGTTTAGAGAAGTTTGCAGACTCAGACAAATAACCATAATTGCACGTCAGTAATTTTAGAAGCGGAGCCAAGGGCTCCGCTTTTTTATTGGTGTGGGTTCAAGTACATATCCCCGATTCAATTCAAAACTAGGTTACTGGGTATAGTGCACAGTTTGTCGAAGTCACGAGTTTTCATATATGCCATCTGTGCTAGGATGCACTCAATGTTAAGTGATAAGTACTGAATCTTAATGAAAGTGTTACAAATCGCAGGGATAGCCGTGGCGCTGGTCGCCGGCTTTTACGCGCCTACCCTCATCAAAAATTTTTCCTCAGCACCCGAGCCTAAATCGCTCGATGAATACTGTTTCCTTTCTACCGACCCTTGCATCCAAAATGATGTTGCGATGACGCTCAGCGTCGATACTGCTCAACCTTTGATCCCAGCGAAGCTCGAAGTCGAATGGCAAGACAGCGACGCCGATCAGCTTGTATTAAGCTTGGTTGGGCGAGAAATGGAAATGGGCGAGCCAAAATTCATGCTGAAGAAAGTGGCGCCAGGTAAATTCGTGGGTGATGTGATATTGCCCGTTTGTACACACGATGCAATGACGTGGGTTGGTGAGCTTTCAGATGGCAAAGACACCATCTATCCAGCCCTAAAAATGCAAAGATAAGGAATTGATATGAGCCGTAATTGGTCTCTCTTTCTCGTGGTGGCTTTTGTCCTCGGCTTTGGCGCTAAAACTTACCTAGACGGACAAAAAGACGTCGAGAAAAAACAGCAAGTCTCGACGGAGCAAAGCGTGTTGTTTGGTGAAGGCGAGAAACCCGTCGATATCTTCGATACCAGCGATGATCGTATTCGCATCGTTTATTTTGGCTTTACACGCTGCCCGGACGTTTGCCCAACATCTTTAGCTATGCTGGCAGGCGCACTCAATCAAATTGACGATACACAAAAATCCCAGCTACGTCCGATGTTCATCTCGCTTGATCCAGAACGCGACGAAGCAGATGCGTCAGCGAAATATGCTCACTACTTCCACCCTATGATTGAAGGTTTGTCAGCGCCACTCGAGGTGACAACTCCACTTGCCCACAAGTACGGTGTTATTTTCCGTAAAACGGAACTCGAAGGCTCAGAGCTGAAATACACGCTCGACCATAGTTCTTACTTCTATTTCTTAAAGCCTGACGGCACACTCATCACCAAAGTGCCGCATACCTTAACGCCTGCACCAATTGTCGAGGCGATAACCAAACTGACTGCAGAAGGAAAAACCAATGAAAGCTAAGCATGCAATCAAAACGTTGGCACTCTCCGCCCTACTTCTAAGCCCTTTGGCACAAGCGAATCTCAACGTGATGCCACATGAGCCGTATGCGCGAGCAATGGCGCCAGGCGCTGTCACTAGTGCGGTCTTTGTCACTTTTGCTAACCGTAGCCAAGAAGACATCAATATCGTCGCGGCAGAAACACAAGCAGCGGGTAAAGTCGAACTGCACGATGTGATTAAAGAAGGTGACGTAATGAAGATGCGTCAGGTAGACCACATCACATTAACGGCAAAAGAAACCACAGAGCTAAAACCGGGCAGCCTGCATATCATGCTATTTGACCTTAAAAAGCCACTTAACGAAGGCGACGAAATCGAAGTCACTGTGACTTACGGCAACGGTCAAAAGCAAAGCTTTACCGCTCCAGTGAAGAAAGTCATGGCAGGAATGAAAAAGCACGAACATCACCACTGATTCTTGCTCGGTACATCAAGCCAAAGCTCCTCTGTATGAGGAGCTTTTTTATTCCCCCAACATTTTCTCCTATCAATAAACATAAGCTGCCCTCCCATTTCCCAATGCTAACTTTTGTGTTCTAAATCAGAGTCAATAGACCGCAGCTGAGATATAAACAAGGCTTTGCTGCCAAACGAGTTTCTCACCATGTTAAAAGCCCTTTCTCGCGTATTTAAAATGCTGACGCAAGTGAATCCAAATCTGGAACAGGACGTTGATACCATCATTGACGCTATTGGTGGCATGGATAATTTGGTGGAAACCGGTGCTTGCGCGACAAGGTTACGCCTAACTCTAAAAGACACTGCTATCGTGAATCAAAAAGCATTGAAAGCACACGGGGCACATGGTGTGGTGATCATTGATGAGCGACATATCCAAATTATCTATGGCGTAAAAGCCAATACTTATTCGCAAGAGATGGAAGAACGTCGAATAAAACACGTATCGCTCTAAAAAAACGCAAAGGAGTTGTAAGAATCGAATCACAGCCGCTATACTCCGGCCGTTAACTCACCAACCAAGAGGAAATATGATGATTGTAATGAAAAACACTAACTGGGCAGCGAAAGGGTAAACGTCCACTTTTTCTCGTGGCTAAGCCACAACACCTCCCTTCTTTGCCCGGTCTTCACCGGGGTCAACTCTATGCGAATTAGACCCTAATGCGATTTGTATTAAGGCGCTTTGTTGCGCCCGGGATAATTCAACAATGAATAAAACACATTCTTTTTGTGAATCACTACTTACTCAACCTAACCCACTAAAACTATTAGGTTGGAAACCATTTTTTCAACAACAACTGACGTTAGACGATTACGAAGACACACTCTTTGCACGAGTGATTGCTCACCATCGTAGTGGCTATGTCGTGGTTAGCGAACAAGGCGAAACCCACTTACCAATCCAAGCCTCGCTACCCAGCATGACCGTCGGCGACTGGGTAATATTAAACCACCAGCAACAGTTTTCTCGTTTGCTTGAACGCCGTAGTTTATTTAGTCGCAAAGCCGCGGGCAGTAAAGTAGCCGAGCAGCTTATCGCCGCAAACGTGGATACGGTATTTATCGTGTGTTCACTCAACCACGATTTTAACCTTAGCCGAATTGAGCGTTACTTAGCACTCATCAATGAATCCGACGTCGAGCCCGTCATTGTGCTGACAAAAGCCGACTTATGTGACGATGCTGATGAGCTTAAAGCTCAGGTACAAAAGCTTGATCCTCTGCTTATGGTAGAAAGCGTTAATGGTCTGGATGAATCGAGCGTTACCAAATTGATGAGTTGGTGTGGCGAAGGCCAGACCGTTGCGTTCATCGGCTCTTCTGGGGTAGGAAAGTCCACCTTAGTGAACACCCTACTTGGCGAGCAAGAACAAGCAACTGGTGGTATTCGCGAAGATGACAGCAAAGGTCGACACACTACAACCTCTCGTTCAATCCATCTACTGCCCTCTGGTGCAATCCTAATGGACACACCGGGAATGCGTGAGATCCAGTTGGCAGACAGTGAAGCAGGGGTCAGCGAAACTTTTGCTGATATTGAAGCGCTAGCAGAAAGCTGCCGATTCAATGATTGCCAACATCAAACCGAACCTGGATGTGCGGTTCAAGCCGCAATTGAAGGTGGTTCATTGGAGTTGCGCCGCTTTACCAACTACCAGAAGTTATTGCGAGAACAAGCCCATAATGGTGCGACTCTCGCTAAGCAGCGAGCGCAGAACAAACAGTTCGGAAAAATGGTGCGCAATGTTGTGGGTGAAAAGCGTAAACGACAACAAGGTTACTAGATTGTTACATCCAGAAAAACCATAGAACATAGGAGGCTAACGCCTCCTTTTTTTATAACTTTATAAAATCACACCTTTCATAACAGACAACACTTTACAACATTTAACATCAATTAAATCAACATTGAGCAAACATTTAAACTAAAAACAAACTAAAACTAGACACAAAATATTACCAAGCTAAGATATGTGATATTCAGCAAGAAAATGGCTGGATTTATAAAAACAGGATAAGTAATCAAATTGCAGGAATGATGTATGCAACACAACAGTCTCGTTGCCCGATACGCTCGCGGTAACCTCGTTCTCCAAATCCTCGTCGGTATTGTTCTCGGTACGTTGCTCGCAACGATTGCCCCTGAGCACGCTGAAAGCGCAGGATTACTCGGTAGCCTATTCGTAGGCGCTTTAAAAGCAATCGCTCCAGTTTTGGTGTTTATTTTGGTTGCCGCTTCAATTGCGAACCAAAAGAAAAACCAGCACACTTACATGCGCCCAATTGTGGTTCTATACCTGATGGGTACGTTCTTCGCAGCACTGACCGCCGTGGTTCTGAGCTTCCTTTTCCCTACCAATCTAACTCTGGTAACCGGTGCTGAAGGTGCAATGCCACCTCAAGGCATTGCTGAAGTATTGCGAACGTTACTCTTCAAACTGGTTGATAACCCAGTAAATGCACTAGTAGAAGCAAACTACATTGGTATCCTTGCATGGGGTGTCGGTCTTGGTCTTGCACTACACCACGCGTCAGCGACAACTAAAGCAGTATTCGAAGATCTAAGCCACAGCGTTTCTCACATTGTTCGCTTCATTATTCGTCTTGCTCCATTTGGTATCTTTGGCCTAGTGGCTTCTACCTTTGCTACGACAGGCTTTGGTGCACTTGCAGGTTATGCTCACCTTCTTGCTGTATTACTCGGCGCAATGATGGTCATCGCTCTAGTTGTTAACCCAGCGATTGTTTTTGTAAAGACAAAGCAGAATCCTTACCCACTGGTGTTCCAATGTCTACGTGAAAGTGGTGTAACCGCATTCTTTACTCGCTCAAGTGCTGCAAACATCCCAGTTAACATGGCGCTTTGTGAGAAGCTGAAACTAGACGAAGACACATACTCTGTCTCAATTCCTCTTGGCGCGACCATCAATATGGCTGGTGCTGCAATTACCATCACTACTTTAACCCTAGCTGCCGTTCACACTATGGGCATTGAAGTAGACCTAATGACTGCAGTACTGCTAAGCATCGTGGCTGCTGTATCAGCTTGTGGTGCATCTGGTGTTGCCGGTGGTTCTCTACTTCTTATTCCTCTTGCGTGTGGTCTGTTTGGTATCTCAAACGACGTAGCAATGCAGGTTGTAGCAGTTGGCTTCATCATCGGTGTGATTCAAGACTCGGCTGAGACTGCACTAAACAGCTCAACGGACGTTATTTTCACAGCAGCAGTTTGCAAAGCAGAACAGCAAAAAGCGCAATAGTACTCGCATACAAAATGTAAAAAGGGAGCCAATTGGCCCCCTTTTTTTATTTAAACTCAAAGCTACTTACTTGATGCAACTTCTTCTAATGGGAAATGCTCGCTAGGCTCAACAAACTCTTGTTGTGCCGCGATGATTTGCAGCTCCCACTCACCGGCTTGGTGAGTCGTATTCAATACGCCATAGCAAGCATCATGACAATGCTGGAACGCTTGTTTTGGTGTCCAGCCTTTTAACAAGCCTGCGGTAAAGATCGCTGAAATCAAATCACCAACACCTACTGGTGCTTTTTCAAATTCAAATTGAGGACGCTTAGCAAGGAAAGTACCTTCCTGCGTAGCCAATAACATATTGAAGCTCGTATCGGACAGACAGTACAGGTGTTTCACCAATACCACTTTGGGACCTTTTGCTAATGCGCGCTGACAAGCTTCAATCGCATCATCCAAGGTATGGATTTCCATCTCTGCAAATTGAGACAGTTCAAACTGGTTAGGGACTATCACATCAGCCATTGGCATTAGACGAGTCAATAAATGATCTGCGATACCCGGAGCAACAATACAGCCTTTGTCAGGAGCGCCCATTACCGGATCACACACATACAGAGCTTCTGGGTTAGCTTGTTTCACTTTAGCGACCGTTTCAGCAACGGCAAGACACTGCTCTGCGCTGCCTTGATAGCCCGTAAGCACTGCCTGGCATTTGTCCAGGGCGCCTATATTGCTAAGGCCACGAACCAACTCGTTGATGTCATCAGCAGAAAACGCACGACCCGTCCAACCTTCTTGATATTGGGTGTGGTTAGAAAATTGAACAGTGTGAATAGGCCACACTTCGAAACCCATGCGTTGCATTGGGAAAACAGCACTGCTGTTACCAGCATGGCCAAAAGAAACATGCGATTGTATAGAGAGGATACCTTGCATAGTACCAGACCTCTTCTTGTAATTATCAATAGTTCAAAGACAGCGGCAAGCGCCAATTTACGAAACCAGTAGTGTATCCGACAAACCTCAATTCTCTCACTCAATTCTCATCGTCTTGGTTTGAATCGGTTGGAGAGTTGGTTTTCAGTACCATTTTCTTAATTTCCATTTTGTCTTTATTGAGCGCAATTTCGAGGGTGTCCCCTTCCCTTATCCCGAGTTCACTCAGGATCACGCTTGGAATGACTACGACGGTATCGTCACCGATTTTAACAGGTTGGCTAATCATCTTTCGTCCTCCAAATGTCAAAAATGAGTTTTCACGTTATGAATGGCGAGTAATCAGGTGGTCTCCCTAAAAATAAAACAAAAGAGCCTTCCACACCGCGTATGGGAAGGCTCGATTGAAAAGCTTAGTTAGCTAAAGGTTCGTGTTTCGATGCAATCAAACCGTAAGCGCTCCAACCTAGGAAGGTTACAATAGAGCCCCACATCATTGCGTCATAGCCAGAACCGTACAGTGCGTAGAAGCTGTATACTGAACCGATCAGAGCGATAATGTTTGTCGTCTTCATTTCACGCTCAGGCACATGAGCCACTTGCTGCATAATGAAGATTGCGCCCATACATAGGATGTAAGGAACAACGTTAGTTACCACCGCTAGGTTAACCAGCGCTTCAAATTGCTCGTTCAATGTTGGTGAGATGGTCATCAAAGACAATGCAGATTGAATCACAGTGATCGCTACCATACCTTTGATAGGCGTACCGCGTTTATCAACTTCTGAGAACAGTTTAGGGAAGAAGCCTGCATCTGAAGAAGATTTGAATACTGAAGCGATAGTGAACTGCCAACCTAGTAGTGAACCTGCACAAGCAAGTACTGCCATGCCCGCAACCACTTTACCAGCAGTAGAACCTAGCATCACTGTCCATACCGTTGAGAATGGCGCTGTTGATGCTGCTAGTTCAGAGTTCGCTACAATACCAGAACAGATGTTAGTCGAAACAATGTAAACCACAGCCGCAATTAATGTACCGCCCAATACTGCAATCGGTACGTTCTTTTCTGGGTTATCTACTGCTTCTGAGTTAGCACACGCTGATTCTAGACCTAGGAACGCCCAAAGAGTCATCGCGATAGATGCACTTACCGCTTCACCAAATGGTAGGTGATGTGGGTTCCATGCTTCAACGTACATTGTTGGGCTAAAGTAGAACCAACCAACAATACCCAAAGAACAAACCGGAAGGATAACGCCCCACACAGTGAACGAACCAATTTGACCCGTGATCTTTGCACCACCAAAGTTAGCAAAGGTACAAATCCAAAGGATAGCGATGGTATACAAACACGTTTCAACTGGTGATAACGTCACTTCAAAGAAAGCAGAGCCATAACCGACACAGGTAATCGCGATCGCAATATTGGCAATCAGTAGTGACAAACCATAGGTCCAGCCGGTCATAAATGCACCCGATTTACCAAACGCATAAGAGGCATAACCGTTCATACCGCCTTCACGCTTACTAAAGCGACCACATTTTGCAAATACATACGCCAAAGCTAGTGAGCCTGCCGCAGTGATCAGCCAAGATAGAATCGAGATCGTGCCCACTTGCGCCAACTTACTTGGCAACATGATGATGCCCGAACCCGCCATGTTAATGAATGTCAAAATGGTTAACTGCACCACCGACATTTTTTTAGTTTCAGTACTCATAAATTATTCTCCACGAATAAACGGTTCGCACCAGAGCCTGATGGCTCGGTGCGAACGGGGTAGATTAATCTTTTAGGACGTAACAGTGTGCAGTAGTGCGACCATTGACATCTTCTAGGTAAACACCTTGAATTTCAGGAGCGAAGCCTGGGAAGCGGTTGATGCCCTCTTCAAGTGATAGGAAGTAATCCACAACTTGTTGAGTCCAAACCTCACCTGGGATAACACATAGGATGCCTGGAGGGTAAGGAAGCGCACCTTCTGATGCGACGCGGCCGCTTGCTTCTTTCAGTGATACATAGTCACACTCACCACGGAAGTATTTACGGGTTGCAACATCTGGTTTGTGAACCATTGTTGGGAAGTATTCGCTACGGAACATCGCTTTTTGTAGCTCTTTAACGTTCAGCTCTTTGTACATGTCGTGCATTTCTTGACATAGCTGACGGATGGTGTAGCCGCGGTAACGTTCTTTGTTCGCTTCGAACACGCGTGGCAGTACAATGCTTAATGGCGCGTCATCACGGATGAATTTTTCGAAGCGGTTGATCTGTGCCACTAGGTGACGGATCTTACCCATATCCTCTGCTGGAGTTAGAAGGAACAAGATAGAGTTCAAGTCACACTTCTCAGGGATGATGCCGTTTTCACGTAGGAAGTTAGCCAACAACGTTGCAGGAATACCGAAGTCTGCATAACCACCATCTTCAGCAATACCTTCTGTCGTTAACAGCAGTTTACATGGGTCAACGAAGTACTGACCTTCACCGTAGCCTTCAAATTTGTGCCATTTTGCGTTTGGTTCAAACATGAAGAACTCTTTGTTAGATGCGATTTCTTCAGTGTCGTAGCTGCCCCATGGCTTACCATTAATTTCAGCTGGTACGAATGGGCGGATCAGTTCACAACTCTTAAGGATTTCTTTACGCGCTTCGATACCTGTCTTCACAGCATCACGCCATAAACGTAAACCTGCTTCGCCGTCGTGGATCTTCGCGTTCACATCCAGTGCAGAGAACAGTGCATAGAATGGTGATGTTGATGCATGCATCATAAACGCGTTGTTGAAGCGTTTGTGGTTACAGTAACGAGCCTGTCCTTTGATGTGCGCATCTTTTTTATGGATTTGCGAAGTTTGAGAGAAGCCAGCTTGTTGTTTGTGAACAGACTGAGTTACAAGTACACCTGCGTCTTCCGGCTTCAGATCCAGTAACAGTGGTGAACAGTCTTTCATCATTGGAATAAATTGCTCGTAACCAACCCAAGCAGAGTCAAACAAGATGTAGTCACAAAGATGACCGATCTTATCCATCACGTAACGTGCGTTGTAGATAGTACCGTCGTAAGTACCAAGCTGGATGATAGCTAGACGGAATGGACGTTCATCACGAGCACGCTCTGGTGATACTTTCGCGATTTGAGCTCGGATGTATTCTTCATCAAAACAGTGTTCGTCCATACCACCGATAAAGCCCCAAGGGTTACGCGCTGTTTCTAGGTAAACTGGCGTACCACCTGCTTGGATTAACGCACCATGGTGGTTTGATTTATGGTTGTTACGGTCAAACATCACCAAGTCGCCCTCGGTCACCAACGCGTTACATACCACTTTATTTGACGCTGAAGTACCGTTTAGTACGAAGTAGGTTTTATCTGAGTTGAAGACTTTCGCTGCGTGTGCTTGAGCTTGGTGCGCAGAGCCTTCGTGGATAAGCAAGTCACCTAAATCAACGTCGGCGTTACATAAGTCACTACGGAACAGGTTTTCACCGAAGAAATCATAGAACTGTTTACCAGCTGGGTGTTTCTTGAAGAACTGGCCGCCTTGGTGCCCAGGACAGTCAAACGCAGAGTTACCCATATCTACGTAGTGAGTTAATTGTTTGAAGAATGGAGGAAGCAAACGACTTTCATATTTAGTCACCGCTTCATTGATTTGACGACAGTAGTACTCGATTGATTGTCTTTCTAAATCAATCACACCTGTCAACCAAACATAATCTTCTGCTGAAACTGGAGTTTCATCAATAACTAGGAATACAGGAATGCCATAGCCAGTTTCAGAAATTGCTTTATGTAGACCAGCTTTAATATCTGTAGAGGTAATAATAGCTGCGCCAACATCTGTTAATTCAACATGATCTAATGGTTGTAGGGATCTATTGTAGGTTTCATCCAGAGATTCAGACAATAAACTAAAATCTTCTGGCATGTAATTACTAACACCAATTACTAAACGATTCATTTGGAATATCTCTTATTTGTTCTTTAAAAACGACAGGTACAGATATTACAAAGGAAATTAATATTTAAAATTCAAAAAACAAATTTCGTGACTATATGTTCATTATTAAAAGACTTATTTTATCGAAATTAAATTTCGAGACTTTAATCACTTTTAAACCACGAGGCTGATGATATTAGATTTGGTTATTATTGAAACTAATCATTAAAATTGTGTGATTTAGACTGCTATTATTGAAAAACAAATATTAGGAAAATAAAATTTTGCGATTTCAATCACTATATATGACTTGGCGTTGTAATATTAGTGATTATCAACAGATGTAATTTAACTAAATTTAAACACATAACAAAAAAGCCATCAACACAAATGCTGATGGCTTTTTACTTTGAATGGTAGGTTAATACAAAATCAATTAAATAAATGGCTATCGAGTTTTACTCCACCATTTGACCATTGCTGGTAGCGCTTAACAGCTATGCCCGATGAATACATCGTATGTTTACAGTCCATACACTCAACGAAGTAAAGCCCACTCATACCTGCCATCACATGTAGCCTTCGGCTATCACAACGCTTACAGGACAAACGTTGCACCTTAGAGTTCACATCAACTCTACGTGCAAAGTTCAGCGTTTCATGCGTGCACAGAGCCTCTACGGCGCTGTCTTTGAAGGGGTGTTCACTCAGCAAATGGTTAATCGCATAATCGTAAACAGGGGGAATCGAAGATTTGCCACTCTCTATATTGGTTATCTTAGCAACGGAAACACCCAACAAAGACGCAAACTCCACTTTGCTGTATTCCAAGATAAACCTTGATGAGATGAACTTATCTGCACTAATGATTCTCAACATACACAAATCTCTACTAAAGTATATCTAGGAGGCTAAAGCAACCTCCGACTCTATACTAAAAATGTTAAATAAAATCACTTCCTAAATCTTTTAGAACTGCGTTCTATATTATAATTCGCTAGAGACCATACTAAAGGCATGAGCTTTCAATATAAGTCAGAATATAAAGCTTGCTTTTACTAATACAAAAATTAATAGCTGCTATTAGTTAAACTAATTTGTATCCATTGAAGTTATTAATTTGTCATTTACTGAGCAAACTTACTTTTTATTTTTAGCGAACCTGATTTGAGCTATATTAGGTTGAAGAAACAAGGGGGGAATTCCCTCTATACAAGAAAAACATTTACAAAGCAGATCATGTTTCCATTTTATGTTGAAATAAGAACAGAAAGTGTACGCTATTAAATATCCACTCATTAACAAAAAATAATATTTCTACATTTTTAGGATAAAAATTTTAAAGACAAAAGTAGCTATAAATTAACACTAGTGTAAGAAATACTTTAATATGCAACTACTCTAACCGTGTATCACTATCGTGACTTCAAGATGCAGAGTTCAACGTGCTGTCATTGATTCGAATTTAAGGACAACAACACAGTGTAATAGCGGGCACTCTCCAAGCTGTTTAACACAGCGATTCTTTAAAAAAGAACGCGGGTCTGTAACACGCTCCCGAAGGAAAAGCTGTCTTGGTTCGTATACTCCAATTCTTGATTTAGACTCACTAGACCTTTCAGTCACCGCTCGCCTACAAACCAAATCATTCTCACTGAACCTAGCATTTCGACGTAACTTGGGTATAGCAACAGATATAAAAAAGCCCAAGCAACGGCTGTTACTTGGGCTATCACTAAGAAACTCAAAAATTAAGGGTTATTGACCTAGTGCGGCTTCTGAGGAGACAAGAAGTTCTGAGTGAAATCTAATGCCTCTTTTGACAGTGTCGTTTCAGGAGAACTGCCACTCACATTCGCACCATCAAGTTGCTCTGCGCTCTGTGGTTCAAAAGTAGCATCACTCTGGATGACACCTTCCATTTCTTCATCATTTCCGGGCACTAACAAGTCTTCTTCATTTGGAAAATATGGTTCACGGCTATATACCTTATTCAGCGCACGTATAATCGAGTGCTTCTTAACAGCTCCAGAACTCAGCTTCCTTTGCAGCGGCTTTGCGATGGCTTGCAGTCCAACAACAACATCAACACCAATGTTAGCCGCAACCTTGTCTCGCAGAACTTTAGCAGGCTCATAACCAAAGCTAGCCGATAAGAATAGCCAAACATAGGCTATCGCATTCCCCGTTTTTCCGTTGTCTTTCCAAGCCTCACCTGCATGATACATGGCTTCTGCATTACCGCTTTCTGCAGCCCTTTCTAACCAATAGCACGCTTTTTGATGATTTTGCTCTACTCCCGTGCCATATAAATAGCACAATCCTACTTGCACTTTACCTTCAGGACTTTCTTCTTCTGCTGCTCGCATGTACCAGTAGAGAGCATCAGCTTCATTTCGAGCAAGGTTATCAGGAGACTTTTGCCAATCCCCCATATAAAGTATCGCCGGAATACACTTCTCCTCGGCGGCTTCTTGTATTAGCTGCAATCCTTTAGGAATGTTTTTTTCCGTACCACGCCCAAAAATCAACGCTTTTCCTGTCGCAAACTTAGCTTCAACATCACCCTCAACACCAGCAATTGCGATGCGCCAAAAGTTGGCTTGCTCTTTCAGAATGACATCTTCACGCATTCGTTCACTTAAGCGAACTACGCCGTACATCCCAGTAACATTGTCTAGCTTTGCCGCTTTGTCATACCAGTAATAAGCCTTCCTGACGTTTCCTCTCTCTGCCTCTTTCGCTAAAAACAGGATTGTCGGAATATGACCCGTTTCTGCTTTAAATTCCCGTTCTTTGATTTCTTGTTCGCGTGCCTTTTGCATCGCTCGGCGATAAGCAGCTTCGCGAGCTTTCTTTTCAAGCTCTATGCGCTTTTTCCGCATCGACAGCGATATCATCCAGACAAAAATCAGAATAAGAGAAAGGCCAGTTGCACCAATAGCAATCCCCATGCTACTCATAGTTAGCCTCTTTTATATATCGGCTTAAACATACCCCAACAGGGCGCTTAAAATATCTCTTTATTATATAACGACCGTTTGATCAAAATCTGAAGTTTGAGACAGTAAGGGGACTGCTATCACTACGTAATTTGTAAATCTTTTTTCTACTTACAAATTAAGCGCTAAAAATTTATAGATCTCAATCACACTAATGGGGCTGAGTGATTCTCCTCCTTTATCATCCCCCCGCTCTACTCCTCACTTAATTTATATATAGGCTTTGAGTCGCATCTCTCATTATGTGTTGAGTTTAGTACTTAATTTGTGATCCAAACTCATACTGTGACTAAATTTTAACTTGCAAATAACTTAGCTGCCTGTATTCACATTTTGCTGATGCATCAGTGTATTAGCATTTACGTGCACATTTCCTCTAGAGCATCTTGCTCTGCCTACTTTCAGATTTTATAACAATGGATATGTAAACGTGGACAACAAAACATTCAAACTATCTACCGTTGCCAAAACCGTTCTACCGCTTCTGTCAATTGCGGTACTTAGCGGCTGTGGCAGCGACAGTACAAACGATGACAACACCAACCCAGGTAACTCTGGCTTATACCCTGCTGGAGAAAATGAAGTCGTTGTTTACTACAAACGAGACACCGCAGCAGCGTCTAGTGCAAGTGACTACGAAGGCTGGGGATTACACCTATGGAATGGCGAAGGCTGTACCAGCACCGACCTCGATGCGATGGGAATTGGCTCAGGCGGTACAGATTGGAGTGCTCCTCGCCCATTTGATGGTATCAGCGACACCTATGGTGCTTACTATGTACTTAAAGTAAACCCTGATGCGTCTGATCCGCATGAGTGTATGAACTTTATTCTTCACAATGGTGATGACAAAGCATTCGGTAGTGCCAACTCTAAAGTTGAGTTAACGAAAATTGGCGAGTCAAAAGGACTATTTGGCTTCCATGGTAGTAGCGAACTTTATTACGAACCAATTGAAGAGCGTCCAGTCGATATCGACGGCCAGAAAGCACATTGGTTAGACGCGGAAACCATCGCTTGGGAAGCAGCCGAAAACGCTGATTCAATCAAGCTGTTCTACAGCTTGAGCAATGATATCAAGATGGGTGAAGACAAAACGATTACTGGCGGCACTGCAGTTGAACTCACTAAGGTTGGTGAACTATCGGATGAGCTTAAATCTCGTTTCCGTCATCTTGCTGGCTTAAAAGCTGCGGGTATCAGTGTGGATGCAGATATCCTCCACAAAATCCTAAAATCACAAATCGTGATGGTTGCTTACAATGCAAATGGTGATGTCACTTCGGCAACTGAAGTGCAAAAACCAGGGGTTCTTGATGCAGTATTTGCTGACGCTGAAGCCGGTAACGCAATCGGGCAAGAGCTAGGTGCAATTGTTGAAGGAACGGCGGCGACATTCAAACTTTGGGCACCAACCGCTCAAGAAGTAGAACTGGTCCTTTATGATGGAAACCTAAACGAACAAGCGACAGTCGCTATGACAGAAGACCCTGAAACGGGTATCTGGGCTTCTGAGGCACAAAGCAATGTAGTAAATCAGTACTACCGCTACCAAGTGAAGGTCTACCACCCAACAACAGGTAAAATTGAAACTCGCCTAGTAACAGACCCTTACTCTTTGAGCTTATCTGAAAACTCTTTGTACTCTCAAGTTGTTGATCTCGATGACTCTAGCCTAAAACCTGCAGGTTGGGATAACTATGATCGACCAACTGTGAAGAAAGACGAAGACCACGTACTGTACGAATCACACCTGCGCGATTTCAGCTTCAATGATAGTAAAGGTACAGCAAGCCTGAACGGCAAATACCTTGCCTTAACAGAAGCAGATCGTGAATCAGTATCTCACCTACAAGCACTAAAAGACGCAGGTCTAACTACGCTGCATATCCTTCCTGCTTTTGACATCGCAACCGTAGATGAAAATGCAGAAAACCGTGTTGATATTACAGATACGGTAGGAAAACTCTGTGGTGTGAAACCGGAAGCGGCTGTTTGTGGTACAGAAGACAACGGCAAAGTGATCGAAGATCTGCTTAACAGCTACGATCCTTCGACAGGCGCAGCACAAGCTCTGATGAACGATCTACGCATGTTAGATAGCTTCAACTGGGGCTACGACCCATTCCACTACACTGTGCCTGAAGGCAGTTACGCAACCGATCCAAACGGTTCTAAGCGTATTCTTGAGTTCCGTGAAATGGTTCAAGCTACACACAAAATGGATCTAAAACTTATCATGGACGTGGTTTACAACCACACTAATGCATCTGGCGTAAATGATAAGTCTGTACTCGATAAGATCGTCCCTGGATACTACCACCGCCTAAACGTAAACACTGGTGGTGTTGAAAACTCTACTTGTTGTGACAACACAGCAACTGAGAACTTGATGATGGGTAAACTGATGGTTGACTCATTATTGATTTGGGCAGACGACTACAAAGTTGACGGCTTCCGATTCGACTTAATGGGCCACCAGCCAAAAGATGTGATGGTTTATGCACTGAAGAAAGTTCGTGAAATCGATCCTAACACCCTATTCTACGGTGAAGGTTGGGACTTTGGTGAAGTAGCAAACAACGCACGCTTCGACCAAGCAACCCAAATCAACATGGCAGGCACTGAGATTGGTACATTCTCTGACCGTCTACGCGATGCGGTTCGCGGTGGCAGCCCATTCGATGGTGGTGTAGATTCGGAAGGCAAACATCCTCTTCGTTTCAACCAAGGCTTTGGTAACGCAGCTTATCCAAACGAAGAAACTAAGACTGATGCAGATGCTGTTAATGGTCGTCTACATAACCAAGATCTCGTTCGTCTCGGCATGGCTGGTAACCTAGCAGAATACGTACTTCTAGATTACAAAGGCGAGACAAAACTTGGTAAAAACGTAGACTACAATGGTGCTCCTGCGGGCTACACTAAGATGCCTTCTGAGAATATCTCATACGTTTCTAAGCATGATAACCAAACCCTATGGGACAACAACGCTTATAAAATCGCGACAGGTACAAGCTCTGCTGAGCGAGCTCGTATGCAGTCTGTATCGCTATCCACAGTGATGTTAGGACAAGGTATTCCATTCATCCACATGGGTTCTGAGTTGCTTCGTTCTAAATCAATGCAGCGTGACTCTTACGATTCTGGTGATTGGTTCAACCGTGTTTTCTTCGACGGAAGCGATAACAACTGGAACGTTGGCCTACCTCGTGAAGACAAAGACGGCGCGAACTGGGAACTGATCAAGAAGATCATCGACGATGCAAGTGCAATGCCTGATAAAGATGATATCGAGCTAACTAAGCAACAATTCCTGGAACTACTGAAAATCCGTAGTACAAGCGAACTGTTCCGCTTAGATACCGCTCAAGACGTGATGAACCGTGTAGACTTCCGCAATGTTGGTGACAACCAAGTTGAAGGTCTGATCGTTATGTCGATTGATGACGGCACATCTGCTGGTGCAGATTTGGATCCTAACTACGATGCAATCGTAGCGGTAGTTAACTCGACATCTACAGCTCAATCCTTCACTGTTAAAGGCGCTGCGGGCTTCGAACTGCATGAAGTTCAGAAAAACTCGGCAGATGACATCGTGAAAAGCGCGAGCTTCTCTGGTGAGACATTCACAGTACCAGCACTAACCACAGCTGTATTTGTTCAACCACAAGCTGGTGCGCAAGGTGCTGGCCTACCAGTAAATACTGACAACAAAGACGTATCAAGCATTCCTCCTTATGGAGAAACTGCGGTTTACGTTAAAGGTACAATGAACGGTTGGTCTGATAACAGTGACTGGGCAATGACCTTTATCGGTAACGGTATGTACTCAGTAACGGGTGTACTAGAAGCAGGTGAGCACGAGTTTAAGTTTGCTGACGCAGGTTGGTCAAATCCAAACATTGGCTGTGACGCTGCAGATCAAGCAAGTGGCTCATTGAACCTAGGTACAGAAGGCAACTGTAAGTTGTCTGTTGCAGAAACAGGTAAATACAGCTTCACCCTGAACGCTCTACACGTTCAAGATCAAAGTGTTGAAAAGCCTGTTGTATCAGTAACCAAGTCTGCTGATGCACCAACATTTGGTGAAACTGCGCTTTACCTTCGCGGTGATGTTACAGACGCTAGCTGGGCAGCAGTTGAAACAGCCAAGTTTAGCTACGTTGCAAATGATGTTTACTCTCTAGATATCACTCTAACTGCAGGTAAGTTCGACATGAAGATTGCAAGCTCTGACTGGGCGGCAGAAACGAACTTCGGCGGCCAAGGGGCGATTGAGTTTGGCACACCTCTAACAATGGAAGCGGGTAGTGCGAGCGGCAACATCAGCATCACGCTACCTGAAGATGGAAGCTACAACTTCCACTTCAATGCAGCAGACAAAGCAGCTCCAATCGTAACTGTAACGAAGAACTAATACAGTAGGCGCAATCATGTGCTAGTTTGGGGAGGTTAATACCTCCCCTTTTTTGTTCTCTAAAAAAGCCGCCAAGCTAATCTGTTTAACTTAAGCGGCTTTCGTGTTCTTAATGGTTGAGGGTTAATTGCCCCAAATCATCTCAACAAACTCAGGGTGATCGATAAACGGATTGCGGTTTCCTTGAAACTCAAATACTTGTTGGTTACGACTCAGTTCTTTTGCACTAACAGGATCATTCTTATGCCAACGCTTAAGCATGCTTAGCATCCACGGTTCAAATACTGTCGTGCTGTTACCATTGAGAACCGCATCAGAGCTACTGGAGTTCGCCTCCCAGTTACCAATAACGTTTTCATAGCGTGTTGCCATGTAGAAATACGCACGCGCAAAGTCTCCTTTAAATTCGTCTATCGGCTCAAATACTGTACCTGAGTAGCCCAAAGACGCGCTCGCCGAACCTAATTTTGAGCCATTACTAGAAATGTAAGTGCTGCTACCAACCTCACCAAATGGCCAATTACTACGCTTCGCATTAACATAGCCATCCGTTGCAAACAGGTGGTGGCCATCAGAGTTCATCGGCTCTACCTTGCCACCAAACCAGCTTTTCGGGAATGAGTGTTCTCGGTTGTAGCAATCTCCCTCTTTACTGTATTGACCACATTGGTCTGTGACTTTAGTGAAACTAACCGTGTCATTGCCTAGCGGCTTTTCCGAATACATATCAAGAATCGAACCATCTTTTTCATAATAGTTATCCAGATCCGCATCTTTCACCAAGGTCCAAATCGCCGAGTAACCTCGCCCCGTGTGGTTATTGATGATATTGAACAGTGCTGTTTTCAATGCAAAGCCAGTTTTGCCCTCTGCCGCTTTGTAATATTCCCCAACCACGGGTGGCGTGGTTGTCTCACCAAGGGTGAAATTGGTGGTTTGCGATTGAGTAAACTCACCACCTGATGCTAGCGTTTCTTGACCTAACATCAAGACGTATGAGCCGTTACCGCTACTACAGCAAATACCATCACCATAGCTATCATTGATGGTAAATTGATAATCGCCATCCGCTAGGCACATGGTTTTTTCATAGGTTTTAGAGGAATCGAAACCTTGACCAAAGAACAGTACTTTTGATTGGTTGTCCTTCAGTTCCCAGCTAGTCTCTGAGCCATAACTGTCAGTCGTTAAAGTCAATAGGATTTCATTGTCGTTGCAACTTTCAACTGGAGGCTGAGTACCACCACTATCTTGGTTCGGTAGAAAGTTATCAATGAACACCACTTCTGAGCCATCAAAGCCCGATTCATCATAGAACCTTAGACCGACATTAATGGTTTTATTTGATGATGCGGTATAACTGTGTGTTAACTGCTGCCATTGATTAGTTTGGTTGGGGTTCGTGTAACCATGGTATCCATCGACGATCAGACGCGCTTTAACATTACCTTCAGTGTGATAAACAGAAACTGAAAATGGGTAAGTTTTTCCTTGCTCCACATTAATGGTTTGCAAAAAATCGGTGTTACTTTGTGTCCCCGTATTCACGACCACTTGTGCGGCTAAACCACCAGACTGAACTTGATTACTGGTAGGAGATACTGCAATACCAGAATCAATCACCGTCCACTGGGTTGGCGTATTGCCACTCCACTGTTCGAAGTCACCGTTAATGACATCACTGTAGGCAAATGGAGAGCAAAGCAAAGGTAGAATAAAGAGGGGTTTCGCTATGGATTTCATTATAATTTTCCATTAGTTATATAAATCCACGAAAAGATAAACATAATGGTTACGTATAAATAAGCGTCAAATCACAATTTTACGTTGCATGAATGTGAATATTCTCATTCTCGTGCAGAACATCTCACAAACTGCGTACTGTTTATGACGAAAGATAACAACAATTGTTCGATATAAAACAGAAGGATAACGGAGTAAAAAAGCCAAGTGAGTGCCTATGGGGGTCAGCAGCTGCACTTGGCTTTGGATCGAGAAGTTGATTTTATTTAGCGCTTGGCGTCACCTTAAAGAAGCGTCCCTGTAAAGAAGACATTGGGATCAGGTATTGCCCATTGCTTGGTGTGATTTGTTGGTTTGTCATTAAATCTATCAGCGCTTGATTGCTGCCGACTTGTGACTCTGTTAGCACAATATTGCGCGCGCTCTCAAGCGTATTGAGTGCAAACAATACTTGGTCATCACCAGACTTTTTCAAATCCACATAACTGCCATTGCTCGCGACCAAGTTAGTACGAGAGCCTTGGTATAAAGCAGGGTGAGCAGCACGCTTATTCATCAATGACTTCACGTAGTTTTTCAAATCAACTTGATTAGCGTCTAAGGTTGCCGTTATTCCTTCAATCTTTGCGCTGCTGCGAGCAACATGGTCATCACACACACCTCTAATAGCACAGGTGTTGTTGTCTTCTTTTGCGGCAAAGCCATCAACTTGGTCACCAATTTCATCACCGTAGTAAAGAGTGATTGGCCCGGTATAAGCGGCTTGGAAAGCAAAAGCTGCTTTATGGCGTAGCCAGTATTCCGCATCATTCACATCAGCCAAGCCGCCTCGTTGCAACAAATCACCAAAGCGAACTAAATCGTGATTACCAATCATCAAGTTTGGCTGAGCATGAGCTGGGTACTGATTGTGGGTTTGATAGCCATTGTCTAGCCAATCAACACCTCGCCCACCAACACCACTCTCGTTCACTGCAAGTGTTTCCAAGATACGATAGCGCATTGGGAAGTCAAACGCTGAGCATAATGCGGGGTCATCGGCAGAACCGTACGCCTCACTCGCAATATCAGACTCGCCCTTCCAGACTTCTGCCACCATATAGCCTAATGGGTTCACTTGTTTGCCATCAGCATTGGTATAAGTGACATTTTGTGAGGCCTCATCCACTGCTTTACGAATTTTCGTCCAAGCATTTGTTGGTACTTGATACGCTTGATCCAAACGCCAACCATCAATTTTCAGCTCTTTCACCCAATAGGTAGCAACTTCTTTATAAAAATCTAAGCTTGCAGGGTAATCGACTGGGTTGCTCGCACCTGAAGGTAGTAAACCCGATGGCGATGGTTTGATTAACCCATTTTTATGGTGACCAAACACACCATCAAAGAAGACATACAAGCCACGCTTGTGAGCTTCATTAACTAACGTTCGCGCGGTTTCCAAATCGCCAAAACGGGGATCAATTTTGAAATAGTCTGTCGCGAAATATCCTGTAGCATCCAAACGATCCGCCCAATGATCTTGGCCATCAATGGCTTCAGACTCAAAAATTGGTGTTAGCCAAATCGCGTTTATGCCTAAGTCTTGTATATAGTCGAGTGAATCAATAATACCTTGCAAGTCGCCATTGTGATGGCTGGTCCCATAACCCGTGCCGTGGCCAATACTCGAGTCTCCATCAACAAAGCTTTCAACCATGATCTGATACATGCGAAGTTGATTACTTTGTTCCTTGATGCTCGTTTGACAGGCATAGCTCGTATCAGGCAATGGAGTATTATTGTTATCATCTCCACCGGAAGAATTACAAGCTGATAGTGCTCCAACCACACTTAATGCCAACAACGTTTTATATAACGATGCCTTATAGCGGATATTATTCATAAAACTCTCCCAAAATAAAATAAACCCCTGCACGTATTCCATGCAGGGGTTAATAAATAAAGAATAACTTTTAAATAACTAAATGGAATATTATTGGCACTTATTTACCATCACATGAAGAGGCTTGCCTTTACCTTCAAACTGAAGGCTCCATACATATTTACCATCTTCTTTTATTTCAACAACAGTATCTGTTCCGTAGCCACCAAATGTTAGTGGAGTTAACTCGCCTACATTCATGCGATTGCCTTTTGCAGTAAACTGAGGGAACCACAACTCTGTCGCATACTGCATTTTGTAAGAACCTACTTTTTCTTCGGTTACTACCTGATAAAAGTTGTTTCCTTTATAAGAGTACTGGCGCTGAGGTACATGTTTCCAATCTGAATCAGCAAATGTGCCTACTACAAATAATGGTTTTGAGATCGGTCCTTTTACTGCACTATCAGGGTTATCACAAGCCGCCATGAACGCCACAACTTCGTCTTGTGACATATTTACAATAGACTCAGCAGCAGCTTCTGGTTCAGAGGTTGATTGGCAACCCACAAGGGCAACAAGTAAAGCAGCAGCAAGCGAAGACTTCATCATGTTCATTTTCACGTTAATTCCTTTTTAATAATAGAAAGTAAATAACCGACAAATAAGATTGTGATATATATTAAATATCCCACTTAAATATAAAGAGCGATATTCTGTAAGTTACTTAGGCAATTTACTTTGATGGTTTCAATTATTTCCTAATCAACGTAAGTTAAGGTTAGGAACATTATTTAATTATTGATCCATAAAATATAAAAAACAAAGTAAAACAAATAATTTTGTGAATAAGTTAACTATATGTAGGGGTGTATTTTCATTGAATAAAATACTATAAAAAAGGCCAGCATAATGCTGACCTTTTTTATTCAATTATTTGGTATTCACTGCTTTAACAAACACTTCTTGCGCACCTTCAATACCTAGCTCTTTTGCTTCATCAAGTAGTGTGAGAGCTTTCGGAATATCGTTTGCTGCTACTGCCGCTTTGATTGACTTATGGTAGTAACTTGTTAAATCCGTACCTTGAGGAATATTGTCGTTTTTCGCAACAATCTTAGTATTTACGATGTCATTCGCAGATACTGAAAAGCGGAATTGACCAAGTGGGCTGTGTTTCGCTTGCGGATCAGCAATGTCAGGCGGCTGAGTATGTCGCGCCATAGCGAAAGCTTTTGCAGGATGCAGAACCTGAGTACTGCCTTTCAGGTCAGATGAGGTAGTGTAGATCAATACATGCAGCTCATCACCTGTCATGTCTGGAATTACATTAAGATCAAGTACAAACTTATCATCATCGAGTAGTTTTGCTGGTTCATACTTAAACTGTGAGAAATCTGCTTGGTAGATAGTTTCGCCACGGGAGTTTATTACTGCAACGTTTGGCGCGTAAAACTGCAATTCTTTGCTTACGAACGTCTCAAGTTTAATATCAAGACTGCCGCGGTTACCAGGAAGTGCAAATGCTGCGATTGCGCCAGCACTTTCTCCATTTAGAAGCATCTGGCTTTTATCAGTCAAAGCAAACTCAGTAACTAAAGGTACTTCAACGGGAATCCATTGAATATCACTCGATTGAGTAATCACCTGTTGTTGACCGCTTGGACTCATTTCTACTTGCTCGATAGTAGAACAGCCTGTAGCCAACATTCCCAGTATTACGGGAGCAAGCCATTTTTTCATTACCGTTAACCTCAACTCTTCTTGTTTTTAAAATAAATACAGCCAGAGAAATTCTGGCTGTATCATTCTAGGACAATTTAGGACTTAAATGGTCAGATGATTACCACCAAGCTTCAGCTTGTACACCGAATTGGAAAGTATCGTCTGCGTTACCGTTGTCAAACTTCTTAGAGCTGTTGTCATCGTCAGCTGTTAGGTAAGAAGCGTATAGACGGATTTCAGGACGAGCCCAGAAGCTAGAACCAGCAGACCAAGCTTGCGCTACAGTGAATTTACCGTAAGTGCTTTCGAAACCATCGTTATCATCCATAGCGTAACCCGCTTCGAAGATAGTTTTGTGGTTGTCGTCCCACTTGTACATTGGGCGAACTACAGCAGAAGCAGTCTTCCACTTGTCTTGGCCGCCCCACATTTCTTCACCTACACCGTATACTAACTGGTGACCCATTTCCCAGCTTTCGCCCATGCTGATAACACCCCAGTTAATGAAGCGGTAACCAGATGCGCCATCTTTTGCTTCAGCACCGTACCAGCTGCCGTCGCCGTAGAATGCCATTGTCTTAGAGTAGCCTTCTGTACCGTATTGGAATACAGTTTTGTTAAAGCCAGAATCTAGACCTTGAGTCAACTCAGCAGTGAACATTACACCGTCTTTAGCATCTTTAGTGCTGTTTGGAGCAGCATCAGTCTCGTTAACTAGAGCGTAGTTTAGACCTAGTTCTAGAGAAGCGTTATCCCATACTTGTAGGCCAGCGTAACGTGCATCAAGAGTGTTCACGTTTGCCGCTTTACCATCGTTACCTGGGTCTGCGATATCGCTACGGTCGTTACGAATCCATGCTAGAGATAGTTTACCTGGGCCTGCTTCGATGTTCTCGATACCAGCACCTGCACCAGAGATGTTCCAGTAGTAGAAGTCAGAGATATGGATGTCGTGACGTTGGTAGTAACGTTTACCAGCCCAAAGTGTTGCTTCTGGAGCGAAGTTCAGAACACCTTTCGCTTGAACGTTAAACTGACGAAGAGCAAATTGTGCGTCATCTGTACAGCTTACAGCATCGCCTGCGTCGTTTAGACCACAGTTAGAAGATGTGCTTTCCCAGTCGTTCGAACCGTTAGAAGTCATTGCGAACATAGAGTCTACGTAGAACGTTTTACCGTTGTTGTTGTAAACTTCTTTACCTAGTTGAACTTCACCGTAAACATCGCCTTCGTTACCTAGACGACCTACTTTGTTCTTTTCAAATGTAACCTGTTGGCCACCGTCAGCACTTACACCAACGCCAGCACGCATGTAACCATGGAAATCCACCGCGAAAGCAGAACCAGCAGCTAAAGTTGCAGCTACAGCAGCAGCAATTGCACTTACTTTTTTCATTCTTAACTCCATTAAGGGTATTTATAATTCTGTCTTCCCTGCTCTCTCTCTTGGTGTTATAGGCAGTAAAAACCACCAAAAGAAAAAGAGGTAAGATGGGAACAAGTCCCCGTTTGTTTCAACAGTCTTAAGGTTACCCAAGGCGTACAAGGATGACTTCCTCCACCCCAAACTAATTTAGGGGGGATGAGAAGGGATGAGAGAAATTACCGAATGGTGTTTTTTCGAGTCAGATCACCAATCTAGGGAGGAATTAGTAAGTTTATTCTGTTTTACGTCACTACAAAGTGATATCCATTTCATATTTTTGCAAAATATGGGTAGTAGAAAGTAATTAAATTACATTTATATTTTTGTCGTTGAGGTGGTTGACCTTAGTAAGACAAAGTTTTTTACTTATAGTTTCTTAAAGGTAGCAATAAAATTAAAAAAAGATTCCCTAATGACAAAATTTCACTCTCGCCCGTACCCACTTGGCGCAACTTTGAATACTGCAGGTTGTAACTTTTCAATTCACGCGCCAAACAGCAAAGACATCAAGCTCGCTTTGTTTTCTAGTGAGAGCGAATACACTTTGCACGATCTACCCAATGAATACGCTGGTATTCGCCATACCTTTATCCCAGGCATCAAGCTCGGGCAAAAATATGGGTACGTCGTAACGCATAAAGACCAACCTTTGTTAATTTCCGACCCTTACGCAAAATCCATTGATAAAGCTCTCCACTATCAACCTCCCTTCTCTCCAGCCAAAAGTTTTGATATGCCTAAGTGTGTGGTTATTGAAGATGAGTTTGACTGGCAAGACACGGAACACCCACGCATTCCCAGAGAAGAGATGACGCTATTCGAAACACACGTAAAGGGATTAACGAAGCAACATCCTGAAGTGAAAATCGAAGATCGAGGTCGTTATTTAGGGTTAGTGTCTCCAGAAATGCTAGCCTTCTACAAGCAGCAGAATATCAACACTCTGCAATTGTTGCCGATTGCGGCCTGTATGCATGAGCCACATCTGTTAAAGATGGATAAGGTGAACTACTGGGGTTATAACCCATACTTGTTTATGGTGCCGGATCCGCGCTATGCAGAAAAAGATGCCGTAACGGAATTGAAAACCACCATACGAGAACTGCATAGGCACGGCATTGAAGTAATTTTAGACGTGGTTTACAACCACACCGCTGAAGGAGGCGAAGGCTCCACTGTCTTCAACCTAAAAGCACTCGATCCTCGCTTTTATATTAAACATGGCCAGCACTTCGCAAACTATACAGGCTGTGGCAACACGGTAGATCTAACATATCAGCCAGCATTAAATCTTGTCATGGATACTCTGCGCTACTGGGTGAGCGAGTTTAAAGTCGACGGTTTCCGCTTTGACTTGGCAGCCACACTTGGTCGCCAAGGTGATGACTACAACCCTGAAGCCGCTTTCTTTAAATCCGTAGCGCAGGATCCAATATTGCGTGAAACCAAGCTGATTGCAGAGCCTTGGGATATCGGCCCTAACGGATACCAAGTCGGTAATTTTCCATTTGGTTGGAACGAATGTAACGACAAACTGCGCGACATCTCACGCAGCTTTTGGCGAGGAGATCAGGGCTACCTGAAGGAATTCGCAACGCGCTTAATGGGCTCTCGTGACATCTACAGTGCAGCAAACTGGCCTTATAAACTCACAGTCAACTACATCACGTATCACGACGGCTTCACCTTGCAAGATCTTGTGTCTTACAAACAGAAGCACAACGAAGCCAATGGCGAAGAGAACCGCGACGGCCACGGTGACAACCGCTCAGAGAATTACGGTGTCGAAGGCGAAACTGACAGCCTAATGATCATTGCTACGCGTGAAAAACAAAAGCGCAATTTAATGGCAAGTTTACTCTTTGCATTTGGAATTCCGCATATCCTGACTGCAGACGTACTCTCACATACACAAGGTGGTAATAACAACGCCTATTGCCAAGATAATGAAACCAGTTGGCTAGATTGGACGTCATCGGAACGTAAACAACACTTCAAGACGTGGATGTCACAAATGGTCGCCAACCGAAACCAATATATGGTGCCTTTCATTCGTGCGTTCAGTGGTGAGAATCGCAATAACAACCGCATCTTTTGGCGCCGCATTGATGGCACCTTGATGGAGCATGACGATTGGAACCGATTGAGTTCAGTTGCTTTACATTTGGGAATTGGCAAAGATGGAGAAGAGCTTGTTTACCTGATCAACCAAACCAATGTCCCTGCTCGCTTTAAACTTCCAAATGACCGAGATCAGGAATGGGTAACGATTTGTGATACTAACGTTCGTAACCTAAATCCTGGACATGCTGAAGGTGAAGTACTCTTGTCTCCAACCTCTATGGCTATTCTTCATTTTCAGCCATAATACTCAACATCATGATACTACTTACGCGCCCAGACTCAGATCTGGGCGCTTTTCTAACGCATTCTCAGATATAGAGTTTTCTTTCTGTTATTAAACACACCATACGCATTGTTATGAACATGAAATAAGTCTACTATTGGCAGCCAAATCACATTATAAACCAACGTTATTTGGCATGGCTTTTCCTAAACTATTAATACGCATACTACGGCCCTACTTGGTCATTCTCGCGGGCTTAATGATCTATTTAGCTCATTCGCAGTTTGTTGACTCTGAAACAATGGTTTATCGTCAGTCTCAGACAAACCTGATTACTGCTGATAGGCTTATCCGCTCACAAATTGAAGCTACCTTCAGTAAATTCTATCTATTAGAAAGAGCATTGCGGGCTAACAATAACAACTTACAGAGCGACGATTTTCTAGCATTAAGTGATGGCATCCTCGATTACTCTCCTCAATACTCAAACATCTTATTCACTAAAAGTGACGGAGAGGTAGCTTACGACTTATCCAACCAAGTAGCCCTAGCAGATACCTCTCATATCAATTGGCACAAACTCGATACCATCAGTGACAATTTCTATATTTCTTCTTTATATCCCAATCTAAAACAGGAATGGGTATTTGCAGTTAAACATGTTCTGCCAAATTCTAACGCCCAGTTATGGATAGAATTCAATCTCCTGCACTCTACCCAACAGTTAAGAGGTTTGAAGACATTAAGCAAGGGCTATGTCTTTGTGGTAGATAGAGACACAGGGCGCCTTGTATTTCACCCAAACCCTAGCCGTATTGGCGATAAATCCATTAGCTTTCACGGCGGTATACATGAGAAAGTTGCTAGCGGTCTTCTATTTGGCAAGCACGAGTATTACTACCAAGATCACTTCAAGGTTTCAGTTTTTGATGCTGACAATTCGTTAAACTGGGTGTTTGTTGCTGGCACAGATCGAGCCGATATCTTAAGCAGTAGTTACCAGTTTACTCTCACTGCCGCCGTGATAGCATCCCTGTTAGCACTTGCTATCATTATTAATTACCTCACATACCAACTGCATTTATCACTAGCTAAACTAAACAGTGCTAAGAATATTGGTGAGTTCAAGGCCCGACTTAAAAGCGTTCTTCACCGCTTCTGTTTTGATCGAGGCATACAGTTCTGCGTTTACGATAGTATTAATCACGGCTTTTATACCCTTGATTACCACGGCAATAAGAAACTCACCCTATCTGATGCCAAACTAGCGGCAAGCTTTTCTCAGTCATCAATATCCTATCGAAGTAAAAAGTACTCGGATGTTTTGGCTCAGAAACTCAAAGTTCATGGAAACCACTATTGCATTCCATTATTTGATGGTCAGGAGTTACTGGCTGTCACTTATGTCTGCTGTCGCTTTCCGACTTACAAATGTATTCTCAACTTAATCCAAAACTATGCACAAATCGCGTTAGCAAACCTAAAGTTACATGACCGTTTACGTCATCAAGATCCAATGACACAGCTAGAAAACAAAGCGTGTCTGGCAACAAAAGTTGCTCGAGAACTTGGCAGTGAGAACCGCTTCATTGCGATGATCGATATTGATAACTTCAAGTACATCAATGATAAGTATGGTCATCCCGTTGGTGACTTAGTGATTCAAAAAACAGCCGAAGTAATGCGGGACAGTTTCCCTAAGCCAAAGGGAATTTGCTTAGCGCGCTATGGCGGTGAAGAGTTTGCAGTTGTATTCCAAGCCAATGATGAATTTGATGCTAAGCACCAGCTTGATGGTTTCCTGACAGCATTGCAACGGAGCCATTTATCCCTTGGCTGCGGTGATGTCCGATTTACGGCAAGCGTCGGATTTACACCATTAGAAACTAGCTACCATCATGTGGTGGAGCAAGCTGACAAAGCACTTTATCAAGCAAAAAGATTGGGCAAGAATCGCGTCTGCCACCTAAAAGCAGCATAGCGCATTTCTTACGAATAACGACAAAGCCAGAGCAAACATCGCTCTGGCTTTTTTATTTTTATTACAGTTAGTTAAGTAAAAAACCTGACACTCCTCCTCCCCTTTAATCCGTATTTTCATCACCTCAAATTACCCCCTTAAACACCCTCTCGTTAATCAGTTCTGAACAGGTGTTTATTTTTCTTTGATTTAACTTAACAGCTCTCATCAATAACCTTAAATGCATCAGGGGATTGCACGAAGCCAATTGAAAATGAAAGAACTGGACGATTACGTAGAGCAGATAAATTTAGACCTAACTAACGAGATGTTAGAAGAACTAGGTTGGGTCAGCGATAACGTTCATCAGGTTCTTTATTGGGTTATTGCCGCCATCCTATTCGTTGTATTGATTTGGGGTATTTTCTCATGAAGGCATCCAATCCATCTTATGGTCAGGTTTATTTGGTTGGAGCAGGCACAAGCGATGCGTCGCTGCTCACCATTAAAGCATTTCGTCTGCTTAATCGCGTTGATGTTGTGCTCTATGACTACTTGGTTTCGGAAGAAGTCTTGGATGTGATTCCACGAAAAACCTTAAAAATCTGCGTGGGTAAACACTACGGTAAGTGTTCGCAAACTCAGGCAGAAATCAACGAAATGATGAAGGGCTACGCAATCACAGGTCTGACGGTATGTCGCTTAAAAGCGGGCGACCCGTTTGTATTTGGTCGAGGCGGTGAGGAAGCGACCTATTTAACACAGCAAGGCATCAACTATGAGGTTGTACCGGGTGTAACTGCGGCACTTGGATGCTGCGCTTACGCGGGGATACCGGTCACTCATAGACAAGTTTCGAGGGGTGTAACCTTGGTAACGGGACGAAACTGTAATGATGCTAGCGAACCGAATTGGAGCGCACTTGCCGCCATCGACCACACCCTAATTTTCTACATGGGGCTACACAAAGCAGAAGCGATCGCAGACAACCTCATTGCACACGGTCTCGCACCAGATGCACCTTGCGCCATCGTCAGTAATGGGACACGAGAAAATCAAAACAAGATCGTTACTACTTTAGCCGGACTGTATGAAACCTGCAAAACGCAAAAACCACTACTGCCAGCAATCATAGTGGTTGGAGACGTGGTTTCCCTCTCACAGTCATTGGAGTGGTTTGAATCCACCGCCGAGCCCTGTCTAGAACGCACGATTCATTAGTTTTTGAAAATAACGAGATAGAACAATGCCTAAGTTTTTAACTACTCAGCAAATGGGGTCGGCGATCGAGGCGTTACGTCAGAGCTATAAGGTGATGGCGCCCGTCTATGAAGAATACGCGGGTCGTTTTGCCCATACCCCAAATTTGGATTACCAAGAATTGGAACGTTACGACCAACTGGAGTGGAAAGAGAAAAGCCATTTTTCACCCAAAGAGATCGTCTTTCCGATCACGGAAACTCTGTTTTGGTTTAACGCCGAAGAGTTGCGAGAATCAAGCGTCGATGCGCGTCCTGTGTTTCTGTTTCTCAGAGCTTGTGACATCAATGCGCTCAAAAGTCTTGATTACATGTTTTTAGAAAACGGCGGTCACGAAGATTTCTATTACAAACGTCTGCGTCAGAAACTCAAACTTGTACTAATTGAATGCAGCGAAAGTTTCGAAAACTGCTTTTGTGTCTCTATGGGTACCAACAAAACTGACAACTTCGCCGCTTCAGTGCAATTTAGTGACCACGGCGCCATTGTCACCATTAAAGATCCAGAACTGACACCGTATTTTTCACAAGGCAAAGACGTTGAGCACAGCGTCAGCTTCGTCAAGTCCAATCCGGTCAAAGTCCGCACACCAGATTCGGTTTGCGATGACCCAACGAAAATACGTGAAGTGTTACTCAGCCATCCGGTGTGGTCAGAATACGATTCACGCTGCATTGGTTGCGGTCGCTGCACTTCCTCATGCCCGACTTGCGCCTGCTTCAACGTGTTTGATGTGGTTTACAACCAAGAAGCCAAAGTGGGTGAACGTCGCCGCCAACACGCCAGTTGCATGATTGATGGCTTCTCGGATATGGCAGGCGGTCACAGCTTCCGTCATAAAACTGGAGAGCGTTTACGTTATCGCGCCTTACACAAGGTCAACGACTTTAAGTCTCGCCAAGGCGAACACCATATGTGTGTCGGATGCGGGCGCTGCGACGACCGATGCCCTCACTACATCTCATTTAGCAACATCATCAACAAGATGACATCGATTGTAGAGGAGGCGCTCTAATGTGCGATTGTGAAAACAAAATGCTGCCGCAAAGCTACCCGATTATTCATATCGAGAAGCACACAGAACTGGAATGGAACTTTCGCGTTGCGTGCGACTTTCCGGTGCACTACGGACAATTTGTCGAAGTGGGTCTATCCCTTGTGGGCGAAGCACCTATTTCCGTCTCTGATTACGGCTTAGGTTACGTCGACTTGCTGATACGTAATGTCGGCAAGGTAACCAGCGAGCTGTTCCAATTAAACGCCAGTGATCGCGTGATGATGCGCGGCGCAATGGGCAACGGCTACCCGATGGAAGCATACCAAGATAAACACCTCATTGTGGTTGCGGGCGGCACTGGCGTTGCTCCGGTTAAAGGGCTGATTAACTACTTTCACACCAACCCAAGTGATGTGAAAAAGATGTCTTTGATCCTCGGATTCAAAAACCAAGATGCCGTGTTGTACAAAAACGACTTGCTGAATTGGTCTTACTCCAATCACGTCATCACCACCTTGGATGATGGTGGCGATGAGCATTTCTATGAGAGCGGCCTAGTCACCGAGCACATCAGCAAGCTCGACCTCTCAGACAAAGAAAACATCCGCGCCATCGTAGTGGGACCACCGATCATGATTAAGTTTGTCGTGCAGGACTTCTTATCCAGAGGCATTCAAGAAGAACAGATTTGGGTCGACTACGAACGCAGAATGGCTTGCTCAGTGGGTAAATGCGGTCACTGCCGAATTGGCGACAAATACGTGTGCTTGGATGGTCCGGTTTTCCGTTATGACCACGCCAGAACCATGATCGATTAGGAGGGAATCACTATGACGGTGGACGTAGATATCATCAAAATGCGCGCCAATGGCGATTACCGCCTATCGAAAGTCCGTGGCGAGTGCATGATCAGCGTGCGCATTCCGGGCGGCATCATGCCCGCTTACTTACTCGGTGCTGCGCAAGAGATCGCCGAAAAATGGGGCAATGGTGTCATTCACCTCACCACACGACAAAAACTGGCGATGCCCGGCATTCGTTATGAAGACATTCCAGAGGTCAATAAAGCGCTTGAGCCCTTCATCAAAGACATCACCGTTGATACATGCGGCATTGATGTCGAAGACACACAAGCAGGTTATCAGTCGATTGGTGGGCGCAATATTGTCGCGTGTCAGGGCAGTCGAATCTGTCAGAAAGCCAATACCGATACCACTGGTTTGGCGCAGCGAATGGAGCGTCACGTTTACCCTAGCAAATACCATTTAAAAATGGTCATGGCAGGCTGTCCGAACGACTGTGCCAAAGCCAATATGGCGGATTTTGGCATCTTAGGTATCGCCAAGATTAATTTCGAAAGTCATCGCTGTATTGGTTGCGGCGCCTGCGTCAAAGCTTGTACGCACCACGCAGTAGATTGCTTGTCACTCAAAGACGGTAAAGCGGTGAAGGAAGAAAGCAAATGCATTGGCTGCGGCGAATGTGTGCTTGCTTGTCCAACACTGGCTTGGCGTCGAGATCCAAAACAATTCTATATGGTCAAACTGGGCGGTCGAACTTCGAAGAAGACCCCTCGCGTTGGCAAGATGTTCCTCAATTGGGTAACGGAAGACGTCCTACACCCTGTCATCGACAATCTGTTCGAATTTGAAAAAGAGATGTTGGGCGGTAAGCCGATTTACCTCCACATGGGACATCTGATTGATAAAGGCGGCTACTTGCGTTTTAGAGAGCGCGTCTTAGATGGCGTTAGCCTAAATCCGGAAGCCAAAGTCGCCGAACGTATGTATTGGGCAGAAGATGAATACGTAGCGAACATGCACGTGAAATAGGCATAGTATGAACAAACTAGAAGAAATATTTAAAGAGGCGTTAGCCCCAGCAGGTATCACCATCAATGGTTCTAAACCGTGGGATATCCAAGTGTTTAACCCAAAAGTGTATGAGCTTGTGATGCAGTCAGGCTCCTTGGGTTTAGGGGAAGCGTACATGTCCAAGATGTGGGATTGCAGCCGCTTGGATCAGTTCTTTGAACGCGTACTTTTAAACGATATTGAAGGCAAATTAGGACTGGCTGAAAAGCTCAAGTTCGCCTCTTCCGCTGCGAAACTAAAATTGAAAAGCTGGGTTAACCCACAAAGCATTGAGCGTTGTAAATTCGATGTACCGCACCATTACGACATCGGCAATAAGCTTTACCAAAAGATGCTCGATTCACGCATGACCTACACCTGCGGATATTGGAACCGAGCTGCAACGTTAGACGAAGCGCAAGAACATAAAATGGATTTGATTTGTCGTAAGCTCGATCTGCAACCGGGAATGCGTATCCTCGATATTGGCTGTGGTTGGGGCAGTTTTATGATTTACGCAGCGAAGAAGTATGGCGTGATTTGCGATGGTCTGACTCTATCCAAAGAGCAGAAAAAGCTCGGCAGCAAACTGGCAATAGAAAACGGCGTAGTCGCGAACTTCATTTTGAAGGACTACCGCGAGTTCAAGCCCACCGTGCAATACGATCGTATCGTGTCTATCGGTATGATTGAACACGTGGGACCGAAGAACTACGCAGAATACTTCGAGTGTGCAGAGCGCTTCATGAAAGACGATGGCGTGTTCTTGCTGCACACCATTGGTTCACACCACAGCACTACCGCATCGGACCCGTGGATCTCGAAATACATCTTCCCAAATGGCGTTATTCCATCGATGAAGAACCTCGCAGAGGCGATGGAAGACCGATTCAACATCGAAGATGTGCACAATTTCGGTGAAGACTACGACAAAACCCTGATGTGCTGGTTCTCCAACTTCCAACAATCTTGGAATCATATCAAAGGCGATTACAGTGAAGATTTCTACCGCATGTGGAAATACTACTTGCTCAGCTGTGCTGGCGCCTTTCGCTCACGAGATTTGAGTTTATGGCAACTCGCCCTAACTAAGATTGGTCGCCGCCGACCACTGACCGTACGTTCCATGTAAGCAATCTGCCTCCAGATTGTGTTTTGAGCACCTTCGTTTGGCTCGTAGCCAGAATGGGCGGTTTCATTCTGGCTTTTTTTACTGTTTTCCGCTCCCTTCCAAAGCCCGAAAAATCTCATTTAGGGGGCTTTTATAGGGACTCCCCTCGCAAAACCTAATGCTTAGTAACGCCTAGTGTTACTTTTAGTCTTGTGCGCTATGACTTTTTGAGCATTGATGGTGCCGTTTGTTCGACTCAGGCAATCTTGCTCTCAACCAAGGCTCATCCCAACAATCAAAACCAGAGCCAAGATACCATTTTTGAGAGTCAGCACTATGAAAGCCATCAAATCAATCATCATCGCACTACTGCTTACATCGACACTTTCTGGGTGCGTTTCAACGCCCGGTCACTATCGCTTGGCACCCAACGTTCGTCCTACTTTGATGAATGCCAATATTAACGTTCAACCACTGGTCAACACGGCGGTCTCCGTTGGTAAAGTCGTATTACCTTATGCGATTTCAGCAGGACACGCTTACGTCAATACTCCTTATTTCTTATTGCAATAAACCGTAGCCGTCTAATCTCGAAAACAAAAACTAGCCTGTTTTTTCGGCTAGTTTTTATTTATTGATCATAGAGATACGATTCTACCACTTTCAATTTGGTTCATTTGGTGTTGTAAGGATTAATGAACCAATGTATATTTATGAGCCATCACAGTATATGAACCATTCATAAGAGGCACTTTACGACCATGAATACCTTTATCTATACGCGCCGCTCACCCAAAAACCAAGCTTATCCCGAGCAACTTGAAGCTCTTAAAACCGTTGCCCCAGAAGCGACACTTCTTGAAGATAAAGTTCGCGGCTGCACACCACCAGCCGAGCGACAAGCCTTTCAACAACTCTTAAACACCACTCAATCCGGTGACACGGTGGTACTTTGGTGGCTAACCGCCTTTGGCCGGGACTTCAGCCAAGCATTGAGCACAATTCAGACACTGCTTGATAAAGGTGTCATCCTAAAAACCGTTTGTGAACCACTGACATTTGAACCAAATTCAGTTCAAACCCAAACATTACTCTCTCTGCTTTCTGGTTATGGGCAAGTGCAAACTCAACACCGTTTATTTGCCGCAGCACAAGGCCGTAAGGCACTTAAAGACAACCCTGAAATGTGGAAACAAAAGTTCCGTGGTCGTCCAGCAGACAGAGCGAAACATCAACATATCGCTACTCTTCTTCTGGAAGGTAACACACTACAAAATGTGGCAGAACAGTGTGACGTGAGCTTATCCACGGTAAAGCGAGTGAAAGCAAAACTGAATGATTTTGATGAAGAAGGGAGCTTGCGTCGCCGTGGTGATGGTGAAAAATCATGAGTCGACCGTTCGAATTTAAAACCATCTTGCTAGCGTGTTTGATCATCAGTGTTGGTCAGCTCAGCATGGGCTTGGTATTTCCATCTCTACCTTGGATCGCGAAAGATTTCGATATTTCCCTCGACCAAGCTCAGCTCCTAGTCAGTGTTTATTTACTTGGCTTCGGTCCTTCACAGTTTATCTATGGCCCAGTATCCGATGCGTTGGGCCGTAAAAAGGTGTTGTTGGCTGGGCTGTTAATTGCCATGCTCGGTCTGCTGATGATCATCTTCCTCAGCCACACATTCACAGGCATGATTGCAGGCCGTTTTCTGCAAGGGTTGGGGACTGGCTGCTGTGCGGTGCTAGCCCGTGCGTCAACTCGTGACCGCTTCAATGGTCCTGACCTGCCAATCGCACTGTCCTACATTGCGATGGCTGCTTCGATCACACCGTTGGTTGCACCCGTTATTGGTGGTTTTATTAACGCCCACTTCGGCTGGACCATGGTGTTCATTTCATTACTGGGTTATGTGTCGCTGGCTTGGATTGTGATTGTCGTGCGCTTTAAAGAAACCGTTACACAAACCTCGGCACTGCCCTCACCAAAGAAAATGCTGCTGCAATATCGTGATCTGCTGACATCTCGTTACTTTATGAGCTTTGCCAGTATTGGTTGGCTTAACTTCAGCTTGATGATCACCACCGTTTCGGTAATGCCTTTTATCATGCAAAACCAAATTGGCATGACATCTGATCAATACGCGATGTGGGCGCTGATTCCAGCATTCGGCATGATTTGCGGCACCAGTATCTGTAACCGTGTGCGCCCAATCATCGGAACGAAGAAGATGCTCTTAGCAACACCAATCCTGCACTTAAGCTCGGCAATGTGGCTGTTCTTCTGCCCTGTTGAGCCGTTGTATTTAATGCTTGGTCAGCTGCTAATGATTTTAGGCAATGCTATCGCTCTACCTTGTGCTCAAGCCATGGTAATGCAACCCTATAAGAAGCAAGCGGGGGCAGCTGCAGCGATGTCGGGCGGCGGCCAAATGGTGGTGTCATCAGTAGTGAGTATGGCACTCGTACAGTTGGGTTTAAGCCAAGCATGGCACCTATCATTAGTGATTGTGGTCTTCGCGACTATTACGCTGACTAACATCTTACGTGGCTTTGCCACTGAGCAACCTTCAGAGCAATAGCTCCCGGGCAATAGAGAAAGTAACAAGGAAGACAGATAACGACATGAAATCACTCACTCTCGCCCAAGCACAGAAACTGGCATTAATCTCTCAAGGATTGCCATTAGCAAGCAACAAAGGCAGCGCTAAAGCTAAAACCTTAGCCGTCTTTGAACAGCTGGGCTATGTGCAGATTGATACGATTTCTGTAGTTCAACGCGCTCATCATCATACTTTGTGGAGCCGAAACCCAAGCTACCAACTTGAGCACTTAGACCAACTGGTAGCAGAGAAGAAAGTCTTCGAATATTGGTCTCATGCGGCGGCGTATTTACCGATGTCGCAATACCGTCATAGCTTACCTCGCAAAGCGGCGATCAAATCTGATCAGCAAAAGCATTGGTACAAAAAAGACCACGACTTGATGGCGTCTATCTTGGAGAGAATCTCGCAAGAAGGTCCGCTTATGGCAAAGGACTTCGAATCCGCCAACTATAAGACCGATGGCTGGAACACCAAGCCAACCAAACGCGCCCTAGAGAACTTATACATGCAGGGCGATTTGATGATAAGCGAACGTCGCGGTTTCCAGAAAGTGTACGACCTGACCTCACATGTTCTGCCTCAAGACGTTGATACATCAATGCCAACCGAGCAAGAACACGCGCGATTCTTAGTCCTCAACTATCTTAAATCTCATGGGTTCGGTACTTTACCTGAAATGGTTTACCTACTGAAAGGGGTTAAGAAGCAGGTTCAACAAGCTCTGTCCGAATTGGTCGATTTGGGTGAAATAGAAGTCATTAGCATCAACAATTCAGCTTATTATGCCTGTAGCGATGCACTGAACTTGCTCGACAAACGGCTCAATCGCAAACGCGCTAAAATCCTCTCACCATTTGACAACCTGCTTATCCAACGAAAACGCGCCAGTGCAATTTTCAACTTTGATTACTTGCTAGAGTGCTATGTTCCTGAGCCAAAACGCCAGTTCGGTTACTTTTGTTTGCCAATATTGTGGGATGGGACACTGGTCGCGCGCGCCGACTGCAAAGTGGATAAAGCGAGTTCGACGCTGAATGTTGTCAACCTAGTCACCGAGCCTTCGCTCAAAGGTAGAGAAGCGTTTTTCGTCGCATTAGAAGAAGAGTTACAAGCTTTCGCAGAGTTTAATCAGTGCCAAGCGTTTGTGATTCAGAAAGTGGCTCAAAGAACTTAATGAAAACGCCCACTCAAGCCGAGTGGGCGTATTTACTTTCAAACTAATTCTTAAGGACTCAACTAAGAGCTTAGAAATCTGCCGTCATACCGACGTAGTAAGTACGTGGCGCTTCGACATAACCAATGTTTTCTAGCTCTCTAGAGACACTTTCATCGGTTAGGTTGGTGATCCCCGCACGAATGCGCAGCGCATCGTTCACATGGTAAACCGTGCCCAAATCCATTGTGGTGTAAGCGTCTTGGGTTAGCTGAGAATCAATCTTACGCTCACCACGGTAGCGCGCGCTGGCAAACAGGTTCAAGTCTTGAATCGGGTACCAGTTTAGACGAGCAAACGCAGAATGTTTGTAACGCTCATTCAACTCTTCACCTGTCGACTTATCTTCTGTGTCTAAGTAAGTGTAGTTACCTGACATTGCCCATTGCTCATTGAACTGAATGCTACCGGTTAGCTCCACACCTTGAATAACGGCTTTCGATACGTTTTGGTAAGACTTGTACGGGTTAGACAGTTCACGATCAATTGGGTCGCCAATGTCATCAATACAGCTCATTACTGCACTCGACCACGTACCTACTTCACAAGAAATATCCGTTTGTTCGATTAAGTTTTCGATTTCGTTACGGAATACGGCACCTTCTAGGTTCCAGTTACGACCGCTATACAATGCCGAGAACTCGTAGTTCACGCTGGTTTCTGCTTCCAGATCTTCGTTACCTACGATGTTACAGTTGCCCTTACAGCTGTTCATCGAGAAATCCGGATGGTTTTGCGTCATGGTTGGTGCTTTAAACGCTTTACCTACACCACCTTTCAGTACCAAGTCATCCGTTGTTTGGTGTACTAGGTACACACGCGGACTGAACTCTTCGCCGTAGTGCTCGTGCTTATCGAGACGGCCGCCAATCGTTGCCATCAGCGTATCGGTCATTTCCCATTGGTCTTGAACGAATACGGCACCTTGGTATGCCTCTGCTTTGTTGCCCTTAATATGCTCTGGGTTAGTAAGCTGGCTAGTTTGGTAATCCACACCAAAGGTTACCGTGTGGCTATCGCCGAGGTCCGTCGAGGCTGATGCTTCAAAGATTTGTGTCAGCTCTTCAATCGAATCAGCACCATTGTTCGCCGCTTCAATGTTCTCCACATTTTCACGTGAGTAACGAACTTGCGTATCACCCCAAGACCAAAAACCGGTATGAGATAAGGCTTGGCTGTTACGTTTAACGCGAGATTCAGAGAATAGAATCGTTGTGCCACTTTCTGCTGCGGTATCGCGCTCGTCGTCACTGTAACCAAGGTCAAGATCGATAAATTGGTTATCCGCAAGGTGCCAAGAAAGCGTACCAAACAACGCTAAGCTGTCACGACCTTCTAATGCCGTCACCTCTTCGCGATCGATGCCACCTTTCTCACCAGAATATGGTTGCCATGCGTTACGGCTCGTTTGAGATGCAGAGAAGCGTGCGAATAGCTTGTCGTCAATCAATGCACCAGACGTTGTTAGACCCACTGTGTACTCTTGACCACCATTGCCATCGTTTGGCGTTGTGTTGTCTAAGCTAAGTTGCGAGCTCCAATCGTTGCTTGGTGACTTAGTGATAATGTTGATCGTACCGCCCATACCATCAGAGCCGTAAAGCGCCGACATAGGACCACGGATGATCTCTACTCGCTCAATCGAATCCATTGGAATGGCAGAAAGATCGAAGTCGTTACCACGTACAATCGCACTTGCCGAGCTCATACGACGGCCATTTACCATGATCAGTGTGTACTTAGAGTCCATACCACGAATCGAGATTTGCTGACGGCCTGCACGTGTGCTGTCAAAATCCGATTCAACGCTGGTTGCGTTAGACACGATGTCTGCCAGCGTGACACCTGGATCGTTTTCGATGTCTTCAGCGGTGATCACCGACATAGAAGCTGGAGCGTCTTTCAGCTCCATCTGGGTACGAGTTGCTGTTACAACAAGCTGCTCATCGGTTTCGATTGGCGTTGTATCAGCAAAGACGGGAAAAGAGGTACATAGCGCACCGATCACCACTGCTAATGGTTTTGGCGCAAACGGAGTCGTCTTCGACATGGTAAAAACCTATAAACTTTTAATGGAACTTATAATGATAATGGTTCGCATTAAATAGCCTTTGTTTGGCGAAGACAAGCAACCGAGCATTTGCCGAAGCTATTACGACTATGTCAATTATGAATAATAATATTCTTTACCATTCACTCTCAGTTGAGCCATATATTTCTTTAAATAATGACTTAACCCAATTACACATCGGGTCGTTATGATAGCGCTTATGCCAGTACAAATAGACCGACTCTTCACTCATTCGAATCGCTTTCGGTACGGTTTTCGTGATCAGCTTTCTTCCCTGACAAGCGTCTTCCGCAAACGGCGTTGGCAAGTGGAAAATCACATCCGTTTGCTCAGCAATCGCTGGCGCAGCATTGAAGTTTGAAAGCTGAACAGGAATCGATAATTGGCGTTTTTTATCCACCACGCCAAGCTCGACAAAACGGTGATAAATCGACAGTGTTTTGCCCCCTTGAAGTGAGATTTGACCGAAGTTGCAATCAAGTAACATCTCTACCGTCAGTTCTTCAACATGGGCAAGTGTATGGGTTTCGCTCATCAAGAATCGGTAGTCGCGATTGGCAATTTTCATGCGGTACAAATTCTGCTCAGAGCTAGGTGGCTCGGCAGTTGAGAGCACAAAATGCACATCCCCTGCGATCAAGCCATCGAAGTGGCGTTTCGGGATGGAATCGATATCGACAATCATGTTCGGCGCTTCTTCTCGGATGCGTGAAACGATCGGTGGTAGTAAGAAAATCACCTGCGGAACCAAGCCGTAAAAACGGATCGTCCCGTTGCTCTTTTCTGGCACAAATGACTGACCGTACATCAGCTTTTCTAGCCCGGTTAGAACGGTGTTCAAATCTTGCTTGATCACTTCGGCTTTTGGGGTCAATTCGTAGCCGTGTGCAGTACGTACTAACAGCTCATCGTTGAACAAGTTTCTGAGTTTTTGTAAAGAGCGGCTCACCGACGGTTGGCTCATATTGAGCGATACCGCGGTGTTAGAAACATGCTTCTCTTCAAGTAGGTGTTTGAGAATAAACAATAAGTTCAAGTCGACTTGAGCTAAATTCATTTTTTGAATACTCACTATTCCGCTAATTCTGTTGCTGCATATAGACTATCTGCTAATGTGTCTGCAATCAATAATCATTCTTATTTGATTTTAATCAAATAAGTTATACCGCTTTACGACTAATCTCGCGCTCGATTTTTTAAAGCACTATTTGTTTTTAAAGCACTAATGCGAGATTGCACCGCACCTTTTGGAAATCATTATGTTGGGTAAAACTTCTCTTCGCGTAGCAACGGGAGCTTTGCTGCTTGCATTGGCTCCTATGGGGGCAATGGCTAAAACCTACCAACACAGCTTGGGCACTGTAGACATTGATGGCGTTCCACAACGCGTCGTTGTTCTAGGCTACGGCAGTTTAGACTACATCGATGCTTTGGGCGTAACACCTGTCGGCATGCCAAAAACACTGCTGCCAAAATCACTAGAAAAATTCCAAATCGACTCGTTTGTGAATACGGGTAGCGTGAAAGAAGTGAACTTCGAGACGCTGTTTACGCTCAAGCCAGACCTGATCATCGCTGAAGGTCGCATGGCAGATATCTACAAAGATCTGAGCGACATAGCACCAACTTACATGTTCCGTATCGACACCACCGACTACTGGAAAACAACCCAAGAACACTGGCGCACGCTAGGTGACATCTTCGACAAAGAAGAACAAGCAGAGCAGTTAATCGAAGATGTTCAAGAGCAAATCGACCATCTTCACGCAAAAGTAGAAGAACAACCACGACGCACACTAACGGTCTCAAACAGCGGTAACAGCTTGGAGATGTTTGGCACCAACAGCCGTTTCTCATTCGTGTATGAAGAAGCAGGCTTTGCGACTTCGACTTCTGAGAACGTTAAATCTGTACCACGTACTCACGGTAACTTGATTTCATTCGAATACATCGCTGATGCCCAACCTGAAGTACTGCTTATCCTTGACCGCGAACAAGCGATCGGTCAGAGCAGTGGTAAAGCAAAACAGTTGTTCGACAACGATCTCGTGAAGTCCACACCAGCGGCGAAAAACAACCGCGTGCTGTTTATGGACCCAGCGGCTTGGTACTTAACCGCAGGTGGCTACCAATCGACGCAAACCATGATTAAAGAGCTGAACCAAGTCATTGCTAACTAGGGTCTGTTTATCTTTCGTGGTTAAATTTTGTTCGAGATAAAAGCGTTTTAATCGCGGCGAGTCGATTGAAGCCTAGTAGTTCTAAGTAAAATTGACTCAACAAAGAGTAAAACGCTTTTAACCGAACCCTTTGGGCAGCGTTTGTAGGTGCTTTCTACTGCGTTATCGGCTTATCAGGTAGAACAGCTACATATCAAAGCCTCTGCCTTGTATAAAACACCTACAAATTGCTGCAAAAATCATCACGAAAGGTCAACAGACCCTAATAGATTAGGTTCTTGCTCACTCTAAAAGATGACCTTTCCCGCTTCACGGTGCGAAAGGTCATTGTTGTTTTTATCACCCTATAAATACACCATGAAATTACATCATATCTTGGCTTTTTTGTTGCTCGTCGTACTCGCCTGCGCCTCTTTGCTGGTTGGAGTGGCGAACGTTTCTCTCTCGCAGATTTTGGCCGGTGACAGCCACAGTTTGAACATCTTGCTGGTTAGCCGATTACCCCGCTTGTTGGCCATCGTCTTAGCTGGCTCAGGCTTGAGTATCGCTGGTTTGATCATGCAGCAGATCGTACAAAACCGTTTTGCTGCCCCATCTACTACGGGTACCGTCGATTGGGCGATGTTCGGCTACATCGTCGCGCTGATTCTGTTTGCAGACATGAGCAGTTGGGTGCACCTGATCACCATCTTCGCCTTCTCTGTGATTGGTACGGTGATCTTCGTGCGCTTCTTGCAACGTTTGAAGTTTAAGAACACCGTGCTCGTCCCGCTGATAGGCATCATGTACGGCAACGTGGTGTCATCCATGACCACCTTTATTGCCTACAAATACGACCTAGTACAGACCCTTGGTTCTTGGACGGTGGCTAACTTCGCATCGGTATTGCGTGGTAACTACGAATTCTTATATCTCGCTCTTCCGGTCTCGGTTCTGGCTTACGCTTACGCCAACCGCTTTAGCGCGGCAAGCGTAGGTGAGAGCTTTGCTAAGAACATCGGTTTGAACTACCAACGCATTGTTTTAGTCGGTGTCATTCTTGTGGCTGTGCTGTCGTCATCGGTGGTGATGATCGTTGGTATGATCCCGTTTCTTGGGCTTATCGTGCCAAACCTTGTGTCGCTGTTCATTGGTGACAACATGCGTCGCAACTTACCTTGGACCGCATACGCAGGCGTGATTTTGGTGCTTACTTGCGACATCCTCGGTCGCCTCATTATCTTCCCTTACGAGATTCCAATTTCGATGATCATCAGCATCTTGGGTGGCTCAATCTTCATTTACCTAGTTCTGAGAGACAAATCAAATGCGTGATTCTATGAAAGTAACGCTGCTGGCAATCGCGGCGGTTTTGATTTGTGCTGTGTTCATCGGCAAGGGCTTAACGCCAGATAACTACCAGTTCTTCTTGTCACGTCGCATCCCGAAAGTACTGGCGATTGTCTTGGCAGCGATGGCGATTGCATCGTCGTCACTGATTTTCCAGACCATCACCAACAACCGAATCCTCACCCCTTCGATTCTGGGTTTTGATTCCATGTACGTGATGATTCAAGTGCTGCTTGTAGTAATGTTTGGCGGCTTGAGTACTTTAGTCATCAACAGCAAACTCAACTTCGTGTTGTCGACTGGCATCATGATTGTTTGTGCAATGACCTTGTTCAGCTTCTACTTCCGTGGTCGTCAGCGCAATATCTTCACCTTGTTGTTGATTGGTATCGTACTGAGCAGCTTGTTCAATAGCGTCACCGGCTTCTTCACCATGATCACCGACCCAGATGAGTTCACCTTCATCCAAAGTTCTATGTTCGCGAGCTTTAACAACATCAACAGTGAATTGGTGTACTGGTGTGTGGTTCCGATGCTGCTGTGTGGCGCGTACCTAATGCGTATTGCCCACAAATTAGACGTAATGTGGCTTGGTGTCGATAATGCGAAAAGCCTAGGTGTGGATACCCACAAACTGACCATGCAAGTCATGTTCATCATTACTTTGATGGTGTCTATCTCGACCGCGTTGATTGGTCCAATCTTGTTCTTTGGCTTGATTGTTGTGGCTCTGGCTCGCCAAATCTTCACAGGCTACCAGCATCGCTTATTGATTGTCGCAAGCTCAGTACTGTCAGTTGTACTGCTGTCAGGCGGTCAATGGGTGGTAGAGAACCTGTTCGATTTCGACACCACCATCAGCGTTATTATCAACTTTATCGGCGGCGGCTACTTCTTGCTTCTGCTTATGAAAAACAAATTCGATTAAGGGTTTATCACATGATCCGTATTCAAGGTCTTAGCAAAAAATACAACGAAAAATACGTGGTAAAAAACGCCGATGCCCTTTTTCCACTGGGTAAAGTAACTAGCATTATTGGTCCGAATGGCGCGGGTAAAAGTACCCTACTGTCGATGGCGAGCCGACTAACAGAAAGCGATGCTGGTAGCGTCGTGATTGGTGATAAACCGCTTGATCAATGGAACACCGAAGACTTGGCAAAGCGCCTATCAGTGCTGCGCCAGTCAAACAACATCAACATGCGCTTTACGGTACGTGACTTGGTGGCGTTTGGTCGCTTCCCATACTCGCAAGGTCGTCTGACAGAAGAAGATCACCGCATCATTGGTGAATCAATGCAACATCTAGAAATCGACCATTTGAAAGATCGCTTTATCGACCAACTGTCGGGCGGGCAACGTCAAATGGCATTTATTGCTATGGTGGTGGCGCAAGATACCGACTACATCTTCTTGGATGAGCCACTGAATAACCTCGACATCAAACACTCCGTCGACATCATGAGTACGCTTCGCAAGCTAGCAGAAATGAAGAACAAAGCCGTAGTAATCGTAATTCACGACATCAACTTTGCCTCTTGTTATTCCGACCACATCGTAGCGATGAAACTTGGTGAAGTCATTAAAGCGGGCTTGGTTGAAGAAGTGATTGATGCCGAAGTGCTGAGCGACATTTACGAGATTCCATTTATCGTGCAAGAGATTAACGGCAACCGTATTTCGTTGTACTACCGACGTTAACGTAACCAGTTTGATTTCAAAGGCGACCTCGTGTCGCCTTTTTTAATTTTGGTCACAGAAGAAGCGTTAAACGCGGAAAAGCGGTGTGTCTCAGCGGCAATAATGGTACTGTACTGAACAGTTTTATTTAGGCTGATTTAGTTATGCGCGCATCTACTGAAAAGAAAAGAACTCGAATCATCGAAGTAGCGACCGAACTGTTTATTGAACAGGGTTACAAGGACACGTCACTCGATCAAATCGTTTCAATTTGTGGTGGTTCAAAACAGACCCTGTATCGTTACTTTTCCAATAAAGAAGGGTTGTTTGTTGAAGTGCTCGCGCATAACACCAAGATCAGCCTAGAATCCGTTTTCCAACTTGCCGATAAACAGAATGAACCACTAAGAGATACCTTAGAAGACTTCGCCCAAAAGTATCTACGTGGCATTTGCTCTAACCCAATCTTATCGCTTTATCGCATCGTGTCTGCCGACTTCAACAAACATGACTCGGTTCCAAATCAGTTTTGGCAAACCGGACCGCAACGTATTCACCAATACTTAATTGAGTTTTTAAAAACCGACACCATTAGCCAGCAGCTTCACATCGACGATGCCGATCTAGCCTGTGGTCAGCTACTCGCGCTGATCAAAATGGATTACCAGAATATGGCACTGATGGGCTTTGATTTCTTAAGCGACGCAGAATTGGATTCGCATACACAAAAAGCCGTGGCGGCATTCCTCACGTTGTACCAGCGATAAGAATCTCAAACCTAAAAACACAAAGGGAGCACATTGGCTCCCTTTGTTACTTTTACTGCGCTGCCTAGTTACCTAGCTGTCTGGTTACCTAGCTGTCAGGGCTATTTTACTTAGCCTCAGTGCGCTTCTTGTTTTGCAGCTAGTTTCTTACCAATCAACAAGATTGGCGCAAGGGCAAAAATAGAGACAATAAACATCACCAACGAATTACTCAGCGCCAATGTCGTTGCTTGCTCCTTCACAACAGCACTAATCTGGCTCATGCCGAGCGCCGGATTAGGTAAGCGACCATGAGTCAAAATCGCACTGCTCAATGCCTGTTCGTAAGCCGAAAACACATGGTTTGAACCGTCCAGTGTGCGACCGATTTCACCCGATGCTTGTGCGCTGTGGCTTTGAATCACACGAGAAAAAAACGCCCCGCCAATCACCCCGCCCATGGTTCGGAACAGATAGAAGTTAGCAATGCCCTCTAAGCGCTGTCCTACTTGGAAGTACATCAACACCGCAATCGTCACCGACACATTCAACAAGCCAACACCAAAACCGCGCAGCAGCATTGGAATGGGTAGTGACTCAGTACCAACAAAGCTTGGTAATTGGCTGAACTCGTGTACCGACAGCAGAATCATCAGCACGCCAAAAGGCACCACTGCATCCGCTAGCGGACGGCGGAAATAATACACCAACACACTCACCAGCATGCCGACCAACATGGCGTAAAACGATGGCAACTGTGCATAGCCCGCATTGAGGCTGTTATAGTGCATCGCCATTTTTAGGAAGTTGGCAAACAGCACTGTACTTGCCATCACGGCAAAGCCCGCAAGAAAGGCGTTGTACATAAACACGTTGGTCTTCAACTTGCCGTGCAATTGCATCGAGGCAGTATCCAAATGGCGCGTTTTCACCAACTGATACACCGCCAACAAAACCAGTGCCGCAGCGACAGAAGAAGCCTGTACAAACCAGTCTGAATCCAACCAGTTGTAGTAGCTGCCGCGCATTAGTAGGAACACCACCAAACTCATCGTTAACGCGAGTACGAGGTAAACTGAAGCTGAAGATTTTGGCTTGGCTTCAATCTCAATCGCCTGAGGCTTGTACAGGCCGATCATCACTAGAGCTGAAAAGTACAACCAAGCCGAGACAACGTTCAAAAACGACCAGCCAAACACTTCGACAATCTCAGCCACCAACCACGGATAAGCGCCCATTGGTAACAGTGTTGAGAAGATCAGTGTCAGCGCAATAATCGCAGGCAACCAACGCTGCTCAAAGGTATTGAGTAGATAAAGATTCACCACCACCAATAACATGCTCATGAAAAAGCCGCTTACTAACCAAGTTAGCGTGAATAGCAGCGCATGCTGACCAGTCCAATAGAGCGCAAGGTTTGCTCCCAAACCCACCAGCAATGCAGAGTGTAATGGCAATGACGTACCAAGCTTACGCACCAAGATTGGGGTAAACATAAACCCCAACACTTGGGTGATCATAAAGCCGATTTTTACTAGCTCGACTTCATCTGCGGACAAGCCGGATGTGGCTGCCATCTCGTGGGACAACTCAGTAAACATCACTGAATTGATCCCAAAAGCCGCAATGGCGAACAGCGCAAAAATCAGCAATGGTGAACGTGTTTTCATGGCGATTAACCTTGCGTTGCGGTCTCAATCGACACTTCAGCCGACAAGCCAGGGTAGATGCGCTGTTTCAGCTCTTGTGGAATATCCAACTCGATACGCACTGGCACGCGCTGTACTACTTTCACAAAATTACCGGTCGCATTTTGCGGTGGCAGTAAACTAAACTGCGCGCCTGTTGCTGGGGTTATGGAAGTTACACGACCATGCAATGGATGATCAGGGAACATGTCTAACACCACTTCCACGTCTTGCCCTTGTGCAACGTTTTCCAATTGAGTCTCTTTGAAGTTTGCCTCAATCCAAACGTAATCCGGCACCATCACAATCAACCCCATGCCCGGTTGAACAAACTTACCCACTTGCACTTGTCTGTCTGCCACATAACCATCAAAAGGTGCTCGAACGATAGTTCGCTCAAGGGCGATATTCACCAGTCTCAAGTTCGCTTCGGCTTGTTTGCGTTGCGCGGTTAGCTGCATCTTTTCTGTCACGAGCGCGTCAAGCTGCTTCTGTTCAGCGGCTAGCGCTAGCTTGGCAGTTTCAAGGTTGCTGTCCGCTTCAATAGAACGCGTTCTTTGCGCTTCAAATTGGTTTTTACTCACCGACTGCTTTTGTACCAAACGAGACAGACGTTTGAACTCCGCCGCTTGATGTTCCGCGTTTGCACTTGCACTGTGAATGCCCTGCTTCGCCTGCTCGATCTTTACCAGCTGCATTTCGGTTTTGGTTTGGTTTGCGGTCAGCGCAGCTTTTGCGACATCTAACGCCGACTTCGCAATTTCTTGATTGGCAATGAAATCTTCATCATCAATCGAAAACAGTGGTGCGCCTTTGCTTACCCACTGGTTATCTTCGACAAAAAGTTGGCTTACCTGCCCACCGACTTCCGGAGAAATCGCCGTCACATCCGAGTGAACATAAGCGTTATCAGTGGTCACTGTATTAGGTTGGTATAACGCACAACCTGCAGCGACTAACGAACCAATAACAAGCGACAACGTAATGACTTTCTTCTTCATTTTTGAAACCCAACTTAATGATTTTTACAAACTGTACTGTACCGTACAGTTTTAGTAAAGGCACATTTGATCATTGAGGAGAAGAAAAGATCCATCCCACTGATTTTTATCGATCTTATTTGGTGTCCACTTTTGAATGAAAGGAAGAGAATTGAAGTACGTATATTGAGAAAAACAAAAAAGGCGACACTGAGGTCGCCTTTTGATTAAGGAAATAAATACTTGCCCAATAAAGCTTACTGCTGAACAACTTTCACTGGTGGTTTAGTTGAGCTGACATAATCAAAATCGAATGCAATACCATCTTTAGTGATATCTATTGCCATGCCTCCTACTAATTGGTTTTGCAGACTCATTGTTACATCTTCAGGAACAGGCTCTCCAGAAACTTGAGATGCTGTTTCAATCACTTCCAATACTCGCTCGGAGTCCATAGTGAAGCTCAGTAGACCATTCGCTGTTAGCGGCTGAGCCATTACTTTTTCACTTGCCGCCGCTGCGGAATCACCACTGTAAAGTGTTAGATGGCTACCATTAAGGCGGGCAAAGACATTCATTGGTTTGCCTGCGTATGGTTCAAGCAAGCCACCGATGTTCACTGGTTGGTTATCTGGTTGGATTTGGATCTGTGCCAACTCCGGCATGAACATTTGTGCTGTTTGTAGCAACATATTTGGATCGTCTGCGGAGATAGAGAAAAGCGCATCCAATTGGCCTAATTCAGGGCCATATTGGCCGTTCATATCCACGTCAAGGCCAAACATTTCCATACTTAAGCCTTTCAGGCCATTTGCCATACCAGCGCCCATACTAATAGCCGGAGCTGGGTTTTGGCCACGCATTTCTCTTTGCGCTTCTGCCAGAATTGAACATTGATATTGTGGAGTCGTTAGGTCAGTCCAAATCTTACCAATCGCAGGCGCGAGCGTTGCAACATCCAAGCCCAGCGCCACGCTAAACATACTCTTTTCACCATTTGATTCAGCTAGGACACCACGCATTGACTGTAGTGCTTCAAGAATCACTTGGTTCTTAGATTCAACGACAAAACCGCCATCAATGCGCGCTTTATCGTTTTCTACTGTATATTCAGCAAAAACTACTGACTGAGGCCAGTTTTGAGCAATTTGGGTAAATTCAGCATGACAAGCAGGCGAGCGCAGCTCTTTCATCATTCGTTCATTTTCGAACAGCTTCAATTGACGAGCCATCAAGTTGCCATCTGCCGTTGTCAGGCCTTTGATGATCTGCTGATGATCAATTAAACCGAACGAGTTTGCACTTTTACCATATTTTGATTGCAGCGCAGCAAGTCGGCCTGTGTCGAGGATATTATGGGCTGGAGCTTCTAGTCCTAAAGCCATTTTTAGTGGATTAGCCTCACCAAGCATCGGAACATCGATAGTGATGGTTAACACGTTATCAATAACAGCGACAACAAGCCCCATACCTTTTTGAGGATCTTGTACATCAGCGACTTCATAACGACGATATTCCACTGTACCGAGTTTAACTTTCTGATGGCTAATTCCTGCTTTTTGTTCTTGTTGATCAAGCGTGTTCCATAGGGCTTGAGGAGTCTCAATCGGCAGCTTGTATACAGGAACCGCACCCAGAGTGTAAATAATTGGGTTTATCTTATCGCCTGTGCCTAGAAATGCTTTTAACGTTTCTGGCGAAGATGCGCTTTCCAAATAAGCATCAATGAAATTTAGAACAAATTGCTGTCCGGGAGTTAACTCTTCCCCCACAAACAAGTCAGAAAAAGAGCCTTGCTCTGCAGTACCAAATGCATTTAAGTACTCATAGTGATTAAATGCTTCTGTTTGATAAGTTAGCAACAACGTATCCGCAGGAACTTGACCAAGCAATGCATCTGAACCGCTGCTGTGGGCAACTTCGTTTTGATACAGATAACCCGCCCCACCCGCTGCTGCAACGACGGCAGCCGCCAATAATAATTTTTTCACTTTCTACTCCACTTTATGGCGGCATGAAGGAGCCCTTCAGAGACCTAGCCAATTTGACATATAAAACCAACATCATAAACAGACCAAGCCCTGATTCAATTAACAATCAACCTTATTAATGGATATCTCAGAATTTATAAGATAAAACGTGATCTCATGTGAAAGTTGCAGGTGCAGCATTCCCCCTCGACCGATAAATCTCATTCGTTAAATCAAATTTTCGCCTTTTGTTGAAGCTTTGACGTAACATCACGATCTCACAACCCAACTTCGTGTTGTACTGGAGAATTCGACTGTGTTTTCGTAGAGTCTAGACTCGCTCGATATATGAACAATCTTTGCAGATTAAATCTATGAAAGACCAGTTAACCATATCCGTTTCTACCATCAACGGCTCGAGGCATTGGTGCGTTACAAAAGCAATGCAAACTCGCCTAAAAAGTTTGCTGGCTGCTATGTCTATTGGGATATGTGCAACGACAGGATTGGTGTTTTATCTATATTCAGCCGTCGATAGCGCGGAGCTAAAACAAGCTGAGTTAGCTCAGCACTCTGTGGGTCTATCTGAAGAGTTGGCACAGTTAAAACAACTCAAATCTGAGCTAGAAAACGATCTTTCAGAAAGAGAAGAACAAATCACAACAGTCTCAGAACGTTTATCAGATTTAGAGTCTTCACTTGGAATGGAGACAGGGGTAGATTTGGCGAACCTAGAATCTCGCCTAGACACTGCTGCTATTGCATCTAATGTACGTATCGCAATGCTAACTCAGATCCCAAGCGGGTCACCGGTGGGAAAGGAAAGAATATCCTCTGGTTTTGGTAAGCGTATCCACCCGATAACCAAAACAGCAAAAATGCATCGCGGCTTAGACTTTGCCGTCAACATTGGAACACCAATCTATGCACCCGCGGATGGTGTTGCTGAGGTCACCCGCCGAAGCAAAAAAGGATCAGGTAACTTTCTTCGCTTGCAACATTCATTCGGTTTTTCTAGCTCATACTCACACTTAAAAAGCTTTAAAGTAAAAAGTGGTGAGTTTGTCAAAAAAGGCCAACTTATCGGGATGTCCGGAAATAGCGGGTTATCTTCGGGCCCGCACCTACACTACGAAATTCGATTTGTAGGGCGAGCTCTAAACCCAAGACCATTTGTCGATTGGAACGTAAACGAATTCGAAGCAATATTCAGTAAAGAACGAGGTATAAGATGGGAATCTTTAGTCAACACCGTGGAACAGAGAGTCGCCAAGCAACTTCAACTCTCATCGCCAAAGGATGTGCTGTTAGCGGAGAACTCAAACTTGAAAATGACATCCAAGTAGATGGCATAGTAAATGGTCAAGTGAATGTCGATAGTACGCTGATCGTTTCTGAAAGTGGCCGTGTAAAAGGCGACGTATACGCGAATAAACTCATTATTAATGGTATCGTCGAAGGCAACTGTTACGCCGAACAGATTCAGGTTCTCGAGAAAGGACGTATTACTGGAAAAGTTTGGAGCAATAACCTGAGCATTGAACCTGGTGGCAAGTTCTTCGGAGAAGCCGCAGAGTTACCAGAAAAAGAAGTCATTTCACTAAAGAGCAAAACACAAGAGCACCAAAACCAGCAAAAAAATCAAAGTTCTGATAACAAGTCCATATCTCGTAAGCAAGCATAACAACAGCAAATATAGATTTTCATGCACAAATACAAAGTCAGCGGACTGTGAAATTTCATTCACAATGAGAAATATTGCTAGCTGATTTTCATTAAGCTCGACTATGATTCGCGCTTCTGTGTTTTGGTGATTATTTGAATGAAAATCTATACCGCTATTATCACGGCAGCCCTAGCCGCAACAACACTTATCGCGCCAGCTCATGCGGACGATAAATTCACTTTGGGTCGTACTATTTTGTTAGAACACGGTAACCTTGCAGCAAAGATCCCGATGGTCATTTGCCGCAACACTAACGCGATCAAAGTGAAAGCAGAGAAAGACTTAGAATTAAGAAAAGTCGTTGTGAGATTCCAAAATGGTGATGAAAAAACCATTCGATTCCATCGTGACCTGAAGAAAGACAAAATGACCGACTGGCGCTACTTTGGCTATCGCCGATGTGTGAAAAACATCGAGGTGTATGGTAACTCAGAAGGCTCAAAAGCTGGCGTTCGTGTTTACGGTAAAGAGAAGAACGACTAGATATCAACTAAAAAGGACGGCCAAATGGTCGTCCTTTTTCATTAGGATTTAGGATTTAGGATTTAGGATAATCGTACTTCGTTTCGCACCCTTACCAAAAGAGTGCCGCGCCTGATTCATCACTTCTTCTAAGGTGAGCGATGTTGCCATGTGCTCCACATCAGACAGTACATCAATATCGTAACCTTGGATAAGGTACCTAGTGTAAGCCCAACCTCTATCCCCTGGGAGGTCAGCCAATTCACTCATATCTAAAACAAGTTGCTTCACCGCCGTATCCAGTTCATCTTGAGTAATATTGACCAACAATTCATCAATTGTTTCATCAAACACTTGCTCTACTTTCGACACTGCCTTCGGATCAACCTGTGCTTCAAAGAGCCAGTCAGTTACCTTTTCTCGGTCTTGTACGATCGAATAAACCGCCGGGTTGTAATCTAAACTCGCTTCTTCACGTAGACGGTCAAGAACTCTAGTAGAACTGATGCGTTGCAACACGTCTTCGATAAAAATCGTTCTTGTCGAAGTCGGTTGCTCACTACTGTTAGTCAGCCTTAACAAAAAGAATGCGGACGGTTCATGCCCATCAGTAAACTCTATATGTGACGTCGCATCTGGATTGTATTTCACACTGTAATCAACAGGTGAGGCTGACTCGAGTGGTATTGACGCAACATACTTGCGTAACAGAGGGGCAATAGATTGAGCGTCTAAATCCGCTACAATCACCATTTTGAAGCCTCTATCCTTTAAGAATAGGGTGTCGTGAACCGCCAGAATTTGCTCAGCAGTCACCCCATCTACATCGTCAGGCAACACCATTCGATGGCGACTATTCGGAATATAAGCATTTTGGTTGACTGCTCTTAGCCATTTACCAATAGGTGAGTTCAGAAAGGTGGTGCTTTCTTGGCTATATTCTCTCTTCACCGCTGACAACTGACGAGCATCTACCTTAATTTCTGTCGCAACGTTGTACACGCCATTGAGTGCATTCGCTAATTGCTGTTTCGGTGCAACCATCTCAACGCCATGATGGGTATCGCCCAGCAAAGGATACATACTCATCTCGTGTGTGCGTAAAAAGTTGTCCAATTCTGGTCCCGAGAAGTCACCTAAACCACTTCTTGCACCAACTAGACTTGCCAGCTCATATGCGGCGTAAAGTGAAGGATCCAGTGCTGCTTTTCCGCCCTGACTTGCAAAGAAGATGTGAGCACGTTCGCCTGCTTTTTGATCTTGTTGGAACCAAACTTCAATACCATTCGACAGTGTAAATATTTCGAAGCCACCTTGATGCGGCTGCACTGAAACGATGTCACCCTCATTGCTTGGCTGAACAAAGCCTTCATTCTTGGCATACATTGCCAACGGTTTTTCACCAAGTTTTGCGTAGCTCGAATCAAGATCTACAAAGACATTGGTAAACTGTTGCTTCGCTTCCCCTTGAGCCAAACCAATAATAAAGGCTGGATCGTTGTCTAATAGTTGCGCTAAGTGCTTGTTGGCCTCTTTAACATCAAAGTGCTCAACGAAGTCACTTAAGCTCATTTGATAGTCTTGTTTTGATTGGCTGACCAAATTCTGCTCAAGCTCATACACGCGCTCATCAACGTAACTATGTGGCTTACGCTTATCCCAATCACTGTCAATATTGGTCAGTTCATTGCGATACCCCGCGATGACGGCCTCCAACTCCTCAGAAGAGACCCCATGATCTCGAAGGGAAGCCAAAGTACCAATGAATAGCGGGTGCATCTCATCTCTTTGTTCACGTGAGAATGATATTCCACCAGTAGACAGGCGACTGTAATTGTTAAAATAAGTCTGTGCATAAACGTATTGGTACGGCTGAGCAGCGTCATTTAGCACGGAGTACATTCTTTGTTGAATCAATTGTGATAGAACATCATCTGCCCATGCTTGATGTTGCTCCTCACGAGTTTGGTATCCGATAGGCCCTCTATAAATCGAATAGTGGAGACTCGGAGACTCCATTGAGCTGCTTTCTAATAGCAAATCATCAGGCTTAAGTTGAATATCACGTCTCTTCACGATGTTTTCATCAGCAGTGCTTTTCCAATCAGAGAAATGCTTTTGAATGGTCTCACTCAGCTGCGCAACATCCACATCACCAGCGATTATCAGTTCAGCATATTGAGGCTGATACCACTGTTGGTAAAAGTTTTTCAGTCCTTCGGCTGTAGCCTGCTCTATCGATACCTTGGTACCTATGGGATCATTGCCTTCAAAAGGAGTGCCTTTTATTGCAGCATCGTACGCGTTGTAAGCTAATGATTTATCATCAGGAGTCGCTCTTCGCCATTCACCTAAGATAACGCCTTTCTCTTGTTCAACCTGCTCTGGCTCAAATGCGATGCCATCACTAATATCTCGCATCCATGTCAATGCCTCTTTGAGCATTTCATCATTGGCAAGGTCGAGCTTATAGGTGGTTTCCTCGTAGGAGGTAAATGCATTGATATCAGCACCAAAACTCCCTCCTGACTGCTCAAAGAACTTGATGACGTCATTGCCAGAGAAATGCTGGCTGCCATTAAACGCCATATGCTCAATAAAATGCGCATAACCTTTCTGATCTGCGCTTTCCTGAAATGAGCCAATATTCATCTTTAAACGAATAGACACTTCTTTGTCTTGGGTCGGATAGATGTGGTATTTCATCCCATTCGCCAGTTGATCAACATGCCAATTAGCATCTGGTTGTATGGGGGTTGAAGGAGGAGTCAGCGCACAGCCTGACAAAAAAAGTGCGGGGAATAACAACATATTACGCATAAATATCGCCCTAGATATTGATAACTAAGCAAAATATATCGTTCGTGATGTATGCGTGATATTTAATATGACATTTCAGCACAATTTGTTTGATCTAGATCGCATTTTATAAAATGATAATCATTTAAGAAAGCAAGCTTACTACGCTCATACAGCTCGATTCATAGGATCTATGCCTCACTTTGCTTTATAAATTTAACTAAACCTCAATAATAAGACTCAGATCTGCATTTATTTCGACCAGTAAAATATAATGCAAAAGCAATACATTTAATAAATCTATAATAATTACTTAGCGATATCTTTATGCTTAAAAATCTATCTTTAAAAAACAAGCTGGCCATCTCAGCCAGCGCTGCCATTATCCTCGGGGGAGTTTTGGTAGAAGGGTTGTCTTTTCGAGATGCACTGCAACGACTAGATGTCGAAGTTGAGCAGCGCCTTGAAAGTACAAGTGCTTCCTATAACCAATACGTTAGCGACTGGTTACTATCAAAAGAGAGAGCGTTAAAGTCACTGTCTCAGGATGCCGAAAAGTCAGCAATCGTCACCCACCTAAAACAGGTAAAGGACTCCGCCGCTTTTGACAACGTCTTCCTTGCTTACCCTGACGGTACTCAAGACAACGCAAACGGTGTTGTACTTCCACCGGGCAATGACGACCCTCGAAAATGGGGTTGGTACACCAACGCCATTGCAAATCCATCACAAGTCTTCATTGATAACCCAACGGTAGCTGCAGCGACCGGAGCAAATGTTGTTTCATTGGGTAAAGCCATTAACCTTCACGGTCAGACATCAGTACTTGGTGCAGATGTAGAGATTGGCGATATCATCAATAGCCTTGATAAAGTCATTCTTCCAGGTGAGGGCTACATGTTCATTGCCAACGAGCAGGGCAATGTATTCATTCATAAGGACAGCAAATTCCTTAATCAACCAATCAGTAAGTTAGGGTTAAGTTTTCAGGACATTGCCGCTATTTCTCAATCAGGTAATGACCGTCAAGTCAGTGTAGATGGAAACACCTTCGTTGTTTTTGCGAAGAAGATTGAAGGCACTGAGTTAACGACTGTGACTGTCATCGACCACAACTCTTTGATCGAACCACTTTATGACGCTGTTTGGGGACAAATCATCGCAACCAGTATCGTGGTTATTCTTTGTGTCGCTCTATTTAACTTGTTGTGTAACATCCTTTTCCGTCCACTTTACAACGTTTCTAATGCGCTATCGCAAATCGCCAATGGTAGCGGTGATTTGACTCAACGTATCGAGGTAGAAAATCGCGATGAAGTTGGTGAGCTAGCGGAAAACTTCAACCTATTTGTTGCTAGCTTGCAGGAGTTGATTGGCCATATCCGTCATCAAGCGGTCGATCTAAACCAACGCTCTGAGGCAAGTACTCAAAGAGCAATTCAATCTGTTGACGAACTAAACCACCAACAACAAGAAATCACCATGGTTGCGACCGCAGTAACCGAGATGGCATCTGCGACACAAGAAATCGCTTCACACGCAGAACAGACGGCAAAAGCGGCGATTGACTCTTCGACCAGCACTCAAAATGGCCACGGCTTGGTAGTAAATACCAAAGAATCGATCAACAACTTGTCGTCTGAAGTTAATCAAGCAAGTATTGTCATTGGCGAATTGAATCAACACGCACAAGACATCAACACTGTGCTGTCAACGATCCGTGATATTGCTGAGCAGACTAACTTACTAGCACTCAACGCAGCGATTGAGGCGGCGCGAGCAGGTGAGCAAGGTCGTGGTTTTGCTGTAGTTGCTGATGAAGTTCGCGTACTGTCGCAACGCACACATACTTCAACGGAAGAGATAAAATCGACCATCGAAACCTTGCAGCAAACCACTCAACGTGCAGTGGCGATAATGGAAAGAAGCTCAGAGCTTGCAATTGGCTCAGTAGCCGATGCCGATCAAGCAGCAATGGCTCTCGACGAAATTAACGCCGCCGTTGCCCTCATCAGTGATATGGCAACACAAATTGCAACCGCTGCTGAAGAGCAAACCCACGTAACTAACGAAATCACACAAAATGTCACCACGATTAAAGACGTTACTGATCAGTTAGTTGTTGGGGCAGAAGAGTCAAAACACGAATCTTCACAGCTAAAATCGCAAGCAGAAGATCTCAACTCAAAAGTGGCGACGTTTAAACTGGCGTAAACACTAATTCAACTCTAAGAACTCTAAACTCCAAGCCCCGCCACATTGCGGGGTTTGTTTTAGCTAATAGCGCCTGTTGACCTCTCAAGCTGATTTTTGCAGCGAAGATGAACAGACCCTAGAGTCAGTCCCTCTTTTTTAAATCGCTACACACATCGGCGTGTTTGAGATAGGGTCACGGAAAACACGAGCTTTGAGGTCAAAAACATCACTTAATAACGTCTCGGTAAATACCTCATCCGGAGTACCTTGCGCCACTAGTTGCCCTTGTTCAAGTACCACCAAATGGTCGCAATATCGACAAGCTTGATTGAGGTCATGCAGTACTACGACTACCGTTTTTCCTTTGCTGTTCATCTGTTGTATTAGGTTCATCAACTCCACTTGATGCGACATATCGAGATAAGTCGTCGGCTCATCCAACATGACTACTTCCGTATCTTGTGCCATCACCATCGCAATCCATGCTCGCTGGCGTTGACCGCCAGATAACGACTCAACGAACTGTTCGGCAAATTCAAAGACCCCAGTGTCGTGCATCGCTTGTTCGACAATAACTTGATCCTCTTTCCCTAGTTTTCCCCAATGTGACACATAGGGTGAACGGCCATATTCAACCAACTTTCTCACTGTTATCCCCTCGGGGCTGACCAAAATTTGTGGTAGCAGCGACAACGAGCGAGCTAGTGCTTTATCAGCATAATTCGATAAAGGTTTACCTTCGAACATCACTTCACCTGATGTTGGCTTATTGATTCTTACCAAGGTTTTTAACAACGTCGATTTTCCGCAACCATTCGGGCCGATCAACGCGGTAATCTTGCCCTTTGGAATGGAGACCGACAAGTTAGGAATGATGATGTGTTTGCCGTACGCGACGGAAAGGTGCTGCGTTTCAAGCATAGTTACCAACCTCGATAACGATAAAGAAGAAGAATGAAATACGGTGCGCCAATTACAGAGGTAAGTACGCCTGCTGGTAGCTCAATCGGAGGTTGCAACCCTCTGGCTAATCCATCAGCGCAAGTCACTAGTGACGCTCCTAAAAGCGCAGAAGCAGGGATGAGTAACTTATGGTTATGACCGAACAACAAGCGAGCCAAATGAGGAGCCAATAGACCAACAAAACTTATGGTGCCCGCAACAGAAACACTCATGCTTGCTAGCAAGACCGCCGCAACCAGAGCCATTACTTGAACTTGCTTCGGCTGAATACCAAGCGTGGTCGCACTCTCCTCACCTAGCCCCATGACATCCAGCCGCCAAGCCAACCAAAATGCCAAGGGTAATAGTAAGATTAACGCGCTCCATATAAATGGCACTTGCTGCCAGTTTCGTCCCCATAAGCTGCCCGTTAGCCAGACCATTGCGGTATTAATTTCAAGAGGATGAGTAATCAATAAAAAGTCGATGCCACTCGCCAGAAAGGCACTGACAGCAATACCAATTAACGCCAACCTTGCTGGAGTTGGCTTTGATCGCCATGCCAAAGCTGCGATCAAACCAGCTGCAAACAACCCGCCCATCATTGCAACTAACGGCAGCCAGCTAACAGGTGCATTCGGGAACCAAACCAGACTTGCCGTTGCTGCAAGCCCTGCTCCGGCACTGATCCCCATGAGATCCGGTGAGGCGAGTGGATTGCGAATGACGCCTTGCACCAGCATGCCAGAAAGCCCTAACCCCGCCCCGACTCCAATAGCGAGCAACATACGTGGTAGACGATATTGGTTAATCACAAAATCATCACTCGAAAACGCTATGAGTTGCTCCATCACCTGAGAAACAGAGAGAGAAGCGGCACCAACCAACAAACCTGCAATAGCCACAGTGATGAGAAACCCTGTCAAAAGCAAAAGCTTCATATGATCAAACATTATGCTCTCCTCATCGCGATCAGAATAAAACAAGGCGTACCAAGCAAGGCCGTAATAACACCAACTGGAGTTTCTGTTGGGAACGCAATTGCTCGAGATAGTGCATCAGACCACGTAACTAGTGCTGCACCAGCCAAGGCACAAATGGGGATTAATAGGTGATAGTTTTGGCCGACTATAGGCCTGACTAAATGAGGAATAAGTAAACCGACAAAACCGATTGGTCCTGCGACCGCCACGCTAGCACCAGCAAGCAAAACAATGGTCATTCCGCTCAACAAACGTGTAAGCTTAATATTACTTCCAAGCCCAATCGCTACATCTTCTCCCAACGCTAACAGGTTGAGATTGCGAGCCAAACTCATGGCCAAAAGCAAACCCAGCACAGCTGGCGGCCAGAGTTGCTGCCACTGTTTTGAGTCGGCACTAGAGAGTGAGCCCGTAAGCCAATGCAGCACACTGTAAGCCATATCGTCGGCAAGGATAAGTGCAGCTCGGGTAAGGCCAATAAGTAGCGCACTAACAGCAATTCCCGCTAAGACCAAGCGCAATGGATGAGAACGAGCTGAGAAAAAACCGCCGAGTAGCATAACGACCAAGCCACTAAGTAAAGCGCCAAAAACTGAATTGAAGATGGGAGGTAAGCCGCTCAACACCGGTACACCAATAGCAGCTAAGGCCATAAAACAGGCCGCACCTGCATTGATGCCAAGAATCGATGGTGAAGCCAAAGGGTTACGCGTTAAACCTTGCATCAACAATCCAGAAACGGCAAGGCAGGCTCCAACCATCAAACTGACGTAAGCTCTTGGCGCTCTTAATGTGGCGAGGATTTGATGGGACATATTACTCTCATCAAAGGCCAACCAAACTTCTGTTAAATCATGCAGAGTGAGCGAAAAATTCGACCACCCCAGCATGGACACGAGATAACCGGAGAGCACCAAGCCCAGTAGCACCAGCATAAATAGAACCGCTTGCCATGGAAACACAGATAGACGAGAGCGGCCGCTAGGCATCGTTATATCACTCATGGCGCGTCCACAATCCGTTTTAGATTTATCGCCATCTGCTCCGCAGCGAGCATGCCTCGATTGAGTGACCACAACTCAGGGGACACCTCTATAATACGTTGCTTTTTCGCTGACGTGAGTAGCTTGAATAACGGGTTGCTCTGCCAATCATCCACCACGTTAGGGTGCGAATACGCTCCAATAAGCAACCAATCAGGATTGGTTTTAAGCAGTAATTCAAAACTGGTCGGAAGATAGGCTTGCTCACTTGGTTGAGTGATTGGACTGGCTATGCCTAATGCCGTTAGCACCCCTCCGGCATAAGATACAGGGCTGTGCAGCCACATACCTTTGTCCGAGACCACTGCAAATTGGATGGTTTGTTTCAGAGAGAGCTGCTGCTTGTACTCAGCCATGCTTTGACGATGCAATTGCAGGCGCAGCTCCATCTCTGCTTGTTTATTAAGAGCAACGCCCACCTTGCGAGCGGATTCCAAATTCTCGTGATACGTCTCACCTCGGCTTTTAAGCAGTAATGTTGGTGCAATTTGCTGCAAATCTTGATAGATGGTGCGATGCCGCTCGGCATCTGCAATAATCAAATCCGGCTTGAGTATAGCAATCGCTTCTAAGCTTGGCTGCGAGCGCATTCCGACCGATTGCCATGGTTCAACTAAATCGCGTACTGCGGGGATCACGCGAGAAGCGTCGTTATCATCTGCCACCCCAATAGGTGAAACACCCACAGCTGCGAGCGCATCCACAAAAGAAAACTCCAAAACCACCACTCGTTGCGGCGTAGTAGCTATCTCAAACTGCCCCTGCCCCTGCTCATCCTCTACGACTCGTGTCATTGCTGTACTTGAGAAAGAGAGCAAGTTCAGTAGCAACAAAGCAAAGGCCATTGCCCACCGCTGTGCAGACGGGAGTCGAGTTACATTTATCATATTTATTTTCTCCAACGCCAAGATCGTCAAAGTCGCCAACGTCAATTGGCGACTTTTATGCCCAAAGATTTAAGGCAATTAATCTTCAAAGTTCGATGTCTTAAAACTGGTAATTTAGGTCCAATGTGTAAGAACGTCCCGGCGCTGGATAACGGCCAACTGGGCTGGTATCAATGCCACGGAAGTAATAGTCCTCATCAAACAGGTTGTTCACCGCAACATTCATACGCAACTTGCCTTTGTCATCCTTGTACAAATCGGTACCAAGATTGAAGTTCCAAACCATATAAGCGGGCACTTTGCCCTTAGCACCCGTTACATCTTCATCACTGGTGTTCGCATTGTCTGCGTATGCATCGCTGAAGTAGTAGCCTGACAAGGTTGTATCAATGCCAGTAAAGGTGTAGGTCGCATCCCAGCTAAGCTGATGCTTAGAGGTGTAAGCCAGCTGGTTACCCTTGTTTGGACCGTTTTCTTCTAGGGTTGCATCCAAGTAGTTGTAACTCGCACCTAAACTCAGAGCTTGTAGCGCTTTCGGAACATAACGGCCAGAAAGTTCGATACCTTGGTGAAGGGTTTTACCGATATTATCGAAGGTTTGAGTTGCACTTTGCCATTGCAGTTGGTCTTTAAAATCAATGCGGTAAAGTGCGGCATTAAAGCTAGTAGTCTCTTGATTGTAGCGCGCTCCCAACTCATAGTTCCATGCTAGTTCACTGCCCTCTTCACCGAGACCACGAATGTAAGCAATTTGCGGAGCACGCAGTGATTTCTGAGCATTGGCATACCCTACCCACTGATCCGTCAAGTGGTAAGCCACCGTCAAGCCAGGAAGCCATTCCGTTACCTTGTTGTCCGCGCTCTGAGATTTGCCTAAATCATCAAACGTCATGTCGACAGATTCATAACGGACACCTGGCGTAAGTTTTAACGCATCATTAAACAGACCAATTTCATTGCTGATGTAGCCCGCAAATGCATCCGTCTCCAAATGCCAATCGCGCGGTACTTTGGTTTCTCCGCCTTCAATTGGAGTTTGAGTCAGCTTGTAGTCGATGTCTTCATTGACGTAACGAGCACCCACAATCCAGTTTTGCGTAACAGATTTTCCTTCGAAGTACATCGCCAACTTTGGCTCAACCCCATAAACTCGGAACTCACGCGGAGAGGTACGAATATCGGTTGATGGCAGAGATGGATCGGCCCAATGCCCTCCTGCACTGTTAAAGCCCCATTGGAAGAAACGCTCAGAATTGTGTCCAAATGTCAGCACCTCTAGCTCTGCACTATCAGCAATATTTAGATCCTGCAGATACTTCACGCTCCAACGCGTTGATTTTCCTTGATACTCATCGTACGGACGTTTCGATTGAGTGCGGTCTTTCTTATAGTCTTCCGGAGACAGTGCGCCCGGCATTTGCGTATCCGCATCGTAACGTTGAATGAAGGCTTGTAGCTCTTGCGTATCGCTTAGTAGCCATTGCGCCTTGGCTTGGAAGTTCTTTACGTCAGTATCAGAATGCTCTCGGAAGCTCTCGCCTTTTAAAAAGTTACCTTCGAGTTGAATAGCGAAAGTGTCCGTCAGCCAACCTCCAGTTCGTAGATAGAAATCGTTGAGCGGAGTGTCACCTGCTTCAAAAATTGTCAGGCGGTTACTGATTTCAGTTTGCCAAGTGTTTGGAATCGGTTTGGTAACCAAGTTAATTACACCACCTACGTTGTTCGGGCCATATTGCACTGCGGCACCACCGCGAACAATATCGATTCGATCCAACATAGATAACGTTGCAGGGAAGATAGATTGCCCAGTGTGACCATAGGGAGCAAGAGTCAGTGGCACGCCATCCATCAAGAATTGAGCATGGCCACTGCGGCTCGCTTTTAAACCACGTACTGAAATGTTTGGCAGTACCCCAGTACCAGTTTCATCTTGTACTTTGATCCCCGGCACGCTCTGCAGTGCGGCATCAATAGAATGCGCAGCCGTCTTTTCGATTTGTTTGCTAGTCAGAACAGTGCGGGCACCTGGGTATTCTTTCACATCTTCCAACTCTGAATTACCAATAACACTCCCTGTTACAACAACGGTTTCCATGATTTTTGTTTGAGGCTCTGAAGCGGCAAATGCACTCATGGATGTGATAGATGCAATGGCCGTTGCAAGGACGCTAAGGCGCAACTGCGCTTGAGGTTTACCATCCAAATTCTGGTAAAGCATGGGAATCTCCTTTGAGATAGGTGCGGGTCAAAGTAATAATCTTGTTTTGACCCGATGGGCTAAATAACCTCGAAATGAGGGGAAACATCGACGATTGAGTCGTCAAAAAACCAATGAGGCCTTAGAACTGGTATCCATAAGTGAGCATAAATTCTGCAGGAGCACCGTAACCAATCTGATTTAAGCCAGATTTGCCATTGGTCGCGCCAAGGATATATTTCTCGTCAAAAATGTTGTAAGCGTTGGCTTGAATTTTATGACGACCAGTTGTGTACGCAGCCATCAAATCAACCGTGGTGTAATCACCCAAAGCGACAGCTTCGTCATTGCCCGCATAACGGTCCCCAACGTATTTCACACCACCACCCAAACGCCAGTTATCGTCGAGCTGATAAGTACTCCAAAGTGAGAACAAGTGGTCAGATACATCATTTGGTTTTTTACCCGTATCTTTATCTTCAGCATCAAGGTAGCTATACCCTACCGAGATATCCCATTGCTCATTGATCTGACCGCGAGCTTCCAACTCAATACCTTGGTGACGAGCTTCAATCTTATCGATCACATCACCATCAACGTTGGTTTGTGGTTGCTCTTGGTCAATTTGGAAGATCGCCGCATTTAGCATTAAAGCGTTGTCCAACAAGTAAGCTTTTGCGCCGACTTCTTTCAGATCAGTATGGAAAAATTCCGCCAGTTTGGGATTGATGTAAATGCCCGAGTAAGGCAATTGCCATGAGCGAGCTAAGCTTGCATATACCGACATATCGTAGTTAATACGGTAGACCAGACCTGCACGGTAGCTAACCTTGTTGTCATCCAAATCTTCTTTTGTAGCGCCCGCTTTTTGCTGCTCAAGATCCATCGAGTCGTAACGTACATTACCGATCACTGACAAGTCACCAAAGGTGTATACATCCTGAATGTAAATGCCTGTCGTGGTTGTTGTGTTGTCTCGGAAAGGCTTGAAACCTGGATCTGGCGTTGGCCCTACGATAGGGTCATAGATATTTTTGGGTGGTAATGTTTTGTTGCTCGCCAAGGTGAGATCGATATTGATCTGGTTAAAGTCGGCACCGATCATCAATTGGTTTGATTCTGTCTCCCAAACCAATTCTGACTGTAGCGTTGTCGTGGTGCGAGGGTCATAACCAAAGTTATTCACAGTTTGAGAAACTTCGTTATCAGTTACGGTTCCCTGTCGCGTACCCTTTTGCTTAAGTTCAATATGGTTGTAAGACGCACGGTTAGTCCATGCCCATTCATCATTCAAACGCCATTCATAATTAACCGCAATGCGAATGCTGTCAGACTTTTGGTAGTCATTGGTGCCACCAAAGAAGGTGCTTTCGGAAACATCTACTGGCTTACCATTTTTCGATGGTACCCCACGGTAAGGGACAAGCTCTTGGTGTGCGTACTCGACATCAAAATCAACGGTATGCCCCTGCGCAGGTAAAACTCGGATAGTCGGAGCGATGAAGAAATCATTCGAATCAACATGGTCAACGTAAGAATCCGCTTGTCGATATTCTAAGTTGATTCGTGCATTGACCTTGTCGCTAAAGGCCATTGAGCTATCGATCTGCCCAACAAATTGGCTATTACTGCCAACACTACCATTAACACTAGTGAACTTGTCACCATTTGCTCGTTTCGTCACCAAGTTGATGACACCACCAGCAGATCCTCGACCATACAACGCGCCAGCTGGGCCTTTCACCACTTCGACACGTTCGATATTTGCTAGGCTACGATATGATTGCAGTGTGCCATCATCACGCATACCATCACGGTACATATCATTAAGCGCATCAAATCCGCGGATAACAAACTGGTCTCGGCTACCTTCGCCTAACGTGTTGTTCACACCAGCAACACCATCCAAAGCATCTACCAAACGAACTGCACCGCGATCTTGCATTTCCGTCTTAGTAACCACCGAAACGGCTTGCGGCACATCTAACCACTCCACGTCAGTTTTAGTGCCCGATTGCGGCATGTGTTCTGCGTAGCCTTCGTATTGATGACCGATCACTTGTTGTGTTTCATCTGCCACAACACCTTCTTCCGCCTGCACATTCGAAGCCACTGCTGCTGCGGTCAATGCTCCTCCAATCGCTAATGCGAGAGGGGACAAGGTCAATCTCATGTTCATTTTCTAATTCCATTTTTTTATAAAACTGCCAACAGATGCGAATAAGAACAAATATTATTTACATTTGCAATATAAATTTATTGAACTATATTTATGGAATTTATGAGTCGTAAATACTTACAAAACAATCAATAGAAAAATATGCTATCGTGATGCATTTGATACACGCCTCTTATGAGCCACTCCTCTCTGTAGGCTTTTTTGACGCGTTCAATAATTGATTCAGATTAATAAAGCGTTAACTAGCGCTAGATCACACTTTTGAACCCCGTAGAATACGTGCTGAATTTCTAGCTGAATAAGAGTGAAAGAGTGACACGCGATCAATTTGAGTTATTAGCGCCAGGTGGCGACCTGGATTCCATCAAAGCGGCCATTGCTGCGGGTGCCGATGCCATTTACTGCGGACTAGACCGCTTTAATGCACGCAACCGAGCAACCAACCTCACCTTAGATAACTTGAATGGCGTGTTACAGCTTGCGCATCAGCATAACTGTAAGATCTTCCTGACTCTCAACGTGTTAATTCTGGAGAGTGAAATCCCTGCTATCGTGCGTTTGCTCAGCCAGTTAAACACCACAGCGATTGATGGCGTGATAGTGCAAGATCTGGGTTTGGCTTACATTCTCAAGAACCACTTTCCAGATTTAGACGTACACGCTTCAACTCAGCTCAACACGCACAACGAAGGGCAAATCCTGTTCCTGAATCAGTTAACGGCAAGCCGTGTAAACCTCTCTCGTGAACTGAATATTCATGAGATCAAGCATCTTGCTCAGTTTGGTCGTGAGCATGACGTGATGATGGAAGTGTTTGTGCACGGCTCTTACTGCATTGGTTTCTCTGGCATTTGCTACATCAGCTCTGCGCGTAACGGCGCTTCGGGCAACCGTGGGCGTTGCAGCCAGCCTTGCCGTGAGCAATACGAAACCACCAAAACAGGCAACAGCTACCCACTCAACATGAAGGACAACTCGGCATTTGGCGATTTAGAAGCACTCGCTGATGCAGGCGTGTATTCGTTGAAAGTGGAAGGCCGCATTAAGAAATCCCACTACGTGTACACCGTGGTCGATAACTGGCGTAAACAGATTGATCGTCTGTGTGATGGCGTCGAGCTGTCGAACGACACCACAGAGTTGTACACCGTCTTTAACCGCGATTTCTCCAACGCGTTTTTGCAAGGTGATTTCGGTAAAGCGATGTACATCGACAACCCTCGCGATCACGCCGTAAAACACTTCTCGAAGATCTACAAATGCGAATCTGCCGATGATGTGCAAGGCGTGAAGAAGAAACTCTACGACGACAAAACCGCAATCATTGAGAAGGTAGCAGAGAAGACACAAGATTTCGATGTGACCTCTACACAAGCCTCTGGCAGCAGCCTAAAAGGTGCGATTGATGTACCGACTTTGCCGACACTGCCTCAACCACAATTGCGCGAAGGTGCACCTAAGCTATCTGTATTGATTTCATCAGTAGAAGACGCAGCACTATGCGAATACAGTGATGTGGACGTGTACTTCCAGCTACCAATGGGATTGGCCAGTGAACTGAATACAATGATCGAGTTGTTCCAAAAAAATCCGACATTGAAGCCTTGGTTCCCTGCAATTTTGATTGGTGACGATTACCAAGCCTCACGTGCATTCTTAGAAGCAGTGAAACCAGAATTGTCGATCACCAATAACTCTGGCGTGGGCATGTTGGCTCAAGAGCTGGGATTAGGTTGGGTTGCTGGCCCGCAGATGAACACCGTGAACTCCTACTCGTTCAAATGTTTGCAAGAAGAGTTCGCCGCAAGCGGTGCGTTTATCTCTAACGAGCTGAACATGAAGCAGATGCGCCACATTAAGCGCCCGCACAATATGCGCAGCTACTACAGCATTTACCACCCGAACACTCTGCTGACTAGTCGCCAATGTTTGTTCCAACAAACCGAAGGTTGCCGCAAGATTAAGGTAAATAAAGGCTGTTTGAAGCGTTGTGACAAGCGCACATCGATCATCAACTTAAAAGACAACCCGTATGTGGTGCAAAAACAAAAAGGCAGTCACAACTCGATCTACAGTGAGCACAACGTGTTGAACCTAAAAGTTCTGCAAGATTTGCCGCAACTGTTAACTGACGTATTGATCGACCTGCGCGAGATCCAGACAGAAACTAAAGTCACGATGACCAAGCCTGAGTTGATTGATGCCTTTACAGCCCTGCTTAATGAACACAATCAGCAGAATACTGAAGTCCTTAATGCTGCGGTTCACCCGACGGCAAACGCTCAATACTTGAAAGGCTTGTAAACGAATCTCATCAGATTCAACTGCAAAATGTATGGAAGACTTATGCACCCTATGAAGCAAGAAACACTGAGCTACTTTGATGATTTGAACTACAGCGTAGTGACACAGTCAGAAGCAGTTTACGAGCTCAAACAAAACCGTACGGGTTTAACTGTTGAGCTTAACTTTTCAGTGCTTGGTAAAGGCGAATTACCCACAGAAAGCGAGCAAAAAACCGATAAGAAGCTGTATTTCATCGATATTGACGACATTGAAAACATCGGCTTTGAAGCACTCGAACCTTTCGTTGTTGGGCTTGGTGAACATTGCTCCATGGTGGTGTATGAGGAAGAGTTCTTTGAACAAAGCATGAAAGAGATATGGATGTTCCTCTCGAACGACCCGCGTGATCGTGACGTGTTCAACGACAGTAAATTTTATCGGGCTTAAGACCGCATCTTGGGTTGGTTAATGTTAATCGCCTCAAACTACGACTTAGACATCTTGAACACTCGCCTTGCACTGACTACAATGGCGCACTTTTTTTACGGACTTCAAGGTCACACAAAATGACAGATACAGCTAAACCAGCTCTACCAGATCACCTATCAGGCAACCCACGCAGCCCATTCTTTGTAAAAGAGTGCTTCGATCACCAAATCGGTATTCGCTTCAAGGGCCAAGAGCGCACTGACGTTGAAGAGTACTGTGTTAGCGAAGGTTGGGTGAAAATTGCTTCTCCTAAAGCAAAAGACCGCTTCGGTAACCCAATGCTTATCAAGCTTAAAGGCGAAGTTGAAGCGTACTACGTATAAGCTAGCCAATGATTACAAAGCCTGAGAAATACTCTCAGGCTTTTTTATTTGTTCCCAATAAAACTGCTTTAGGAGAGTGTACTCTCCACATTGAACTGCCCTTCAATACTATCCACCACAAACGTTTTCACTTCCATCTCGTCATCCCAAAACGACTCTGACCAACCAGCTTTGTGTTTTAAGTGACGAACAAAATCAATCGGGTTTGGCAACTGCTCCCATACTTGAGGTAGAAACAGAGCTCGACGCTGCCGACACGATAAAATAAGCCCAACCTTATGTGTCGCTAAATAGCCAAGCAATGCTTGCTCTGATGCAACAACCAATACCTCAGGTAATGACAACACCGACACCTCCACAGAAAGTGACGATAATTGTTTTTTACTTAGAGGGGTAAATCTTGGGTCTTGAAACGCACTCGCTAATGCTTTGTCATGCACATCGAGCGCAAGAGGCTGATGAGCGACAATAGTGCCAATGCAACCTTGCAGCTCTCCATGTACTTTTAAGGTCACAAAACTCGCCCCAACTTCCCTTAATCTTGGTAGGCACTCACCAAGGCTTGGTGGCGTGGCTGGTTGACCAGCGAATCGGCAACGAATAGCATCACAAGCAATGTTGAACAACTGCGTGAGTTCTGGTTCATTCAGGATCTGAGACGATATAACTGGCATAACCCACCACGCGTTGTTGATCCCCGTATTCGGTATCACCGGAGTTGATTAACATGGCCCTAGAGAGTTGATAGCCTCTCCCTTTAGCCAACAGCAATAGCGCGTTAATCGCCGTTGAACCACAAGCCTGATCTGGTTTCAGTGTCGCTTGGTAAGCTTCAATTTGCTCACACGTCTGCTGATCGAGCCTCTGGGCTTGCCGGTAAGAGTGGTAATGGCTTAAATCACTGCTCACAACCAGCAAACTTTCTTCATCGAGCCAAACTGGAGCAAGTAACTCCGCCATACGAGCTGGCGAAATTCGACTGGTTAATATAGGCAAGATACGAAATGCCCCGAGGTAGGTTTGCAACAACGGTAACTGTACTTCAAGACAGTGCTCTGGGGCATGCGCGTCATCAGACACCACCACATCCTGCTGCTGAGCCAATATTGCACGCCCTTCACGGTCGACTTCGATATTACCTAAAGGGGTCGAAAACCAATCCACACTGGGCAACGCACAGCCCAAAAAAGAGAAGTGATGGCTTGGGCCAAGCAAAATCACCCGATGAATTCTATCGGCTTGCGACTTTAAAAACTGGCACACACATGCTGCTACTTCACCAGAGTAAATATAACCAGCATGAGGCACCACCATAGCTCTAATCACAGGCTGGAAACGACACGGACTCGGCTTCTCCCAACTTTGGATCATTGAGCTTAATTGTTGCGGCGAATGTGGATAAAAGCGCCCCGCCACCGCTGGAGGACGAACATGCATACCGAGCCCCTTATCGTGCTCACAAAAGTCAGTGAAGTGCCATACTTAACATTAAGTATAGAAGCAGATTTCGTTGGGAGTTCACCATGCCATCCGTTCCTGCATCCCCTCCTGAATTTTTTCCAACCTTATATTGGCATCGATTAGATGACGGTCGCGTCATTTGTGATTTGTGCCCAAGGCAATGTCGCTTAAGAGAGGGGAAACGAGGGGCATGCTTTGTGCGCCAAGCTCACAACGGTGAAATATCCCTGACCAGCTATGGGCGTTCGAGCGGGTTTTGCATTGACCCTATAGAAAAGAAACCACTTAACCACTTTTTTCCGGGTAGCTCCGTGCTCTCATTTGGTACCGCTGGGTGCAACCTAGGTTGTAAGTTTTGCCAAAATTGGCATATCAGTAAGTCGCGGCAAATCGATACACTTGGTGCGCCTGCCATGCCCGAGCAGATAGCTCAAGCAGCCAAGCAACATGGCTGTAAAAGCATCGCATTTACCTACAACGACCCTGTCATTTTTATGGAATACGCTGTAGACACTGCTCAAGCTTGCCATGAACTCGACATATCAAGTGTCGCAGTCACCGCAGGCTATATTTGCGATAGGCCTAGAGTTGAGTTTTTCCGCCATATGGATGCCACCAATGTAGACTTAAAAGCATTTACAGAGCGTTTTTACCATAAGCTCTGTAGCGGCCACCTCGCTCCAGTATTGGACACGCTGCTCTACTTACACCACGAAACGGATGTATGGTTTGAGATCACCACCTTGCTAATCCCCGGAGAGAATGACAGCACTGCTGAGCTAGAAGCGATGACTCGGTGGATTTATGACAACTTAGGCAGCGACATTCCGATTCATTTCAGTGCCTTTCATCCAGATTTTAAAATGCTGAGTACAGAGAAAACGCCGCTCAGCACAATCCAAAAAGCCAGACAAATCGCACTCAACAACGGCCTTAACTACGTATATGTGGGTAACGTAAGTGACGAAGATGGCGATAGCACGTATTGCCCCAAATGCCACCAGAAAGTCTTAGCTCGGAACTGGTATCAACTCGGAGAGTGCCATCTAACAAATGATGGTCAGTGTGAATACTGTGGTTTTCAGCTTGCGGGCCGATTTGGAGCACTCAGCCACCCATTTGGCAGAAAACGGATTCCCGTCGTGATCCGCTAGTCATAAGTCATACTTTGCGTGGTAAATGAGCTTTATCAACGCTAAGTTAAACCGCAACGAATGAAAACTCGTAAGCATTTAAAAATGGCATAAGGATATGGCATGAATGGGCCGCTAATAAAACTCCGTCACGCTTCAAAAGACTTCATCGATGGCAAACAAACACATTGCGTTCTCCAAAGTGTCAACTTCACGCTAGCCACGGGCGAAAGCGTAGCTTTGACGGGCGCAAGTGGCAGTGGCAAAAGCACCTTACTCAATGTTATTGCTGGCTTTGAGCCACTTTCAGGTGGCGAATTATGGTTAGATGGTGATAACACTGCAGCTTGGAAAGATCCGCAATGGAGCCGATTTCGATACCAAAAACTCGGTGTTATCTTCCAGCAATTCAACCTATTAACACCGCTCAACGTGCAGCAGAACATCGCCTTCCCTCTGCATTTGAATCAACAGAAATGGAATGACTGGTGCGATTACTTGGTCGAGACTCTGGGCATCAGCCAACTGCTCGATAGACATGTTTCTGCCCTTTCCGGCGGCCAACAACAACGGGTCGCCATCGCCAGAGCATTAGCTCACAAACCTAAACTTCTACTTGCTGATGAACCCACAGGTAACCTTGACCAAAAAGCCGGTTTAGAAGTGATGAAGCTGTTAAGTGAAATCACCACCCAAGGCAACACTGCAGTGCTCTTAGTGACTCACAGCCCCGAATGTGCTGAGTTTATGCAGACTCGCTTACGTCTAAAAAACGGTACTTTGCAAAACGGTACCTCCACTGTTCCAGAGCAGAATACACGCGAGCGTCGCCATGAAGCAGGTTAAACGCTCGAACGCAGGGCTCACACACACCAAACTCGCATTGAACCTGTTTGCGGCGCATTACCGACAAGCTCCTCTTCAGGCCGCGGCCATTCTAATTGGCATTGTACTAGCGGTGACTCTTTTCGTTGCAGTGCAAGCCATCAACCTCAATGCGAAACGTAGCTACGCCGAATCCACAGAGCAACTCAGTGGTCAAGCGCAGAACCTTATTATTCCACCAGCCGGGCAAAACTATCTGCGCGAATCACTCTACTTCACTCTCAGACAAAACGGTCTCAGTGCAACCTTGCCTGTAATCGAAGGACGAGTGAGAGACGAACAAGGTCGTCGCTGGTCAGTACAAGGTAGCGAGTTGATTGCCGCCATTTCGTCACGCTATCGCTATTCATCAGACAGCCAACAAAACGTGTCTTTGTTCGACAGCGCATTACCGCTGCCTGAGCTTTTAGTTGGGAAGCCGATTGTAATGATGAGCCAATCGCAACATCAAAACTTAGGCGAAGTAGAAACACTGACTCTGGACGACATCCCAACTCAAGTGGTGGTATTGCCTGACGAATGGCAATTAGGCAGCCGAATGTTGATGGACATTGGCTTTGCCCAGCAGTTGCTCAATAAGCAAGGCCAGCTCAGTTACATTGCAGTGTTCCATACTCGCGATAAAGTAGGTAAGGACAAGCAAGCAAAATGGCAGAACCTTATCGGCGAGCAAGGGCAATGGGTCACCAATAATCAAAGCACTGATCTTGGTTCTCTGACCGACAGCTTCCATCTCAACCTAACTGCGATGAGCTTGTTGGCATTTTTAGTTGGATTGTTTATCGCCTACAACGGCGTGAAATACAGCTTGCTCAAACGTAATAGGTTGCTAGTACAAATTCAACAAGCAGGTATTGCACCGAGGATCGTGTTTACTGCACTGCTCATTGAGCTAACTATATTGGTCACCATTGGCGCTTCAGTTGGTTTTGTATTGGGCATGCAGCTTAGTCATTGGCTGCATCCCACCGTTGCACTGACTTTAGAGCAGCTTTATGGTGCGACCCTCCTTCCCGGGACTTGGCAGTGGCAATGGTGGATGCAAGCTCTGCTGTTAACCTTAGCTGCAACACTACTTGCGTGTTGGCAGCACTTTAAGCAACGAGTACGCCAGCCGCTTTCATCTCATGGCGGATTTTATCAAGCGCCGGAAACCTCTAATGAAAATCAATTGTTCCTAATTGGTACTGCGTTGACGGCTATTGCTCTCGCAGGGTTGTGGCTGAGTGAGCATCACCGCTTCACCATGGCGTGGCTCGGCGTGCTTGTGGTGTCGATTCCTTTATATCTACCCAAAACACTCAGCGTACTAGCAAACTGGAGTGAGAAGCGCACCACTTCCGGTTTGATGCAGTATCTGTTTGCTGAGTTGCGCGAGCTGATTTCTCCGCTTTCTCTCGCCATGATGGCGCTGCTACTCGCTGTTACGGCCAATATGGGGATGAATACCTTGGTTGGCAGCTTCGAGTCGACGTTAAAACAGTGGCTAGAACAGAGGCTACATGCCGATATTTACGTTAGCCCCGCACAGGGTGAAATCGCTAATGTGGAGCGTGCTTTGCAACAGTTCGACAAAGTCGAAACCGTCTACAAGCAATACTACGTCGACGATAACCTGCAAGGCTTACCCATTTTACTCGGCACCAAAGACAAAGATACTTTAGAACAAACCATGGTGTTCAAATCGCATTTGGAGAACTTCTGGCAGCGCTTTTACCAAGGGGAATTGGTCGCCATCAGTGAACCTACTGCGGTCAAACTGGGTTTATCACTAGGTAGCGAACTCACGCTTGATGCAATTCCAAGCAAGACTCTACTAGTTGGGACAATTTTCCATGATTATGGCTCGCCCAATGGCGAAGTATTGCTAGCTCCAAAGTTGTGGCGAGAAAGCGGTTTTACCAACCTGCCGACAAGCCTCGGCATTAAAGTTTCGGGTGACCCACAAATCGTATACGACCAACTGCGCCAGCAACTGAATCTGCATCCAAGTCAGCTCTACGATCAGGCGCAAATCAAATCCATCGCGTTGGATATATTCTCGCAGACCTTCGCCATTACGCGGGCTCTCAACGGCGTGACTTTGATGGTGGCGGTGATTGGTTTGTTCAGTGCTTGTTTCATGTTACTCGACGCGCGCAAAGCCGCCATTGCAAGGCTGTATGCCCTTGGCGTCAGCCGTCGTAAATTAATGACCATGGTGGTCGGACAGATCGTCGCTTTGGTCAGTTTTACTCTGGTTATCGCCCTGCCCCTCGGTGCTATGGTGGGTTATGTACTGACAGACATCGTCACCTTACGCGCTTTTGGTTGGAGCTTAAATTATCTGTGGAATTGGAGTGATGCCCTTAGCATCGCGGCGATCACCATCTTGGTGGCAGTGATCGCAACCTTGATTCCGCTGTGGCGATTGGTCAGCAAACCTGTCGTCTCCAGTTTGCAAAGCGAGGTGTTGTAATGAGTCAATCAGCAAGCAAACTTACTCTACTCATAAGCAGCTTATTCCTGTTCGGTTGTGAAGATACGCAGCAACAAAATATGGGCACGTTGTTGGGCAGTGGAGACACGCAAACCGAAAGTAATCCATTCACGCCTGTTCTGAAGGGCGTTGAACTCACCTTTCCTAACGACCATCAAGCGCACCCAAACTTTCGCCATGAGTGGTGGTATTTGACTGCAAACTTATCTGATGAAGAAGGTAATCCTCTCGGAATACAGTGGACTCAATTTCGCTTCGCTGCTGCGCCGCCAACAGGCGAAAATGAAGTGAAGAAAACCGAGTGGAAAACTCAGCAAATCTACATGGCGCATAGCGCGGTTACAACGCAAGACAAACATTATGCTGATGAAAAGTGGTCTCGTGACCAAGCCGCACTAGCGGGCGTCGACGCATCACCATTTCGAGTCTATCTCGATGATTGGCAGTGGACCTCTTCAACCGACGATCTCTTCCCCGCCACGCTAAATGCCAATTCAGAGCAGTTTGGTTACTCACTCAAACTAACCAGCTCCGCACCTTATCAAAAACAAGGTGAACAAGGTTACAGCACCAAAAGTACCGATGGTCAGGTGGCTTCGTATTACTACAGCCAACCGTTTATTGATGTCACCGGTCAAGTCACGATCGACGGCAAAACCCATCAAGTATCAGGCAAAGGTTGGATAGACCGAGAGTGGAGCTCGCAGTTCTTACTCGACTCACAACAAGGCTGGGATTGGTTCGCACTGAGGTTAAGCGAAGAAACCAGCTTGGTGGTATTCCAACTGCGTGACACCAAAACGGGAAAAGCGAGTTTTTCCAGCGCAAAACTGATGCAGCAAGATGGTTCGGGCATAGCTATCCCACAAAAAGACATTCAGTTAGAAGCGACCAAGCAAACAGAAATTCAAGGCCGCAATTATCCAACTGAGTGGCAAGTATCGATTCCTAACCAGCAAATTGAACTTACCGTTTCTGCACTCAACCCGAACGCAAAAATGCCACTTTCTGTGCCTTATTGGGAAGGCCCAGTACGTATTGATGGCTCTCATTCTGGAACGGGATATATGGAGCTGACGGGGTATTGAGAATTGTGACATCTCACCCATTAGGGGGAATTGATAGCGATTATGTTGTTGCATATTACATGGAGAACCAAACATGAACGATGCACTGCTAAGCGCTTTAATTACTGAGTTTGCCAAGCTAGAACAGGTAGAAGCCGTTGCCCTAGCCGGATCCAATAGTACTCAAACCAACGACTCACTCTCTGATTATGATGTTTATATCTACACAACAAGCGATATTCCGGTTGCCACCAGAAAGGCCATCACATCCCAATACTGCAGCCATATGGAGTTAAACAACCAATTCTGGGAAACGGAAGATAATGGACAGTTAAACAACGGAACAGAAATAGAGCTGATATATCGAAATATTGACTGGCTTGCACAAGAACTCCAGCGCGTGGTGATTGATCATCAAGTGAATGTTGGCTATAGCACCTGCTTTTGGGCAAATTTAATCCACTCAAAAATCCTATTTGACCGACATGAGAAGCTTTCGTCTCTTCAAGAAAGATATCGTATTGATTACAGCAAAGCGCTTTCAGCAGCCGTGATCGCCAAAAACTTACCGCTTCTTCACCACGCCGCGCCTGCCTATACCAAACAAATTGCCAAAGCCATTAAACGGGATGATTACATCAGTGTCCAACACCGCTTAAGTGCCTATTTAGCCAGCTACTTTGATGTGTTGTTTGCTATCAACTTTATTCCTCACCCTGGCGAAAAGCGTTTAGTTCAGCTCGCTAAGAAATGGTGCAAAGTTCTACCTATTGGTTTTGAGGACTCAATGAAAAACTTAACTTGTTTAGACGGGATGAAATATGACCAGCTCTCATCTGAGCTCGATTTAGCAACTCGAAACTTAATCACGGCGATTAAAGAATCGGGTTTCACGGAAAATATTGATTGAGAGTAGAGTTCAACCAAGCTCAGCCAAATGATAAACTCCGTCTCTATTTCATTCTGTGATTAAAAGGAAATGCGATGAACCCGATTATTGCGCTGCTGAAAGAGAACAATATCAGCGACGAACAAATCAATGAGATTTTTCAGACTCTGACGCAAAACCCTCTAGCGGCAATGGCAACAATCAGCCAACTAGGTTTGCCACAAGACAAGCTACAAATGCTGATGGCGCAAGTGATGCAAAACCCTGCGCTAATCAAAGAAGCCGTAAACGAGTTGGGATTGGATTTCTCAAAGGTTGAAGAAGCAAAAGAGAAGCTTCAAAGCCAAAATCAAGGCAACTAAGTCTTAGCCATTTAGCGCTGAATATAGAAAAGGCCGTTAACCCGAACATTTGGGTTAACGGCCTTTTTTGATCACTTTCTTCTGCAACATGCATACTTTACATGAGAATACTTACATTCTTGACCCGATAAAACGGCTACATAATATTCACAAATCACAAACGCGCCCTCATTCGTCAATAATCAAACTATATGCTATATGTTTAACCATTGCTCATACAAATGCTAAGGAAGTACTCAGATGAAATGGATTTTATTGGTGCTATGCATTGTTTCGCTTCCCACAAAAGCAATCTTTATGGGAAATGATGTTGAAGACGGGGAGTTTGAAAACTTCAATTTCATGGCATCTGTCCGCTCAAGCGTGTTTGCCGAAGATCATGCTTGTGGCGGTATCATATTAACAGAGCGCTGGATACTAACAGCGGCCCACTGTTTAGTTGCTTCACAATCGAGTTTAGAGGACTCAACCGACAACCCAGAAGATTTCACACTGTATGATGTTGCAAAGCCAAAAGAAATATCGGTTACGGTTGGACAGCGAGATCTTATGATGGTCGGGGTTGCTGATGTTTTTAATGTTACCCATGTCGTGATCCACCCAGACTACCACCCTCTAACGACTACATCGAAAGATTACCCAACGGATGAATCGGGAGATGAAAATACAATAGAAGAGCTAGTAACAACCGCATATCAAAATGATATCGCCTTGCTTTATGTTGAACGAGCAATCCCTATCACGCCTAATATAGAACTTGTTGATAGCGAAGCTTACCAAAAGCTAATGGCGCTGGATGAAGAGTGGAATCCCGCAGCACCAGTACCCAATGTCATGGTTGCGGGCTGGGGTACTGGAGAAACAAATACAGTATTAAAACAAACAAGCATTTCTTACCTTCCTATCGAAGTGTGTTTTGAACGCTTAGAATCGGCAGAAGATCTACCAAAATACATCGCCTCGCCATTTGATGATACTAAGTTATGTACCCTTCCTACGGAATACCAACCAATTGGCGATAATATTTACGGAAATGGAGCATGCGTAGGTGACACTGGTGGTCCATTGCTCTATCAAGCAGATGGTGTAAGTTTCTTAGTCGGTATTATTAGTGCCGGACCTATCATAAACTCAGTTTGTAGCTCTGTTACCCTCCCAACATGGTACGCCAATGTAAACACTTATCTGGATTGGCTATCTGGCTATTTGTCAGCTCCACAACCACCGGAAGAAGTCGTCTCCAAGCCTAAGTTCATTTTGTTACAAGAAGAAAGTGACGATACTACGGACACCGGAGATGAGTCGGAAACAGGTGATAATGAAGATGACTCATCGGTAAACGATAAGCAGTGTGATTCCAACGGTGATTTTGTAATTGGCTCCTCTGAAGGAACATTTGCCTGTGAGTCAGGAGAAAATGGTGGTGCAATCAATTGGCTCTATGCTCTATTGTTAGTGCTATCTAGAAGATTCTGGCTACGTCATTTCAAAAAACCGAATGCAACATCAAAATAAACTCACAGCATGGTTAATAAAAGTTATTGATTTTGTCCAATTCAAAGGCCGCTATCTCTTCAGTTTGAGGGGTGTTCGCGGCCTTTTATTTATTGATTAATCAGAGTAGCTCTCAACGTTTCCACTTCTTATTTTGACTCTGCATGGCTATGCGGTAGGCTTTGAGCAGAGAAAACAAGCTGAACAGAACAAGGAAAGAGCACGATGCGCGTCGACTACCACCAACGACTGGTTCGTGTGATTCGTTATTTAGAACAACACTTTAATGAACCGCTCAACCTGCCAGAAGTGGCCGCGCTGGCGAACCTTTCCCCTTATCACTTTCACCGTACCTTCAAAGCCGTGCAAGACGAGACACTAGCGGATTTCATTCGACGCTTGCGCTTAGAAGCGGCTGCGGACGAATTATTCAAATCCAAGCAACCGGTATTAAACATTGCCCTAGAGTACGGATTTTCTAGCTCGCAGAGCTTAGCCAAAGCCTTCAAGCAACATTATGGCGTTACACCTACGGCCTTTCGCGACTGCGAAAACTACCAGCAATTTTCTGAGCTAGCGCGAAACAGCAAGATTGGACACGCACTGCGCAAGAATGGAAACGAACGAACCCGAAGCGATTCATATACTGGCTCTGAACTCACAACATGGAGCAACAATATGGAAACGCAAAACTTTGATAAAGCAAAATTGGCCTACGTTCGCGTGAACGGCCCTTATGGCCAAGGTTATGAAGAACCATCAGGTCGTTTGTATCAATGGGCAGGAATGAAAGGTTTGGCGGGCAATACCTGTATCTTCATTTATCACGACAACCCAGAAATCACGCCAGACGAGCAGTGTCGTACTGATATCTGCTTGATGGTGCCAGAAGATACCGAAGTACCAAAAGGCATTGAGCTACAAGACTTCCCTGGCGGTCAATACGCGGTGATACGTCAGCAAATTACCGAATTCAGCCAATACCCTAAAGCATGGGATGATTTGATGAGCAAAGTAGTTGAATCTGGTATTGAAAACGACTGTCGACCTTGCTTCGAACTTTATCATAGCTACGATCCACAAACGCATCATGCAGACGTCAGCTTCTGTACATCCATCAAATAAACCAAAAGCCTGCGTCAATGCAGGCTTTCTTGTATTTGTGCAGTGGTTATAACCGCTTAAATTGCTTCGCCGTTCACCGTTACTGCCACATCAATGTTGCCACGAACTGCGTTTGAGTATGGACAAACTTGGTGTGCGATGCGCGTTAGTTCTAGCGCTTGTTCTTGTGGCATGTCTAGCTCTACCGCTAGGCTCACTGTCAGTGCAAAGCCACCGTTATCATTCGGACCAATGCCCACCTCCGCTGTTACGGGTGCACTTTTCAGGTTTACTTTACCTTCACGCGCTACGTGCAGAATCGCGTTAGAAAAACACGCTGAATAGCCCGCGGCAAAAAGCTGTTCTGGGTTAGTTGCTGCGCCTGTGCCGCCCATTTCCTTCGGGTATGACAGCTCTAGATCGAGAAGACCATCATCTGTTTTTACTTGACCATTACGACCAGCCAAAGCGGTAGCTTGAGTTTTGTATAGAGTAGTCATGCGAGTGTCCTTCTTAATTTAAGTTGTGCGCAATTTAATTGCTTGCAATCTTATATCGAAGTAAAGATCGTTTGCAACTATATTGTGCACAATTTATTTTATGACTCTCTTTCTCCGTGAGCAGGTAGGCAACGCCAATGAGCCAGTGTTACACCGACAACACCATGACCGACGACGATAAACTCTTACTCGAAAACCAAGTTTGCTTCCCGCTCTACAGCGCAGCAAATGCAGTGATCCGAGCTTACCGCCCGTTGCTGGACGAGCTTGATCTGACTTATTCGCAGTACTTAGTGATGATGGTACTGTGGGAGAAAGACGGTGCCAGCGTGAAAGAATTGGGGTCTCAACTGCATTTGGACTCAGGCACACTCACACCGCTGCTTAAACGCTTAGAAGCAAAAGGCTATGTAGAGCGCGGCCGAAGTGAAACCGATGAGCGCGTTCGCGTACTCAATCTAACCGAGCAAGGTCGTGCCCTTAAAGAGCAAGCTAAGTCGGTGCCAAACGCCATGATGTGTAAAATCACCTTAGAGTTGGATGAAATGATCATGCTGAAGAGGTTGTGTGGCAAAGTGCTCGACAATCTGAGCTAACAAAATAGAAGCATCCGCTTCTCCACTTCCTATTAGAAAGAGCCTGCCGAGATGCAGGCTCTTTCGATCTTAGCTAGACGATCTACTCAAAGTAATCATCGATATTCTCTATTACTAATCTGCGTTCATCTTCAATAAAACCTATCAAAGCAAACTCACTTACATCGGATTTCCCTATCAAGTGAAATAGGAAATGGCTATCAATAGGATAGTTACAAGCGATTTTCCTTAAACACACTCCGATGAGAATATACTTTCCGAAAGCAACAACAGCTCAGCTTAAAACATTCAAAGGAAAGTAAATTATGATTAATACTCAAATCAAACCATTTGCAGCTACAGCGTACAAAAACGGCGAATTCGTTGAAGTAACAGAACAAGACGTTCTAGGTAAATGGGCAGTATTCTTCTTCTACCCAGCAGACTTTACGTTTGTATGTCCAACAGAACTGGGCGACCTAGCAGACCACTACGAAGAGCTACAAAAACGTGGCGTAGAAGTTTACTCAGTATCAACTGACACACACTTCACTCATAAAGCATGGCACGACAGCTCAGACACAATCGGTAAGATTCAGTACTACATGCTTGGCGACCAAACAGGCAACATCACAAACAACTTCGGTGTGATGCGTGAAGGTCAAGGTCTTGCAGACCGCGCTACGTTCCTAATCGACCCAGAAGGTACTATCCAAGCAATGGAAATCACTGCTGAAGGTATCGGTCGTGATGCAGAAGACCTACTACGCAAAGTGAAAGCAGCTCAATACGTAGCAGCGCACCCAGGCGAAGTTTGCCCAGCTAAATGGAAAGAAGGTGAAGAGACACTAGCTCCATCACTAGACCTAGTTGGCAAAATCTAAGCCACTGAAATTTAAGTTCTAATCAGTTCCGATTTCCTTTTTCTGATTAGAACTGAATTAGAGAGCACTTCAGGTTAGATACCTTGACGACCTTCTGCCTGATTTGCTCTCTCCCCCTCAGGTTTTATCTACAGTAACCACTTTTTATTACTTATCTGAATAAGTAGGTGTGCAGTAATTGCGTAGAAAAAATCGTTTAGAACCAGGCATAGATTTTCGATAGCTAGTTCCCCTAACTACAAAATCTATAACTCAGTTATCAACGATTTTAGCTAGCAAGAATGAACAAATACTTGTTTTGATTGGTAACTATTTAATTAAGGTAGTAACAACTATGTTAGACCAAGCGATCCAACAACAACTCAAACAATATCTGGCTAATGTAAAAGAAGAAGTTCGTTTAGTGGTTAGTCTAGATGAAAGCAAAGCATCGAATGACATCTTGTCTCTAGCGAACCAAATCGCAGAGATGAGCGACCTCATCACCGTTGAACGTGACGACAACGCAAGCGCACGTAAACCAGTGATGGCGGTAACTAACCCAGCAAAAGGCACAGCACTACGCTTTGCAGGCTTGCCAATGGGTCACGAATTTACCTCTCTAGTATTGGCACTGCTTCACTCTGGCGGTCACCCAATCAAACTAGAACCAGAAGTGATTGAGCAAATCGCAGCACTAGACAAAGATCTAGACGTAGAAATCTTCATTTCACTGTCGTGTCAAAACTGTCCGGACGTAGTTCAAGCGTTCAACATGATGGCGGCGATCAACCCGAAAGTAAAAGCAACCATGATCGACGGTGGGTTGTTCCAAGATGAAGTGAAACAACGCGACATCATGGCTGTACCAAGCGTATTCGTGAACGGTGAGCTATTCGGTCAAGGTCGTATGTCTCTGACTGAAATCCTAAACAAAGTGGATGACGGCGCAAGCGAGAAAGCGGCGAAAGCACTGAGCGAAAAGGACCCATACGACGTACTTGTTGTCGGCGGTGGCCCTGGTGGTAGCGCAGCTGCTCTATACGCTGCTCGTAAAGGTATTCGTACTGGCGTTGTTGCTAAACGCTTTGGTGGTCAGGTTATGGACACCATGGCAATTGAGAACTTCATTTCGGTAAAACGTACTGAAGGTCCAAAACTGGCAACTGACCTAGCAGAACACCTAAAAGAATACGACGTAGATGTCGTGACCGAGCAACAAGCTGAGAAGCTAATGGGTGCAGCACACACTGAAGATGGTTTGATTCACATCCAACTTGAAAGCGGCGCAACGCTGAAGAGTAAGAGTGTCATCCTTAGCCCTGGTGCACGCTGGCGTGAAATGAACGTTCCGGGTGAGCAAGAGTACCGCAACAAAGGCGTCGCGTACTGCCCACACTGTGACGGTCCACTGTTCAAAGGCAAGAAAACCGCAGTTATCGGTGGTGGTAACTCAGGCATCGAAGCAGCTATCGACCTTGCTGGTATCGTAGAGCACGTAACGGTTCTTGAATTTGCAGACGTACTTCGCGCAGACCAAGTGCTTATCGACAAAGCGAACTCACTACCGAACGTAGACATCATCACAATGGCGCAAACTACCGAAGTAGTGGGCGACGGTACTCGCGTAACAAGCTTGAAGTACAAAGACCGCAACACAGACGAAATCAAAGAGATTGAACTGTCAGGTATCTTTGTTCAAATCGGTCTAGTACCAAACACAGAATGGCTAAAAGATTCAGAAGTAGCCCTATCTGAGCGCGGCGAAATCGAAGTCGGCAGCCGTGGCGATACTAGCCTAGAAGGTGTTTTCGCAGCCGGTGACGCAACAACCGTTCCTTACAAACAGATCATCATTGCGATGGGTGAAGGTGCAAAAGCAAGCTTAGGCGCATTTGACTACCTAATCCGTAAGCAAGGTTAATCTCCAATTTCTTGAGCACAAATCGCACAGTGCTGTGTTTTCTTCCCCAGAAGGCCAATCGGGGCACTGTGTAGAACGGAGTGGCAAAAAAAAAGCAAAAACCTAGAAGCCCAAAGACTTTGCCAGCAGGTATTAACTGCTGGCTTTTTTGGTTTTTGGGGAATAAGTTACATTCAGGTAGATGGAGATAGGTCAGGTTTATCGCTTTTAATACTGTTTGGCAAATCATCCAAAAATCCGGGCAATGTATTATTAAATCCTCTTTTTTCAAAACCAAAACGGTGAAACCAATATATAGCTCTCAGTAAAGTATCTGAGCAAAAATCAATCGCGCAGAAATCTAATCTTTCATCTATTGATCCCCCATGTACGATTCTGGATCGTGCTTTGTATAGGAGCTTAGCCTTACTTTCAACTACATCACTAAGACCATTATGGTTAATGTTTAAGTGAGAAATTCTTCTTATAAATACTTTTGTAACGCTCTCCTCTCGAAAATTAACCAATGCTTCTAGTGAACTAACCAATTTCAGTAGTTGCTGGTACGAGTTGGGCTCTGTTGATGCATCTCCATACCACAGTAACGAGCGCTCTAACCGCTCAACGACTCTTTGATTAGAAAAGTTGGGAATCAAGAGCAACTCTGGTATTTCAAATGCGATGTGTATGGTACTTTCATCAGAAAGATAGCCTTTGTAAAATTCTTTCCAAAACACTTCTGAGTCAAATTGAAAAGACGCAAATCTAATTGATGAGTCATTGCCCATACTTTTATTGTCTATTCCATATCTATAAAAGTCGAATAAGTGACTATTTCTCTCATTTGAAGCAAGTAAAGGAATTGCCCTTCTTGATAAGCGAGTACCTAGAAGCTTTAAAATGTTATAAGTAGCATCCCTAGCCTTTTCAGCTAGCTGCTGTGCCAACTTCTTACTGCATCGCGTTTGCACATGAACTTCAAGGTAATAATTATAGTCAAATGCTCTAGTTGCTTTAAATTGCATTAACTGTTTTTCTGTTAAATCAGAACGTTCTACCGGAAAAAGCCTAATACTTGGGCTTATTTCCAGCTCTTCGTTTAGATTGAACATTGTTACCGGAAATTGAAAAACTGAAGCAGAAAAGCTTTTTTTAAAATTAGATAGTCTAGTGATCGTAATTGTTTTTAAAGTTTCAGACTGAACATTAACTTCTTCGCCATTTTGCATAACACTCCGAGCAAATCCATAAAGATCAGAGTTGACGTACTCGTATACTATTGCTTCTATGACTTTGTTCAACTCGTATGGCAAGCAATTAATATTATTAACCTTTTGTACAAGAACAGCTAATTCTCTGACGATAGATAGAGAGCTCGCAGTGTGATGCAACTGATAAAAGCAAGGCTCCTGGTTTTGCCATTTTGCTCTCATCTCACGACTTAAATCGCTAGGCGCATCTATAGAACTTATTAAACTGTCTTTATTTACCTTATTAAAATATTCTTTGGGATCATCTGCCCATATTTTCTGTGTATGCGCCAGTTCAGTTAATAGTTCTGTAAATAATTTCAGACCCTTATCAGATAATTGCATTCAGTCCTATCCTTTATTTACATATCATGCACTCTTGTGTGCACCGCACTGTTAGAAATCAACCAATACGTTATACGAATTAATCAAATCAGGTCAATTTATTGTTATAAAATATTGGCCATTCGCATAAAAAACAACGCGATACTACGGTTTGAGATAATACGGAGGGAACAAAATGCTTAATCCAGAGCTCTCAACACTCCGAGCTCAAAGGGGAGGGACTGGTTCTGTATTCGCGGGTAATTGAATTCACACTGCCAGCATCACCACGCGCTGAAATTAGATTCTGAATACTCGCTTAGGCTCCTTCAGAATGACGATGGGAAAGCGCTAAACTCACAACAACAAAGAATAACCCTCCCCCTTGATAACCGCATTCAAATGCTGGGCAAACCATGTCGAGAAAAGGGGGAGTTGGAGGGGGTTGCAAGCACATAACCCAACATTCAACCTCAAACCAACAACCCCACCTAACCTCCCCTTGTATCAAACTCCAAAGCTCTCAATACTCCGAGATCAAATGGGAGGAACGGGTTCTGCAATCGCAGAAAGTTCAATTCACAATGCAACATTACAACACGCTGAAAGTAGATTCTGAATACTCGCTTAGGCTCCTTCAAAGTGACAATGGGAAAGCACTGAGCTCACAGCAGCAAAGAAAACTCTCCCCCTTGATAACCACATCCAAATGCGTAGCAAACCATGTCGAGAAAAGGGGGAGTTGGAGGGGGTTGCAAGCACATAACCCAACATTCAACCTCAAACTACCAACCCCACCTAACCTCCCCTTGTATCAAACTCCGAAGCTCTCAAAGCAACGAGCTCAAAGGGGAGGGACTGGTCAGTATTTGTGGGTAGTCTTATTCAAACCTTGGCGTTAACTCTTTAACCGCGTCGACAAAGGCTCCAATGATTTTAGGACCGCCGTGCCCCTCATCTTCGATGACTATCAACCTTCCTGTATCCCAAGCCTTATTCAAATCCCATGCAGTTTTCACTGGAGAACTGACATCTAACCGGCCATGAATCAGTACCCCTGGAATACCCTGTAGCTTCGACATATTGTCCAAAATATGTGTTTCACTTAGGAATGCAGCATGCTTCCAAAAGTGAATGACCTGCGTAGAGAAAACAGCCCTGAATTGTTCATCTTCAAATGAAGGATTTGGCATAGCCATTGGGTCGATAGAGACGTGTGCAGACTCCCATCGACTCCAAGCTCTATATGCACTAAATCTAACTTCTGCATCTTTACTTAGAATCGCACGGTAATAAGCATCAATGAGCGAATCATCAGGCAGAGCTTGAGCCGCTCGCTGAAACACCTCCCACTCTTCAGGGAAAATTACCTTCATATCCTCGGTAATCCACTTCACCTCAGCGGATGTAGCCAAGTTAATGGCTGCTAAGACAAGCGCTTGGACTCGTGATGGATGAGCTTGTGCGTAGGCAAGAGCCAGCGTCGTACCCCAAGAAATACCAGTCACAAGCCAAGAAGAAACATCTAAGTGCTGCCTTAATTTCTCAATATCTGCGATAAAATTAGAAGTATTAAACTCTTGGATACGATCAAGAGAGTCAATGATCAAAGGTAAGCTGCGACCACATCCTCGCTGCTCAAAAGAAATGATCAGATGCTTTTCTGGGTCATAACGCCGACGATAGCCCGTTTTAAGCCCTGCGCCTGGGCCTCCATGAAGATAAAGCACCGGAATTCCGTTCGGGTTTCCTGTCACTTCCCAGTAAATAAAAACGCCCTTATCAACTTCTAATAACCCTGTGTCAAAAGGCTCGATAGGCGAGTAGAGAAAATCCATATACTTCTTTGCCATCCATTGTGCTTGTCTCATCAAGCACTCACTTTTTAAGCAAAGTGCCTGAAATAAAAGAAGTGATTGTATCGTTTCAAGGCAGGGGAAGTTAATTGAAGAGCTTTAACTTGGCGATTAATTTAGACCGCTATCAAAGGCTTGTACAAAAGAGCTGTAATTTGCTTCTTCATCTGCAATAAAGATAGGGCGATCAAAACCGCCGCCCTAGTTAATGTATTAGAAAGCGATCAACGCTGCTTGGCGAAGACTTGGGTCCAGTAATAACGATAGCTTGCCGACTGGTTCTCCACCATAGATGATCCCATCTGGTCGAAGTCCGCGTTCATGATGTTGAGGCAGTGTCCTTCACTCGATAGCCAAGAGTTCATTACCGCATCGATTGAGCTTTGCCCTGCAGCGACGTTCTCGCCTAACCTGCTCCAAGCATAACCTGTGGCATTGACTCGGCTGGAAAGCGTGCTCCCATCAGAGCCGGTATGACTCATGAAATCGCTGTTTGCCATATCGCTGGAGTGTCCATACGCAGCGCTTTCTAAATCGTAACTCCAAGTAAGCGCGCCAACGGGAGGCATCGTTTTAGAGCCACATTGCTGAGTTTTAGAACGAGCATTGTTAACTGCGGCAAGCATTTGCTCGGCAAAAGTGGTTGATGTTGGTGGTGTATCAGGGGATTGTGAACCGCTATTCGCGGATGCTGACGAATCTCCGTCGCCGCCACATGCACTGAGAAGTAGCGCCAAAGCAGGTACTAAGATCTTTGTTGGCATTATCTGTCCTTATCTGTGTGACGAAAGGTAATAAACGCTTTCGATAACTAAGTCCAATAACCTAACAAAAACCAATAAAAGCACCATATGATGCAAGGTGTTTTAACCAAATACTCACGCTACGCTTTCATAGCTCGAATTTGCTTACGGCTGGAGGTTCAATTCCATATCGATACGGTGCATATCGCCCCCCCAACCATCAGGGATGTAGTTCAGCTCTACGGCACCATATTTGGCAAAAAACGGGGCAGATAAATGACTTGCGGCGATTTTGATTTGTGGGATGTTCAACTGCTCAGCTCGGTGAATCGCTCGGCGCATAAACTCATGACCAATCTTCATGCCTTGCGCTTTAGGTGAGATTAAAATCCAGTTCAAGCTATGAAATGCCTTTGTTTTGCCACTCAAACCATAAGCACCAACGAGTTCACCATTTAGAAAGCACACTTCATAACCTTGTGGGCCACTATCAAGAAACTCCGCGTAATCGTCTCTTTCGTTAGTCGCGAAATACTTAGGACAGTTTTCATCAAAGATTTGCAGGCAGCGCTCTTTATCACTCGGTAAGAAGGCTCTGAAACTTATGTTGTTGGTCATAAAATCGCTCCTACAGGCTACTCACTTACAAATACATACAGATCACCACGACAATGGTTGATACTGTATTCAATTGGACGACCTAAACTATCAAACGCGGTCTGTTCGATAAGAAGGACTGGCGTGGTCGAGTCGATATTCAGTTTCTCAAGTGACTCTTCTGTTGGCATTTTCGCGGATACGCGACTTTGAGTTTTTGAAGGGGTGATGTTTTGACTGTGGAAGTAGTCATACAGTGACAATTGGATGTCGTCAGGATCGTGAATCAGCTCGGAAGGTACGTAAGATTCCTCGATTGATACGGCTTGTTCATCAATATAACGAACACGCTTTAGGAGAAACACTTCCTCACCTTCTTTCAGGTTGAGCGTTTCTGCGATTTCGGCAGAACAAGGCATGGTGTCCTTCTTAATCCACAACGTATCTGGTTTTTTTCCTTTTAGAACCACTTGCTGAGAGAACCCAGTTGCGGCTTTACCCGAATATTCGACTGTGTCGCTGATCATGGTACCTAAGCCACGAGAGCGAACAATAACACCATCCTTATCGAGAACATCTAACGCTTTACGAATCGTAATTCGAGAAACGCCTAACAACTCGCTAAACTCGCGCTCTGTTGGGATAAAGTCTCCGCCTTTTAAGATTTTCTGCTCAGTTGCTGTTTTTACTGATTCAGAAATCTTCATATATAGCGGTGACTTGTCTTTTTGCTCGATGCGAGCCTTTATGAGTTCGATAAGGGGCTGGTAGGTTGTCATAAGGTTCTTATTTTTATCAGCAATTTTTGCATTATACCCGATATTAGAATGGGATAGATAGGGCGAAGCAAAAAGCGAAAGACACCACGCTTCAGCCCTAGTTTTTACCTCATGTTAGCGCAATAGCTTGTTGTGACTTCGCGCCTGGCTTAACAAAAAACAGCAATATTGCCGCAACAAAAACAAGGGCTGCGCAAAGCGAATACGCAAGATCGTAGCGACCAAAAGTATCCACCGACCAGCCAGCGAGAACAGGCCCAATGAATCCGCCAACACCCCAAGCGGTGTATAAGATCCCATAGTTAGTACCAAAGTTCTTCAATCCATAAAGATCAGCCATCACGGAAGGGAAAACAGCAAGCAAAGTGCCATACCCAATGCCCGCAAGACCAGCGCCAATGATCAAAGCAAGTGAGGAATCAAACTGGGAAAACAACAACATGTTTACGGTTTGCAGCAACATGGCAAGACTTAGCGTTTTAAGCGAACCAATCTTGTCGCTCAATAACCCTGTCGCTAATCGTCCACCAGAGTTGAAAATCGCTAAAGCAACAACCAAGTAAGCGCCATCCATAATGCTCGCTTGCGCTGCTGCGATGGAGGTAATGTTAGCTATGATCATCAGCCCGGCAGAAGCCCCGAAAGCATAAGCAAACCAGAGTAAATAAAATGGACGTGTGCAAAGCATGTCTCGCCAAGACACGTCATCACTCGGTTTGACGGCTTGTAATTTTTGCTTCGCTCTTGCCGGAACGGGTTTGAAATCCGTTGGCGGATTAGTAAAAGAACACGCTAGCGGAAACGCAATCACGAGCAAACCGACACCCAACATTTGCAAGCTCACTTGAAGGTCAAATTTGCTAATCAGGAAGCTAGTTAGCGGCGCGAGATAAAGCGCAGCCAAGCCAAACGCGGTGGCTAACGCGCCATTCACCATGCCCTTTCGAGAAGCGTGAAACCACTTCATCGCGGTTGGGTTTAAGCACGCATAAGAAAAGCCAATACCCGTTCCAGTAAGCACCCCAAAGCTCAAACACAAGTTTATTGGGCTAATCGATAGGCTGGATAACACCATACCAATCCCTGCCATGAGCGTACCAACCATGAGCACTTTCTTAGGACCGAATTGGTCTTGTATACGTCCTGCCACCAGCAATGCGAGAGACAGAGTAACGATGGTAATGGTATAGGGCAGAGAAGCTTGAGTGTGGCTCCACCCTAAATCAATGAGGGCGTTTTTAAATACGCTCCATGTATAAAGCACGCCGATGCACAGGTTGATCCCACAACCTGCGGCGAGAATTCTTATCGCTTTGTTATTCATGATCATTACTTAGAGGCATCGCTGTCAGGCAAGCGATATTCGATTGATATGTAAGAGAAAACATTGAGGCTTAACAGAGCGTTAAGCCTCATAGAAAATTAGATTCCGTATTGGCGAAGGTAGTCAGAAATTTGCGCCACACTCGGTGCACAGTCTCCACCCTCATGGCTCACCACATACGATGCAACAGCATTGCCAAGAAGTACGGCATCCGCCAGTTCCCAACCAGAACTTAAGCCTGCAAGTACGCCCCCGGCATGCGTATCACCAGCCCCAATGGTGTCGACCACTTCAGCAGCAAATGGCGCGACCATACCGTTTGATTCTCCGTTGTTAAACAGTGCGCCATCACTATCAATGCGTAGCACCAAAGGGCAGCCATAACGGGAGTACCATTGCTCAACAAAGCTTGGGCTGTCTTGCATGCCAAGGTGCTCCGCTTCTTGGCGGTTAAGCGAAATAATGGGTTTAATTGCAAGTAGGCGCTCAAGTAAGGTGGCGTCAATATCGGCAATACGAGGTCCAAAATCGATAAACAGTTGGACTGTGCTTGGTAAGGTTTCCAACCAATTGACGATTTCAGCGCCACAAGCAGACGCCAATTGATAACCAGATAGGTAGATAATCGCATCGTCATTGATCGATAACTGATTCAAGGTTTCTTGATTCCAGTTGTTTTCGACCCCGCTGACAGACAGGAAGGTTCTTTCCCCATCCGGCTCTACCAGAGCCAAGCACCACCCGTTATCGCCGCTTGGATCCGCTAAGCTGCTTTCTAGACCTTTCTCTTCCATAGAGTGACGAATCAGCTCCGCCCACTTACCATTCCCTATCGGCAGAGCATTGGTCGATTGAAGACCCAGTCGTTTTACCGCAATCGCAATATTTAGCGCGCAACCTCCAACGTGAATGCCTTTTTCTTGCATTTCTAGATCGCCACCTCGCTGCGGTAAGCATGGCGTTTCCGTCACGATATCAACCACAGCAGCACCAATTAAGCACAGTTGGCGCTTGTTGCTAAGCGTAGGAATTAACTCGATTAATGCATTATGAGGCATAGCCCTGCTCCTTAACTTCTCGCAGAGAAAGGAATTTACGCGCGTATTCATCAAAGTCTAGTTGGTTTTCATCATCTAACTGCTTCTTCAATTTTGTGTCAATCGCTTGAATACCATTTAGCGCACCACAAATTGCAGTGGCCATCGCGCCAATAGTGTCGGTATCACCACCTAAGTTTGCGCACAAAATCGCACAACGATTCGGATCAGTTTCAGCCAACTCGACCATCGCAATCGCTGCAGGGACAGATTCAATGGTACTGACTCCTGCACCCACTAGGTTGTAGATTTTCTCCATGCGATCTTCAATACCACTGTCTTCGCTTGCCACCATCAGAGCGAGCTCAACACGAGATGCCATCGAGGCACTAAAAGTGGTGATGTTCTTGGTTTGAGCCGCAAGAGCAATCGCAGGTAATTGGTCTTTGATAGCGCCCCAAGTGTGCCCTTCAATGGCTTTCGATACCGCCCAAGCAATCACTACGGCACCAGAGATAGCAACATCAGATTTGTGCGTCGGGCTAGAGGCTAACGACACTTGCTCGATAAAGTCATCCAAACTGTTGGTTGGTAACAGACAGCCCATCGGTGACACACGCATTGCTGCACCGTTAGTGACGCCGTTGTTTTCTAGCTCGCTGATTGCCACACCTTCTTTGATTGAACGCATTGCCGCTTTTGAACTCGGACCAAAGATGTTTTTGTTAAATGCATCGAAACCTTCCGCCCAAGTCAGCACGTTTCTAGCGATCACCTCAGGAACAATCTCACCATCGCACTCGATGATGGCGTCCGCCAGTGCCAAAGCCATAGAAGTGTCATCGGTAAACTGACAAGCAGTGAAATAACAAGCCGCGTTATTTTCTTTAGGACCATCAAGGAAGCGGTCAATCCAGCCGAAGTGGGCTTTTACTCGGCTACGAGGCCACAATTCAGATGGCATCCCCATTGAATCACCAAGTGCTTGACCATAAAAAGTGCCGAGGATTCTGTCTTGTTTTGAAATTGTCATCTTACTTACCAAAATAGGGGTTAAATATCCTGCCCAACTGACATAGAAATATTGGGCAGGGTTAAAACTTAAGCTTGTGCTTTCTGTTGTGCAGTAGCGTCTGGTTGATCGTCCATTTTGATTGGTTTGATCTCGCCACTAGGCTCACGGAAGAAGTACATAAAAATAGCGAGGATGATCGCAATCATGATGCCGCCGAACCCCCACATGCCAGCCCAATCAAACGTTAAGCCATTCTGCGGTGTATCGTAGGCGAACATTTTTTCCATTAGCACGCCGCCAAGACGGTAACCCAGTAAGCTACCAATGCCCTGACAACCCAGCGTAATCAAACCTTGAGCCGCAGTACGCATGTGCGCTGGCGCTTTCTTATCGACATAAATGTATGCCGTTACGAAGTAGAAGTCGTAGCTCACGCCGTGTAACAAAATGCCCAAGAACAACAATGAGTACAGGTACCAAGTGTCCGCACTACCGTAGACAAAGAATCCGTAACGGATAGCAGCTGTAGCAAGACCAAGTAGCAATACCTTTTTAATACCAAAGCGTTTGGTGAAGAAAGGAAGTGCAAGCATAAAGAAGATTTCAGAGAACTGACCCAGCGTCATCCAACCTGTTGCATTGCTCATACCCACTTCCGTAAGGAAGCCGTTTGCAAAGATGTAGTAGAACGCAAGAGGCATACTAAACATGAATGAACACACGAAGAATGCTAAGAAGTTTCTGTCTTTCAAAAGCACCATCGCATCCAGACCCAGCATCACTTTCAGGTTCAGCTTGCCCGTACTCTTCGGTGGTGTGTTTGGTAGCGTTAGCGCAAAGACACCCAATAGTGCCGAGCTCAGAGCCGTAATAATTAGAGGAATGTTGCTTGAAGAAATATCGCCATAGCCCAACCAAGATGGCAAGAAGCCTATTGCAACGCCTGACGCAATCCAACCAATCGTGCCCATTACACGGATACGTGGGAAGTCACGTTCAACGTCGTCTACGTTAGAAAAAGCAATACTGTTGGTCAGCGCGATGGTTGGCATGTACGTTAAAGAATAACCAAGCAAGAGCGGGAAGAAAGTGGCGAACTCGGTTTGTTGTGCCGCTAAATACATCAGCACCGCACCAGCAAGCAACATGACTGAGAGTACTTTTTGTGCTGGGAAGAATCGGTCAGTGATCGAACCAACCAGAATAGGCGACAAAATCGCCGCAATAGCAGTACAAGCGTAAGACCAAGCGATCTCCGTTGGTGTAAAACCATTGGTATTAAGAATTTGCCATAACGGAACGAACCAAGCGCCCCATATAAACCATTCAATGAACATCATTGAAGATAGTTTGATGTTAGTCGTTTTCATTTTTTATCCTTAGGTACTGTAGGGTACGGATCAAATGGTACGATCTAAAATAATACCAATACAATACCAATGTAATTCTTTTGTGATCTTTGTATCAGGTAAAAAATACTTCATCAATCTTGAAAACATAGACGACTGGCGAGACACAAAACAGCAGTAAGCAACTATTTTCAGTAGTCCTAACCAACTTTCACGGCGAAACATCACTAGCAGGGAGTCGCCCAATTTGAAGCTCAGCTAACGCTCAATATCACCGTGTTTTCTAGCCCATTTCATAAGTCGTTACACAACTCGGGGCTTTAGGGCTTTACATCTGGCGCTAGGAGTAGAACACTTCTCCCAAAGTAAAATCGAAGCCGACATAGTAGAGTCAGTAAAATTATGAGTAACACCACGGCGAAAAAGTCGAATCCATTAGTCGAGATCCTGTTTAACGTCATCATCCCTTCATTCATTTTGATGAAGTTCAGTGGTGAAGAGCACCTAGGAACAGCCATGGCATTAGTTGTCGCCTTGCTATTCCCGGTGGTTTACGGCGGTATGGATCTAATCCGTAATAAAAAATTCAACTTCATTTCTGCGCTTGGTTTTATCAGCGTGCTTTTGACTGGCGGTATTGGTCTATTAGAACTAGACACTCGTTGGTTGGCGTTGAAAGAAGCCTTGATCCCGGGCTTAATTGGTATTGCAGTATTGGGATCCACCTTTACGCGCTACCCGTTAATGCAGAAGATGCTATTGAACGACACGGTTTTAAACCTACCGCTGATTAACGAGCGCTTGGAGCAAAATGGCAAAACTCAAGCATTTGAGCGTTGCCTGATGTCTTCTAACTACCTGTTCGCTAGCACGTTCGCGTTCTCATCAGCGATGAACTACTTCCTAGCAACTTGGATTGTGACTAGCCCAGCGGGCACAGCGGCATTCAATGAAGAGTTGGGCAAGCTAACCCTTTATAGCTACCCGATGATTGCGATCCCAAGTATGTTGATGATGTTTGGTATTTTCTACTACATCTGGCGCCAAGTTCGCGCAATGACGTCGCTAGAGACCGAGCAGATTTTTCATACAAAGTAATCCTTGCTCAGCAGCCTTCATCAGCAAAAGTCAGATAAAAAGAACCCCGATAATTGAGAGCCAATTATCGGGGTTTTGTTTTGTGGGGGGTTATTGATTAGAAGCTGTAAGCCACTGATGCTTTGAAGTTACGACCTGCTTCGTAGCTGGTGTACTTATCTGAACCCCAAGAAATACCAAAGCCTGTGTGCTCTGCGTATTGCTTGTTGAATAGGTTGTCTACCGCTAGGTTAAGCGACAAGTCTTTTGCAAAATCTGGTACGTAAGCGGCCCACAAGTTGTGCGTTGCGAAACCTGCACGTTCAATCTTGTCGCCATCTTCGTCTTTATAGTCGTTACCCGGAACGAAACGAGAATCCCAACCAAACACAAATTCATTGGTTAGATCGTACTTGAAGCCAGCCTTGATGTTATGGATACGCGTTTTGTTCATTTGGCTCTTCTTGCCATTCTTCAGGTTTGTTTGGTCACCATCAGAGTATGAGTGGTTTGCGTAAAGCGCGAAATCTTCAATGCTGTAAGTAAACACGGTCTCTACACCCCAAACTTCAACATCGTATTGGTTTGCCAAGGTTGTGTTGTTCTTGGTTGGGTGCATTTGGTTGTCTAGGTCATACTGGTAAGCAGTGAAGCCAAGAATCGCATCATCCGCCATCAGCAAACCAGACATATCGTAGTCAAAGCCTGCTTCGTAGTTGTTACCCGTCATCGCTTTGGTATCAGACTGTTTAACATCGCTCGCCGCTTTCATGGTTAGCGTTTCTGGCAGTGAAGCGCCTTTGAATAGACGACCGTAACCAATACGCAGTCTTAGATTCTCAGTCGTTTGGTATTCACCTTGGAATTTAGGCGATAGTTGATCGTATTTACCCGTAAACACACCGCCTAACTTATGCACATCGTAGCGAAGACCAGTGACAAAACGGAAGTCATTAATCTCGAACGCGTCTTGAGCGTAAACACCGTAAGCTGTTACAGTACCGCCATCCATATCGTAGTTCTTCGTCTCACCTAGTTTCGAACCAGACGTGTAATGACCGAGGCCAGAGTCAATCCACTGCTCTGCTTTGTAGCCCTCGAAACCGTAAGTCAGCTCGTGATTACCAACCCAAGAGATGTTGCGGATGTCACCACCGATGGTCGTCACATTGTACTCGCGATCAGGAATAGATAGGTCGCCATCTTTGGTGAATTCCCAAGCGCCGTTCACTTTATTCCATTCACCGTACTCTTCAGTTAATGCGTCACGCTCCATGTATTGACGGTTGTAGTACAGGTTGGTTTTTAGGTTCACTAAGTCGCTACCGTTATCGAAACGGTGTACAAACGTCACGGTATCACGGTTGAGTGAGTTATAGTTGTGTTCATCATCTGCGTAAAGCGCACCGGCTTTTTCACCCGATAGCTGACGTTTTCCGCCATCTTGGTAAGTGTCGAAAGTCAGTTTGAACTCGTTAGCATCGTTTGGAACGAAGACGAGCTTCACTAAACCAGATTTCAGTTCACCCTGCTTTGAAGTCACGTCATCTTTACCAGGAACGTAAAGGTCGCCGTCTTCTGAGTAGTTAAGAATACCCATCAACTGAAGTTCATCATTCAGCTTCGCGTAAACCGCAACGTTCGTCGTGAAGCGTTCATAAGCCGTTTGATACCCCGCTTTAACACGAGCACCGATGCTTTCGTCTTCCGCGAGAAGGTCGCTGGGATCTTTTGTTTCGTAGCTGAATGAGCCGTTAATCGCACCAGCACCAGACAATACAGAGTTACCGCCTAGCGTGATTTCAGCTGACTTAAGCATCGCTGGATCGAACGTTTGGTCGCCCGAGTGGTGGAATAACTGGCCTTCTTGGCGCGCACCATCAATGGTCACGACAGAGTATTTATCTTCCATACCACGAATGTAAACTTTACGAGAGTAACGTGCGTTACCGTCTACAGTAACACTCGGCATGGTATTCAATACGTCTTTAATATCCGACGCTTGTTTGAGCTCTAACGTTTCAGCGTTAATCTCAGTTTGAACAAGTTGATCAAGGGCAGAACCGACAACAACAATATTTTCATCGGAAGCGTGAGCAGCAAAAGAGGCAATGGCAACGGTGATGGCTGCTGGTAGTGACTTCAGTTTCATAATACTACTTATATTTTATAAACAACAACGTGGTGCGAAGCATAATACACAACATTAATGATAATTAATCTCATTTACATTCTTTACGTTAATGAGTGATTTATTTTTATTCAGGATGAGCAATGTATCGCCATAAAATGGGGCAACAGAAAAGAACAAGGAAGCACGAGGAAAGAGCATTGTGCGGTTTTGATTGCGGTGCTTGAAGATACCTGTGGTAACTACATCCGACTGATGCAAGAGCTTTAAAAACAGCTCATGAGCGGATAGAAAGAGTAGAGGTTATCAGGTAAGCATCAAAATCTGAGACCTCTTGTTTGTATAAAGCCCTACCGAAAAAGTGTGATTACACCAAGCAAAGATATGAAAGTGATCGTGTATTCGATATCCAACTCGATTAGCATGGATTTTTTAACATCCTGTCACATTTATAAAAGCTATGTTTGGATTAAAACGAATCAAATCAGAAAATGAGGCGCTAAAGCAAGAGTTAGCAGATCTCAAACAGAAGTACCAAACTGACGTTGCCGCTCTGGAAAATCAGCTCCAAGAGGCTCAACAGCTTGTTCGCTCCGCTCAACAGGAACACCGCAATAGTGATGAGTTGATGTCGAGCAGTTTGAAAGGTGGAGATATGCTCCAAACCATTCGAACAGAGATGGTGGAGAGTGCGCAATCTATGGCGCATGAAAACCAAGAGCTGCAACAACTGGATGAGATGTTTAAGCAAACCCATCAAGCACTTGCTCGCCTTGATAACCGAGCAGTGAAGATCAGCACGCAAGCGTCTCAAAGTATTGAATCTGTACAAATATTAGATAACACCGCCACTTCTATTTCCCACCTTGTATCTACTATTCAAGAGATTTCTGACCAAACCAACTTGCTTGCTCTAAATGCCGCTATTGAAGCCGCACGAGCTGGTGAAGCTGGACGTGGATTTGCTGTGGTCGCCGACGAGGTCAGAGGCCTTGCCGGTAAAGCCAGCGAAGCTAGTGAACAGATTGATTCTTTGGTGAATCAAGTACTCACCCAAGTAAACGCAATTAAAGCCTCTATTGATGAGAACCAAGCTTGTGCCGAGGAAGTGTCTGCTTCTTCTGCGCAGATTGGCTCTATTGTCAACGAAGTGGTCGTGAAATCGGAACACATGAAGCAAGTGATTCATATTGCTTCAACGCGTGCCTTCTTAGATACGGTTAAGCTCGACCACGCAATTTGGAAGAACAACATCTATCGCCTACTACAAAAAGGGGCGTTTGGTGAAAGCATTAATAGCCACACTGAGTGTCGATTGGGTCAATGGTACTACCGTGGTGATGGAAAGGCCTACAGCCACTTAAGAAGCTATGCATTGCTTGAAGAACCACACAAAGGCGTGCATGACGGTGGACGTGAAGCAATGAGCCAAGCCAAATCTGGCAACATGGCAGCGATGGTGACTGCAATTAACGCCATGGAAGACGCCAGCGAACAAGTGGTGGTGCAAATCGATCGCTTGATGGATGAGATTATCGCGAGTTAAACGCAACTCGATGAATCCTAACTAAACCGCAAAAGGGATGGTAAATACCACCCCTTTTTTATTCTTCAATTTACCCAGCAACATCTGCTTGAATATCATCACTGCATGGTCAGAATAATTTTGCCTTGCAGCACGACCGACTCATCCTCTATCAGCTCAAATGCGCTCTGAAATTGTTCCAACGGAAGGTAGCGAACTACATCGAGTTGTATCTGGTGCTCAATAAAGTGTTCTAGCATCTCAGCAAAGATTTGTTTGCGAACAGTCTTACCAACCGAGTCTTCCCAATAGCGCAAAAAGAACGTACTGAAGTCGATATTGTGCTGCTTCATACAAGCGAAGAAAGCAGGCTCATAAGGAGTTAGAGAAAGCGTTCCGTAATTAATATACGTTCCTGAACTACGCAAAACTTGGATGAGTTCTGTCCCCAACTTGCCTCCAATGGCATCGAACGCGATATTGGGTAGAGGTAATTTTCGGGCATCAATTTGAGATTGCAGATCTTGCTTGCTATTTAGCACTGCAATGGAGTCGTATGGATAACGCTCTGGCGCAGAGCTTATTGCAATCAAAGTAAATCCAAGCGAGTGCGACAACTGAGCAAAGATCTTACCAATCGCAGAATTACCCGCGTTGATGATCACCACATCCTTTTTGCCTAACTTGGCAACTTGAGTGGTGATCACCCAAGCCGTCAGGGCATTGATATATAACTGGCAAGCGTAGCCATTCTCAAGTTCTTTCGGCACTGCAAAGACATTCTCCGCAGGCGCATCGACATAGCTTTGCCACGCCCCACTCTGTGCCACCAGCACCTTCTGCCCAGTGTAAAACTCGCATTGGTGCGGATCGTTTATCTCAACCACACGCCCTACCGCTTCAAAGCCGGGCACTCGCGGCGGTACATGGGTACGACGATACTGCCCTACTCCCAGAATCGACAATCGGTCACTTGGATTGATGTTCGTAGCTTCGATTTGCACGCGAACGTTACCCAAAGCCAGTGGCTCTAGTTCAACATGATCCAACACCAGCGACACACTTGGCGAACCAAAGCTCAGTTGATTAACGCGAGTGTTTGTCTTGGTCGAGTTGGTCTTAGTTAAGCTCATCTGGATACCACTGAATTGCTAGAGAGAATATGGCGCGCCATAGCGAAACGGGTATATAACGTTTTCTCGGCGCGCACGTCAAACCTAAGTGTTTAATAAGCTATTGGATAGGCAAATAAACTTCCGTCAATAAATCACACTCATCCACCTCGTGAACAAAGTTTAAGTACTTGAAGAAGCATGGGTATTCTCGCAGCGTTTCACCGCTTTCCGGTAACCATGTTTGGTAAAGGTAACGAATAGAATCCCCTATCGAGTGATGGCTGCCTTTATGTATCACGACAGCGCAACGCCCACTTTGAATTGTTCCTGATTGCACACCATAGGTGTTTTCTGGCACCACACCTTGATGCGAGCCAGCAATATCAAATCGAAACTCCTCTTCCGGCGTGTCGTTCGGATCAGAATAAGGAATACCAAATGTCTCACTCGATTTAATTGGCGAGAGTCCGCTGCTTTTTCTCCAAGCAATAAACTTGGCCGAGCTTTCGTAAACTAGTTCAGGGCTACCTTTATGCGTGATAAAAGCAATGTCTCTCTTCGCAAAGTCAATGATTCTTACGTTCATAGGATGTTCTCCAATCGTTGGCGACTTAAACTCAAATTGTTTGTGCCAAACCTTCCATTCTGGCTGCTTTCTAAACTGAGTCGGTGTCTGCTTAAACAACCGAGAAAACGCTCTAGAAAAAGCTTCGAGACTTTCAAAACTTGCCTCGAAAGCAATATTGGTAACACTCACTTGAGGCTCAAATGCCAAACGAAACGAAGCGCGTTTCATGCGTGATAGCAACACATATTGCATGACGCTAATACCTGTGAAGGATTTGAAGATACGGTGAAAGTGATATTTGGAACATGCCGCTACCTCACTCAACGATTCTAGCGTTAAAGTTTCATCTAAATGTTCATCGATGAAATCACAAACGGCTTTAATCCGTTTTTGTTGAAGAGTTGCGGCTGTCATTTTTCTTGGTTTCTCAGTTAGGAAGTGGGAAGAATCATACCGACCATCAAATCACTCCGCCTGATTGAAATTGCGCAGTTACGAGATGATTAACCCAATCATAGTGAGTCTTCCCATCACACCACAAGACGCATTGCCCTAAACGGGTTGGCTCAGCATAAACACCACTACTAACGCTAGGCTACTGCCCATGCATCGGTTTACCCACACTACCTTTTGTGGTGACTGAATAAACCGGTTCAATACGGTGCCAAAGTACGCCCACGCAAACATCCCCAGTACACCAGTTCCCACCATCACGCTGATAATGATCACCACCTGTGTCAGGTAATCATTGTTTGGTGAGATGAACTGAGAGAACACCGTTAGCGAGGCAACCCAACTTTTCGGATTAAGAATTTGCACCCAAACGCCAGATAAAAAGCCGGACTTTTTCGCATTCGAATCATTGTCGAGTTCCATTGTGGCAATCGACCATGCGAGATACAGCAGGTACGCCGCACCAATCCACTTTAACGCCGTGTACAATTCAGGGTAAAGGGTAAACAAACTGACAAGCCCCACACTTGCACCAACCAACATGATGATCACCCCGACTGCATTACCCAATACGAACGGTACAGTCGCAGAAAACCCATATCGACTTGAAATACCTAACAGCGCGACGTTACCTGCTCCGGGCGTTAAAGAAATAGAAACGGCAAACAACAAAAATGCCGCCAACAATTGAGCACTCATGCACTCTCTCCCAAAAAGTAATCAACGAATATGGGAAACAGTCTAACGATTTGGGTAGAAAGAAAATTGCTATCTGCGCTACGATAAAAGCCAATTTGAGCAGACTATTTCCATAGTAACCATGAAAAAGAAAGAATCCACCAACTTTGAATTAGATAGTACTGATTTTGCCATCCTTGACCATATTCAGAAAGATGGTCGCATGAGCAATTCTAAGCTTGCCGAGACCGTCAACCTAAGTGAAACACCCTGCTGGCGACGCTGGAAAAAGATGGAAGAGGAAGGCTACATTGAGGGTTACGCCGCGAAGTTGAACCGCAAAAAACTCGGTTTCCAAGTCTCTGGTTTTACGCTAGTGACTCTAGGCAGTCACGAAGTAGAAAACACCACGCCGTTTGAAGACTTCGTCGCAGAAACCGACTGGATCTTAATGTGTCACTGCATTGCTGGCAGTGCGGATTATATGGTGCAAGTGGTGGCTCGAGACTTAGACGAATACTTTGACCGCATCAGTGCGATTCGCCGCGTGAAAGGCATCAGCGCCATTCAATCCAACGTATCCGTAAAGGAAATTAAGAGTACTTTCCAGTTGCCACTAGAGTAGTGTGATGGACGAGATTGATGCTGTAGACAAGATTGCACTCGCTATCCCCGTCGACCATTAACGCGAAACTGCTGTGGGGTGACATCAAAATAGGCTTTAAACGCTTTGATGTAGGAAGAGTCATTTTGATAGCCCACTTGATCGGCAATGCTTTGTATAGAAAGCTCTTCATCCAGTAAAGAGAGCGAATAAATCAGCCGAATTTGTTGCCGCCAAAGTTGAAAAGAGGTGTTGAACTCTTTGGAGAACAAGCGCGACAACGTTCGCTCGGATGCACCGACTTTCTCTCCCCACTGTTTGAGTGACCAATCCAATGCTGGCGTATCTGTCAGCGCTTCAAATATCAGCTTTAAGCGTCTATCTTCTGGCAGCAGTAACTGAAAGGTCTGCACGTTGTCTCTCATGATTTGATCGTGCAACACGCCAAGCAAGCGCGATACTTCCTCATCACTCACGACCCCTTTACATTGGCGGCGTATTTCCTGTAACAGCTCGTTTAAGAACGGCGTGAGTGTGATGGTTCTAACTTGATGCTCATACTCAGTACCGAACTTAGGGTTCAGATAGATACCTACAAATGTCGTATGGCTTAGCGCGATGGATTCATGTTGAATACCCGCAGGCACAAACAGCGCAGAAGTATGGGGCACAAGGTGCTGGTAATGATCAGTTTTGGTTTGCAATAGCCCTTTGAGCGGGAAGATGACTTGATGCCACGTGTGTTGGTGCATCGCGTCAATGTAACCTTTGGGCATGTCGATGGTCTTAACCAGTGCTGGTGAGTGAGGATTGGCAGCCATCATCTCATTGGAGGTCATAACACCGGAGTGAGAATCGATTTGGCGGGTTAGCATCATTAACTGTCCTTACATCCCTACTCTGACACAAGTTCACTAGGCTATCATGCTCGGCAAAGTGAATGAAGCCGTGAGGTGCGACGTATGCGATATCAAGTTGAAATATCCAAAGAAAACCAACTCTTATTCAAAGTCGATATTGATAACATCAACCAAGACAAGTGCGAAGCATCGCTCGAAACCGTGTTGACCAAGTTCCCTAAAACAGATGGTTATCAACGCCATGTGTTGGTTTCAGATAGCGAAACACGCTACTTAAAAAGCACAGAAAAACGCATTGAACTACTGGCAGCGATCCCGGTATTCAAATCATTGGGTGAACGATAACGTGGTTTTGTCTCATGCAGTTTGGCAAAAGATAAGGAAAGAACATGAAGAAGTTAGGCGTAGTTAACAGCGTATTAGCAGGTAAAACCGTTGCCTTTGCACACGGTGCGAAAAGTGCGATTAACAAACAGGTTCTGCCGCAGCGTCAGCATGCAACAGAACTGGGTTTTACCAATGATGAACAAGGCGATCCACGCTTTCATGGTGGGATTCAAAAAGCCCTTCATATTTACCCAAGCGAGCACTATCCGGTTTGGCAACAAGAGTTGGGCGACAAAGCGATTTTCCAATCAGCTGGCGCGTTCGGTGAGAACTTAAGCTCAAGCGGCGTAACAGAAGCGTCCATTTGCTTGAAAGATAAAATCCGCATCGGCTCAACCTTATTGGAAGTGTCACAAGGGCGCATGCCTTGCTGGAAACTCAACGTCCGCTTCGAGCAAAACGACATGGCGAGAAGACTGCAAGACACGCTTCGAACAGGCTGGTACTTCCGAGTGTTACAAGAAGGCGATATCGGTGCAGGTGACGAGATTATTCTGTGCGAAAGACCTTACCCAGACTGGTCTCTGGCTCGCATAATGGGCGCAGTATTTACTGGTTGCCTAGATAAAACAGAGCTAAGCCAACTGGCGGAGCTTCCATTGGTTGAATCTTGGGGCAAGCTGATCGAACGCCGCTTAGAAACAGGCGAAGTAGAAGATTGGGAAATGCGTTTGGTTGGTCCAACGACTAAGTAGTTTTAAGCACTCCCCTAAAGTCATCAACAAGAGAATAATTAACCATTCATCACTATATACGTTCATTGATGCCGCTATGAGGAGCTTTATCTCATAGCCAAGCCTATCACCATGCCCTCAATTATTCTGGGCATGGTTTTTCTTATTTTGAAGCTCCATTCATTCCTATTATCTTCACCATTACATTCTTCAGTCATACACCATCATGACACTTCCATACGCTCTGCTGATAGAGAGTTACACACTCGTTTTGTACACTGTTCAAAATCAAATGATTAGGGCAGAGTAATGAACAAAACACTTATCGCATTATTAACGCTAACTGCAGCAGGCACAGCGACTGCAGGTGACACTTACATTCGTAACGGTAACATCTACAATAACGAAGGCGGCTGGATGGTAGAAGCTGGCGTGGTACACGCGAGCGATCTTTTCAAAGACCAAAAACACAACACTGCACCAGTCCTAAACGGTGGCTACCACGGTGAAGACTTCAACGCAGATTTAGGTGGTATCAACTACCGTTTCCTTGGTGACAACGATGAACTACTGAACATGAGCGCTTACGTGGTAGGTAGCGGTGTACCTCGTGATAGCGATGTAGCGAAGAGCTTAAAAGGAACGAAACGACGTGATATCGCGATCGATCTAGGTTTGAACGCAGATTTCAGACTTGATCCAAACAACGTGATTTCAACTTATCTACAACATGATGTATCAGGCGCTTACAAAGGCTTCCAAGGTGGGGCAACTTACTTCCATATCATGAATATCGGTAATGTTGATTTCGTACCATTTGCGAGCGTGTCTTACCAAAGCAAAGATTACGTTGATTACTACTTCGGCGTAACAGACAAAGAAGCACGTGCAAACCGCAAAGCATACAAAGGCGACGCAACCGTAAACTACGGTTTAGGTTACAAACTGGTAGTGCCAATCACTGAGCACTGGCAAATCAGCCAAGTATCACAATACACGCGTCTAGGTAGCGGCATCAGCGATTCTTCTATCGTAGACAGTGCAAACCAATGGGCAGTAGGCGCGACAGTTTCTTACAACTTCTAAGCACTACCCCTGTTTAGACACTCACTCCATTTAATTAAACAGCCATCATTACGATGGCTTTCTGTTTATTTGGTTTTGTTCATTTCGCTTTAGGCGCTTGGCGTTTCGGCTTGCCTTGGAACTGCTTAATGCTCTTTTTGGCATTGGTTCGACGATTGGCTTTTTTATCACGTGGGGCGCGTTTGCTTTCTCCTGTTGATGGCTTATCCGTTACTGGGAAACCTTCTAGGTCTTGCGTTGGCAATTCACGTTGAGTCAGGTTACGAATCGCGGTAAGCGCTTCGGCTTCGCCATGGCAGACCAATGACATTGCGATACCTTGCTCGCCTGCACGAGCTGTACGTCCAACTCGGTGAACGTAAGTCTCTGCGTGCATTGGCAACTCAAAGTTAATCACCACCGGCAGTTGCTCGATGTGAATACCGCGAGCTAATAGATCGGTAGCGATCAACACCTGTGTTTGCCCGGACTTAAACTGCGCCAACGCTTCTTCTCGCTCTGCTTGGCTCTTATTACCGTGCAGCGCATTGGTTGTAATTCCAGCTTTGTTCAATTTCTTCGCCAAACCATCAGCGTTCTCTTTCGCGCCAATAAATACCAATACCTGCGCCCATGCATTTTGCTTGATAAGTTCAATCAAGGCTTTGGTTTTACTGCCTTTGTTGACGAGATATAGCGTCTCAGCAATATCTTGATTGGTGCTGTTTTCTTGATGCGCTGCTACCTGTTTTGGTGCATGCATCAGCTGCTTGGCTTTGCCCTTCAACTCATCTGAAAACGTTGCTGAGAACATCGCAGTTTGACGCTGGTTTGAAGTCTGCCCTGCAATATTTTGCACGTCAGGCCAAAAGCCCATATCCAACAAGCGATCCGCTTCATCCAACACTAGGTAATGGATATTACTCAGCTCCAAACCGTTGTTCGCCAGATCAACTAAACGACCTGTTGTCGCAACAAGAATATTAGGGGCTGCCGCAAGCGCTTGTAGTTGCAACTCTTTATCCACGCCACCACACAAACATACTGCTTTAAGACCAACAGATTGACCAACTTGGTTAATCGCCTCGCTCACTTGTGTCGCCAACTCACGTGTTGGTACTAGAATCAGTGCTTTTTGCTCTGGACTTACACTTAGCTTTTCCAACAAAGGCAAACCATACGCAAGGGTTTTGCCGCTGCCCGTGTTTGCTAATGCCAATACGTCTTTACCACTGAGTAGCTCAGGAATTGCCAAAGCCTGAATATCGGTTGGCTTAATGAAGTCTTTTGGCAGTGCGTGAATCAGCTCAGAACTCAAAGAGAGAGTAAAAAATGGCATTAGCTTAACCTTGTGCTTTTGGTTGAAGATACAGTACAACAATATAGATGTGGTAAATCGCAGGCGCGGACTTTACCACAATCCAGTCAACGAACAATCCCATTTTAGAAGAGGAAGTCTGCAAACATCGTTGTTTTTTAATGCCTCAAACCAAAACAGCGATTAGATTGCCGCTTGGTAGGTACCACGAATAGGGTAATCATTTTCTGGGTTACGGATAAACGCCAATCCTGAGAGCAAGACTTCTAGGTCAGGTCGAGCGAATGGACCGTTGGAAATATCGACTAACTGAACTTGTCCTTTACTGTTCACCACAAACAAACCTGGCTCTGCAAAGAGATGGTCTGTCTCTTTTTCTGAGCGAGGCTCCGAGATATACAAACCTAGCGTTTTCATTTGCTCTACTGTCAGACCAAAAGCGACTGGGAACGTGACGCTCAGTTGCTCCATATGCTGCTCTAGCTGTGCTTGGCTATCTGCGGAGACTGCCACGATGTCCATCCCGAGTTGTAAGAATCGCGCTTTTAGTGTCTCTAATTCGTTGAGGTAACGAGTACACAAAGGGCAGTGTTTGCCGCGGTAAACCACCACTAAGCGCCAATCGACATTCTCAGAAGGTGTACCCAGCTCGATAGTTTCGCCACTTAGCGTTGGCAGAGTGATAGAGGGGAACAAGTCACCTGCGGTAAATTTTGTGGTTGTCATTATTCAGTCCTATTTACTTCACGTTGTTTAAGATAAAACGAGCGCGACACAGGTTGGAGTGGAGAGCATTGTTGCCCTCACATGTCGCGCTCGAACTAACAGACCGGAGTTATCGTTGAATGTATTCGTAACTTTCGTCAGATTTGTTGCGTTTACCTACGTACTTATCTTCAAAGTTTGGGGACCACACTGCGCTCGCATCTTGGTTTTGGTTCCAATCAAAAGCGGTAAAACGGTGTACCATTTTCCAAACACCATCACGACGTTCAAAACGGTACAGGTGACGCCCACCTAAAATGCCTTCTTTGTCCACGCCATCTTCTTCATGCACGTGGTACGCCCACACATAGCTCTCTGCAGTTGCTGTATCACCATCTACTTCGATGAGAACGTTGCTGATGCGGTGCTGTGTAATTTTGATTGCTTCAAACCCTTTCATTGCTGGTTCAACAAAAGCGTGGGCATTGTCGTTATAGAAAAACAAATCTGGGAAGATTGGGTCTTGATGGTCTTCAATGGCATCTTCCCAGTAGGTGGACTTCATCAGATCTGCGTCCATACGATCTAAAGAGCGAGCATGACGGAAAATCACTTCAGTAATATCTTGTTTATCAAGTAGTAGTTGCAGTTTTTGTTGCATGTCCATAAGCGCCTCCATTGGCGAATCAATCTTGGTTAATCTTTCTTACCGATTTGTCTCTCGGCTTGGGATGTATCTTAGAACCAACCAATATCGACTAAAACTGAGCTACAATGACTAGCATCTATGCTTATTTGGAATAATTGAGAACACTAATGGACCAACTAAGTGCAATGCGCGCATTTGTTCGAGTAGTACAAACGGGCAGCTTTTCTGCCACAGGTCGTGAGATGAATACCTCACAAACGACGATCAGTAAAAAAGTGGCAGCGTTAGAGAAGAAAATCGGCGTCAAACTCCTCGCTCGAAGCAGTCGCGATCATGCTTTAACGCCTGCGGGCGCGAAGTATTATCAAACTTGCGTGGATATTTTAGGTGAACTGGATGAAGCCGAAGCAGAGGCAAGATCGGAGGTGGCTTCTCCACAGGGAACGATTCGCATCTCAGCACCAGTGGCGTTTGGTCGCATTCTGCTTGCCCCTATCATGGCAGAGTTTTTCCAACGTTATCCTGATATCAAGATGGATTTACAGCTCAGTGACCAGCACACCGACTTGATCAGTGATGGGATAGATGTCGCAATTCGAGCTAAACAACTGGAAGACTCGACGCTGATTGCGCGCCATTTGTTTGATAACCCAATGCTCGTTTTAGCCGCGCCGAATTATTTACAACAGCACGGTGAACCCAAAACTCCTGAAGACTTAAAACAACACAATTGTTTGGTTTATTCGCGGATGAAAGACATTAATGTATGGAGCTTTACCAAGCAAAATCAGAAACATGCCGTCGCGGTAAATGGTAATTTTCAAAGCGACAATGGGGATGTCTTACTAGAGGTCGCGTTAACCGGAATGGGGATTGTCATTCTTCCGATTTGGATGGTTGAACATCACTTAAAAGAAGGGCGACTGACGCAATTGATGAGCGACTACACAGGGCAAAATTTACCGTTCAATGCTGTGTACTTACAAAGCCGTTATACGCCTCTTAAGGTTCGTTGCTTGATTGATTATCTCAAAGAAAAGCTTCCCAACGGCGACTAGAAACAAGAAAAGCGCAGAGCCAAAACTCTGCGCTTTTAAAAGTGGTTTTACATTGTAAATCGTTATTTGGTATAGAAAGCGCGTTTTAGTGCCATTTCCAGACCGCGCACTTCAGCCAGGCCTTTCAAGCGACCGATGGCTGAGTAGCCTGGGTTGGTCTTCTTCTTCAAGTCATCCAGCATTTGATGACCATGGTCAGGGCGCATTGGGATCAAACGGTGATCGCCTACTTCTGCGCGGCGTTGTTCTTCATCCAAAATCGCCATCACTACGTTGTACATATCCACATCGCCATCTAGGTGCGCGGCTTCATGGAATGTCATCGGGTTGCTTTCTTCACGCTTGGTTGAACGCAAGTGAGTGAAGTAAACACGATCGCCATGCTTTTTGATCATCTTAACTAGGTCGTTATCACCACGCACACCGTAAGAACCGGTACACATGGTTAAACCGTTCATCTTGCTCGGTACTTTTTCGGTTAACCAGTCGATGTCTTCGATGGTTGAAACGATGCGCGGCAAACCAAGAATTGGGCGCGGTGGATCGTCTGGGTGTACGGCTAGCTTCAAACCATGCGCTTCACACACTGGCATTAACTCCGCCAAGAAGTACGCCATGTGCTCACGTAGTTTGTCTTTGCTGATACCAGCGTAGCGGTCCAATTGTGCTTGGAACTCTTCTAACGTGTAACCTTCTTCTGCACCTGGCAGACCAGCAATGATGTTGCTTGTCAGTTGTTGAATTTGCTCCGCCGTCATGTTGTTGAAGTACTCAAGCGCTTGAGCTTGCTCAGCTTCGGTGTAATCCGCCTCTGAGCCCGGGCGTTTAAGAATGTGCAGCTCAAATGCGGCAAATGCGATTTGGTCAAAGCGTAGCGCTTTAGAGCCATCCGGCATTTCAAATTCTAGGTCAGTACGTGTCCAGTCGAGTACTGGCATAAAGTTGTAGCAGACCGTATCTACGCCGCACTCTGCTAGATTACGCAACGTTTGTTTGTAGTTGTCGATCCACTGTTGGAAGTTGCCCGTCTGAGTTTTGATTTCTTCGTGAACAGGAACACTTTCAACCACCGACCACGTTAAGCCTTTCTCTTCGATGATGGCTTTACGCTTTAAAATCTCTTCTTTTGACCACACTTCACCATTTGGAATGTGGTGTAAGGCATTCACGATGCCTGTTGCGCCAGCTTGACGGATGTCGTCAAGAGATACAGGGTCGTTCGGACCGTACCAACGCCAAGTTTGTTCCATATCGATACCTTTCATTCTTACTATTCAACATGGAGAAGAGTTATGCCTACCGTACTTTGATTAATGGTATACCAATAACAACATCCCCCAAACGCACAGAAATACTGATACTTAGGCTATAATCAGTCAAACACCAACATACAATTGATTGACCAAAATCACGAAAAACACCCCAAATTTGGCATACCAAAGCATTTGTGATCACAATCACGCATACCAAATTCAATTTAAACTTATAATGCGGGATATCAATTTCGTTGGGCAGACTATATATATCCAGCGATAAAAAGAAGTTAAAGGTTCATAGAAGTAATAAATCACCAATTTTATTTTGGTAAACCAATTATCAAAATGAGCGTTTAACAATTAGATTTAAGACACTTTTAGCACCGCTGACCGCATGCCGTGTTTAGATGGAGAACACAATGACCACGCTTTCTACTGACCGTTTTACTCAATTAACTCAGCCAACCTTCTCACGCTCTAACCTCAAGAGCCGTATTGTCCACTTAGGTTTTGGCGCATTCCATCGAGCACACCAGGCATTATTTACAAATGAGATGCTTGAAAAAACGGGCAGTGATTGGGGTATTTGTGAAATCAATTTGTTTGGTGGTGAAGAGCTTATCACTCAATTGCGAGCACAAGATCACCTTTACACCGTTGCAGAAAAAGGGGCGAAATCAACCGAAGTAAAATTGATAGGCTCAGTAACCGAGTCTCTTCACCCGACTCTTGACGGTAAGGAAGCGGTGTTAAGTAAAATGGTCGAAGAGCAAGTAGCCATCGTATCCATGACAATCACTGAAAAAGGTTACTGTGCAGACCCTGCGACAGGTCGATTAGACAAAACAAATCCTCTGATTCAACAAGACCTAGCAACACCTCACTCTCCAAGCTCAGCCATTGGTTATATCGTTGAAGCCCTAAGGTTACGTAAACAAGCCGGACTTAAACCATTCACTGTGATGTCTTGTGACAACGTACAAGAGAACGGTCACGTTGCAAGAGCTGCAATCCTAGATTTTGCACAACTCATAGATATTGAGCTGGCCGGATGGATTGAAGCAAATGTTTCTTTCCCATGCACCATGGTTGACCGTATTGTTCCAGCCGCAACTCCTGAGACACTACAAGAGATCGCCAAACTGATTGGCCATCAGGACCCATGCGGCATTGCCTGTGAGCCTTTCCGTCAATGGGTTATCGAAGACAACTTTGTAAACGGTCGCCCTGCATGGAATGTCGCTGGCGCGGAATTTGTTAAAGATGTCGTCCCATTTGAAGAGATGAAGCTTCGCATGCTCAATGGGAGCCACTCATTCTTGGCTTATTTAGGTTACTTGGGTGGCTATGAGCACATCTCTGACACCATGACCAATGAAAACTATCGCAAAGCCGCACTGGATATGATGTTAAAAGCACAGGCTCCAACCCTATCAATGCCAGAAGGTACCGATCTTGAAGCATACGCAAAACTGCTAATTGAACGTTTCACAAACCCAAGCCTAAAACACCAAACTTGGCAAATTGCGATGGACGGAAGCCAAAAAATTCCTCAACGCATGGGCGGCTCCCTACGATTCCACCTTGCCAATCAAACTGATTACCGCTGGCTTGCTATGGGGATCGCTGGATGGATGCGTTATACCGCAGGCACTGATGAAAAAGGTCAAGAAATCGACGTGAGAGATCCAATGAGAGAAAAATTCCAGACTATCTTTGCCGAACATGGCATTGACACTTCTATCGTCAAAGAACTGTTGTCTATCGAAGCGATTTTTGGCACCGACCTCATCAAAAACGAAAGCTTTGTTAAAGAAGTGACCAAAGCATTTCAGCTTATCCTGACTAAAGGCGCTCGTGCAGCGGTCGCTACGCTTTAATTCAAACTGCCCAAGCAGACTTTGATTTTTGCTTGGGCTGGAGATCTCTTATGAAAACCTTTTTATGTGAAGACTTTTTGTTAGAAACAGACGTCGCGCGCGATCTTTACCATAACTGCGCGAAACACCTTCCTATTTATGACTATCACTGTCACTTAAATCCAAAAGACGTAGCCGAAAACCGCCGATTTGAAAACCTCAGCCAAATTTGGTTAGAAGGCGATCACTATAAATGGCGAGCAATGCGTGCAGCCGGTATCCCTGAAACACAAATTACAGGTGACGCATCTGACCTTGCAAAGTTTCAAGCATGGGCCAAGACTGTCCCGCAAACCTTAGGGAACCCACTTTATCATTGGACTCACCTTGAACTTAGACGCCCTTTTGGTATCTCAGGCATCTTATTTGGTCCAGAGAGTGCCGACTCCATTTGGCATCATGGTAATGAGCTATTGCAGTCGGCTGACTTCTCCGCGCGTGGCATTATGAAGCAAATGAACGTCGTGATGGCGGGCACCACCGACGATCCGATTCATACCTTAGAACATCACAAAGCAATCGCAGCAGAGAAGAACTTTGATATTGAGGTTGCACCAAGTTGGCGCCCAGATCGAGCATTCAAAATAGAGCTAGATGGCTTTAATGAGTACATGTCATTACTTGGTGAGACTGCAGACATCGAAATTCGTCGCTTTTCAGACCTTCTGCAAGCACTTGAAATTCGTCTTGATTATTTTGCGTTGCATGGTTGCCGCGCAGCTGATCACGGTATTGAAGTGGTTCGTTACGCTCCAATCCCTAACGAAAGTGATCTTGATGAGATTCTTAACCGCCGTCTCGGCAATCAAACTCTCAGCGAAGTAGAGATCAACCAATTTACCACAGCTGTTCAAGTATGGCTTGGCAAGCAATACGCTAAACGCGGTTGGGTTATGCAGCTGCACATTGGGGCTCAACGCAATAACAGCTCACGTATGTTTGCTTTGTTAGGAGCAGATGCAGGTTTCGATTCCATTGGCGATCGTCCTTTTGCTTTCGAGCTCGCACACATCCTTGATGAAATGGATCAATCCAATGAGCTACCTAAAACTATCCTGTACTGCCTAAACCCAAGAGACAACGAGATGATGGCAACCATGATTGGTAACTTCCAAGGCGGTGGCGTAGCAGGCAAGATCCAGTTTGGCTCTGGTTGGTGGTTTAACGATCAAAAAGACGGAATGGAAAGGCAAATGCAGCAGCTTTCTCAGCTAGGGTTGTTAAGCCACTTTGTGGGCATGCTGACTGACTCTCGCTCATTCTTGTCATACACACGCCACGAATATTTCCGTCGAATTCTATGCAATTTGATTGGGAAATGGGTTGTAAAAGGTGAAGTACCAAATGACATCAAGCTACTGAGTCAAATGGTTGAAAACGTGTGTTACTTCAATGCGAAGCGTTACTTCACCCTACCAGGAGAGCAAGTATGAAACGTATCGCGATTATTGGGGAGTGCATGATTGAGTTGAATGGCGAGCCTTTTGGGCCCATGCAACAAGCCTACGGCGGGGACTCACTCAACAGCGCAATTTATTTAGCTCGCACTACAGACAAGCAGATCGATATTCAATACGTTTCTGCACTTGGGCAAGATGCTGTTAGCCACGGCATGATCGAGCGATGGCAACGCGAAGGTATCAACACCGATTTAGTCTTACGTGATGACAAACGTCAACCCGGGTTATACCTAATCCAACTAGATAGTGAAGGTGAGAGAACGTTTCTCTACTGGCGCAATCAATCCGCCGCTCGATACCTACTGCAACACCCTAACTTTCCTTGTGTTGAACAGGCTCTGCCTCACGTTGATATGGTGTATTTGAGTGGTATCAGCTTAGCGGTGTTGCCTCGTGATGATCGAACGCGATTGATAGGCCTGTTAACCCAACTTAAATCGCAAGGTGTCGAAATAGCCTTTGATACCAATTATCGTCCAGCGCTTTGGGAAAAAGCAGAGGAAGCTCGTTATTTCTATCGTCAAATGTTTGAGATTACCGATCTTGCTTTGGTTACCAATGATGATGAGCAAAACCTCTGGGGTGACAAAAATGAAACAGCATCACTCCAAAGATTAAAAGACCAAGGCGTAAAACAAGTTGCGTTAAAGATGGGGTCAAAAGGAAATATTTTCTGTAATTTCAAAAACAATGAAATCTTAGAAATTCCTACTCAACCGATAGAAAAAGTTATTGATACAACCTCTGCTGGTGACTCATTTAATGCCGGTTTTTTGGCTGGTTGGTTGCTGGGCAAGACCCCGACAATTTGTTCAGAGCAAGGGCATCGACTAGCAGGGTTAGTGATACAACACAAAGGTGCAATCATTCCGGCTGACACCATGCAGCACATTCAGTTTTCTCGATGATATTTAAAGGATAATAGAAATGAAAACCATCACAGAGCAACTTGCTGAAATCAAAGTAATTCCAGTGATTGCCATCGACCGAGCAGAAGACATTATTCCTCTAGGTAAAGCACTGGCTGAAAACGGCCTCCCGGCAGCAGAAATTACCTTTCGTTCCGATGCTGCTGTAGAAGCTATTCGCCTATTAAGAGAAGCACGACCAGACATGTTAATCGGTGCCGGCACTGTATTAAACAGAGAACAAGCAATCGCGGCCAAAGAAGCTGGCGCTACATTTGTTGTTTCTCCTGGCTTGAACCCAAACACGGTTAAAGCCTGCCAGGAAATTGGTATAGATATCGTCCCAGGAGTCAATAACCCAAGCGCGGTTGAAGCGGCACTTGAGCTAGGCATTACTACCGTTAAGTTCTTCCCTGCTGAAGCTTCTGGCGGTATCAACATGTTGAAATCGCTTCTAGCACCTTATACACAGATCCAAGTGATGCCGACAGGAGGCATAAATCCTAACAACGTAAATGATTACCTAAGCCTTGACCGAGTCATCGCATGTGGTGGTACGTGGATGGTTGACAAGAAAATGATCAATGAAGGGCGCTGGGACGAAATTGCCAAGCTTACTCGCGAAGCCGCTCAACTGGTCACTCAATAAAGAACACAACCCATGTGGCTGTGCTCATTTTAAAATACTTCCTAGTAATCTCGCTCCACTCAAGGCTTCCACTTTCATTGGAAGCCTTTTTTGCCCAAGACAACTTATGAAAATCGCTTTTTTATATACATTGCGCGCCAACATCACTCTCTTCCAACCCTATATTGAAACACTTCTCTGCTCACCAGACATACAAACAAAAAACTTCCTTGATGAGTCATTGCTCGACCATGCTATGGGTAATATGCCATCTAAAAAGATAGAAAAACTCGTTCATGCAGCAATCAGAAACATCGATAACCAAGGCTTTGACCTCATTGTTTGCACTTGCTCAAGTATTGGTGAATATGCAGAAACCAGCCCAGTACAGAATGCAAAGGTAGTCCGCATCGATAAACCAATGGCAATGAAAGCGGTCAAATTTAGAAACATCCATATTCTTGCAACGGCAGAGAGTACCGTCGAGCCGACCTATAAACTGGTGTGCCAATGTGCTGCAGATGACCCCCTCTCAGTTTGTGAGAAGATAGACGTCACAATCGTACCCAACGCTTGGCATTACTATAATAACGGCGATCATGGTGCGTATATTGACGCCATATCCAACACCATCGAATCAATACTAGAAAGCGCCCCTTCCAATAGCGTGATTCTACTTGCTCAGGCTTCTATGGCTCCTGCCGCAACCTTCAGCCACCCATTCATACCTGTCATCGCTAGCCCCATAATGGGAGTTCAGTCACTCGCAAACTGACGACTGAGCAAAACCGGCATTAAAAAGCCCCTTTGTCATCGGCGATGGCAAAAGGGCTTTCTTTAGCATCAAGTTAAACAGGCATTAAGTGTCCATTTTTTTGATGCATATTCGGAATAAATCCGAGCTTATCGGTAGAGATCTTTTTGCCATCCGGCAACAAAACATGAGTCAGAGACCACAATACACAGCCAGTGGGTAGATTTAACAAGCTACGAACTTGACTGTAAACCCGGCCATCGTCATATGCTTCAGTGATGGGGAATGCTCCTCCTTGCCACGCGTTCAAAATGCAAGTTTGGCTAGCATCTAATTTGAGATATAACATCTCCGGCTCTGTATCTTTTACGATCTTCATACACAAACGTGTAGTTTCATCTTCTTGTTTTTCAATCCACAATCGATGTGGAATCTGTTCGTCAGTCCAGTTCAGTACATTGGCAAAGTTATTCATTTTCAGTCCTAACCATTTTGTGTGCCTATTAGGAGCACCTATCCTTTTTGCACCCATTCATTCACTTGTTCGTTTCCAGACCTTTTTTATTCAGCCATGCATTGCTTATGCATGTGGTTAGAAACAAAAAAGGCACTGATGTCAGGTGCAATCAGTGCCTTTTGGGGATCCTTAAACTGTTTGCGCATCCGCCTCGTTTGGCTTGTCTTCAACCGGAGCTACTTTTGGTTCAAGGTTCCAGAAGAAGTAATACAAGATAAAGCATCCTGCCATTGCGATACTTGGCATCGCAAACATAAAGGCTTTGATACCCATCAGAGTTGACTCAGCCTGCACGTCTAACGAAGCATTGTAGCCGACCATACTTAGCCCCATACCAGCAATAAAACCAGCAATAGCTTGCCCCATCTTACGCATGAAAGAGTAGCTTGAGTAAATGATGCCCTCTTGGCGCTGACCTGAGATCTCGTAGTTGTAGTCAATACAGTCCGCCACATTCGCCCAGATCAGAATGTTTGGTAGCAGCATAAATGGCATACCAACAATGTAAAACACGAGTGCACCGTAGATGCTTGTTGGGAGCAAGAAGCTAACCATCGAAGCAATACCAGCACCAGCAAAGCCCGTTAACATCAACCTCTTGGTGCCAAAGCGTGCCGATAATTTACCAACACTTGGAGCAACAACGATGGTCGTTACGACTTGTACCACAGCCGTCAAAGAGATAAACCAAAGCGCTCCCTCTAAGTTAAGTGATAGGTAGTAGTAAAGAACACTTCCCTGGCCCAGCATCGCAGTTAGCATCAACATTGATGCGACGCTGACGCACAAGAATGGAACATTTTTACCGAGAGTTTTAATGGTGTCCTTGAACCCAAAATCAGGATTGTCAGTTGGATCATGCTTGATATGCTCTTCTGTCATTCGGTATGCAAGCAAGTAACAAACGAACGAGATAACACCTAGCGCAGTTACGCCATACAAGTATGCTTTAGACAGGTCATCGGCAAAAAATGACAGTAGGAAAGGCATGACCATGTTACAGCTGACCATGCCCATCATGCCACCGAAAGCACGAGCACCAGATAAGCCCGCACGTTCCGCTGGATCGTTGGTCATTACCGTCGCGAGTGAACCGTAAGGGATATTAATAAAAGTATACGCCATACCAAAAACAATATATGTAACGTATGCCCAAATAAGCTTTTGAACATCTGTCAGTCCTTCAGGTGCCCAGAACACTAGGATCGCAGCAATAATGACTGGCCAGCTACCTTTGAGCAAAAACGGACGGAACTTCTCTCCTCGACGCTTGGCAAATAACTTATCGCACAGCGCACCCATCATAGGATCGTTTATCGCATCCCAAATTCGAGCAACTAAAAATAGCGTACCAGCAGCTGCGGCAGAAATACCAAGAACATCAGTATAGTAAGCCAGCAAAAACATGGAGCTCATACCAAAAGTCAGTGAGTTAGCTAAGTCCCCTAGGGCATAACCAACTTTGTTTGATACGGATATGGTTTTCATCTTATTCCCTTACGTTCACGTTGTATTTTGAGTTGGTGCAGTAGTAGCGCTACTTGCTTTATATGCGATTAATTATACAAGACATTGGAATACCAATAAGTGCTCGAACTCACCCTTTGCATACCAAAATTGCAATTATGAAAAAATGGTGAACCACATCTCACTATAAAACTTGTGCTCGTGAACTCAATGAGATCAAAGCAAATACAACAAAGGGCAGTATAAAACTGCCCTTTGATATTGGGTAAAAGGAATAACTGACTTGTGACTAAGGTTCCGTAATTCTATGCCTTTCAAAAATTGGTGTGCCGGTTTGATAATAAGATAGTGATTCTGCATCCCCAACACGTACTTGCTCGAGAACAGGATAAGCCTTCACACATAAAAACAAGGGGCTACATGAGCCCCTCTTTAGATAAATTACTTTTTGTATTTAAAGTCAGGTATTTTTGCCCAACGTTTACGTAGGTGGTGCGCTGCCATCTTAGGCTGACGGTTACGTGTGAACGCACCTTTTTTGTTACCATCCATACGGATAATACCTTCCCAAGTTTGGAAGTCGGCAAAGTTCCACATTTGCTCGCCAACAACCGCATCACAACTATCGAATGCAAAATGCTGTTGGTCTAAGTATTCCACTTGGTATTCTTCTGACCATTGAACGCTTGGTAACTTGTGTACACCAGCTGTCGTATCTGCGCCATATTCAGTAATGATAATTGGTTTGCCTTCGGTAGCCCAACCAGCTAGCTCTTTTGCAAATGCTTTACCAGCATCACGCATCTCAATACCACCCATGATGTACCAACCGTAGTAACGGTTTAGACAAATGACGTCTGCATGCTGATGAGCATGACATTTTCCGTAAGGAGCCATCATGAAGTTAACAAAGGTCAAAGGTCGGTTTTGCGGGTCCTGTGTACGCGCAAATTCAAATACTTGGCGGAAGTACTCGTTTGAACTCTCTTGAGATGTATCAGGTTCATTCGATAGTGACCACATCACGACACAAGGGTGGTTTTTGTCACGCTTAAACAACTCTTCAATTGCGTGCTTTTGCGCCGCCAAGCCTTCTGTTTTTACATCTTCATTATCAAAGAACTTCAGCTTTTCATTGCCACCAGCACCCGCGCCAGCCCCTGCGATACCACCGCCACTCAACATCATATCCCACTGACCAACAGCAGGAGTTTCATCAATAACGACTAAACCACGACGGTTTGCTAGTTGCATAAATTCTTCTGCGTAAGGGTAATGAGATGTACGCATAGAGTTCGCGTTGATCCAATCCATCAGCTCCATATCACGAAGATTCACTACCGGATCGTAACCACGACCGCGATGATCGGAATCTTCATGCTTACCGAAGCCCTTGAAGTAAAAAGGTTCGTTGTTAATTAGGAACTGAGTTCCATCAACCTTAACTGTACGAATGCCTACTTCAAGCGGGTATTGGTCTACAATTGCACCTGCTACTTCAATCGAAGTTTCTAATGTGTATAGGTAACCTTGCCCAGGCTTCCATAAGTTCACATTTTCTACCACTAACTGGCCTTTCTCACCCGAGCTCTCGGCAACAGGCACTCCTTGAGCGTCGTATAGTTTTACGCTAACTTTCGCCCCTTCAGGCAAGTTAGCTTCAAGCGTGTAATCAACTTTACCGACTGTTCCTTCAAAGTCAGTAATTACAGTAATATCGCTCAAGCGGTGCTTTGGTAGAGCCATCAGTTTCACCGTGCGGTGAATGCCTGCATAGTTAAAGAAGTCGAACCAAGGTTTCACCTCTTTAACGCCATCTTCGTATTCTGCAACGTGGCCACATGGAATAGTAGTTCGGGATAGCTCGTTGTTAACCACAACGACAATCTTGTTCTTTTGATCAAATTTTGCGCAGTCATTTAATAAACCAGCGAATGGCATATAGCCACCAATATGGGAAGCTACTTCAACACCATTAACCCATACTGTCGCTTTATGAGTAGCTGAACCAAAACGAACAAAGATATCTTTATCTTTCCACTCTGATGGAATAAGCACGTCGGTTTCGTACCACACATCACCACAATGGTCGCGCATCTCTTTTTCTGTGAAGATATCATTGTAACTTGATGGCACTGCCATATCTGTAGTGTCAGTTAAGCCATCTTTCCAATCATTCTCTCTGCCTTCATTGTGCTTATCCAGCTTAAAGCGCCAAATGCCGCTAATATCCTTAACGCGACGAGTCATGGTTTCTTGAGGGTACAAAAACGCAGTCATAAATGCTCCGATCGTTATCTATAAAGTTTTATTATTGTGAATATTGGTATCGAGGTAATCTCCCCGAGCAACTGGAATACCAATATAGAGACCAACCCCTGACAATTCCGCGATCTATATCACATCAGAACCGTTTTTTCAGCAATTGGTGCACCAAATCACAAAACCAATTCGCTCAACCTGTATACCAACTGAACTATGGTAATGTCGCAAATCAATTGAGAGACGATAATAGAAAACTGACGATGATGATTGATTTAGCACAATGCATAGGTTTTATTGCCCTTTTCCTGGGCGCGAGTGCTTTTTGGAATCCAAATGGGGAGCAGTTCAAAAGAAGGCTTACATGGTTTCAACTCACCATTATGTTGCACTTCATTCTACTCGGCAGCTTAGCTTCAGCAGCAGTCACTTTGATTGCTGCTCTGCGCAGCTATTTCTCGACTAAAACCCACTCATTAAGGGTAGCTATTTTCTTCATCATCATCATTTGGATCATTGGACTCACAACAATGAAATACGAGCATGAGATTCTCACAATGATTGGGGCAAGCATTGGAACCTATGCACTTTATCGCTGCGAAGGAATACAAATGCGATTACTGATCCTAGTAAACTCAACTTGTTGGTTTACCAATAACTTATTGATAGGTTCAATTGGTGGGACATTAACGGAAGGGCTTTTTATCGCATTGAACCTGAAAGTAATTGCGACGATGTACAACTCTTACCGCCGCAATCCAATGGTTGAAATGTCAGATAACAATAAGGGGTAAATCACCCATTGCTGGTATTAAAAATCGGATATGAGTCAAATAGGTAGCCATCAAAACTCTCATCTTCGACATCAGACAAATCGAGCAACGTGTTCTTTACACTTTCTAAATGTTGCCACATAGCTAACTTAGCCGCTTGCGGATCTTTACGCTGAAGTGCAGATAGAATTTTTGCATGATCTTCCAACCACTTTAGGCGGTATTCTGAGCTATCAATATGGCTATGAAGTTGCGCCCACATTTTACTTTCGGCACGCTTACGCCACATAAGCTCAGAGACTTCAATTAAAAAAGTGTTCTTACTCGCTTTAGCGATGAGCAGATGAAACTCTTTATCGTAATCCTCAGCGTAATCACCAGACTCAAGAGCTTGCTTCTCAAGGTTCAAAACCTTTCTCATTTTCATGATTTCAGCTTTAGTAATTTGTGTAGCAGCAAACTCAGCAATGTTACTTTCTATTAGTTGTCGTCCTTGCAGCATCTCAAATGGCCCAATATCTGTACCCTCAAGAAAATACGCTGATGTAGACAGCGTCTCGACTCCATCAGAGGCTGCGACTCGGCCTTGGTTTGGTAGTGCCACAACATACACACCTGAGCCTTTTCGAACCTCAACTAAGCCTTCTAATTCAAGCATGATAATCGCTTCACGAATAACCGTGCGACTCACATCATACTGTTCTGCAATTTCTCGCTCAGTTGGTAATCGTTCACCAATTTCATAGGTTCCTTGTTCCAACTGTTTAAGTAAATCTAAACCAATGGAAACATAGCGACGGCTATTTTGTGTTGTTTTGCTTTCATTAGACATTGTCACTTTTATCCTATTTATGCGTGCGTTTCCTCACGACGAACTATCCATACCTATAAATTTGAATACATAACTAGTCTGAATGATCGATATGGTCAATTCATCTGCGCTCTGTACTTTCATGTACACCAACGCAATTGTAATCAGGCTCAAAAACGACATTCTACCATTCGGAATACCAAAATTCCCTACTAAAACTCTTATTGAGTTCAAATTTTGGCAATAGCTACCGGGAGCTTAGTGATCATTGTCACCCAAAAATTATTTCTGTGTGTTATTGATCAATAAAATGGCATACCAAAGTTGGGGTGGATTCTACCAATATATATATTGGTATGCATAAATAACACCCTACGCTGGAATATAACAATGACAAAACTTCTTACCCGAAAAACAGCGATATCCGGATACATAGCGGTGGCGCTTGGATGTCAATTTTTTACCTCTCCTGTATCAGCTAATTTCGTCGAGGATTCAACCTTAGGCGTAAAATTGAGAAATGAGTACCGAAACGCAGAGCGACCAAGCGCAAGTGATGGCGTCTATGGCCCGGAGATCGATGCATGGGTTCAAGGTTTCTTGTTTGACTTCGAGTCCGGTCAGTTCATGGATATCGTAAGCATTCAAGCAGGTACATACCACATTGAAAAACTACGCGCAGACCCCGATAAATCAACACGTTTTTATTTAGACGGCCATGAAAGTTTTACGATCAACTACGCCAACCTCAGTTTAGATTTTGGTGATTGGGCCAACATTAAAATCGGCCAATTCGGTACAGATTACCGATATGGCTCACTCGAATACCAAGTACCTTTAATTGAATATTCTTCTGTTCGCACGGTCCCATCACTTAATGAAGGGGTTTTCTATGAAGGGACATTTAATAATTTCCATTTGTATGGCATGTACAGCCAAAGATACGCAGGTGGCTACTATCAAGAATGGACAGATGAGGGATTCAGAACAGATATTAAGCTTGCTCCATCCGGCGATAAATATTTGATTGAAGTAGATAAGAAACCTAGCTATTCCATTGCCGGGGTTTGGGATAACAAAGAAACGATGTTGTCACTTGGTGCCAGCTACCAGGAAGATTTATCGTGGCAGTTAATGAGCCGTGGCAGTCACAGTTGGATCAACCCAGAAACGGGATTCTTCAAAGCGGAGTACGTTGGCTTCTATGCCCAACCAATTGGCTTGTCTCAAGACCAAAATGTCGATGATGACACTTATGCAGTATCAGGCCAACTATTGTGGAACAAAGATCGAGTCACGGTTATGGGCTCATTTGGCCAAGTAGGTAAAAAGCTTCCTGGAAACCCAGATATCGATACCGATATTGGCTTCCCATTTGATCAGAGCATCGACCGCAACCACTATGACATGTTCTCATGGCAGCTTGGCGGCTTCTACAAAGTTTCGGACGCCTTCGACATGGGCCTAGCGCTTGTTGTCACCGACGGTTATGAAGATCGAGACCACGACGTCAACATTGAAGGCTTAGGTGCAAACTTAGTGCTAAGTCATACTGTTCAAGAAGGGCCTCTTAAAGGATTTAAAACATCAGCCATTCTTAACAAGGCTCAAGAATATCGCGAAGGCAGTGCACTTGGCGACAAGTTAGATTACTACGACATAAAACTTACCGCGCACTACGATTTTAATCTGTTCTAGATTCAACTCTCCTGTTAAGAGTGGCGGAACTCAGTTCGCCACTCCTGCACTTCATCCCCTCTGCTATAGTTAAAGCACGTCATCCTGGGACGTCTATAGATATGGAGGTTCTATGCCTAAGTTTTTTTTAATCTGCATATTGTCATTTTTCCTTAGCTCCGCTCCCTTCGCCAAAGAAGCCGATCAATTCATATTCTCGGCTTTTCAAGTACAGTCGTATGTTGATGCTCATCCCCTAAACACCACCACTCAATCGACAACAAAAATAGGTTGCGATGCAAGAGCTGGCTGGAAAATGGCAATGACCGGGTTAGGGAGCCCAGAGTTATGTGTTGATGGGCCTAATTATGTTGAAGTGAAAAGCGAATGGATAAGCGTTTACTCTGCGATCAAGTATAAGTGATGCAATGAAAGCCGGAGGGCGAATCCAAGCTTTGCCCCTCCTAAATCAGATCTAAATTAATAGAGCGTAATTTCTTAACCAGTAGTGGGCCCTGCGTTGTAAATAGCCGCCGAATGCAAACTATCTTTGTGATATGACTTCTAAAAGTAACTGCAAAAGTCGTTGCTTATACAGCCAGTCATCAAGTAAATACCCCTTCGCATTTTCATAAACCGGCATAAAAATCAATAATTTAATCAAAAACCAGACCATTACCTGCCGCCGGTTTCAACTCAGTTCCTCACAAAGATGCTTATTTCTCACGCAGCGCACATGAAAAGTTCACATCTTGGTCATGCTCTAAGGTCTAAAATTACTTTTGAATTCGTGTCGAAGGACGATATGAACAATTGCTAATTGTGGGAGGTTGCTATGGAAAAGTACTGTCCAATATGTCAAACAGAGCTCATTGGTCGAAGCCAATATTCTGTGTGTCCGAGAAACAGTATTGGTGAATGCGCTTATGATGGCTATGAGGATCTGCACGCTCGTTGTTGTCATGAAAAAACAGATAGCGCGCGGGAAAGTGAAGCTCCTTCTTTAGACTAGATACGACGAGAATGACACAAAAAAGCACCACATCTTTCAACATGGTGCTTTTTGGGGGAAACTCGGGGGCGGTTTATAGCACGGCTTTGCGGCTTGGTAGGAACACTTCGCCTAACATGCAGCGTACAGAGCCACCGCCAATCGATTCAATGGTAGAAACGTCGAATGGCAGCAATTTACCGTGAGTCGCGAGTTGATTTCTTTGTGCTGGAGAGAATGCATCGTAAGCCGATTGAGACATAGCAATCACCTTATCGCCGCGTACCGTTTCCAATTGAAGGATGTTGCCACAGAACTGGTTCATCTGCTCAAGAGAAATCGAGATCACCTGCTTATCTTTCGCCAATGATTTAAGCACAAAGCGACGCTCAAACTCAGGGATCACTTCATCACATATCACGCAGAACTGCTCACCTACCGCCATCATCACGTTAGTGTGGTAAATCGGCGCGCCAGAAGGCAAACGGGTTTGGAAAGAAATCACGCGATCGTAATCAATGCGCTTGGCATAATCTTCTAACACCAGACGATCACAACGCTGTGAGAGCGCGGCATAAACGGTTTTGTTGAAGTGGTCGAACACCATCACGCCAGTGCTTTCTAGGTAGGCTTCTTCATCAAGGTATTCGGTTAATGAATCTTGTTGATGCACTTCTCGACCCGCTTGTGCAAGTGCTGCAACCAATGCATCCGGGCGAACCTCTTGCTGGCGGTTTTCACATGCCATTGGAAAGGTATACAAGCAGCCTTGAGGAGTAGTGCTAAACCAGTTGTTTGGGAACACGGCATCTGGAGTTGCGGTGTCTGATTGAGGGTAATCAAACTCGACGACTTGCACGCCTTCCTTACGCAATGTTTCAACCATCGCGGAAAATTCAGCCATGGTGTTACGTGAGACCTCTTCTTGAGTCAGAGACACTTGGTGTTGAAACTCGTTGTCTTGCGCGGTTTCTTCATTAAAGCGAAACTCTTTCGGCGGAACCATCACAACACAATTAGCGGTATGACGCTGAGCACTTTGCGTACTTTCTTCTGGTTCACGTGCATTCTGAGGCACTGATTCGTGTAATAGCATCCATCTTATCCTTATCACTAGAATGATGAGATTGTAAAATTATTGTTAAGCTCGGTTTTGCTGTTTTTAATAACAATTCCATCAATCAAAAGTAATATTCACTGACAAAATACAAAATTGTCCGACTTTTTATTGTCACTTGGTCGATTTACTGTTTTGTGACGCGTGAATGGTCATCTCAAGAATAATGCACTAGCGAATTCTTTATAACCAACTAGTTACATTTAAAAGGCAATCGGTTAGACTATTTTTTCGCCTCTCACACATACGCAAAAGTGTCTGCTTTTCTGGCTAGCAGACCACAATATGTCTTGTCTCATACTCGGTATTAACTGCTTCGTCCAAAGCAGGAAGAATTGATGGATTCAATTACTGAGATGGCAACTATTAACTTTAGGAAGAGTTATGTTTAAACGATTTGAAGGCTTTACCGAGCCGTTCCCCAAATCAACCCCTGATCAGCCACCTACCGGGATCTTTGCTTTTTTACGCCACTATACTCGTGGATATGAAAAGCCGCTGATCATCATGTCCTTAATGTCGACGATTGTGGCGATCGTCGAAGTGTCTCTGTTTGGTGCCATGGGCCAGTTGGTTGATTGGCTATCCACCAGCAATCCAGAAACCTTCTTGCAAGACAATAAAGCCGACCTTATTTTCTATGGCTCTTTATTGCTGATTGTCATGCCTATTTTGGTCGTAGTTTACTCGCTACTCATTCACCAGACTCTGCTGGGTAACTATCCAATGTCAGTACGCTGGCTTGCACACCGTTACTTGCTCAATCAAAGCTTGAACTTCTATCAAGATGATTTTGCTGGCCGTGTTGCTACTAAGGTAATGCAAACCTCTTTAGCGGTGCGAGAGACCGTCATGAAGACAATGGACGTGTTTGTCTACGTCTCGGTTTACTTCACCAGCATCATCGTCATGTTAGCGGCTGCCGATTGGCGCTTGATGATCCCGATGCTGGTATGGCTAGCCGCTTATATTGCTATTCAGATTTACTTTGTCCCTAAACTAAAAAAGGTAGCAACCGAGCAAGCTGATGCTCGTTCAACCATGACTGGACGTATTGTCGATAGCTACACCAATATTCAAACCGTGAAACTGTTCTCTCATAGCAAACGAGAAACGCAGTATGCCGAAGAAGGTATGAAAGGCTTCCTGAATACCGTTTATCGTCAAATGCGCTTGGTGACAGGCTTTGATGTAGCAGTCGAAATCTCCAACTACCTATTAGTGTTCTCGGTAGCTGCACTGTCGATTTACTTGTGGTTGGACAGTGCCATCAGTGTCGGGGCAATTGCGATTGCCGTCAGCTTGGCACTGCGAATTAACGGTATGTCGATGTGGATCATGTGGGAAGTCGGAGCCCTGTTCGAAAACTTGGGTACTGTTGTCGATGGTATGAAAACATTATCTAAGCCTATTGATATCCAAGACAAACCGGATGCGAAAGCTCTACAAGTGTCTGAAGGTGGTATCCACTTTGACAACGTCAGTTTCCATTACGGTGAGAAAAAAGGCGTCATCAGCAACCTCGACCTTAATATCAAACCCGGTGAAAAAGTGGGTTTGGTTGGCCGCTCTGGAGCAGGTAAATCAACCTTAGTGAACCTCTTACTTCGTTTCCATGATGTTGAAGAAGGCAGTATTAAGATTGATGACCAAGAAATTTCAAGTGTGACTCAGGACTCACTACGCTCAAAGATTGGTATGGTAACGCAGGATACTTCTCTGCTACACCGCTCTATCCGCGACAATATCTTGTATGGCAACCCTGATGCTACGGAAGAAGAGCTGCTAAAAGCAACCAAGCAGGCGCATGCACATGAGTTTATCGATACCCTAACCGACCCATTCGGCAACGTAGGTTACGACGCACAAGTAGGCGAGCGCGGTGTGAAATTGTCTGGTGGTCAGCGTCAACGTATCGCGATTTCTCGCGTATTACTAAAAGATGCACCGTTGCTGGTACTTGATGAAGCAACCTCTGCGTTGGATTCAGAAGTTGAAGCCGCTATTCAAGAAAGCTTGAACGAGCTGATGCAAGGAAAAACGGTTATCGCCATTGCACACCGCTTGTCGACTATTGCGCGAATGGACCGTTTGATTGTGCTTGATAAAGGCAACATCGTCGAGCAAGGTTCGCACAAAGAGCTTATCGCTAACAACGGTATTTATGCTCAACTTTGGGCTCACCAAACTGGGGGGTTCCTTGGTGAGGAGATAGAAGATAAGCGAGCTTAAGCAATAAATGCCTCAAAACAAAACACCGCCTTTCGGCGGTGTTTTATTATCTGATGTTCAAAGCTATGGCGCTAAGCGATCAATATCCCACTCGCCATCATGCTGAGAGAACAAGAAGCGGTCATGCAGACGGTGTTCACCACCCTGCCAAAATTCAATACTCTTAGGCCTAACTCTAAACCCACCCCAAAAGGTAGGTACAGGGATCTCGCCTTTAGCAAACTTCTGTTTCAGCTCTAGAAATTTTCCTTCTAGCACACCACGAGCAGAGATGCGGCTACTTTGTTTACTTGCAATGGCCGCTAGCTGACTCTCTTTCGGACGCGAAGTGAAGTACTTCATGTTCTCCATTGGTGACAGCTTCTCTGCGACACCAGTAATATGAATTTGTCGCTCAAGCGGGTGCCATGGGAAATGGAGGCTAATATTGCTGTTGTGCTCAAGATGCTGGGCTTTACGGCTGCCTAAGTTGGTATAAAAAACGAAGCCGTCTTTATCGACGTTCTTAAGCAAAACAATACGTTGAAATGGCATACCGTTTTCATCAACCGTTGCAACTGTCATTGCTGTTGGGTCAGTCAAACCAGCTTGGATTGCTTGCTCCAACCATAAGTTAAATTGGTCGATTGGATCCGCTTTTAGGTCTTTACGGCGTAAGCCACCTTTTGTGTATTCACGGCGGATGTCGGAAAGTTCCATCTTCACTCCTTCACTATTTTTTCTCGATTGTGCGCTTGATGGTGGGGAATTACAAGGTCAGCCTTGTTAGCGCAAAGGTAATGGGCCTCACCCTACTCTTTGATACGCCGATATTCCTTGTTCAAACCCACAAAATTCAGATCTAATTCTCGTTGTGGTTGTGGCTCAATGTACCTTTAAATGCCTTTTGCTAACATGGCGTTAAAAACCAGTGAGCTCGCCGTGAACATACTCAACCCTAAAGCCATTCGGCATTTTGTTTTATTGATTAGCGCAGTTGGACTCGTCGGGTTACTGCTTACCCACTACTATGCGACTCAATATCAGCAACGCCAATGGCAATCACTTCTTGCAACATTATCAAATCAAGTGTCACAAAAAATCGACGCTGAACTGGCAAAGTTTGAACAAATCCCCAACGTACTAAGCCACGATCCTCGCCTGTTGTCTGCACTTAAAAATCAAGAACCTTCATCATCGCTTAATCAACTATTATCGGACTGGCTTAAACAAAGTCTTGCCGACACGATCTATGTTCATGACCGAACAGGAACCGTAATCGCATCAAGCAATTTTGAACAAGCAGACAGTTTCGTTGGTGCAGATTTTAGCTTTAGACCCTATTTCCAAAACGCAATGAAAGGGGAGAAAGCTCAATATGTTGCGCTTGGGGCTCGCTCAAATAAAAGAGGGTATTTTTTTGCTTCCCCGCTAATCGCCGATGGAAACGTGCTTGGTGTTATCACGGTAAAAGTAAACCTCGAACAACTCGAACAAAGCCTTGCTCAAGAATCGACGGATATACTCGTGGTAGATGAACACAATATTGTGTTTATGAGCAATTTGCCCAACTGGCGATACAAAGCGCTGTTCCCCTTAACAGAGTCGCAAACAAGCTACCTCACACGCACACAACAATATGGTGACCAACTCCCTCAATACCGTGGCGATATAACCCAAGAAGGTGACTTCACGGATTTTGAACACTCTTCTTTGCTGCCATCAGAGCATTACCTTGCCTTTGCCGAGCCTTTGCATGCAAAAGGTTATCGAGTCATTGCTATCGTCACGAAAAATCAAATTCTGATGGCTGCATTACAAGCAGACATCATCTTTCTGATTTTCTACAGCTTAATGAGCTTAATCGCACTTGCTTGGTTTCAGATGATGGTCAACAAAGCTCGTCTCGCTGAAATGAATGTCAGTTTGGAAGAAAAAGTAACACAACGAACCGTAGTACTAAGTCAGGCAAACCAACAGTTACAACAAACCATTAGTCAATATCAGCTGAGCCAAAAAGAGCTGAAACAAACCCAGCAAGAGCTCACGCAAGCCGCAAAGCTCGCTCTTTTAGGAGAGCTTTCAGCCAGCATTAACCATGAAATTAACCAACCTCTAGCCGCACTGAGAACATACACAGAAAACTCTCAGCGTTTGATGGCAATGGAACAATACCCTGTGGTCACGGCTAATCTTGCCAAGATGCTGAGCTTGAATGATACAATTTCAGAGGTGATTGCTCGCTTAAAAGTGTTTACTCGTAAATCAGATCAAAACACACATAATGAAATCGCTAATTTGCATAACTCTGTTCACAACGCCACCAGCATACTGAGCAACAAACTGATCAAACAAGGCGTCACGCTGAAAGTCCCAACCATTCACCGCAACATAAGCTTAGCCATTCACAGTGTCGAGCTTGAGCAAGTGTTGATTAATCTTTTTCACAATGCGGCTCAAGCCATGGATGGACAACGTATTGATCCTCAGATATCGCTGGCTGTTCAATGTCACGATAATTTATGTGACATTTTAATCTCTGATAATGGCCCGGGAATGTCAGACTCTTCATTAGAAAAAGTGTTTGATCCATTCTTTACGACCAAACCAGAAGGTTTAGGGCTTGGCCTTACGATTTCTAAAAGGATTCTTGAGAGCTACGGCGGCAGTTTGACTGCATTTAATCACGCCAACAAAAGTACCCATGAGTTAGCTGGCATGACCTTCGTGATTACCGTCCCTCTTGTAACAGAACCTACGGAGCAACCTCATGAATGATCTAATCTATTTTGTCGATGATGAGCCCCACATTCGTGATGCTGTTTCCCAAGCATTAATAATTGAAGGACTAACCGTTACTTGCTTTCCAAATGCCATAGAAGCACTCCGGGAAATTGACGTGCAAACGCCAGCAGTAGTTATCACGGACATTCATATGCCCGTCATGGATGGGCTCGAATTCATGAAAACCCTACTAAGCAAAAATGCACACTTTCAAGTCATTGTCCTCACTGGCCATGGTGACGTTAAAACGGCTGTGGAAGCGATGAAAGCAGGCGCTTATGATTTCTTGGAAAAGCCATTCTCGACTGAGCAACTAATGAAGTCACTGAACAATGCCAAAGACAAGCTGCTGCTCCTGCAAGAAAACGTATGGCTTAAAAAAGAGCTCGACATGCAAACTCATGTTGGTCCCAAAATGATCGGTCACAGCCAAGCAATGGTAACAATACGTCGAACCATCATTAGCAGCACACCAAATAAACCGATGATATTCTTAGGCAAAGAAGGAACTGGCCGCCGCTTAGCTGCCCAGTTTGCTCACGATATTCACGCAACGCCAGACAGCGAACTACTTATCGCTTCAGGGTACGATCTATCTGAACTTTCTGATGAAGCATTTACTAAAAGCATTGATTATCTTACGCAAGGCAAATCATCATCCAGTTTATACGTCCACAGTCTCGAATATCTCCCTGCCGATCGTTGGGATAAACTGGTGCAGCACCCTGGGTTGAAACGCGTTTTAGGTGCTGGCATCAGTGCGTGCTTTGATATTCAAAACACCGCTCTCGTTATTCACTTACCCACACTGGACGAACGCAAAGAAGATATCGCTCCATTGTATAAGCACTTTGTCCGCTACTCCGCGAGCCGATATCAGTTGCAGCCGCCACAAATTACATTGGAAGAAATAAACCAAGTAACCCAAATGTCGTGGCCTGAGAACATCAAACAACTACGACAGTTCGCCGAGCTACGAGCATTAAAACCAGCAGCATTTCCTATGAGTGAATGGAGTAACGAACGCAGCATTGAACTCCAAAGTATGACTCAGCGCACAGAACACTTTGAATACTGTCTGTTATTTGATGCTTTACAACGCCATAAAGGCAGGCTGAAAGAGGTTCAACTAGAATTGAACGTGTCACGCAAGACATTGTATGACAAGCTAAAAAAGCATCAGTTGGACAAAACACAGTTCAAGGCCTAGATAGAATTAATTTATTGATCCTGTTGCTATTACTTAACATGGTCAATAAATGAGAATAAAATCAAAAAGATATTTATTCTTTATAAAACAAGGAATGTAATGAGCCGAGATAACTACAACAAACTCAGCAACGAAGAGTTGGATTTTGTTGACGACAAGACCGCAGCATTGCTTCTCAACACACCAAGTAGTGCCCGTTTAATGCTTTGGGTCATGGTGCTTTTTTTCGCTGCCGCGATTGGCTGGGCATCTTGGGCAGAGATTGACAAAGTCACGGTTGGTCAGGGAAAAGTCATTCCTTCATCGCAAATACAAGTCGTGCAAAACTTAGAAGGTGGCTTAGTTAAAGAGATCCTTGTCAAAGAAGGCCAACAAGTCGAAAAAGGTCAGCAATTGCTTTTGATTGATGACACGCGTTTTCGCTCTGACTTTCGTGAACGAGAGCAGCAAGTGGCGAACTTAACCGCGTCAGTTTTGCAGCTCTCCGCCTCTATTAGTAGTGTCGAAGTGAATCGAGAGTTTGATGAAAAGGATTGGGAGAAAAGCGTTCTGCTTGATTACGGAAAACTGACCTTCCCACCGACATTAGAAGAAAACCAGCCAAAACTGACTCAACGCCAAAAAGCGGAGTACCGTGAAGATCTAGACAACCTGCGCAACCAATTATCGGTCATTGATCAACAGGTAAAACAGAAACAGCAAGATCTCGTTGAGATCGAAGCTCGTGTGCGCAACTTGCGTCAGAGTTACTCATTTGCCAAGAAAGAGCTGGATATCACGAAACCTCTTGCTGATGAAGGCGTCGTTCCACGTATTGAGCTATTGAAACTACATCGTCAAGTCAACGAATCTCGCCGTGAAATGACATCAAGCGAACTAAAAATTCCGGTGATCAAATCTTCGATCAAAGAGGCAATGTTGAACCGGATAGATGTGGCACTTAAGTTTCGTTCGGAGCAACAAGAGAAACTCAATAAAACTCAAGATCAGTTGTCTGCGTTGGTTGAGTCTGCGGTTGGGTTAGAAGACCGTGTTAACCGGACTATCGTCGTATCCCCTGTAACAGGCACGATCAAAACGTTAAACGTCAATACGGTTGGCGGGGTTATTCAGCCCGGTATGGACATTGTAGAAATCGTTCCAACCGAAGATACTTTGTTGGTGGAAGCGAAAATCGCCCCTCAAGATATTGCATTCTTACGTCCAGATTTACACGCTATCGTTAAGTTCACCGCTTATGACTTCACTAAATATGGGGGCTTAGAAGGGGTACTCGAACACATCAGTGCAGACACTACTCAGGACGAAGAAGGTAATAGCTTTTATATCGTACGCGTACGTACTGATAAAACCAATTTTGGTAAGGGGGCCGATCTGCCGATTATTCCAGGTATGACCGCGTCTGTTGATATCATCACAGGCAAGCGAACAGTATTGGAGTACCTATTGAAGCCAATTTTGAGCGCAAAAAATAACGCATTAAAGGAGTAAGCATCGAAGCAAAGATCCGATCAACGAGCTCAAATTAAGTAAGTTCTCAATGACGAACATTGATCGTGATAACAGTTGTGATGTATATCGATTATGCCACTGAATTTAAAGCGTAAAGTTAGCGTTCTGTTGAGTTTAAGTTTGCTCGCTCTTCCCGGAGGAGCCCAGAGCCCACTTGAGCAGAAATGGATAAACGCGGTCACCAACACCTACGGTGAAAGAGCGGGCTTACGTGTTAAAACATGGCGGGAAAACATTGAGTTATACCAACACCTTACTACTCAAGAAAAACTGACGGGAGTCAATGACTTTTTCAACCAAATGTATTTTGTCGATGATATAAAGCTTTGGGGGAAAAAGGACTACTGGGCAACACCTTTAGAGTTCTTAGGTAGTAGCGCCGGAGATTGTGAAGATTTTACTATCGCCAAGTATTTCTCATTGCTTGAATTGGGTGTTCCTGATTCAAAAATGCGCTTGGTGTACGTTAAAGCCATTGAACTGAATCAGTTCCATATGGTTCTCGCGTATTACCCAACACAAAGCTCAGAGCCTTTGATTTTGGACAATATAAATCCAGAAGTAGTCAAAGCCTCCAAACGTAGCGACTTGCTACCGATTTACAGTTTTAACGGTTCAAACCTTTGGTTGATGAAATCTGCAGGCAGTAACGGTGAACTCGCCGGGAAATCATCACGTTTGAGCCTTTGGAATGACTTACGTTCGCGCGAGCGTAAGTTGCACTTAAACAAACCTATTATTAACTATGACGAGTAAGAAACATGACCCTTTATAAGAAACTTGTAGTGGGAATGGTTACGGTCTTTATACTCTTGATGACATCAGTATTCGTAATCGAATTCAACACTACTCGTAACAGCTTAGAGCAACAGCAACGTTCAGAGGTCAACAATACCATTAATACGGTAGGTCTCGCTCTTGCGCCTTATCTACAGAACAAAGATAAGGTTGCCGTAGAGTCAGTAATCAACGCTTTGTTCGACGGCAGTACCTATTCGGTAGTGCGTTTAACAGCGCTAGATTCAGACTATCAAATCGTACGCTCGTACCCAGTAAAGCCAACCTCAGTACCACAATGGTTTATCGATCTAAACCTCTTTAAAGCTATCCATGATAAGCGTGTGGTAACCAGTGGCTGGATGCAGTTAGCCGAAGTTGAAATCATCAGCCACCCAGGTGCGGCTTACGAGCAGCTGTGGCAAGGGTTTATTCGTCTACTAAGCGCCTTTGGTTTGATTTTCCTAGCGGGTCTAATCTCTATCTCTTACATCTTACGCCGCTCATTAAAGCCGCTCGATGCGATTGTGAAGAAGATGCATGAAATCGCTAACAACCAGTTTGGTGACCCGCTAAAACGTCCTAAGACAAAAGATCTTATCGCCGTTGTTGATGGTATTAATACCATGTCTGCGCAAATTGAGCTTTCTTTTAAAGAGCAAGCCAAAGAAGCCCAACGTCTGCGTGCTCAAGCCTACCTAGACCCAATTTCAAAACTGGGTAACCGTTCATTCTACATTAACCAAGTAGACCAATGGCTAGCAGAACAAACTCAAGGTGGTATCGCCTTGCTACATGCAGAGTACATTGGTGATATCTACGAAACGAAGGACTACCAACGTGCAGATGCGCATGTAAAAGAGCTTTCTCAGCGTTTGAAGAACACCATTGATGTCCCAGGAGCGACAATCGCACGTTTATCTAGTGATGAGTTTGGTTTGCTATTCCCACACATGGATGAAAGCGAACTACGCCTAATGGCTGATAGCATCATGAACTGTGTGAATGGCCTAAATACTGACCCTACAGGCATGGCTAAGCCAAAAGCCTCTCTGGGTGTAGCACACAGTAAAGAAGAGAAAACCAGAACAGAAGTTATGTCTATGGTGGACAATGCGCTGTCAAAAGCGAAGTCAGAACCAGACAAAGCTTACGGCTTCATCGCTAGTGATAGCGCTTCAAGCTTGATGGGTAAACAGCAATGGAAAGCTCTGGTAGAAGAAGCGATTCATAGCGGTTGGATAAAATTCCGTTTTCAAGAAGCGAAAAACTCTTGGGGTAAAGTCTTCCATAAAGAGGTGTTCTCTAGCATTGAAAAAGATGGTGAGACTTACCGTGCGAACCAATATCTGTTTGCATTAGAGCAGCTTGAAGCAACCAATATCTTCGACCAGTACGTCATCGAATCCATGATTACGATGCTAGAAAGCGGAGAACTCACGGAGCCTGTTGCCATCAACATTGCACAAAGCAGCTTGGCTCAACCGTCCTTTATTCGTTGGACAACCAGTATTCTGGAGAAGCATACCAAAGCAGCGTCAATGCTACACTTTGAGATACCTGAAGACTGTTTTGTTGAACACCCACACCACACCGCACTGCTATGTAATGCCATTCGCCAAGCGGGCGCCGAGTTTGGTGTTGATAACTATGGACGTAACTTCCAATCACTGGATTACATTCAAGAGTTCCGCCCTGGGTATGTGAAGCTAGATTACTTATTCACTCATAACTTGCATGATGAGAAACAGAAATTCACTTTGACTTCAATTTCTCGCACCGCACATAACTTGGGCATCACAACGATTGCATCACGTGTGGAAACACAAATTCAGCTAGATTTCCTAACTGAACATTTTGTTGAAGTATTCCAAGGCTTCATCGTTGATAAAGATTAAAAAAGGTTAAGGATGAAAGACCCTTTATTAAACTCGCTCATCTACGTTAGCCGATACTATGGGTTAGCAAACTCGCCAGAGGCCTTGATCAACGGCTTACCGTTATCCGATGGCAAGCTAACCCCATTTTTGCTTCCTAGAGCGGCTGAAAGGGCTGGCCTTGTCGCAAAAGAGAACCGTGCAGGGCTGGAGAATATCTCCAGCCTTATCTTACCGGCCATCTTACTTTTAAAAGGCGGCGATTCCTGCGTCTTAAACAGTATTAACTTAGAAAAAAAAGAAGCCGAAGTCACAACACTAGAAAGTGGCTTGGTGCCTATCGCAATCCCACTAGAAGAGCTATTAGAACAGTACACTGGTCGTTACTTTCTGGTAAAAAAGCAGTTTAGGTATGACGAGCGCTCTCCAGAGGTACTAAAAACCAAAGAAGGTCACTGGTTTTGGTCGACACTGTGGCAATCTAAACGCATCTATCGCGATGTTCTCATCGCTTCTTTGCTCATCAATATCTTTGCTATTGCGGCCCCAATGTTTACCCGTTTGGTATATGACAAAGTGGTCCCTAACCTTGCATTTGAAACCCTATGGGTTCTTGCTAGTGGTATTTTTGTTGTCTTCCTGTTCGACTTCCTCTTAAAAACGCTTCGAAACTACTTTATCGATGTAGCAGGTAAAAAGTCCGATATCCTTATCTCCTCTAAGCTGTTTAGCAAAGTCATGGGAATCCGAATGGAATCGCGTCCTCCGTCTGTGGGTGCCTTTGCCCGTCACTTACAAGAGTTCGAATCTATTCGAGAGTTTTTTACCTCTGCAACAGTAAGCGCGTTGATTGACCTACCATTCGCGATTCTATTCTTGGTAATAATTTGGCTTATGGCTGGTGATTTGGTCTACGTACCAATTGTCGGTGTCGTGATTCTCATCATCCACTCTCTATTGATTCAGGGTCCTTTACGTCGCTCAATAGAAGAAGGCTCTCGTCTTGCTTCACAAAAATATGCCAACTTGATTGAAAGCCTATCTGGGTTAGAAACCGTTAAATTGCTAAGCGCCCAAGGTCAGTTTCAATACCGCTGGGAAGAAGCGGTCGCGCACATGGCAAACTGGAATATCAAGAGTCGCCGCATCACAGACAGCATCCAAAATGCGGCTGGTTTTGTTCAGCAAAGTAGTAACGTGGGGATGATCATCTTAGGCGTATATCTCATCGCCAATGGAGATTTGACGATGGGCGGTCTGATTGCTGCAACCATGTTAAGTAGCCGAGCGATTGGCCCACTAGTGCAACTTTCATTACTCTCGACTCGTTACAACCAAGCAAAATCTTCGATGACCATCATCAATCAGGTGATGGAAATGCCCGATGAGCAAGAAGAAGGTAAACGTTATATTCACCGACCAATTATTCAAGGTAAGGTAGAACTCGATCGTGTCACGTTCCATTACCCAGATGCGCCTGTCGCTTCAATCCGTGATCTTAGCTTGACGATCAACCCAGGTGAAAAGGTCGCAATCATCGGCCGTATTGGTTCAGGTAAAACGACTCTCGAACGCTTGATCATGGGGCTTTATAAGCCAACTGAAGGGCATGTTCGTATTGATGATACGGACATGGAGCAACTCCACCACGTCGATGTACGTCGCAACATAGGTTGTGTTCCACAAGACAGCAATCTGTTCTATGGCTCAATTCGTGACAACATTACACTGGGGCGCCCGCTAGCAGATGACCGAGATGTTATGGATGCGGCTAACCGTGCAGGAGTGACCGTATTTACTCAAGCCGATCCAGCGGGTCTTGAACGCCAAGTTGGCGAAGGTGGGGCGATGCTATCTGGTGGTCAGCGTCAAGCAGTCACTATTGCACGAGCATTTCTGGGTCGCCCACCAGTGCTACTTATGGATGAGCCAACGAGTGCTATGGATAACCGCTCCGAAATGCAAATCAAACACCAATTGGCGCAATTAAAACCTGCAGAAACCTTAATCCTGATAACTCACAAAACTTCGATGCTCGATGTGGTTGATCGAATTATCGTGATGGAGAAAGGCAGCATTATTGCTGACGGTCCAAAAGCACAAGTACTGAATGACTTAAAACAAGGCAAAGTAAAAGCCGTTAGTTAACAGGACAGGCTTTTTATGCAAGCCCCGTTTGATACCCATCAGACGGGGCTTATTTATTTGCCATAGTTAAACCAAAATAAGCGAACTCTTCTAAAAACACCCACAAGAGAACAAAACCAACAATGGCGACTAATCCCATGATTGCCCTTTCGTCTTCTTCCATCGCATCCCTTCCACTTTACACCACACACGTGAGCTACATAGTTAGCTTAGCAGCAGCCAGCAGTACGATGATCAGGCTTAATTCCATCGACGTTTGGAACTGAGATGCAGGTCAAAATTTGTCCAACAGAATTATCTCTCTGCTTTCAAAATAGTTAATTACTTGCGAGCGAAAATCGGCTATAACACGCGCCTTCTTAATATTCTCGAGTTGAAGAAATGAATCATTGGATGCACTTAGAGCAAATTGGCCAGTATTTCACTGCCGGCTCTATCGGTTATAAAGTGTTGATGGGCGTCATCATTCTGATCGCTTATCGCTTGCTAAAGAAAATTGCCAACCGCGCGATTCTGAATTTGGCAGAAGCCAAAGGCGTAAACAAAGCACGCTTGAGCTTTATTCAACGCTGTTTCAACGTCGCATTTTTATTTCTGTTTGCCTCACTCTTCGCTATCGTAACCGGAATTGGGTATGGCGATGTCTCTCTATTCCTATCATCGATCTTTGCGGTCTTAGGTGTTGCCTTTATCGCACAGTGGTCGATTCTCAGTAACATCACAGCAAGTTTTCTTATTTTCTTTGTCTTCCCATACCGCGTTGGTGATCGCATCAAAGTCGTAGACAAAGATGAAGACATCAGCGGTGAGATTCAAGAGATCCGCATGTTCCATGTGTTGATCAAGCACGACAACGGCAACCTGATCACTTACCCAAACAACCTGATGCTACAAAAAGCGGTGTTAAAGCTGGCAAAAGAAAAAGCTAAACCTGAAGAGCCAAAAGCTACTGCTCGTATTTATACCCGTAGACAGAAATAACCTTTACCAAAGCCGATGTGATACATCGGCTTTTTGTTTCCTCGCATTTTTTAAAGCCCCTCTTGACCTCAATCTAGCTTGAGGTTTTATCATCCTTTTCAAGCAACACACTCGGGTCTTGCCCCTAACGACAAAACATGAGAAGGATTGTATGCCAAAAGTCGCAATTGTTTACTTCACCAATACCAATATTACTGGCCAACTTGCACAAGCAGTCGCTGCCGGTGTCGAGTCACAAGGTATAAACGTCGTTTCCTATCGTATCTTGGGAACCGACATCATTACAGGTCGATACCAAAACTCTGATCTTTTTCAGTCTATTGCACAATGTGATGCCATTATATTCGGTTCACCAACCTACATGGGCAGCGTAGCTGCGCAGTTTAAAGCATTTGCTGATGCTAGCAGTGAATACTGGGGTGAGCAGGGATGGTCGGGCAAAGTAGCCGCAGGGTTCACGTCTGGAAGAGCATTGAATGGCGACCAATCAACGACATTGCAGTATCTTCTTACATTGGCAAGCCAACATGGCATGATTTGGGTAGGATTAGACTCAGCTCATGGTTTTGCTGACAAAGGAATTAATCGCCTCGGAACACAGCTTGGTGTGGTATCTAAGGCAGAAGATGGGCAACTTCATGAAGTAGATGCTGCAACCGCGCGCTATCTAGGACACCGCGTGGCTCACCTGGTTAAACGACTAGCTCATCCAGAATAGCGAGTCTAGAACAGCGTTTGCCGAGCCAGTATCGCTACAAGTTCGGCAAAAAACCATGACTCATGTAATTAAATATTTGGTAATAGCGGCCTGAACCTCTGCAACTTGTCGCTCGAACAGTTCGAGACATTGTTCGTTGTGGCACTTAGCAACTGGCACCCAGTGCAAACCAGTACCATCATTTAGAGCAAACTCAATCCTGAGCTCGTACTTAGCACCGAAGTAAACTCCGAAGCCAATACCCATTAACACTGATGCTAGCGCTATCCAATAATACCAATTGGGATAGTTCGTATCCCACGCTAACCAAAGTAATGAGGAAGCGATAGACATCCAACACAATGTCTTAAAAAGCTTTTCTCTTATGCTCAGACATTTAATTTCAATATCGTGGACTCGTGATAGAGGATAGACGTCATTCTTCACATAAAACTGATCCCGCTCTATACGAAAGTCATCCACTTTGTACATGCTCGCCAACCTCTCATAAATCACGCAAATTGATTCGGTCTTATGACGATACTAAAGCGCAAATAGCTGCGCACCTCCAATTCTGTGTTTTATAAGAGAAATGAGAGCCTGATTTAATATTCATGGTAGAAAAAATCTACTGAACAACTGATTTTTAACACTTTTCTAATGGTCTTAGTTTGGTTTCATTACTTTAAAAAACAGTTCAATAAGCGTTGGTAAGTATCTAACACCAATACGGCTGCCTTTAGAGAGCATCAAACAAGCGATGAAAATTATGCGCGGCACCAACCAGACCTTTAATTCCCATTAAGAAGTCGGTTTGCTGTTGCATGCGAATAACAGAAAAGTCACAGGGGAGACAAAATTCATGTCCCCAATAAGAATTAGAACTTGTAGCCAACTAGAAGACTAGAAGTTGTTGCATCGATACCTGCAAAATCTACAACTGAAATTTGAGCATCCAACGTAATTCCATTTTGGAACACGTAACCACCTTGCACAGCGAAACCAGTCGAAGAATCTGAGTCACTGACTGATGTGTATGCGTTGTAAACGGTCGCTTCCGTATCAGTAGCAGCTAAACCACCCAAAATACGCCAACCGCTCATGCTTTCATAGCCAACCATAAGGTTTGCTTGCGAAGCCTCTGCATGCGCGCCTAGATAACCGATTGATGCACTGTCTTCAACGATAGTTGGAACATAAGAACCAGTGTTCACAAGGCCATTGTTACCACAACCGGTTGTTATTGAATAAAAACTACCAAATCATCTGTTGTTTTTGAAAAACTCAATAAATGCTCGTGTCCGTTTCGGTAGATGTTCACGTTTAGGGTATAGAAGATAGAGCGGAAGTATCGCGTTTGTGTGCCAATCGGGGAGTAAATTGACAAGTTGTGCTCGCTCTTTGGGACTCAGTTTTTCCAGTGCAAACTCATCCAGCATCGCGACACCGCAACCAGCTACTGTCGCATCAAGCATCGATTGGACAAGATTAAAGCACAGCACGCTGGATAACGTGACCTTGATGTTTTGTTGATTTTGCTGGTGATGAAAGTGCCATGTATCCAAATTCAATTCAGCATTGCGATAGGTAATGTGTTCTAAAAGATGCAAATCTTCTGGCGTGCTTGGTGATGGTTTTGTAGCTAGATACGCTTTGCTCGCGAATGGTTTACAGTGTAAAGAGCGCAGATGATGTCCGACATACCCTTCAGGGGGAGAGTCGGTAAAAAAGAACGCAAGATCAAATCCAGACTCAATCAAATCGAGCGGTGTTTCAGTGAAAATCACCTCAAACGTTACGTCGGGGAATCGCTGACGAAATGCGATTAATGAAGGGTTGAGTAACTCGGCACCAAAGGAGGCAGAAGCAGCAATACGTAAATGCCCAGCAACCTTATCGCTTTCCTTCACTTGTTCATTAATCTGTTCCACGTTTTCCATTAAGCCTTTCACTTGGTGATAGAAACGCTGCCCATCGGAAGTAAGGTTAAATTGTCGCGTGGTTCGTTGGATAAGCTGAACAGAGAGTATTGCCTCCAACTGTCTGAGCTGACGACTAACATGTGCATTGGAACAGCGCAGCTTCTTAGCAGCACCAGCAATACTTTTCTCTTCACACAATGCAATGTAAATCGGCACGTAACTGAGCCAGTTTATTTCCATATGGTAATTATGAATCTCTAAAATCAATCTACTGGAAATAATAGAAAGGCTCTACACTTCGCACAACTTAAATTTTTGCATGGAGAATACAGATGAACGCTTTTGAAACTTGGTTAACTGGCCAAGTCATAAAAGATCACGTAACGAATCCAAATATCGAAGTTGGGGATTACAGCTACTATTCGGGGTTTTATCACGGGAAAACCTTCGAAGATCAGGCTGTTCGTTATTTGATGGGCGACAGCGTGACACAACAAGAGTGGCAAAACGGCGCATATGGAGAAGTCGATAAACTGATCATTGGCAAATTTTGTTCAATTGCCTCTGGCGCGACTTTTATGATGGCGGGTAATCAGGGGCATCGTATTGATTGGATTTCCACGTTTCCCTTTTCCCCAGAAGAGTTTGGCGATGGGGCACAAAGCGGCTTTGAGCGTGCCGGCGATACCGTTATTGGCAACGATGTCTGGATTGGCACAGAGGCAATGATAATGTCAGGAGTAACTGTCGGTGATGGTGCGGTCATTGGTGCACGAGCTGTCATCACAAAAGATGTGGCACCTTATTCGATTGTGGTTGCAAACAACCATGTCGTCCGAAAAAGGTTTGATGAGGGCGCAATTGGATCACTACTCGAAATAAAATGGTGGGACTGGCCTTTAGAGAACATCAAACAAGCGATGAAAATTATGTGCAGCGGTGATATAGAAAAGCTCGCTACCTACTACGCTGAGCATATACAGTCACGTTAGAGAAGTCGCTAGCTAAACCCAAGTAGCTTCCAGATGCAGTATTCAGAGCGTCGCCATTGGCTCAAGTTCAAGTAAAACAACACCGTGTTGTAGCGAGCTCTTACCAAGTTATTTGAAACCGTAATCGGAGCAATGACACGCTTCCAAAGGGTTCCCTTTGCAAATAATAAGGGCCTTGGTTTGCTTGCTTTTCTGCCGATTTTTTATTTAAGCCCGCGAGACGTTTAAATCGCACCTGGGTATACGATATAAAATAGCCCAGTTCTCAACTGGGCTAAGTGTTATTTACTCTAATCCTAAAGCTGAACGAGCGACGACAACTTATACTGCGACGTCTTCCTCTTCTAGATTGGCTGCAACTTTGATCTCGTACTGATTGAAGCTAAAAACGCAGCCTCCATGTGTGCGCTTCGTGATCACTTGCTCATCACCAAACTGAACCGTTACGCGCGTAAAAACTCGCTCAGTGGCTTCTACAACATTTTCTTCTAGCAGAACTTCGAAATCAGTTTCTAACGTATTGAGTTTAGATTTGACGTCTTCAAGATGCTTATTATTGCGCTCTTTTAGACCATCAATTTGAGCTTGCTCCTCATCCGTTCGTTCCGCTTTTGGGCGCTTCTTAAATTCAAGTTCCTTACGAATGACTTCCATCGTACCTTCTTGAGCGAGTTTGTATTCCTCTTTTAACGCGCTGATTTTTTCTTTGTATGCCGTGTAGCGAGCAAAGGCTTCCACTTTTGTAGCCGTATCCCCCTCTACACCAAGCTGCAAACATTTTACCTTATCGCCTACTTTTGCAACCCCACCACTTAAGGTTCCATTGCGCCCAGAAGCATCCAAGACGGTGAGATTATGGCCGCATTTAATATCATTATTCATGCTGTGTACGGCAAGCTCAATATCTTGGCCAGATTGAAGTTCACTAAACTGAGCGTAGTTAGCCTTGATCGACCCCTTGCTTTTGACATGGCAACTCTTGGGTTCACCATCGGGCACGGTATGACCAATAATGCCTTTACCTACTTCAATGTCACCTTGTGCTTGCACATCTGCCGACTCGATAAACCCACCGACGGTGACAGAGCCTGTCGCTTTTACGATCATACCAGACTCAATATCACCAGAAATAAACACATTTCCTTTAAACTTCACGTGCCCAGTATTAACACCAACGCCATTAAGACACAATGCATTGTCTACCTCGATGGTTTTTTCTTTGATCATTGGCATGCCGGAGACCGTTGCCAGCAACAAGTTAGGATCATGTTTTGCTATTTCAGTGCCTTTACCTGGCTTGATTGGGCTATCCTTACCTGCCTGTGGGGGGATTATTTTCCCTTGAACAGTAAATCCTGGCGTCCCTTTCGTTGCTGGAGTCCGACGCATAACCTCATCACCCGCATCAACCGTAATGGTTTCACCCAGATTTTTTAAATCAATCTTATCGCTGTCTGAATTAGCTTGCTTGGGCTTGAGTACACGCTTGGATATATCTTTAACTAACGGCGTAAATATGGCGTCTTTGCCTTTTATGGGCTGCTTACCAACCGCAACAGGTTGGACAAAAGTTTCCCCTGGCTTGAGTTGCGTGCTGACTACCATGACTTTCTTTAGCGCCAATTTATTGATGCCTTTAGATACCTTAGCATTTGCCAACGCTTGCACTATCTCGGGACCACGCAAGCCGCGACCTCCATGTGCGCCTACAACACACATACTCGCTAGCATGTCATTGTTGCTAAGTTCGACCGAGACTTCAGCATTACGTAATTCAGCAATGATGATGCCATCATAAGCTTCAGCTTTTCTCTCCCTAGCACAATTAATAAAGCGCACAACTTCGGCTTCATCGACAAACAACTTGCTTGCATCCATCTCAGCAAGTTGCTCAGGCAATTCCTTTTGATTTAGCTCACCACCCAGATCTACATCCCCGGGAATGTGAGCAATAATCTTCTTTTGGTCTTCAGACCATTTAAGACAGAGCTTCCACATATCAGCCACACCAGCTAAACATTTACTGCTTCAGTCTATCTAAAATCGTTTTTGGAACAAAACTCTCAACATCAAGAATCGGGCTCACATCACTAAAGGAGTGAACACTGATTTGTAAGCGTGTATTAAGGCCAGCAAACTATTATGAACTGCGTTTTACACTGTAAATCTCTTTACGATTTTTCCAACATCTTTGCATCGTTGCTCTTTTACATTATCTCTCATTGAGCTCAACGGTAATCGCCGTTGCAAAAACTTTTCATTTTAAGTTTACTTAAACTGGCTGTAATAAGTTGATAGGAGGTTCTTTCGGTTATAGCTCAAATGCTGATTTTCATTGCCGAGTCTAACCAAAGAATGGAGAAAATCAGTCTGCATAGCAGTTCAGTTCATCAAGGTTTATCGTAGCGGTGACATTCCAATCTGGTGCTTGGACCTCATGGCCGGAAGAAACATGCGATGATCTATTGTGGCAAGTTTTAATCTATTTTAAGTTAGGATCTGAAGATAATTTGTTTTTAACTGGTTTGATAGTTCAGAGCTGAGCGTAATGCACTTCGCCTATGTATTTAAAAGATGATAGCCATAGGCACCTAAGACTCTAATTCCGCATCGAACGAGTCTACAGCCCACTCCCCTTCCCTTTGAACATTACTTGCAAAGCGACTTACGAGCGAACTCTAACAGCATAGACTTGCGTACCGTTTTGACCATTCGATTAGTCCTTTCGGTCGTTTACACTGTAAATTTGGATCTGCATAAACGGCGAATTTTGGGGCCATCGCGATAGTAGGAGCCCTAAGTAGTTTGTTTGGATTTACAGTGTAAAATCAACGTTGCCAGTCGTCAGCAGTAGAGTACTCAAATATCGTTTACACTGTAAATTTAATAGCCCCCTTTACTTTACACTGTAAATTTTGCCAGCATAACTTGTAGCTCAGAACGAAGTGTCGACTCTATTTGTTTACGTCCCAATAGCCCGTATTGTCTTGCACACTGACTCCAGTCTTGATTTAACAGCAGCTTACTGATCATCAAATCAGACGCTTCACCGAGGCCATTTTGCCAAAGCCATTGTTGAAGCCATACAGAGACAGATTCAAAACTATTTCCTCCGCAAGCATAATGCTCGATCAGAGATAGCTTTGTTTGATTTAATGGAGATACTTCCATTGGCAGAAAAAACAAACTACGGATTAAAGAAGGTTCTAATCGAGGATAAATTGAAGAAGCGCTCAACGAAATGAGTTCTTCGAATAGAGCTTTGGCCTCCTCAATCCAGCCTTGATAAGGTTGGGGACGGCATTGACGAATCATCAAAAGTGAATAGCAACCACTTGCTGCATCACGCATAGTCCCGAGGCGAATGGCGTCAAAACCAGAACGTTGCCAGAACCGAATCAGCTCAGACGTCGCTCCAAAGCTGGTGGAAAGATAAGAGATATGAGATGGAGCATCCTCTTCCAGTTTTGCCAGCATCTGCTGGCCAATACCTTGTCCTTGAAACTCGGGATGAACAGCAATTCTCATCACACGAAGGGTAGAAAGCGCCCCAACTTCTGGATACCCGAGTTGATTAATAATGCTAACTGGAGCCAAATGCCCTTTGGGACGGCGTCTACCAAGTTGAATCTCTTTAACTAGGTTCTCATCAAGATTGCCCTCTTCCACTGTCATCATCACACCGACCACATCACTGTCATGTAGAGCAACGTAAATTTGGCTACATTCATCTTGCAATAGATGCAGTAAATCGCTAGGAGAAGTTTGATAGTGCGCATTAACCAATAGCGCGAAGCATGTATTCAACACGGAAGGATTAGAAATCAATTCTGATTTACGGAGATTGACCAATGCAATCTCGCCAATCTCAGCCACATTAATCGGTTCAAGCTCAGCATTCAAAAGAAACGCCTCATATAACCATGTCTCTAGTTTGTCATTGGCGCTCCAACGGATAGGTTGTTGAAGATGGAGACTCTTCATTCCCGGTCTTTGTTCTTTCAACCATTCAACAAACTTAAGCGTAAACCCTCGACCACACCCTTCATAGCCATGTATCGTGCTCGAAAAGACCAAACGATGATAATGTTCCGTGATTTGCTTGAGCATTGGCACAGGGATCGCTGCGGCTTCATCGATCAGCAGTAAATCACAATCTGGTAAAGAACAAAATAACTCGTCGGGGGCAATAAATTGGATGTACCCTTGCCCTGCTTCCAATCGGTCTTTCTTAACTCGTTGTGCGGTTGAAAGCAATCGCAAAGCATGCTGATAAACAGGTTCAACTGCTTTAATGTTTGGCGCAGTAACCAAAATACGCATTGGCTTTCGTTCAAGTAATTCCGCGCAAGCAATACCTAAAGCGCTGGTTTTACCTCGACCACGGTCAGCAGTCAGCACCAATGGACGCTTGCGATGTCCAGTTACAACTTTCTCAACCAAAGCTACCGCTTCTATTTGTTGCTCGAACTGGTTTTCCTTCGCACCAGATTGCACACTCGATAACTTCGGCAACGGACGGCTCTGGTCTATCACAGTTAGTTTTTGCCAATGCATTTGCATCCACAAATCAGCTTCGCTTGGATGCTCTGGTTTATTGGCGATAACAAGCAGCAATCCACCGCCAACCAAAGCACCAAGAGCAGCGGTAAAACTGTTGGCATCAACTCCGCTTCTCGCATCAAACAATAAAACATCGCACTCACGACCAAGCAGCATATTGCCTTGTTTGCCAGAGACACAAAAAGCCCCTTCAAGAGAGCAATCACCGACACAGAACCAGGTCTGATTCGATTGATGTTTGTAAAAGTCAGCAATTAGCGCATCTTGCCATTCGGGTTCACCATAGATAACCACGCCACGACGATGAAACGTATCATGAGATTGAGTTTGAAGTTGAGAAAGGAATTCAGATTGAGCGAGCATTAGGTATATCCGAGCATTAACGAGCATTAAACTGACGCCATGTTATCACATCTCGATGCATGGAGACTTTGCCCAATTACAGACATAAAAAAACCGCCCGAAGGCGGTTTCAAAGAAGAAGAGATTTACTTCATTTTGCTCTCAACGAAAGCTAGAATCTCGTCCATCAAGCTGTCGTCAACTTTCTTCAAGTTAAGAGCAAGGTTGTTACCTTTGCGGCTGTAGCTTGCACGACCTTTAACAAGGTCGACTTTTTCAGCTTTCTTAGTCGGCTTCGCAGGTGCTAATTCTACAATCCAACTTTCAATGCTTTCTGTCACGTCTTTAGTTAAGCGAGCCACGCCTTGAGCCGTGCTTCGCTGCCACAAGTAGCCTTCGGACGTGCGGCACTTATCCAATAGATTTCGCTGCTGTTCACCCGTCAATGACGAAAATTGCTTATGCAGTTTCACGATAGTTGGTCGACCTAAGTCACCTACATTTGGGTAAGCTTGCAATAGTTCTAGAGGCAGAGCAGCCGCTTTTAATGCACCGCTCACTAAGGCTTCACTACACTGGAACATTTTAGCTAGCGCTTTCTGGTCTTCTGCTTCACCGCTTTCGAGCTTCGCCTGCATCTCTTTACCTTTTTCGTAGAGAGACAGAGGTTTGTGCGCGTTCGCTACATCAGAAAGGAACTTAGCATGATCGGTATTGATACCATCAGCAACGTAAACCAAGAAGTCTTGTTCAGCCAAGATACAAGACATACGTCGACGGCTACCATCAAGAACTTCAATCTTTCCTTCTTGAGTACGACGACCAACCGCGGGATACTGCTGGCCACGCTCTTTCAATGTGACCAAAACATCCGACAGCGCATGTTCGTTTAAGAAGGACTGCTCACGTGCATTATCTGCAAATACCGTGGTATCTGATGCAACTTTATCTGCTGGGATACGAACCAATTCAAACTGAACTGTGTTCTCACCCGCAACGGCAAGTTCGATCGTTTGTGCTTTATCTTTTGCCGCCGTTTGCGCTTCTTGAGGTGTCGCAACACGACGCTTATTGGTTTTACCAAATAATTTCGCGTTTAATTCAGACGTTTTCAATGCCATTTATTCATTACCCCTGATTTAATGACGGCCAGTTAGAGTGCAGTACGCGCTCTAGTTCTAATGCACTCTTATGAACCGCATCTTGTGCCGTTGCGAGTGTTTTCTTACCACCTTCGAAGTCGCCTACGGTCAAGTCAAACACAGTGCTGTAGGTGTCAGCACAGGTTTCGAATGCTCGACTACGAGGAATGGTTGCCATCATAACTTGGTCACCCAAAAGATAGTTCATTTCAGTTAGAACAGAAACTTGCTTCTTATTGTCGTCTTCAAACATGGTTGGCATCAGACGGACAAACTCGAGACCATTCCAATCTTCAGGGAACATCTCATAAACCGTAGGTAGGTGTTGGAAGAAGTTTACTGTTGAAGCCCAATCAAGACGCTTAGCTGCACAAGGAATCAATAGCGCGTTTGAAGCAAACATTGCATTCCAAACCAGCGGGTCAACGTGTGGACCTGTATCAATCATAATCACGTCGAAATCATTCGCGATTTTATCAATCAACTGCTCTTTCAAAAGACGAACGATGTCTAGTGATGGGTCTTCAGACAGAGTCTGCCACGCTTCAGCGTTGAACATTGCATCTTCTGGGAACGCTGAAATTGACTTCAAGTTCGGGTATTGCGTCGGCAACAGCACGTTCTTATGTAGGAATTCACGATCGATTTCAACGCCGTCAGGAACGTTGCCAAGCATGATATCAACCGCTGAGTAGATGTTGTCGTGCTCAGCCACACTGATTTGTGGGTTCAAGAACAGACGCAGAGAGCCTTGAGGGTCAAGGTCAATCAAACAAATACGATAGCGTTTATCTAGGTTTAGTGCCAGACACGCCGCTAAGTGAACCGCTGTCATCGATTTACCCGTACCACCCTTTTGGTTTTGTACGTTGATGATCCAGGGTTTATTCTCAGAATTCTTTTTGCGTTCGTGGAATTTTGGCACTTCTGCCGCATCCATTAGCATGTGTGCTTCTTCAAGCGTAATTGAATAATGGTTGGCATTATTCTTTGTGAATTGATGACCTTCCGCTTCCATCTTACCGATAGCATCATCCAGCTTACGGCGAGTCAAACCTGAACGGGTTTCCATCATTGCCTTAGACATTGGTGGGAAGTAGTTGTCACTACGCTCTTCCAAAACAATCTCAATACGGTCAGCTTGAACTTGTTGCGTAAGTTCTGCTAACTCTTGGAGATTTTCAATTGTTGTTTCTCTTTTCATGCCAAATTCCGTTGGAAGGATATCTGCATTTTATTGTACAGCACTACAATCCAAAAACAACAAAAAGGTGCACAGACATTTTGAACAATCATCACACATAAAACACTAACAAACGACTGTTTTATGATTTCGTCATAAAAATATAACAAAAATTAATCGAATATTAGCGAATAAAGCGATTGATACTTGTGTGGTTTTAAAGTGTTACGACGTCACTTATTTACAATGTAAATATAACGTTTTACCGGAACGATTATAAAAAGGTACTAAATTACGGATAGTGCGAGATGAATCTAGTATTTGATGATGATTCAGCTTTTTTATTTAAAAACACAAAAAGAACCGCCTTGATCATGCGTCCAGTACGTTTAAGTATGTAAAAGGGCAATATTAAACGGAAGTATGATCAAGGGTTCTTCATGATCATACTTCCAGTAAGAACAGAAAATACGAAAGCATGATCAAGGAACTTATGTGTCCTTGCGCGCGACATATCAATTTTTCATTGCGATCAAATTACCGGAAAAATGATCAAGCGCGTTTTGACCTCGGAAGCATGACTTTTCACGGTCAATTTACGGCAGAATGCAGATAGACTGGGGGATTGCAACAAAATAAAGACGTAAAACGCGGAACGATGAAATCAAGCATCATACAAAATGTAGCAAAGACAATCATGATCATGCTTTCGACGAATCCTTAAGAAACCTTTGCAGGTAACAACATTCAAATGAAAAAGCCAAGTTTTCACCAATTGAACATTTTACGCTCAATATTGAGAACTGAACGATGAAATACCTCTCTCTTGATCATCGATCCGGAGACAAAATGAGTCCACACAAGCGATAGTTGCTATAGAGTTCTCTTGGATTGACTCGATCTTCTGTGGATAAGTTGTAGAAAGATGATGATCATCGTTTCATGAGTGTTTTGATCATCTTTTCAGTGATTTAATGATCATGCTTGCGACATTCTCTGATCATGCTTTCTGCATTTCGTTGATCATTGTTTCGATAAAAACATGATCATAGTTCCGAAGAGGCAACAAACAATAGCTAAATAAAACAGCAAGTTACAGAGATAAAAATCACCAGATCAATAGATCATATAATCAAATAAGATCAGTTTAATCAAAAAGATCAGTTATTTAAAAACAAAGATTTTTTCTTTATTTATGATCTGTTTTTCTTTATTCTTCGGAACCATAGCAAAACTACGGCTAGTGTGATCTGGATCTAAAATGACAGCTGATGAAAAAATTCTGATTAAAGCACCAAGAAGCCATAAGGATGGACATCTTTTTGAGGTACACGAATCTTCTGCAGATTGGGTAGAACAATACCAACATTTCAAAGGGGTGACTAAAAGTATCTTAGAACTGCTTAATCTAATTTCATTACGTGGATTCAGTAGCAAAGATGGCTTAGTTTCTACGACAGAAATTGTAGAGGCCACAGATGGTCAGCTGACACGTGCAGCATTACAGCAACGTTTACGTGCAGCTGTAGGTATTGGTTTATTTACGCAAACCCCTGTTCGCTTTGAAGAAGGCCTTGCTGGAAAAACCATGCTTCATAAGTTTGTCAATCCTAACCAACTGATTTCTGCCTTGGGAGCCACCAGCTTGGTAACGGAGAAAGTTCGTCAAAATGAGAAGCAAAAACGCTCTAAGGCATTGGCACAAACGCAAGTAAACAAACGCTTACTTAATGAGCATGGCCTTAACACACCACCCATGATGAAAGATGAAGCGGATCAATTTGTTGTCTCGCCAACTAACTGGGCCGGGATCATCGACCAAGCACTAGCACCGCCTCGTACTCGTAAAAGCTATCAGAAATCGATGGTGTCGATCTCTGGGACTAAAGCAGTGATTGAAACGCGATCGTCGAAAAACATCATGACGGTGGACGATCTGATGACGCTGTTTGCGTTGTTTACGCTTACTGTACAATACCATGATCACCATAAAGATCAGTACCACATGGAAGCAGCTCATGTGCCAAATAAAACGCCTTTGTACATTACTGATATCCTATCTTTACGTGGCAAGAAAGACAGCGGCCCCGCTCGGGATTCAATCCGCGACAGTATTGATCGTATTGAATTTACAGATTTTCAACTGCATGAACTGACTGGTCGCTGGCTAAGTGAGAACATGCCAGAAGGCTTTAAGAGTGATCGTTTTCGCTTCATTGCCCGAACCATTACCGCATCGGAAGAAGCGCCTGTTGAAGGTGCCGACGGCGAAATTCGAATTAAGCCAAACTTATACATCCTAGTGTGGGAACCATCGTTCTACGAAGAACTGCTGACACGTGATTATTTCTTCTTGTTCCCACCAGAAATTCTGAAGCAGCATACCTTGGTATTCCAGTTGTATTCGTTCTTCCGTAGTCGAATGGTACGAAGACACACCGATTGCATGTTGCTAAGTGAGTTAAATCAAAAACTTGCTCGTAACATTGAATGGCGAAGATTTTCTATGGATCTGATCCGAGAGTTGAAACTCTTGTCAGATGGTAAGGGAACGGAAGATCTTTTCGTCGTAAATCTTTGGGGATACCACTTAACGATCGAAACGATGATCCAAAGTGGAAAAGTCACGGATTACCAAATCGATATCAAATGCGATGTGGAAGAGGTGTTACGCTACTCTCGCGCCCGAACCACCAATGCAGGAAAGCGTAATATGGCGCCTACGCTGCCAAACCCACTTCGCAATGAGATGGTTACCCGACAGCAGTTAGACGAGCTCTCAGGTATCATAGACGGCGAATTTGAGCCTATTCAACGTAAGGCGCCTTCTCCACGGGGCAATTTGGGCCGCCGAGTAAAGCAGAAAAAGCATCTAGTAGAGATCAACGCAGATGAGATCACCATTACTCTATCCAAATACACCTCCCCAGAGGCGCTAGAACGCAGCATAACGGCTCTATCGGCAATGACAGGGCACTCCTATGCCTCAATTAAAGAAGAGTGTTCTGAGTTCATTGATAAGCTTGATTGGCTGAGAGTTGGAGAGGAACCACTTCCATACGAGACATTGAGTAAGACCGTTGAACTATATAATGGTCAAAATGATATCAAGCATCTCACTATTGAACGCTTGATTGCCGGTTTGGCGGTTCGTCGAAAAGTATGTAGGCAGGTGTTTGAAGGTCATGTGGATGAGATGGTAATTAGAGCGCTTGATGAAATGGCAATCTAATTGCCGGCATTAAAGTGTTATTTGAGCAATAAGTATGACTGATTGATTCTAAATGTAACAATGATTTTCGCTGATAGAATCCAGACTTAACTCTTACAAGGGGCTGACATTGCAGTGCAATTCAATGACTAATATCTATCTCGAATAGACAACCTTTTGTCCTTTCTGATGATTAATAGATTGGCTCATATTGTTACATTCATTCTGAATAGACTTCGCGAGTTTCCTTTTGGGGACTCGCTTTTTTTTGCCTAAAATTTGTCATTTTTAATATAGATTTCTTGTAATAGGCAATGCGGCATTTACTTTTCTATGGTTTTAAAACCTTAATATTTGGTTTTTTATGCAATATGTGGCTATTCATTGGAAATAAAATTCAAACTTATTTATAAATTGGCAGTTAGCTGACTTCTTATTGACAAAAGTGACACTAATGAGCGTAATCTTTGTCTCGTAGATTCCAATGTCTACCATTTCATGAAAAGTAGAAGCTGCCTCCAACAGCTACTGCGCTTAGAGAGAGGGTTCTCCAAGCCCTCTCTTTACTCTATCTTCGATTTTCTTTAGCCATATTATGCTTTTCATTCCAACCCAAATAAGCCATCAATTTTACGTGCGCCTTAATAAGTGAAGTCGCATTAGTTCCCCATAACGTTTGTTCAGTTTGCTGATTGCAAAACTCTAGCGACAGTACGGTGACATGCTGTAGCCGTTTTAAGCACCAATCTTTAATTAAAACATCAGTCATTGCATCACAAGCCGTATGCTCTAAATTAGCGCTAATGTACTGCAATGTTTGAAATGCTTTATATGGGTCCTGATGCCTGGCATGTTGAAACACTCTAAGCCCACCATCTAACCAACAGGCGATGGCTTTACTCTGTTCATCAGTTAGCTCTGGGCCAAACACCGAGACAGGTGCTTGATATAAGATCGCTTCTAAGGTTTCTACTTGATCATACTTCCGGTTTTCATACCAACCTGAAATCTGATCTTGCCAGGTCATTAAGTCCATTAAGCTGCCTCAGTCCATTGTTTTACAAAGTGGTTTGGCCCAATTTGATCGTAGTCTTCTACCACAATACTGCTGCGACTTCGGATCTCATCGGCATCTATGGAATAGTTTGGTTCACTTTCTACTAGGTTGCCAAATGGAAGATCAGGATCCGGCACTGCCGAGATCAATAACTTAGTGTATGGGTGTTGAGGGTTCTTTAGGATCGCTTGCGTATCCCCCCACTCTACGATCTGTCCCTTGTACATTACGGCGGTTTCTTCAGCGATGTAATGTGCTGTTGCGAGGTCATGAGTGATGTATAAGAAACCGATACCCAGCTCTTGCTTCATACGTTGCATTAGATTCAATACACCCAAACGAATCGAAACATCCAGCATCGATGTCGGTTCATCAGCAAGAATGAGCTGCGAACCAACTGCAAGCGCGCGTGCTAGATTGACGCGTTGACGTTGACCGCCACTAAGTTCATGGGGGAACTTGTTCAGAGTTTCCTCTGGCAGCTCGACTAAATCCAGCAGATCTAGCAGCTTAGCTGGGATTTCTTTGTCACTCTTCACTTGCTTATGAATCTTCAGTGGGCGAGTTAAGTGATGACGAATGGTATGGGTTGGATTCAAAGAGCCAAACGGGTCTTGGAATACCATTTGAACCTTACTGCGGTAGTCCTGGATTTCAGCGCGAGCAGTAATGTCGTTGATGTTTTTTCCGTTAAAAAGGATCTCGCCATCACTGGCTGGATACACCTTGGTAATTAATCGCGCACACGTACTCTTCCCGCAGCCAGATTCGCCCACTAGCGCGAGCGTTTTACCTGCATAAAGATCAAAGCTCACGCCTTGAAGCGCGCGGAAGGTTTCTTCTTTGGCAAAGCCACCACCGACTTTGAATTCTTTGATCACATTTTTCATTTGGATGATCGGTTCACTCATGCTGGCGCTCCTTCAGTTTGCGGCTGTTTATGCACATCGTGGATATTCGGGAATGAAGCCCAAAGTTTTTGGGTGTATTCGTGTTGAGGGTGGTTACGGATTTCGTAGGAGCCGTTTACTTCGACAATCTTGCCATGCCGCATAATCGCAATGCGGTCGCACAATTGGCTCATTAGCGCTAAGTCGTGAGTGATGAAGAGTACCGAGAAACCAAATTCATCACGTAGCTGATAAATTTGCTGCAAAATCTCGCGTTGTACTACTACATCGAGAGCGGTAGTAGGTTCATCCATAATGATCAGTTTGGGATTGAGAGAAAGGGCAATCGCAATCACCAATCGCTGACGCATACCACCAGAGAACTGGTGTGGATACTCGCCCAAGCGGTTTCGGGGGATATTGACGAGATCGAGAAGCTTCTCGGCACGGTCCTTCGCTTGCTCGTTGGTTAACCCTTGATGGTGACGTAATACGTCGGCAAATTGCTCCTGAACCGTGAGTACTGGATTTAGCGAGTTCATGGCACTTTGGAATACCATGGCAATCTCGCTCCAGCGTAGCGTATTTAGCTCACTATCAGGTAGGCGAAGGATATCTTTGCCTTCAAATAGAATTTGTCCACCAGAGATAAACGCGGGCGGCTTGTGTAGACGGTTGATAGAGAAAGCAATGGTACTTTTTCCACAGCCAGATTCGCCAGCGAGACCAAATATCTCACCTTTGCCAATATCAAAGCTCACCGATTTAACAGCATTGAAGTCGCCATTATCGGTGATGTAATCCACGCATAAATCTCTGATCTGAATGACGGGATCAGAGTGGAATGCCTGGCTCAGGTTAAGTTCACTCATCATTACACCTTACTAATACAAAAGATAATTATTATCATTATCAGGTGTATGAGGTTTACGAAAGATAAAACCGTCTAATCAGTGAAGTGACTCGAAAGTTGAGTGTAATAAAAAGATTTCTTTCCGTTATGGAAGTGTGAACTTGTGAGGGAAAAATGAGAGCTGGATCAGCTTACTTTTCGTAGGGGGAATTCTTCAAATCTAATCGCTATAAACGTGGTTTGCAAAAACTAAATGATGAATCTATTAACGAGTTGATGAAAGGTCGAAAGGGGTCACATTTCCCCACAGTTTTTCTTACCTCAGCGGTAGGGGTTTGCTATAGATTAGCCATCGAAAACATGGTGTGTTCGGAGGAAATATGTCCATTAATTCTATCGACCATGAAGAGATGAGCAACATCGCTCACAAGTGGGAACTCCCAGAAGAAGAATCCGTTGTGAGACCTGAGAAAACTGTGAAGTCTGCCGAAGCAAGACGTCGTATTGAAGCACTTCGTGAAATCCGTGAAAGCGGCTTAAGCATCGAAGAAGCAAGGGAACTTGGCTTAATTCACTAATTCTCACACTGCGGAATAAAACCTTGGGGTAGTCATAAGGCTGCCCTTTTCATTTTCTGATTTACACCAAGTTGTTTGACTTTCTTATCCTGCGTTACTAAACATTATATCAATAGCGATATGCTTTTTGTTGACTATTGAATAGCAATGTCAGGAGTACGATTATGGTTGATCAGATCCTTTTTTATGAACCCGATGAATCTCACGGTTTCCTCTCCAACTTTTGCCAAGTTCCGATCAAAGTCTCTACCCAATTTTGGCCCACCAGCGAACATTATTATCAAGCTCAGAAGTTCAGCGACCCCGAACTAAAAAATAAGATTCTCATTGCTAAAAGTCCCGATGAAGCCTTTGCTTTAAGCCGCAAACATCAGCACTTAGTGCGTGAAGATTGGGATGAAGACAAGCTCTCTGTGATGGCGTTTATCGTACGTGAGAAGTTTCTGCAAAACCCTCAGCTTGCTAAAAAGTTGATGCAGACAGGGAGTGCATGTCTAACAGAGCATTCGCACAAAGATGCCTTTTGGGGCGACGGCGGTGATGGTTCCGGTCAGAATCATTTAGGTGAGATTTTAATGAACGTACGTGCTGAACTTAAACACCGAGAACCTTACAACTTGGTTCGCTTTGTCGATAGAGCCAAACTGCCCACTCAATGGGGGACATTTGTTATGCATGGCTTTATCGAGAATGCGACAGGAAAAGAGCATCTTGCGTTGGTGTATGGTGAGCCCTCAAAAAGAGAAGCGCCACTGATTCGTTTGCACTCAGAATGTTTAACCGGTGATGCGCTGTTCAGTACGCGTTGTGATTGTGGTTTTCAGCTTAATCGTGCATTGCAAAATATTGCGGAAGAAGGCTGCGGTGTGCTGCTCTATCTTCGTCAAGAGGGCAGGGGGATTGGCTTAATCAACAAGATTCGTGCGTATCATCTTCAAGATGAAGGTGCTGACACTGTTGAAGCCAATGAGCGTCTTGGCTTTGCTGCCGATATGCGTGATTACGCGTTTTGTAAGGGGATGCTGGAGCATCTTGGAATCGATGAAGTGCGTTTGATGACTAACAATCCACGTAAGCTTGCAGCGCTGAAGAAGGTGAGCATCAACGTAGTTGAGCGAGTGCCATTACAAGAAGGCAATAACCCCAATAACCAGCACTACTTACAAACCAAAGCCAACAAGCTCGGCCACATGTTCGACCCTAAGTTTGTAGAACAAGATTAATTGCTGAAACTATATAAAAATAAAACCGCCAGCTTATCCAAGCTGGCGGTTTTTTCATGACTGGTTGGGTGTGAACGACTAGATGTATTTTTTGATGATATCGTCGATTTTCCCCGAACTTTTTAGTTCAGCCAAGCGCTTATTGATAAAGCTCTGTACTTTTGGATTCATCTTTGGAGAGAAAGCTAAATAGATAGGGTAGTCTGGAATCACAGCACTGAAAGATTGAATTTGGAAGTTTTCCATTGGCAGCTCTAAACGTTTTATGTTGTACACCACGCGCGATTCCATTTCGACAAACGCGGTATCGCCAGGGGTTCGTTGCAGAACGCGATATGCGGCGTTGTAGTCTTTGACGCGCATTTCATTGACGGTACCGTTTTCAAAGAAAGGGCTCAAGTTCGGGTAATCAAAGCCAAGCAGCAGCACAATTGAACGACCTTGCATGTGCTGCATGTCGCTGAATTTGAAGGGGGCTTTGCTGCTAGAAACCAGTACATGCTTTACAGTGTAAATAGGAAGTGTAGACAGATTTTCAGACTGAACTTTACCCCAATTCGGGCTACCGTAAGTTACCCAGTTTTCTTCTCCTCCCGCTTCGAGCACTGAAATCATTCGCTTGAAAGGGTAAGTATGGTATTTCACGTCATAATCGGATTCAGCAAAGATGGCATTGATGATATCGGTTACGATGCCTGAATGCTGCTTACCTTGTTGTTCTATTTGGAATGGTCGGGCTTGATCAGCGATGACGTAATAATTCACTTTACTTGCCACCGAATGTGTACTTATTGCTAAAAAACTTAAGCTTAATGTACGTAAGAGTCCTTTCATTCTCACCTCGATTATTGTCGTGACCTGACTATATTTATAGTAGCGCAAGTTTAAGGAATCGATTTCATATGGATGCAAAAGAGCGAGTTCAACCCAGAGTCAGCATCGGGAATCAATTGATGTTGGCGATTTTTGCGTTGAGTTTAATCTTTACCATGATCAGCTCTTTCATCAGTTTATATCGTGATTTCAACGATGATCTTGTTCGTCTAGATACCCAGCTTGAACAAGTGAAAACCAGCTACCTATCCAGTTTTTCTGCCAGTTTGTGGGTCGAAGATCGTGAGCTGTTACGCACTCAGGCAGAAGGGGTCATGCGTTTGCCCTCGGTGGATTATTTAAGAATTGCGACGCCAGATGAAGTGATCTTCGAACTAGGCACTGCTTTGACTGAAGATCGGATCGAGCGACAATGGCCATTGCAATATGACACAGGGGTAAAAACGTATGATCTTGCTCAAGTGACGGTGCAATCTGATCTCAGCCCGATCTACCAAGGATTATGGCAAACCTTCTTTTTTCTCGTGATCGCGGAAGCGATCAAGATCTTTTTACTCATCCTAGGTGTTTTATGGGTCACGTTTCGTTTGATGGTGAAACCATTGCAGTTGCTTTCTGGCGCGGTGAGTGATTTCAGCGGTGGCCATGTACCAAGCAAGGTGCAGCTTCCTAAGCGTTGGTTTCTCGACGAAGTGGGTTTGTTAGAATGCAAATACAACCGCAGTGTTGAGCGTGTTAGTGAGCACCAAGTAGAAATCGAAGCTGCGCGCGACAAAGCCGAAATCGCAAACCGTAAGAAGAGCGAATTCCTTGCCACTATGAGTCATGAGATTCGTACACCAATGAATGGAATTATCGGTGTTGCCTCTTTACTCAGTGATACCAAGCTTGATGAACAACAAAAAGACTTGGTCTCCATTATCAACAGCTCGTCAAACTCGCTGATGGTAATCATCGACGACATACTCGACTTCTCCAAAATCGAGGCGGGCAAGATTGAACTGGAAAGCACGGTTTATAGCCTACTCGATTTGTTGCAGGAGGTTGGACGCCTTCACACTGTCAAAGCCCAACAGAAGGGGCTACAACTGGTTTGCGATATCGATCCTAAGTTACCGCTAGAAGTCGAAGGGGATGTTGGCAGACTTAAACAAGTGTTGAGCAACCTGCTCAGTAACGCGGTAAAGTTCACTGAGCGCGGGCACGTTAAGTTGATGGTGTCACAAGTGAGCCGAGAAGAGGGGGTTGCGAGCGTGTGTTTTCGAGTGGTGGACTCTGGTATAGGCATCGCCAAAGAAAATCAACAAGCGGTATTTGAGAAGTTCCAACAAGCAGATGGTAGTACCACGCGTAAATACGGAGGCACAGGTCTTGGTTTAGCGATTTGTAGCAGTTTAGTTGAAGTCATGGGGGGGAATATTCGCCTGACCAGTGAACCCGGCCTAGGAAGCTGTTTTGAATTCACCATTCCACTCAATATCGTCAGTGACAAGCTGATCGCCTCCAATACGATTAATGTCCTTGAGTTTCCAAAAGGTGACACCAATACCTCTGAAAATACTGAGCTAAAGCCTGACAGTGGAAAACCATGGGTACTGGTGGTTGAAGATACTGAGGTCAATCAGAAAGTAGTGCGTATTATGTTGGAGAAGCTCGGTATGCAAGTTCGAGTAGCTGAACACGGTGAGGAAGCACTTAGACTGTGCCAAGAGCATCAATTCGATCTGATTCTGATGGACTGCCAAATGCCAGTGATGGATGGTTTTGTTGCTACAGAGAACATTCGCAAGATGGGCGTTTGGGGTAAGCAAGTACCGATTGTTGCTTTGAGTGCGAACGTTATCAAAGAAGATCAGCGTCGATGTTTTGCTATTGGGATGAATGAATTTGTTGCTAAACCAGTGACAAAAGAACGCTTGAAGCAAATTTTTGAGCAATACCTGCCGGAATCATTGCAAACGCGATCCAACCCCAAACATGCAACTTGAAATTGATCAAGTAAAGTGTGTTTCACTTCTTAAATGCTAAATCTGTGTGTTATAGTGCGCGGCTAGTATTTAAGTACCTTGAGGCTGTACATGTCGTTCAATCTATCCCTATTGCCGCCTGACGAGAAAAACAAAATCGAACTTGATAAGCAAGCGTCGTTTTTAGTTTGGAAGCTTAAAGAGGCGAAATCTGGTCCTGAGGTAATAGAAGAACAGTTGTCTAAGATTAACGATGCTGATGAGAAAGTGTTTTTTCAACAGGCAGTCGATAAGTACAAACGAGTGATGGGTGTCGCGTAGAGCGGAACGTGGCTATGGTGCAAATCACAGCGGCGAATGAGGTATTCTCCCCATTTCTTTGCAGAGTGAAAAGGTAAAATTCTTCACTCTTTGCTAAAATCCTTCGCATTAAATTTGAATTTAGAGAGACATCCCGATGGGAAGAAGTTTTGAAGTGCGCAAAGCCTCTATGGCGAAAACTGCAGGCGCAAAAATTAAAGTTTATTCCAAATACGGTAAAGAAATTTACATGTGCGCGAAAAACGGTGGTGGTGATCCAGACATGAACTTGTCTCTGAAGCACCTGATCGCAAAAGCGAAAAAAGACCAAGTTCCTGCACACGTTATCGATAAAGCGATCGACAAAGCGAACGGCGGCGGTGGTGAAGACTACACACCAGCACGTTACGAAGGCTTTGGCCCTGGCGGCACAAGCGTGATCGTAGACTGTCTAACAGACAACGGTAACCGTACATTCCAAGACGTTCGCCAATGCTTTGTTAAAGTGGGTGCGAAAATTGGTGTTGAAGGTTCTGTTTCTCACATGTTCGATCACCAAGCGGTATTCCAATTCAAAGGCGAAGATGATGAAATCATCCTAGAAACGCTAATGATGGAAGACGTGGACGTTACTGACGTTGAGCTAGAAGACGGTGTTATCACTGTATTCGCACCTCATACTGAGTTCTTCAAAACAAAAACTGCGCTTAACGGTGCATTCCCAGATCTAACGATCGACGTTGAAGAAATCACATTTGTTCCTCAAACTCACACGCCAGTTGCGGGTGAAGATGCAGAGAAATTCCAGAAGTTCCTAGATCTTCTAGACGACTGTGACGACGTTCAACAGGTATACCACAACGGCGAACTATAATTCGGTTTTCCAGTTGTAAAAAAGGCTTCCCGAGGGAAGCCTTTTTTGATCGTATAGTTTGCCTGTTTTATTGTGACTAGCGTTTAGGTGTTTCGGTACTTGGAATAACACAGTGACATGATCACGCCAAAACAGATACCTTGGGTTAGCATCGCCGTACCACCGTAGCTAAAGAACGGCAATGGGCTCCCCATAACCGGCAATAAGCCACTTACCATGCCTGTGTTGATGAAGGCGTAAAGGAAGAAGCTCATCGCCAATGCACCGCTCACTAAACGACTGAAAAAGTGCTCAGATTGGCACGCCAGCAGCATTACACGTGCGGTAATGAACAAGTACAATCCCAACAACACCACACAGCCAATAAAGCCCCATTCTTCTGCATAGGTCGAAAAGATAAAGTCGGTATGGCTTTCTGGAATAAAGCCTAGCGTGCCTTGAGTCGCATTCATCCACCCTTTGCCCTTCATGCCGCCAGAGCCAATCGCAATCAATGATTGAATGATTTGGTAGCCTGAACCCAGAGGGTCCGACTCAGGATCTAGGAACTGGGTGACACGGCTTTTTTGATACGACTCCATGACAAAGAACCAGAGTATTGGAGCTAGTGTAAGGACGCTCACTAAAAATCCACCAATTATCTTCCAGCTCATGCCTGCAAAAAACAGAACGAATAGCGTGTAAATGACGGTGAAGATCGCCCCATCTAGATCTGGTTGTAACGCGATCAATCCTGCAGGAATAAAAGTGATCAACAGACAGAAGGCGATTTTTCTAAAGTCTGGACGTCCACCTTCAATATGTAGCATCCATGCAATCATAATAGGGATCGAAAGCTTAATTAGCTCAGAGGGCTGAAAACGAAAGAAGCCAATATCGAGCCAGCGCTGTGACCCATTAGTACTATCACCAAACAAGGCAACGGCAGCCAAAAGAGAAACGGCAATGACATATAAATATGGTGCTGAGCGTTGATAACTGGACGCAGGAATCGACGACATCACCAAAATACACACCAGCGTCAAACCGCATCGAGCGAGGTGTTTATATAGCATAGCTTCATTGAATCCACTGGCACTCCATAGAGTGAGCGAACTCAACAGCATGATCGGAATGATCGCCATCAAAAGTGGCAAGTCAATCCTAGGGAAGAAACGCTTGTTCATCTTCTATAACCTAAAAACGCCCCAAGTGGGGCGAAAACAACCAGAACTCAGCGAGCTCAAACTATTCCGATGCTAAGAATCCAATTTGGAAATAACAGACACTACGCAAGGGTGTGCAAGAGAGGAGTGTGCGACGCCGCCTGTTATGGGTAAGCTGACCTGGAAAGCTGTGGGATGGATAAATACACCAGGCTGAGGTTTTACGCCACACTTTTTATAAGGTTGAAATGGAAATTGGTACAGACAGCGCAATGAAATGAGCGCGATAAGAACAAGAGTCGCCTTAAGTATTGAACACTTAAGGCGATGGCGTGATTACGCTTGGGCTTTGTCTGCTTTATGCGTGAAATGGTACAGCGCCCAAAGCACAAACAAAGTCACGGCGAGCTCCCAAGCTCTAAGGAAGGTGCTTTCCAAGCCTAACTCGTTACTGGTCATGTAGAGTTGAATCGGCAACATGGTCGCCAATAACGCATCGGCATGGACGTCTTTGGCTGGGCCTTTCGCTTTTGCCATTGATGCGGTGATCATAAAAGCAAGCAGACCTAATACGATGGTGTAGTAACCGAATGTGGATTGATGCCCTGCCATCAACAAGGTGAACACTACCGCTAATGCACAGCCACCCACTTGAGTTTGAAAACGGCGGTCAACCACGTCGATAAAGCTTTTGTGTGTGGTTTGCGTTGCGGCGGCAATCACAGGTACCAAACAAAACGTTGCTGAGATGATGTCGACAATCATCAAGAACGCCACACCAAGACCAATCAACGAGAGTGAAATCGCTCGGTTCTCAAACGTAACAGGCTCTTCTTCAAATACTGGAGGCTTGCCGCCACGTTCAACAGGAAACAGAGTCACCATGGTTTTTGCGACGATCATGGTAATCAGCATCGACAGCAAGATTTCATGAATGCGCATTGGCATGTCCATGGTGGTATGCTGAGCAAACACCACAATCAGAATCCAGTTGAAGGTTGGCATTAGCATCTGACCTTTCTTCGGCGGCGTGGTCGCTCTGCGGCGCATAAAGTCGAAGAAGAACAAGCTAATGGTCCACACCACAAACGGATGCTGTGAAAACACTTCGGTCACCACCAGCGCTGCACTTGCTGCTAATAGCGTAGGTAGCAAGGTGCGAAGCAGACCAAGCCAAGAGTAGTCTTTGTTCTTGGTCATGATGATGGTTGGGTACAGCGCCAGATAAACTGGAGAATCAAGGTTCAGCAGTTTGCCCAGCACCATACAAATTGTCACAGTAAGGGCAACACGCAGTGCTTCATTGCGCTCAGAACGACTTTGAAACGGGCTTTCGAAGGTCCACATGGTTCACCTCCTAGTAGATGTAGCGGAACATCGCCACCAAGTGAATCCAAGCCGAGCTAATGACATCCATAACAGGGTTGCCGCTTTCAACGATCACACTCGCTCGTGAACCAGAAATCATCGAAGGATCCAGCTCGTGAACCGTAATGCGTGTACGCACTTTCTGTTGTTCACGGATCCAACGAGTATCATTGGTCACGCTAGAAAGCTGTCCATTAGCATTGTTGGTATCGTAAATCGCACGCTCTTGGCTGCTGACTTCACCAGTAAATACTTTGCCCGGTAGCGCATCGAAGGACACCAACACTTCGCGACCATTAATTAGCTTATCAATGCCTTTTTCGTTGAAGTCTGCACTGATCCACGCATGAGCTTCGTCCACCAGCATCAATGACGCTGTGCCTTGTGTAATGTAGCTGCCTGATTGCAATTGCAAGTTAGTTACCACGCCTTCGGTTTGCGCCACGATTTGGGTGTGGCTTAAATCCAGCTCCGCACTGGCGAGTTTTGCTTCTGCTAGCTCAATCGCTGCCGTACGGTCTTGAGTAGAAAGCTCTGCCTCAATGCGTTTCACTTCCGCGTTTGCCGCTTCCACCGCGCTACTGGCGACTTGTGTATTGGTGATCGCGTCATCAAGCTCTTGCTCGGTTGCCAGCCCTTTGTTGCGCAGTTTCTGGTTACGCGTCAGTTTTTGCTTCGCGTTGTGGTATTCGAACTCGCGTTGGCTTTGGGTTTGTTTCGCTGCTGCCAATTGTTGCCATTTTGCGGAATCTGATTCGCGTGCTTGGCGCAGTTCGGCTTTCGCTTGTGCCACTTTCAATTGGTAGCTGCTGGCATCGATAGCAAACAGTGGCTGACCCTTTTCAACCAATTCACCGTTATTCACCATCACATCCGTAATCACGCCAGATACCTCCGGCGCAATGGTTGCGACATTACGATGCAGCGTCGCTTGGGTGGTGAAGGGAGAAACATTGTCTGAGGTGACTAAAAAAGCGGAGAACAAAGCTGCCGCTGAAAAAACAGTGTATATCGCGTATTTATAAATATTTTCTTTCACGTCTGTACCTAGTATTCATTCGTTATTACGCGCCGCATTCACGGCATATTCGGGTCTCTTTTCTACGTGGGCTAGGTTATACTCATCTAAAATTGGAAAAAATAACAAATAGAAGAAGTATGAATTCCATATTTGGAAACGTTGATGATCTGTACCTGTTTTGCTCAGTGGTTGAGCAAGGCTCTTTGCTCGCGGCATCGAAAAAGCTCGAACTGCCGGTCTCTACTATGTCTCGTCGTTTATCGGCGCTGGAAGCGCGTCTAGGGCTGAGATTGCTGGAGAAGAAAGGCCGTGAGTTGGTGGCAACCGAGACAGGCTTACAGGCGTTTGATCAGCTCAGCAGTGCGATGGCGCAGATTGAATCCGGCATCTTGCAGCTCAACCAGCAAAGCCAACAAGTCGAAGGGCGAATTCGATTGGTGATGCCAAGCCGCTTCTACAATGACTTGGTCGACAAGGTGGTTGAGGATTACATCAAAACCTATCCAAAAGTGACCATTGATCTTCTGCTTAGCCAAGTGAATTCGATTCCAGAAACCGATCGTGATCTGGTGGTGACATTCGAATTGGATGGGTTAGACGACATGATCGCTCGCCCGTTGTTTAAAGCGGAACATGCCTTTTTTGTTAGCCCAGAGTACTTAGCGCAAGCGGGCGGCAGCATTGAAAGCTTAGAGGATTTAGCCAAGCAAGATTGGGTAGCCAGCACGCACACTACACAAGTGCCTATCTACCAACAAGACAAGCTGGTGGACATGCTCAATTGCAAGCCGCGCTTAGTGGTCAATGACATAACCGCAGTGATTAAAGCCGTGGAGAACGGTTTAGGAATTGCGTCAATCCCTTTACGCCACGTTAAGCCTGAATTGAATCTGGTGCAGGTCGCGCAGTCCTACAGCCGCGGGGATCGTCAAGCCTATTTGGTTTATCGTCAACGCAACTACCAGCCTAAGGCACTCAGCTTAATGATAGAGGCGATATTACAGGCAGCCGAAATGCAAAACCATTCATCCTCTCTCAATACCATTCACTCCATATAACTGCCATTGGTCGCATGCAAAAGCAGCGTGCGATCTTCTTCCTTAATCTGAAACCATCTAATCACGTTCAATTAAGGACAGTACATGATGGTTTCTCAATCTCGCTCAATCAAAGCTCTTAAACTGGCAAGTACGCTTATCGCCGCATTTGCGCTCAGCAGCAATCTGGCTCTGGCTAACCCAAGCGAGCGCACACTCAGTCAATTCAACCAAGCGGCGCAAGGTGATTCTGGCTTAGTTGATACTGTTTACGGCGAATTATCCAAACAACTCGAAGAGCAGGGCGCAACGCCATTGACCTTGGTGTATTTAGGCAGTGCTGAAACGTTGCAAGGTCGTGAGGCGTTTATGCCTTGGAACAAGATGAAGTTCACCGAGCGCGGTCTTGCCACAATCCAAAAAGGTTTGGATTTAATGGCGAATCAGCCAGTACCACTGCAAGAGCAACAACGCTTACAAGGTTTGCCGGAATACCAACTAGCCACCGCTATGGCAGCCACCACATTTACTTCTCTACCTGACATGTTCAATCACTTTGAGCGTGGCTACGAGCTGTACCTTTCATTGCTCGATGAGCCGAGTTTTAGCCAACAACCTTTCGCGGCAACGTCTTGGATTTATCGCTACGCCATTGAAGCAGCACTACGAGCTGAAGATGTTCAACAAGCCAAAACATGGTTAGCGCAAATGGAGCAATTGGGTGACAGCAATTTAGAAACGCAAACCGCGAAAGCGCTGCTAGCGAAATATTAGGGAGGCGTCATGATCGTTTTTAATCAACTTAGTCGCGATTACGCCCTTGGCAGCCAAACCGTGCGTGCATTGCGAGACGTTTCTGGTGAAGTATTTGCGGGCGAAATGGTGGCATTATGCGGACCGTCTGGCTCAGGCAAAAGCACCTTACTTAACGTGCTTGGCATGCTGGATACTCAATACCAAGGTCAGGTGACATTTGCAGGCCGCCCATACCCAACCGGACAAATGCAGGCTGCGAAAATGCGCCGTGAAAAGCTTGGTTTTGTGTTCCAAAAATTCAATCTTGTGCCTGTGATGACAGCGTTGGAGAACGTGGCGTATCCGTTACACCTCAACGACTTTTCAAAAGCAGAACAAACCGAGCTCGCCACACAAATGCTAGAACACGTTGGTTTGGGCGAGTTTATTCATCACATGCCCGATAACCTATCAGGCGGTCAGCAACAACGCGTGGCAATTGCGCGTGCCTTAGTGCACAAACCGGCGCTGGTGATTGCTGATGAGCCAACCGCAAGTCTTGATAGCCAAACTGCCAACAAGGTCATCGACATTATGAAAGGGCTCGGACACGAGCTTGGCACCACTTTTATCGTCGCTACACACGACCCTCGCATGGCATCTCGCTGCGATCGAACCATTGAATTGGTGGATGGCAAGATCACCAAAACGCACGCAAGTGTGGAGGAGGTTTCATGGGCAAGCTAATTCCTGTTTCCGTTCGCCTTGCTTGGTTGAACCTGCAACGCAATCGCCGCCGCAGTTTGTTGTCGATGCTGATCATCGCCATTGCCGTGTTTGCCTTAACCAGTGCGGGTGGTTTTGGTCTGTACACCTACGACAGTTTGAAAGAGTCGACAGCTCGTGACACGGGGCATCTGACGTTAACCACGCCAGGTTACTTCGCTAAAGAAGAAGAGATGCCACTGAGTAATGGGTTAACTCATGCAGACGACATCACCAAGCAATTGATTGGGTTGAATGAAGTGCGAGGCGTGCAGCCACGAGTTGAATTCAGTGGTTTGATTTCCAACGGCAATAAGTCATCGATCTTTATCGGCATTGGCGTGAACGAGCGCGAATTCGATATGAAAGGACCGTTTTTGGATGTGCGCGAAGGGCAAACACTTTCCAACATTCATGCATCGCGTTATGACCCAGCAGAGCCAGAAGTGATGCTCGGCGTTGATTTGGCGAACAACTTAAGCGTGCACGCTGGCGATTGGATTACCTTGCTGGCGACCACAACCGACGGCGCATTGAACGCGTATGACTTCAAAGTCCGTGGTATCTACTCAACCGGTGTACCAGAGCTTGATAAACGCCAGCTTTACGTGCACATCAACAGTGCGCAATCGCTGCTCGGTTCAGACAAAGTCAGTGCGTTATCTGTCTTCCTGTTTGATACCAGTTTAACTAGCCAAGTCGAGCAACAAGTGGCTTCGGTTCTGAGTAAGCAAAAGCAGAACTTTGGCGATCAAGATATTGAGATTACGCCTTGGCAGGAACGCGCGTTCTTCTATCTCAAAGTGAAAGATTTGTACGACCGTATCTTCGGCATCATGGGTGCAGTGATGGCACTGGTGGTCTTTGTTGCGCTGTTCAACACCATGACCATGTCGGTCACCGAGCGTACACGTGAAATCGGCACCTTGTCAGCACTTGGTAGCTACCCTCGCGAAATCATTGCTGGGTTCTTGCGTGAAGCAGGGTTACTTGCGGTGATTGGCAGCTTAATCGGCGCTTTGTTTACTGGGCTCGTTACCGTCTTACTGATGGTTGTGGATGTGCAAATGCCGCCGCCACCAGGACGCACAGAAGGTTATCCATTGACGATTTACTTCTCTTGGGAGTTGGTGGCTGTCGCAGGATTCGCAGTATTGATGATTTGTTTGGTTGCGGCGTTTTTCTCGGCGCGCAAAGGAGTGAACAAGCCAATTACGGAGGCACTGATTTATGTTTAATTTCAAATCACTATTACCAATTGCACTGCTGACGGTAAGCGGTATGGCAAGCATGAATGTCAGTGCGAATGAAACAGCGCTAGATGCACAGCAAGTCGCGCAATTGATTGAAAAAGCGGACAGCTACCGCTTGCAAGATGATTCCTCCAAAGTGGTGTCATTGGTGCGTTTATATCAAGACCAAGAGTTAGATAAAACCCGCCTTTACCACGTGTACACACGTCCAAATCGTGAATCGCTGGTGGTGTTCAAATCGGCAGTTGAAGCCGGGCAAAAGATGCTGATGATGGGCGACAACTACTGGCTGCAAATGCCAAAGAGCCGCCGTCCGATTCGCATTACGCCGATGCAAAAGCTGCTTGGTGAAGCGTCTATCGGCGACATCTCAACCCTGACGTGGAGCCAAGATTATCAAGGTGAATGGAAAGCGACAGAAACCGTCTCGGTGAACGGAGAGAGTGTCGCGGCTTATCACCTTGCTTTAACCGCGAAAACCAAAGGGGCGAGCTATCAGAAGATCGACTTGTGGTTGTCTGAGCAAGATGCGTTTCCAATTAAAGCTGATCTTTACTTGCGCTCTGGCAAGCTCGCCAAGCAAGCGCAATATGGACGTGCAAGCGACAACGGCGAAGACTACGTCAGTGAGATGACCTTGCTTGATAGCATTCAGCCGAGCAAAAAGACCGTTATTGAGTATCAAGAAATCGTGCCTTGGCAGCTGGATAACAAGTTCTACAACCCAAGTTATTTGCCGAAAGCCAACACGACTCAGCTTTAGTCTGAGCTTCGTAAATAGAACCATGAAAACGAGCAAGGAAGTCACATGAAATCGTACCAGCCTAACCTTAACAAAAGCACCAGTCTGTTGATTGCTGCGTCATTGTGTGTGGGCGCGGCAGCCCCAGCTTTTGCCAATGATGAGCTGAGTTTTGAGTGGGATTGGGCTGTCAGTTACGAAACTGCCAAGCAGCGTGATAGCGCATTTATGCAGGCGCAGGGCAGTTCTCGTGATTCACTTAATGCACTGTTGGATGTGCAGGTGAATTATCAGAACTTCAGTGGTTTGTTCGCTCTGTATAGCCAAGGTTTGTACCTCAATCAACAAGGAAAGAGTGATTGGTGGAGTGAGGCTGATAACCAATTGCTGATTAGAGAGCTGGCCTGGCTAGGGGAGTGGCAAGTCGGTGATACCACTCTTGATGTGAGTTTGGGTAAGTTGCGCGTGGATTGGGGTGTGGGTTATGGCTACCGACCATTGGATCTGTTTAAGCCGTATCGACAAAACCCTGTTGGCTTAGTCGCAGAAGAGGGGGCGGGTGTGTTTTCACTTTCACACTACGATATGGCCGGCGAGTGGACGGTGATTGCGACCGATTCAAGTTGGGGGCAACAAGACCAAAGTGCACTTGATCAAGCCGCAGAGCAGCAAGGTGTTGGTATTCGTCGTTATGCGCTGGTGGGTGACACCGAGTATCAACTTATTGGTTATTACGATGATGTGCGCCGAGGTTTGCTTGGCGCCAGTACCATTGCGGTGTGGGATGAATCCATCGCCATGCACGGTTCCATGCTGTGGCAAAAACAAAGTGTCGGCTATCAGTTTCAGCAGGCTGATCTTTACCAACCCGTTTCGGTTGAGGACAAGGGCAGTGCATTCCAAGCCTTAATTGGATTGAACTGGGCAAACCAAGCCGGACACAACGTGATTGCTGAATATTGGTACGACAGCCGAGCATGGTCGAAAAGCGAATGGCAACAAGCAATAGAGCGTGGCGAATTACTTTCTCAGATCCCTGATCCTAATGTATCTCTACTTGCGACAAGCTACGCCCAAGGGTTTCAGCATGCCAATATCGTTCAGCATAACGTAATGCTGCACTGGAGTTGGGATGTGGAAGCGTGGGCTGCATGGAACGGCAAAGCAGATATGGGCTGGCTAAGTGATGTAACCCCCACGTTGGATGTGATGCTGTCGCCACAAGATGGCGGTGTGATTGTCACGCAGTGGCTTAACTACCAATGGATTGATACCGGCGATCAAAGTATAGAAGTGGAAGTTGCCGCACGCTTTTTAACCGGAGACGACCAATCTGCTTACGCACAAATCAATGATAAGCATATGATTGTATTTAATATCAAAGGGAAGTTTTAAATGTGTTCAGCAAAATCAGTAGTTGAGAGTGGGTGGTTACGTAGTTTATTAGTGACCACAGTATTTTGTCTCTTTATCTCAGCAATGACGCTCTCAGTTTGGGGCGGCCCCTACTATGTGCATGTGCTGGTGAGCTTTGGGTTTGGCTACTCGGCTATCTTCTTCTCATGGTTGATTGACCGTTTGTTTCCAACCATTCCACGTATGATAGAAGTGGTGTGTTCGCTTGTTGCCTGTTTATTGTTTGGGGTTATTAATGCGCAATTTTGGCTCGGAGAGTATTTTGGTATCTCCGATATGATCCCTGTTGGTTTAATGGGATTACTGTTTAGCGGTATGTGTTATTTCTATTTTTACTCGCGCGAGAAAGAGGCGGTTGCTCAGCGAGAGTTGGAAAGCATCAAACGTGAGAAAGCAGAGCAAGATCGTGCACTATTACTGAGTCAGCTTAAGCAGATGCAAAGCCAGATTGAACCGCATTTCTTATTCAATACTTTGGCAAATATCAGTGCGCTCATGTCGCAAGATGTCGATAAAGCCAAGCTGATGCTAGAACAGTTAACCGCGCTACTGCGTGCAACGCTAAAAAGCTCACGCGAAGAACACACCACCATAGACAATGAAACGGCGTTAATTGAGGCGTACTTAGGTATTCAGCAAACCCGTTTAGGTGAGCGACTCAGTTACAAGATTGAGGTGGAAGAGGGGCTAGGTAGAACCGAGTTACCGCCGATGATGCTTCAACCCTTAATCGAAAACGCCATCATCCATGGTATTGAGCCGAAGCGAGAGGGCGGCGAAGTCAGCTTACTCATTAAGCGCGAACAACAGAACTTGCAGATTGAAGTCAGAGACACTGGTGTTGGCTTGAATCACGTTAGTGGGCACATGGGTTCAGGCGTGGGTTTAAGTAATCTCAAGCAGCGAGTTGAGGCTTTGTTTTTAGGTAAGGGAGAGGTCTCCATTAGTGAGTCTGCTCAAGGTGGCGTTTGTATTCGCTTGAGTTGGCCAATTGAATCGTGATTAGGGAAAGATATAAATGAATACTGGGTTTACTGCGATTATTGCTGATGATGAACCGTTATTGAGGCATCATCTAGATAAAAGCCTAGCTGAAGTGTGGCCTGAGCTAGAGGTAATTGCCAAAGTTGCGGATGGTGAACAAGCATTGCAAGCCATTGAGCACAACCAACCTGACATTGCGTTTCTCGATATTCGTATGCCAGTTTTGGATGGCATGACACTAGCGCAAAAACTCAATCAACTCGCCAATCCACCTTTGATAGTGTTTGTCACCGCGTACGATGATTACGCCATTAAAGCCTTTGAACAAAATGCCGCCGATTATTTGCTCAAGCCTATCTCGGATGAGCGTCTCCTGACGACGTGTGAAAGAGTGAAAGCATGCCTTGCTAAGCGAGAGCAAGAAAGTAGCAATGTGCAGATGAGCAGCTTGTTAGAACAGTTACAGCAATTATCCGCGCCACAAACGCCGCAGTATTTACAGTGGATCAAAGCGACGCTAGGGGAAGATATTCATCTGATCGCCACATCTGATGTGTTGTATTTCAAAGCGGAAGAAAAATACGTTTCTGTGTATGCCCAACAAGGACAAGGCAAAGTGCAGGAGTATTTGATTCGCACATCATTGAAAGAGTTGATAGGGCAGCTTAACCCAGAACAGTTCTGGCAAGTGCACCGTTCAAGCGTGGTGCAAGTGTGCAAAATTAACAAAGTAAACAAAGACTTTGCTGGAAGAATGTTTGTGCATGTTGGGGAAAACAAGCTCCCCGTGAGCCGTGCATCCCAAAGTTTGTTCAAAGGGATGTAATCGCTAGAACTGCTCACTCTTTACACTGTAAACTCGCTGCTCTTAACCCACATTATCAAGGAAGATAAATGAGTTATCGCATAACCCTGTTAAATGCAACGGGAGAGTTGTCTCCACTTGCTGAGTATTTACATCAGAAACTTGATGATCTGAGCTCACAGCTTTCTAGTTACTTTGATTTAAGTAACAACGATTTAAGTAACGTTGACCTGACCATTAGCCCGTTTGATCGCAATGACGTACCGCAGACGGGGATTGGTGGCTATTGCTTAAGCGCCTATCGTGTAGAGATTCTGCTTGATACTCAACGTGCAGATATTAAAAACGTTATTGAGAGAGAACTAGCCGCGGTGCTAGCGCATGAGTTGCATCACCTGTTCCGTATGCGATCGGGAGAGAATGGCGTTGCGCTTGGTGATGTGCTGATTATGGAAGGGTTAGCTTGTCATTTCGAACGTAAGGTGAATGGAGGCATCACTCCGAGCTTGTTTGAGCAAATCAAAGATCAAGATTGGCGTCCTTTCTATGCTGAGATGAAAGACAAGCTGACCAGCTTAGATTACAACTTCGACGCTTACTTTCTTGGCAGTGATGAAAGCCGCTGGCCGAAATACATGGGGTATTGGGTTGGGTACAACCTTGTTGCTGAATATCTGGCTGATTTTCAAGGCTCTGAGCTTGATTTAGTCGGAGCAAAAGCCGAGCTCTTCTATCAATAACTCCGGCACAAGCCAGTCATAAAAACAAAAAGCGCCTAAGTCATCAGACATTAGGCGCTTTTTTCGTTTTATAGTGATGACCTCTCCGAAGAGGCGAGTGTGCTTATTCGCTGATTGTCACTTTCTCAATAATGATTGGATCGCATGGCACATCATCATGACCAAGCTTAGAGGTCGTTTTTACTTTCGCGATGCGATTTACAACATCCATACCCGCGGTCACTTTACCAAACACCGCGTAACCCCAGCCTAGGTTGGTGGTTGCGGTGTGGTCTAGGAAATCATTGTCTTCCAAGTTAATGAAGAACTGTGCCGTTGCAGAGTGCGGTGCATCGGTACGCGCCATTGCGATAGTGCCAACAAGGTTCTTTAGACCACGGTTTGCTTCGTTCGCGATCGGTGCGCGTGTTGGCTTTTCTGCCATGTCTTCGGTATGACCGCCACCTTGAATCATAAAGCCATCGATAACGCGGTGGAAAATGGTGCCGTCGTAGAAGCCATCTTCACAGTATTTTTTGAAGTTCTTTGAACTAACTGGCGCTCGTTCTAGGTTCAGTTCAATCTCGATGTCACCGAAATTGGTGGTCATAATAATCATCTGGTTTTGCCCTTGTAGGTGCTAAGTTGGCGGCATTATAGCTAAGACTTCTGAGGATAGCAGAAATAAAAACAGCGACGTTTTGGCGTCGCTGTTTACATGTTGAATGGTTGGGGAAAGCTCTAGACCGTAAAGCGACCGACCAAGTCGTACAGTTCGTTGGCTTTGTGGTTAAGGTTGCCACTGCCTGCACGGTTTTGATTCGCAAGGCTTGCCGACTGACTGCTTTGTTGAGAGATCACTTCGATGCGTTGTGAAATCTCTTGGCCAACTTGGCTCTGCTCTTCAGTTGCCGTAGCGATCAGCGTGTTCATATCCATGATATTAGCGATGGACGCTTGGATTTCTTGTAATGCAGAGGAGGCAGCACGAGCTTCTTCAACGGTTGCTTCACCACGCGCTTGGCTGGACTCCATTGCCTTCACAGCGGCATCTGACCCTGACTTCAACTGTTCAATCATCTGATGAATCTCACCAGTGCTGTCTTGAGTGCGGCTCGCTAACTGACGAACTTCATCAGCTACGACTGCGAAACCGCGTCCTTGCTCACCCGCACGCGCTGCTTCGATTGCAGCATTCAATGCCAGTAGATTGGTTTGTTCGGCAATGACTTGGATAACTTCTAGAGAGGACGATATGTTTTGTACATCGCTCTCTAAACGAGAAATCACTGAGCCTGCTTCAGATACTTCTACAGCCAATGCTTCAACAGAGTTCGCTGCGGAGTCTACGATGTGCTTCGCTTGTTGTGCATTCTCATCGGCATCTTTTGCTGATTGCGCAGCTTGGTTAGCGTTGCTGGAAATCTCGTGCGCCGTTGCTGTCATCTCGGTCATTGCCGCAGCGACTTGCTCGGTTTCTTCTCGCTGACCAGAGGCAAGTTCGTCAACTTGAGAAGCTCGCTGAGACATATTGTTGGTTTCAGAAACGACTTCTTCACCAACATGGCTCACACTCTTAATAATACCCTGTAGGCTTTCTACAAACTTATTGAAGTTGTTACCGAGCTGTTTGAACTCTGGCACATTTGATTCTTCCATACGCGCAGTCAAGTCTGCATCGCCTTGTGCGAAAGAGTGAATTGAAGCATCAAACTGCTCAATAGGCTTCATGATACTGCGGTTAACAAACACAGCGAAGACCGCAACGATGGCGGCAATCGAGACACAGAACAGAGCGATAGCAGTCAGTGTTGTGTTGAGAGCTTGGTGCGCGGCTTCTTCCATGTTTGCCACAATGGCATCGATATCGTCAGTGTAGAAGCCCGTACCCAGCATTAGATCCCATTCAGGAATAAAGACGGAGTAGCTTAGTTTTGGTAGGGCTTCGCTCTGACCGAGTTTCGGGAAGTAATAAGTGGTGAACTCGCCAGTTTTGGAGTTTTTGAGCAAGTCCTGAATCAGGTAGTTGCCTTTCTTATCCTGCAAGTTATAGAAGTTTTCCCCGATGCCTTTAGTGTTTTTACCCACCACGACACGCACGCCTTTTGAATCGTAGCCAAAGATGTAACCGGATTGACCAAACTCTAACTGTTTCAAGGTAGGCAGTGCTTCTTCAAGTGAGGCGTTTTGAGCGAGTAGCGGTTCGACAGCGGAACGCGCCATTTGGACGTAGTTTTTGAGCTCGGCTTTTTTCATCTCCATCATCTGACTTCGCGTCTGCTCAATTTCGTGTTTGTTGTAGGCGGTGGTTTGTAAATAGGTAAACCACATCATACCTATGGCTATGGTTAGAACAGGTATGATGGAAAGAATATAGAGTCGCTTTCTTATGGTTAGATTCATGTAGACTTCCTTACTTCTCGGCTCTGCGATACAGCGTTATGGGCTTGTCCCCACAACTGTTATGTTCATATTTTGTTCTTGTTATGGTTAAAGACTACCCGAACTAAACTGAGAGAAGTATTGGAAATTGCAAATCTAAGACTAAGGTATTATCTAAACTGGTAACCGATCACATTTAACGTGAACACGAACCGTTATTGCAGCGAGAAGTGCCCGTTAACCAGTAGGAGACGCGGTAGCGGTTTTTGGCAAATTTGAGGTAAAGCCAGTCCGCAACAGGTTTGATAATGCGCCAACGCAGTGGGGCGTATAACCAACCACGTCCAACCAACTGCCATGCTCGATGAGTTACATCTAACCCAAGCAGAAGTTCGTCCTTCTCGTTGAGGGCGTGCAAAATGGTGTTGGCTTGCTCAGGGTCGATTTGCGGATAATCGGCAAATGCGTCGCTGTAGATGTCGACGGTTTTGATCTGCTGCTTGGTATCGCGCTGTTTTAGTGCGTTCATCTCTTTGGCGCACAAGGGACAAGTGCCATCGTAAAATATGGTCAGTTTGGTCATGATTGAGCTCATTGTTGGCTGTTCTTATCCCTTTTACGCGATTATTTTTCTTTTAGTTCATTGTCTTGCAAGTAATGCTGCCAATTATCACGGATGTTGCCGTAATTGAATTGGCAGAACTCTTTGCGATCGCGTAAGTAATCTTTTTCTACTTCATCGAGCAAGGCTTTGTATTGCTCAGGATCGCTGCCGTAAACCAGACACAGGGTAGAGAAGTAACGCTGCAGATCGAAACTGTGCTCATCAATGTACTCGCCAAAATCGTAGTAGTCCGGTCTGTCGTCGGATTCGAACGCGAACATGTCCGCAGCACTGATCGCCACATCGGCACCGTCATCAACGTAATCAATCAGCAAGATGGTGGCGAAGTTATCGACCGCATCTTCCTCTTTACCCAATACAGGAATGTTTTGATCGGCAATGTAAGCGTGTCCACCTTCGTGCAATAGCGTGTGCAGCAAAGTATCGAGCGCGCCCGTTTTCGGTGCTTTACCGGAACGCTCTTGGTATTTGTTGTTGGTGAAGTAGTTAAATGATTCCAGATAGAAGGTGTAGGGAATGTGGATGGTGTGGGATTCTGGATCGTAAAGCGGACCATCTTCACCACCGTAGGTCAGCGTTAATGTGTTATCAAACGGGAAGTAATCATCAGAAAGTTGGACAAAGATGTCGTTCACTTCACTGTTTTCAATTACTTGCGCAGCAAAGCGATCGTCGGCCGTTTCCGTTGGGAGGTATTCGATTTTAATGTTTTCGCTCGCAGACGCTGTGGCAGCAAACAGCAGCAGAGAGGCAAAGGCAGAGTGACTTTTCATTTTCGGAATCTTGTTATTTGTTTGGTTTGCTTGAAAATTATACATGCTTTTTATAGTGTGCGCGCTGGAGGGCACATTCATGAATAATCCATTACTACTGCAACCCCGCATCCAATAGGCGTCGTTGACTGAGAACGCAGCAACAACGCCACGAGAAATCGTTCCGTGGCATGCATTTACTCTATTGAGGTAACTGCCATGAAAAAACACTGGTCCAAATTTCAGTACCTGCACCAGGTGGTGCAAAACCAAAATATCCACATCAAAGGCACCCACAGTTACTACAGCGATTGTTGGGATAACGGCTTTGAAGATTCGGTCGTGCGCTATCTGCATGGCGATGAAGTCAGTAAAGCGTGGCAGCCAAGGTGGGAAGTCGATCAGCTTTACATTGGTGACTACGTTTGTATCGCGGCTGAAGCGGTCATTTTGATGGGCGGTAATCATAATCACAGGACGGACTGGTTCTGTCTGTATCCGTTCCTTGATGACGTTGAGCAATCTTACCAAGGCAAAGGCGATACCGTGATTGGTGACGCAGTTTGGATTGGCATGCGTGCGATGATCATGCCCGGTGTCACCATTGGGGAAGGCGCAGTGATTGCCGCAAACAGCGTTGTGACCAAAGATGTCCCGCCTTACACCGTGGTCGCAGGATCTCCGGCAAAGCCTGTTAAGCTTCGTTTCGAGCAAGACACCATTGATAAGTTGCTTGATCTGCAAATCTATTCGTGGAATGAGGCTAAGTTCGAGGCGCTTCGTGCTTTCATCTGTAGCAATAATATTGAACAGTTGATCGTTGCGGAAGCAAACTATGAAGGTGGCGAATAACACTGAAATGAGGAAAATTTTCAGCGATATGTTATAATCCCGCTCCGTTGTAACGAGAACACTTGTTGCAAGCTTGAGAATTTCCCTGGATTCGGCTCGTTCAAAATTCCATGAGTCAGAGTTTTTAAACTACGATGGGATACAAGCAAACCCAAATGTTAGGGCGCCATTTCGGCGCTCTATTCGTTATGACGGGAAGGAACTTTGCTCGATAGTGATGATCACTTTCTGTTTATGTAAGGGAGCCCGATAGCGGTTCAGAAAGTGTCACTCGAACAATACTCACAACATGATATCCGTCTCGTACAAGCAGTCATTTTTGCTTGTCTATGAAGGGGATAAGAAGGAGCTTAACAGGCTCCTTTTACATTTTAGGGCTTGCGAATAGCGCGTAAATCAGAACATCGCTTAACGACCGTCCCTTAAACTAGCCTAAGGCGCATTTAACACAACCTTTTGAGTATTTTCGGAAAAATTTGGCGAGAAAATTTGCTATTGAACAGAGCTTAAACTAACACTCAATCATTACGGAGGATGAAGAGAACAATAATAAGAGGCGATATGAATCATTTAATATCTGTAGGTGCACTGGAATCCTTTTTGGTTGCGATTAGTGTGCTTTTTTTGGGGCATTTTATTAATGCTAAACTACCGATCTTAAAGAAATTCAACATACCTGAGCCGATTGTAGGTGGCTTGATTGTGGCCTGCATCATTACTGCTCTTCATTTTAACGGCATCGATTTGGAATTCGACTTGCCGTTGCAAAATACATTCATGCTGATGTTCTTCTCTACCGTTGGTTTGGCAGCAAATTACACTCAGTTAATGAAAGGGGGCGCGAAGGTTTTCATCTTCTTAGCAGTCGCGTCGTTCTACATCATCATTCAAAACGGTGTCGGTGTTTCACTGGCAGCTGCATTGGGTTTAGATCCGCTGATGGGGCTTATCGCTGGTTCGATTACTCTATCAGGTGGTCACGGCACGGGGGCGGCGTGGTCACAAACTTTCCAAGACGTTTACGGTTTGAATAACGTATTGGAAATCGCGATGGCGTCAGCAACATTCGGTTTGATCATCGGTGGTATCATCGGTAGTCCGGTTGCGCAGCGTCTGGTCGAAAAGAACAACATCGAATCTGAGTATGGTCGTGGTGGTCGAGATGCCAAAACCCACGAGAAATTCCCGGAGTTGGTGACGTACAACGAATACGAAGAAGACAAAGTAACCGCGAAAAAAGTGGTTGAGAAACTGTTCTTCCTATTGATCTGTGTAACAGGTGCTAAGTACGTAGAACAATGGGTGAGCACTTACGACATTCAATGGCTGATGATTCCAGACTTCGTTTATGCGTTGTTCATTGGTGTGATCATCACTAACTTCTTGGAAGTGACCAAGATTCGTAAGTTGGATGCCGAAACGGTCGACATGTTAGGTACGGTGTCGCTGTCTCTGTTCCTAGCGATGGCTCTGATGAGCTTGAAACTATGGAACATCTTCGACCTAGCGATCCCATTCTTGGTGATTCTGGGCGTGCAGTCAGTGATTCTGGCTATCTTCACCTACTACGTAACGTTCAAGGTGATGGGCAGCAACTACGATGCTGCGGTTATCGCAGGTGGTCACTGTGGTTTCGGTTTGGGTGCTACTCCAACGGCGGTAATGAACATGGGTTCTATCGTAAACCGCTTTGGTCCATCACCACAGGCGTTCATGGTTGTGCCGATTGTTGGTGCCTTCTTCATCGACATCGTTAACTTGATCATTCTACAAGGCTACATTTCGTTCCTTGGCTAGATAGATTAAGACGCCAAATAAAACAAAAGGTCACAGTGTTGCTGTGACCTTTTTTGTATCTGGCGTTTGCCAACGACGAGCTTCATCTGTCTATACGCAAGCTTTCATTTTCAAGCGGTTCTTGTTGTCGCGATTAGCAAGAACTTTCTGGTGGTCATCAATTGCCCCCAATGTTTTCGCCATGCGATCGTAAAGCACAACGTTCACCGTCGCGGCTAGGTTCATACAACCATGAGTCGGTACGTACACCACGTGATGCGCCTTATCGACCATCTCTTGCGGCAGTGAGCCGTCCTCCGGCCCAAACACATAAATCGCGTTCTCTGGATGAGTGAAATGCGGTAGCGCCGTTGCACCGACCACTAACTCAACACAAACGATTTCCACATCGTCGGCAACATTAGCAGTGAGGTCTTCCATCTCCACTAATTGAATGCGCTCTTGTGAGTTCTGGGTGTCGGTCTGGAATTTGACTGCGCGGCTGTAGCGTGTGCCGTTGTAACGAACTTGCGCAGCGTCGTAGCAGCCTGCGGCTCGCAATACAGCGCCAACGTTGGTTGGACTCTTTGGATTGTACAGTCCAATAATGGCTGTTGGCTTGGTGGTCATGGTTGATGTTCTGCTTTTCAAAAATTCTTAATAACAGCGCTAGGCGCATTAAGCGGGGGATTATGAACTTAACCACGCCGAAGCGCTATTGCTATAGGCTGATTATTTTTGCGTTGAAGCAAAGAGAATGAAGATTGATGGTGCTGAAAATGAAAAAAGCGAGGACAGTACCTCGCTTTTGATGGATTTGTTTTGCTTGTGTTTGTTAGTTCACAGTACGGCTGAATTTGATGCTAGCTGTCCAAGCAAGCACACCGATGAAGGTGTAAATCCCAACGTTCATCCAACCTGCATCTGGAATTGCGCTGAACGGGTTTGGCGCAAGAATCGCGTGCAGTGGTAGATAGAAAATCGCTGAGAAGAAATCATCCAGACCATAGAAGTTGAACATCGCAATCGGCATCCAGCGTAGCGCGTAAATACCAATCAAGATCACCAACAGTGGTGAGTTCACTTTCTGTGAGATTGCCATTGCAGTCAGTGCGAGCGGCAATAACAACACCCCGGCCACCACCATTCGAAGCAAGAATTCAATCCAGTTCAGCAGCACGAAGCCCAATGATGCCTGGCGATACAATAACGCCAGCTGGTGGTCGGTTGAAACATTCAACATCCACAGCATAAAGTCGGCAGCGAAAACCAATACCGAACACACGAATGGAATCACCAATAAACCAAACGTCAGCTTCACCAGATGGGTTTTCACGTCACTGACAGGCATACTGCGCCAAAACATGATACTGCCCTCTGAGCGCTCTTTACGCAGCGTTCTCGGGAAGTATTGAGTGCCAAGTAGGATAGACAATAAACCAATGCCACCGGTGATCAGCATGTTGACGTCATCGCCGAGCTCTTTGTGGATGTCACTGACATCTCCGCCAAAGCTCATTTGGAAGAACATATTGTGTTGCAGTGTCGAGCTGCTCATTAAGCTGACGAACAGCAGCACACCACAGGCAAACATAAATAACGGCACGCGTGTAACCAATGGGTTCTCTAGCCATTCTTTACGCAACATCGCGACAATCGATTTCATTATGCTGCCTCCTTCTGCAATGCCAAGAACAGATCCGCAAGCTTGACGCCATACACATCACCCAGCCCAGCAACTTGCTCTGCGTATTGGGAAGACAGCAACCATTTAGTCGTGCCTAAGCCCTTTTGCGATGACAGTGGTTTCAGCGCTTCGATTTGTGCGCGATGCTCATCACTGGCATCAAGAATGAAGTAATCTTCGCTGATGCTGTCCATTGAGGTTTGCAGGACAGGTCGGCCGTGTTTAAGAATTAGCACGTCCGTCAGTAGATGTTCGATTTCCGATACTTCATGACTAGCAATGATCAGCACACGCTCGCCATCGTGGAACCATTCCAGCAAATGACGGTAGAAGGTATCGCGATAAACCAAATCCAAGCCAAGCGTTGGCTCATCCAGAATTAGAATTTGTGTATTGGTCGCGATGACGACGGCCAAGTGCAATTGCACCTTCATGCCTTTCGATAGGGATTTGATGCGTGCACGCGGCTTGATATCGGTTTGACGAAGCATGGCATCGGCTTTGCTGCGATTAAAACCTGGGTGTACGCCCTCGGTGTAATCGAGCAGCTGAGCAACCGTCAGCCAGTTTGGCAGAACGTTCACATCCGAAATGTAAGATAAGCTCTGCATGATTTTGTCGCGTTGCATGATTGGCTCAAAGCCGTTGATGCGAATGGTGCCCTGATATTCGTGTGCACCGAGTAGGGCGTTAATGAGAGTCGATTTACCCGCACCGTTATGACCTAGCAAGCCAAGTATTTGACCCGCTTGTAGATCAAAGCTCACGTCATGCAGCGCTTCACCCTGCTGACGATATTGCTTGGAGACGTGTTTTACACTGACTAATGCGCTCATTGGTCACCTTCAATATGTGTTTGGATTTGTTGGATAAATTCATCAAGAGACATATCCAGACGTTGTAGTGTGTCGGCGATCTGCGGAATTTGTTGCTCAAGGAAACGTGCTTTTTCATCAGCAAGCAGCTGCTTTTTTGCACCTTGGGCGACAAACATGCCTTGCCCACGTTTCTTCTCAACCAATCCTTCATCAACCAATAACTGATAGCCTTTCATGACCGTCAGGTGATTGATCTTCATATCCGCAGAGACACTGCGTACCGAAGGCAAAGCCTCGCCCTCTTGCCAGATACCTTGCAATATTTGCTGGGTGATCTGGTCAGCCAACTGACGGAAAATCGGTTGGCGATCATGCCAATGCGTCATGATTGGTTTCCTTGGCTGAGTTGGTGTTATACATATGTATAACACCTAGGCGTTGGGATAGAAAGCACCAATCTTCTAGCGCTGTTTTCTTAATCACTTTTGCCGATGAATTTTCATTAGGGTCTGTTGACCTTTCGAGCTGGTTTTTGCATCAGAGTTTCACGCAAAATTTGCACGCAATCGCATACGTTTTTGCCCTTAAAAAATGGCAAAAAATTGTTCACTTCTCATAAGTTGAGAAGTGCGAAAAAAACGAGAAAATTGCGCCACAAAACTTGGTGAAAAAGTGTGTTTTTTCACTGGGTGAGAATTGGGTAAATATCCGAGCCATTACTTTCTTATTTAATGAGAATTTAGTGGGTTTGGCCCCTAGAAAACCACACGTTCAGTAGGCACTCTGACCTGCCTAAATACCGCTCAACCTGCGAGTTGTTACTCAAAGGATGAGAAAAAGGAGGCAAAGAGGTTTTATGAATCAGGTCATTTCTGTCGGTCCACAAGAGTCGTTTCTCGTCGCTATTTGTGTGTTGTTCTTGGGACAATTCGTTAACGCTAAATTACCGATCTTAAAGAAATTCAATATTCCCGAGCCAATCGTGGGTGGTTTGATTGTCGCTTGTGCGATCACCGCGATGCACTTCAATGGCGTGGACTTAGTTTTCGATTTACCGCTGCAAAACACTTTCATGTTGATGTTCTTCGCTACCGTTGGCTTAGCTGCGAACTACACCCAGTTGATTAAAGGCGGCGCTAAGGTGTTTATCTTCTTAGCCGTGGCATCGGTGTACATTCTTATCCAAAACGCGGTCGGTGTCTCTCTGGCAACCGCTCTTGGCTTAGACCCGCTTATGGGCTTGATTGCAGGCTCGATTACGTTGTCGGGCGGTCATGGTACGGGCGCAGCATGGTCGCAAACCTTCCAAGACATGTATGGCTTACACAACGTACTAGAAGTGGCAATGGCATCCGCTACCTTCGGATTGGTGATTGGTGGCATCATCGGCAGCCCAGTAGCGCAGCGCTTGATCGATAAACGTAACCTTGAATCTGAATACGGACGCACCAACCAGACTCACGAGCGTTTCCCTGAATTGGTGACCTACAACGAGCACGAAGAAGACCGCGTAACCGCGAAGAAAGTGGTCGAGAGTTTATCGATCATTCTATTGTGTGTTACTGGTGCCGATTACTTAGAAGGCTGGGTGAGCAGTTTCGGCATCAAATGGTTGATGATTCCAGATTTCGTTTACGCGCTGTTTATCGGTGTGGTGATCACCAACATCATGGAAGTGACCAAGGTACGCAAAGTGGATGTTGAGACGGTCGATATTCTTGGTACGGTTTCGCTGTCTTTGTTTCTAGCGATGGCGCTAATGAGCCTAAAACTGTGGAACATCTTCGACTTAGCAATCCCGTTCCTCATCATTCTTGCGGTGCAATCGGTGATTTTGGCGGTCTTCGCTTACTACGTGACATTCCGTGTGATGGGCAGCAACTACGATGCAGCAGTCATCGCAAGTGGTCACTGTGGCTTTGGTCTGGGCGCAACGCCAACAGCAGTCATGAATATGGGCTCTATCGTTAACCGCTTCGGTCCATCACCACAAGCCTTCATGGTGGTGCCTATTGTTGGCGCGTTCTTTATCGACATCGTCAACCTAGTGATTCTGCAGGGCTGTATTTCATTTATTAAGTAACCAACCTCGCTCCATAAAACAAAAGCCAGTCCCGAGAGACTGGCTTTTTTGATCTGACGTACTTCTTCTCTTGAATGAGTCACGGCGCAGGGCTTCTCTCCTTTAGATTCTCAAGCAAGTTACAGTGAAAAACCGTCAATTTCCGGTATGAGACCCAAATAAAAAACCAACGTGCTAGGGTGCAGAGTCACCATTAAGTTTGTTTGTTAAGGATATCAACCTCTTGTAGGTCTTTAGGAGATTTATGGGCCTCTTAAAACGCATTCTGGGACATTCGTGCGAGAACACGCACTATCAAGTCAACCGCGTCCAATCACACTATGTGTCTATACCTTGTGAAGCTTATTGTAAAACGACGGATGCTTGTCTGATTCATCTCTACAGGGATAAACATCAACGTTTGGCAGATCGCTTCATCAACCGCTCGACCTTTTATTACTCGGATAACGAAGACCCCAATGAACTTGTGACCTTATTGGACCTCGCTTGGCGTGGTTTATGCCCGAAGGCTCAAGTGCCAGCGGTGAGAAAGGTCATCTATGAAAAGCAGCAGGAAGTACTTGAGAGCCTTCAAGGTATGGACAGCTACATCTTGCTGGTCGGTTCATGGTTGGGTGTGGAAGTCAGTAATTTCAAACGCAATGTGCAAACCAAGCATCAAGAAATGATAGAAGATCGCTTATTGATATTTGGCGACGAAGCGGAGGCGTTTCCTATTACGGAGGAATATGGTAGCGAGTTGTATTTTTATAAGTACCAACTGCTGCTGGATATCACGATTAGGGCAAATGAACTTAACATAAAAAACGTCGTTGCTCGGTGTACTTTTCGCTGGTTTGACGCGATATTAGCGGGCATTTTTCTCGGTAGCATGGAGCGAGAGGTGATTGAGGAAATCCATGATATGCACAGTTACCATCAGAACGTGCTCAATCAGATTTTTGAGCTGGCGGGAATCGGTTCTCTAGAGCAGTTTCTTTTAAACGTTAAGCTAGCGTAGATGTATGACAAGCGTATCAACCGAAGGTGGGGTGATACGCTTTCACAAGTTCTAGCCTTTTCGATGCAATTTCTCATAGGTTGCAAAGCTAAAAGCGCAAGCTGAGGAGATCAGATCTTGCTTGATGATGGTGACGGCATTTGCATCACTATTGGCGTAGTGTTTAGTAAAGTGAATTTCTAGCGTACCCTTGTCTCGATACCCACTCATTACCGGTTTTATCGATATCTCCTGGTTGAGTCCTTCTGCTTCGTTGGGCTCGCCTAAGCTGAGCACTTTCCCCACATATAACCTTCTATCCGATAGCGTCAGCATGACCATTTTGTCCCCTTTTTCTAACGCAGATTTAAAGAGAAAGTCATCCAGTGAGCTGTCGGAAAAGACTCTCGCATTCAGTCGCTCTTTTGGGCTAAACGTCATGTAGCGAATGCAATATTTGATGTAGGCGAGTAGAGACCAGAACACAGGCACAAGCAACATCGAAAACGTAATCATGGTTACCCAGGTGAGATTGATAACCTCTTGATTGGTAAAGGCATCAAGTTCATAGAGTAGGTTCGATGTAAACTCATAAGGTGTCTGTGCCAACAATGCGTCAGGTAACCATTTTATCGGAGCGACATGTGTGATGGCTGCGAAAAAATACGCGTAGCGATTAACGATCAAGACTAAGCCTAAGGCGATAAACAAACATATCATGCCTAAGTTTGCGCTTTTTAAGTACAGGTACTGTCCTTCATAACGGTGCACCTTGTATCGATAGAACGGATGGATATGGCAAACCAAAAAACCACTTACCAAGATTGGTAAGATTAGCAACAAAAACAACTATTTCTCCTCAACGAGTAACCGAGCTCTTTCATAAATATTGTTCGTCATTAGGTCTTGATGAACCTCTTTGGCAGATATAAACACGGTCCCTCTGCCAACGACTTTTAATGATGTGTAAGAATGATTGATCTTTCTTGAAAGGTGGCGCTCTTCTTTCGTTCCCCAAAGACCGAAAGTAAAAAATCGAATAATTCGCTCCATAATTCCTTCGAAAATAGTGGTATATATCAGGTGATTTAAAAAATAAAAACAGAAACCCGGATAGTGTACCAACCTAGCTGTGTTATATCGAATGAGCGAATAATTAAATGGTTGTTATTATGAGGTGTTAAATAACAAGAGCAGGATTTTCTGTCTGTTTTATATAATAAACAGTCGATTATCATGTTAACTGTGTTTTTTTACCAGAAAATACATCAATAAATACGAAATGTAGAAATACCATCATATTATTTTGAAAATATCTCATTGATTATGGCTCATGAAGTTTTCAGTGGGAGGAGTGATACTCTCAGAAAAAAAGCATCAGGTCATTCGCATATGTTTTTCCATCAAGTTCAATCAAAGAAAGTCACACTGAAGCCCTACCGTTCGAAAAGGAGCTTACTCGTTCGGATCTCCAATTACCAAGGGTTCATCGCCATCAATGGAAACGAAGTGTCATTGTTTAACAATAGCTTACTGGTTATCCCAGAAGGGGCGATGGTTGAGTGCGATCTGCTTAGGCAGGGTGATGAGAGCTCATTTGAGGTCGTGACTCTCAACAAGACTGACATCAAAAAGATGAAGGTGAAGCTCGAAAAGCTGAATGATCTCATCTTAAACAAAAACAAGAATGAGTCATTTATTCTGTATAAGAGTAAAGAATTGTGTGAAATTTTTTACTCAAATAGACAACTTAATAACTGCCAAAAACTGAAAAGCATTAAAAATATTGCATTGAAGCAGAGTATCTTTCACTTGGTATTATTGCTGTACAAAAAAGGTGTGGATGTCAGCATATTGTTTAACAGTGATTATCACATATCGCTGTCTTCTCGTTTAGCCAAGCTGTTTATGTCTGAACCAACGAAGAAGTGGACGTTAGACCTGGCGGCGAGTTGTATGTTTACCAGCCCTTCTACGTTACGTAGAAACCTCTCTAAGGAAGGGGGCGCCTTCTCGCACATTCTCAATGATGTAAGGTTAGGTATCTCCATCAACTACTTAACATTCACGTCATACAATGTTTTAAAAATCAGTGAACTCAGTGGTTTCAATAGCTCGGCGTACTTTTGTACGATCTTTAAGAAGAAGTATGGTGTAACGCCTCAGGAATTCAGAAAAAACTCCAAAGAAAACAATGTCTAATGGCGATGCTTATATGGTAGCTCAACGTTAGTTTGAGAACTGAGACCTAAAAAAGTAGATGGCATGGGTTAGTAAATCTTTATCCATGGAAGATAGAGTATCGTCATTTTTCTTAAGCAGAATGTCGAGTGAATTGATGAGTCCATTGCTCATGATGGAGCTTATTGGCAAACAAAACGTCGAGAGATATAAATCAGTGGTGGTTTTGTATAGTTTGATATAAACCGTTGTTAAACATGATGTAATTTGAATCTTTTCACTGCAATTGCTCAAGGGGGATGAAAAGTCTGCGTTTATATAGCAGTTACTCGACATCGAATAACTAGGTAATAGAGGGATCTTTTTAGGAAGAAACATAAAGTTATAAATATTAATTTAGATGTTTTTTTATCAGTTGTTTATATCAATGTAACGAAAGTATAGGAATAAGTCATTGCGCTATCTGCCTATTGTGTTTTGATGTTTCTTGCTAATAAATGGCATGATTTATATTTTTGTTCATATTGTATCTGTCATTGACTAAACCTTATATATCAATTGAATTTAATTGAGAAAATTGAATAAATAATAAAGTTATTGGTAAGAATAAATGAACTGATTTTTAATGATTAGCTATAAACCAGTGTTTCTCGTTTTGGGATTCCTGTTATCTAAACTCGCATTATTTATGTATATCCCTTTTTTGATGGCTGTAGTGACAGGGACTCAAGGGGCGTTAGATTTTGGTTTATCAGCAATCGTTACCCATGTAGGGGGATTAGTGTGCGTGGCGATTGGCGGAAAAACGTCACTCGCTCTCAAGGTAAAAGATGCGTTTTTGATCACCACGCTAGTCTGGGTTCTAGGCAGCGCGTTTGCGTCACTTCCCTTTGTATTCATCAATGAAATTAGCTTCACCAATGCTTATTTTGAAACCATGTCTGGTATCACCACAACTGGGTCTACGGTTCTTGCTGGTCTTGATAACATGGCACCCAGCATATTGCTTTGGCGTTCGCTGCTTCAGTGGTTTGGTGGCGTAGGGTTCATCGTGATGGCTATCGCCATCCTGCCTATGATCAATGTTGGTGGAATGCGACTTTTCCAAACCGAATCCTCTGATTGGTCTACAAAAAGTGCGCCTCGAATGAAGAGTGTTGCCAAGAGTATTCTATCGGTTTATCTGCAGCTTACTTTTCTTTGTGTGATGAGCTACTTGCTATCTGGCATGACTGTATTTGATGCAATCAACCACGCACTGACCACCGTCTCTACCGGAGGGTACTCAACGACCGATGCCTCCATGAACGGCTTCTCGCCAATGGCTCATTGGGTGGCGATCATCTTTATGTTTGCGGGTGGTATGCCATTCATTCAGTTTGTGGCAGCAATCAACCAAAAGAGTCTCTCTTGTTTAGTGAAAGACGCTCAAATCAGAGCTTATTTTAAGTTGGTCGTTGCGTTGAGCTTGGTTGTTGCTTGCTGGTTGGCATTGAAGCTCGATTATCCGTTTATCGACGCGATTCGTATTGCGACCTTTAATATCGTTACAGTGATGACCACCACGGGTTTTGCATTAGACGATTTCTCCAGTTGGGGTAGTTTACCAACCATTTTGTTTTGCTTCGTTCTGTTGATGGGCGCGTGCTCTGGTTCAACGTCAGGGGGCTTCAAAATCTTCCGAATTCAGATAGCGACCTCACTCCTTAAAAAGCAGGTTTTTCAGTTGGTACACCCTTCTGGCGTCTTTACCTTGCGTTACAACAAAGCGCGCTTGTCAGACAGTATTGTGCAAGGTGTAACGGCATTCGCTTTTGTTTATGCATTAACGATTATTTTTATCGCAATGCTATTGGCAATCATTGGCTTAGACCCTGTCACTAGCTTGTCCGGTGCCATTACTTCGGTGGCGAATGTTGGTCCTGGTCTTGGTTCCATTATTGGCCCTACTGGTAATTTCTCGACACTGCCAGACGCAGCGAAGTGGATTTTGAGCCTCGGAATGCTGATGGGACGCTTAGAGATCCTCACCATCGTGGTCGTTTTGTCTCCTTGTTTCTGGCGTATTTAACCTTGCTGATTTTTTTAACGCTCACTTGAAATGGTGAGCTCCTCAGGTTTTTATTTTTAAATGACGATTATGAAATTGGTATTTTTTGCGAAAGAGATTAATCACTTTATCTTGCGTGTTCATGCTGTGGATGGGAGAAAAAAGAAAGAAATTAGAATGTTAAGGCAAGGTTTATGTCGCACCCTACAGTTTGAAGGCGCGGGGTTTGAGCTCTATTCCTTGTTAGAACCAACACATGATATCTCCAAGGCTCAAGTGATACGTTTGGCGAAAGATAAACTGAAAATATTAGTCCGAAAATTCAAAAAAGAATTCGAGGAAAAAGAAAACGACACCCTTGATGCTTTAGAGAACCAAATCATTGGTTATTTATTTAACTCTGAGCAAAAGGTGAACCTAAAAGAGCTCTCTCAAAACCTCTATATCAAGGGTGTTTATGACCAAGAGATGCTCGTTACCACCATGAGTCGGTTGGTAAAAAGTAACAAGGTGAATGTGACCCACATGGCTCTGGGCAGTATGTATTACATTAATTATCGCAATAACTGGGTCTATGATGGTGACAACCAATCCTACATCCAATGTAAATGTCATTATCACTGTGCAACCTGCGAGCTGAACTTGGACTGTGCCTATCAGCCAAAACACAAAATCGTGCGTGAATTCTATAAGTTGATTGATGTTGGTTTGGCTGTCGCTACGGGTAAGTTGGAGAAAGAGAGTGATAGCTTGCTTGGTGACACCATTCGCTTTTACTCGAGTATTAAAACACCGAGCGAGACAAGAATATCGGAGGGCGTGGATTACACCGTGATCAACTCAACGGATGATCAGTTTGTTGTCATTGATAACTTGGGCGACCCATATAACGTGTTATGGGAAGACTTAAATTGGTTTCGTATGGATTTGGGTAATCAATGTAAGAGCAAGCAAGAGAAGGTCGCCGTCAAAAGGCGGTTTATCAGCAACTACGAGTCAAAGCGTAAGACCAGAAATTGCATTGTTCAGTGCTTGTCTTCCATCGGCGACGTTTCAGTATCGGTCGATACGTTAATGATAAAGCTAGGGTTGTTAAGACTGCCTATTGAAAAAGCGCTCACTCTGCTTGAAGAAGAAGGGGTGGTCAAAAGCCTAACTGAGGCTAACATCAAGAAGTACCACTTATGCTAGTTGAGTTTCTTGCTTTTAGCGGAACGGTGATCTTTTCCTATCAAATCACGCCATCTTCACGATGGCACTGCGACCAGTTTTCTACAAGGGTAGGGGAGTGATTTAGATTTGAAGTCATATAACTTCATTTATGGATTGATTATCTATACATGTCGCACAAAGAATCGACTATCTTGCTAGTATGCTTGACAGTATATAGATGTTAATTATTTGATAGCAATGTTTTTTCATAATATTAATGCCAGCAATTTTAGGCTACACAATTACAGAACTAAAAAGACGATATTTGCCAGAGTCTCAGGTTATCAAGGAGAGATTAATATTAATGGTTCTCCCGTTCAGGAGTTTAACAATAGCTTAATTATCATTCCAAAAAACTCTTTTGTTCACGTTAATATATCAAAATTAACTGATCAGTCTGAATTAGATTTCATTAGCTTAAATGATTTTGATATTGGATTTATTAAGCAAGAACTTTATGAGTTAAACAAGTTTATCTTTGATAAGAGAAATAGAAAATTGTGTCGTTCAAGTGATGGCGGAAATTTCTTAAAAGCTCATAACAAAGATTTTTGTGATGTTTTTTTAATGAATCGGGTCGTTGATGGGCACCGTTGTATGGGGCGGTTGAACAAAGCACTGCTTAGACAGAGTGTGGTTGAACTTCTGATTCACCTACATCTGGAAAACAAAGACATCAATATTGTCTTAAACATGAAAACTGATCTGTCGGTTTCTGAGAGATTATCCAATCTGCTTATGCGTGAACCGAGGAAGCATTGGACGCTTGAGGCGGCGGCTCTGTCTATGGCGACCAGCATCTCTACCTTGAGGAGAGGGTTATCAGCAGATCAGAAGTCTTTCTCTTGCATCCTCAACGAGGTTAGGCTCAATGTCGCGATTCGGTATCTGAAGTTCAGTAACTTCAGCATATTGAAGATAAGCAACCTGAGTGGATTTAAGAGCTCTGCCTATTTCTGCACTGTGTTTAAAAAAAATATGCAGACCACCCCTCAACAGTTCAGAAGCCGCTTCAGAAAATCCATTGTTTAAGTTTGTCGGTTTCCGGTAATTCACTCTTATCTCATCGTTTAGCAATGATAGAAATTGTGAGTAAATTCACTGTTTATATTTTTTATTTAGTAATGCAGAAATAGTTTTAAACATTCCATTAATAACGAAGTGGTGCTGACATTTATATTGTAATCTTTTGGGCAAAATGTCTAATTTAGACTCCGCTTGATTCCTGTATATTGTGTCCATTCGTTACAGCATCGATATAGAAATCCATGTAATTGTGTAAGTTTATTAATAGTGACGCTATGGGTGAAATTAAAGATGAGAATTATTAAGTATCTCTTTTTTCACTAGGCGCTATTTATTACTCATGATTTCTATTCCTATTCAGCGTTATTCGTTGAAGTTTGACCTATTTCACTCGTTACCAGTGAAACAGTAATAAGCATTTTAATCCTAATTTTTTATTTAAAGGTAGGTAGAAAGGTATGTTCATATGACAGATTTCCAAACGACAACGACTGACAAAACCAATACACCTCGTGTTGAACAAGGTTTTGGTCTCAATCGTCAGTGGTTAGCGTCTTTGACATTAAAATTTGGTGCGCATGCCGAAGGCAATTCCAGTGTCACGCGATTAAATACCCTACGACACTTTGGACCTCTGATTGTCCAAAGACCTTTCTATCCTGAGGGTAAAGACGGCTGTTGCCATGTCTACATTCTGCACCCGCCTGGTGGCCTGGTGAGTGGTGACGAGCTGAACTTCAACATCGGTGTCCAAAGTGACGCTCACGCTTTAGTGACAACCCCCGCCGCAAACAAGCTGTACAAAGCCGACCGCAACTTGGTGCCGTGGAAACAACACACCAACTTGGATGTTGAGGATAACGCCATTTTAGAGTGGCTTCCTCAAGAGTCGATTGCTTTTGATGGTTCTATTGGTGACCAAACCTGCACGATCAACTTGGGTACAAATGCCAAGTGTCTTGGCTGGGAAATTACCGTTCTTGGGCGACCTGCCAGCGAGTTGCCATTCAACAGTGGATGCATCACTCAACAATTTAACCTCTACCAAAATGGCAAACCGCTGTGGCTTGAAAGACAAACGGTCGACCCGACTCATCCGCGTTTTACCGGTAAGTGGGGGCAAGGTGGTTCAACGGTTCACGCCAATATGTGGGCGGTGGGTCTAGACGATCCAAAACAAGCGATTTTGGCACTTCGAGAGCACATGCCAGCGTCCGATCGCTGGGCGGTGAGTGAGCGACGTGGCGTGTTGGTCATTCGTTATCTCGGTACCGAAAGAAACGAAGTTTGGGACTTATTCCAACAAGCGAGAGAAGTATTGCGTCCGCTGCTCATTGGCATGGAACCGGTGATACCAAGAATCTGGCTAACTTAATCAAAATCGAATTATAACGCCTTATTAAACACCTAATAACGCGATTTTATATTGAAAATCATGAAACGGAGTAAACGATGGAATTAACACCTAGAGATAAAGACAAATTACTTTTGTTCACTGCAGGTCTGCTTGCTGAAAGACGCAAAGAAAAAGGCATCAAGCTGAATTACCCAGAATCTGTTGCGCTGATCAGCTGCGCAATCATGGAAGGTGCACGTGAAGGGCGCACCGTTGCAGAAATGATGAGTGCAGGTCGTGAAATCTTAACTCGTGCCGATGTTCAGCCTGGCATTGCTGAAATGATTGAAACAGTACAAGTAGAAGCAACTTTCCCTGACGGCACAAAGCTAGTGACTGTGCATAACCCGATTATTTAAGGAGACCTCCATGTTTGCAGGTGAATACCAACTAAAAGCGGATGACATTGAGCTGTGTACTGACCGCACAACGATCCCAGTGAAAGTTTCTAATACGGGTGACCGCCCTGTTCAGGTTGGCTCGCACTACCACTTTGCTGAAGCGAATCGCGCTTTATCTTTTGACCGAGAGCTTGCTTACGGTCACCGCCTAGCGATCGCCGCTGGCATGTCAATCCGATTCGAACCAGGTCAAACCCGCGAAGTGGAGCTGATTCCGTTCGCTGGCTTACGTCAAGTCTACGGTTTCCGTGGCGACGTGATGGGCTCACTAGATAACAATTCTAAGTAAAGGTAACAGTAATGAAGATTTCTAGACAAGCGTATGTAGACATGTACGGTCCTACAACGGGCGACAAAGTCCGTCTGGGTGATACAGAGCTATGGATTGAGATTGAAAAAGACCACACGCACTACGGTGAAGAAGTCGTATTTGGTGGCGGTAAAGTTATTCGCGACGGTATGGGTCAGAGCCAGCGTTGTGATGACGCAGTGATGGATACGGTTATTACTAACGTTATCATCATGGATTACTGGGGCATCGTTAAAGCTGACGTTGGTCTTAAGCAAGGTCGTATCGCAGCCATTGGTAAAGCAGGCAACCCAGATGTACAGCCTAACGTTGATATCATCATTGGTCCGGGTACTGAAATCATCGCAGGTGAGAACCAAATTCTAACCGCAGGTGGTATCGATACACACATCCACTTTATCTGTCCGCAACAGATTGATGAAGCGCTGATGAGCGGTGTAACGACCATGATTGGTGGCGGTACGGGTCCTGCAACGGGCAGTCTAGCGACAACCAGCACATCGGGTCCTTGGCACATCGGTAAGATGATGCAAGCGGTCGATGATCTACCAATGAACATCGGTCTACTGGGTAAAGGCAGTGCAAGTACGCCTGAAGCGCTTGAGCTGCAAGTAAAAGCAGGCGCGATGAGCCTGAAGATTCACGAAGACTTTGGTGCGACTGCTGCATGTATTCACAACGCCTTGAATGTTGCAGATCGCTACGATGTTCAGGTTGCGCTTCACTCAGATAGCTTGAACGAATCAGGTTTCCTACAAGATACGCTGGCTGCATTTAAAGATCGTTGTATCCATACCTACCATACGGAAGGTGCGGGCGGTGGTCACGCTCCAGACATCATTGCAGCGTGTGCACTGCCAAATGTACTGCCGTCTTCAACAAACCCAACGCGTCCGTACACCATCAATACCGTTGATGAGCACTTGGATATGTTGATGGAGTGCCACCACCTAGATCCAAACATCCCTGAAGACGTTGCGTTTGCAGACTCTCGTATTCGTCGCGAAAGTATTGCCGCAGAAGACATTCTTCACGATATGGGCGTGATCTCGATGATGTCATCAGATTCACAAGCAATGGGACGTGTGGGTGAAGTGGTATGTCGTACTTGGCAGACAGCAAACAAGATGCGAGTCCAGCGCGGTCTACTTCCTGAAGACCAAGATCTTGGCGCAGATAACTTCCGTGCGAAGCGCTACATCGCGAAATACACCATTAACCCAGCCATCACTCACGGTATCGCACACGAAGTGGGCTCGATTGAAGTAGGTAAATTCGCTGACTTGGTGCTTTGGAAACCAGCATTCTTCGGCGTTAAGCCATCCATCATCTTGAAAGGTGGCATGATCGCAGGCGCTGCGATGGGCGATCCAAACGCGGCGATCTCAACGCCTCAGCCAGTTCACTACCGCAACATGTTTGGCTCATTAGGTCGTGCAGTATCAGCGACGCGCATGACGTTTGTTAGCCAAGCTGCGATGAACACAGGTCTAGAAGAAAAACTGGGTCTGAACAGTCCGCTTGTTGCGTGTAAAGACGTTCGTAACAAGACCAAACAAGACATGAAGCACAACGACGTGTGTCCTGAATTGACCGTAGATCCACAAACTTATGAAGTAAGTGCAGACGGCGTTCTATTGACGTGTGAACCAGCAACAGAAGTTCCGTTGGCTCAACGCTACCATTTGTTCTAATTAACAGTAAGGGCTTGCAATGCTTGAACTAACAAAACGATTAGATGCCAATACGGAATGTGAGGTATTCGATAGTCTTATTCTTCCTTATGAGCTGCGTATCCGAGGACGCCTAAAAGGAGTGACGGAAAAGGGACATGATGTCGGTTTGTTTCTCGATCGTGGACCAGTATTACGTGATGGCGACCTGCTAGAAGCGAAAACGGGTGAAGTGATTCGTGTCCATGCTGCGAACGAACCCGTCACGACGGCTTACATCAACGGTACGCTTCCTCTCGCTCGTCTTTGTTATCACTTAGGCAACCGCCACACGTTGCTCGCGGTTGGTCAGGATGAAGACGGACGTTGCTGGGTACGAATGACGCCGGACCATGTGCTTGAAGAATTGGCACTGCTGCTTGGTGCAACATTGACGCATCATCAAGCGCCTTTTGACCCAGAATCGGGTGCATACGCGCATGTTGGTCGTGAGCAATCTCATGGTCACTCTCATGGTCACCATCACCACGGGCATCAGCATGAACACTAATACTTCTGATCGTGAAGTCGGTGATCTAGCATTACTTGGTTTGATGCAATTTATTAGCCCAGCGCTTCCTATTGGTGCGTTTGCTTGGTCGCAAGGGCTAGAAAGCGCTTTTGAGCTTGGTTGGGTGAAAAACGAAGAAGAGCTTGGTGCATGGCTGGAAGGCGTGCTTGATGACGGTTTATCGCGTTGTGAATTGCCTGTGTTAGCGCGCTTGTATTACTCGTGGGCGAATCGTGATTGCCAAGAAGTAACGTTTTGGAACGATTGGCTGTTAGCGAATCGTGAAACGTCTGAGTTATGTGAAGAAGACATCCGTCTTGGTCAAGCATTAATAGACTTACTGACCAATCTTGAAATGCACCCTCAACTGCATGTTGAGGGTGCAAAACAGCTTCAAGAACCTGGATACGTGACCATGTTTGCGTGGGTGGCACAGCTTAACCATATTCCTGTTCGACAAAGCCTGCTTGGCTTTGCATGGGGATGGTTAGAAAACCAATTGGCAGTGGCATGTAAAGCACTACCGCTGGGGCATACCGCAGCACAGCGTCTGTGTATTCGACTGCAACCTAAGCTTGTTGAAGCGGTTGAAGCAGCCCTCAGTTTAGAGGATTGGGAGCTAGGTCCAACGCTTCCTGGCTTAGCGCTAGGCAGTGCAAAACATGAAACGCAATATTCAAGACTATTTCGAAGCTAATTTGCTTTAAAGAACAAAAGGAAAATTAATATGACACAGTGTTTACGTGTTGGTGTAGGCGGTCCTGTTGGTTCTGGTAAAACAGCGCTGCTACGTAAATTGTGTAAAGCACTTAAAGATCATTACAACATCGCGGTTGTAACGAACGATATTTACACCCGTGAAGATGCGGACTTCTTGCTAAAGCATGACGCGCTGCCATCAGATCGTATTCTTGGTGTAGAAACGGGGGGCTGTCCACATACTGCTATCCGTGAAGATGCTTCGATGAACCTCGCTGCGGTGAACGACTTACAATCGCGTCATCCAGATCTTGAGCTCGTGATGATCGAATCTGGCGGTGATAACCTAGCTGCGACATTCAGCCCAGAGCTGTCTGACCTAACGATTTACGTTATTGATGTGTCTGCAGGTGACAAGATCCCACGTAAAGGCGGTCCGGGTATCACTAAGTCAGATCTATTGATCATTAATAAAATCGACATTGCTGAATATGTACACGCGTCTCTCGATATTATGGACCGTGATGCGAAGAAGATGCGTGGCGATCGTCCATTTATTTTCGCGAACTTACATGACGGTGTTGGTTTAGAAGAAATCATTAGCTTTATTTTGAAAGAAGGCATGCTACCTGACCGTAGATAGCATCAATCTACTTTTAATATAAAAACGATATTTACTCTAGCGTCTCCCTACGCAAATTTTTAACTCTGTATTAATTAAGTCATACCAGTCATTGAGTGCTGGTATGGCTTATTAACGCATATTTTTATTTTGCTAAATAACAATATGCGTTGACTAAAAAATCCAATATTACTTTTATTTACATTCTGGGGCTATTTATGTCTGAAGTTAGAACCGCGTCCACATCTGGACCAGAGAAGAAAATGAGCAAACCACTTGCTTATATGTTTATTATGATTGGTATTTTCGCCTTGGCGTTTTCTGCAATCATGGTAAAAGAAGCAAACTTTGAACCTGCAACCAACGCATTCTTACGTTGTCTTGTCGGCTTCTTGGTTTTGATTCCATTTGCCGTTGCCGAAATTAAAAAGAAAGGCTTAATTAATAAATCTGGTTTTGCTCTCGCTATTGTTGCCGGTATTTTCCTTGGTCTTGATATGACCTCTTGGAACTTTGCGATCTTCTTTATTGGTGCGGGCATCTCATCTATCCTGCTTAACCTACAAATTATCATCATGCCATTGCTTGCCATGACGTTTGATAAATTTAAGCCAGAGAAAAGCTTCTGGTTCCTTGTTCCGATTATGTTGTTCGGTATTGTACTAGCGGGTGGTGTGCTAGAAGGTGGCCCATCTGAAGGTCCAAGCACCATGTGGGGCTACCCTATTGCGCTAGTGGGTACGATATTAGGTATTAAATCGGGTATTTGTTACGCGCTATACCTCTACACTAGCCGTAAGTCGGGCACACTCAACGCAGGTCGCTACTTCCAGCCGCTAATGTGGGTATTCCTTGCTCAGCTTATCCCTGCAGCGATTGTTATGGCGACGACACACGGTTTCAACATTACCACGGGTGTTCTTGTCGACGGTAAACTGCCACTAACTGCAGCCGATGGTTCTATTGCAGGTGATGCGATTAATATGAGCAACTGGATCTGGATTGTAATCTTAGGTGTTGTTGGTCATGCGGTTGCTTGGGTATTTGTACAAATTGGTTCGGTAAACTTGGACCCAACCGTTGTTGCTGGTCTATTGCTATTAAGCCCAATTACTACCGTTCTTGTTGCACCATTTACAAGTGGTGAGTCGGTGACGCTATTGCAGTCAATCGGTGTGGTGATTGTACTCGTTGCGGTGGCGTATCAGAATGGTCTGCATACTGCCGTGCTAAACAAGTTCAAAGGCGAGCCAGCTAAAGTGGAAGGCTAAGCTTCAGTTCTTATAGACAAAATATAAAGCCCAATATTAATACCAATATTGGGCTTTTTTAGGTTTTGTGGATTATGAGTTTCGATTGTGTTTGTTTGACTTTGAGGGAGTGATCAGTACTTGAGTGTCAGCAGTGATGAACCGTTGTTTTCTCTAGAGTATTGCCTGAATTTTGAGGGTGTTAAACTGTACTTTCGTTTGAATGCATCACAGAAGTAAGCCGAACTACCAAAGCCACAACGATGGCTGATCTCACTGACATTGTAGGAAGTGAACGTCAGCATATTGAGTGCGATCCCCATTCTTACGTCTAACAGCAATTGGCTGAAAGAGACGTCTTCTTTATTCAAGTGTCTTCTTAGCGTAGAAGAGGAGATGAACAGCTTGCTGGCGACTTCTTCAATTTGCCACTTATGAGTCGGATCTTGGCTTATCATCCGAGTGATGACTTCTCGCTTTGATTGGTAATGATCGGACTTGAACATTCGAATAATATCCATTTCGTAGTAACTCATTGTTAAGAATATAAAAAATAGAGACTCTTCAACCAGTAACGTCTTTAATGCGTGGTTGCTTAAGGTGTCATGCCCCTCTTTTAGTATTTTGAATCTGTCTTTTATCTCGAAGTTGTCACTGATAGCGTAAGAGATATTATTGGCACCAAATGCCCTCTGTGGAACTTTAGCAATCAGAGAGTCGATCGTATGGTTGGATACAGTCAGTATTTGAACCTCAATGCACTGTGATGGGCTCTCGCTGCGTAAGTCACACCAAACTCGGCTGTATTGAGGAATCATCAAGATAGTTGGAGAGGTAATGGCGATCTTACTGTCATTGATGGACACCAGTCCTTTGGCTTCAGAGAGATATATTATGTAATGATGTTCCACATAAAACTCCCTGAGTGTTATCGTTTTACAGTCAATTACTTTTCTATACTTCATATCTATTATCACGATTGGAAATTTAGCTATTTGATATAGTAGTTTTTCAATTAACTTTGCTATTCGTTTCACATGAATAAAGGATAGGGCTCTATTTCTAAGTAAAATGAATATATTTCTAAATCATAATTAAAAACATATTTTTTATTTTCTGTTTTTATTGACTAAGGTTTTTTTTATTTGATAATGGCTAAATATTAACTAGCAAGGCTTATTAATGTGAAAGAAGTGTTAACCATTAAGGGATTGTCACTGGGCATTAAAACGGAGTTAGTTAGGGATATTAGCTTTAGTCTAAAAGAGAAAGAGTTCTTAGCGGTTGTTGGTCCTAATGGGTGCGGAAAATCGACCTTTATTCGCACCATTATGGGAACGGTGAATATATTCTCTGGTGAATTGAGTTTTCTTGGTAAACCACTTTCGAGTTATAACCATAAAATGCGATCAAGATATATTGCATTTATGGGGCAGAATAATACCGTCGACCCACAAATGAGAGTGCTTGATTATATTTCACTGGGGCGATTTCCTCATTTTCACTATTCCACACGCCAATACGACAACGAATGCATTACCCGCGTGATCGATGAGCTTGGACTGGAGACGTTAAGAGAGCAAAAAGTTGGACAGCTTTCTGGTGGAGAGTTTCAGCGCGTCAACTTAGCGCGAGTGTTGGTGCAAGAGCCCAAGTTGCTGCTTTTAGATGAGCCAACGAATCACTTAGACCCTAAAGCGAGAATAGAGCTCCTCAAAATCGTTAAGGATAAGCAGATTACAACGATTGCCGTGTTACATGATTTAAACCTTGCCGAATACTTTGCCGACCAAGTGATGATCATTAATCGAGGCAAAATGCAGGTGTGCGATACGGTCGAAAACACGCTCAACGCTCACTGGATAAAAGATACTTTTGATTTGAATACCCTTCATTTCTTACATCCTACAACAGGAAAAGCGATCCGTTTTTTTGAAATAGATTAAGGAGTTACCGTGAAAAAAATATGCTTGATGCCATTGTTTTTATCTGTCTCTGTTTACGCAAACACCAATGCACCGACGGAATCACATTACCCAGTCAGTGTTGAAAGCTGTGGGGAGATGTTGACGTTTGAACAAGCACCAAGACGGGCGGTATTCCAAGACCTCAATATGACGGAAATGGCGTTCGCATTGGGGCTGCAACCTAACATGGTGGCGGTAAATGGTATTACAGGCTGGTATCAAGTATCCGATCAATTCAAGGCAGACTTAGGCGATATTCCCGAAATCTCTGGGCGTTACTTAACGCTAGAACCTTTACTAGAAAAGAATCCGGACTTCCTGTTTGCTGGTTGGAACTATGGTCTTAAATTTGGCTCGGATCTGACGCCACAAAACTTGGCTCACTTTGGAGTAAAGACGCTGGTGCTCAGCGAAAGCTGCGCTCACATTACCAAGAAGAAGCAAGAAGCCTCCATGGATCTACTTTACGGCGATGTCCTTAAGCTGGGCAAAGTCTTTGATAAGAGTGATAAAGCACAGAGCTTAGTCGAGAATTGGAAAAAAGACCTCAACGAAATAGAGGCAAAGGTAGCAGCTTATCCAACCAAGAAGGTGTTCCTTTACGATTCAGGTATTGATCAGCCCTTTACCAGTGGGCGCTTTGCCATGCCTCATGCGCTGATCAAAGCGGCTGGTGGCGTCAACGTGATGGGCAGTGAGAGTTTTAGTTGGGGCACCGCGCCATGGGAAAAAGTTGCCATTCATAATCCCGATATGATCATTTTGGTGGATTATGGCAGATCAGATGATGCAGCGATCAACAGCTCGATAAAAGCCCTGAGTGACAACCCTCTAATGCGCCAAACGAATGCGGTGAAAAATGGTCAATTTTTGCGGCTGAAGTACAGCGAGCTGACGCCAGGTCCCAACAATGTAGTTGCCATCAAGAAGATTGCAGCCAAGCTCCATCCCGAGGCTGGTATCGTGATTCATGAGTAATTCGAATGTAAAGTTTTGGCTTGCTATCGTGGCAAGCCTGATGCTGCTATCGGTCATACTGTTCCTTTCGCTCTCTTACGGAACAATAAACATCCCCTTTTCCGCTGTTTATCAGTTTTTTACCTTTGACCACGCCTCGCTACCTGCAATGACCAACGTTATTTTGAGGGAGATTCGAATTCCTAGATTTCTGCTCGCGATTTTAGTTGGTGCTGGGCTTGCCATGGTGGGGGCGCTATTGCAGACCGTGACCAAGAACGACTTGGCTGATCCATTTTTGTTCGGGCTTTCCGCGGGTGCATCGGCTGGCGTTGTTGCGGTTATCAGCCATTTCGATTTAGCGTTAGGTCAATGGTCTTTACCGGTGGCAGCATTTGCTGGGGCAACCTTATCGGCAGCTTCGGTCATCCTGGTGTTCTTTTTGCAAAAGTCTCAAGGGGTTGAGCGTCTGATCTTATCTGGGTTGGCGGTTTCGTTCCTGTTTAGTGCCATTACTGGGTACTTGATTTATACCGGCGATCAACGTTCGGCGAGCAATATTCTCTTTTGGTCGATGGGGGGATTAGGGCTGGCAAAATGGGAGAATCTACCGTTTGCCTCTGTTGGGGTTATTGTGCTTGCACTGTTTACCATGCTGCGCTGGCGTTCGCTTGATGCTATGTTGGTGGACGAGGACACCAGTAACTCACTGGGTGTAAGCGTCAAATTCCTCCGCGTGACCGTGTTTATTTTATCGGCACTCTCTACAGCCATCTTTGTCTCTTTAAGTGGCGTGATTGGCTTTGTTGGACTTATCGTGCCGCATCTCGCGAAACCATTTTCCGGACCAAGTCATCGTTATCTATTGCCTTTATGTGCTTTTATTGGCGCGATGCTGCTCTCAGCCAGTGACTTGATGAGCCGAGTACTGATCCCTGGTCAGGAGTTACCCATAGGTCTGATGACTTCAGCAATTGGCTCTATGTTTATTCTGTTTTTCGTACTTAGAAAGAAATAAGGCGAGATAGAATTCCAAGGGCTTGGAGTTAACTCTGCAACATAACAGTCGGCCTCACCGTTTAAAGTGGTGAGGCCGACTTTTTTGGTTAAGGGAGGTGTGAGAAAGCTACTACTCGCCGTCGATTATTTGTTGCTTAGGATGATTCTTTCCGCATCGCCTACCGCTCTGGTTAAGCTCTGGTTGCTGGACAGCTGACCGGAACTTACCGGACCAAGAACATGGGTATATAACGCTAACTGCTTCTCGAATGGCAGTTTTAGAGTGTTGTAGAGCTCCTGCCTAATTAGAACATGAGACTCTTTTGGGGCTGAAGATAAGCGTAGTAGGGTTTCATGAATAACAGTTTTCATCTGTTGTTTGTCCTTTTGTTTTCTACGTTGTTAGGGCTTAAATAAAGTAGCACCACCGAGCATGTGCATACTCGGTGGTGGTCGTGTTCATCAGTATTGGAAGCCTTAGGCTTGGCGATTCAGCGTTTCAACCACAAGCGTATAGTTTGGTGACTCATTTATATTGGTTTGGTTTAGATTACTCGCTTTATCCAAGCGTTGACGGCAACTAGGGCTTAAATGCTTTAAGTGAATCTGCTTGTTTTGAGCCTGATAGCGCTCAGTCAAAGTCACGATGGCGGCAATGGCGGAATGGTCAGTCACTCGAGTGTTGGCAAAGTCGACAACTACGTCTTGCGGATCGTCATGTACGTTGAATAGCTCTAGGAAGTTTGCCGCAGAACCGAAGAAGATCGGCCCATAGACTTTGTACTCTTTTATGCCTTCTTCTTTGGTACTTGTCTCTGCGTAAATATACTTCGCGTGTTCCCATGCGAACATTAATGCCGAGGTAATAACGCCTACCGCTACTGCAACAGCAAGATCCGTCAACACGGTTACCACGGTAACTAACACAATAACGAAGAAATCTTGTTTAGGTACTCGACGTGCCAGCTTGAATGTCGCCCATTCAAATGTACTAATCACCACCATGAACATCACACCAACAAGGGCTGCGAGAGGAATCATCTCAATCAGTGAAGAAGCGAATAGGATGAACAGCAAGAGCGAGATAGCGGCAACGATGCCCGATAGACGCCCGCGTCCACCTGAATTTACGTTGATCATGGACTGACCAATCATTGCGCAACCACCCATTGCTCCAAACACTGAACAGGTTAAGTTCGCGATGCCTTGCCCGATACACTCGCGATTAGGTTGACCACGTGTGCTTGTTATTTCATCCAGTATTGTCAGTGTGAGTAGTGATTCGATCAGACCAATTGCGGCAAGGATGACAGCGTAAGGCAAAATGATTTGCAGTGTTTCTACCGTAAATGGTACCGCTGGAATGGAGAAGCTAGGTAGTGAGCCTGCTAGTGTAGCGGTTTCGTCAACAGACATGGTGCGCAGGAAATCGATGACTGTGCGTGTTTCGAGATCTAATCCTACAACAAGTGCTGTAACGGTGACGATTGCGACCAAAGAAGATGGTACAGCAGTAGTGAGCGTTGGTAGAAAGTGAATGATTGCCATGGTTAATGCAACTAGGCTTATCATTAGCAGCATTTGATCTTGTGGTAGCCAAGTCAGTATGCCATTGATATCCGGCGCTTTAAACTGACCTAACTGCGCTAGGAAGATAACAATCGCCAGACCGTTTACGAAACCAATCATCACCGGGTGAGGTACAATTCGGATGAATTTCCCTAGTTTGAATAACCCCGCAGTGAGCTGAATGATGCCTGCCAGCATAATCGCAGCAAAGAGATATTGGACGCCGTGAATCGCCACAAGGGATACCATGACGACTGCCATCGCTCCGGTTGCACCAGAAATCATACCAGGACGCCCACCAATGATAGAGGTGACAAGCCCTACAATGAAGGCTGCATACAGGCCAGCCATCGGATCCACGCCAGCCACAAAAGCAAATGCGACGGCTTCAGGAATTAACGCCAATGCAACGGTTAGCCCTGAGAGAATATCTTTTTTCATGTTAAACCCAATAGTTTATTTATTCGCTTGATGACCGTTAGATTTTGATAGTTTTTGTCTTTTCTAATCTCGTTAACTAAGGTTCTTCTTAGTTGTGCTTTAGTGACGGTTAGAGGAGGCATACTCAAAGGCCCTTTTACCCTGCATGACATCGTATCGGGGCAATATATCTCGGCTTTGGCTGTGTTTTTTAGTAGCCAACGAAAGCAATTTGGACATAATTTGTCTGTTTTTTCGTACATATTTCTTTGGCTTATTATCAGTTAGAGAGATAAAAAGTTAATGCCATTGGAATATAAGCGGATGCTATATCCATCATTGGCGATAGACTTGAACTTACAAATAAAAACGTTATCGAAATTAAACTTATACTTATTTGAATTTTCACAGTTATAGAAGAGCAAACTAGAGTCCAGTTCAACAAAGACGTTATCTTCTGAATCGAAAGAAAAGGACGTGACATCATCAATAGAGTCAAGAAAACTTAATATCTTATTCCAGTATGTGGCATCGAAAGGTTTTAACCTAATCTCAAAGTCCTCAATAGATGAATAGTCAATCCTTTCTAAGTTCATTTTCTACCTCAAAAAAAGCCCTAACCAAAATTGGATAGGGCTAAGTTGTGCAAGAGCGGAATAAAGTTATTTTTAAATAGGTTACTTATCTCATATGAGCGAGAGGACTTTATCAAACTGGGCTTTATAACGACAAGTAGGCATGAAATGTTTTTTATTATTTCAAAACATTATGACTTAATTGTTTAATTTATAAAATAAAAACAAAGTCTTTTCTTGTTCAGTTTGGCTTTTTTATTAATGATATGGGATGTGAAGTTGTGAGTAGGTAAAAGATTATAGAAGGGTGAAGATAGTTAAAGAGTACTGCGCGTAAAAATTAAACATAATGCGCGCATGTTGTAATGAAGTGCGTCTAAATAATCAGCATAATCTTATAGTTTTACTTACGATGTGGATTGTTTGTGAAAGGAGAGGTATGAAAATATTTAGAGGCATATTAATTGATTTAATCATCCTTGTCGGGGTTCTATCCGGGATGATTACCTTCTCTTTAAATAAAGTCGATATATTAGGTACTATTCTGATTGTCACCGCTTCTTTGTTGATCCTTGCTCTATTTATCTATGGTTTAAAAGATGGATATAAAAGAAGCGGTTAATTCTATTATGATTCGATATTGAATTGGAATGAAATATAACTAATGACTCCCTTTTCTAGCCTAAATGATGTTCACGTAAGTTAAATGTCCTTATCATTAATTTAAAGGTAACATTAAAATGACTGGCACCATTATAAAATGCTCGAGAAATACAAATAGTGCACCAATGAATAGTCACTCAACGCAAAGTGTTGCGTTTTCTCATTACAATAATATCTCTGCTCAGCTGCCTATTGACCCTCAAACCAACCAACTTGTTGAAGGTGGCATTCAGGAACAAGCCAAACAGTGTCTTTTGAACATTAAAAGAATTGTAGAGAGCATTGATCACGTAATGGATGATGTGGTTAAAGTGAATGTCTACTTGACCAATATTGATGACGCAGAAGCAGTGAACAAGGTGTATGCGACTTTCTTTACGAACCTTCTGCCAACACGCACTGTCTTGGCGATTGAGGCGGTACCTTTTGAAGGGGCGTTGCTACAAATGGATGCGCTTATTTCAAATGGTGAGGGAACCACACCACAAAAGCCATGTGATTTAATCAAGGTGTCGCGTGATACTGAACTGGCACCAACGAGTCCGTTTTCTACCCAGACTGTCGCATTCTCACACTACAATAATATCTCAGCACAGTTGCCTATTGATACCGCGACAGGAAGCTTGGTCGAAGGTGGTGTAAAAGAACAAACTCAGCAATGTCTGCAAAACATCAAGAACATCCTAGAGAGCATTGATGTTCCGCTGGATGACATCGTAAAAACGACCGTTTACCTACAAGATCTGGCTGATATCGAGTCAGTGAACGAAGTGTATCGTACTTTCTTCCCCGACTCTGCGATTGCAAGAGCGGTAGCTTACGTGCCTGCGCGCTCAGTTATTCAAGCATCTGTGCTGCCAATGGGCGCAGCGGTACAAATTGATGCTGTGATTTCTCATGGTGACGGCACGCCGCCGCAAGAAGTTGAAGATCGCCATGGCATTGTGATTAAGGCAAACAACACGCTGAACGCTCCTCTTGATGCGCTTGCGACACAAACTGTGGCGTTTTCTCACTATAACCATATTTCCGCGCAACTACCGATGGATGCCTTGAACCATGAACTGGTTCAAGGTGGGGTAAAAGAGCAAGCTAAGCAATGTTTGAATAACATTAAAGCGATCGTTGAGAGTATTGGCCACGTGATGAATGATGCGGTTAAGGTCAATATTCAAGTGACTGACATTACTGATATTGATGCAATCAACGAGGTGTACGCCACTTTCTTTGATGGCGATTTGCCAGCAAGAACCGTGATTGCCGTATCTAACATCGCGCTAGGTGCAAAAGTTCAAATGGATTGTGTTCTGTCAAATGCAGAAGGCACACCGCCACAAGTGTAATCAAATACAAAGCCATCACTCTGGTAAGGAGTGATGGCTAATGATTCAATTGCTCGTTGGATTATCTCTACTCTATATTTCTTTCTGGTTGAAAAACGACATCCAAGATCTCAATGGTCTTCTTGTTGCCGTTTGGCAGTATCCAATCGATGCGTTGACCGACAGATAGCCCAATAAGCGCCATGCCAATCGGAGCGAGTATGGAGATGTGAGAGTTATCTTTCACTTGGTTTGGGTAAACGAGCACTTTCTGAATCTGCTCTTCCTCACCAAGGAATTTAAACGTCACTTTAGAGTTCATCGTGACAATATCGCTACTAATCTCATGTGGCTCGACAATCAAAGCACGGTCAATTTCTTCTTCTAATTTAAGCAGCTCGTCGGTGAAATTCGGAATGTTATCAAGTAATCGACAGATATTGTTGTAGTCATCAGATGTAACGGTGATCGAATTAGACATAATATTTCCCTAAATCTAATTTCCATGCCCAAGCACCTTGAGGTGGCTCGGGTATATAGTGAAATTTTCTATTGCATAAAGCGAGATACCATACTCATGCATGGTTAGAGAAAATGTTACCTAAACTCAAGGATTGGTTATTTAAGTGAAAATCAGAACTAAATGGTCGTAAATCTTAATGTTTGCTTGCTAAGCCCTGCACCTAGACTTCAATTTAGAGTCTCTAGCTCACCTCGTTACTTCTTGTTGATACAAGAGACGCATCACTGGTCTTTTTAGACTGGATTCGGAACTGTGATGGTGTCAGGTGGTACTTGCGTTTAAAGGCATCACAAAAGTAAGCGGCACTGCCAAACCCGCATCGGTTGCTGATCTGTGAAACGTTATAGGAAGTGAACGTTAACATGTTCAGTGCGAGCCCCATTCTTACGTCGACTAATAGCTGGCTAAACGATAAATTTTCTTTTTGTAAATGTCTTCTCAATGTAGAAGTTGAAGTAAACAGTTGTTTGGCGACATCCTGTATTTGCCACTTTCTTTGTGGTTCTTTCGTGATCATTCTAGCGATCACTTCTCGCTTACTTTCTTCGTAATTGAACTGAAAGACATTGAAAACATCGATACCCGATTCGCAAAGAGAGAGCAGTATGAAGTAAAGCGTTTGCTCTAAGAACATGATCTTTAACGCATCTCTACTTAAGGAGTCATACACTTCTTTGAGTAGCTGAAAGTTATTGTCCACATCCACTGGTGTTGGCAGTTGATGGGCGACAGTGTTTTTAATAAAGCTACGTTTTTGAGGAAGTTGAAGTAGCGAGCCTTCTAGCATCTCATCAGTCACGATTAACAGCTGAATTTGTAAGGGCGAGAATGACGACTTCTGAGTCAAATGACATGACAGGCAAGTAAACTGCGGAATGATTAATGTTGATGGGCCATCGATGGTGATTTGCTGATCATTGATATAGACCGTCCCTTTCGCAAAGGCGATGTTGACAATGTAGTGATACTCTACGTAAAACTCCTCAAGTTTCACAGGCTTGTACATTTCAATATATCTATATTCCACTATTGCTTATCTCATAATTGGGCTTACTACATGCAGTAAGTTGGGCTAAAAGAAAAGCATCCATGCGACGGTACAATGCACAGTATAACGCTACTCACTCCTACTTTTCATAAATTCATCAAAGAAAGTGCATTATCTTAGTAATTTGAGCTAATTTCTAAATGTGTGCTATTGATTTTTTGATTAAGTAATTGAAAGTAAAGGGTAATGATGGTGTTTCTATCAGTAGTCGAAATTAAGATTAAGAGTCAGCTGATAAGTTCTTTGTTATGAGACCAGTTGGCGGTGATATTCTTCATGCTGAAGAGGTGCTTAAATAATCTTGAATACCAGTAGATATAGATATTGGACCATAATGTTTAGATGATTTGCTTTGAGGTTTATATCTAAAGTTTATGGGCTGATATCGGAATGGAATAGCGATGTTTCTATTGTATATTTTGTGTCGAGAGTGGTTAGGAGACATAACCTACCAGTCGAATCATGTAGCTATTGTTGATGATAAAAATTGCAATCCTTCGTTATCAATATTTACGGGTTAGTTAGTCTAAAGCTTGGCCAATGAGTTTGCCTAATCACTCTCAAACTATTCAAAACTTAGTACCTTGTTCAAAACCTAGTACCTTACTGAAAATTCTAATACGCCATATACCTAGTCATCAATTACTCATTGATGATTATTGCTCATTTGTCTTTCAATAACTTTCGGCTTATTCATCGTTAGTTAAAACACATCAAATATTTACTCCTATCCATTATTTTGGAAAATTCTTATGCAAGAAGACTACAAACAACCTTTGCGAATTGGCGTTGGTGGACCTGTTGGTTCTGGTAAAACGGCATTGCTGGAGGTTCTCTGCAAAACCATCCGAGACCAGTATCAAATTGCAGTGGTCACCAACGATATCTACACACAAGAAGATGCAAAAATCTTGACTCAAGCGGAAGCCTTAGATGCAGACCGTATTATTGGGGTCGAGACAGGTGGTTGCCCGCATACCGCGATTAGGGAAGACGCCTCAATGAACCTAGCAGCGGTGGAAGAGCTTTCTACGCGGCACAAAAACCTAGATGTGGTATTTATCGAAAGTGGTGGTGATAATCTTAGTGCCACGTTTAGTCCAGAGTTGGCTGATTTAATGATCTATGTGATTGATGTGTCGGAAGGAGAGAAGATCCCACGCAAAGGCGGACCGGGCATCACACGCTCTGATCTGCTTGTTATCAACAAAATAGACCTTGCGCCTTATGTTGGTGCGTCACTAGAAGTCATGGAAGCCGATACCGCTCGAATGCGCCCTGAAAAGCCATATGTATTTACCAACCTAAAAGAAGGGCAAGGCTTGCCGGAAATCATAGACTTCATTGTCGACAAAGGCATGCTAGAAAAGAGATAGTGGCAAATACATCATAGACATTACGCATCAACAATGGCGCTTATCCACAGTCGCTTCTATGTCTGATATGCACTGAAAACAATAAAAAAAAGCAGCTTTAAAGAGTTAAAGCTGCTGAAGGATCATTGTGCAGAATAAGTAGATTAAATCTACGGAACAAAAAGTGAAATCAAACAATAGTAACGTTTGATCAAAGCTATAGTATATGACCAGTGTTTTAGTTCAATATATATAGCGGATGTTGAGTTTGAATCTAAACACCTGGAGCGTATAGCTAAATAGTCGTTACTTTAATAACCTAGTTAGATTCTTTGGTTTTTTTATATAGTCATAGAATTCTATAGTTTTCAGTCGCCCGACAGAAAGCTCAATCTTGAGCTCATTAGCAAGTAATCTTAGCGTCGATCTGTTTACAATACTTTTACTGGCATTCAGTTTATCTAAGTATTCATCCAATATTTTGTCATCATAAACGTAAATATATTCACTCATAATTGTATGTCTTTTTCAATGATGGTTTTGTTGAGCATTGGACTCTAAAAGTAAATTGTTATTAATAGAGATATGCTTCTAATAAAGAGATGGGGTTTTAGACGATGGTCGCTTTATGGTTGGATTATTAGTGCATAAGAAAATCTCTTCAACTTATTTTGTTCGAATTTCTTGATGTTGAAATAGTCTAGTCTAATGATGAAATACAAATCTCACTATTGTATTTCTTTTAAATCCATTTAAATATTTGCTTAATTCATTTTGATAAATGTTGATTATGGGTGTGTTTGTATTTATCTGACACTGTGATGACTTTGACGTTTTACTAATTATCTGATTTTTCTTAATTTATTAAAATGAGGATAAGATGAAGAAATCACTGTTAGCGATAGGCCTGTTATTGAGCTCTACAGCACATGCTGCGCATTGGGGATACGAAGGTGAGAATGGGCCTGAATTTTGGGGTAAATTCTCTGAAGATTGCCAACAAGGTAAGAACCAAAGCCCGGTAAATATTCAATCAACCGTGTTGGGCATTATGGGTGAGATAAACATCAACTACCTAGGCAATGCCGTTTCTGCCATTGATAACGGCCATACTCTGCAAGCCAATGTTGAGGGCAATAATACCCTTCTGGTTGACGGTAAAAAATTCACGCTTTCTCAATTCCACTTCCACACACCATCTGAAAACCATGTTGACGGAAAAGAGTACCCGCTTGAGGCACACTTTGTTCATACCGATAAAGATGGCAATCTCGCTGTTGTGGCCGTTTTCTATAAGCTCGGGGATGAGAATCCAGCGCTGAGCAAGTTGTTAAAGCAAGAGTTTGAAGAGGGCAAAACAACCAGCGTTGAGCCTGTGAGTATCAAATCGCTCATTCCTTCTAAGCACAGCTACTACCGATTCAATGGCTCGCTAACCACACCACCATGTTCTGAAGGCGTTCGTTGGCTGGTTTTGAAAGATGTTGAAACGGTATCTGAAGCGCAAGTGAAAGCGTTTATGGATATCATGGGCAAAAATAATCGCCCGATTCAGCCGATTAACGCTCGACTCATCATCAAATAATCATCAATGATAGCTCGTAGTCTGAAGCGTTTTGCGCGCTATCTGCGATACATAGTTGTTTAAACGAAAAAAAGGACTCTTAACGAGTCCTTTTTGATATTAAAAATAAGAGCATACATCAAGTGGAACTCAAGTGCCTGATGGGGACTCCATCCTTGGAGATTTGACACTTAAGCGACATCGAGCGCAGTCATACATTACACCCGGATGTACTAACCAAAACCAATTTAACATTCGACTTATTAGCAGTACATCAAATGATTTTTGTTACTAAAACAGAGCTAACCTTATAAATTATAAATGGTTTTTCTTTCAGTGAGTCTGATGGTTTTGCTGATATTGAGCTTGCATCGAAGCGAAGTTAGCGCATTTTCAAATGCCCAGAGGGGCTCAGTTGTATTTTGGGGTGGTGAAAAAGTGAGCTGAATTGAAGATTGTCAGTTTTACTTGATAGAGAGCATTAATCGTCAGCGTCATCATTGGCCTTAAGTCTCTGTTTTAGAAAATTGTTACCGTTTTGCGTTTATTTACCAAGTTAACCCTACCAAGTGGCTCTTTTTTGCAGTGGATAGAAAATCTAACCTATTCTTACTTCAAGCAATGAAATCAATGCGTTAATATGCATATGTTGTTCATAGAACGATAAGATTAACGGGTAGCAATGTCAGAGTTAGGGTTCTTTATTCGCGATATTTAGGAGTTAGCGCGTTATGTCAGAGAAAATTTCCACATCGGCGTTAGCAAAAATGCGCCAGATAGAAGCCAAGCTGTTGTTTGCTGATCTGAAACGCGCGGGTTACATCGTGCGTAAAGACGACCATTGGATTTTGACCGAAGAGGGCACCAAGTACGGTGGTGAGTATGTCGATCACCCTAAATTTGGGCCGTTCATCGTTTGGCCAACCAATTTGCACATAGAACTTGCGACGTCCTCTGGCAAAACCTACAGCGCTACCCAACTGGGCGAGAAGCTCAAACTCAATGCCAAACGCATGAACCAGTTGTTAAGCGAGTTAGGTTGGATTAGCAAATCTGACGAAGGTTGGAGCCTGACCGAAGCGGGCATACGTGCTGGAGGTCACCTGCGTGTCGATAAGGAATCGAATCATACCTTTGTGGTGTGGCATGACATAGTGTTGCGTAACAAGCGCCTTAAGCAGTCAGTGATTGAGTTTTTGGGGCAAGATGCCGAGTCTCATTCCACGGATAAGTCCCTTTCCAACTTTCGTCAAAAGTTTGAAGCCAAACACCGCACTTTAGACGGGCATTACGTTCGCTCCAAAGGGGAACTGTTAATCGATAATTGGTTATATCTAGCGGGCGTAGTGCATGCGTACGAACGCCAACTACCAATTGCCCAAGACGTGACCAGTGATTTCTATCTGCCTAGTGGCAAAGTTTATTTGCAATTTTGGGGCAGTGACACCGGCGAGATGTCAGAATCGGAGCAAGAGAAGATTCGTGCAGTGTACAAAAATCACAATTTCAACTTAATTGAAGTTGAAGCGAGTGAGGTAGATAGGTTAGATGAAGTGCTACCGAAACGCCTGCGCCAGTTTGGTATTCAAGCCTATTAGCCACACTGTCATCTAGAAACGAAAAACCCGTGAGCAGTCACGGGTTTTGTCTATTCAGCGTTTATCTTTGGTCGTCATCCGAAGGATTAGAAACCTTTGATGTTTTCCGCTTCTAGTTCAGAGAAGTACTTAACTGTCTTCACTTTAAGTTCTTGTTGTGAAGGCTCATCACAAACGATCACTGCTTTAGGGTGAAGCTGAAGTGCAGAAACCGTCCATAGGTGGTTTACGCTGCCTTCTACTGCTGCTTCTAGAGCAAGTGCTTTGTTGTGACCTGTTACTAGGATCATTATTTCTTCAGCGTCTAGTAGCGTACCAACACCGATAGTCAGTGCGTACTTAGGCACTTGGTTGATGTCGCCATCGAAGAAACGAGAGTTCGCGATACGAGTGTCTTCTGTCAGTGTCTTGATGCGAGTGCGTGAAGACAGAGAAGATGCTGGCTCGTTGAATGCGATGTGACCGTCGTTACCCACGCCGCCCATGAATAGGTTGATCTTGCCGTAAGATTTGATTTTGTCTTCGTAGCGCTGACATTCCGCTTCGTGATCTTCCGCGTTACCGTTAAGAAGGTTGATGTTCGCTTCTTGGATGTTTACGTGGTTGAAGAAGTTGCTGTACATGAATGAACGGTATGATTCTGGGTGATCCGCAGGGATACCAATGTATTCATCCATGTTGAATGTTACAACGTGTTCGAAGCTTACTTCACCAGCTTGGTAAAGTTCGATTAATGCTTTGTAAGTTGCTAGAGGAGTGCCACCAGTAGGTAGACCCAGAACGAATGGACGCTCAGCAGTTGGTTTGAAGTCGTTAATACGCTTAGCGATGTGTGCTGCTGCCCACTTGCCTACTTGTGCTGCCTGAGCTAACGGGATAAGTCTCATTTTGTGCCCCTAGTTATTGGAATTTAAGATGTCCTGAAACATTAATTCGCATTATAAAATAAGTAATGGCGAACTGCTATTGTTTTAGGTCAAAAATTTGCTTTTTCTTTAATCAATGTTGCTTTTCTCAGCAGTTTTCACGTTTGCTTACGATAATAGCTCACTTACATAGAAGGCGTTTGTGTCGCTAGACTAGCTGTTTAGTGTTTAAAATTTATGACTGAAATTAAGTTTTTCATGTAACTGATACGTTGAATAGAGGGTTGTTCTGTAAGAGAAAGTAACAAGAAAATACGGAAGTTATGATCTTACGCAACCTATGGTGTGGCACGGTGTTTTTTCTTTAACCATACTTAAATCGAGTTTATTGCTGAGGAAAATCGCAATGAGAAATGAACTAGACGCCACCAAAGTGCTGCAAGCATATGAATGTGTCATGAACAAAGGCACGCCAACGGAATTCGGTAAAATATATGAAGGGGTTGAAGCATTCTCTGATTATGATGGCTACAACGTTTTTATGCGAGGGAATGGCGTGGAATTGAAAGTGGGATTCCATAACACCTATCACTTGGAGTATGACCAAGAACACCTAAAAGACAGCTTCCTGAAGAAGGTTGCAATGCTGGCCAAATAGTGGGAAGTGAGCTTATTGAGTTGAAAAAGCCCTTAAAGAAATTACTTAAGGGCTTTTCTTTGACTCATCCAAGCGTGAACACTTGGTGAGGGGCTGGAATTAATCGTCTTCTGCTAAGCTCTCTTCTGCATAGTCATCTGACGCTTCTGGTTTGTTGCGGCCATTTAGCGTGTGAAAGCGTTTGCGACCACGAGCCAGTTGGACGTACTTCAACCAAGTGCGTTCGATTTTTGTTTTCGCTTTGCCTGGGTTTTCTAGAACTTTCACGAAGTGTTTTTCTTCGGAGTTCTCAGGTGTCAACTCGCCTGACTCTAGGCCAAGCATAGTATCCCCATAAATTGTTAGGATTTCCTCTTCTGAGAGAGTAAAATCGCCAGACTTTGCAAAGCCGCGCGGAAATTTTACGTTGTCGTAAAAACGTTTTTTGCCATGACGAAATTCAGTGTCAGACATATCAACAGCCTCTGTAACCGTTATTGATGAATGTGATGAATTACGGCGAAATTAGGCGCAAAGCTAACAAAAGAAAAACAAAACTTTTTTGTCGTCAAAATTTTAATTAGTTGTTAATCTGGTTTTATATTGACCAGGAGATGGTTTATGGATGTAAAGGTTTTTAGAACATTTTTAGAGCTGGCAAAGGTTCGTCACTTCGGACGAGCTGCTGAGAACTTGTACATTACTCAAGCCGCAGTGAGCGCACGCATCAAACAACTCGAAAGTTATTTCGATACGCAGTTGTTTATTCGTGATCGAAATAACATAAAGTTGACCTCTGCAGGTGAGCGTTTAATCGGCTATGCCGAGGTGATGGTCACCACTTTGCAGCAAGCTAAGCTCGAATTATCCCTCGAAGATGGTAAAGCCTTACAGCTCACAATGGGTGGTACGCCGAACATTTGGGATGCTTACCTACAAAACTGTTTGAGCGTAGTAACAGACTCATTTGGTGGTTACGGCTTTATGGCGGAAGTCATGGGTCGTGAAATGCTCAGCCGCAGTCTTTTAGAGCGTACTCTCGATATGGCGTTTGCCTTTGACCAAATCAAAGCGGATGAGCTCAACTGCAAAAAAGTAGCGGATGTGGTGCTTGTGTTGGTATCTACTGAGCCCGATTCTCTTGATACAGTATTTGGTAAGAAATACGTGTATGTGGATTGGGGTACACGCTTCGCTTCTGAGCATGCGGAACGTCATCCAAAAAGCCCTGCCCCTTACCTTCGCACTTCTACCGCGCGTATCGCATTAGACTTCGTTTTAGAGAAAGGTGGTAGCGCATACCTACCAGCATCTTTGGTTGAGCCATTTATCGCAAGCGGGCAGCTCTACAAGGTGTCTGGCGTAGAAGATTGGTACCGTCCTATTTATTTGAGTTATCGCAAAGCTAGCACGTCTGTAGAGGCGATTAAACAGGTTGAAGAACTGGTTAAAGACATCGACCCTCTCACCGCGTATAGCTTGCAGCAAATTGCAGACATTCCTGTCGACGAGTAGAGATGATTTGTCATCTTCTAAGTGAGATTAAGAAAAGCTCTTGGTATAAAACCGAGAGCTTTTTATTTGGATCTTCCTGAACCTAGAGTTACGGCAGAATGCATCCAATGCTGTTCTATTAAGCTAGGTAGATGAACGACAAAAAAAGAGCACAGTCAATTGTGCTCTTTTGCTTTTACAAGGGAGATAGGAGTAATTACAGGTTCATTAAACTTTCGAGTGAATCTTCCACACAATTGTAGTGATAAGTCCTTATGCTGGTGCCATCAGTTGTATTAATTTGAATTTCTGAAATTTCATTATCCGAGTCACGCTCAATAATGCCTATAGAGTGTTCCACCGATCTGCTAGTAATAACCTTGTGATTTCTAAGTACAATCACGCACGTATGTAAGTCCATGCCAATTCCCTTTAGCCGACGTTGTTGTGTTGTTCTTACCTAACCTTAGTGCACAAATTGACTAATGCCACATTTTCTCATTATTGAGTTCCGAAAATGGCTAACCTCATTCTGCATTGCAATCTACAATGTATGTGTACTGATTGAGCCCTAATGTTGGTTCTAAATGAAGGATGAAAAGGGAACACTAATATGACCATCAATCCATACGCTTCTTTAACCAGGGAGCAGTGCCAGAGAGCGCGTATGGCACGAGACAGTCGTTTTGACGGACGCTTTTACATTGCAGTGAAAACCACCGGCATCTTTTGTCGCCCTATCTGTCCCGCCAACTTACCGAAAGAAGAAAATGTCGAGTATTTCACCGATAAAACTCAAGCTTTGAAGGCTGGGTATCGCCCTTGTTTGCGATGTCGACCCGATAGCGCCCCAGGCTCTTGGGCGTGGAAAGGTGTCGAGACAACATTTCAACGCGCGATCACAATGATCGATCGCGGAGAGTTGCAGAACCAGTCCCTTGCTGCATTATCGAAGCGCCTAGGGATCTCAGATCGTTATTTGCGCATGCTGTTCGAGCAATATCTTGGAATGTCACCCAAGCAATACGCTCAATACCAACAACTGATGTTTGCCAAGCAGTTGCTACACTCGAGCTCCATGTCAGTCACTGAAATTGGGTTTGCCGCGGGGTTTAATAGTACGCGACGTTTCAATGATGCGTTTCAAAAAATCCTGCAACTAACGCCATCTCAAATACGCCGAAAAGAGTTTGATGGCATGGGGACGAATCGAATTGTATTGCCTTATCGCGGAGCGTTGAATTGGCAACATATGCTTGATTTCTATCGCTTACGTGCAATTGAGGGAGTGGAGCAAGTTACTGAAGATGCATACCTGCGCAACGTTGCTCTGGATGACGGTCAGGCGCGATTCAAGGTCACACAGGGAGAAGGTTACCTTGAGATGGAGTTTGATATTGAAGACGTAACCAAGCTGCTGAGTCTCGTGACTGGTGTGCGTCGTATGTTCGACCTCGATGCGGATATCTGTACGGTGGAGCAGTACCTTGAATACATTGCGCCGGGATTAGTCAAAACACCGGGTATTCGTATTCCAGGCGTGTGGAGTGCATGGGAAGCCGGAGTTCGTGCTGTGTTAGGGCAGCAAGTATCGGTCAAAGCGGCGATTGGGCAGCTTAATTTGTTGGTAGAAACGCTCAGCAACGACCAGCAAGTACGTCACTTCCCAACGCCAGAAGCAATTGCCTGTGCCGATGTCAGTTTTTTGCGTATGCCGCAAAGTCGTAAAGACACATTGGTGCGATTTGCTCAGTACATGCAGCAGAATCCAGAAGCGGACCCACAACAATGGCTGGAGTTGAAAGGCATAGGCCCGTGGACGGTGAGCTATGCGCAACTGCGTGGTCAGTCTCAACCGGATTGTTTTTTAGATAAAGACTTGGTGGTGAAGAAAGCCATGCCAAACTATCCGTCATTGAATACTCATACTGCGTCGCCTTGGGGCAGCTACGCGACTTTTCACTTATGGAATCAATCATGAAATCACTTTATACGGTAATGCCAAGTCCGTTAGGCGCAGTGACCATCCAAGCCAACGAGCAAGGTTTGCTGGGGATTTGGTTTGAAACGTGTACCACCAAACCAGACGATTTGGGTGAACGTGATGATCAGCATATCGTGCTTAGCCAAACCGTTACCCAATTGGAAGAATACTTTGCTGGGCTGCGTAACGAATTCGACTTGCCACTTGCGGCAACGGGTACTGATTTCCAAACCCAAGTTTGGTATGCGCTGACGACCATTCCTTATGGCGAAACGTGGAGCTACCAAGACCTTGCGAATGCGATCGGCAACCCCAAAGCTGTGCGTGCAGTGGGGCTGGCTAATGGTAAAAACCCAATTTCGATTGTGGTGCCATGCCATCGAGTGATCGGTAAAAGTGGCAAGCTCACTGGCTATGCGGGCGGGGTAGACCGCAAACAACGATTATTAGCGTTGGAGAAGGGTACACCACTTTAAGTGAGACCATTCTCAGAATCCGGCAAGTTTTACCTTATTTGGCTAAATTTTGTGTAGGGTTGTTGTGCTAATAAGCAATCCAGGGCAATGAAAAAGGATAATAAGGATATGTCTTTCAATACGGATTTTGATGCATTTATAAACCAAAGCTGGCAACAGCATGAAGCGCAGCCACAACAAACATACAACCAACTAGAACAAGCGATTAGTGAGGTGGAAGATACTAATCATGCTGAACGCATTTTGCCTTTAATGCTGCACACCTCCATTGGTCATTTACACGATCCAAAGCAGTTTCTTACTAGTTTAGATAAACTCGAAAACGGCGTTGCAACTCAATGTTTGGCACGCCAGAGAGCTAAAGCGGTAGCGCAGTATTTTATTGACCGAAATACGGACCACATCGCTGATTTAGACGATGTCGACCAGCGCCGCGTGTTTGCTCAGATTGCCAACGAGCTATCGGCGATGAATGAGCTAGAGCAAGCGAGCACATGGTTAGTGAATGCAGCTGCTGGTCTAGAGTCAGACAAGGTTGTAGAGCCGTTAGCGCGTTCGATTGCCATTACGGGTAACAATCTTGCTTGCCAATATGAAGAGCTTGAGGCGCGCTCTGAAGCGCAAATAGAACACATGTTAGAAGCGGCGACACTGGCTCTTGAGTATTGGAAGGTTGCTGGTGGTTGGATGCAAGAAGAGCGCGCAGAATATCGCTTAGCCATGAGCCTACTTAAAGCAGGACAACCACTCAAAGCCAAAGTACACGCTGATCGCTGTGAGGCAATCTGTCGCCAAAATGGTGAAGATGCTTTTGAGCTCTTCTACGCGCATGATTTGTTGATGTTAGTGCACTATCACTTAAGCCAAGCGAGTAAGCAAACACTGACGGTGGATGACCAGAAGTATTGTGAGAACTCGCCATTGGCGTAATCTTTTCTTTAGCGAACTAGAACAAACAAAAAGCCCCGAGTTAATTAATGGCTCGGGGCTTTGTTTTGTTCGTGACTCAGTGCTATCACACAACTTGTGGCTTCGGCTGATAGCGCCCAGGTTTGTGGTTCATCGCTAAGATTAAGTTGGTCGCGATCGCGCCAAGTACAGAAAGGGCGATCAAGTAAACATCGACGATAAACAGCGACATCACAACGATAGTACAGTCGAGCGCCATTTGTACTTTACCTGCACGAATACCAAAGCGCTCCTGAAGGTAAAGCGCCAAGATGTTAAAGCCACCTAAACTCATCTTGTGGCGGAAAATCACCAGCATCCCCATACCAATCAAGCCACCGCCTAGTAGGGCTGCGTACACGGGCTCAATACGAGAAATCTCAATCACATGGTGCAAGTGGTCTACTGCAAAGGACACGATCGAAACCGCGATAAAAGTGTTGATTGTAAAACGCCAACCCATGCGCATCACAGACAGAATGTAGAAAGGTAGGTTCAGTGCGAAGAACACCTGACCAAAACTGAAGTCGCTGATTTTGGTGAGGAAGATTGCCAACCCTGCCGTACCGCCAGTAAGTAGTCCAACCTTGTTGAAGAAGATAACCCCAAGTGACACTAACGCACTTCCGAGCGTCAGCGCTAAGAGGTTCTCTCTAAGGCTATGCTCTTTATCCATAAAAGTATTTTCCTAGGTTTTAAAAACGTCTTAGCTGCGAGCACGCAACCAAAACGGATGCGGTCAGCAAAACGCCAACCAAAGAGTGATAAAACGCTAAATAAAATGTCGCGAAAAGTGATTGATGTCGAGTTTTTGACCTAGATTACGCAGATGTTAACTGTTTAACAGACTTTACACATTAAACTGAGCGAACACGGAAGGAACAAGGAAAAGTCATGATTAAACAAGTGGGTAGCACCACAATTCAGCCTTTGCATAAGCTCTCTTGTCACTGTGGAAAAGTGCAAATCGAACTGTCATTACCAAATGGAATCGAGAAGCCTCGGCGCTGTGATTGCTCCATGTGTCGACGTCGTGGTGCGATTGCGGCGTCGGTACCTTTGAATGGGATTCGCATCATTCAAGGTGAGGAAGCACTCAAGCTTTATCAATTTAATACCAATACGGCTAAGCATTTCTTTTGTGGTGAATGTGGCATTTATACTCACCATCAGCGCCGCTCTAACCCAAGCGAATACGGTTACAACGTTGGCTGTTTAGAAGGTGTAAACCCATATGAATTGGGAGAGATAGAAGTAATGGATGGCGTAAACCACCCATCAGACCGATAAGAAATCTTAGAATCGATTAAGGCAGTTTAAGTAAACAAACTGCCATTCATCCATAGATGCGCGGCAATACTCGCAACGTAACCTAGCGCAATCACCGGTGCCCATTTAAGGTGCCCAAAGAAGGTGTATTGCCCTCTTGCTGCGCCCATGAGTGCAACGCCAGCAGCAGAGCCAATCGACAGCAAGCTACCACCGACACCAGCGGTGAGAGTCACGAGTAGCCAGTTACCCATCGACATGCTTGGGTCCATGGTCAAGACAGCAAACATCACCGGAATGTTATCGACGATCGCGGAAAGGACACCCACCATAATATTTGCCCAAATTGGGTTCCACTCGGTATACATCACGTTAGAAACCAATCCTAGATAGCCAAGTAAACTAAGCCCACCGACACACATTACCACGCCATAGAAGAACAACAGAGTGTCCCACTCGGCACGTGATATACGATTGAATACGTCAAATGGTACTACCGAGCCTAGCCGTTTCAACGCGTAATCATCACCATTGGCAATCGCCATTGCAGCTTTTTTGGCAAGAGAATGTTTGAGCGTTTTACGCAGGAAGTAGCCGAAAAATTGTAGATAGGCGAGTCCCATCATCATGCCGACCACGGGAGGGAAGTGCAAAACAGCATGGAAGGAAACCGCTGTCGCAATGGTAAGGATAAACAAACCAACGATGCGCCTTGCACCTCGCTTAAGTTCAATGTGTTCGTGAACCGTATCTGGCTTCGTATTTGGTACAAACAACGACATGATGAAAGCAGGAATGACGTAGTTGATCAGTGAAGGTACAAACAGCGGCATAAATTCAGCGAAGCTGACGTGCCCTGCCTGCCAGACCATCAGAGTAGTAATGTCACCAAATGGGCTAAACGCCCCACCGGCGTTGGCAGCAATGACGATATTGATACATGCTAGATTGACAAAGCGGGGATTATCACCTGAAACCTTCATCACCACTGCACACATCAAAAGGGCGGTCGTTAAGTTGTCTGCGATAGGGGAAATCACAAACGCTAAGCTTCCCGTTAACCAAAATAGTTTTTTAAAGTTAAAGCCTTTTCCGACCATCCACGCTTGTAGTGCGTCAAACAGTCTGCGCTCTTCCATTGCGTTGATGTAAGTCATCGCCACCAGTAGGAACAATAAAAGTTCAGCGTATTCCAAAAGGTTGTGTTCCAGTGCGGCTTTGGCGATGTCTGCTTGGTTGTGCTGGGCAAAGGTGTAACCAATCAAGATCCAAATTAACCCTGCAGCGAGCAACACGGGTTTAGACTTTCGCATTTGCAGGTATTCTTCCAGCATCACCAGAATGTAGGCAATGGTGAAGAAAATGAGCGCGGCATAGCCGACGGTGGAATTGACGAGATTAAGATCACTGGTCGCAGCTGCAAATGTAGAGCTAGAAAACATCAAACAGCAAAACGCGACAATTGGATAGATTGGCATAGACATTTCTCCTTGTCCGACTGGAGAAATTTTAGTCACATATTAGAGGGTTAAGTGTGAGAAAGCTCGAATTAACGATAGGAGTTTTGAATTGATGTAGCTTGCGCCACTACTTTCTGAGTGACGCAATACTTGCCGCGCCAAATAGGATTGCAGCAGCATATAAACCATAGGTTAACCAATGGCTAATTTCTAAAAAAGGAACGAGTCCTTGACCTGCCCACATACAGCCTCCGTTTAATGAGCACGTTGTTGATGTCGAATGAATCTAAAGTAAATGAACAATGTTTTTTGTGAGTGATAGCAAATTACGCAGTATTAGAAATGATAATTTTGATGAGTGAGAGAGAGCTCTCATTTTTGGTTGGCTTGCTTTACCCCTTGAGTGTTAGAGGTATATCTATGCCCAAGCACCTTGAGGTTGCTTGGGCATACGGACTCAGCGGAGTAATAGTTTTTGTAGTGGTGTTGCTTCAATAGCCTTTACAAGCAGCAGTGTCACCACAATCGTTGCTGGATAAATAAAGGCGTCTTTGGCTAGGTTTTCCAATCCTAATATACCTGCGACGTTCATCATCATGATGATCACCAATAAGTGGCTCACGTAGATGCCTAGAATGCTCGGTGACCACTTAAACACCCACGGCATATTGCCAAAGTTTGGATGTGCAAGCAGCCACATGAATACGCCTAAAGACCAAATCACCGTGCCAAATAAGAAGTCGTGTGAGTTAAAGGCGATCTCGTAATCCATTAAGTAATAGGCTTCGGCAAAATGCAGTGCCATACCGATAAGAATCAAACGAATGGTGTTATTGCGTGACCATTGCCATTGATGTTGTCTCGCTAAATAACCAAGCACCACCAACAAAGTGCTGAAGAACGGACCATTACGAGTGAAGAAGGGGGCTGGTAGCTCAGTGAGCGTGATGTAACTGCCGGCGAATACACCATAGACATAAAGCAGTACTGCTGTGGGAAGCAGTAGCTGTGTCATGCCAATTCGAACCAGAAACGCAATGAATGCTACCGCAACCACAAGGGCAGGTAGGAACCATAAATGGACTAAGCCACCCTCCAATAGCGAATTAATTGGGTTCGACATTAGATAACCCCAGTAACCCTGTCGCTCAGTGAGATAGCCTGCTTCAGCAACTACTTGCCAACGGAAGGGTACTAACAAACAGATCGCACTCCAAACCAGCCATATCTTAAGCAGAGGTTTGGCGTAGTTTTTCAGTGTTTCAACAGGATGTGTGCTGAGCTTAGGTTGGATTAGATAGCCGGAGATGAGGAAAAAAAGTGGCACAGCAAAGCGAGCCAACTGGTTGAGTATGTAGCCAATCCAAGGCACTCCATCCCACTGCCAATAAGTGAGAGCCATCTGACAGTGAAGCCCAACGATCGCAAACATTGCGATGATCCGAGCGAACTCTAAACTGGCAATTTTCTTTGTGTTTGCCATAAATACTTACCTAAAAAGTGAAAAATCGCTGAGAAATTAGCAGCTAATAGCCCACTCATCGTGGTAAAAAATCAACTCATGTGCAATTGATGGTAACCAGTTTCCGAAATTCAGACCCATCTCAAATTTCGAAAATTCGTATTCATTGAGTTGCTCAATGTATTGCGATCGAGAGTGTGCCTGATCGTAATTGTAGTGTTCACTTAAGAATAGAACTGGCGAGTTAAACAAATCAATAATTTATGATCTGATTTCCAGTTAAGAAAGTTAGGGGAAAGCAGTAAATTCCACTTAGCAGCTAGAACTCATGGTCATTTTTCCACTTAAAACTGAAACTGACCCAAAGAGGGATGTTTTTAACACCTTTGAAAGAGAATCTAAAAGTAATTAAATAGGATTATATGTCTACCAATTTTCTATAGGGTAGGCTGCATCTTGAGGTCACTTGGGTATAAACGTTTAATGATTGGTTGCTGGAGAATGAAATACTCACAATCTGCCTAAGGCAGTTTACGGAGCATGTTAGCTATATGGCTAACATGCGATTGAAAGAGTTGAATGCTAGCCATGTAGCTAACTTTCTCCTGAGAAAGGTGGGTGATAGGTAAAAGTTAGAAATCTATGAACTACAAGACGCCAATCAGAATCGAAAACTCTTTAGTTCAGATATAGCTCAGAAAAGCTTTTTTGTCTTGGTCGTTATTAAATCTAATACGGTAAATGCAATCCGAAAAAATAACATCGTTTCCTTGAAACTCTTTCGTTTTTCCAAGAACACGGGTACCAACACGACAAATTATGACATCCCCTTTTTTTCAATACATGCCGAGCATGAGAAACGCTTACAGAATTTATTGTTGGCATGTCATCAAAATTTGTCGTGTGTACATAGTTGGGATAGTCTTCTTTGATAGTTTGATCGGCTTAGCCAAGTACGTTGAGTTGTTTTTTCAACTGTTGCAGGGACTCTTTGAATTCAGAGACCTTAGCTTGCAGCGGTTTGAGTAGCGTTTTGCGCTGGCGCTTATTCTTGCTCGATGAAGTGATTCGTTTGCATAAAGCAAAAACGTTAAACAAGATGGCACCAATGGCACTGATGGAGAGCAGAGCCTCTGAATTGGCGAACATCCCCGCAATGCTGGCGATGAAAAACAGCAAGTTCCATCCCCACCAAGCGTTAGTTCCTTGTGCATCAGAGTAGTTGGCGAATGATCGATCGTTGTACTCTTTATCTTTGGAAATGTTGTAAGCATACTCAAAGTAATAGTGGTAGTTATCTTCGCGCTCAAGGTAGCTATCGGCAATTGCTAACCAATCCCCCACATCAACGTCACCTAAGATATCTTCAGAAAGAGTAAAGGTTGCCGTTTTGCCCGATACGTACTCGAGAGTTACCTTGCCTTTCAACGTTGACGAGCGATTACGGTAACTAGAGTGTTGCGTATCATAGGTAGAATATTGATAGTTGTTGCCACGATAATGTTTGGTTTCGGTCGTCGTCGTTGTGTGATGAGTGACATCAGAGACATCAGCATTGACCGATTTAGATTGAACTCGAGCCAAGATAAATTCATTGGTTAATGTCCAATGACGTGCGCCACTCAACGCATAGTAATGGGTATATTGACCTTGAGAGTGGTAAGAGTATATTTCGTCGAGTCGTCGTTGAATATCGCTTACAGAGACCGAGGTTGGCGCGGATGCGACTTGTGCATGCTCACGTTGTGCCACTTCGTGATGGGTATGGCTTGCTTCAAGAGTTGGTTCTACTGAGCTAATCGCGCCAAACTCTGCACTTGAGCTATGTTGCGCGGTGATCGCTGGTGGCTCTTGCACCGCACTTTGATTACCACAGCATATGCAGTATCCGCTGTTCTCAGGTAAGCGCGTATTACACTGAATGCAAATCACATCTGAAGATTGCTTAGGTCGCTCAATATTGTTGTAACCCAATTGATATTTGGTCACTTTTAATAGCTTGTTGAATGATGCGTTTAACGCTTCATATTGCGCAGTGGCGAAAGCAAATTTCTTTTTATTTCGTTTAAGTTCCAGAAACAGAACGATGGATGCGACGGCGATGCTTACCACCCAAGCAGCCTCAGACCCCGAGCGTGAACTAAATAGTGGAATGGCAGATAAAATACCGGCGACAATCCACAGCCAAGCCGTTTTTTTATGCGGGCTTGGGTAGAGATTTTCAACCGTATAGCACTGCCCGTCATCACCATGAACAACGACGCAGGGTGCCGCTTGGTCATCTTTGACAAACTTTTTCGCATCGCGGCTTTTTTTATATAACAGGTTCATAGTCGTTGGGTAATAGAGCGTAAGAATATCGCCACGACCAATGGATGAGGTATATTTGTGTTCTGCTGAAATCGAGGTTTCGATTATCTCACCTTGGTTGGTTTCGAGCTTGATCCACCAATATGAGTATTCGAGGTTTCTTGAAGAGTTTTTAGAGAAGCGCTTATAAAGCCTCGACTCGAGTACTCGGCCAGTTTTTGCCTCGGCTTCTTTGTAGTACTGCCTAACTTCATCGAAAATGTCTGGGCAGACATCTTCTACGCTGTTTTTTTTTGGCACGCTGCTGAGTGCTTCTCCACAGTCAGCACAAAATTTATCGCCATGAAATATCGTGCTTTGGCAATGTTTCATGTTATGTCCCTATTTGAATAGAAAAAAGGGGCAAATTACGTTGCCCCTTAGAATGAGAGAAATTAACGTATGTCACCAAGTAGCATTGGCTTACCAAAGCCGCGTAGGGTGGCATTACTTTGCTTAAAGTAATCTTTCCAGAAAGACTCCAACTTGTTCATCTTTTGCGCTGAGATGTATTGTTGGTTGCCCGGAATGACACCCGTACCGATAACGTAAATATCCGCCTGATTGAAGTTGGCAAACATTTGTGACGTTGAGACGCGATCCAGCTCTTGTTGCGGATTGATCACGCGAGTCTGGTTGTTCTTGTAGAACGAAGTAATGTCTGAATTTTCCAACATGTCGCTGATTAGAAGCACGACTTTCCGTTTGGCTGTTGAGTGCGTTAGCACTTGGTTGCTGATGTCACTCAACGTACCAATTAGCTCGGTGTTGGTCGGCTTTTCTTGCGGTTGAAACGCTGCTTTTAGCGAAATGCCCACTTTGTTCAGCATAAAGTTATGCTGCTTATCCAGACACTTATCTAGTGACTTTAGCACTGACTTCTTGATCTGGCTGCGATGATCATCGCTTAGCTGAGTATCAAGCTGACCATTAAATGCCACTTTGGTGTAACTGTCTTGTGCGAATGACGAAAACTCGACCAGTTGTATCTTGTCACCTGGTTGAATAAAGCGTTTCACGCTCTGGTACAACTCAGACTTAATACCTTGAGCCAGCGAGTGAGCCATTGTTTTATCAACCAGAATAACCAATTCGCGCTCGTTTGGTAGCTGGTAGTATTCTGCGGGTACGTCATTGGTACAGCTTGGTACGTCGTTACGCAGTGTCGCGGCATTCGAGATTTGACTCACAAGTGCCAGCGCTGCGCATACGGCTAATGTTACTTTTTTCATGATTCTCTCTTTTTATGACGTCATTGCTTGCTTTTGCAGGCGAGCAATGCGTTCTTCTGCCGTTTCTGGCTTAGGTTCATTGCTGATGGCTTTTAGCGCAGCAACAATTTGCTCGTCAGTTAAGCCGTCAAGATCGTTGTTTTTCACTTTATTGATAATATCAACGTCGCTTAGGAACGATTCTGCCGTTGGTGCCACTTCCGGTTGAGGAACTGGTTGGTAAGCTGGCTCTACCGCTGCTTGCGCAGCTTGCTGTGCTGGCTGATACTCTGGATATTGAGTTTTAATCAACTCCGGTGTTTCGGCGTTCTTCAAAGCACGTAACTTGTAGTAGTTCAAGAAGTTGCGGCTTGAAGGATTATTTGCTGCGTAAATAACATGTTGTTCGCCAGCACTTCTTTGCGCGTTAATTGCGATTTTGCTTTGTAAGTGTGAAAGCACACTTTGAGCCACGCGCTCAACGTTAGCCTGCTGCGCTGCGTAGTACTCAATGTATGCATTGACGTTAGAGAACTTATACGTTGCATCGTACGCTGCTGGTGATTCTTTACCCGAGAAGGTCGACTTGAAACCAAGGTAGATACTGTATGCTTGCATCGCGGCAAAAATAACCGCCAGCATGATAAACGTCATCCAGCCGCCACGTTTGTGAGCATTGATTGCATCTCTAAACGCTTTATCTTCTGCTTCGTCATTGTAAGCAGTTAGTTCAGCTGGTGCGTTTTCAACGAATGGGTCTTGCACATCAAATGGGCTACCCATGCCTTCTTGTTCATGACCGCTGATCTCTTCGATCGCCAGTTTTTCAAGAACTTGACCACGCACGTAGGTAGCACCTACTGCGACGATAGAAATGAACACAACTGTAACGATGCTCATTGTCCAAGATTTAGTAAAACCAGCGTTTGCTTTCGCTAAACGGTTCGCCATTTGACGCCAGCTTGGCTGGTTATCATCAAGCGCATTGGTTTTTGATTTTAAGCCGATGTTAAGATCTGGGGCAATCACACCTGGTTTTTGTGGATCATGCTTCCAATGCAGACGTACTTTACCGATTTGTTGGTTGCGGTAGAGTTCACCACCCATTGCGTGGGTAAAGCCAACCAACAGCACACTGATCAATAGGGCAATACCCACAGCGGCTTGGATTTGAATTGACTCACTGCCGTCTTGAATGGTGAAGCCGGCTAGAACATAAGCAAAACCAGCCGCTTCGATGAGTACCATGATTGATAGACCAAGCCAGGTATACCATTTCATTGGCGAAATACCTGTATCGCCGACTTTGTTTAGGTAGCGGCTTGATTGCTCGTAGTGGTACTCGTCTGCATTATACTGGTCGTAAAAAGGTAGAAAGCTGTTGCAGACTTCGCGTTCTGAGTTAAACCAACGCTGATCATCAAGCCCCAGTCTTTTTGATAGGCGTGCGTTTTTACCAATTAATGGCAGACGGTAGTACATCGCTTTTAAATATAGATTGATGATATCGCGATTGCTTAGGTAAACAACGATAGCAACAATAATTGAGCTGATACCCGCCACAAGCATGCGGTTGAGTAATAGCCAAGTTGTTAGTTCACTCATGATTTGATTTTTCCTGGTTTGTAGTCTGCAATCATCAAGCCTTTAGGACCTTGATAGTAGATTTTGCCCGCGAACGCACTAAACACACCTTGGTTGTGTTTTTTGTCTACAGCGATGTCGATACATTTGATTGGGTAATTTTTGTCTTGCACGAATGCTCGGTAGATAACGCCTTCAGAACCGTTGTAGATGTTGACATCAACGGCTTTGAGTGTTTTTTGAGGCTTCACTTTCTTATTCGAAGCGTAATCCTCATAAACATAAATAGATGGGCTTTCTGTTGCTTCTAGTGTGCTACGGTCAACCGCCAGTGGAGCCAGTGCGACCAGATGATCATTGACTTCGCCACCCCAAGCGGTGCGGTTCATACCGGGTAAGTAGTCAGTGGTACGGCGTGTATCGTCACTGATTTTGAACACTGGAGTAGTGACACTTGGCTCATCATAAACGCAGGATGACTCTTCCAGCGTATTAGCAACTGCTTGGCCGATAATTGAGAAACTGTTGCTTTCACGCGCGCCAATGTAGACGAACAGATTCTCATCCGTACCACGATACGCTTCACCACCAAAGTCAACAAAAGAGCGGCTATTGCTGCTACGACGATTGTTTTTATCGATCATGTCATGCATGGCTGCTGTACTTTGTGTGGACGTCGCTTGGCCTTTCGCCACTTGCTGGCTAACGGTTTTACTGCGCTTAGCGATGTTATCGGTGGTTCTGAGTTTCGCGTAGCTTGGTTCCGTTGCTTTGTAGCGAACGTAGTTGGTCACGTACTCTGGTTTGTTGTCCAAGGTCACCACTTCTATGCGTCGGTTTTCAGCACGACCTTTTGCAGAGTTGTTGGAGGCAATAGGTTGCGACTCACCTGCACCGTAGATATAGATGTTCTCTTTTGGAATACCGTTACGGATTAACTCGCGGGCAACACTGCTGGCGCGTTTTAGCGACACATCTGCGTTGACCTTGGCTGAGCCCGTATTATCAGTATGGCCGACGATCAATACTGCGCTACCGCTTGGTTTAACGGTTTCCGCATACTGGCTAAAGAAGCGCTTGTGCTTGCGGCTTGAGATGCTGGTTTGCCCAGAACGGAAGATATCACCCTTAACCGTGGCAGAGAGACCAACGACCTCAGAGTCACCAACAACTTGCTCTATTTTTTCAGTATTGCCGGATGCTTCAGCTTCAATAATCGCTTTAGACTGCACCACTACCATGCTGTCGACTTCGTCATCGTCTGGTGAACCGATGCGCTCAAATTCGACTTCAACGTCTTGTTTGGCTGCGGCTTCCGCCAGTTTTGCTTCGCGTTGTGCCCAGTAATAACCTACAGAACAACCGACAAGTGCACCAACACCAGCACCGATCCATGTTCCTTCTTTACCACCAATAGCTTTACCTGCAAGACCACCAACGATCATCCCGCCAGCACAGCCGATCAGAGTGGTGGTACTAATGCCACCATAATCGCCAGTGCTTGAACAACTGGTCACGGCCAACGAGATACTGACCGCAATGGCTACTTTCTTAAAGTTCTGCATCATCTAATTCCATGCATTTATAAACGATGTTATTTGCTCGGTCATTGACCCAACGAATTGAATATTGGTCGCCATCAGGCGCGATTTCTAGCTCTTGCTGCAAGCCACTTTGAGGCTCTTTTAGGTGATAGCGCCAAAGGTTGTCTTCTTGCATCACGGCGAGAATTTGAAATTGATAACTTATGTCACTAGGCATCCCTAATGCTTGTAAAGGCTGGTTAAAAGTGGTCATCAGGTTGACCATCTTTGTGCCAAGCGAAAAGTTGAACGTTGTGACTTCTTCGCCCATGCGCATTTCGCCCGAATAGTGGCGACAATCAGGCGCGGGAAAAGGCGCAAAAAAGACATAACCAATGGCAATAGCGGTTAGCGTTGCTATCGGCAGTAAGACCTTCTTTAAACTCATTTTTATTGTGACTAAGCAGTATTAATAGTGATCAGTCGCAGGGGGAATTGGGGGTGGTAAATGATCTGATTTAGAGCCGTCCATAGAAAACCTTGCTTACTGATGAAATTATTATTAGTGGGTGTTTTTTTGTTTAGAATTGTTACAGGCATCATGCAATTGAATCAAGGAGGGTTAGCTATAAAGTTTAGTTATGTTTTATAAAGTGTGAGACATATCAACTAACTGCAATGTGTTCAATTGAATAATTGCGCGTTTAAGTTGTGGAAATGTCATGGTTTATGTGATGTTCTGTTGAATATTTCTTCAGGTTCAAGAGAATTTATCTTATCTCCAAATGTTTGCAGAGGCATAACCTTAATCTCTATATGTGACAATTTTGCAGCTATGTTCTTTCGTCCAATGTATGTCACGTGTAAGGCTCACACAAGTTACAAAACGTTCTCAGATGATCAATCGGTGTGGAGCATGAAAGAGTTTGTCCAGCAACATGTAGGTTGGTTGCTATATCTGAAGTAATCCCACAAGTCAGAATTGCTTATGATTCGTAGTTCGTAAATGTTCAAATTAGAATTATTGACCGTATTTCACGAGAGTTTCAACTTGCTGGAAAAAAGTTCCAATGAAACACTTGCCTACAAATAGTTGGTTTGACCAGTAAACTTAACATTGAAAAATAGGACGATCGTGCTAAAAATGGCTTTATGAAAAAAGGAAAAGTAACCAAAGAGCTGATACTTCAGCGTGCATTCCAACTCGCGAGTGAAAACGGGTTGGAGAGTCTCACTATTGGTGAGCTGGCTAAGCAGTGTCGCATGTCGAAAAGTGGCTTGTTTGCTCACTTTAATTCTAAGTTGAACCTTCAGTTGTCGGTGTTGGAGTTCGCCAACCAGGTATTCGCAGAGAGGGTGATTGCGCCTGCACGCGAGCTAGGCGATAGCAACATCGAACGTAAAGTGCGTGGCTTGTTGGACACTTGGATGACATGGAATCACTCTTTTCAAGGCAGCTGCATGTTCCTTGATGCTTGGAACGACACCGCAGAAGAAGGTTGTGCGTTGCAAGCTGCATTACGCAAGTCGATTGATACGTGGTTGAATTATCTAGAAATTCAGATCAATAAAGGCAAAGAAAACCAAGAGTTTGTCGCCGATTTAGACGCGCGACAAGCGACCTTTGATTTATATGGGCAGTACTTAAGTGCGCATGTGTTTTACTCAATCAAAGGACAAGAAGAAAGCCAGAGGTTGTTCTGGCAAGGCATCGATAATTTGTTTACTCGATGGAAGCGCTAGCTCCGCGGTAACGGGCATAGTACAAGATTCATAACGAAGAGCGACACAGAGCGCTCTTTCTTATCAGCGTAAAAAGCACGACCGTTCTATTTTGTGCAAGACTGATAGCTAAGGAAAAATCATGAGTGAGAAAATTTACTTCAATACTTCGCAGAAATTCAGTGTTAAACGCAGTTTGGTCAACATCAGTACGCGTCTGCACCATACTCTGGCGCCATCACACGCAAAAAAGACGGCACGTAAACTGCTGCTTACCCCTGCTCGTACTCAGCCCAAAAATGCCGAGCCACAGGGGCTTATCAAAAGCGAAGTGCAAGGCCACGCTGGCGCAATCAAGACCTATCAGCTTGGCAGCGGTCCGGTTTGGGTACTTACTCATGGTTGGTCAGGGACAGCGAGCCAGTTCTATCCGCTGATGGAGCATATTGCGGCATCGGGTTACACCGCATTGGCTTACGATCATCCTGCGCATGGTGAAAGTGATGGTCAGTATGGACACATCCCTGCGTTTGTTCGTGGCCTTGAGGAAGTATTGGATTCCGTCGATGACGTTGCAGGCTTGGTGGGGCACAGCATGGGCACAGCATCTGCATTAGAGTGTCGTCATAGTAAATTGGAAAACAAGCCTTTGTTGTTGATTGCCCCGGTTCTTAACTACGTAGAGAACTTGTTTGGCAGCATCGCGCGTTCGGGTTACTCAATGAAGTTATTCAAAGCGGTGGTTTCGGAAGTAGAAGACCAGTTTGGCTACCCATTGCAATCCATTGACCCAGAGAAACGCCTAGCTGAGCGAGAAGCGAAAACCATTATTGTTCATGATGAGCAAGATAAGTTCACCAAACACAGTGTGTCTGCTAAAGCAGCGGACGAGATTGAACGAGTTGAACTTGTTACGACGCAGGGGCAAGGTCATGGCCGCGTGATGAAGTGTGATGAGGTATTCCAGAGTTTCGACCGTTTAGTGGCGCTTTGAGCTCATTTCGTTGAACAGTTCAAAGCTCGCTTGTTAGCTTTTATTTGCAACGAGCCCCGTCGAGTAGATAACAAAAGTTATGCATAGAACGAGAAAGGTTCCACAAAGGAGTCTTTCTCGTTCATCTATTACTTTGTGGCAGACTGACATTCAATGCAGGGCTAAAACTTGTCACATTGGTTCAGATCCAGAACGTTGCTTCGCCTTCACAGATATGACGAAAAATTACCTTGGTCGCTTTTGACGAAATACGAGTGAAACTCACAGTCGTATTGCTGAGGTTCTACCCATTTAGCCCTCTTGCTGAATGGAGCCTGACCAAAAACTATAAATATTGATAAAGCGCGACGAATTAGGGTGTTTCATATTGACCCGATGGTGTCCGCACGCCTAGATTTCATCAAAATTTTGTAAGTCCAATGTATTTAAAAAGCCGCTCACGATAGGCGCTAGCGTATCAAGCAGGGATACCGCTGCTTGTCCCTAGAAAACTAGGCTTTTTAATTCTTAACCCCACTGACAAGTAGACGACCAAAAACTATGAAATTAAAAACAATCGCATCAATCACCACTCTTTCACTGTTTGCAACAACACTAACGGGTTGTGCTGGTATCATGAGCGGCGGCTCAGACCGTGTAACAGTGGCGTCAAGTGAGCCAGGTTCGCGTATTTATATCGATGGCCAATATATTGGTATTGATCGCATTCGTACCGACTTGGAGCGAGGCGATGACTATGAAATCAAAGTGACGAAAAAGGGTTGCAAAACGGCATTTCAAACAACTGATACCAGTTTAGACGGTTGGATTTGGGCAAACCTTTTGATTGACTGGGGGATCATCTCGATTCCAACTGATTTAATTTCCGGTAACGCGTTCGAACTGGAAAAAAGCGAATACCGAGTTACACCAGAGTGTGCGATTTCAAGCACTTACTAAAATGGGTGGCAATGTGCATGACACCGGACCAAAGAGAGGTCGGACTCTTTACAAAACGGGCGAGTTTTCGGGGTGCCTCCAGCTAGGGTCTGTTGACCTTTCGTGATGATTTTTGCAGCAATTTGTAGGTGTTTTATACAAGGCAGAGGCTTTGATATGTAGCTATTCTACCTGATAAGCCGATAACGCAGTAGAAAGCACCTACAAACGCTGCCCAAAGGGTTCGGCTAAAAGCGTTTTACTCTTTGTTGAGTCAATTTTACTTAGAACCACTAGGCTTCAATCGACTCGCCGCGATTAAAACGCTTTTATCTCGAACAAAATTTAACCACGAAAGATAAACAGACCCTAGTAAGCATGATTTAAATCGACGTTAAACGGCCATTGCTGCGATGGGTCTTATGAATTGAAATCGTTACAACAACAAAGGACAGCCGAAGCTGTCCTTTTCTTGTTTTAACAATATTCAAAGCGAGTGATGTTGAATCACAACACCTTAGCAGTGCTTAGTTACAGTTAGCTGGGCCAACTTCTTTCCAAACACCCCATTCGCCAGATTTGCTAGGATCTTGACCTTGTGTCCACCACTTCGCTTCCCAAGTTTTACCTGCGTGTGTTACTTGGTCACCGCCAGTGTAAACAGCCGTTGCATCCCATGCGTTAGTACAAGTGCCACCACCTGTGCTGTACTTCGATACAACAACGGTTGCACTTGCTGAAGACGCTGCCTGACCATCGCTCACGCTGACAGTGAAACTTAGGCTTGTGTCTTGTGAGTATTCTGCTGCTGTGAACGTCACTTTCGCGCCGTTAACTGTTGCGTTTAGACCTTGAGGTAGCGTCCAATCAAACGTTAGGGTGTCGTTGTCAGCGTCGCTAGAAGCTGAAGCATCAATCACGACTACGTCACCAGCTTTCGCTGTTGCAGGTGCTGAAACTTTTGCAACTGGCGCTGTGTTTGGTGGGTCAATCACGCCTGCTGGCTTAACTGTTACTACAACGAGATCAGAAGCGGTAGCGCCTTCGTTATCAGTTACCGTTAGTTTGAACGTTAGCTGCTCTTCTGCAGTCACTTTCGCTACATCAAAGCTTGCTGTCGCAGTGTTCGCGCCAGATAGAGCTACTGCAGTACCTGATACTTGCTCCCATGCGTAGCTTGCGATTGTGCCATAAGAGTCAGTTGAGTTGCTGCCATCAAGAACAACACTTGCAGGACCTGTTACTGCTTGGTCTGCACCAGCTGCTGCCGTTGGTTTGCGGTTTGGTGGAACAGCCACACCACCAGCCATGCCTTCGTGCATTGCGTTAAGGATGTCGCCGTTATCGGCATCAATTTCCCAAGAGAATAGACCGGCTAGACCTAGCGTTTTCGCGTAGTTACCTTTTGCCAATACAGAGCGGTGATCGTCAAATGTAATCAGTTCACCCGTTGAACGGTTCCACACCCAAGGTGCTTCTGCTTGATCATCATAGCCGTATTCAAAGCCGTTAATGCCTGTGTTGTTGGCGCCTAGCATGAATGACTTAATACCTTTGTAGTCAATCACGCCATCTTCCCAAACGCCTTGAGTCGTGCTGCCTTTCAGTTTACCTGTCGCAGTACCTGTCATTGGGTCGTTTGGATCCGTCAGCGTATCCGGTGTTACGCCTTCCCAACCACGACCGTACATTGCAGTACCTAGAACCAGTTTGTTCGCAGGAACGCCTTGCGCTAGGAGAAGTTGGATGCCGTTGTCAGCCGTGTAAGCTGGGCCTTTGTACGGTTCGCCGTTTTCATCAACGCCGCTACCATCACACTGACCAGGACGCATGAATGAGCCACAGTAAAGTGCCGTTTGGTGACCAGGAACGTTGTTCCAACCGCCGTAGAAGTCGTAAGTCATCGCGAAGATGTAATCCATGTATTGCACGGCATCTGCGTAATCAACGTCTTCAATTTTGTCGTAACCAACGCCAATTGCTGAAGTTAGTTCGTAGGTGCGGCCTGTTTCCGCTTCTAGGTCATCCAGCATTGCACGCAGTTCACGCATCAATGCAATGTAAGCTGGGCCATCGTTTACTGGGTCGCCTTTATCTGCTGCAGCACCGCCACCACCAGGGAATTCCCAGTCGATATCCACACCGTCGTAGAACTTCCAAGTTTTTAGGAATTTCTTAACTGACGCGACAAATGTGTCACGGTTTTTCTTATCAACGAAGTCGTAGAATGGGTCAGAAAGCGTCCAACCACCTATAGATGGGATGATTTTTAGATCTGGGTTACGTTGCTTCAATGCCATCAGCATTGCGTAGTTACCCTTGATCGGTGTGCTGTATTCATGACCCGCTTGAGCAAAGCTCTTCTGGTATGCTGCCCATGGGTCATGGATAACCACTTCGTAGTCATTCACACCGCGACAGGCGGTTTGTAGAGCGTTGAAGCTGTTACCACCAACTGATTTCACCGACTCGTTTGGACCACAGATTGGGATGAAGCCGTAAAGGATGTGAGTCAAGTTGTCGACAGGCATGTTATCAACCGTGTAATTACGGCCGTAAATACCCCATTCAACAAAGTACGTACCCATCACGACACTTGGGTCTGTGTTATAGGTTTTGTTGTTCGGGTCAATATTCATGGTTAGAGGCGGTAAGTGAGAACCGTCGGTATCCGCGATAGTGATCTCTGCTGGTGCGCTCTTAGCACAACCAGTTGCGTCACACGCTTCGATTTCCATTTGGTACAAGCCACCTTGGCCGTATTCAAATGATGCCGTGGTTTGGCTACCAGTGATAGGGCCTGTTGCCACTTTTACGCCATCAAAGTAGATGTTGTAAGTGTCGCCAGAAGTGCCACTCCACTGATTAAATTTCACGTTGATCTTAGCTAGCTCATGGTACTTAACCATGTCGTTGTAGCCAGATGTGGTTTCCATTGCCAGCTCAATTTTAGAAAACTGCAGGTTATTGGAACCGTACATATCGATACTTGGTGCGGTTGGAGCCGCGTGTGCAGCGCTAGAAAGTGCGAGGGCAACCCCTACTGCGCATAGGTTAAATCGAATCATAACTTTTCTCTCAATCCTTGAATTCATGCTCGCGAGTGAGCACAAGCTGTTTCTGCGCAAAGAAAATAGATCACTGCTGTTGATGCGCAAAAACATCATATTCAGCATTTCAGAGTCTTTTTTTTCGTCAAAAAAAATTAAAACGCTTTTCGAGTCACTTGCGAGAACTTTCTATCCATTCAACAGTTTGTTGCAGTCAAAATTGAATATCGAGTCAAGAATTTATAAATTTCATGCAAAGCTATTAATAATTGTTATGTTAATGTCGGTGGTTAAAAATGAGATGTTTATCAATATTCTTCGCAAAAATAGAGGGGAATCAAAAGGAGGGCGACAGACCTTGAGCTGTTTGGTTAATAGTTCAAGATCTGACTCAATTGAAATGTGGCTATTTGTTGCCAAAGTGCTCACTTAATGCTGCTCGGCGTTTTGATGCTGAGCCAATATCTGAACCTTGAACTGTGTGCTCAAACCCTTTGAGAATAAAACGTTGATCCGGAATTCGGGGTTCAATACGTCGAATTTGAGGAGATAGGTGTGATCCCGAGATTTGATAAACCGTTTTACCCAAGCCTGTATTGAGAGTTATGAGCTTTCCATCAAATTCAAAATTGGTTGCAACAAAGCGATTGTTTCTGAATACGCCATCTGCGGAAAACAGTAATACTTCTGTTTGATAGGGCGGTGCACCAATCTCGATCCATTCACCATAGATTTTGTCAGGATCGATGTAATCTAAATAAGACAGATGCAATAGGTAGCCAAATATGCCCAAGACCCCGCAAGCAACGGTCAAGAAGATACTCTTGATCAACGCGAACTTATTGCGTTGAAAGAAAGAAGGTGGGGCTTCTTTTTTCTCAATTTTTCTTCGCCGAGTATTTGAGGTCATGGTTCCAATTCCTTTTGGTTTCTTTATATCGTGGAAAGCACAGAGATAAAAAACAAACAATCTCGCCACTTGAATGTGTGTTTTATGATTCCTTGCCCATTTTTACATTCAGTCACAATAATTTTTACAAGTGTATAGTGAAAACAGCCATTTTCATATTGACGGTAAAAGCTTGAGTGAAGGATAAAAACAAGGTACAACGAAGGCGACGTTATTAAGAGGAACGAAAAATAATGACTATTAAGGAAAATAGCTACTTTGCTGGAATGGTGAAGTCTTTGGGTTTTCAACAAAAAAACCAAGACGTAAGTGTAGGGGTAATGGAAACTGGAGAATACACCTTCGGAACCCAAGCGCCAGAACGAATGACAGTGATCAAAGGGGCACTGCGCGTTAAGTTAGCGGATGAAAGTGATTGGAATACATATCAATCAGGGGAGTCGTTTGAAGTCGCGGGTAACTCATCATTTGATGTAGAAGTAAAAGACTCAACAGCCTATCTTTGTGAATACCTCTAATGTTGAAAACAGCCACTACTTAGTGGCTGTTTTCTTATCCCTTGTATCGAACTTCCACACACATTTGTGACTCGGTCACTTAACTGTTTGTAACTTAGGTATATACTTATTAATAAACTTACGTTTACAAAACAGAGGGGGCAGATATGGCAGTTCAACCTAAACACTCTGATCTACCTCCACGTTATGAGGCTACAGACTTCACGAAAGATCAGAGACAGCGATATACATCTGTTGCCAATGCAGCAGTAAAGAGGCGTGACTTTTACAAGAAAGCGCTAGAAAAAAGTTTGGTTGGAAAGGTCAAGGAGCGAGCTCTTAAACCTGTAATACAACCTAAGTCTGAAAAGCCCGGAAAAATGCGTCAGGCTATTTGGCTTGTCGTTATGATGGTCGTTGGTCTGTGGTTCATGTATATGTACGCGTAGCTAGGGTCTGTTGCTCTTTCGCGGTTAGATTTTGTTCGGATGGGGACGCCTAGTCATTTCACGGACTTTCTACTTAACGGTGTTACATTTGAGCATTGTGTCATCGTGCCAAGTAGGCTGTGTGATTCCTTGAGTGCTTGGATGTTTTGAGAGCAATCTTCATAGAAAGCGAATCGATTCTTACCTGTGTGTTTAGCTGTGTACATTGCTTTATCTGCGCATCGGGTGAGCTCAGAGAGATCATGTGCATCTTGTCTATAGATAGCGACGCCGACACTCATTGTGATTTCATTTATGGAGTCACAATTGTGGTACCCCCCATGAAACAAGTTAACGATGCGAGAGAGGATATTGTTTAGATCCTTTTTGCTCCGTACGTCATAGAGCATGATGACAAATTCATCCCCAGCAAATCTTGCAATAGAATAATCGTGTTGGTTTGTGTTTCTGTCTTTGTTTCTAATGCTATTTTTTAGCCGGGTGGCGAAGTGCTGTAATACTTGATCACCCACATCATGACCGTAGCTGTCGTTAATTAACTTAAAGTTATCGATATCAAGAAAAACTAAAGCGGTTACTTTATCTCTGCCTTGCGCGTCTACCTCTTCCAGTTTTGATCTTGCCCACTTCTCGAAGCTCCAACGGTTCGCTAGCCCCGTTAGTTGGTCAAGGTATGCGAGCTCTTCAATGCCTTCACGATATAGATTTTGTATGTAAAGTATGACTTTTGAATAGTAATAAGCAAAGGTGTGACAGATAACACTAGCGGCGATCAACGAAAAAACAAATCGTTGGTATGAGTAACTTTCCCCTTCAAAAATAGATAGAGGAAGGTTGGAAGCAATAATGATTAAACCTACAAATATGCCGTTTAAGATTAATCCTAGTTTAAATTCATTGATGAGAATTAGCGTTGCCAGTATTGGGTATAACCACAATAACTTACCCGTCTCGCTATCGTTATAGAAAAACAGCAGCAGCCCATCACATATTAATAGAGCACTGAGTATCAGATCGGAATGACTATGGCTATCATGGCATCGAATAGCATAACAGTTGATCAAACATCCTAAGGCACAGATGCCATTTAGTACGCTCAACCCATAGCTGCCTTGATTGTAGTGCGCTACCAAGCCGTATGACATAAACATTGACGCGAGAAAAGAGCACATAAAAGTGATCTTCTTTTGGCGAGTTAAGTGAATGTCCGCCATTTCTTCAAGGCGAGCTCCGGCCAGCTTTGACATCAAATATCCTTATAAAGACTTTATTTGGCTTCTCTTATCGATGAATAGGGTGTTTGGATACCCAATGGCTTACCACTTGATGCAGCGGCCACATGGAAAGTCTAGAAGTACTTTGTGTGATGTGTTGAGTATCAGTAGTTAACTGTGAAGGTGGTCATATTTAGCTTGGTGATTTCTGTTCAATCTGTAAATTAATTACTGTTATTGAAATCTTTCACAATGCTGAAAAGTTTCAACGGTGCAGATGCTTTTGCTCATGAAATACTCGAAAAGGTTGTGATGCAATCATGGGTATTTGATGAAATGAAAGCGATTTCAAATTGTGATTTATCTTTGTTTTACTTTTATCTACTTGTTTATTAAGGATGAATCTGAAGTTGGGTTTCATGTGTTGTTTCATGTCATTTGGCTCGCTATTGACCTGTGAAGCGGTAGCGGCTTTTCACCCCTTTCATTCCTTAATATCCCTATTGAAATAACAACACATACAAATTTTAGGGATATAAAATGAAAAACTTTAAAGTTTTACCTCTCTCTCTTGCTGTGGCCGCTTCGCTTGCTTCTCTACCTTCTTTTGCTGCTGATGCCGATGTTGATGCATTAGAAAAACGCATCCAAGAGCTGGAAACGAAACTGGAAACGGGTTACGTCTTTGATCAGCAACCAGCCGTTCTCTCTTCTGAAACAGAAGTCCCACTTGGAATTGTTTTCTCAGGCTACGCTCGCTACGGAGCGGGTTATCAAGGCAGTGATGCTCTGACCGTCGGTACCGCGGGGGCATTGAACTCAAATGCAACTGGTCGTCTTGGTAATGAACAAAACGGTGGTGAATTCCAGTTAGCAAAAGCATTCAAGAGCGATGGTGGTGCGATTTGGGATTTGGTCTTCATGTTAGATCACTGGGCGGACGCTTCATGGGCTGACGATGGCGGTGTAAACGTGAAGAAGATGTATGCTGGAGCTTCTAATTTATTTGAATCCCAACCTGATTTGTATGTGTGGGCAGGTCGTGATTTTCACCAACGTCCTCAAACAGACCTAAACGATTACTTCTGGATGATGCACGATGGCCAAGGTGGTGGTTTCTATAACCTAGACTTAGGCGGCGTGAAGTTTGACTTTAGTGCAGTAGGTCAAGTGGAAGGTGACATGGTGGGAGACAATGGCCGTTATGCACTGACCAGTAAACTACACGGTATCCAGCTAGGTGAATCTGCAAATCTCAGTGTTTATGCGAACTACGGTTTTGCGTCTGAAAAACTAAAAGATGAGGATGTGGGCGATGTTACCGCTTACCAAGTGGCAGGTGAACTATCTGCTGCAGGCCAGCGTTTGATTGTTCGTTACTCAGACAATGCAAAAGACAGTGTGTTTGACTTAGCTGAAGACCAAACCGCGTTATTAGTGAGCTTTGATGGTAGTACCTCAATCACAGATAAAGCGGGTGTTCAATACTTAGCGGCATACCAGTCATTGGAAGTAGAAGGCAATGAAAGCCGTGTGAACTACAACGCGATTGTTCGCCCTACTTACCAATGGAACGATATTCACTCTACTTGGCTAGAAGCTGGCTACAGCGTGGTGGATTACGATGATATTGACGCAACTAATAGCTCTTGGAAAATGACGCTATCGCAAAATATGGCAATCGGTCCTGAAACCTGGTCTCGTCCGATGCTACGTTTCTACGCAACAGTCGGTAATGCAGACAACGAATACACAGGCTTTGATTCCAATGGCGACAAGGTGGCAACCGATGTAGATACTCTAACGGTTGGTGCAATGTTTGAAGCTTGGTGGTAAGCCCTACCTAGTTAATTACTGTCCATGTAAAGATGGTAAACACTTAAGGCAGAAGTATCAGGTGTTTACCATCTATTCATCTCTTAACTCTTATGTTTTTGCCTCCCTCGTGGAGGCTTTTTTTCGTTAAAAGGCTGCGGTCTGTGTTGTCTCATGAAACAGTTTCATGGGTGAAAAGAAAACTGCAAGTAGCCTCATTATTTATCAAATTACTCAATTTAGCCCCAAACTTGTTGTGAACTCTCTCACGCTAACCATCCAATGGATATTGAATAATTGCTTTATGAAAGCGGTTTCGAGAGTAATGAAACTCGTGATGTGCAGTCAGTAAAGAGGTTTCTTGTGGCGACGATTAAAGATGTATCTGAATACGCTGGCGTTTCTCAGGCTACGGTTTCTAGGGTTGTAAATGGCTCATGCCGAGTTAGCCATGACAAAAAGCTAAAAGTCGAAAAAGCAATCAAAGAGCTAGGGTATCGTCCCAACTCTATTGCACAGGCATTAGCCTCAAGCCGCACTGGCAGCATTGGTATCATCGTTCCTGAATTGGGTGGCCCATTTTACTCAGGCATTTTGCACAGTATTGAAGAGCGTCTGCGCCGCATGGGTTACCACGTGGTTGTAACGGCAGGCTCCAACACGGAACAAAGTCAGCGTGAATCGGTAGAGTTTCTGCTTGGGCGCCGAGTGGACGCCATGATTCTGCACACACAGAGTCTTTCAGATGATTATTTGATCGATCTTGATAGCAAGGGGATACCGGTGGTTCTAGTCAACCGTTATATCCCTGAAATGGCACACAGCTGCATCGAGATCGATAACGAATTTGGTGGCCGAATGGCGACCGAATACTTGTTGCGAATGGGGCATCGCAACATTGCATGTATAACCGGACCTCTGGACAGATCTGACGCACGGGGGCGTCTACAAGGTTACCGCAAGGCTCTTGAAGAAGCGGAAATTGCGTATGACGAAGCGTTAGTGTCCGAGGCCGGTTTTACAGAAGAATCTGGCATCAGTGCTATGCGTAAATTGCTTAAACGTGAAAGCGGTTTCACTGCAGTATTTGCGTGTAATGATCACATGGCATTTGGTGCTTATGAAGTCTTAAAAGCAGAAGGAATACTGGTGCCTGAGCAAATCTCGCTTGTCGGGTTTGATGACATCTTATTTGCACGTTACCTAACGCCAGCCCTTACCACGGTTAACTTCCCTATAGAACAGATGAGCGCAGAGGCGGTGCAACTTGTCATCCAAGCGCTGAACAAGAACAAACGTGATGTGAACTTCAAACTCACTCCTAACTTAGTGCCAAGAAGTTCGGTCAAGGAACTGAATACTCTCTAGAACAATAATTAAGGACAACAACATGAAACTGAAAACTTTGACGCTTGCCATGACTGCTGCACTTGGTGTTGCTGCGACGGTAAACGCTGCCGACGAAACTAAAATCCGCTTCGATGGCTTTCCTGACTTCGATAGTAGCTTGAAAGTTCTACTACCTGATTTTGAGAAAGAGACGGGTATTAAAGTTGATTACCTAATGAATAATCATGGCGACCACCATACGAAGCTGACAACCAACTTGGCGACGGGTTCTGGTGCAGGTGATGTGATTGTTGTTGATGTAGAGAAGATTGGCCCATTTGTGGCGTCAGGCGGTTTGGTGAACTTGTCTGAGAATTATGGCGCTGATAAGTACGCAGAGAGCTTTGCTCCTTACGCATGGGCGCAAGGCAAAGGTGCTGACGGTGATGTGTACGGCATGCCTGTCGATTTAGGTCCTGGCGTTATGTACTACCGCACAGACATCTTTGAAAAAGCGGGCATTGATATTAACGAAGCGATCAAAGATTGGGATTCTTATATCGCCGCAGGTGAAACGCTGAAAAAGCAAAATGTACAGCTAATCGCTTCGGCAGCGGACGTTGCTCAAGCGATCATTTTCACCACAGTTCCTGAAGGTGAAGGTCTGTATTTCGACAAAGATGGCAACCCAGTTGTGACTTCTGAGCGCTTTGTGCACGCATTCGAAGTGGCAAAAGAGATCCGTGATAAAGGCTTGGACGGTCGTATTCTGGCGTGGTCAAACGAATGGTACGAAGGCTTCCGTAACGGCACATTTGCCACTCAGCTTTCTGGTGCTTGGCTACTTGGTCACCTAAACAACTGGATTGCGCCAGAAACAGCAGGCAGCTGGGGCGTGTCTAATCTTCCTGATGGTATTTACGGAAGCTGGGGTGGCTCATTCCTATCGATTCCAACCCAATCTAAACACCAAGATGAAGCGTGGAAGCTGATCGAATACATGACAACCAAGCGTGATATTCAGCTTAAACACTTCGAAACCATTGCAGCATTCCCTGCTAACACCACGACTTACGACGACCCAATGTTCGAAGAGAAAATCGAATTCCTAGGTGGTCAGCAAGCACGCCTATTGTTTGCTGAAGTGGCGCAGAACATCAAGCCAGTGGCACCAGCGAAAGGCGATCACGTTGCTCGTTCAATCATCTTAGAAAACGCACTGATGGAAGTGCTGGATGAAGGTAAAGATATTAAGACAGCGCTGAAAGAAGCTGAGCGCATGATTAAACGTCGTACGCGTAATCTGTAATTTTTGCCAATACTTAAGGCAAGGAGGGGGCATGTCCCCCTTCTAGGTAAGAGGTCGTTACTATGAATCAGGCAGCGAGCAAGGTTATGGAAACATCACAGCGTGAGAGCATTTTTTCTCGTCTAAATTTGAAAGCGCTTACACCGTATGGATTCCTATTGCCGTTTTTGATTATCTTTTCAGTATTCGGAATTTTTCCGTTGCTGTTTTCTATTTTTCTTTCTTTTCATGAGTGGAACCCAGTCGAGGGTTTGGGGGCAATGGACTATGTGGGGTTCGAAAACTACCACATTGCACTGACAGACCCGTGGCTGTGGCGCTCACTGAAAAACACGCTTTGGCTAGCTATCACATCAGGTGTGGCTCAGCACTTAGTTGCTTTACCTGTGGCGTACATCTTGGTGTCGCTGGGTGACCGTTTCCGTCATTGGCTGACATCGGCGTACTTTCTACCGTTCATCACATCTACGGTGGCAGCGTCGCTTATCTTCTTCAACATGTACTCGCCAAACTCGGGCATCATCAACCAAAGCTTGATGGCACTGGCAGACAGCACCTTGTTTGGTTGGGCATTCTCTTGGGTGAACGACTTCCAGCCAATCCGTTGGTTAGATGACGCGACCATGGTGAAGCCTTCCATCGCCATCATGGTGTTCTGGAAATACACCGGTTTCAACATCGTGTTGTACACCACCGGCTTAATGACGATTCCTAAAGACATCCTAGAAGCGGCACGTATGGACGGTGCAAACGCATGGCGTCGATTCTGGAGCATTTCACTACCAATGATTCGTCCATTCATCTTCTTTGCGGTCACCATGACCATCATCGGTAACTTGCAGTTGTTCGAAGAACCATTTGTTCTAACGCGCGGTACTGGTGGTACGGGTCAGTCTGGCTTAACCATCTCTATGTACCTCTACAAAGTGGGTTGGGAATGGTTAGAAATGGGTACAGCGTCAGCAATTTCATGGCTGCTCTTTACCTTGATTGCAGGCTGTACAGCGGTTCAATTCTTCTTCTTCGGTAAGAAAGGTCTAGGGGAGCAATAAGATGAGTACTAACACTTTACCTGCGGCGCAGCGTTGGCGTCCAAGCGATCGCAGCATCGAGATCTTCACCAAAGTATTGATGGTGATGCTCGGCTCCGTACTGATTGTTTCTGCCATCATGACGGTATTCCCGTTCATTTGGTCGGCGTTACTTTCAACCCGTGACCGTACCGAAATTTTTGGTACAGGCATCAGCTTTGCCATTGGTGATAGTTTAGCAGTCAACTACGCCAAGCTATTGGAAATTATGCCTTTCTGGCAGGCGATGTTTAACTCCATCTACATCGCGTTCCTAGGCACCACGATCTCATTGCTATTTTGTAGCATGGGTGGCTATGCGTTTGCAGTCTACAAGTTCAAAGGTAAAAACGTGCTGTTTGGCATGCTGGTTGGCTCGATGATGATTCCGCCAGTATTGAGCCTGATCCCTTACTTTATGATCGTGAAGTTCCTTGGTTTGCTCGATAACCACTTAGCGGTTTGGCTACCATTCACCACCACGCCATTTGGTATTTTCTTGATGCGTCAGCACGTGGTGGCATCGATTCCGAAAGAGCTGTTAGAAGCGGCGAAACTGGATGGTGCGGGGGAATTTAGAACTTACTGGAGTGTGGTATTGCCACTGATGAAACCAGCGCTAGCGACGCTTGCTATCGTGCAGTTCGTCTTCTTCTGGAACATGTTCATGCAACCTCTGGTAGTACTGACGACGCCAGAGAACTACGTGATTACTCAGGCACTGCGAAGCGTGCAGGGCATTCCAAATACGCCATGGGGCGCGGTGATGCTAGGCACCACTATCTCTATTCTCCCGTTAGTAATTACTTACTTATTTGCTTCGAAACAGATGATTAGCGGTCTGACATCAGGCGCTGTGAAAGGTTAAGAGAAATTTAAGGCATAAAAATATAATGAATAAATTCCAATTCCCCCAAGATTCTAAAATGCGCCGCCCAGAGTTTCTATTTGGTGTCGCGACGTCTTCTTACCAAATTGAAGGAGGTGCACAACTTGGCGGACGCACACCATCGATTTGGGATACGTTCTGCAACAAACCAGGCGCCGTCGACAATGCTGATAACGGTGATGTGGCGTGCGATCACTTTCATTTATGGAAACAAGACATTGAGATGATTCAAGGTCTTGGTGTAGATGCCTACCGTCTGTCGATGGCATGGCCTCGCATTCTGCCAGAAGATGGCAAAGTGAATGAAGAAGGGCTGAAGTTCTACGAGCAAATCATCGATGAATGTCATGCTCGCGGTTTGAAAGTGTTTGTCACCCTTTACCACTGGGACTTGCCTCAATACCTTGAAGATAAAGGTGGCTGGCTTAATCGCGAAACGGCTTACAAGTTTGCAGAGTACGCGGATGTAGTTAGTGCTTACTTCGGTGACAAGATTGATTCTTACGCAACACTGAACGAACCTTTCTGTTCTGCTTACCTAGGTTACCGTTGGGGTGAGCATGCGCCAGGTATCAAAGGTGAGCGTGAAGGCTTCTTGTCAGCACACCATCTGATGTTAGGTCATGGCTTGGCGATTCCACACATGCGTAAGAACGCACCAAATGCAATGCACGGTTGTGTGTTCAATGCGACGCCTGCATACCCATACACAGAGGCAGACGCAGAAGCGGCAGAGTACAGCGATGCAGAAGGTTACCACTGGTTTATGGACCCAGTGTTGAAAGGGACATACCCAGAAACCGTACTTAAGCGCCAAGCGCACAACATGCCGATGATTCTAGAGGGTGACCTCGATATCATCCGTACTGACCTAGACTTCATTGGCATCAACTTCTACACCCGCTGTGTGGTGCGATTTGATGCGAACGGCATGCTAGAGAGCATTCCTCAACCAGAAGCAGAGCACACCTTTATTGGTTGGGAAATCTACCCACAAGCGCTAACTGATCTATTGCTGCGTCTAAAAGCGCGTTACTCAAACCTACCGCCACTGTACATCACTGAAAACGGCGCAGCGGGTGATGATCACCATGTTGCCGGTCAAGTGAATGATGAACAACGTGTGCGCTACTTCCAATCGCATTTAGAAGCGCTGGATGAAGCGATCAAAGCAGGCGTAAATGTGAATGGTTACTTCGCTTGGAGCCTAATGGATAACTTTGAGTGGGCGTATGGCTACAAACAACGTTTTGGCATCGTACACGTTGACTACCAAACTCAAGAGCGCACCTTAAAGCAGAGTGCGATTGCGTACCGAAACATGCTGCTAGAGCGAGCTGAGGAGAACAGATAATGGCTAAAGTAGAATTCAAAAACATCAAAAAGTCTTACGATGATGTAGAAGTCGTCAAGCACTTCGACTTTACCGTGCAAGATGGCGAATTTGTGGTTTTCCTTGGTCCGTCAGGTTGTGGTAAATCGACCACACTGCGTATGTTGGCGGGTTTAGAGAGCATCACAGCTGGTGAGATTTACGTTGGCGATAAGCTGATGAACAAAATCGATGCCAAAGACCGTGACCTTGCGATGGTATTCCAAAGCTACGCGCTTTACCCACACATGACGGTTTACGAGAACATCGCTTTTGCGCTTAAGTTAAAGGGTATGCCGAAAGATCAAATCGACGTTGAAGTGCGCAAAGCGGCGAAAATGCTAGAGCTGGATGCACTGTTGGATCGTAAGCCGAAAGAGCTGTCTGGTGGCCAGCGTCAACGTGTGGCTATGGGACGTGCGATGGTGCGTACGCCAAAAGTATTCTTGTTTGATGAGCCATTATCCAACCTTGATGCCAAGTTGCGTGGTGTGATGCGTGAAGAGATCAAACACCTTCACCGTGAACTGAAAACGACGACGATTTACGTAACCCACGACCAGATTGAAGCGATGACATTGGCGGATCGTATCGTGATTCTGAAAGACGGTTATGTGGCTCAGGTTGGCACGCCAACAGAAGTGTTCCAACGTCCTGCAAACAAGTTCGTGGCTCAGTTCATCGGTAACCCATCAATGAACATGCTGGATGCGAAGCTCGTGGGTGAAGAAGGCAACTGGGAAGTAGAACTGGGTGATGTTCGTATTCCTCTGCCAGAGCGCTTCAAAGCTCACGCTTCTAAGAACCTAGCGCTGCACTTTGGTGTACGTCCTACGGACATTCACCTTCGATCAGAGCAAGTGGATCACGACCGTGTTCTGCCGTTCCCGGTGAAAATCAAAGACAAAGAGCTATTGGGTGCAAGCATTCTATTGAAAACGGAAATTGCGGGTCAGCCATTAATGGTTGAAACACAAGCTGCGGAAGTGGATGTGGATACGCTGACTCTATACTTGGACTTAGATGCGATTCACCTGTTTGATGCACTGAGTGAAAACTCACTCGCTACGTTCTAACCAATATGGACTAGATAAGCGAAGAGCCAGTGTTTCCGCACTGGCTCTTTTTGTCTATAAGTAATTACTTAATAACATTGAGTGGACCGAGTTCGTCAATTATATTTTTGTTATTAGCATGTTGGACTTTGCGGATGATTATGAATAAGAAAAAACGCTCTCCATCCATTTATGATGTGGCCAAATTAGCCGGTGTGTCTCCGAGTACTGTTTCACGCTATTTGAATCGTACTACCTTCATTTCTCAAGAAAAAACGGTCGCTATAGAAGGCGCGATCAAAACTCTCGATTACAAACCGAATTACCGCATGAACCAGGGCTTAAATGCTCGCACCATGACGATAGGTGTGTTGGTTCAAAATCCGGAAAGTCCGTTCACTAGTCGTATTTTTAACGATATGGAGCGCTTTTTGGGACCAAAAGGTTACTCACTCATCATTGCTTCTGGGTATTGGCAGCACAGTATGCAGCTACATGCGCTTGAGTATTTGGAAAAGAGTAACGTAGACGGCGTTATTGTGGTGGCAGGCAGCCTGACAGAGCAGGAGTTAGTCGAGTACTCAAGAAAGATTCCGGTCGTTGCTGTGGGGTATAACTTTACCAGTGAAAAGCTTCAATCAGTGAATATTGATAATGTGCTTGGCGGCCATATGGCAACGTTGCATCTGTTGCAACAAGGCCACGTGAACATCGCACATATTAAAGGCTTACTTAATCAGCCAGATGCGGTTGCTCGCTTCGTCGGTTATAAGAAAGCACTCACCGAAGCGGGAATTAAAGTACGAAACAATTTAATAAAGCAGGGCGACTTTAGCAGCGAGACTGGCTATGACCGAACGGTAGAGTTGATTGAATCGAAAGTGCATTTTTCCGCACTGTTTGCAGCCAATGATCAGACCGCCTATGGTGCAATAAAAGCATTACACGATCATGGGATAAAAGTACCGGAAGATGTTTCGGTGATCGGTTTTGATGATTTACCCACTTCCAAGTTTTTCACTCCTGGCTTAACAACATTGCGCCAGCCCGTAGAGGAAATTGGTGTTGTCTGTGCGGAGTCAATTTTAAGCCTACTGACTGGCGAGAAACGCAGTACGCGACTCCCCCCGATAGATCTTATCGTAAGGGAGTCTACAGTATCTAAATTCCGCCCTAAGGAGTCTCAGATAGGTAGTAAGTCCGATTGATAATAAGCCAGTTCACTAGGGAGTATTGGATTTGTTAAATGGAATACACGGCGCTGGTGGAGCTTGACTGCTCGTACATCAGTGCCATAGGTATTTTCAAACAGAGTATCTAGCTCCCCACTGTTTTTACATTGCGCTAAGCCTTGTTCAATATCCGCCAATAAGCCTGCTTGCTCTGGATGACAATAAAATACCAAGGGAAATGGGTAGTAGAGTAAAAGAGTAGGTTCTACAACTAAATCAGGTACAAGGTGCGCGTATTGCGTCACGATGGCTTCGGCTTCGTTTGCTCCCAGTGCCATGTAATCCGATTCTCCATTTTGCACCGCTAGCAATCTGTCTTCTAAACTGCCTTGTTCAATAACATGGTATTGATTAGTGCGAAATAAATCGGCATCAGCCCACGTCGCTGGAATGCCAATACTTAGCTGTTTAAGCTGGATTTCATTTAATGCTTTAAATTCATTCAGCCTACTTTTATGGATGATCAAAACACGGCAACCTAACAAGCCTCGACACAAAGGTTGTGGCAACATCAAATACGAGCCCTGCTCGAATTTCTTGTTTCCAGCGACCGTTACTAAAACATCGGTTCCTTGGGAGAATACTTGTCCCTCTTGTTCAGCCTTTGGATAATCCGTTACATCATTGTTTAGCTTAAGGTTTGGCTTAATTTTCTGTAGTGCGAGTTGCAATACTTTCCATTCAAACTGTTGTCGAATAGTGGATTTATTGCCATTCCAAAATTGTACCATTACCTCTTCCTCGAATTTACCTAGGTTAGATTATGATTCCATTACCAATTTCTAATTAAAAGCGCTTTCTTGTTGTGTCATGAGTATTTGTGCACTTGCGCACGACACCGCTGCGATGATGGGATAGTGAATGGCGACTTTTGGGCCTCTGTTTCTGAGTAAGTTGAGTGAAGGTTTAAACTTGCATGAGCTCACAAAATATAAGGACATGCCTTTGTTTGTAAGTTTTTGAATTTTATATATAAAAAATAAAAGTGAGATCTTGGTTGTTTTTAACTTGTTGAATATATTGGTTTTATTTGATTGTGATCCGAGCTTTGTTTTTATGGGTCTATATTGAACAAGAAGAACTTTTTGACGAATATTGCTCCTGATAAGAAAGCGCTTTCTTGTTTGTGGTTTTGAGCCCGTCGATGCGAGTAAGAGATTATTTTGCTGATGACACCACATCTTAAAGTTGCTTTATTTTTTGAGAATCTAAGAAAGCGCTTTCTTTTCGTATTCAACATTATAAAAGGACAATGTGATGCATAAGAAAACTCTGCTCGCTACATTTGCTGCCAGCATGATGCTTGCTACTGCCGCTCAAGCGGACACCATCAAACAAGGTGGTACGCTAACGGTGCCAATCATCAACACCGGGTTTGTTGAAAACTTTAACCCATACACTACTAAGGACACGTTACACGGCATTATGTTCGAACCACTGTTTGTGTTGAACAACATGACGGGGGAAACACACTATCGTTTGGCTGAGTCGGTTGAATATTCCGATGATCTAAAAACCATTACGCTAAAACTACGTGACGGCTTGAAATGGTCTGATGGTGCGCCATTAACGGCGGAAGACGTGGTGTTTAGCTTTGAGTTAACCAAAAAATCTCCAGCATTTGATGTCAAAGCGATTTGGCCAACGGGTAACCTAAAAAGTATTGAAGCGACGGATAAGCAGACAGTTGTATTTGATTTAGCAGAGCCGGATTCTACTTTCCTTTGGAGCATTGGTGCTTATCACATTGTCCCTAAACACACTTGGTCAACGGTATCGGATTACACAACGTTCACCAACCCAAACCCGGTGGGTAGCGGTCCAATGACAACCGTTAAGTATGTGAAACCACAACAAATGGAGCTGTGTCGTAACCCTAACTACTACCTAGAAAATCGCCCTTACCTAGACTGCGTGAACTTCCGTTCTTACAACGACAACTCGCAGATCCAGCCAGCTCTGATCAAAGGTGAAATTGACTGGGGTTCAAACTTTATTGCTGACGTTGAGTCAACCTTTGTTGGGCAAGACAAAGAAAACAACCACTTCTGGTACCCAGCGAACGATGCGATTCACTTGTACGTGAACACCAAGAAAGCCCCGTTTGATGATCTGCGTGTACGCCAAGCCTTGTCTATGGCGCTAGACCGTGAAGCGATTGTTGATATTGCGGCTTACGGTTACCCAACGGTGAACTATAACGTCGGTGGTATTGCTGAGCTGTACAAAAATCACATTGACGAAAATGTGAACAAAAAGTACGGCCATCTAACGCAATACGATGCGAAGAAAGCGCAGAACTTGCTAGATGAAGCGGGCATTGTTGACCGCAATGGCGACGGCTTCCGTGACAATGCTGATGGCTCAACGGTTGAGTTCGATATCGAAGTGGTAAATGGCTGGACGGATTGGATTCAAGTCGTGCAAATGGTGACGGAATACTTCGCGGATGTGGGCATCAAAGCCAACGTGAAAACCGTTGACTGGGCCGTATACGACAAGAACTTGAAAGACAGTGCGTTCACTATGTCAATCAACTGGTCAATGGTGTCGGATAACCCAATCCTTGCGTTCCAAGAGTACTACCACACTTCACGTATCGGTAAAGGCTTCCATGCTGGCCACGGTGTGCACTCTCCTGAAATCGATAAGCTGATCGACAGCTTCGGTAAAATTGGTGATGCAGAGAAACAGGAAGCGATCATCTCTGAACTTCAAGAGTTCACGGCAGAGAACATGCCATTTATTCCGCTGTTCTCAAACCCAACTTGGTTCCAATACAGCACGAAAAACATCGTTGGTTGGCCAAGTGAAAAAGACCCTTACATCCAACCGGTTTGGTATGACGGCGGCAAGCGCGTGATCATCCTGAACAACCTACACCTGAAATAACTAGCAGTTTCAATTTGTAGGTAGGTTTTTTAATTAACATCGGAGCCGCAACCGTAATTGCAAAAGTAAGTGCGTGTTGTGGCTCGTAAGTTAAAGGTTTGATATGTCGTTTCTAGCTCGCCGATTTGGCTTTTATTTTACTGCCTTTCTGATTGCGATCTCTTTCAACTTCATGTTGCCGCGCTTAATGCCAGGTGACCCAGTTGATGCCTTGTTTGCTGCGGCGCAAGGTCGAATGGATCCTGCTCAGATGGATGCTGTACGTGAGATGTATGGCTTCGTTGATGGCAACATTTTTGTGCAATACATCGCTTACATGAAAAGTGTCTTCACACTTGATCTTGGTCCATCGGTTTTGATGTTCCCTGTTAGCGTATCTGAAGTGATTGCGATGGCACTGCCATGGACCATGTTCCTAGCGCTTGGTTCTCTTATTGTGGCGCTGATCATTGGTGTCAGTATTGGTACTTACGCCTCTTACCGTCGCGAAGGACTGTTCGGCCAAATCGTACCACCAGTGCTGGCCTTTATCAGTAACTTCCCTTACATCGTGACCGCTTTATTGCTGTTCTACTTCTTCGGTCTGAAGATGGAACTGCTGCCGTTGGCTTACACCTATGACCCGTCGTTGGAGCCTGGCTTTAACTGGGAATTCATCAGCAGTGTAGCGAAACACGCGGTACTGCCAATGGGCTCAATGGTCGTGGTTGGTATCTCGACATGGGTATTCAACATGCGTAACGCAATGATCAACGTACTGGGTGAGGACTACGTCACCATGGCTGAAGCGAAAGGCTTAAGCAGCTACAAAGTGATGAGCCGCTACGCGGGTCGTAATGCGATCTTGCCTGTTGCAACGGCGATTGCGATGGCGATTGGCTTCTCGTTCGCGGGTTCAATCATGACAGAGGTGGTGTTCAACTATCAGGGTTTGGGCAACATCCTGCTTAAAGGCATCGTGGCGCGTGATTACCCACTTATCCAAGCCATCTTACTTATCTTAGTAACGGCGGTTCTGACTGCCAACTTCATTGCCGATCTGCTGTACGTGTGGCTTGACCCACGAATTTCGAACTAAGGTGCATCATGGAAAAAATAATCAAAACCCCAACGCCTTCAGAGCACGATGAGTTAATGACTCGTGAGTCGAAATTCTCTTGGAAGCGAATCAAAAAAAGCTTCGGCAAAGTGTACGCTTTTTTCTACGGCAACCCGCCTGCCATTATCGGTGGCTTGCTACTGTCGATTGTTTTAGCTGGTGCGATTTTCGCTCCTGTGCTAGCAACGCATGACCCTGATCGTCGTGTTGCAAGACCGCACGTCGCTCCGAATGCAGAGCACGTACTTGGCACTACTCGTAGTGGCCGTGATGTCTACAGCCAAGTGTTGCACGGTGCAAGAAAGTCACTCACGGTTGCGATTTCAGCTGGTGTGATTGCGATGAGCTTAGCCGTCATTATCGGTGTCTCTGCGGGTTACTTCGGCGGCAAAATCGATGAGCGTCTTAACTTCCTAACTAACGTTTTCTTGGTGTTCCCTCAGCTCCCGTTGCTGATTGTGCTCGCCGCTTTCTTAGGGCAGGTGGGGTCCCTCGTCATCACCATATTGCTCGGGATAACCTCCTGGCCTTGGGGCGCTCGTGTCATTCGTTCGCAAACCATGGCGATTCGAAATAAAGAATTCATTATCTCGGCAGAGGTAATGGGCGAATCAAAAATCCGCATCATCCTAGTCGAAATCCTACCGAACCTTGTCTCGATTGTATTTGGTGGTTTCTTGGGCACAGTGATTTACGCAATGGGCTCAGAAGCTGGCCTTGGCATCCTAGGTTTGGGTGACGCAACAGAAGTGAGCTGGGGCTCGATGTTGTACTGGGCACAAACGTCTTCGTCTCTATACACCGGCGCTTGGTGGGAGATGTTAGTCCCTGCGATGGCTCTCGCAATCACAGGTGGTGCACTGGCTCTGATCAACATGTCGATTGACCAAGTGAGTAACCCGAAACTTCGTACTGGTCCACACATTAAGCTGTGGCACAAACTGAAAAAAGAAGCAGATAAGCGCCGAGGTCTAAGATGAGCAACTTATTAGAAATTAACAACCTATGCGTCGATTATGTATCACCAAACGGCGTAGCGCGTGCGGTGAACAACGTCAGCATCAGCATTGCTCCAGGTGAAACGCTTGGTATCGCCGGTGAGTCTGGTTGCGGCAAAAGTACCTTGGCATTTGCTATCTCGCGTCTGCATAAAGCACCGGCTCTGATCTCTGAAGGGGAAATTCTCTACAAAGGTCAGGACGTGTTGAAGATGAACGATAGACAGCTGCGCAACTTCCGCTGGAATGATGTGTCCGTGGTGTTCCAAAGTGCAATGAACTCTCTAAACCCAGTGATCACCATTGGTGAGCAGTTAACCGACGTGATTCTTGCGCACCGAAAAGTGACTTACCAAGAAGCGTATGACCGTGCGGTTGAGCTGCTTGGCGTGGTAGGCATTCACGGCGACCGCATGGCGAGCTTCCCGCACCAATTGAGTGGCGGCATGCGTCAACGTGTGGTGATTGCTGTTGCGCTCGCGTTAGAGCCAAAACTGATCATCATGGATGAACCAACCACCGCGCTCGATGTGGTGGTAGAGCGTGAAATCCTTAATGAACTTTACGAGCTGAAGAGCAAATTTGGCTTCTCGATTCTGTTCATCAGCCATGACTTGAGCTTGATGGGTGAAATCGCAGACCGCATTGGTGTGATGTATGCGGGCAACTTAATTGAACTTGGGGACGCGAAGAACGTGTTTGGTGATCCTCAACACCCATACACCAAAGGTTTGATTTCTTCATTCCCAACCATTCATGGACCGAAAGAGCGTTTATACGGCATTCCGGGTAACCCTGTGAACCTACTGAAAATCCCGCAAGGGTGTAACTTCCAAGCGCGTTGCAATGCGTGTTTTGCAGAGTGTCAGAAGAGCGATCCAACCTTGGTGCCAGTCACAAACGGCAACCTAGTGTCATGTCATTTGATGTAAACGGGAGAGAATAATGGATAACGTAACAAACCCAGAAGTGATTCTCTCAGTTAAGAATCTAGTGAAAGACTTTCCTATTGGTCAGTCTGCAAAAAGCAACCTGATGCGAGCGGTGAATGACGTTACGTTTGAACTGCGCAAAGGGGAAGCACTGGCTATTGTGGGTGAATCTGGCTCAGGCAAAAGCACTGGCGCACGCGTTTTGACGCGCATCTACGACAAAACCGATGGTGAGGTAACGTTCAAAGGCCAAGAGTTGGGTGAATACATTCAAGAGCACGGCGAGCTGGAATACGCGCGCCAAGTGCAGATGATTTTCCAAGACCCATTTGGCTCGCTGAACCCAGTTCATACTATTTATCACCACATTGCACGTCCGCTTCTGATCCACAAACGTGCGGAAAAAGACGCGATCCCAAAGCTGGTTTACGAATTGCTTGAGCTGGTTGGTCTGTCTCCGGTGAAAGAAACCGCAGAAAAATACCCACATGAGCTAAGTGGCGGTCAGCGCCAACGTGTTGCGATTGCTCGTGCGATTGCCGTCGATCCTGAAGTGATTCTGGCGGATGAACCTATCTCAATGCTCGACGTGTCAGTTCGCTTAGGCATTTTGAATTTGATGTCGGATCTGAAAGACAAGCACGGCATCTCTTTCATGTACATCACCCATGACATCGCGACCGCGCGTTACTTCGCGGAAAAAACTGCCGTCATGTACGTGGGTCATATGGTCGAGTGGGGTGACAGTGATAGCGTGACACAAAATCCGCAACACCCATATTCCCAGTTATTGCTCTCAGCAGTGCCAGAAGTAGGAAATTCAGGTAAGCGTGAACTGATGGCGAAAAAAGGCGACATTCCGCTTTGGAAACCAAGTAGCGTGGGATGCCCATTTGCGACTCGTTGTTTAAAGGCGACAGAGGTGTGTACTCAATCAGTGCCTGACGCAACAAAAGTGGCGGAGAACCATTACGCACGTTGTCACCACTTAGGATAAAAACTCGAATTAGCTTATTAAAAAAAGCGTAGAAAGAAAGCGCTTTCATAATTATTGGAAGAACATTATGACTTTTGAACATTATTCTTGCCCAACCGTAGAGGGAAGCTTCGTCGATTTGGACGGCGAGCGATACTACAAGATTTCTCATGTCGACCAAATGAACCCGTTTTTCATCAGTGTCGTGTCAGCCAGTGATCATTGGCTGTTTATTTCATCCACGGGCAGCTTGTCGGCGGGGCGTATTCGTCCCGAGAACGCGCTGTTCCCATACAAATCCGTCGATCATATCCACGAGAACGCAGAAAACACGGGTTCAAAAACCATCATTAAAGTCGCTAGTGGACAAGGCGTGGCGATGTGGGAACCGTTCAACCGCCATCATGATGGCCTGTACCAAGTTGAGCGTCATCTGTATAAAAACACCATTGGCGACAAGATTGTTTTCGAAGAGCTTAACCACACGTTAAAGCTAAAATTCCAATACAGCTGGAACACCAGTGAAGAGTTTGGCTTTGTTCGTCGCTCGCAAATCACCGATCTGTCAGGCACAACTCGAGAGATTGAGTTGATTGATGGCCTGCAGAACCTATTGCCATCGGGCGCGCCACTGTCTGCGTTGCAAACTCGTAGCGCTTTGGTCGATGCCTACAAATGGAATGAGTTGCTTGATGGCAGTTCACTAGCGCTCTTTACCATGTACGCAAAACTGAGTGATCGCGCTGAGCCAGCGGAATCTTTGCTCGCAACGACCGTGTTCAGTGTCGATAACGATTACGGCCAGCGCTTATTGAGCAGCAGCCAAGTGAGCGCGTTCCGTCAAGGTCGTGAAATCCAAAACGAAACTTTGACTAAAGGCGTACGTGGTAGCTACTTGATTCACAAGCCTATCAAGCTAGAAGCAAACCAGAACAAGTCTTGGTTAATCATCGCGGATATCGATAAGAGCCATAGCGATGTGACGTCGATGCGTAATCGCCTTGCGCAGCCAGTGAACATGACACAACAAGTTGAACAGAGCATCGCTGCCAACCAACAAGAACTGATCAGTTTGATGTCTGGCGCTGACGCGTGGCAAATCACCGCAGAAGAAGAGACCAGTGTGCACCACTACGCGAATGTGCTGTTCAATAACATGCGTGGTGGGGTATTTGAGAACAACTACACATTAGACAAAAAAGATGTGTTGGCGACGATTCGCAATGCCAACCGCCTTGTGTTTGAACGTCATGTTGCGCTGTTTAATGACCTGCCGGAGCAGTTTACCCATGCTGAGCTTGTGAGCCTTGCTAAGCAGAGTGAAGACGCACAGTTAATCCGCTTAAGTTATGAATATCTGCCGCTGACGTTTGGTCGTCGCCACGGTGATCCAAGTCGTCCTTGGAACCACTACGAAATCAAGCTGAAAGATGACAATGGCGAGCGTTTGCTTTCTTACCAAGGTAACTGGCGCGATATCTTCCAAAACTGGGAGGCGATTGCGCTGAGCTATCCTGGCTTTATTCAATCTTTCTTAGCCAAGTTTGTGAATGCTTCCACGATGGATGGTTACAACCCATACCGCATCACCAAAGATGGTATTGACTGGGAAATGCTGGAGCCAGATGACCCATGGAGCAATATCGGCTACTGGGGCGACCATCAAATCATTTACTTACTGAAGTTCCTAGAACTGGCGGACAAGTATCAGCGCGACGATCTGTTAGCGATGATGCAAACGGATGTGTTCAGCTACGCGAACGTACCTTACGAGTTGTGTGATGTTGAGAAGCTGTTCGTCAATCCAAAAGACACCGTGACGTTCAATGATGAGTTGCAACACAACATCGAACAACGCGTATCAGCAATGGGCAGCGATGGTCGATTGGTGCTTGGTAGCGACAACGACGTGTACATGGTCAATCTGACTGAGAAAGTTCTAGTACCACTGTTGGCGAAACTGAGCAACTTGGTACTTGATGGCGGCATTTGGCTCAATACTCAGCGACCAGAGTGGAATGATGCGAACAACGCGATTGTGGGCAATGGCTTGTCGATGGTCACGCTGTACTACATGCGTCGCTATGTCGCATTCTTACAGCAACTGTTGGCAGATGCACCTGCGTCGGTCAGTATGTCGAAAGAAGTGTTTGAATGGCTACTTTCAACCACTCGTATCTTGTCGGAAGCGGCAAAAGAGATTCGCCAAGAAACCGTAACTCGCCAAACTCGCAAAGCGATCCTGACTCAGTTGGAGAAAGCCGCCGAAGATTTCCGTCAACGCGTATACCGTGTGAATGGCTTCTCGGGCAAAACCACCGTTGAAGCATCGGCGATCAAGCAGCTACTTGAGGTGAGTTTGACTGTGCTGGATTCGAGCATTGCTAGCAACTTGCGTGAAGATGGTCTGTTTAACGCCTACAACATCCTGACGTACTCAGCGGAAAGCTTGCAGGTGGAAGAGTTGTATCCAATGTTGGAAGGCCAAGTAGCAGCCCTGAGCGCCGGCGTGCTGACACCAGCGCAAGCGGTGAACTTGCTGGATAATCTGTTTGCCAGCGAGATGTACCGCGAAGATCAACAGAGCTTCATGCTGTATCCAGATCGTGACTTGAGTGCATTCATGAACAAGAACAGCTTAACGGACGCGCAAATCAATGCGGTGCCGGTGTTAAGTTCGATGCTGAGTAAGGGCGATCAACGCCTAGTGAATGCGGATGAGCAAGGTCATTTCCACTTCCATGCAAGCTTAGAGAACAACGGTTATCTTAAAGCGCAGATTCAGCAACTCCGTGGTGAGTATGCTGATGTGGCTGAAGAAGAATGGGAAGCGATTGAAGCCCTATACGAAGATGTGTTCAACCACAAAGCGTTTACTGGCCGCTCAGGCACTATGTTTGGCTACGAAGGTTTGGGTTGTATCTACTGGCACATGGTTTCTAAGCTGTTGCTTGCGGTACAAGAAAACTACTTGGCAGCGCGTGAACTGGATGCTGATAGCGAAGAGACGCAAAAGTTAGCGGAATACTACTACCGAGTTCGCGCTGGTATTGGTTTCAACAAAACGCCAGAAAACTACGGCGCATTCCCAACAGACCCGTACTCTCACACACCAAAGCATGCTGGTGCGCAGCAACCAGGTATGACGGGGCAGGTGAAAGAAGAAGTGATCACGCGCTTTGTTGAACTGGGTATTTTGGTTGAAGAGGGCGAGATTCGTATCGACCCACGTTTGCTTCATCGTCATGAGTTCTTGACCGAATCGGCATCGTTCTCTTGCCAAAGTGTGTCGGGTCAAACGCAAAGCTATGTGGTTGAGAAAGATCAGTTGGCATTTACGCTTTGTCAATTGCCGATTATTTATCAACTAGTCGAGTCTAAAGCTCAAGCGGGCATGGTTTTCACTCATTCAAATGGCAAGCAGTCAGTAATTGAAGGTTTGGTTATCCCGAAAGCACAAAGTAATGCGATCTTTGCTCGCTCAGGTGAGATTGAGAAAGTGATTGTGTCGATTCCAAGCTCTTTCTTGAGAGCGTAATACACTTGATAAACGAAGGCCCCGATACTATTCGGGGCCTTTTTGTATTTGCTTTAAGTTGGAAGAGTATCTGCCGCAGATACAAAGAAATTAACGTTTACCGACGGACTCTCGTACAACCAGCTCAGGTGTTAACTTGTGCTTTATTACGCGCTCTTGCTTGTGGACTAAAGCAATCACTCCTTGAGCTGCTTCATATCCCATCTCTTGAACAGGGAAGTTTACTGTGGTCAGTTTTGGTCGAATATGTTGACTGTGGCTGTCGTTATCGAAGCCGACAACAGAAATGTCCTTACCAATCTCCAAGCCGCGTTCGTACGCGACGTCATACACCGCGAGAGCGATGTTGTCGTTATGACAGAAGATGGCGGTAATTTCAGGGTCACGGTCAAGCAATCGTCGTGCACAAGTATGATTTAAACCACGGTCTTCATGGTCAAAACGACCTTCGACAATTAAGTTGCTGTCGTACGCAATGCCGTGTTCACTAAGAGCATTTCGATAACCCTGTAAGCGATCTCGGCTATCAATTTTGCTTAACTGACCTGTGATACAAGCCACTTTGGTGTGGCCATTTTCAAGCATGTGTTTTGTTGCTAAGTAGCCACCTAATTCGTTATCGATAAAGATGCACTTATCTGCAACCTCGGGAATGTAACGGTTGAGTACGATGGTAGATGGTGTCTTCTCAATAACCTCAATCAATTCATCGTCTGACAGCATGTCTGAATGAATGATCAAACCGTCGACTTGCTTAGAACGCAGGAAGTTAATTGAATCGATTTCACGTGAATGTGATTCTAAACCGCTGGTCACGATTAGGTGATTGTTGCTTTCTCTAACGGTGTTTTCCGCATGGTGCATTAAAGGGCCATAGAAAGGGCCGTCTAAAGAGCCAACCAGCATACCGATGCTATTTGATCGGCTAGATGCCAAGGCCTGAGCAAACGCATTTGGTTTGTAGCCAAGCTTTTCTATTGCTGCAAATACCTTTTTTCGGTTTGCTTCTTTTACCGTTGGGTGACCATTTAGTGCTCGTGAGACGGTAGATTGAGAAACTTTTGCCAGCTCAGAGACTTCTTTAATCGTGATCAATGGGAAGTACCTTATCCATTTTAATTATTGAACTATGTTACTCGCCGTTCCCTATTCCTCATAGGGAGTACATCACATTTGTCGACTTGATCGCGCTCTGTGCGAGTGATATCCCCAAGCACCTTGAGGTTGCTTGGGGATAATCGGTTTATAAATTAAGCTCAAATGTGAACTGCGGCAATAGAAAGTGCTTTCATAGGTGTTGAGATCACATACACCAAGCCAAACCATTACTAGACTCTATTAATTGAAAGTCATTGTATGGTTATTCATATGCTTATGGAATTAAACCATACCTTTAACGTTTATTGTTAGATGGATTATCCATCTTTTTTATTGCGCAAACAAGAAAGCGCTTTCTTTTGCGTGCGGAATAGGAGAAATGAAAATGAAAAAGGACGTATTGGTTGTTACCACCAGCTTGCTGTCTCTGTCTCTAGTTGGGTGTAACAGTAGTTCTAGTGACACGGTGGAGCCGAGTGTTGGGAACGGCTGGGCATTAGTTTGGAGTGATGAGTTTGATGGCGAAGAAATTGACAGTGAAAAGTGGAATCACGAGAAGAACTGTTGGGGAGGAGGCAATGCTGAGCAGCAGTGTTATGTCGATGATGCTAAAAATTCATTTGTTCAAGATGGCAAGCTGACCATTCGAGTGATAAAAGGTGATACCACGGGGCCAGACAGCGTAGAAGGGTCGGATGGTTATGGCGAAACGTTGACGACACTACCTTATTCTTCCGCTCGTTTACGAACGATGAATAAAGGTGATTGGAAATATGGGCGCTTTGAGGTTCGTGCGAAATTACCCCTAGGACAAGGCACCTGGCCTGCAATCTGGATGCTACCAACAGACTATGTGTATGGGGGATGGGCTGCATCAGGGGAAATTGACATCATGGAAGCCGTCAACCTGGGTACCACTTATCAGCACGAAGGGGTCGAGAAAAGAGAAAATCGTGTCCATGGTACCCTTCATTATGGTAAAGCGTGGCCGAACAATGTTTACTCGGGTGAAGAGTACGATTTTGGTGATGAGAACATTAGCCCGGCCGATGATTTTCATACTTACGCCATTGAGTGGGAACAGGGTGAAATCCGCTGGTATGTGGATGATGTCCACTATGCGACACAAACCAGTGAAGGCTGGTGGAGCCACTACCAGGATGATGAAGGTAATTGGATAAGTGGTGCTGAGGATGCGCCATACAACCAGAAGTTTCACCTGATTTTAAATCTTGCTATGGGAGGAAGTTGGCCGTCATCCGTCAATGATGGTGGGATTGATGCAAGCATTGAACAAGCGGAAATGCAGGTAGATTACGTACGCATTTATCAATGCAGTGTCGACCCTGAAACAGGTAAAGGTTGTGCGACGCCGGCGTCTGACGACGCGGTTACGAATGAGGGCGTTGTAGAACCAAATTTCCCGAAGGAAGTGGATCTTTCTGCTATGTCGCTGCCATTATTTGCAAGTGGTGACTTGCTAGATGGCTTTAATTTAAATGGTTGGGATGACGGCAGTAATGATACCCGAACCATTGCTGATAACCTGATTAATATCTCGATTGTTGATAACGGCAATGCATACATCGAATCACTTAATGGTGCACTCGATATGAGTGAGTTTATTGATGGTGATTTGAGTTTTGATTTGAGCTTGGTGTCGGGGAACGCTAGCGCATTGTCGGTAAAAATGGATAGTGGTTATCCAGCGTTAGCTCCTATTGATATCCCATTCGCTCATTTACCAGCGGTAGGCGAGTGGCAGTCATTTGTTTTCTCCGTTAATGACTTTATTGCTGCAGGTACCAATGGTTTTTCCATCACTGGCGTAAGCAACCCCGTGGTATTTGAACCTGTCAACAATGTTGATCTCGCGTTTAAAGTCGACAACCTTGTTTTTACCAAGCCTTTGATTATCGCGACTGACAGCATAGTAGAAGGGTTTACATTGGATGGTTATACCGCTGATGCTCCTGACAGTCGTAACTTTTCAGATGGGGTGCTCGATGCGCAGTTTAGTGGTGCAGGAAACCTATTTTTTACCGCTGAGTCAGCACTGGATATGAGTCGATACGCAAACTGGGTGTTAAAGTTTGATATCAATATTGTTGATTTAGGCAGTAATTCAGATGTCTTGATAAAGATGGATAGCGGTTGGCCAAATGTGAGTGATATTGCGTTAGCTGATTCCCCTCAAGGGCTACTGGCTGATGGGCAATGGCATACATACGCTATTCCAGTTGTTGACTTTATTGCTGCGGAGAATCGTTTCTCACCAGGAAGTCAATTTGATGTGAATAGCGTAACCAACCCATTTGTTTTAGAAGGGCTAGGTGGAGAAAACCTACACGTTAAATTACGCAATATTCGCTTTGTTGCACCCTAATTGACAGGATTGAAGTGAGATTATGAATCAAAGCTCATCTTACGAGATGAGCTTTTTTGTTAATTGACGGATCAATCATTCAACTCAATGATCAAACCTTTCAATGGTGTGATCTACACACTAAGAAAACGCTTTCTTGGTGAGTTTGATCACTTTTTGGCTCGATTTTTGTCCATATAATGCCGTCAAAAGCGTTAGGGAATGGCTTTTTTGCTAATGGTTTGAGGATTTCTGTCTTTTTCTCTCAAATCTGGCTCAATTTGCTCATTTTAGGCAAAAAATTTTGCCTCATTAAGAAAGCGCTTTCTTGGAAATGCAAAATATAATAATGATGGAGTTATCATGAAAAACTTTAAAGTTTTACCTCTTACCTTAGCAGTGGCGGCTTCGTTTGCTTCTCTACCTTCTCTTGCTGCAAATTCTGATGTAGAAGCGCTTGAAAAACGAATTCAAGAACTAGAAACGAAAATCGAATCTGGCTACGTTTACGATCAACAACCTGCCGTATTAACACCAGAAACAGAAGTTCCTCTGGGTATAGTGTTCTCTGGTTACGCTCGTTACGGCGCGCATTACCAAGGCAGCGACGCTCAAACCGTAGGTACGTTCGGTGCATTGAATGCGAATGCAACAGGCCGTTTAGGTAACGAAGGCAACGGTGGTGAGTTCCAATTAGCGAAAGCGTTTAAGAGTGATGGCGGTGCGATTTGGGATATCGTTTTGATGCTAGACCATTGGGCTGACTCTTCTTGGGCTGATGATGGCGGCGTAAACGTGAAGAAGATGTATGCTGGTGCAACAAACCTATTTGAGTCGCAGCCAGACCTTTACGTTTGGGCTGGTCGTGACTTTCACCAACGTCCACAAACAGATTTGAACGATTACTTTTGGATGACACACGATGGCCAGGGTGCGGGTTTCTACAACCTTAACCTAGGTGGGGCGAAACTGGACTTCGGTGCTGTAGGAGAAATCGAAGGTGATATGGTTGGCGATACAGGCCGTTACGCAATCACCAGTAAGCTACACGGTATTCAGCTAGGTGAATCTGCGAATCTAAGCCTATATGCGAACTACGGCTTTGCATCAGAAAAGCTCGATGGTGATGACTTGACGGCTTACCAAGTTGCAGGTGAGTTATCCGTTGCTGGTCAACGTTTAGTTGTTCGTTACTCTGATAACACCACAGACAGTGTTCTTTACAGCCATATGTTAGAAGAAGGCAAGAATGCCCTGCTAGTGAGTTTTGATGGCGGCACTTCTCTTACTGATAAATTAGGTGTGCAATACTTGGCTGCATACCAATCGCTTGAAGTTGAAGGTACAGATAGCCGCGTAAACTACAACGCGATCGTTCGTCCTACTTACCAATGGAACGACATCCACTCTACTTGGCTGGAAGCAGGTTACAGCGTTGTGGATTACGATGACTTTGATGCTACGAATAGCTCTTGGAAAATGACACTGTCACAAAATATGGCGATCGGTCCTGAAACCTGGTCTCGTCCAATGCTACGTTTCTACGCAACAGTGGGTAATGCAGATAACGAGTACACTGGCTTTAATGACAGCGGTGAAAAAGTGGCAACTGACGTAGATACGCTTACGGTTGGCGCAATGTTTGAAGCTTGGTGGTAATCACCTTTTAGTTCTTAACTCAGATGCGGTTCTTGGGGAGCCGCATCAAATCCCTTTAGCAATATGCGAGAACATACATAGTTTACTTAACATTATGGCGTTGTAAGTGACTAAGTACATAACGGGGGAGCTCGATTATATTGCAGTGGATGGTTGCCCATTCATAGCCGCTGGCATAGCGGCTTTTTTTATGCCTGTAAGAAATGTTCTTTGCGGTAACTTCTTGGACTGTGCTGAAACTTGTGCTTAAAGCACTTAGAGAAATAGTTGCTGTCCGAAAACCCACACTGTTCGGCGATGTGCTGTACCGATCGCTCGTTCTCTTCACACAATAACTTTGTCGCGTAGTTCAACTGCACATCACGTAAATACTGGTTCGGTGATGTGTCTAAAAACTGGCGAAATAGCCTTTCTAGCTGACGTTTACTGATGAAGGCTGCCTTCGCAATTGCATCGCTGTTTACGCCGACATCACTGAAGTGCTGCTCAATAAATACCAAGGCTCGGCTGAGTGCAAGTGTGGTTTGTGGCAACTCTTGGCTTTGGTCTTGATACATTCGGGAAAGAGCAATCACCAACTGCTGCATTAAGCTGGTTAGCATGACTTCAAACCCAGGCTGCGAGGCTTCATATTCCGTTTTTAAAACCGATAACAGGCGCTCGATTTCTGGCAATTGCTGACGGTCGAGGGTCAGTTTGGCTTTGTATTCGGTGGTTTGTCTCGCGATTGGTTCGACCTTGAACATGGCTTGGTAGCCGGACAACTGGCGCATCGAAGGGATTTCAAAAAACGGCGTGTTGGAATCAAACATCAAATTAATGATCTTGAGTTTGTTTACGTCTCGAAAGCCATGCTCGATGTCGCCATTAATCACAAATACATCGCCTTTATGTAGCGGGTATTCGTATTCCGCGACTGTGTGCTTACCGCTGCCACTGACCACTAAAAACAGTTCAGAAAAGTCATGTTTGTGGGCGGCAAAATCACAATGGTGATGTCCGTCGACGTAGGCAAACTTGAGATGACTGTGCTTCTGATGTGCTTTGAGTTGATAGATGATGCTCATGTCGCGATATTCCTTTTTACTGTCGCCATTTTGGTAGAATGGCGCATCCGGTCAGCATACTATTTCCCCATAGAAAAACGAATTCTCATCGACGTTTTTTGCCCGTTTTTGCTGGGCTGGCGACGTTTTTTTAACTTGCCTTCAATGCCTGTTTAGCTGGTGAAAAGCACGATGCCAATAACGACTTGCGCGACTTTAGTGATCCTTTGTCATTCAGCGCGCTGAAATACGAAATAAAAATGAACGGTTGTGGGTTGTGTATGAACAATAAACAAATTAGCCAAGCGCAAAAGAACCTCGTCCCTGTAAGCCGACAAGCGGCAGCAGAAGGGATTGTACTTCTCAGAAACAATGACGCAGTTTTACCTCTGACCGCGCAAGATACTCTTTCTCTGTTTGGTCGCTGCCAAATTGATACGCACCGCAGCGGCACAGGTTCGGGCGGGGCAGTGAATGTGCCTTATGCGATCAGTGCGCTAGACGGTTTGCGCGCTAATGCAAAGGTTCGTTTGAATGAAGAGTTGGTTGCGGTCTATCAAGATTGGATTGCTGAGCACCCATTTGACGATGGTGGCGGTGGTTGGGCGGCGGAACCTTGGTTCCAACAGGAAATGCCACTGACTGATGAACTTGTTGCCAAAGCGGCATCGAGTTCCAACAAAGCCATGGTGTTTATTGGTCGTACCGCTGGTGAAGACCAAGACAACGCCGACGAGCCGGGCAGCTACCGTTTAACTGCAGAAGAAGCGGACATGATCGCTAAGGTCAATCGCCACTTCAACGACGTGATCGTAGTGATGAACGTCACCAACATCATGGATATGGCGTGGCTAAACACCATCGAAGGCAATCAATCCATCAAAGGTGTGCTCTACAGCTGGGCTGCGGGTATGGAAGGCGGTCATGGTTTGGCGGATATAGTTTCTGGCGATCAATCACCAAGCGGACGTTTGACCGACTCGATTGCTTACGATCTTGCCGACTACCCATCATCGGCGAACTTCGGGCGTAAAGACCGCAACATCTACGTTGAAGATATCTACGTGGGCTACCGTTACTTTGAAACCTTCAATCCTGAAGTGGTGCAGTTTGAGTTTGGCGCTGGCCTATCGTACACCGATTTCAGCCGTGATTTGGTCGAGTTCACAACTGAAGGTCAAGGTGCAGATGCTGTGCTGCACTTTGATGTTGAAGTGAGCAACGTTGGCTCTGAATTTGCCGCCAAAGAAGTGGTACAGCTTTATGTTGAAGCGCCCCAAGGCAAGCTAGGTAAACCTGCTCGCGTGTTGGCGGGCTTTGCTAAAACACAAACACTTAAGCCGGGCGCGAGTGAGTTGGTTCGTATCTCAGTACCTGTTGCTTCGCTCGCTTCTTACGATGACAGCGGCGTGACCGGACATCGCAGCTGTTATGTGCTGGAAGCGGGTTGCTACCAGTTCTGTATCGGTGAAAGTGTACGTCACGCTAAGCCAGTTGCGGCGACGTACCAATTGGATGACACATTAGTCGTTGAAGTATTGAGTGAAGCTTGCGCGCCAATTCATGAATTTGAACGCATGAAGCCTGCACAAAAGAGCGACAATGGTACGTATGCGTTGAGCCATGAAATGACGCCACAACGCAGCGTTTCTTTAGCTGAGCGTATCCAAGCTAATATGCCTCGCACGTTCGAACTGACCGGCAACCAAGGCATCAAGTTGATGGACGTGAAACAAGGCAAAGCGAGTCTAGAGGACTTTGTCGCGCAGATGTCACCGGAACAACTTGCCACTATCGTTCGTGGTGAAGGTATGTGCAGCCCGAAAGTGACGCCGGGAACGGCAGCCGCGTTTGGTGGTGTGTCGGACAGCCTGTTTGAACTTGGTATTCCAACGGCAGCGGCAGCAGATGGCCCGTCAGGTATTCGCATGGACAGTGGACATAAGGCAACGCAGGTACCAATTGGCACTTTGCTTGGTTGTACTTGGAACTCCGCCCTAAACGAAGAGCTGTTCTTCCTAATTGGTGAAGAGTTGCGTGCCAACCATATCGATACCTTGCTTGGCCCTGGCATCAATATTCACCGACACCCTTTGAATGGACGTAACTTCGAGTACTTCTCTGAAGATCCGTTTATGACGGGCGTAATGGCGGCAGCGCAGACTCGTGGTTTAAGCAAAGCGGGTGTGTCGGGCACCATCAAACACTATGCGGCGAACGATCAGGAAACCGCTCGTGTGGATGTGGACAGCATCATGTCTGAGCGTGCACTGCGTGAAATCCACATCAAGCCGTTTGAGATGGCAGTGAAGCAAGGTAATGCGACCACCATCATGACGTCTTATAACCCAGTGAATGGACATTGGGCGGCATCCAACTACGACTTAAACACCACTATTCTGCGTAATGAGTGGGGCTACACCGGTATTGTGATGACGGATTGGTGGGCGAAGATGAATGACCCAATCGAAGCGGGAGAAGAGAGTAAAACCTTTACTTCATTCATGGTGCGTGCACAAAACGATCTTTACATGGTGGTCGAGAACGATGGTGCAGAGAGCAATGCGATGGGCGATGACACGCTACAAGCGCTAGAAAACGGCACGCTGACTATTGGGGAGTTGCAACGCTCTGCGATGAATATCTGTCGCTTCATCATGGCCGCTCCAGTCATGGAACGACCGCTGAAAGCTTACGAGCCAATTAAAACCTTTATTGCACAAACTGAGCAACCAAGTGAAGAAACGCATTCCGTTGAACAGGAAATTACCTTGAATACGAAAGTGAACGCTTCGGTTGTGCTTAAGGTGGACGAGGAAGGTGTATACCAGTTCAATGGCATGATGAAGTACGAGCGTGATTCTCTGGCTCAATCTTCTTGCAGTCTATTCCTCAATGGAGACTTCAGTATGACGTTACCAATGCATGGCACGGACGGTGAACTGATTACGGTCGAAGGTTTGAAGGTGAAGTTGAATCCTGGGTTCTACACCTTGGATATTAACTTTGTTAAGCCGGGTTTAGAGCTGGAAAAAATCACGATTATCAGAGAGTAATGGTGAATGATTGGCGTGGATTGATAAGTACAAATAATAGTGTGATTTACTGGATAAATTTCTTCAAAATTCCTCAAAAAGTCACGTGACATTTTGTGCAAAAGATATACAATCCGCGCCACAAAATAAATCAATAATGTTAGCTGCCTCACAGTTTTCTGTGGGGCAGTTTTAGTTGTAGGAAAGGTCCAAAACACATGCCTAAAAGCCAGAATATCAACCAGCGTATGTCCATTGTGGCATTAGCTTGGCCAATACTTGTGGAAATTTTGCTACGGACGGCTTTAGGAACCAGCGATGTATTTATGTTGAGTGGTTACTCAGACAAAGCGGTATCCGCCGTTGGGGTAATCACACAATTAACATTTTTCCTAATTATTGTATCCACCTTTGTAAGCAGTGGTACGGGGATTCTGATTGCGCAATATAATGGTGCAGGTCGCGAGAAAGACTCGGTTGATGTGGGCGTTGCAAGTATCGCTTTATCCGTGCTTGTCGGCGTATTCTTGAGTGTGCTGGCTGTGATCGGGGCGGTGTTCTTCTTGCCATACTACGGCTTAGAAGCCCAAGTTGAGCAGTACGCTCGAGAATACTTGCTGATCAGTGGTGCAATGACGTTTAACGTGACCATCGGTATCGTCTTTACTACGATTTTGAGGAGCCACGGTTATTCGCGATCACCAATGGTGGTGAACCTCATCTCTGGCGTGTTCAACATCATCGGTAACTACATTGCGCTTTATCAGCCGTTTGGCCTACCTGTGTACGGAGTCGAAGGGGTTGCGGTTGCGACGGTTGTTAGCCAACTGATCGGTACATTGATGCTTGGTGTGATCCTGACTCGAAGTAGCATTGACGTGCCAATGTCAAAGCTAAAACAAGTGTCGGGTGATGTTTACAAGAAGATTTTGAAAATCGGTGGCATGAACGCTGGTGAAGTTTTGTCTTACAATATGGCGCAAATCTGCATCGTTTATTTTGTAGTGCAGATGGGAACATCATCACTTGCGGCATTAACTTATGCGCAAAATATCGCCCGTTTCTCTTTTGCATTTGCCTTAGCCATTGGCCAGGCGTCGCAGATTCAGACTGGTTACTACATCGGTAAAGGTTGGATAACAAGTATTCTAAAACGTGTTCAAATTTACTTTTTAGTTGGTTTTATCGCATCAACAACGGCGACGACGTTGATTTACCTGTTCCGAGATGAAATTTTAACCGTCTTCACCGATCAGCCAGAAATTTTGGCATTAACCGGTGCTTTGATTCTGGGGTCTATCTTGCTGGAAGCGGGACGCGTGTTTAATTTGATCTTCATTTCGGCACTGAAGGGAGCTGGTGATATCAAATTCCCGGTACAAATGGGTATTTTAAGCATGTGGGGACTGGGGGTGTTATTTTCCTATGTCTTCGGTATTCATATGGGCTACGGCGTGTTCGGTGCTTGGATGGCGATGGCGCTTGATGAGTGGGTACGTGGGATAATTATGGCAAGGCGTTGGCGTTCACAAGTGTGGACTAAGTTTCGAGTCAGCTAAAATCAAAAAGGGCCCTGAGTAAGGGCCCTAATCATTTAATGGTTAAGCACTAATAGCTGAGGTGGCTATACCAATTAGACCACCAAAAACACCGCCCCAAACAACAAGCCAGCCTAGGTGTTCACGAATCATCTTTTGTACGATTTCTTTTACCAATTTTGGCGTCAGTTCACTTAGGCGTTGATCTATGATGCCCTCGATGTTCTGTTTAATTTCATCCATCATTGCTGGTGATTCAAGCTGTTCTTTTAAAGCTTGTTTGATGGTGTCACTCTGACTGAGCTCAACCATCGACTCCTGCATTTTCTCAACAAACGGCTGTTTTAAAGGTTGAAGTGCTTCTGAGCCGCCAAACATTGCAAGCATACCGCCGAATGACGAAGTTTCGATTACGCCAACAAGCTTGTCAAAAGCAGGCTCGAAGTCTACTTTCTCAATGACAGGTTCTAAGTCGATGTTAACCCCACCTGACATTTCCTGATTCAGGAATCGGTCGATGTTTTTTTCAGTAAAAAATTGCTCCATCATTAATTGTTTGATGGCGAATTTAAATTCTTCAAAACGAGCGGGAATTACGCCTGAACCATATAATCCAGGTACTTTCTCAAACAGCATGTGTATGGCTAACCAGTTTGTAATTGCACCAGAAAATGCAAACAGCCCCGCGAACCAAAGGTAATCATTTTGAATATGGTAGCCAGCCCCCATTAACGCTAGGGCCAGAATATTTGTCATTAAGCTCTTGTTCATGAAATGGAACTTTCGAATAAGTAATAGATTTATGAGGGGAGATTTTAGGGGATTACTAGAAAAAACAAAACCCGACAATCATTGTCGGGCCACTGCTTTTATCTACCCTATTAATATAGGGTTTAAGTAGTTTGTTGGTTTCGCAACGTTTTAGATGCGGAAGATCTTACGACAAAGTTGGCATTTCCATCGTTCTGAATAGCCGAAAAGCTTGTCAGCCCAACTTTGTTTTACTTGTACGATCTGCATTGAACCACATTTACACATAAGCTAATCACCTTATTATTAATGTAATAACTAAGCCATTTAATGAGTATAGCTGTTTCTCAAAAAGTGAAATTACAAACGATCCAGCGTATGACTCTGCGTTGTGTCCACTGCTTACGATTACGCAACGGGGCGGTATAATACCACAACTATTGTGATATCGATCCCATATTTTGTTTCATATTTAAGATTTTGTATGTGTGAAGTCACGAAAGCTCTAACGACAGTGGAATGATGAGGAGAGGTGAAGTGCTAATAGTAGCGAGCCAAACGTTATGGCTCGCTGTGGTTAAATGTCTATCGTTCTCCGTTTAATACTACGGAGAGTTGCCTTTTCAGGAGAGTCTGAGGCACGATTGAGCCGAAGCCAGCTTCCATTGCCTTATCAATCAACTCATTTTTACTGTTTGCCTCAAATTTTGTGCGTAAGCGTGCTACGTGGCCTTCTACTGTTTTAGTTGAAATGCCCATTACTTGAGAGATGTACTGAGGCTTCTTTCCATACAGGAGCAAAAATAGTGTTTCTTGCTCTCTGTTGGTCAGTTTTTCTGGCTCTGGTTTTAGGTTAGAGAAGCGGAAAATAGATTTTTCATCATTATGTACGCCGATTGCTCGGCATACCCAATATCCAACCTCTATGATTGCGGTATCCGTCAACTCTCGTCCATAAAAAATGGTGCCGACAATATTACCGTCATCATCGCGCCAAGGTGTTTTGGTAAAAATGTGCGCCCGCCAACGGCCGTCGGGGTATGGGTGTATATCGAGAATCTTAAGAGATTCACCACTTTCAATTACGTAGTGGTCTTGACGTTGAAACTCAAGTGCACACTCGGTCGTTGGGCTCACCATATCAAAATCGGTTTTCCCTATGCACTCGTCGGGAGAAGTATGCCCCAAAAGCTCCGCGTATTCTTGGTTTACATAGCGGAATACTGAGTCTTTATCTTTACATCCCCAACAACCCGGTAGCTGTCGGAGAAGCGACTGTTCTATGGCATTGACTGGAATATTCACAAGATGGCTCACTTATTACTGCTTATTATACTGCTGAACAAAGAAGCAACATACGTTTGGTATGTGATCCAGCAGGCTTATCCCAACAGATAACATTGATTGGTATTACAGGTACTAACCTTGATCATGCTTTCGTGATTTGTGTAATGAGCGAATATGAGTTCGTGAGGTGAAGCCTCGAGTTTCATTACACTGGGATGGAATTAAGTGCGGCCATACTATCAGCTTATGCCATTGTTTTCATTGGCTTGAGACAAAAAAAAAGCCAGCCTGAAGACGGGCTGGCAACACAAGATAAATCTTGTCGACGTGTAGAAGAGGTTCTAAATTACATAGCGAGGGTCTGCTAAGTAAATTAGAGGTATCAATAAGATACCGATGAGCTCCGGGTCGTATGCCTCCGAAGCTCGAGATCTAATGTATTGAATTAGAGGCATATTCGAAAGGGGGGAAATCCCTCTATGCTACTGTTTTAAAGAAAAAATCTTCTTTTTAAGCGATTATTTCCCTTGCCAGATTCGTGCTATCCATGAATTTATCGTCATTTCGGCTATATAGCGTCAGAAGTGTGAGTTATAGGGAATGAGGATCTTCGTCCTGTGCGCGGCCAAATGATAGATATTTATCTATCTTTCGGTTTTTGTTAATAAAATTGGTTGAGCAATGACCGTAGGTTACGCTCGCATGATCATCGTTCCGGAACTATGATCATGTTGAGTGCTTTGATCATGTTGATTTGATCTTGTGCGATTGAATTGGGGAAGATTTGCAACCCAACCGAGAAGGTATATGATGCCAAGGTGTAAGCCGACCGTGTAAAGACGACAGTTCGAAATGAGTGATTCAGATAACCCGAAAGCCCCGCTATATAAAGAGATCATGCTGCCTAAGCCAGCAGAGCTGATCACGCTTCCGTCTTATATGGATTGTCATGATCATGCTTACACCCAGATTGTGATCGGCTTGAAAGGACAAGCAGAATTTGAAGTCCGCGGACAGGGTAACTTGGTTGGTCCTGGACAAGGATGCATCGTAACGGCGTCTTCTGATCATGCTTTCGGTGGCGTGATTCATCAGTCTGATATTTTGGTGCTCAACATGCCAAAACCAGCGAGTGACGAACCAGAGATGCTTCAGAAAATCAATAACCTAGAGCGATCTCACCTTTATTTCCAGTTGGATGGCCAAATCCAAAAGCTGATTCAGATGCTGGTGCAAGAGATGCGCAATCATCCCGACGACTTACTGCTTAGCCGTGCTTGTAATGACACTGTGATTGCTCTGATGCAACGTCATATATCGGCATTTGAAACGTCTAGGAAAGAGTCTCGCTTTGATTTGGAAGCGATTGACCGCTATATCGAGCAGCATCTTAGTCATAAAATCAGTGTGGCACAGTTGGCAGGGAGTGTGTTCTTGGGCGAAAGCCAGTTCCACAGCTTGTTTAAAGATCAGATGGGCATTACACCGCATCAGTATGTGCTAGGTAAACGCATCGATATGGCGCGTGATTTGATTGAGCAAGGTAACTTAACGCTTGGACAGATTGCTGAGTTTACAGGTTTCTCGAGCCAAAGTACTTTCACGCATACTTTTACTCGTTTACAAGGATTGTCACCTTCCCAGTATAAGAAACAGCATTAATATTATGCTTCTATTTTTATTCATTAAATTGCTTATTGAGAAATAGCCGCGCATGGATCGCGGTTTTTTTGTGCATGTATTTTTGTCACCAAGCTGAACTTTTTTGTTTATTTCCCCGATAACTTTCCACTTTTTTGTCCATTCCTCGCAAAATGGCAATCTAAATCCTTCTTATTCAAATAAAAATTCTCGAAAAATCGTCATTTTTTGTTGTAAATGACATGCAAAGATGAATTTTTACAACACAATATATTATGTAATTGCGTGTGACTATGTAGATGTTTTGTTATAAAAGCGAGTTTTTAGCAAAAAGCTCGGAGTTTTTGACAAGTATTCTTCTCGGGCTCAAAATACACTGCCAGCCATTGATGATCCTCGAAGCGGTTTTCGAGGAGAGAGATTGAGGAAAACGCATGTTTACAGCAACGAACGTGTTAACACCGGAATTTATCGAGCAGCCGCTTGATAAGTTGTGGTCACTGATCTCGCCATTGTACATGGTGGACGAGTCTCAATGGCTAGAGCAATTATTGCCACTAGCAACGCCGACAGCGGAAGAAAAATCGGCAATCACGACCCAAACAACCCAGCTTATCGAAGCCATCCGTGCGGACAAGAAGTCAATTCAGATGATTGATGCGCTACTGCTGGAATACAGCTTAGATACTCATGAAGGTATCTTGCTGATGTGTCTTGCAGAAGCATTGATGCGTATTCCTGACTCAGCAACGGCGGATGCACTGATTAAAGATAAGCTAAGCGTTGCTGACTGGAAATCTCACCTAAAGAGTTCTGATTCGGTCTTCGTAAACGCGTCAACTTGGGGCTTAATGCTAACGGGTAAAGTGATTGGTCTTGGTGAGCAAGAAACCCAGAGCCCAGGTCAGGCTGTAAACCGTCTGGTGAACAAATTCTCAGAGCCTGTGATTCGTAAAGCCATGTATCAGGCAATGAAGATCATGGGCCATCAGTTTGTACGTGGTCGTACGATTGAAGAAGCGCAGAAAAACGGTCGCCCAATGCGCGACAAAGGATTCACTTACTCCTTTGATATGTTGGGTGAAGCGGCGCTGACTACGGCAGACGCAAGCAAGTACTTCAAAGACTACCTAATGGCGATTGAAGCCGTTGGTCGTGAAACGTACGGTAGCGATACAAGTCCTGCACCTTCTGTTTCTATCAAGCTTTCTGCACTTCACCCACGTTATGAAGTGGCGAATGAAGAACGCGTGATGACAGAGCTTTACGGCACCTTAACGCAACTGCTTAAGCGCGCTATCGAAGTGGATGTTGCCATTACGATTGACGCAGAAGAAGCGGACCGTCTTGAGCTGTCACTAAAACTGTTTGAAAAACTGTACCGCAGCGACCTTTTGAAAGGCTGGGGCAAGTTTGGTCTGGTAGTTCAAGCCTACTCGAAACGTGCATTGCCTGTATTGGTATGGCTAAACGGTCTAGCGAAAGAGCTGGGTGATTTGATCCCGCTTCGTCTAGTAAAAGGCGCGTACTGGGACAGCGAAATCAAGTGGTCACAACAAGCAGGTTACGAGAACTATCCAGTTTACACGCGCAAAGAAGCGACGGATGTTGCTTACCTAGCGTGTGCACGCTTCCTACTAAGTGAAGGCGTGCGCGGTAATATCTTCCCGCAGTTTGCTAGCCACAACGCACACACTGTTACTGCGATTGCTGTAATGGCAGAACACAAAGATTACGAATTCCAACGTCTGCATGGTATGGGCGATTCGCTTTATAACCATGTGATGGACACTTATGGTCAGCCAGTTCGTATTTACGCGCCAGTCGGTAGCCATGCGGATCTACTGCCTTACTTGGTTCGTCGCTTACTAGAAAACGGCGCAAACAGTTCGTTTGTGCACCGTTTGGTGGATGCGCGTTGTCCTATTTCAGAGCTGACGCATCATCCTGTTGATGTGCTGACCTCGTTTGAGACGCTACACAACGGTCAAATTCCAATGCCAACAGGTATTTTCCCGGAGCGTAAAAACTCATACGGCGTCAACGTTGATATCGACAGCGAAGCGAAGCCGTTTGAAGCGCAGGTTGAAAGCTTCCTTACACAGAAGTGGACTGCGGGTCCGATCATCAACGGCGAAAAACATGCCGAAAGCATGATCAAGGAGAGTGCTGCTGAAATCATTACCGCACCTTACGATCGCCGTATCGAAGTAGGTCAGGTGGCTTTCGCAAGCCTTGATCATGTTTCCGCTGCAATCGAAGCGGCTGATGCTGCATTCCCTGAGTGGAAAGGCACCGCGATAGAACAAAAAGCGCAGTGTTTAGAAACTTTGGCTGACCTAATGGAAGCCAACCTTGCTGAGCTGGTGGCGATTTGTCATCAAGAGGCGGGCAAGACGATTCATGACAGCATTGATGAAGTGCGTGAAGCGGTCGACTTCTGTCGTTACTACGCGAAGCAAGCACAAAACCTTCAGCCGTTTGAGCTAGAAGGCTTTGATGGCGTAAAACGCATTTCTAGCCGCGAAGGGTTAGGCGTATTCGTTTGTATCAGCCCATGGAACTTCCCTCTGGCGATCTTCCTTGGCCAAGTCACAGCGGCATTGGTGGCAGGTAACACAGTTGTGGCTAAGCCTGCTGAGCAAACCAGCTTAATTGCGGCGCGTGCGATTGAATTGATGTTAGAAGCTGGTTTCCCGGCTGGTGTGATTCAGCTATTGCCAGGTCGTGGTGGTGAAATTGGTCATGCACTAACGTCTCACGATGCGATTGCAGGCGTGGCATTTACTGGTTCGACAGCAACGGCGCAGCGCATCAACGTGACGCTTGCCGAGCGCAGCGCGAAGCCAGTACCGTTTATCGCTGAAACTGGCGGTCAAAACGCGATGATTGTGGATAGTACGGCACTGCCAGAGCAAGTTGTGCGTGACGTGATTCGTTCCGCTTTCGCTTCTGCAGGTCAACGTTGTTCTGCCCTGCGCGTTTTGTTCGTTCAAGAAGACGTGGCGGATCGCATCATCAACCTTATCCAAGGTGCGATGAATGAACTGCATGTCGGTATTCCTTACCTACACAAAACCGATGTGGGTCCGGTTATCGACAGCAATGCAAAAAACAAACTCCTTGCTCACCTAGAAAACATGACAAGCACGCAAACCAAAGTTGCTCAATTGCAATTGGATGAAGTTTGTCAGCACGGGGATTTTGTGTCGCCAAGTGCGTTCGAAATCTCGGGCATTGATGTTCTGAAAGAAGAGCAATTCGGTCCTATCTTGCACATTGTTCGCTTTAAAGCGTCTGAGTTGCCAAACGTGGTTGAGCAAATCAACCGAACCGGTTTTGGTCTCACAATGGGCATCCACAGCCGTAACGAAACCACTTACCGTTGGATTGAAAAACACGCTCGCGTGGGTAACTGCTACATCAACCGCGACCAGGTTGGGGCGGTGGTTGGCGTTCAACCATTTGGCGGTCAAGGTTTGTCAGGTACGGGTCCGAAGGCTGGTGGTCCTCACTACCTATACCGCTTTACTAAACAACATCTTGTTCAAGCAGAGAAGGCGTAAGGAGTCGCATTATGGTTCATCAGATCACGTATTTTAAAGATGCATTCTCTGCGTGGGAGCAGTGGAATCTGACCGATTTTGATTACAAATGTGAGCATTTGCTGGCATTTAAATCTGCGATTAAAGAGCAGCATAGCGTGGCGGGCAAAGTGGTGTCTTACCACTTGCAGCAAGCGTCTGCTCTGTTGGCAGAAACTCATCAGTTAGTGGGCCCTACGGGTGAAACTAACGAGCTGTACGCAGCAGGTCGCGGTGTGGCTTTGGTCGTTTGTGAAAACAACCTAGCAAATACCGAGAACGCTTTGTACAGCACCTTTGCAATGATCACCTGTGCTCTGATTGCAGGCAACAGTGTGGTGATTTGCAGTGACAATACAGAGCTTACCCAATTGGTTAAGCAGGCTGTAGCGTCAGCAAACTTCCCATCTAACTTAGTCCAAGTGGTTGCGTACGATGCGTCTTCCCCGTTGTTAGACAGTGACGTACGTAGTGTGGGTTATGTTGGGCATTCACAGGTTGAGCATGCGCTTAACCTGCAACTGGCTAAGCGTGACGGTGCTATCGTCGGCTTAGTTTCTGAAACGGATTTAGAGTCACCGACATTGACTCATGATCCTCATCTATCGTTGCGCTTTATTACTGAGCGTACACGAACGATAAATATTACAGCGGTGGGCGGTAACGCGACTCTACTCGAGTTGGGAAGCGACTCCCACTAACCTGACTTGTGATGCCAACCTAATCACAAAGAGTCGTAGAGCTCATTTGGGTTGGTATCTCTTGCTTTGATGTATTGCTGCGATGGCAAAATATCAAAGAGGGCAAGGAAGGAAATAATTATAACGAGGACTATCAAATGATAGAAAATAGCTTTGCTATCACGACCACTTTTGTGGCGTATTTACTAATTATGGTTGCCATTGGCGTTTACGCGTATAAGAGGACTTCCAATTCATCTGACTACTTCCTAGGTGGTCGTAGCCTTGGTCCATGGCCAGCGGCACTTTCTGCGGGCGCATCAGACATGAGTGGCTGGTTGCTACTTGGTCTTCCGGGGTATGCGTATGCAGCAGGTATTGAAGCGTTTTGGCTAGCAGGTGGTCTGCTTGTGGGTACATGGCTAAACTGGTTAATCAGTGCAAAACGTCTACGTACTTACAGCATCCAAACTGATGCGCTAACGCTGCCTGAGTTCCTGTCGCGTCGCTTTAACGATAAGTCGAAACTGATTCAGACAATCTCTGCGTTCTTCATTCTTCTATTCTTCCTTTTCTATACCAGCTCAGGCTTGGTAGCAGGGGGTAAATTGTTTGAGACCGTATTCGGCTTGGATTACAGCATTGCCGTTATCATTGGTACGGTGTGTGTGGTTTCGTACACGCTATTTGGTGGTTTCCTAGCGGTATCTTGGACAGACTTGGTGCAAGGTCTACTGATGGCGGCAGCACTAATGATCGTGCCTGTAGCAGTAATGGACGGTGGTCTAGGTCAACTAGCGACGGACATGCACAACATTAACCCAGAGCTATTAACGCTATGGAACGACGTGAAAGGCGAGCCTCTATCGGCTATCGCAATCATCTCGTTGGTGGCATGGGGTCTAGGTTACTTTGGTCAGCCACACATCCTAGCGCGTTTTAAAGCTTCTCGTTCAAACAAAGACCTAACAACAGCGCGTCGTATCGCTGTGGGTTGGACTGCGCTTTCTATGGCGGGTGCAATGTTAGTTGGTCTTGTTGGTCTAGTGTGGGTAACGGGTCACCCAGGCACGCAACTAGAAGATGGCGAAAAAATCTTCATGCTATTGGTGAACACGGTATTCCACCCAGTGATTGCAGGTATCCTATTGGCGGCAATCCTAGCGGCGGTAATGAGTACTGCGGATTCACAACTTCTTGTGTCTTCATCTGCTTTAGCTGAAGATTTCTACAAGCAAGTGATTAAGCCGGATGCGACGTCTGAAGAAATCGTGATGATTGGTCGTATTGGCGTTATCGTGATTTCTCTTATCGCGCTATTCCTAGCAATGACACCAGACAGCTCTGTTCTAGGTCTTGTATCTTACGCATGGGCAGGCTTTGGTGCTGCGTTTGGTCCTGCAGTTGTACTTAGCCTTTACTGGAGCGGTATGAACCGTAACGGTGCACTAGCAGGTATCCTAATCGGTGGTGTGACTATCGTGGTTTGGAAACAGCTATCAGGTGGTTGGTTCGATGTGTACGAAATCGTACCGGGCATCATCTTCTCAACGATTGCGATTATTGTCGTAAGTAAGTTGACTGGCGGTGCAGCACAAGAAGTACTTGAGCAACACAAAGAATACGAGAAGAAATTGGTTGAGCTAGACTAATCATTCTCAAGTGAAAACAAAGCCCGCGTTTATCGCGGGCTTTTTTGTGTTTGTTCGATAGCAATTTGAATGACGCACCAATACCTCAATGAAAGAATTTCTGAGGTATAGTGAAAAACGTGTTGACCCGTCTATCAGTGTAGGGCTGATGCTATGTCTGTAGCGACAAAAGGAGCCATTATGCTAACCGTAACCCAACTGGCCAGAGAGTGTGGACTCTCTCGTACTACGATTCTCTACTATGAACGCGAAGGCTTGCTAGCGCCTGCGCATCGCTCAGAAAACGGTTATCGCTGGTATGGAGAAAACGAGATTCAGCGTTTAAAAACCATCTCGTCATATCGCTCTTACGGGTTACCGATTTCCAGCATACGCACTTTGTTGGCACAGAAAGGCAAATCTCAAGCGGAGATCTTGAAAGACCATTTCAATGAACTCGAACGCGAGATTCAGAATCTGCGAGCGCAACAAAAAGCGATCGTGGTGCTACTACAAGAACCACAACTGATAGAGGATAATATTGTGACTAAAGAACGTTGGGTACAAATCATGCAAGCGGCGGGTTTTTCTGAAAATGACATGGTGACATGGCACCAGAAATTCGAAGAGATGGAGCCTGCTGAACACCAAAAGTTCCTTGAATCTTTGGGTATTGAGCAAGACGAAATTGGGCGCATTCGCGCTCTATAATTAGCGTTTAAACAGCGTCTTAAAAACCGGTTAAATAAAAATAAGCCTCTTTGTGAGGCTTATTTTTTGTGGCGCTATATTTAATAAAAAAGTTTAATAACAAACTGCCTAGTTACGGATTTTTGAGTAAACCACAGTGTTACTCAATTCCCCTGAGGTAGAGAGGCGGTCGTGTCTCAATTCGCCTTCAAAGTCATAACCACAACGCTCTGCGACGGCGCGGCTTTTTAGGTTGGTTGAATCTGCGGTAATAGCAATGCGCCTCGCCCCAAGATCTTCAAACGCGTAGCGCTCTAGTTCTAACACCGCTTCGGAAATGTAGCCGTTACCAACAGCGATATCATCCAGCCAGTAGCCGATTTCAAACGATGGCACTTCTTGATCACGAATCATTAAGCCTACCGCACCAATTAAGCGGTCGCTTTCTTTCTCAATGATGAAGTAACGTAACTCCCCTTCAAAACTCTCAAAGTTGGCGATGGCTTTTGCTGTCCCCTCAATCATTGCTTCTAGTGTGAGCACATGTGGCACCCAAGGAAGATACACTTCGAGTGTCTTCTGGCTACGCAATACTGCTTGGTGCGCTTCTTCTGCACGATCTAAACAAGCAGGGATTAGCTTAAGACGTTTCGTTTCCATATCGACTCTCCTTTGGGTGAAAAATGAACGAAAAATCATTTAAACAGATGTACTTAGAATGATCTAGTTGTTCGTATACCCAAACAACCTCGAGATGCTAGGTTCAGCAAGAATGACTTGGTTTGTATACGCGGCGGTGATTTAAAGGTCTATTGGGTCTAAATCAAGAATCGGCAACAAAGTATACAAGCCAAGGCAGCTCGCCCTTTGGGAGCGTGTCAGCTACGTCAAACAACTTGGAAAGAGCTGGCTATTACGCTGCGTTGTTTTCCTTGACCTCGAATCAATGACAACGCTCTGAATCCTGCATCATGAAGTCATTTGGGTATAAAATATTATTCACTTGGTTTGTTTTGAAGAACCTGAGAGAATTGTATGGTTATTCAAACCACTAGGTTCACTATGAAACTTTTAGTAAGAAACTTGGCTCGTCAAACGACTGAGCAAGACATGCGTGCACTGTTCTCTGCACACGGCAAAGTAGAGCTTTGTACATTGGTTCTTGATCAAGAAACCGGTTTATCAAAAGGCTTCGGTTTTGTGATCATGCCAGATGAAGCAGAAGCGATTGCTGCTCTGGAAGCGCTGAACTTGAGCAACGTAGCGAAAAGCAAGATTCGTGTGAAAGTCGCTCAAGACTAAGATAGAGAAAAGCCAGCCTCACTGCTGGCTTTTTTGTATTTCAAGAGAGGAAGGGAGAGCTAATCGCATTGGCACATAACGAACTCCTTCTTTCTCGCAGAGATCATCGGTGCGTTCAAAACCGTGCTTTTGATAAAACGACACTGCGTTGGGTGCTGAGCGAAGACGCACATAACCTCTTGGTTTATCTTGGGTTGAGCCCAATATCGTATCGAGAAGTTGTTTACCCAAGCCATGACCTTGAACTTCGGTTGCTACGAACAAGTGGGTGAGATAGTTATCATCTTTTAAAGCGGCAAAACCAACCACTTTACTGTCGCGGAATGCCGCTAAGGCAAAGAAGTCTGGATGCGTTATTGCTTGTGTCACATCTTGTCCGATTCTTGCGAGAAAGCGCCGTTTTCCTTCTTCGGTAAAGTGCTCAAGTATGTGGCGCTGTGTCACTTTAGAAACCAAACCCGCCACTTGTATAATGTCATTCGTTTGCGCTTTGACTATCTCTATCATCAATCTTCTCTTCGAGCTGTCTCATTAATTGCGCTAATTGCAGTTTATCGAAGTTGTTGGAATTTGGAACCTGATAAGAATCTTTAGCGGTGTAGAGCATCAAGCAGTTACCATTGAAAGGTTCTTTCTCAATTTGAACCTTGCTGATTTCATTCAATGGAATACGAAAATACACAGTAGAATCTTGATGGTACTTCAAACTATTAGAAGCGGACTCAATGCTGATCGATTTTGGCGTAAACCACTTACGCTTAGATAGATGTAATACGAACAGTAATAGGACAAATACAGCCATTCCTGCCCCTATTAACCATAAGTAACCGCCTATATAAGCAAAGTAGGTGAGTGATAGAAACCAAATGCTGAATAAGAACGGATTGTTCTTTGGCAGGTTTTGTGAGGTCTCATGAATGATCACTTCGAATTTCCTCGCTGCTTATGTTCGACAGCTTACGCAGAGCTTGTGTAAGCGGCTGAGATTTCACTTCAATTAAAATCAGGTTTATTAGCCCACCAACTGAGATAGCCGCAAGGACCGCGCTGATGCCACTTCCTTTGGTCACTAAGCCATACAGACCGGTACTCAGCATAAGGATAAACGTCGCCATTTTGATGGTTAAATGGCGCTGAACCAAATAGTGACCTGTTTGGTAGTCCTTAATCACGTAAACGTATTGCCCAAAGCTACCGAGTTCTACTTTGACTTTTCTATCTAGCGCATGACAGCGGAACCCTTGTTGATTGAGAGATTTTGCGAGGCTTTCCATGCCAATGACTCCATGTTCTATCTAGTTATCTTTTGCACATCATAATGTCACGATGAGAGCCGCTTAGTTTCGCTGAACGACAAATCTAAGAGGCAAGTCCCACCGTACACTCAATGCTTTCTTTAGTTTGCGGAACGCTTTCAGGTTTAGTTATTTGCATCAAATCTGCATTGGTAGACGCAAACTTCGCGGTCTGCTCCTTGCATGGAGAGGGTTTTGTTTCCTACATAAGGCACATTTAATTTTTGTATCACGGATTTTGAGCGTTGGTTTTCTACCAAGTGCATCACTCGAATACCGATGAGTTGGAAATAAGATTTAGCAAACTCAATCAGCGCTTGAGATGCTTCGAATGCATAACCTTTCCCCCAATAAGGCACGCCAACCCAATAACCTAGAGTGCCATAACCGTCCTCAATTCTTGGTAAACTTACCGCGCCAAGCAGTTCTCCGGTGCTACGTAGCGTGATGGCATACGCTACGCCTCTTTGATCATTAAACATAGGACCATGCCCATCTATCCATGTTTTTGCCATTGGCTGTTCATAAGGGTGTGGGATATTTGCTGTCATTTCTGCAATGATTTTTTCTCCGGCGAGCAACGCGACGCGTTCACTATCTTCATGCTGGAAAGGTCGCAGAATGAGTCGTTCAGTAAAGAGTTTTGGTTGTGTTGGCATAACGGAATCACCTTACAGATTGAATGACCCACACATCGAGATCAGGTCGGTAAGTAGTGTCGAAGTAGCCCAAATCATCGAACGCAAATCGGACGCCAGTTTCGTTGGCTCTTGGTTGGTTGCCACAAATCACATTAAACATCGTGCTGAGGAAGCGTCCGTGAGACACCACCAAGTAACGACCGCTTCCGCGTCTTATTATCGATTGTAGGGCAAGGCTCGCGCGTGCATATAGTTCAACGCCACTCTCCCCCTCATTGGCAGAGACAACGCAAGGTTGATATGGGTTGACGAAATCAGCCATAGGATATTTGTGCTTAGATTCACTAAATGGCAAACCTTGTAATGGTCCGTTGTCACGCTCCATCAACTCATCATGAGTCGTTATGCTGACATTTAGCTGTTCAGAAAAGATCTCGGCGACGTGTCGCGCCCGCTGCATTGAGCTGCTCAAGATTGCGTCGTACTGGCGCCCTTCTTCAATAAACTGTTTTGCTCTATTTTGTGCTTGCTGAATACCTACTTCAGTCAGTGGGCTGTCGAATCGTCCTTCGTGTACTTTCAGGTCGTCGGCTTGTGAACGCCCATGACGGACAAAGGTGATATGAATCATCTAACTTCCTTGTTTTGTATTAGTTTCCTCAACCCGATACGTGCTTACTATGCATCTATCGGCATCGTGGCGAAATACTTGCAGCTAATGAAAGTATTTGCGTAATCACTGATAGCGTCATATTACATACGTTTGTATTATTTTTGCACAGGTGGTGCCACAAAATGAGACCGACTTAGGTCTCAGTTTTCAGGCATATATGCAGAAATTTTTGGAGGAAGAGCACAAAAAAACAAAGGGCATTTATTATTGTGGAATTTTTTTGAACAAAATATGTCAATTGTCAGTAGTACAGTAAAAACAGGGAGAGGTGTAATGCCGGATATTTATTGCTCAGCCTGCAGAAGAGCAACGCAGCATAAAGTGATCATGAAGCGTTGTGAATCTGATCAAATCGAAACACTGACAGGCAAAGTGGTAAGCTTTACTCAGTTGATGGCAAAGTTTGTGACAGGTGAGCACTACTATGAGATGGAACCACAGTACTACTGTCGATGCTGTAACCATCGCGCTATAGGTGAAGTTATTCAGCATCCAGCGCGACAGACATCAGCGATCATGTGATCGAGCTTATTACGCAACGAGTTCTTTTTGCGTAGCGAACGGTAATCCGTCAATCATCACTGGCCAACCATATGAGGCATACTCAGCGGCCAATGATTTTGCGACTTCGTGTGATACTGTTGTATAAGTCCACTCCCCAAGACCGAACGGCTTGTACGCAAGTTGTAGGGTTAACATTGCTTTCTCCTAATTATTTTTCCTCATTATTGCCTTAGAATTTGGCTCAGTTCTTTCCTATTTGGCTCATTTTATTCTCTGCAAAGTTCAGGAATAAGTTTTTTCATTAACATTATTATTGTGACTATAAACTCCTAGCAAAATAACTATATTTTATAAATTAAAGTTGTGTGGATTTAGCTACTTTGTTTTTTTTGCTGAATTTTTGTGCTGTGCAAACGTTAAAATAATGATGAATTCACACGTTATTGATTTGTCTATTTGCAAAACAAATGGCAGCGATTAAGGTATGGATGCTAAGTTGTTGCGAGGATGTAATTGATGAGTTATCACCTGGATAGGATTGACTTGCAGATATTAAGTATTTTGCATTCTAAGGGGCGGATACCTGTTGTGGAGTTAGCCAAGCTGGTTAATCTCACGACGTCACCATGCTCGGAACGAGTCAAAAGGTTGGAAAAAGGTGGCTATATTAATGGCTACCATGCAGAGCTTAATGCTGAAAAACTTGGGCTAGATGTCCAAGTATTTATTCATATTCGTTTAGACCAAACCAGTTTCTCTATCTTTGAAAAGTTTGCGAAGGCGGTCGAGTTGATGCCAGAAATAGAGGAATGTTATTCGCTGTCAGGGGATTTCGATACCATGATAAAAGTGCGAGTCAAAAGTATGAAAGCTTATCAGGAGTTTATGTCGAGTAAGTTAGGGACTCTACCTGGTGTTATTCAAACCCGAAGTGAAGTCGTAATAGAAGAGCATAAAGTTGGTCGAGGTGTTAACCCAGATCTCCTAGGGACACTTTAGTGTTGTCGGGCCATGAGTAAAGACGCTGAAACTCAGCGCCTTGGAACAATGGTCTTCTAGATGCTGTTGGGCTAGAACTCGCACTCCGCTTTAAAGCACATGCGTTCCTTACTATATGGATGGTCCAACTCCAACATCTCTGCGTGCAAATGCAGACGGTTGGCTTTTTCGCCATATAAGCCGTCGCCAACCATTGCCATGTTCAACCCCATGTGGTGCGCGCTGTGTACACGTAGCTGGTGGGTTCGTCCTGTTTTCGGGTACATGTACACCTTGCTGCGTCCGTCTTTCACTTCAATCAGCTGCCAGTAAGTTTCAGCAGGCTTACCGTGTTCAAAGCATACTAGTTGACGTGGACGGTCATCCGGATCGCCACGCATCGGTAGCGAGATTTCACCTTCGGACTCGGTCAATACACCTTCTAGCAGTGCCATGTAGCGCTTTTGTACACCGCGTGTGATGAACTGCTTTTGCAGGCTCTTGTTTGATCGTTTGGTTAAAGCAAACACCAAAATCCCCGACGTTGCCATATCCAAGCGGTGAATAACGAACGGCCCTTCGACATCTGGGAACATCGCTTGCAGGCGTGTGTACGCCGAATCCTTGATGGTTTTGCCCGGAACGGAAAGCAGACCCGAAGGCTTGTTGACGATCACCATGGCTTCGTCTTGGAACAGTATTTCTAACTCTTTATCTTCTGCCCAGTTTTCTGCCAACGGGTTTGGCTCCACATCCAAGCCTTGCAGCATGTGCCCTAAAATTGGCTGACATTTGCTGTTGCAAGATGGGTAAAACTTTTTGTGCTGGCGCACTTCTGATTTTGGCGATACGCCCCACCAAAACTCTGCTAATGCCAGCGGTTGGTAGCCATGCCTGTATGCGAACTGAAGCAGTTTCGGAGCAGCACACTCACCTGCACCTGCTGGTGGTACTGGGTTGGTAGTAGGAGCAAAAATGTCCACCAAATCGCGCTCTGCGCTGTGGTTATCCAAGAAGCGGTATTGCTTATGCAGTTTGTGCTGCAGAGCATTAGACAGATCTTTGCGCTGCTCTTTTAGCTCTGCCAATCTTTGCTCTAGCTCAGCAAGGCGTGCTTCTTTTACTGCCAGCTTTTCATCCCACGCTTGTTTGAGGTACTTGAGCACATTCTTTTCAGCGACACTTTGCTTGCCTAAATCATCCAGTAGCACTTTTAGAGCTTCGGGACTTAGCGTTTGTTCGCCTTGCTTACGCTGCTGTTTACGCTCTGCACGCCCCGCAATCATCACTTGGCGCTGGGTATTTTCTTCTTGTTGATACGCTTCGCGGTCAGCTTTGATTTCCGCTTTCAGTTGTGTCAGTTCTGGATTAGCAGCAAAGGCTTTGTATTGCGCATTCGCCGCGTTAATAGCATCTGTCTCGCCACGGAAGAAACCTTCTTCTGTCAGCATGTCGAATACAGGTGGAACAAAACCAGGTAGTAAATTTTGATCGGCAATCTTGCCTGAGAAAGCGCTGAAGTAGCCAAGCTCACCCTGTGGGCTACGCACCAATAAAACGCCGAACATTTTGCCACGTCCACTTTGTTCATCCTCAAGACCAAAATCATGTTCGAAGTCGGTTTGTGCCATCAGATGTTGCTGCAATTGTTCAGCAGCCAACACACACAATGGGTGAGGTGTGTAGTAGAACGGAAACGTAAACTGCGCCGGTAAATCATAACCAGAAATATCTGCAGTAAAACGAGTAAAGCAATGTTCAGGCGAGTGCATAATTGTGAGTCCGCATGAAATAAAAATCGAGCACGGATTGTACCTGTTTTAAAGTGGATTGCTATCTTGAACCTAGTTCACCCTGCTCATTTCAGCTTGAGATTCACTCAAGATCCTGTACCTTACCAAGATTGTTTTTTGCAGCCTGTTTTCATTCGCAGAGTGACCTGTGCTGCTTATTTTTGAGTTGAAGTCATGTCACAAGCTAGCATCAAATTCATCGCCACCGATATGGATGGCACCTTACTTGACCAATATGGTCGTTTAGACCCAGAGTTTTTTGACCTGTTTTTACAGCTCGAAGAGAAGGGTATTTTGTTCTCGGCAGCATCAGGTCGTCAGTACTACAGTTTGCGCGATACGTTTGCACCGATCCAAGATCGCATGATTTATGTGGCGGAAAATGGCACCTTGGTTATGTACCAAGACAAAGAGCTCTACAGCTGTACCATTCCAAAATCGGAAATTGATGAAATTATAAAAGCGGCTCGTGCAGTAGAAGGCACCCACTTAGTATTGTGTGGTAAGCGTTCGGCTTACATCGAAACCAAAGATCCTAAAGCCTTAGAAGAGTTCCAGAAGTACTACCATCGCTGTGAATATGTGCCTGACTTGTTAGAAGTAGAAGATGAGTTCATCAAGGTCGCAATTTGTCACTTTGGTGGCTCAGAAGAGTTGGTTTATCCAACCATGAAAGCAAGGTTTGATGACACGCATCAGGTTGTGGTGAGTGCGAAGATTTGGTTGGATGTGATGAACGCAGAAGCGTCAAAAGGCTCAGCAATCAAGCACCTTCAAGAGACTATGGGCTTTGGACCTGAAGAGACGATGACATTTGGCGACTACTTAAATGATCTCGAAATGCTACAAGTGAGCGAGCACTCATATGCAATGGAAAACGCGCATGAAGCAGTGAAGAAAATCGCCCGTTTCTCAGCACCAAGCAACCGCGACTCTGGAGTGATGAAAGTGATCAGAGAGAAAGTGCTTTAGTCGCATTTTGCTCATCCTGTGAACATAAAAGCCCCGCCATGTGATGAGCGGGGCTTTTGTTCATTTGAAACTTAGTGAGTCTAAACGTAGAGGCAAATTAGCGTACGTACTTAGCCGTTGCGCTAACAAGCCAATGTTGCAGTTTACCATTCGGGTTTTCTACCCACAGGTCGTTATGGTAGCGGTAGATGCGGCCATTCACGGTTAGAGCAAGCGTGTTCTCACCCGTTTGTTCCATGCGAATAAACTGGTCAGAAGTTACCAAAAACGGCTCTAGGTCTTCTGTACTTGCACCCTTGTACACTAGGAAGTAACCAAACATGTTACCGGCGTCAGGGTCAGTAGAGTGAATCCGGTGCCCAACCAGCGTGTAATTATCGTTGAGTGCTTCTTCGAGGGTTTGTGCACCTACAGTTTCGTGAGATGGGATGAACACCCAAGCCAACACACCTATCGCGATCACTAGCAGTAATAGCACTGCTCGCATGAAGTTTTTCATCATGGTTATCCGTTTATCGTTGGAATTTCATTTTGTACATGCGCTTATCCGCTAAATTGATCAGGAAGTCAATGTTGTCGCCGTCATTAGGGTAGCTTGCTGCACCTAAGCTGGTTGAAAGTGTTTGCGGTTCATTAGACACCATTATTGGTCGCTCAAAAACGGCGTGAATGCGATGTTCTGCATCTTTGATTCCACAGTCCTCATTCGACTCAATAATGACAGCGAACTCGTCTCCGCCCATTCGGTACGTTGAGAACTGATGTAACTCCATTAGTTTCAATCTATTCGCCACCTCTTTTAACGCAATATCGCCCGCTTGATGGCCTTTGGTATCGTTGATGGTTTTGAAGCCATTGAGATCAAGCAGAAGCAATGAAAATGGCAGCTTGGCGCTCTCAAGACGGCGTAGCTCGAAAAACATCGCACTGCGGTTAGGGAGGGCAGTTAAACTATCACTTAATGCCATCTTCTTGTGGTATTTGGATTCACTTTGATAGAAGTACGCCAGAAGGGCTACGGTCATAACGAATATCGTTAACAGAACGTATTGTGCAAACATTAGCTGTTTAGCTTGATTTTGCTGTTTTTGATAGAGGGGGCTAGCAACCCTAAAATTTTGAGTTACATAGTCAATCATTTCTAAATATAGGTTTTGTGCACCTCGGTAAAATTGGTTCGCCGCTATACTGCTGCCAGTTTTTGCTTCAACAAGTGTTGGTTCTAGTTTTTGGAAGCGGGTAAACAACCCAGAGAAATAGCGTCTGACTTCATGTCTAGAGAGAAAGGAGTCAGCCTCACGGTTGTTTATCAATAAGTCAAAACGGCTCCAAGCAAGCTCATATTGCAACTCTGCACCATCAATATTCATGACGCTTTCGTTGAGTCTTCTTGCTTCACTGACAAGTTCTGATAGTTCTTTAGATAAATGAAATAGGAACCAAGTAGCTTGGTTTTGTTGATCGGAGTATGAGCGAGCTAGATCCCGAGTTTGCTTAAACAAAGCGAGATTTGCCAGTAGTAAAGTCGTGGCAACCGCGATGAGCAAGACTTTACTTCTCAATGAAAAAGGTCCCGTTTTCGGGGGAGATATATCTGAATTCATTATTTTTCTTCTATTTTCACACTATTAAGTTGCCATACCATTTGTGAATGGTAGTGGCTAACATCGATCTCAGGAAAACGAGAGATAGGATAAATTAACCAAAATGGTCCTTTATCTCTTATCTTTATGTATTTCTTGTCTTTTTTATAGGCGACGATAGGTTCGTAACGCAGAATATCTTCACGATTTATATTGGCATGATAGTCATTTAAAGCTCGTAATTCGACACGCTTTGGGACCTCTCCGAATGCTTGTCGAAGAAGCGTACTGAGAGTTACTCCCTCAAACACCGCCGGACTATCTAACCAAGGTAATTCGGTAACATAGGAGGTAATAGGCAGTGTTTCTATATCTTCGAGTGCAATAACGAGGTTGGTTTTTTCCGGACTGCTAAACTGTATTGTGTTCGCGAAAAGTGTCGGCGCAAACAAAAACAAAGTGAGTGCTACTATTTTTCTCATCTTGTGCCCTTTTGAGTTGTTCCCCTAGTCTCAGCTAGCGCATTAATCGCTAGCTAAAGCTATGGTTATATATTTATTAATAATAGAGCCAACTTGATGATTTTATATAATATGTTTTGAGTGAAAAGTAACCGCTGGTGAAATATACGTCAAGGTTAATAACACAGTTAAAATTACAACTATTGGATGAAAATATTATTTGGCTTGTTTTGTGTGCAGTTCGCTTCAGTTTGTCTAACTTTCGTGACACTTTAAGTGAATTAAGAGAGGGAATATGTTTGACTGGTATTACAAGGTTATCCTCAATTACACCAACTTTAATGGCAGAGCGAGACGCCAAGAGTATTGGTACTTTACGCTGGTGAATGTGTTGGTCAATTTGGTTATGGGGATCATCGATCGGGTCATTGGCAGCGTGATGCAAATGGACAATTTTGGCTTCTTCGGTGTGATTTATGCGCTGTTTATTATGATTCCTTCGATTGCGGTTACTGTGCGTCGCTTGCACGATTCAGGAAGAACAGGTTGGTGGGCTCTGATAGCCTTTGTGCCAGTTATCGGTATTTTGGTGCTGTTGTACTTCTTGATTCAAGACAGTGAAGAGGGCTCGAACCAATACGGTGTGAGCCCTAAATATCAGTCGTGATAATGACAACCGTGATGGTTTGAATCGAGTGGGTTTAGATGCCTGAGCCCACTTGGAAATACACTGCGTTATCCTCATCACTGAACGCGAAGTCCATGCCTGCTTGCAAGCCATAACGTCGGGCGATGAGGTAACGAAAGCCCACGCCATACGCATACTCTGCATCGTTCTCAAACAGCGATGTATTCGTTGAGGCGTACCCAAAACCACCAAACACATTCGTCGACCAACGGGGACTCCATTGGTAAGTCAGCTGAGACTCTACTGATAGGGTTTCATCACCTTGATAGCGATTTCTCGCTACGCCACGCAGTTCGATATCAGGGTAAGAGGCTGGTGGCAGAAAGCGTTCATCGGTGTAAAGGGATTTGTAGTGCCCCCGCAGCGCCAGCGACCAATCGTCAGTCAGCTCCCAATAGTTAATTCCTTCCACATCCAATTGTTCGTATTCGTAATCACTACCAATGGCGTCGTTGTACCATAAGAACTCGGCTTTGTAGTTGTAGCCTTGAGTGGGACTAAAGAAGTTGTTTCGGTTGTCCCATTCCAGTGTTAGTCCCACCCCTGAAATGGTCGGAGCGGTATTGGTCAGGGTTTGCAACAACTTATCGGCCACTGGTGAGTTAGTGATTTTTTGGTCGGTGACAAAATAGAGCTGTTTCACACCAACAAACAGCGGCGCATCAATAATGCGGTATTGAAGATGGTTGAGCATGCCGCCGCCAGTAATCTCGAAATCTAATCCCTGACCATTGAATACGCCGTCTAAGCCCGGCAGCGCGGACTGCGGGTAGAAAGTCATGTTGAAGTCGCCATAACCGATGCCACCAAGGTAACGAACCGTGTCTTGTGCCCAAGTGCGGCGATGGCCAGCAAACCCCATCCAAGTGCCGTTTTCGGTTGCGAAGCCACCCACAGCGGTAATAGCAGGAGTCAAAAGTTGGGCGCCACCATCGAGTGATGTTTCCGCCAGTTTGCGTCTTTTCTCTCGTTGCTCATCGGATTCATGCAAAAACACGCCAGTAAAACCCAAGCCGTAGCCAACAGCAGGCTCGGTAATCACAATCGGGACGGGTAGAAAGCCGTAGGCGTTTTCAGCAAGGTATTCGCCCATATCCAATTGCCCATCGATGGGATCGAAAAAGCTTATCGCCTCGGCAATAGGAGAGGTCGCTAACAACCCGAAGCAAGTCGAGGTTAGCAGGACTGACGTTGTTTTTTTCATAGCGTACTAGCAGTAATTGAATGATGTTCAATTACAAGTTAGACGTCATTTCGGTAAATTTCAATGGGGTTATGTAAAGGTAAAGTGAGTGTTTTTAGAACACAAAAAGCCACCCAATAATTGGATGGCTTTGTATAGAGAAGATTATTAAACCGTTTGGTTTTCCGCGCTCTTCTATTTGCTTGCGGTGTTAAAATCGGCCTTAAGCAAATAAGTACTTGGCGTGGAAGTTCAAGTGATCAGCGATAAAGCTCGAGATAAAGAAGTAGCTGTGGTCGTAACCCGGCTGCATACGCAGTTCGACTTCTGAATCGTGGGCTTTTGCTGCCGCCAGCAACACATCAGGTTTTAATTGCTCAGCAAGGAAGTTATCAGCATCACCTTGGTCGACTAGGATAGGTAATGGTGATTTCGCTTGTTTTAGCAACTCACTTGCGTCGTACTGCTTCCAGCTTTCGATATCAGTGCCTAGGTAAGCGGTAAACGCTTTTTGGCCCCAAGGACATTGCATTGGGTTACTGATTGGGCTGAATGCTGAAATTGAACGGTACTGATCTGAGTTTTTCAGCCCAATGGTGATTGCACCGTGACCACCCATGCTGTGACCCGAGATCGACTTCACGTCAGAGACTGGGAAGTTACTCTCGATGAGCGCAGGCAATTCTTTGGTGATGTAATCGTACATATGGTAGTGGCGTGACCATGGCTCTTGAGTGGCGTTTAGGTAGAAACCTGCGCCTTTACCCAGATCGTAGTTTTCGTCGTCTGCAACGTCGTCACCACGTGGGCTGGTATCCGGTGCCACAATGGCGATACCTAACTCAGCCGCCATGCGAAACGCACCGGCTTTCTGCATGAAGTTCTCATCGGTACACGTCAAGCCAGACAACCAGTAAACAACAGGCACTGGGTTTGATTTGGTTGCATTTGGTGGCAAGAAGATCGCGAAGCGCATGTTGCAGTTCAAAGCGCGAGATTCGTGAGTGTACTGTTTATGCCAACCACCGAATACTTTGGCTTGGCTTAGGCTTTCAATGGTCATGGATAATCTCTCGATAAAACAATGTTTAGTTAAAGTAATCTTTAATTAAAACAGTGAATATTTAAAACAATGATTTTCTAACGGCGGACAAGACCGTTAAAGACAGCGGATGACTCTCTTCCCAAAAGAAAACGTGTTCAAGAGAGAAGAGAGTTTATTTCAAATAATCAGTCACATTACGTGAACCGTTATCTTGGATTATTTATCCATGTGAAGAACAGTACGGATAGATTCACCTTTGTGCATCAATTCGAACGCTTCGTTCACGTCTTGTAGACCCATAGTGTGAGTGATGAATTCTTGTAGACCGAACTCACCAGCCATGTAACGGTTTACGATTTCTGGAAGCTCTGAGCGGCCTTTAACGCCACCGAAAGCAGAACCACGCCATACGCGACCAGTTACTAGTTGGAATGGACGAGTTGAGATCTCTTGACCTGCACCAGCAACACCAATGATTACTGACTCACCCCAACCTTTGTGACAACATTCAAGTGCTTGACGCATCACGTTTACGTTACCGATACATTCGAATGAGTAGTCAACACCACCGTCTGTCATCTCAACGATAACGTCTTGGATTGGCTTATCGAACTTCATTGGGTTGATGACGTCTGTAGCACCAAGTTGTTTCGCTAGGTCGAATTTGCTTTCGTTGATGTCTACACCGATGATGCGGCTTGCACCAGCCATACGAGCACCGATGATTGCAGAAAGACCGATACCGCCTAGACCGAATACAGCAACTGTGTCGCCTTTTTCAACTTTAGCTGTGTTTAGTACCGCACCCATACCGGTGGTTACGCCACAACCTAGAAGACAAACTTCTTCAAGTGGTGCTTCTTTGTTTACTTTTGCTAGTGAGATTTCTGGAAGTACTGTGTACTCAGAGAAAGTAGAACAACCCATGTAGTGGAAGATTGTCTCACCGTTTACAGAGAAGCGGCTTGTGCCGTCTGGCATTAGGCCTTTACCTTGAGTTTCACGAACTGCCTGACATAGGTTTGTTTTGCCAGATTTACAGAACTTACACTCACCACATTCTGCTGTGTAAAGCGGAATTACGTGGTCGCCAACTTCAACGCTTGTTACGCCTTCGCCAACCATTTCAACGATACCGCCGCCTTCGTGGCCAAGGATTGAAGGGAAGATACCTTCTGGATCGTCACCTGATAGAGTGAATGCGTCAGTGTGACAAACACCAGTAGCAACGATGCGCACAAGTACTTCGCCAGCTTTAGGAAGTTGTACATCAACTTCTTCCATTTTAAGTGGCTCGCCTGCAGCCCATGCAACCATTGCCTTTGATTTAATGTGAGTTTGACCTGGTTTGATTTCAAGTGCCATTGGATGTTTCCTTTATATTCTCAGTATATGGAGTGACGTCATAAGCGTAGTTGAGGTTTGTTCACTGCGCTGCGTCGTTTTGTTGGTGCCCATTTTAGGTGTTTCATGAAAAATGATAATCCGGCTAAATTGAAAATGATTTTTACGCACGTGTAATAATCAATGTAATAACGTGATTGTTAGTGCGAGTGAGATTAAGAAGCACGAGAAAAATTATATTGGGGGTTTGACCTTAAGTGCGGTTGAGGGTTTAGTGTACCTGTCACTGCAAAATATTGAATTAGGATTGGTATGAACCAAACACAACTACAGGCTTACTTAGATAAAATGGGTGTCACCCAATCACTGGATGTCAGCAGTGATACCTTGTTAATGCTGCATAATGCTCAGCATCGTCGTTTGCCTTTTGAGAACTTTGATATTGCGCTTGGGCGCGGCATTTCTATTTCAGAGCAAGAGATTATCGACAAATTGATTTATCAAGAACGCGGAGGCTACTGCTTTGAGTTGAATGCGCTGTTGTTGAAGGTGTTGCAGACCATCGGTTTTGATGCGCGACCGTTATTGGGGCGCGTTCATTTGTCTGGCACGCCATCGGGCAGAACTCATCAGTTCACTTTGGTCACCATGGGAGAAGATAAGTGGATTGTTGATGTAGGGTTCGGTTCGAACACGCCACGTGCACCGCTGCCATTTGTACTAAATCAAGCCATTCATACTGACCTACAAACGTTCCGTTTTGTCGAACATGAGTTGGTCGGCTACATGTTGCAAGTTCAATTCTATGACGACGCGGAACAATGGATTGATTTATACAGCTTAGACTTTGAACACGTATTCGATGGAGACATCGTGTGTGGCAATCATTACACCTCCACATCGCCTAACTCACATTTTACTTCCAGCCGAGTGGCAGCGCTGGCGACAGATAGCGGAATCATTACTTTGCTCAATTACAGTTTAAAGTACCGAGCAAATGGTGAAGTGGTTGAAATTGAGTTAGAAGCCGGACAAACGTATCTATCTGCGCTCAAAACCCACTTTGGTATCGATCTTGATGCTGATTACTCATCTTTAAAACCATTGAAAGAGTCGTAACTGTGGACGAATCGCACTCTAATTGAGACTTCAAACATCGCGTTAGCTCCAATTTCCTTACTTAGTGGCTCAAAAATGTAAAGCACAGCTCAGTCTGTGCTTTTTTATTTGCGCTGCCTCTCGGTAAGGCACAAATCAAAAGTTTACCTTTAACTATGCGAAATAAATGAGGTAAATCATGCGCTTTGAATACTTGCTTGATGATGAAGTCACCCCAGAACTCGATGCTAAGTTAAGAGCTTTGCTGTCCACTTGCTTCACCAAGGAGCAAGACAAAATCTTTCAAATCCAACGCTATTTTAATGAAATGCCTCGCCACCGCTACCTACTTTGGGATGGCGATAGACTTGCCGCCCATGTTGCTGTGCATGAAAAGCAAGTCATGATTGATGACCAATCCTTTCCTATTTGTGGTATTGCTGAAGTCTGCGTCGATCCGGGTTCACGGGGGCAGGGGTTAGTAAAAATATTGCTTGAGGCTGTTCATAAGGACGCGTTAGAAAGAGGCGATGCGTTTTCAGTTCTGTTTGGTCTCACCTCGGTTTATCAATCCAGTGGTTATCAGCCCATCAATAACTTGAAGATGGAAGTTACCGCGAATCATTGGGTCAGTACTGATGAGACCATGGTATGCTCTCTCAAAATCATTTGGCCACAACAGACAGTTCATTTAGTCGGCTATCCTTTTTAAACAGGTTTTCTCCACATTTCAGTTTGTGTGAGAATACACAATAAGTAGAATTCCATAGGATCCAAACCATGGCGAATTGGGAAGGCGTCAGCGAGTTTGTCGCCGTCGCAGAAACCAACAGCTTCACTGGCGCAGCCAATAAGCTGAAAACATCGGTCGCACAAATCAGCCGTCGTGTATCAGCACTGGAAGAGCGTCTTGCTGTGAAATTGCTTCACCGTACTACGCGTAAAGTGTCGCTAACTGAAGCGGGGCAGCTTTATTATCAACAGTGTAAGCATCTTGTCGAAGGCTTAGAGCTAGCAGAGTTAGCGGTAACGCAGATGCAGGCAGAACCGAAAGGTCTGCTTAAAGTCACGGCACCTGTGACCTATGGAGAAATGAATCTTGCTCCCTTGCTGCACCAATTTTTAGAAAAGTACCCGCAAGTGAATTTGGATTTGAATCTGACTAACCAAAAGTTAGATTTGATTGAGCAAGGCGTCGACGTGGCGATTCGTCTGGGACGTTTGCAAGATTCAAGTTTGATCGCCAAGCGACTGTCATCGCGTCAGCTGTATGTGTGTGCCAGCCCCGCTTACTTAGAGCGATCTGGTGAGCCGCATACCTTGTCTGAACTGAGTCATCACCAATGCTTGGTGGGTACCGCTGACTATTGGCACTTCAAAGAGCAGAAGCGTGAGAAGTCTCTTCGTGTTTCTGGTCGTATTAAGTGCAACAGTGGTTTTGCTTTGGTTGATGCGGCAAAGCGTGGTTTGGGCTTGGTACAGTTGCCGGACTACTACGTACAAGAAGCGTTAGACAATGGCGAGTTGGTGGAAGTGTTAACCGATTACCGAGACGATCGCGAAGGTATTTGGGCGCTGTATCCGCAAAACCGAAACCTGTCGCCAAAAGTACGCTTACTGATTGATTTCTTAGCTGAAAATATGAGCTGAGCGATGAATTCAATACATTGAAAAAAGCCAAGTTTGCATGTAGCAACTTGGCTTTATTTTTTGTGGCAAGTGGACGTTACTGCTCGTTTAATTCCGCATCTTCGCGTTTGATGACCTTGTGGCCATCTTCTGATACGCCTTGTTTCCAGTAACTGCTGAGGTAAAGGTTTTCACGTTCCACTTCTTTTTCGTTACGGAAGTATTGGCGTAGCGCGCGCATTGAGTCGAACTCACAAGCACACCACACAGCGGCTTCACCTTGTTGCCATTCAAGTTCACGAACTTTGTCTGCGAGAGGTTGCTCAGTAACCCAATGTAGCTCCATGCCTGCTGGTGCTTCGATAGTTTGGATATCCGCTTCAGAAATCACGCTGATCACGGCATAGCCTTTTGCGTCTTCCGGCAGAGTGCGAATCTTCGCTGATAGCGCTGGCAATGCCGTCATATCCGCAGCCATAAAGAACCAATTCGCTTCAATGTTTAGGTTCGAGATACTGCCAGGACCGGCGATATTGATGGTGTCGCCTTCTTTTGCAGACATCGCCCAACGCGCGGCAAAACCACATTGTAAGTCTTTAGTAATGTGGCGCACGAAATCGACCTCAATCGTGCACGCTTGTGGATCGAAGCGACGAATGGTGTAGGTACGCATAACCGGACGGTTCTCTTCAGAGAAGCCTTGAATGTCCGTGCCACCAGTTTCGTTGAACAGCAGCTTGATGTAGCTGCCTTCACAATCTTGTGGGAAGTTGCCTAGTGCCTCACCTTGCAGGGTAATGCGCTGCATGTTCGGTGTTACCGCTTGTGTGTTGATGACAACGAGGCTTTTTGGTTGTGGTTTCTTTTTCATTTTAATTCACATTTCACTACGTATGATAACTATTCTCTTTCTCATCTAAGATTAACAGCATCTCAATAAGGCAGATAGTGTCTTTATCTAAATTTACACTCTGATCTGAGAATCGGCGATTTAATTTCGGTACGCCTCGCTCAAATGAACACTTCGTCGTCCCGCTTTATAAGATAGTGGTGGGAGAATAAAAAAGGGCACCGAAGTGCCCTTGATAGAAGAATGAAGCTTGTTTACTGCGTTTGCTCTAACAAATGTGTCTTCAGGAATCGATCCATCGCTTGGTAACCATCAAGACGATTTTCAAGAGAGCGGAAGCCATGACCTTCGTTCTCTTTGACGATGTACTCCACCTCAACACCGCGGTCGCGCAGAGCATTAACGATCTGATCAGATTCACTCTTCACTACGCGTGGGTCTTTCGCACCTTGTAGAACCAATAGAGGAGCTTTGATTTGGTCGACATGGAACACTGGTGAGTAGGCTTTCATCATCTTCGCATCTTCAGGATCTTCTGGGTTACCCACTTGCTCATGCAGCATAGCTAGGAAAGGTGCCCAGTATGGTGGAATAGAATCCATGAAGGTGAACAGGTTAGAAACGCCAACATAGTCGATACCACATTTGTATAGGTCTGGTGTGAACGTCACACCAGCCAATGTGGCGTAACCACCATATGATGCACCGTAGATACAGACTTCACCATCTCGTGCGTAGCCTTGGTCAATCGTCCACTTAACACCATCAGTGATGTCATCTTGCATTGATTGACCCCATTGCTTAAATGATTTCTCCCAGAATTCACGGCCGTAACCGGTTGAACCACGGAAGTTCATTTGTAGGACGGCGATACCACGGTTTGCAAACAATTGAACTTCAGGTTGGAAGCCCCAGTGATCACGAGCCCAAGGACCACCATGCGGCAGTACAAGCAGTGGTAAGTCTTTTGCCTCACGACCTTTTGGCAGCGTTAAGTAACCGTGAATGGTTTCGCCATCACGAGCGGTGTAAGTGATTGGCTTCATCTGTGCCATGTGTTCTGGTTTATGCCAAGGAGCATTTGCTGCCAGTTTCTCGAGCGTATCCGTATTACGATCGTAGTAATAGTAATTTGGGCGGTCGACATCGCTGTAGGTTACAACGATCATTTTACTTTCATCTCGAGTTGAGTTGTTTACTGAGATTTCAACTCCAGGTAACTTCTCTTGTAGACGCTCAAAAGTCTCTTCATAGCTCTTATCTAGGAAATGATACTGACGCTTGTCCGTTACATAAGAGATCGTCGTGAGCTTGTTAAGTACATTGGAGTAACTCGCATTAGTGACGTCTACTTCTGGATGAGAGAAGATCTCGCGTACTTCTTTATTTGCCTTCACATCGTATTCGATGATCGCAGACTTATCGCGTGTGATGCGCGAGGCGACATATAGATTCTTGTTGTCGGGTGTGAAGGAAATCGGTGAGAAGCTTTCTTTGAAAGTGAGGTTCTTTAATGGGCGGAACTCTTCATCCACGCTATCACGATACAGTACCGCAGTATTGACACCGTCAGAGGTTGAAATGACACGGATATTACCATCGTGGTCGGTACCCCAGTAACGGACATTGCCCGGGTTTTGCGCCACCAGTGTATTCTCGCCAGTTTTCAAATTATGGCGGTAAACATCGAACACTTGCGGGTTACGTTCGTTAGTCGTGATAAGAATGTCGTCTGGCTGGCTTTCTAAAGTGTCAATGACATAAGCCACAACACCAGATGTTGGTGTGATGGTTTTCTCTTCACCTGTTTTAACGTTCACCGTGACGAGGTAGAAGTTCTCATCACCGCCAGTATCGCGTGAGTAAATTACGGTGTCATCACCAACCCAGTAGTAGTATGCGATGTCACGACCAGTGATTGACGTAATGCGTTTAACATCCTCTGGCTTGCCTACAGGATGTACAAAGACGTTTTTACGGTCTTGCCATGGTTTCATCATTGAAATGTAATCACCAGCTGGAGAGATTTGGTAGCTAGAGACTTCAGCATTACGGAAGAAGTAATCTACAGGATATTCCGGTGGGATAACTTCGGCAGTCGTCGTGGTCGAAGTTTGGCTACAACCCGTGAGTAGTAGGCCAAAAGCGGTAGCAAGAATAAGCTTGCGAGTACGCATTGTATAACGCTCCTTGTGTGACGGACCAGTCAGCATCGTGCTTGTCGGTCATAGTGAATCGATAGTCGCTATTAAAGAACGAAAGCGACAAAGCAGTGAAAGAGAAGCCAAAATCGAATATATCGATAGGGTTTATGTTTGAGGGTTTTTAATATTCTTGTCACTGCCGTTGCTACTATGACCCAATCTATCCATGGAAGTGGCGATTATTTGTACTTACCGAACAAAGGACTAGCCAAAACTTGGTATCAATCACATTTATCCGTGCTTTTTATCATTTATATCATTGGGATAGTCGATAAAAGCAAAAGCGCAGCCATGCCATAGTTGAAGCCTTTTACCCGTTTTGGTGTGGTGAGCCAGCGTTGAAGTTGGATACCAGCGGCGGTCCAAAAAGTCACAGAAGGTAGGTTTGCTAAGCAGAAGATGCCAGCGATGAAAGCCAGTTCTAGCCAAGATCCACCGCTGCTGTATACGGTGATGGCGGTAAGTGCCATTGACCAACCTTTCGGATTCACCCATTGGAATGCAACTGCACCTAAAAAGCTCATTGGGCGGTAATCATCTTTGACTTCTGTTTTGCTGCTGGTGGCAATTTTGTAAGTGAGGTACACCAAGTATGTCAGGCTCAAAACCTTAAGAATCTTATGGGTGATCGGATACGTGTGAAACAAGCTCATAAGACCAATGCCAACCAAAATCAGCATCGCACCAAAGCCCAGAGTGATACCTAACATGTGTGGGATAGTGCGCTTAAAGCCGACGTTTGCGCCAGAAGTCATAAGCATGATGTTGTTTGGCCCCGGAGTGAAAGTCGAGACAAACGCAAACAGTGCCAGCGCACCAAGTTGATGGTATTCCATAGTGTGTTCCTGCATTTTTGTATTGCCTGCGTGCACCCAGGCGAAAGATGGTTGTCTTGACTAGTCGAGAACAATGATAGGTAGAAGTGCCATCAATTTTGTGCTTTTATTTGATGAAAATACGTAAGATAAACAACAAAAGGTCACCATGGATAGATTTGACGAAAGAATATTGCAAGCACTGAAATTAGACGGAAGAATCTCCAACGTGGAGCTGTCTGAGCGAGTTGGATTATCGCCATCCGCGACTTTGCGTCGTGTGCAAGATTTGGAGCGTAAGGGCGTGATCAAAGGCTATCGGGCGGTGTTAGATAATCAGCAAATGGGCGTCGGTTTTGTTGCTTATGTGTCGATTGGTCTAGCTTCTCACTCTAAACAGGCACAGCTTGGTTTTGAAGACCACGTGCGCTTTGTTGACGAGGTAGTGGAGTGCCACAACATCACTGGTGCCAACGAGTACTTATTAAGGGTCGAAACCCAAGATCTTGCAGCATACAAAGCCTTCCATGCCGATGTGTTGGGAGAATGCGAACACGTCAAAGCCATCACGACCATGGTGGTGATGGACACGCCAAAAGACGAGCGTTAATTCTTTAGCCTACGATTTTGTAGCACGCCAATTTTGAAGTGACTCGAAAGAGTCAGTCGAGTGTGAGTAAAGTCCACATAAAATGCTGGAAAGCAGTCGTCAATCTGACAATTCCAGCATTTATTCTCACCTTCTAAATAATCGCATCCTGCTAATTTTTCTAAGTCGCTGTTCGGTCCGTGAGCAGTGAGTCAGAAAATTTAAGGATGAATGATGAAATCATACGTAACGCTTCCTCTTGCAAGCTTGGGCGCAATTGTTGCTTTAAGTTCTTTTAACGTTAGTGCCCACGGTTGGGTCGAGTTTCCAAGCGCACGCCAAAACACCTGTTATTTAGACGGTGGATTTTGGACCAATGAAATTCCAAACCAAGCATGTCAGGCCGCTTATGACGAGTCGGGGGCTTACCCTTTCGTACAACGTAGTGAGATTGCTGCCAACGTGCCGAACTACCGCGATATGGCACACGTGAAAGCCATTGTTCGTGATGGCGAACTTTGTTCTGCAGGTGATGCCGCCAAGAAAGGTTTGAATATCCCATCGCCAAATTGGCAGCGTACTAGCGTGACTCCTGATGCGAACAACCAAATCGAATTGGTGTTCTTTGGTAAAGCGCCGCACAACCCTTCTTATTGGGAGTTCTATCTTTCTAAACCCACTTATGACGATACGCAGCCCCTTACTTGGGACGATTTAGAACTGATCGATACTGCTGGTGACGTGTATGTAGATGCCGAGAAGCGCTATCGCATGCAGGTAACTTTCCCAGCAGACCGCTCGGGTGATGCGATTCTTTACACTCGTTGGCAACGCATCGATGTGGCTGGTGAAGGCTTCTACAACTGTAGTGACATTACGCTAAACGGCAATGGCACCACACCACCAACTGATCCAGTTGACCCTACCGATCCCGCAAACAACCTGACTTCTCTTGGCTACTTTGTGGTACAAGGCTTTGGCCCAGTAGAGTCGGGTGATACGGTGCGTTTCCGCACCTTTAATGCAACAGGTAGCGAGATCGTCGATCTGTCACTGCCAATCAGTACTAACAACACCACTACGTGGGCTGCAGAGCTAGCGGATCAATTTAACTCACAACAAACCGGTGATTGGTATGTAGGTATTTGGCATGAAGCGATGAAGCACTACATGTTCGATAGCAGTAATATCTACGCAAACCAAGTATTGGCTCCGAATGCTAACTTTAGCTATGCGTTATCATTGATTAAAGGTGATACCCAACCACCGGTTGATTCAACCAACTTGTGGAACAAAGATGCGGTTTACAACCAAGGCGATGTTGTGACGCACAGCGGCCGTGAATGGACTGCGCAGTGGTGGACAACTGGTGAAGAGCCAGGAACCACAGGAGAATGGGGCGTTTGGCGTTAGTCATGAGCCGCTCTATATAAATAAAACCCTTCTCTGGTGAGAAGGGTTTCTTGTTTTAATCGACGGAGCTATTGTAGGACCAAGGTTGCCAATTCATCGTGGCATGATCTGCCAATTTGAGCATGGGGATATCTTCATGGGTATCACCATAAGCGTAGATAGCTTGATGTTGGCTCAAGTCAAAAGCCGCTTGAACACGTTCTACCTTTCTTTCCAGACTGCAATCTCTACTGTGATAGAGGCCGGTAATGCGTTCGCTACTACCGAGTAACTCACTGCAAAGTAAGTGATAACCATGAGTATCACACCAAGGTTTTAAGTAGGCGTTAAGTGAAGCAGAAACGACTACGATAGTATCACCTTGAGTATGATGCCAATCTAGTTTGGTTTTGGCTTCGGGGCGAATGTGTTGAACGATCACTTCTCGTGCAAACCGTGCTCCTAATGTTTTCACGTCGTCGGTTTTTCGTCCCGAAAAGGCGATAAAACTGGCGATTGGGCGCATTCGTTTCGCAGGGAGTAGCCCGGATTTGTATAGTGCATAAAATGGCGAGATTAAGATGTTGCCCAGCCATTTGCGTGGACCGGAAACCGAGTAGTGAAGGAACAGGCTAAACATATCCTCATCGGTGATGGTGCCATCAAAATCAAACAGTGCTAAAGCGGGCTTCCGAGAATCTGACAATCTGTTTCCTTAGAGTTTAATGTGCATGTCCGTGGGAGAAGTTTATCACCATCACGCCCGCTGCGATAAGCGCCATGCCAATCCAAAGGCTGGTGTCCATATGCTGACGGTACACCAATTGAGAAATTAAGGTCACAGACACAATAGCCAACCCGGCCCACAGTGCGTGAACAATACCCACGGGCATACCGCCTTTCATTGCTTGTGCTAAACAGACGAATGCTGCCAAGTGACCAAGTAAAACAAGTGTTGCAGGCAGTGGTTTGCTGAAACCGTCAGTGGCTTTAAGTGCAACATGTGAAAGGGCTTCTGCGCCCACGCCTAAAAGTAAGAAAAACCAGCTCATTGTTATCATTCGTCTTCGGTTGTTGTGGAGTGCGGCTAGTATATTGGTGTTAAATGAAATGATAATCCCGTCGACTATCAAATTACTTTTACTCATTTGTAATAATTGGCATTACATACGCTTACAACTCAATATGAGCTCAGCAGATACACTCCCGTCCGGCTTTAATTTGTTATAGGGTAGAAATGGATGCGAAAACTGCTGTTCTCCATTATATGTGCGTTGGGTTTGATCGGTTGTGATGACGATGGTTTTACCACAGAGAGACTCGACGACTTTCAAGACCCTAGAGCAGAATACGAAATTCAATCGGTGGATTTTCTTGCGACTGCAATTACCGATGCGATTAGCCTTGATGTTCGAGGTTGGGAAGTTGAAAATCTATCGAGAAAAATTACATTTACGATTGATCAGACTACGACCAATATTCTCTGGTCTTTCAATGCGAGAGATCTTATCCATTTAGGGCAGCTAGCTCCAGAGGTAGGCGATACGTTAACGGCTCCCATAATGGGCTATCAACTGATGCGTATTTCCCCTGACGCCTTCGTCGTATCGACAAGTCATCAAGTGGCACATTTGCAATACTCGGCAAATATCCTGGAGTCTAGGAAAGGGATTAGTGAATACTATCTGAGTGAATCCGATACTGATATCGCTTTAGCCGTTTACCCTGAAGGGATTTCTCTGGAGATTTTTGGTGAACTATACCGGGCGCATTACTTCAAAGAGAGTGATTCTTACCAACTTCGTTTTGAAAGCAAGGAAGTTGACGGAAAAAGTCAGCTTGAACAAATTTCCATTGAGCTAAATGGGGATGCTGTACGACTTGAGAAAGGGAGCAGCGCTTATGATGGATGGCAGAGTCATGATGTTATCTCTCATCGCGAACTATTTGAATACAACCGCAAACAGAACACCCTCTCAATCCAATAGTTTTTTATGAATTATTGAAGTCATGGTCAGATCTATTTCTGAGTAACAGTTGGGAGACTCGCTCAGAGGCCATGACTTCAATTTCTTTTGCGCTCCACCTAGACCCTTTATTGCGCACATGGGGAAAGTTAGTATTTCTTTCCCCCGTTTTTCTTAACTTGTTCCTCGGAATAACACGGAAGTCGAAAATCTAGCGGTAGAAAACCGCCAGCCAAATTGTTTCTTGCTCGGGATCAGTCCAGCTCACGCGATGCTTGGTATGGGCAGGAATGTTGACGTGATCGCCCGTCTCTAAACGTTTTACAGAACCATCTTCATAAGTCAGTTCGCCTGCGCCTTGCAGAACCAATACCCATTCATGTTCTTCTTGATTATACCATTCGCCCTCTGGCGTGGTTTGCCCTTTTGAGACAATACGCTCGATGCGCAGTTGTTTATGTGTGAGTAAATCTTCGAACACTTCTTCACTCAGATCACTGGGCAGGTCTTTAAACAGATTCATAGCGCTTCCTAAATAACGATCAGTCCAAATGGTGCGAGCAGTTGTTCTTGCTGCCAGTCACAGATCTTAACACCGTATAAAGAGACGCGGCGAATGTCCAAGCCTTCTAAATCGACGTGGGTAAGATCGCTCTCCTCTATATTAAAGCTGCCCCATTGTTCTCGACTGAATTCTCCTCTCGATAAGTCAGAGCCTTTAAAGCTTGCGCCCATCAGATTGGCGCCGTTCCATCGGTTCTCAAACAGGTCGCATTTCTCGATTAATGCATGCTCAAAGTTGGTGTAAGCCAAGTTACAGCCCGTAATGTAAGCGATACAAAAGAACACAGTGTTGCTGACACGATTAGCGAAGTTAGCACTTTGAAAGTTTGCGCCTTTCAAATCACACTTACGCAGTTCGATGCCGACGCAGTCTGCACCATTGAACTGAGACATGGCCAACATACAGTTGCTGAAACTTGCATCTTTGAGTTTGGCATAGCGGAAACTGCAGCCTTCTATGTCGCTCGATTGGATAAAGCGACAATCAATAAACTTTGCATCACTGAGATCGGCATGGTCGAAATTGCACTGATAAAAGCGGCAGTTTTCAAAGGTGGCGTTTTGCAAATCTTGGTGAGAAAAGTCTTCGTGTTCGAAAGTGAGATTGGTCTTAATCATGGCTTTTTATCTTTTCTTTGTTCGTTGGAAGCAGACTACCACTCTAAGTGACTGATTTTCCAGAAATATAACTTGTTGTATTTCAATGCCTTACAAAGGCCGAAAATCGCCAATTTAAGCGGTCAAACTGGCTTTTTGAGGGCGATGTTTTTTGAAAATAATCCGAGCATATCGAGAAAATAGTTTTGTTGAATACAGAGGCGTACATAGGAGGGGGAATGAGAACTGCGACGCACTCTTCTCACACGCACAGTTTGCATTACAGAATTGTGTCCTATTTGCATAATTTGTTGATCAGTATGGCGATTTTGTATGCGAAAAAGTGATATTTTTTACAAATTGATTTCCATCAAAAAAGTAGGGTTTCTATGTGCTAGATTGCGCGCAGCTCAAGAATATAAAAACTATTAAGCCCTACAAAAGGAAATAACAATGAAAAAAACAATCTGCAGTCTAGCAGTGGTTGCTGCGCTAGTATCACCTCAAGTTTTAGCTCACAAAGAAGGTGATTTTGTATTACGTGTCGGTGCGGCTTCAGTTGTGCCAAATGACAGCAGTGACAAGATCTTAGGTTCTCAAGAAGAGCTTAAAGTGGATTCCAACACTCAGCTCGGTTTGACGTTTGGTTACATGTTTACTGACAACATCAGCTTAGAGGTGCTTGCAGCAACTCCATTTAGTCACGACATTTCAACAGACCTTCTTGGCTTGGGTGATATTGCAGATACTAAACACCTACCACCAACCGTAATGGTTCAGTACTACTTTGGCGACGCACAAAGCAAGTTCCGCCCATACGTGGGTGCCGGTCTGAACTACACCATCTTCTTCGATGAAGGCTTTAACGGTAAAGCGAAAGATGTAGGCCTTACAGATCTAAAACTGGATGACTCGTTTGGTCTAGCGGCTAACGTGGGTGTCGATTACATGATTGATGACAAGTGGTTTGTAAACGCTTCTGCCTGGTATGCGAATATTGAAACTGAAGCGACGTACAAGTTTGGTGGTGCAGCACAAAAAACTGATGTGAAGATCAACCCTTGGGTATTCATGATCAGTGGCGGTTACAAGTTCTAAGAGAAAGCAGTAGTAAAAGAGCAATAAGATTATTGGCATGACTTTTAGGGGCAGTTGCGGGGATTGCCCCTCTTTTTTTATGTCATTTTCTTGCGCAACATTTCCTTCCTATTTTCTCTCATTCGACCAATCTTCCTGTTTGTAAATGTATCGCTTAAAAAATGAATTTTCTGTTAATTCTCGATTGTTGAGAAAAGCGAAAATTTACTATAGCTAGGTTTTGAACTTGTTCTGATAAATTCGATTGCAAGTGCTCGGTTAAATATTAATCGAATACGGGAATAAAAATTACAAAATGAAGCTAAGGATTAGCTGACTAAGGAAAATTGCTCGTGAAGCATGGAATTTTTACACGAGTATTTTTCGGTTTTGCTGTCTTTAGCTGAGAAAAATATCTTTATTTTTCAATCGATAGACAGGAAGAACTTAAAATGAAAGGAACCACACTCATTGCGGTATTTGCTTCGGCAGTTTCACTGTTCTCATACAGTGAGAAAATAAGTGCGGCAGAGAAATTTATTACTATCGGCACCGGTGGTCAAACGGGCGTTTATTACGTCGCTGGACAGTCGATCTGCCGTTTCGTAAACCGTGGTGCTGCAGACCACAGCATTAAATGTAATGCACCAGCCAGTGGTGGTGGCGTGGCAAACGTCAATGGTTTGCGCAGTGGCGAGTATAACTTCGGCATCATGCAGTCAGACCACCAATACAAAGCCCTAGAAGGTGTGGCTCCTTTCCAAAATAACCAACCAATGACGGATATTCGTGCCGTTTTCTCACTACAAAGTGAAGTGTTCACGATTCTTGCGCGTAAAGACGCAGGCATCATCAATTTCGACGATTTGAAAGGCAAGCGCGTCAACATCGGTAACCCTGGTTCTGGTCAACGCGATACATTTGAACAAGTGATGCAAGCAAAAGGCTGGTCGCAAGATGTATTCAGTTTGGTGTCCGACTTAAAACCAGCAGAACAAGCTTCTGCAATGAGTGACAATAACATCGATGCAATGAGCTATTTTGTCGGTCACCCAAACGGTGCGATTCAGGAAGCATCAACCACCACTGATGCTGTGCTAGTACCAGTGACTGGTCCGGAAATCGACAAGCTACTTGCCGAGCGTGCGTACTTCACCAAAGCAACCATTCCGGGCGGAATGTACCGTGGTAACCCTAACGATACGCAATCTATCGGCGGCAAAGCGGTGCTCTCAACCACGGCAGAGACGGATCCTGAGTTGGTGTACCAACTGACGAAATCTGTGTTCGATAACCTAGACCGCTTCAAGCGTCTACATCCAGCATTTAAAGACCTGAAAGAATCAGAAATGATTGAAGTGGGTCTGTCTGCACCACTGCACAAAGGTGCGGTGCGCTACTACAAAGAGCGCGGCTGGTTGTAATTCTTAGAACCTTCGATTTTTAGCAAGCGCTGTGATGGATTCGCAGCGCTTGCTTCTCTGTTGTTTGTGAGAAAATTATGGATAAGACGATCTCCACGTCCCATGCTGACACGCATCCGAGTGAGCTGTCGGCAGAAGAACTGATTGCCCAAGATGTGGGTGCTCGCTTGCCAACCGGAATCATGGAAAAGCTGATTGCGGGCTTGGCGTTACTTTGGTCTTTGTTTCAACTTTGGATCGCGTCTCCGCTGCCATTTATTGTCGGTTTCGGTGTGATGAACGATACCGAAACGCGCGCCATTCACCTTGGTTTTGCCTTGTTGCTTGCCTTCCTTGTCTTCCCGGCTTTTAAGCGCTCCCCGCGCGATCGTGTTCCTGCCTTTGACATCATGTTGGGTTTGATTGCTTGTGCGTCTTCGCTTTACTTGTTTGTTATGTACGAAGCACTAGCACAACGTCCGGGCAGCTTAACCACTGAAGACTTTATTACCGCATTGATTGGCTTACCTCTGCTTCTAGAAGCGGCGCGCCGAGTGTTAGGCCCTGCTTTGCCGGTGATTGCGTTGGTGTTTATCGGCTACAGCTTGGCAGGTCCATACATGCCGGGATTGCTGTCCCACCGTGGCGTGCAGTTGGACGCGTTGGCTAACCACCAATGGATCACTACAGAAGGTGTGTTCGGTATTGCACTTGGCGTATCGACCAGCTTTGTATTTTTGTTTGTTCTGTTTGGTGCGTTATTGGAACGTGCTGGAGCAGGGCACTACTTTATTCAATTGGCATTTAGCATGTTGGGTCACTTGCGTGGTGGCCCAGCAAAAGCCGCCGTCGTTGCCTCGGGCTTAACGGGTTTGATTTCGGGATCGTCGATCGCCAACGTAGTGACTACAGGTACGTTCACCATTCCGATGATGCGCAAAGTCGGCTTCTCTGCAGACAAAGCGGGTGCGGTGGAAGTAGCTTCATCGGTGAATGGGCAAATCATGCCTCCTGTTATGGGCGCTGCGGCATTTTTGATGGTGGAATACGTTGGCATTCCTTATGTTGAGATCATCAAACATGCCTTCTTACCTGCCGCTATTTCTTACATCGCCCTTCTTTATATTGTCCATCTAGAAGCGCTCAAGTTGGGCATGCAGCCAATTGATGCCGCACGCTCAAAGCCTTGGCTAGCAAGGCTAACGGGATTTGCATTTGGCGCGGCGTTGATTTCTGGATTGTCGATGGCGGTCTACTATGGTTTAGGATGGTTGAAGCCAGTATTGGGTGACTTTGTACTGCCGGGGATGGCGTTGATTCTGGCAACGGTTTACTTGGCGCTGCTAAAAGTCGCCGCAAGTAATGAGCCGCTATCAGAAGAAGATCCAGATGCTCCGCTAGAACAGTTACCAAATACGCGTGCAGTCTTGCTGTCTGGCTTGCACTACCTACTGCCTGTGGTGGTTTTGGTGTGGTGTTTGATGATCGAGCGCTTGTCTCCAGGGTTGTCTGCTTTTTGGGGCAGCGTGATTCTGGTGGTGATCGTTCTGACTCAACGTCCTCTGCTGACTTGGATGCGTAAAGACGGCAAACACGATTACGGTAACTTCAAAGACGGTTGTATCGATTTGCGTGAAGGCTTGATTGCTGGCGCGCGCAATATGATCGGCATTGGCATCGCGACCGCCACCGCAGGCGTAATTGTTGGTGCGGTATCGCAAACGGGGGTTGGCTTAGTATTGGCTGATTTGGTTGAGATGTTGTCGATGGGCAACTTGCTACTAATGCTGATGCTTACGGCGGTATTGAGCTTGATCCTAGGCATGGGCTTACCAACTACGGCGAACTACATTGTGGTATCGAGCTTGCTAGCTCCTGTTATTGTCACGTTGGGTCAACAACACGGGTTGATCGTACCGTTAATTGCGGTGCACTTGTTTGTGTTTTACTTCGGCATCATGGCGGATGTAACGCCGCCAGTGGGTCTGGCTTCGTTTGCTGCTGCGGCGGTGTCGAAAGGGGATCCAATCAAGACGGGCTTAACCGCGTTTTACTACAGTTTGAGAACCGCGGCTTTGCCGTTCCTGTTTATCTTCAATACGGATTTATTGTTGATTGATGTCGATTGGGCGCACGGCATTGCCATCTTTGTTATCTCTACTATCGCGATGTTGATATTCGCTGCGGCGACGCAAGGTTGGTTCCTGACTCGTAACCGTTGGTACGAAGGCGTTCTGCTATTGCTGGTGGCCTTTACCCTGTTCCGTCCGGGATTCTGGATCGACATGGTGGTGGATCCGTACCAATCGAGCAATCCTTCCCAGTTGGCACAAACGCTTGAGCCGCTCGAAGAGGGCGGTGTACTCAGAATGCGCATCAGCGGTGAAGATGCGGTCGGTAAGATGCGAGAGTTCTCGGTGCTGCTTTCGGTTCCTGAAGGGGAAACCGGACAAGATAAGCTAGACGCACTTGGCATAGTGACTTATCAGCATGGTGAACAAACTCTGATTGATATCGTTAGCTTTGCTAGCCCAGCAGAGGCGGCAGGATTGCAGTTCGACCAACAGATTGTCGATGTGCGTGTGCCAGTTGAGCGTTATCGTAAAGAGTGGATGTGGATTCCAGCAATGGTGTTGTTTGGTGTTGTGATTTGGCTACAACGTCGAAGAGTAACAGCGCAGCTTGCTTCAGCACATTGATAGTTAAAGATAAATAACCATAAAGCCCCGTTAGAGTTAAGACTAACGGGGCTTTTTTTTGGCTGGAATATTCGTCGTTTTTATTTCCATGTCATGGAATGATTAGCGTTCCCTATACTTTATGTACGTTCATAGCCAAGCATTTCGAGGTTGCTTGGCTATTAAAGAGTGTGAATATCTTTGCGCACCTTCTGAACAAATTATCAACGCTCAAAATCGGATCTTAACCTTGCAGATCATCTTATTGTCCGAAGATAGAAAAATCCTACACTGATCACAAAATTGAACACTTGGACAATATAAATGAGCGACGATATCGCGAAGAAATCCTCTTCGAAATCCAAACTGACCAAAATCCTTTTCCTTCTCGTTTGTGCTATCGCTTTTGGTGCGATGTACTGGTCTTGGCAATATTCCGACGGCCACCCGAGTACGGAAGATGCCTATGTAAGAGCAAAAATCCTATCGGTCGCTCCACAGGTTCAAGGCCAAGTTATCTCAGTAGAAGCCAGAGACTTCCAAGTGGTGAACAAAGGCGACCTGCTATTAAAGATTGATTCTCGTCCTTATCTGCTAGCAGTCAAACAAGCTAAAGCGGCTTACCAATTGGCGGTTCAACAACACGATGTGGCCGACAAGCAAGTGACTGAAGCGGTGGCGGGATTGGATGCGGCGCGTTCTAACCTGACCGAAGCGCAGTTGGAGTACAAACGTACTAACTCGCTAGTGAAACGCAAATTAGCGTCTGATCAAGATTTGGATACTGCGAAGAACAAACTCGCGAACGCTCAAGCAAGCTTAGAACAAGCACGTGCAACGGTAGAGAAAGCAATCGCAAACCGCGGTGAAGAAGGTGCAGAGGCAGCAGTTGTTCAACAAGCGGCGGCGCAACTTGCACAAGCGGAATTGAACCTTAGCTACACTGACATCACTTCTCCTGTCGATGGTATCGCGGGTGAAATCAACACACATACTGGTTCTGTTGTCGGTATTGGCCAAACTCTGTTCCCTGTGATTGTGAAAGACAGTTACTGGGTACGTGCAAACTTCAAAGAGACAGACCTAACACACATCAAAGCAGGCATGCACGCTGAAGTCGTGATCGACATGTACCCAGATGTGGTTTGGGATGCGAAAGTGGAAGAGTTGTCGCCAGCAAGTGGCACTTCTTTCTCTTTGATGCCACCAGAAAATGCAACCGGTAACTGGGTGAAAATCAAACAACGTTTCCCTGTGCGTTTGACACTTGAAGTACCTGAAGGTGCACCACAATTACGTGTGGGTGCGAGTTCTGAAGTGACTGTTGATCTGAAAAGTAACGCACAATGAGTAACCAGATTACGGCCGACAAACGGGGAATAGCCACCGTCGCCGTGATGCTTTCGGCCATCATGGTGCTGATAGACATGACCGTTGCTAACGTGTCGCTTTCACACATGATGGGCGCGTTGGGCGCAACGGCAGACCAAATCACATGGGTGCTAACTGGCTACAGCATGGCTGAGGCGATCTTCATTCCGATGACCAGTTTCTGGGTATCGCGATTTGGTGAGCGCAAAGTCATGCTGGTGGCAGTAATCGGCTTTGTGATTGCCAGTGCTTTCTGTGGACAAGCGGGTTCACTCGAAGAGATGGTGGTGTTCCGTATTATCCAAGGTGCGTTTGGTGCCTCGGTTATTCCACTTGCACAATCTACATTGGTTCAGATTTACCCTTCCGAGCAAAAAGGCAAGGCGATGGCGATCTTCTCCATCGGTATCTTGCTTGGTCCGATTTTAGGCCCGGTAGTGGGTGGTGTGATTACTGACAACATCAACTGGCGTTGGATCTTCTACGTCAACTTGCCATTTGGCTTGGTGTGTACTGCGCTGATTTACCGCTACATCCACATTAGCAACAAATCCAAACCGAACTTCGACTGGTGGATCATTGGTTATATGGCCCTCGGCGTCGGTGCGTTGCAGTTTGTGCTTGATAAAGGGAACGATGAAGATTGGTTTAACTCGCGCATTATTCAAACCGCAGCACTGCTAGCGATAATGGGTTTGATCATGTGGGTATACCGCAGTTGGAAGACAAAGAGCCCCATTGCACCGTTGTGGTTACTCAAAGACAGAAACCTCATGGTGTCATCTTTGATGATTGCTGTTGTTTCGATGGCGATGTTCGGTTTGACCACCCAGCAGCCGATGTTGCTCGAAAGCTTGTTGAACTATCCAGTGTCGACCACGGGTATGTTGATGGCTCCAAGGGGGTTAGCGTCCGCTTGTATGTTGATATTGGTGATTGTGATTAACCCACAATTTGACCCAAGGTTGAAGATTGTATTTGGCTTAACTTGCATCGGTATTGGCAGCTACTTGATGACCTTGTACTCGACAGAAATAGACACTTTCTGGATTGTGATGCCAAGTATGATTCAAGGTATGGGCTTAGGTTTAACCTTCTCGACTTTGTCGACGCTGGCTTACATGACGTTGCCAAAAGAGCAGTCGGTGGCTGGGGCGAGTATCTTTAACTTGTTTCGAACTATTGGTAGCTCATTTGGTATTTCCATCGCTACCACATACCAGTATCGTGATGGTCAGCAGCAATGGCACGCTTTGGGAGAAGGCTTTAATCCTTACAACCCAGTGTTGCATGACTGGGCTGCGAAACAAGGATTATCGATCACCGATCCTGCCGCCTTGGAGCAGTACCAAAGTATGCTCCATCAGCAATCGCAAATGGTCGCGTTTGTGCATACTTTCCAGTTGGTGGGGGTGATGTTCGTAATCATGATGCCGATGCTGGTGTTTATCCGCTCAAGGTAGCGTTGAAACTGAAGCTAAACAAACGCGCCTTTAACTCTTCTGGTTGAAGGCGCTTTTTTCTATTTGACGTCTGCGTATGAGAATAGGCAATTAACTGAAAGTTACTTCGCTGAAATGTGGGTTGTCGGTGAGTGCTCTCATTGCGATCAACTGCTCGGTTGGGAACGAAGTCCGCTCACCTGCAACATCCAAAAATAAGCATTCTTGTCGCTCCATATCGTAACCGGTATCGAATGCGCTACCTTGGTGTGTCTCACCATTCTTCAAGGTAATCTCAACTGGTAACTTAAACATACAGGCGATTTCAATAAAATCATATTGACTACATGTCACCATAACTTTCTCCTTTCGTTCTCTTTTATCAGACCGATAAAGGGTAAGAACTCATCTATGAAGCCTACTCTCTATTTTACGCCTAATTGGAGGACTTCCCAAGTAAACCACAACATACCAGCCTATCTTTAAGATCACCGTTTCTCCTTTACAAGTAGGAGTCGATGCGTTGAAAGAGAACTTAATGTTGCATATGGAGTGAAAAAATTAGCCGTAGAAAAATATGTGAGCAAGATAGAAAAATAAAGGTATAATATGATGACGCTTCAATAATATTCCTCTCTCTTTAACTAACTCTCTTGCTCCTTATAACAAGAATTTTACTGGTCATTTATTTATTATAATTCCAGTAAGTCGTTATTTTTCTGTGATCTCTCGCGTGACTAAATTTCTAAGTACAATTTTTTGATACTTGCCACCTAATAAAGTAGCCTTTCAATAGAAAACTTTTACTAAAAAACCTAGCGAACTTAATTTTACGCATCAAAACAATTATACTCATCGCATACTGATAAGGCTTGCAATAACTGGTTGAAGCTTAATCTATATGGGTAAAAATCCATCGGTTAACGCTTAGTAAAAAGTCTCATCATTGAAACACATTTAATAGATAGAAATTGCTGGAATTATTTGGAACCGGCATCACAAGAGTAGGACTCTCTTGAATATATCATCAGGGATGCTGAAAAATTAAACAGGCATTGTTAGATGAATAATTCTGCAACGTATTTACTTGCTGCTTTACGAGAAAAAATTAAAGAGAAAGGGATTTGTTATTCCGATCTCTCTGCTGGAATGGGGATTCCGCTATCAACTATCAAAAGACAACTTCATAACACGTCTCTTGGATTGGATAAAATACTCTCGTTTGCTACTCATTTAGATACGGATTTGGTTGAATTATCTATGCGAGCGAAACAGCTTCAACAAGAGAATGAACAATTCATTACTGAAATTAATAGCGAGATATTTAATCAGTATCCATATTTGTTTGATTTCTTATATTTGTTGCGTCGTAAAGAGTGGTCACTACAAGATATTTTGAGTAAATACCAACTTACTCATACATCTCTTACCTTGTATTTAAGAGCCTTGGAAATGATGGGTTACATTGAGTTAAAAGGTGATGATCAATACCGTTTTAAAGACCAAGGTCGTTTTATTTTTGAAGAGGGTTCCACGCTCGATACTTTGTTCGCTAAGCGTTTTCGAGACGAAGTGTTTAGCCATGACGTGCGACCACCAATCTGCATGGGACGCATAGCCATTACTGAGGAACAAGAAGAGAAACTGGCTAACGAGGTATACAACAAGCTGATTGAGTTTGATGTACAGAACAAGAGTGGGGAAGGCAGCAAGCGACTCCGAAACGTGTTGATGACCTATACGCCAGGTAAGCAAATTTTTCTCTCAGATACTATTCCAAACATTGACGGTGAGTTATTAAAAGCCATATCGATGGCGAATGAAAAATAGTGAATATTTAATCACAAAATAAAGAATTTATATGAAGTGGGTGTGTTTGATAATGAATGCATCAAAGACCCACTATTACCCAAAATTAATGACCTGTTATTTAAATAGGCCAAACGAAGAAGAGACAAATTAACCGATCTCTTCTCAAATCCAAAAGTGAAATAAATAAGGCTGAATCTTCATCATCGAAACTCGGCAGGGCACGTCTCGACCTTTTTTCGCCTGATTAAGACCAAAAGCCAATAAATGAGGGATATAACATGCACTTTAAGACTTCTTTGTGTGCGATTGCTGTCGGGGTTGCTCTAACACTTAGTGGATGCAACAGTAGTGATAATGACTCTAACGTGGATGCACCATTGAAAGCGGCTGAATTCCATAACACCATTGATCGTGCTGGTGTGCCAGTGGCACTGCGTGATTTGCATGGTGGTCACCTTCGCTACATTCCTATGTTCGATAACGGTTCTTGGCATGGACACACGCTAGACACCAAGGGTGGTGAAATTACACTAGGTGGTACGGCGTTGTTAACTGAAGAGTACGTGTCATTCATGGCAGCACGTTTCGACCGCTTGGCGCTAACGGTGGATGGCGAAGCTATGCCGCTTAAGCTGACAGAAGCGTATTCACAACCTGGCGCGCTGATTCAAAAGTATACGGGTGATGATGGCATCGAAGCAGAATTGGAAATGCGCTTTGTGACAGATCGTACGTCTCTTGTGAAAACGACGATCAAGAACCCGAACAAGCTGGCTATTCAAGGTGAGTGGGACGGTGAGTTGATGGCGGATTACCGCGCTGACGATGGTGAACTATACAAAAACAGCGACAGCACAGTACGCAGTGTTGAAGATGCATACCCTACTTACTCACGTGAAATTGCCGCGACAGAAAATGGCGTAGAAGTGTCTTTTGGCGCGGTTCGTGACTCTTGGTCTCTACTGACTTCGGGCGATTCTAAGTTTGAAGTGACACGCTCTGTTAAGCCAGAAACATCTACCATTGATGATGATAAGAAAGGCTTCGTCCAAACGGCTGAGCTAGGAAATGGCGAAGAAATCACGCTATATACGGCTTACACGCACGTTCAAAACACCCAAGAGCAAGCGTCTGAGTTTGCGAAATTAGACGACGTGATGGCCGATCCAAAAGGCTACATGCATGAGTCGGCAATGCGTTGGGAAGAGTACTTAGAAAATGGTTTGACCAACGATGCTGCTTCTAAAGAGCATGAGTTCGTTGCAGTAAAAGCGATGGAAACACTTAATGCAAACTGGCGTGGCGCAGCGGGTGCAATTGACCATGACACGGTGACACCATCGGTAACCGCTCCTTATTTCTCAGGTAACATGACTTGGCCGTGGGATACGTGGAAGCAAGCTTATGCAATGTCACATTTCAACCCTGATGTGGCGATGGAAAACATCCGTACTGTGTTCCAATATCAAGTACAGTCTGATGATCCTGTTCGTCCTTGGGATGAAGGTTACCTGCTTGACGTAGTGACATACAACTTACCAGCAGAGCGCTGGGAGGGTATGTCGGCGGAATACAAAAAAGTATTCCCTCAAGCTACCGATGGCCTGAACTGGAATGAGCGTAATACTAAACCATCACTTGCTGCATGGGCTGTTTGGGAAGTGTATACCGCGCTAAAAGATGAGCATAACCGTCCCGAAGAAGCTAAAAAGTGGCTAGAAGAGATGTATCCGAAGCTAGTGGCATTCCATGATTGGTGGCTACGCGCTCGCGATACAAACAAAAACGGCATCCCTGAATACGGTGCAGCAAAAGACCCAATTCATACTGTATTTGAAGAGGATCTGAACGACGGCTCTTGGGGGCCAGATGCTTCGATCGATGATATGAAGTTCTATTACAAAGATGAAGCGAATGGTGACAAGTGGATCAAAGAGACTGGCATCGAGAAATACAACCAGTTGCTTATGTCGGGTGACTACACCGCGATGAGCATCCCTGCGAAAGAGGCTGCTGGTTGGGAATCGGGTCGTGACAATGCGGGCGTATTCGGCTTTATCGATACCATCGATGACTTACAAGATAAGCCTGAGTTGCCAACGCAAGAAGAAGCTGAAGTGATCGACCAAATGGGGCGCTACGCACACAACACCAACGGATTTGATAACACCTACGATATGGTAATGGGTACAGATGGTTCTGTTGTGACTTACCGTGATGATTCGGCTGTGAACATGGATAAACTGGCTCAGGCGAAGAAAGACTGGGAAGTGAAATTCAATGAGAACACGGATGAGTCAAACAATCTATCTGGTTACTCGCTGATGCAAGAATCAGTTGACCAAGCGTCTTACTGGTACTCTGACAACCTGTACCTATCGCAAATTGCAGAGGTGCTGGGTAAAGCAGACAAAGCTGCTGAGTTTAAAGCGAAAGCGGATGACACTAAAGAGTACATCAATCGTTGTATGTTCGACGACGCGACAGGGTTCTACTATGACATTGAAGTGGTACCGGGCGGTCTAAGCAACCAGTGTGCTGGTCCAATGCTAGTGAAGCGTGGTATGGGCCCTGAAGGTTGGTCGCCACTATTCAACAATGCAGCGACGCAAGAGCACGCAGACAAGGTTGTGAAGAACATGCTCGATACCAGCAAGTTTAACTCACCTAAGATCCCGCTAGGTACTGCATCAATGGATAACCCAGCATATGGTCCGGATATTTACTGGCGTGGTCGTGTGTGGCTGGATCAGTTCTACTTTGGCGTACGTGGTATGGACAACTACGGTTACGGTGTAGAAGCGCGTCAAATGGTTGATAAGCTATTCCAAAACGCACAAGGTCTAACGGAAACAACGCCGATTCAGGAAAACTACAACCCTGAAACGGGTGCTGTACAGGGTGCAAACAACTTCTCTTGGAGTGCGGCGCACTTATACATGTTGTACAACGGCTTTGTTGGCAAGTAAGACTCGCTTGTTACTTACAGCGTGAAGATTTGAGCGTTGCAGATGACCCCCCTAGCATCTGCAACTGCTTAATTCCCTTCAATTAGGCTCAATAAGATCAAACCGGACAGTGAAAACTGCCCGGTTTTTATAGAGTTAAAGCACTATTTTTATCTGTTTTTCTAAAAGTTGTATGCGATAAAAACTGCGCTACAACACCACTTCTCTTTAAAACCTAATGGCTTATCTCTCCGCATTTCGTTCTGTCTATTTTCAATAAATAACATTTATAAAATGATTGTTTAACCATCTTGTAACAATGCATATGCTGCAAGTATTAGTGAGGTCATTTACATTCATGCAAAAGTATTAGAGTTACTTCCAATCTCGCCGTTATTCAATGGTACTGAGCCAACGTCTTTCCAACACTCTATTCTGTCCCTTGAATCTTCCTCACCCTTAAGAGCGTATTGATAAATACCTCACTTTCTACGTTGTCAGCATGACGTGTTGCGATGCAACACCATCCAGGAAGGTGACATGAACTGTTTACAGACCAGCCTTTATAACTTGCTAGAAGATAATAACTTTGTGCCATCTAATGAGTACAAAGCCTCAATCGAAAATTATCTTTACTCAGATTCTTCTCTAACGCCACAAGCAATGAGGGATCTCACCCAAGAGATTTTCCAGAGCAAGCAAACCATGGCGTATTATCTGTTGCACAACGCGATTAACGAGGAAGAAGGGGCTGAGCGTCTCAAGATGATTGCCAATCGTTATGCGCAAGGAGAAATGAAGCAACAGATCATGCTCCACTATCAAAACGACAGAAATCACTCCGCGATGTATGCCAGCTTAATTCCGTTGACGGGCTATCAAACCGAAGTCTATCAGGAGGCCAAATCGAGTGATTTTAGTAATGTGAGCCACTTTCATGATGATATTAAAATCCACCTTTTCCGAGCTCACTCTGTCGAACTTCGTTCTTGGTGTTTATTGGTTTCTCAACTGAGTTTTATCGATCAATCCGATGTGCCTTACCTGAAAGAGATGCGCCCAACGATCCAGAAGATACTGGATGATGAGATGAAGCAGGTCTCCTACACGGCTCAACATGTTAGTCAGTGGCTGGAAGAAGATCCTTCACTGTGCCAAGCCTTCACTCAATGCATGAACCACACTTATCGAGAAACTTGGGACTATCTAGCTTCGATGGCTGAGTTTATGCGTGATAGTGCGCCGTATTTTATGGTTTAAGCACATCGCATTTGAAATTTAAGAGAGGCTCAACGTTGTTTGTACTGCGTTGGGCAATAGCCTCTGTTCACACCTGGTGAGCGCAGTTTTAAGTGCTTGGTATTCCTGCCGGTGACTCGGTGTCGCCAAAGCTTAAAACTGTTCGGTTGTAAGTGGCGGCGCATTAAGTTGATCACCCCTTTCTCGTCCAAACCAAATTGATGCTCGATGGCTTCAAACGGGGTTCTATCTTCCCATGCCATCTCAATAATTCTTGATAGCATGTCATCGCTAAAGGTCATTCGCTAATCCTGTTTTGCTGTTGGACATACACATACGTAACGCGCAGCGATTCGGGTTCATTGAGGGGGATTTTTAGTAGAAAACTGATGGCTTTCTGGTGCATTATTTCTGTGGTTTTAGCTCGACCACATTGCCTTCTGGATCTTCCAAATAGACAGATCGCCCAAAGCCTTGAGCACCATATCTTTCAGTAAACTCTGCAACATGCACATTGTATTGGTGTAAGTAAGACAGCAGCTCTTTTTCTTCGAAAGGTGCAATCTGAAGGCAAAAGTGGTCAAGGTTACGACCATTTTGGCTGGGCGACTTTCCGCCTAGTTTCCCAAGTTCACTATCGACCGTCACCAAATCAATGATCGCCATCCCTGCACGAAGCTGAGTTAACCCCAAGTCTGGTAACTCACGCTCTATTGGGCATCCTAATATATCTCGATAAAAGTGCAGCATCGCGTCGAGATTGTCTGTTCTTAGTACCACGTGGTCGAGCGCTTTTACTTCAATTGGATTGCTTGTATTTGCCATGACGTTGCCCTTTTTTCTTTGATGAGAAAAGTATACGCACTAAATCAATAAGCTGATCGCCAGAGCAAGCATGACAAAGCCAATGATGAATTCCAAAATCTGCCAAGAACGCGCATGTTTGAAGATCGGGATAAGCAGTTTGGCGCCATAGCCTAGGCTGAAAAAGAACACGAAAGAGGCACAAACAGCACCTATCGCAAACTGCCATTTATGCGGTTCATATTGAGTGGAAATAGAGCCCAGCAATACCACTGTATCAAGGTAAACATGCGGGTTTAACCATGTGAATGCCAAGCAAATCAGTGCTGTCTGCCATGCACTTTTTGAGGCATCACCTTCAGGGTTCATTACGTGTCTTTGTGTGAATGCAGAGCGTAAGCTACTGATGCCGTACCAGGTTAAGAACGCTGCGCCAGCGTAACGCGCAATTGTCTCGATCAAAGGAAACTGAGTTACCAAGTAACCGAAACCCGCGACACCAAGAGAAATTAAAATGGCGTCAGACAAGGCGCATAAGAAGCACACCAAGAATACATGATGCTGTTTGATGCCTTGCTTTAAAACAAAGGCATTTTGCGCTCCAATAGCCAGAATTAAGGAAATGCCCAGCGTAAAGCCCGCAAGATAGGTGGTCATTTTCTCTTCCTTGAATTGTGACCAAATCAGGCTTCAAACCATAACCTTGTCGGCAAATTGCTGCAAGGCACAGAACAGAGACTTACTAAAATTGTTTGATGGCGTTGAGGCGTCGTAATTGTGAGAGTTGCGATCAATTTGCATCGTGTATTTACCCTAATCTGGCGTTACCAGTTACAATATGCACGTCCATATGAATAAGGGAAAAACGATGAAAGCAGTTTGGTTAGCTGCCGGTGCAATGGCACTGAGCGGATGTTCTGCAATGAATCCAGCAAATGATGTATCTCGCCCATCAGCAGAGATGTTTCCAGAAATGGAGAACATGACAAAACATGTTTTCTATGTAGACCCAGCAATCAACGAAGCAGATAAGCGCGTAGAGCTGGTGGTTGGTAAAATGATGGAAACAGACTGTAACCGTGTATCTTTAGGCGGCTCTGTAACTGAACATACATTGGAAGGTTGGGGCTACACCTATTACCAAGTAGATTCTTCAGCGGGTGGTGCTATTTCAACGCTAATGGCTTGTCCTGAAGAGATGGAGAAGGTAGAAACGTTCGTGCAAATGCCGACTCGTGATTTGTACCGTTACAACAGCAAGCTACCAGTCGTGGTTTACGCTCCAGCTGATTTGGATGTCGATATTCGCGTATGGGCTCCCGAAGAGTGATCTTGAAGCCTAGCAAAGCGGCTCTGATTTTAAGTGGCTTGTTAGTGTTAGCGGGTTGTTCATCGTCTGCGCCTGAATTCCAATATCAATGTAATGATGGTCAACAGTTCGCTGCTAGCTTTACGGAGGATGCAGCGCTGATCAAAGCCATCAACGGAAGCGTTATAGAGCTAAAACAGGTTCGCTCTGCTTCTGGCGCGAGGTACCTATCCGATGACCATATGTTGGTCCTTCACACCAAAGGTGACGAAGCCATTTTGATCGTCAACGAGATATCTCAAAGTACTTGCCACATTAAAAAGTAATCGCGTAAGTGAAAGGCTTGGTTCAGGACCAAGCCTTTTTTGCATGTGCAGTTTGAAGATGGGTTTAGCCTTAGAGAGCGAGTTTGTTGTTTCGTGTTCACAACCCCCTCCAGCTCCCCCTTGTATTGATATGGTTTGCTTGGCATTGAAGTTTCGCTTTTAAGGGGGAGGGCTTTTCTTTTATGTGGTTATTTTTGTGCCTTTGCCTTGCGGACTTTCTAGCTTTCGCAATTTCTAGCAGCGAATGCAGTTGCTCCCTCCCCTTTACCTGAGTGAGTTTTGTAGCCTCCGAAGTTAATTAGGAGGGGGGCCAATTTTGGACTAAGAAGACTCGCGATTGACAAGGCTGCAGTTGAGTACCTTAAAATCGTCATTCCGAGGAGCCTAGGCGACATCAGGAATCTCTTTTTAACGCGCTCAAACAGTTCTTATGTGTTTTGATCTTCGAAGCTGAAACCCATGGACGCTAGGGAGGGGGCTCATAAAAATTAACAAAAAAAAGGTTGGTACTAGGCCAACCCTTTCTGATGCTTAAGCATTCAATTGCTCCAACTGGATGCGTAAGTTTCTTAGCGACAACAGAGTTAAAGAGTAATTGTCTGATCAGTAAACTGAATTTTCTCTATATTTGATAGGATATTAGAGCCATCGCGGTTATCGATGCGATCGACAAGTTGAGTTCTGTTATTTCCTAGTTTTTCTATTGTGTACTCAGTTTTTGGGCCATGTACTATGACGGTGTTTGACCCAGAGTTGCCAGTAATGGTGTTATCGTGATGGTTGATTTCAATATTGCTGTTTTTCGAACCTGATAGCGTCAATTTCGTCAGATATTGTGAATGATAGGTATAGGGTGTTGTAGCATCGAGGATCATCTTAAACGTCCCTTCAAACGAATCTGAGATATAAGCATCGTACGTTAACACTGGCGAGAAGATTTGCTCCGTGATGTATTGAGCGTTCGGATCATCAGTCGCAAAGTCTTGACGGTGTTTAACGTTGTACATCCCCCACATACCAGCGCCATCGTATGCTCCCCAAAGTCCGTAATAGCTATCAATCACCGCTGCGAAATACTCTTGATCCACACTGACTTCTTGTTGCCATTCTTCTAATGTCTCAGCGGATGGATTATATGCGTTGTGCAAAGACTGTTTTTGAATTGCGTTTAACTCTCTCTGGAACTCAGGTAAAGCAGTAACACCATCCTCGGGAGCATTGAGTACTCCGATGCCGTAATCGTGTACCAAGTGAAGAATCTCCTCATAAGAAGCATCGCGGTGGTTCGCATAATCTTGGTTCACGTACCAAGCTCCTCCCTCGACCTGGATTTCCTCTTCAAACAATGGTTGCCCATCTAAGTCATCGTTGTATTTTGGCTCGTCGTGATAGTTCATCAGTTTAAGAATGGCACCATTGTTTGCCATCGCGTTTGCGATCTTGTGTTTTTGTTCGACTGTTCCGTATTTGCTGCCTTCGATGGGTGTTAGGTAGTGATTCAAGACATTGACGGCTTTGACTATCTGATAATTTGATAATCGATTCATGATCAATATATGGATTGATTTTCCGTTCGGCGCCTTGACCGCAACATATCGGTTGTAACCCGCTTTTGAGTAAGCAGAAAATTGACTTGGAACAGGCTCAACCTTGATGCCATGAACAACAGAAGAGGATGGTTCAGTAGTAGGGGGAGTTGTTGGCTTCGTATTGTCCGAGCTGTTACAGCCGGAAAGTAATATGGCTGAAGCTAAAATGGTGAGAGGTATTGTTTTCATCATTAGTCTCGCTTTTTTACATTGAACCACTAATGTAATTGAACGTTGTTTTATTTTGTTTGATAGCGAGTGGTATTGGACAGTTCAATACAATCTCTTACAAGATGGCTAAGTGAAAGCTAGCCATTTTAAATGGTTAATCCTCCCGTCATGCTGAAGTGTTTCGGCGATACTAGGGGGCTGAATTCGTGTTTGTGAGGTGTCGCTATACGGCACCGATTACTGTTTTGGAGAGCGGCTGCGAAATGTTTTGGGCGTAAGTCCGGTGTGTTGTTTGAATACCTTCGAAAAATAGCTACCACTTTGATAACCCAAATCTAAGGCGATTTTGGTGATGGACTCATTAGGGTTGGCTAAACGTTCTTTGGCAAGGCTGATGCGATAAGCTTGGATCCAGCTTGCGACGCCCATATTGAACTGCTCTCTAAAGGATTGCTTTAGATAGCATTCATTAGTTGCGAGTTCTTTAGATAAGCCCGGTATGTTCCAATCAATATGGGGCTGCGTTGCAATGAGGTCGCACGCTTGCTCGGCGAGAGACTTAGGCTCTTTATGCACCATGAGTAACGCAAGCAGCTCTAAGATTTTTCCTCTTAGCCATACAGTTCGGGCTATACCTTGGAAGTCATTGTTCCAAATCGATTTGGCAACGTTAAGAATATCTCCTGTAAGTGGCATTTGCCAACCTGTTTCATAAAGATCGAAAGGCTTGAATGATGAGCCCCTATTTTGAGGAAGAAGATTTTTAGTCAAGCTATGGTGTAACGGGAAATGAATTCGAATGTTCTCAATTCGACCTCCTTCTCCTAGCTCAATAGGGTTTACAGGTTCAGGCTTCGGCAAAAGTGATGCTATGCATCGAGAAGCAAAAGATGCGGCAGGGTAATCAGGATATTTAGGGCTGTAGGCGTGGTTAATACCAGCAAAGCTGATATAGAACCCCGCGTCTGCAGGATCATTGAACTGAATGTCTGTAGTTGCTGTACAGTTAACGATGTAGGCATTCACACCATCATCGAGGGCAACAACATCAAACGTTCCATCTACGCCGCCTACTAAGTTTAAGCTATTCACGATATTACTCATTGTTTCAGCCTTCGTCGTTTTCTCGTGAGCATTTCCCTGAGCAATTAATATAAATGATAATAGATATCATTTGTAGAGAATATTGAACTAAGTCGAGTTCACAGAGAAAGAAGCTCTGGATATACCTAGAGCATCTTTAACGATAGGGCTTGGTTAGATTTGTGAGATGAGGCTCGCCTTCTCATTTGGTTTTAAGACTGGGATTATGAAGATAGCGATGAGGCTAAAAGCGATCATTAACATAAAATGCACTGAATACCCGAAAGCGCCGATCAGTGCCCCGCAAATGATAGCCATCACGATTGCAATGAACATATCCATCGATTGGAAAAGAGAGAAGTTCACACCTGACTGATGTCCGGAGGCAAACCCCATCATTAGAGTATAAAGCGCAACAAATTTAGCCGACGTAATGATGCCATTAACGACAAAGATACCCGCGATTAACCATCCCTGCTCAGCAATATTTAAGTCGTATGCTAAATAGAAGCTAAAAAACACAACTTCAAAGACCATCATTAGTAGTAAAACATTGAGTGCTAGACTTTTTTTTATTAACCAGCCACCTAGCACTACGCCAATTAAACCGGTAATCACTCCTCCACCTGCAACCAAAAGACCCAAACTTTCTAGCTGTATACCGCTGTCGACTAAGAAAGGCATCATCATTGATAAAACCCCTCTCGTTCCGAGCTGCGATACGGTCACAAGGAGCAGTCCAATCCTTACTTCAGGGTTAGAAAATGCAGCTTTAAGGGAGGGAGTACGAGCTGTTGGCGCGCTTTTCTGATTGGCGCCGTGATTCCAGAATAAACAAAGCGTTGGCATACTGAATAATAAAGTTAGAAGAGCCAGACCGAATAATGCGGTTTGCCAATCGAGCAATGAAGTCGCATAGATAAATAATCCACCGCCAAAAACAGCCCCTAGATACGAACCACCAACTTGCATGACGTTGCCTAGGTATCTTCTTTTTGCCTCCAACTGGTCAATCGCCAGACCGTCTGTAGCGATATCAGCGAAGCTGGAAAATAAGCTGATAACCAAAACGCCAGCAAACAGGGTCATTCGATTCTCGATCGTTCCAATGACGCAAAGCGCAACGAGTATGGCAATTAAAACTAGCTGAGAACCAAAAATAATGATGGCGTGATTTTGTAAACTCGCTCCCTTTTTGCGTTGCCGTTCGATCCAAGGTGACCACAAAAATTTAGCGACCCAAGGAAGCATTGCAAGGTAGAACAACCCTATTTGGGAGGTATCTATGCCCTCATGTCGCATTATCGCTGGCAAGCCTTGAAGTGTGAACATACTGACTAAGCTTTGGATGGTATAAACGCTCGCCAGAACGGCGAGCAATGGTTTGAGTTTGACTCCTTGAGCGCTAACCATAGGTTTCATTACCACTCGTACTTCGCTTTCACACCAACTTCTCTACCTGTTCCGTAATTGCTGTATGTCTGACCATAAGAGAATGCGTAAGTGGTGTAGTCTTTGTCAGTAATATTGTTGCTAAAGAGCGAGATAGACAGAGCTTCGCTATAGTCGTAGTTAATGGATAGATCGACGAGAGTGTACGCACTTTGTGATAGTGAGTTAGCTTCGTTAAAGTAGATTTTAGAGTTATAACGAGCTTGAGAGTTGATCGAAATGTCGCCTTTGATTCCTGTTACTGGTAGGTAATAGTTAAAGCCCAACGTTGCCGTGGTGTCTGGCGCGTAAGGCAGTCGATTCCCTTCAAAGGTACTGTTGTTTGATTCAAATGTTGAACGTCCAAAAGTCCCGGCAGCAGTGATGGTCAGATCATCGGTTGGGTAGAAAGCGAACTCAGCTTCGATACCTTTACTTAGAGCCTCACCCATATTTTTAAGAGTTTGATGCCCTGGCGTACCGGTATATAGTTGAATATCATCCGTTTTAATCCAGTACAATGCGCCACTAAAATCGATTTTTTGATTCGCAAAGTTGGTGCGCCAGCCTAGCTCGCCATTCAGTGATTTTTCCGCGTCGTAACCGCTTGCATCTGCATTGCTCAGAGGAACAACGTTGTAGCCCCCCGGTCGGTAACCACTGGTTATGGAAGCGTAAAGTCGAGTGTCCTCATTCGCTTGCCAACCAATTGCAGCTTTTGGTGAAACCGTCGATTCTGTCTGTTCCTTGTTATAAGGATTGATAAACCATGCCGGGTTACCGTTGAAGTCAGAGTTTACTTTTAGGTATGAAGCTCGGACGCCAAGAGTGACATCCCACTGTGGTGCAAACTGGTAGTTTGTCTGCCCAAACAACGCGTACGTGTCATAGTCCAATTTATTTCGTGCGTTATTGGCTGAAACGTCCAAACGGCGATATTCCAAGTAGCCGCCAACTACGTAGCTAAAACGATCGTTGTATTGTTGGTTTAGACGTAGCTCTTGGCTGAACTTGTTTTGATCTTCTTGGTAGTAGCCATAGACATATTCGCGGTCTATCTCGCGTGTTTGATAAGCGGTGATACTTGTGATTTGAGAGGAATCTAAATCGTAACCAAGATTCAGCGCGAAAGTATTAACGTCTCGCTTAAGTTTGGGGATTGGTGCGTCTTTTACACCAGAGTCATGTTCACTCTCAGTGAGGTACCACTCCTCATGGCTGTCGAGCTTATCTGCGGCGACTGATAGGGTTGCGCTAAGTTTTGAGTCATTTGGTAAGTAGTGAAAGCGAACTTTTAATGCTTGCTCATCGGCATCGTTTGCGTCTTTTTTCCCGCTGGTGGCGTGTTTAATATCACCTTCATCGTAGATATATCTAGCTGCAATATCCGCTGAAATGGAGTCAGATAAACGGGTAGCGGCGACAGCATCAACTTGCTGACTCAAATTAGAATATAAAGCAGAAGCTTTAACTTCGGTGGCGTCAGTTTCACGACGAGTCACGATGTTAATGACACCGCCTTGCGCGTTCCCACCGTAAAGTGTGCCTTGCGGACCGCGCAGCAATTCGACTTTTTCCACGTTAATCAGCGGTTGAGTGACAAAAGCGTTATCTTGCAGGACGCCATCAACATAAATGCTCACGGTTGGCGAATAGTAGTCAGGTGAACTAATCCCACGAACGGTGGTGTTGGCGTAAGTTCGGTTCCCGCGAGTTTGTATAAGCAGTCCAGGGAATACCATCTCGAGATCTTTGACCTGATAAATGCCTGCTTTTTCGAGTTCTTCTCCCGTTTTGACCACAACTGAATTGTTCACTTGCGATAAAGGAGTATCGAACTTGGTTGCTTCAACGATAACCACTTCCATTGTTGGTGGCGTCTCTTCGGCATAGGAGTATGAAGTACCCAAAATTGTGAGGATAGCGCTCGCAATGACGGTGCGCGGTGAAGAAATCTTGTACATACTGTTTTCCTTGAATCTGAATAAGTTAGCACTACTCACAGCGCTGAATTTTTAATTGTTATGTTGAGCTTCCCACAGAGACTGGTAGTGGGAAGAGGTTGCGATTAATTGGTCGTGCGAGCCAAAATCCTCAATGCGACCGTGGTTCATCAAATAGATGCAATCTGCATCAGCAATGGTGTCCAATCGATGCGCTACTGTGATCATGGTTTTAGAGGCAAAACACTCGGTAATGCTATGCAGTATTTCCCGTTGTTTGGGTTGGTCGAGTGCGGATGTAAACTCATCAAGAAGCACAATGGGCGCATCATGAAGCAACGCTCTTGCGAGGGACAAGCGTTGACGTTCTCCACCCGATAAATCCTTGCCATTCTCGTTTATTTCGGTGTTTAGTCCTTGTGGCAAACGAGCGATCAGCTCATCAAGTCCTGCGGTAGTGATTACAGCTTCTAACTCTTGGGTGCTCGCGTCTTTCTTTGCGATGAGCAAGTTTTCTTTTAGCGACCCTGCGAACAATTGCACATTTTGGGTTACGTAGGAGATGTGCTGATACCAGTGCATTGTCCCTGTCGCTTCTACCGTGCAACCACCAATTCTTACCGCTCCATGAGTGGGGATGTGGAATGCAGCAAGTAAATCTAACAAGGTGGTTTTTCCCGCTCCACTGGTACCGATGAGCGCGATATGTTGCCCATATGGAACCTGCAAATTGATGTCTTTAAGAATGGTGTTGCCATCCAGAGTTAACTCAACCGCTTTGAATTCGATATCGTGGTGATGCGGCTGAACACCATGCACAGGTTGTTGTGGTTCTTGGCTCAGGGCATATAGACGATCGGCAGATTTAGCCATGTATCTGAGTAACGTAGAGAAAATAGTCATGCGTATAAATGGTCGGATACAAGCGACGGCAGCAATGATTGAAACTAACCACTCCCCGAGCGTAAGGTTGCCCAGGCTCATTAAGTAAGCGCCGAGCGCCGCAACCATCGGAATAGAAAGCTCAAGCAACAAGCTTGCTAAAATGACGCCAATTCCACCAGCCCATTCAACCCCTAACCCTGTTTTGCACAAGTCTGCTAATTCTTGATTAAGTGGAGTCGCTAATACTTCACTGCGACCAAAGCGTTTTAGCGTTGGTAAACAAGCTATGTATTCGAGCAGTTTGTTGGTGCAAGAAGCGTTTTTATTGACATGGCGTTGTGCTTGTTTGGAAAAGTTATCTTCGAATTTCCACAGCAATAGGCTCGCGATCACCATAACAATCAGCATAAGTGAGGCTAGGTAAGGTGAGCAAAATAGCAGTACACAAAGCATCGCGAACGGAACCACCAAAGCTGCGATCAAGTCAGCAATTAGGTGACTAAAAATGTCTTCGAATGCTTTTAAATCACGAGTGATTAGCTTAATGCGCTCTCCCAGACCTTGCCCCGTGATCTTGGAAAACGGTTGGCTACGAATGTCATGTAGTAACACTTTCCTCAGTTGGTGAGTAATGTCATAAGCGCCTAAGAAGCTCTGTTTGGCGGATTGTCCTAACCGCCACTGAACGACAACCGTGATAAGTGAAACTGCGAATAGGGCTTCAAGAGAAAGTAACCATGTTTGGGTAAGGGCTCCGAATATCAGTAGCCAACAAAATAATGGCAGAATCTCACTGAACACTTTGCCAGCAATGCCAACCAAAAACGTTTTTGGATTGATATCTGCGTGATCGAGTAGCTTGAGAATGTTACGCACAGACGGTCTCCTCAAGATGAATTTGTTTAAGCTGCCCGTGTGACAATGAAAACGCTCGGTTAGCGATGGTTAATGCTTGTGAACCATGACTGATGACCAATTGGATTTGCTGCGGTGCATGTTGACGTATTGCTTCTAGAACACGATTTTCTGTCACCTTATCTAGATGAGAAGCCGCTTCATCTAAAACCAGAATGGCAGGGCGTACTAGCATGGCGCGAGCGATGGCTAACCGCTGTAGTTCCCCTCCACTAAAATTGCATTCGGTTTCATCCATACTGGAATACAAACCATTTGGAAGCTGTTCGATAAGTGCAGAAAGTCCAAGCATATCGAGGAGTTTGATAATCACGGAGTCGTGTATCAATCGATCTCCTAAGACCAAGTTTTCGCGTATTGATGCGCTGAAGAAAACAGGGTGTTGGTCGACAACTGAGATCAATTGGCTTCGTTCTCTATCGGACATCGAAGACACGGCTTTTTGGTTAATAAACCAATCGCCTTCGTATGTTTCTAATTCTCCGTAAAGCGTTGCCAGTAGACTACTTTTCCCTGAGCCTGATGCGCCTTGAATCACGATGCACTCGCCATGAGATAACTGAAGGTTCAGTCCACTGACGATATCGAGTGAGTCACGTTTGACTGTCAGGTTTTCACAACAAAGCTCGGCATAAGGCGTTGCAATGGATTTGAAATGTTGCTCCGACGTTGCTGGGAACAGAGGTAGTATTCGCTCTAGAGAAGAAAAGGATTGCTGCACTTGCCCAAATATCTGTGTTAGGTCCAACCATGGTTTAAGGATGCCGGCACAAAGAATCACGATCATCGCGAGCTCGACCGGGCTTAATGAACCTTGGGTCAATTTGACGATGGCGAATGGAATAACAAGAACCAAAGACGCCTGAGCTAAGGTGGTAAAGGTGACCCATGCTCCAACCATTTGATTGGTATAAGCGTAAACCAGCTTGTGGTGCTTGGTCATATTATTGCTTAACTGGCGATAAGAGTCCGCGTCAACGCCGAATAGTTTCATCACGCCGATGCTACGCAAAAACTCTAGTTGCGCTTTGTGCATATTCGCAACGACTTGATTGTACTTTTTTTGTCTATCTGAAAAGCCACGCATCATGACTGTTTGGGCAATCACGGCGAGGGGGAGAGGGCTTAATGCGATTAAGCCTAGTTGCCAGTCGATGCTGACCATAAAACCAAGCAAAACAAACGGAAGTAAAGTACCAGTAATAATATCGGTCGTATGATGAGCAATAAGAGGTTCAAGGCTCTGACAATCGTCGCTGAGTCGTTTTTCTATATCTCCACGATGGTATTGCATCAGTTTAGCGGTTGGCATTTCGGACAGAGCACGAACGAGCTTCTGCCTAATGGTCTGAATAATTTGATAAGCCGCAAGGTGCGCCTGCCATACCGAAATCGTATAGAAAAAATAGCGCACACAGACTGCAATGGTCATAAGGGCTAAGTAGAAATAGAGACTTTGGGTATTTAGGTACTTGCTCAATGCGGCGTATAAGCAAATCCAAGTGGCGAGTTCTGCGAACACACACAACACAGCGCTAACACCGGTATAAGTGATGCGTTTTTTTTCCGTTTTTAATAATGAGATGAGTGCTTGAGTGACGCTCATCTTGTCCGTTAGATGCATAGATGACTCCTTAATGGGAGGTATTCTCATCTAAGCGTTGTTTTAACAATAGCAATATCGGGAAATAGAAAGCGAATATCGGGAATCTTTATGTGCTAGCAATATTAACGTGGGAGTTAAAAAAGAAGTAATATAGATTGGTTGAGCTTAATAAACTGATTTTATTGCAAAAAAAGACTGGCTTAGTGCCAGTCCTTTTTTGTTCTTAGACGTTTAATTATTCGTAATCAGACGCGTAAGTCTCTTCGTAAGTGTGTGAGTAAAGCTCGAATAGGTTACCAAACGGGTCTTCCATGTAGATCATTTGAGCTTGTTTGCTGTCGTCTTCTGGGTGGTAGCGCATGATGTCCATGCGAGCTTTACCACCAAACTCTTCAATACGTTTGATTGTTTGTGGGAACTGCTCTTTCGCTACTTGTAGACAGAAGTGGAAGATGCCTAAACGAGAGAAATCTACTTCGTGACGCTCTTGACGCTCTTTCATTTCAAACAGCTCTACACCGATGCCGTCAGATGTCACTAGGTGAGCGATGTTGAAGCCTTTGAAGCCTTCACCGAATACGGCGATACACATACGACCGATTGCCGATTCGCGCTCTTCGATAACTTTTGTGTTGTTCATTACGATGCGAAGACCAAGCGCTTTAGTGTAGAACTCTACTGCTTTGTCCATATCGCCAACCATGATGCCTACGTGATTCATTTTCATAATTCTGCTCCAAAAACTGTGATGATTAATTCGTGTTTCGTTTCGATGGAGGAGAGTATATGGAGAATTTCTAATTACATGAAATTATCAATAATTTTTATAATAATAATTTTTTGTTATTATCGTTCTCGGTATTGTTTATTTCATTTTCAGTTAAGCATAAGACTGACTGACGATTAGCTCTCTTAGCCATTTATGGCTTGGGTCGTTGTCGAGTTGCTTGTTCCAAAGTAGGAAGAACCCGCCGGGCTCCATCTCTATCGGGAGCGGTTTGATCACAATGTCTGATTTACCTTCGAACTCGCGGATGCTTTTGTAGGGGTAGGTCAGTACCAAGTCGCTTCTTTCACACAGTTTTACCGCGCTGGAAATGTCGGACATGTTGACGGCGTTATCAATGCGCAGTCGTTTTGTGTCAAGAACCTCGTGCAGTAGCCAGCTAGACACGCCTCCTGTGATGACTTGTATATGGCGGTACTTCAAGAACGCGTCGAGGTTCCATTCTTCCTCTAATGCTGGGTGTCCTTTTCTCAATATACATGCCGAAGTATCGCGCATCAGTTCCGCGTACTTCAGTGTGTCAGGGATGGTGTCGACATGGGTTTTCGAACGATCATCAAACTCAAAAATACCGACACCAAAATCGATTTCTCGCCTTTGTAATCGAATAATACTGCTGTGGCTCCAATCGGCACTTTTGATGGTGATGTTCGGTGCACTGGATAACGCCTGAGGCAGAAAACGTGGGTAAATGGTGGAGTAAGCGGTTTCGATTAGATCGATACTAAAAATGCGAGTCGAGCGTTCTGGGTCAAATTCTTCGGGTTCACGAAGCTGATCAATTTGCATCAGGATTTGTTGCAGTTTGCTCTCCAATGCCAACGCTTTTGGGGTCGGCAATAAACCTTTGGATTCTCGCTCGAATAAGGGGTCATCAAACTCCTGGCGTAATTTAGTAAGCTGTTTACTGACGGCCGATTGAGATAAGAATAGCTTTTCTGCGGTTCTGCTCACGCTGCGCTCTTGCAGTAAAACGTACAGACAAATCAGCAGGTTCATATCATTTTTGATTAAGTGGGATAGATTTATCATGATATTCCTATCATTCAACTTACAAATTGAGGGGTATGAATAGAAACTATATCACTTAATTGAATTGAGCCAGAAATACTGACTCGTTGCCCACTTAATAAACCAAATTGTTGAGGTATTGGCTAAGCTTTTCCCGAATATCTAGCTCTGCTTCCGATAGGTATTTCGGAGTGTATGCATCAATCACGGCAATGTTTTGTTCGCGAGCAGAGTTTCACAGGTCAATCAGCTAATGCTTCAATCGCTTGCTGCACCGACACAAAATGGATTTTGATGATGCAACGTTGTGCTTGAGCAAACTCGTGTTTTTGAATCAGCTCTGTCACTTGTTGTACGTTTAACGTCTGTGGCAAAAGGTTTAATTCCACCACGTTGTCAGAGCCCGTTTGTAATGCAAAGCAGTAACCTTGCGTATCTATCACTATGTCATCCTGCCCCCAAATTAACGCTTGGCATTCTGTATTTAGCTGTTTTGGTGAAGCCAAATACACTAATTCATCGTCGCCATCGAGTTTAAGTAAACAAGGCCATGTGATCATTGCGTTACCTTAGGTATTGAGAGTGAATTATCTGGAGCTGCGCGTAAGTCGAGTAAGTCAGCGTAACACAAGTACGATACACAAAGCCTTAAGAGAGCAAAAGGCTTTCTGTCTTATCGCAAATCTGCAGGTTTTCTGAGGCTAAGCGTATTTGCCAATGATGCTGAGCAAGTCTTCTACTTGATGTGCCACATAATCTGGCTGGGCGTTCCAACGCTCCGGTTGAGCGCCACTATACGCTGCTGCTACGGCAATCACTTTGCAGCTACCACCTAAGTATTGCTCAATGTTGCGTGCAAACTGCGTGTCCGCTTCGTGATCACCAATGTACATCAGCAGTTGCTTATCGGTGTGTCCAAAGATGGATTCAATGCATTTGATGCCACCAAAAGGATCCGGCTTCTGATGTCCATTAGATACATCATCGTAGCCCACGATAGCTTTGAATGGCGCGTTAATTTGGTTGGTGCTGAGTACGTTGCGAATATTGGATTGTGAGTTCTGGGAGCAGACTCCGTGTGGCAGGTGTTCGAACGCGTTCACTACATCGGTAATGCCACTGAATAGATTCACTGGTGTTTGGTTTTGCTCTTGGTGTTCAGCCCACATGGTGCCCGCGATGAGCATCTCATCACAGGACAGACCATAGTAGTTTACGTACAGATCTTGCCAGTTTTTCGCCGCGTGATTGGCATGATGATAATCCGCTTCACTGCGCAGGTATTTCGGCAAGTTATCCCCGGTAAGATGCGGTGCTACAACGGACAATATCGCTTTGGTGATGTCGATATTTTTCGGAACAGAATTTACTAGGGTGCCATCGTAATCCCACAATACGGCGTCTAACTTCATGCAAAACCTTTTGATACAACGAAGGATGATTGGCTTTAAATCTTGCCAGTCTTAGTGTGAAGATAATCAGATCTTGTTCTCATTCTGAGCTTCAAATTAAGAGGAACTGGTACTTTTTTCAACCTTATTTTGGATGAAGCTTCGTTAAGAGAAAGTCAACTTTAACTAATGGTATTGAGGCTCATTAATCTTGTATATTTTTGTAATCTAAATTTAATGGTTGCTAAGTCTTTATGTATCTAAAATCGATAGAAAACTTAAGAGGTATAGCAATCATCGCTATCGTATCATGCCATTTGTTTAAATTTGGTTTGGTGGATAATGATTTAACGATTTCGTTTATAAAAAACACATTGGTCGGAACATCTGCGTTGTATGTATTCATTTCTGGTTATATGTTTCATTATGTTTTTTACAAACGATTTAAGTATAGATGGTTTATGGTTAAAAAACTAAAGGCCATAGCGATACCATATTTTGTTCTTTCTACATTGGCGATATTTTTGTTGTGGAACTTTAATATGGGTTACTTCACGCCAATAGAAAATATGAGAGATCCAATCGAAGCTTTTAGGAATGGCAATATCTTTAGTCCGGGTGATAGTACTTTTGAAATTATATTTAAATATTATGCTAGTGGAAGAATGATGACGGCATATTGGTATATTCCTTTTGCTATATTACTTTTTCTAAGCTCTCCTTTACATGTGAAATTTATAGAGGCAAGTTTAAAAACTAAAGTTTACGTAGTCGTATTTCTTTCAATTTTGGCACTTTTTGCCCATAGGCCAGTATCTGTTACTAACCCTCTTCACTCTTACTTGTTTTATACTCCTTTCTATCTGTACGGTATTGTTTTCTCAATTTATAAGGATGAAATGATTTCCTTTATAAGGTCAAAAATAAAATTATTAATATTTATAGTAATCATGTTGATAAGTGCACAAGTTTACCTAGGAGATGTCGGTAATTATACCAAGCCACTATTTTATTATGATGGGATGGATCTTCAGTTCTTGCAGAAGGTTGCTTTTATTTCAGTGTTATTTTTTATTTTTGAAAAGCATACGTTTAACAACTATATAATTACGGCATTGTCAAAATTTAGTTTTTCAATATATCTTATTCATCCTTGGGTTATTCTTGTTTTATTCCACCTTGGTAACCAGTTCGGATATTTGATCAATGATCGTACTGAAGAAAACAACATTGCACTTTTCATATTTATGACGGGATTAGTACTTTTTACCTCTGTGGCTATAGCAGCAACTTTTAAATGGTTGCTGCGAGGCAATCGTAGAACTATTTACATCACGGGCTATTAACAAGGGAGTGATGTAAATAGTTCTGATACTCTTTAAAAACTTGATCCCGGCTGTTGTAAGAATTCCACTTCTTCTGCGGTGTTATCTCGGCCTAGAATCGCATTGCGGTGCGGGTAGCGACCAAAGCGATCAATGATCACTTTATGCTTTAGTTCGAACTCGTAATTAGATTCTCGCCCCAGAGCTTTGAACAGCTTCTCTGCCTCTTCATGAATCCGCTTAGACTCACTGTGCATAAATGGCATGTACAAGAAGCTGCGTTCAACGTCGGTCAATTCTTGGTCCAACCCTAAACGAATCGTCTCTTGTGCCAAGGCAAGTGCGAGGGCATCTTGAGCGAACGCTTTCGGCGTATTGCGGTAAACGTTGCGAGAGAATTGGTCGAGCACAATGATCTCTGCCAGACGGCCTTGCGCTGTGTCTCGCCAGCCAAACAACTCAGATTGAGCGGCTTGTTCTAAGGTAGTGAGAAAGCGGGTTTCGATTTGTTTATCGACGTCGGCGTTGCTCACAAACCAGTCTTTTGGTTCCAATTCTTCAAACCAGAAAGTCAGGATATCTTGGTACATGGTTGCTTCCCTGATAGAAAAAGAGCTAGGAGTATATACCCAAGTGACTTCAAGATGCAGGATTCAGAGCGTTGTCATTGATTCGAGAACAAGGAAAACAACGCAGTGTAATAGCCACCTCTTTCCAAGTTGTTTGACGCAGTAATCGGGTCAATGACACGCTCTCAAAGGGCGAGTTGTCTTGGCTTGTATACTTTGTTGCCGATTCTTGATTTAGGCCCACTAAACCTTTAAATCGCCGCCGCGTCTACAAACCAAGTCATTCTCGCTGAACCTAGCATCTCGAGGTTACTTGGGTATACCCCCCAGCTCTCGGTTTCGCTTATCGACCGTAAGTCTCTTGGATGTAGCGCTCAAACTGATCGCACATCTGTTCGTCTGAGACTGTATTGCTTGCAAGCTCTTTGCTGCCATCCACCACTTTTATGCTGGCATTTAAAGACGCCACTGGGGCACGTTCACGAGTTTGCTGCGAGGCAATTTTCTTCTGCTGAACTTTCCATGCTTGTTCTGGGGATAGATTACACACGTCCGCCAGATACTTAGCGTTAAAGCCCTCACCCGTTAGGCTAACGATAGTCTCGTTGTGTGATAGGTGGTTACCCGCATGCCAGTAATGTTTCGCCAGTAGCGGACCAATCTCTGGGTTGTCAGTCAGGTAGCCAAACTTGTCGAGGAAGTAAGCGCGAGTCTGGTAAACCGCCATGTGCGCTAACAAGTAACCGTGGTAGGCACACGCTGCTTCATCAGACAGAAGGTGTGGAATTGCCATCAATGGGCGTGGGCTGCATTCCAAACCAAGAATTTGCTTTTCACAATCGCGCGCCAGTTTAGTGATGCGCTCTGGCGTCAGTTCTTCATCGCTTAATTGGTAAAGCGCACGTTCAAAATACGGCACAACCAAAATGCTGCGCTCTTCGTACGCTTTGAATGGCTGACGGCTGTTGATCATCGCTTGGATGATCTCATCCGGTACTGGGTTACCTTCTGCGTCCAACGCGTATTGTTTTAGCCAATCGGCATCGGTCAGCAGGCTGTCACAGAACATGGATTGTGTTTCTGCGTATGCCATGGAAGTTGGTGCGAACTCTTGAGAGAAACACGGTGCGTTCATCTTCACGTTAGCGAAGTGCGCTGCGTGACCACCTTCGTGGAACAGAGTATTGATGCCATCATAGCCGCTGCCAACTTGGTCTGGCTTCGCGTTACTGGTGAAGTTCACCTGCGCGGCAACCCATTCGCCCTGGTTGTAGAACGATGGGATAGGGCCATGACAGAAACCGTTCGGGTATTTGCCTTTACGATCAAGCAGATCCAGCGTCAGTTCTGCGCCTGCGTATTCGATGTTAAGGCGACCGAATGATTCTACCCAGCGACGTAGTGATTTTGAGAACGGTACGTACGGGTCTAGGTCACGCATGACGTCACCGGCGAACGAGTACACAAAGTTATAGCCAGTCAGTGCGCTTTGACCTTTTTGCTCAGCAAGGTTTGCCAAGCTGCTTAGGTGAGCATCGCGCGTGCGCTTTTCAAAGTCATCTAAGATGCTGAACAGTTGCTCTGAACTCATCTTTTCCGTCTTCTTCACTGAGTAGTCAAAGAAGGTCTCGAAGCCCAAAGAGCGTGCGAATTGGTTACGCAGTTTGATCAGCTCAATAAAGCCGTTTTGTAGCAACCACTGTTCAAGGTCGAGCAGCGTTTGGTGCGCAGATTGACGCACTTCTTCGTGATTATTGGCGCGAATAGTCGAAGATAGTACTGGCAACGAGCCCTCGGTTTGTTCACCGTTTTCATTGGTAAACGTCAGAGCGTGGTTTTGCTTTTTCTCGAACAACTCGGCTTCAAATGCAATCAGAGCATTCTTTTGTGCTTGAGCTTGTTCGCCTTCAATCGCATGCGATTCAAATGTTGCCAACCAGCCTTGCAGACCAATTTGCGTTTGCTGCTTCTCTTGTGGATCAGCGATCGTTTCAGCTGCTTCAAGTTGCACTTTGATGGCTGAGATTTGTTCAGCGTTGCTTAAGAAATTGGTCCAAGCGGTTTGTGCTTTTGTCGAACCATCGTGGTCGTCGCTGATGCCCATGTACGTTTCCCAAAAGAAATCTTCTTTGGTGCGATGGATAGCGAGGTAACGTTGGTTGAGGTCGTTTAGGTATTCCGTTGCAGTCATTTTGATCCTTCAAATGTTTGCTTTATTGAGGTTTTTATCGTCGTTGATTATGGCACGTCTAAGTAGCAGAAAGGAATGCGAAACCCATTTGTCTTCTTTATGGCTTGTAAACAGTAATTTACCGCACTTTTTACATGTGCAGACGTCAGTCACAAAGTTTTTCCGTTTTTGATTAGAAATCGTGGAGCGCAGTTTATAAAATTCGGTCTTTCGCAGTGGTGCTGAAAGTAAGGGAAACAATAATGAAAACAAGAATAGCAGTGGGTTTGATGGGGCTGGTTTTAGCGGGATGTTCAACGACGACACCAACTAATGTTCAAGTACAAAATATCGAAACGAACTGTACTGTCATCATGAGTGAAGGCGTGACGCCGGAGCAGCGTTGGAATGCTTATAATAAGCTTATTGAAAGTTATGGGGACTATTATGTGGACAACAATAATCGTATTGAACTGGCGCGTTGGAACTCCTTTCGTCAAAAAGTGATACATGATGAAAGTGGTCAACTAATAAAGGAATTTGTTGAAGTGAGTGACTGGGGCTGCGCAAACGGTAATTACCTAGAAGAGATGTATTTGTTTGTAAAGGAAACTCAAGCTTCGAATAAATAAATGAACAAGCCGAGTGTAGAACCACTCGGCTTGAAGTGTGATCTTCTATACAGTTGGGTACTATTCCTCTGGGTATTCACCCATGCCTTGAGTTTTTCCTTCTGCTTTCCAATGTTCGTTTGGATCAAATGCTTCGTCACATAAATCGACGGTATAACCCATTTCAGTCAGCTCTTTAAGGGTGAGGTTATCTGCAATTTTTGCAGTATCCCCTGCTTTGTTGCGTAGTTCCATAAGTCTCCCTCCGGTACCAGTTTCAGTAGTAAGTATATATCCCTTTATCGAGGGTGATGCTTTAAAGCCATAAAAATATTATGGATATAAAGAAGGTGGATTAATCCCTATTATGAAATGTGGTTTAACGTCATGATTACAGTAGGCAAAGGGTGACGAATTGAGCTCCTACCCGTTAAGGTTAAACAAAGTAGGAGGATACCGTGTTCTCAGGAGAATGAAATGAAAGTTGTGATTGCCCCAGATTCGTTTAAAGAGAGCTTGACCGCCAAACAAGTGAGTGACGCGATCAAGAGCGGTTTGTCTCGTGTTTGGCAAGATGCCGAATTTGTCACTCTACCTGTCGCCGACGGTGGCGAAGGGACAGTTCAATCATTGATTGATGCGACTGAGGGTGAACAGGTTTTCGTGACCGTAAAAGGCCCACTTGGCAATGATGTTGAGGCGTTTTACGGCATTCTAGGTGACAGTGAAACCGCAGTTATCGAGATGGCAGAGGCGAGTGGTTTACACCTTGTGCCAAGTGAGCAACGAGACCCAAAAAACACCAGCAGCTTTGGTACTGGCCAGTTAATTCTGAATGCGCTTGATCGCGGTATTCAACGCTTGATCATCGGCTTGGGTGGCAGCGCAACCAATGACGGCGGCACGGGTATGCTGGCGGCTTTGGGTGTTAAGTTTCTGGACAGTGCTGGTCAGCCAATCACTCCTAACGGTGGCGGTTTAGTTGAGCTAGCCAGCATTGATGTGTCTGGGCTCGACGCTCGCTTAGCGGACTGCGAAGTGCTGGTGGCATGTGATGTGGACAACCCATTATGTGGCGAGAAAGGTGCGTCAGCGATTTTTGGTCCGCAGAAGGGTGCGACGCCGGCGGATGTTGAGTTGTTAGATTCTGCTCTAAGCAAATACGGTGAACTGACAGAGCAAGTGACGGGCAAGCATGTGCTGACTCAAAAAGGCGCAGGCGCCGCCGGTGGTATGGGCGCAGCTTTGCTTGGTTACCTACCAGTACGACTGAAGCCGGGTATCGAGATTGTGCTAGAAACCGTAAAGCTCGCAGAGCACGTAGCAGACGCTGATATTGTCTTTACTGGAGAAGGTCGTATTGATCATCAAACTGTGCATGGCAAGACACCAATGGGTGTGGCGAAAGTGGCGAAAGAATATGGTTTGCCTGTCATTGCCCTAGCAGGTTGCACAGGTGATAACTTCCAAGCAGTCTACGAGTGCGGCATTGACGCGGTATTTGTATGTGTACCACGTGCAATGAGCTTGCCAGAAGCTTTGGAAGAGGCGGAGGTGAACCTTGCGAACTTAGCTGAAAATGTAGCCAGATTGTGGCAATTACCTCGCTAACACTCCGTGTTTGGTTGAGCAGATAACCCAGAAAACACATATCAAAGCCTCCCAATTGCGGAGGCTTTGTTGTTTCTGGTGCTGAATGCTTGGAACGGATGTCTGGAGCGATTACTTGGCGTGTTGAGCAATCAGTGTTGCTAGCGTTTCCATTGCAGGGAGCCAGTTTTTCTCCGCTCCAAAGTTCGCCACGCTAAGACGAATGCAGTTTTGATACTGTCCCTGAGTGCCAAATACCGAGCCGGGCAGAATACTGATTTTGTGTTCGTTACAGGCTTGATAAAGCGCATAGCTGTCAGTCTTGGGTGGCAAGCGTAACCAAAGCAAGAATGAACCTTGTACTGCATTGATTTGGTAGCGGTTTTTGAGTTCAAAGTGTGCATCCAAGCATTGGTTGAGCATCTGCAAATATCGTCTCACGTTGGATTGGTAAACACGGCACATACGCGCAGTGTGAGTTCGGTATTTGCCTGAGGTCAGGAAAGTGCCCACAGCTGATTGCATCAAGTTCAAACTGCCCATATTTTCACATAACAGGTATTGCTCGACTTGAGCGCGATAACGTCCCGCTAGCATCCAACCAATACGAAGGCGAGAATCGAGCGTTTTCGACAAGGAGTTGACGTAAATCACCCTTTGTTTCTCGTCCAATTTGCGCAAGCTTGGCAAGGGTTCGTCGTAACTCAACGCGCCAAAGACGTCATCTTCAATGATTGGAATATCTCCAGAAACCTTAAGCAGTCGCTCGCGCCTTTCAAGGGGCATCATTGAGCCTGTTGGGTTGGTGAAGTTTGGCGTGACAATAATGACTTTGATCTCCCACGTCGCCATGGCTTTTTCTAGCGCATCTGGATCCATACCATCACGAGGGCAACTAGGGATCTCAACCACTTGTAAACCGAGAGATTCGAGCATCAATAAGTTGCCGAAATAGCAGGGCGATTCCACTGCCACAATGTCCCCTGTCTGTGTTGTTGCTCTAAGGGCAAGACTGATCGCTTGCTGCGCACCATGGGTGACCAAAAGATCATCCACGTTTGCCGGCGTTCCCAGATCTTGGGTGATCTTCGCCAGCTGTTTGACCAATAAGTCATCACCCGGTGGCAGTTGATAATGGCTGGAAATATGACTCTGTTGGCGACTCTGGCGGCCAATTTCGGCGTACAGGCTTTTGATGGCTGGCGCATCAATGTTTGGGTGTGCTGAGCCAGTCGGAATCAGCTCTTGATACTCGGGGTAGGTAAGGATTTGTTTGCATACCGAGAGCAAATCCACGCGCGTAGGCTTAGCAATCTTGGCTTCATGTCGCTCGGTTGGCTTTACTCGATAACCGGATTTTGGCACCGAGTAAACCATGCTTTGTGCTTCTAGTTCTTGATAAGCGCGGATCACAGTGTTCTTGCTTACCTTGAGTTCAGTGCTCAATTGACGGATGGAAGGCAACTTGTCGTTCGGCTGATAAACCCCATTGCTGATCGCTTGTTTGAGATGCTTCTCGACGATCAAATACTTATTGACATCAAGTGTACTTGCTAAATCTGTACCCATAAAAACACTTCCATCTGTCACTTTTTGAAAACACTGTACCTAACTACATTAGCAACATTCAAGATTTAAAAATAAGTAGAGTGAGGGCGAATCATGTTAATCAGAGCCATTCCTTTTGTATTTGTGATCCTTTGGGCTTCTGGATTTGTTGGTGCGCGATTTGGTTTGCAGTACGCCGAGCCTGCGACCTTGTTGTCGATTCGCATGGCGTTCAATGTCCTGTTGTTTTTGGTGATTGTCGCCTTTCTGCGTCGTCGCATTCCAACGGGAAAAGACTTTTGGCACAGCTGCGTTGTCGGGATATTGATTCACGGCTTTTACCTAGGCGGGACGTACTTTGCCATCAGTTTGGGGATGCCAGCGGGCTTGAGTTCCCTACTAGTCGGGATACAACCTATTTTAACGGCCGTATTGCTGGTGGCGTTCGCTTCTGAGCAGTTCAAACCATCACAGTGGATTGGTTTGTCCTTGGGTTTTGTCGGCATTGCGATGGTGCTCATGGGTAAGATGGAGTGGCAATCTGATTTGCACAAAACCTTAGCGATTGGTGTGTGCTTGTCGTCGTTGTTTGGTATTACCATTGGCACTTTGTATCAAAAGAAATATTGCCAGCAAGTGGATATGGTAGGCGGCGCGACCGTGCAGTATTTAGCGGCGTTGGCCATGTTCCTGCCAATCGCGATGCAGTTTGAAAACATGCAGGTGCAATGGACGACGGAATTCATTCTAACCTTAGTTTGGCTTGTGGTCGTGCTGTCTTGTGTGGCGATTCTGTTGTTGCTGTACATGGTGAAGAATGGCGCGGCATCGAGCGTTGCTTCGGTGTTCTACCTAGTGCCTCCGACTACGGCGCTTCAAGCTTGGTTGGCCTTCGGTGAGTCGTTTGATTGGATGGGCATTGTTGGCTTTGGGTTGGCTGCTACAGCGGTTTACTTAGTGGTGAAAAAGCCAGAATTTTCAATGCTTAAATCAAAGGCTACAAAGCAGAAACGTAAAATATACCTAAATTAGGTAGGGACATTTGCGTGCCAGAGAGTACAATCCGGCTCCTTACATGTTTGTGGAGTCGGATGATGACCGTCAAGCCAGATCGAATGAGCGCGATGCGCAATATCATTGAACAAGTTAAAGCAGAGCTGCCTCTTTATGAGTCAGAGACCTTTGTTTGCGGCCCAGAGGGTAAATGTATCGGTTGTCCTAAGAAGCTGTTAGAAATGGTGGATACCGAGCTGAGCTATTGGGAGTCAGCAATGGATCGAGGTATTACCCCTCAGTTTGATGAAATCCGTCGCTTTGGCAAAATGTGCACCAGCGTGCGCCGAGGCTTAATCCGTAATAACGTGCCTTTGTTGAATACGTGAACAACACTTTTTCGACATCATCTAAGCTACCTTGTGTTTATCAACTCATCGATGAATAAAGACAAGGAGCATCTATGCGTAAACTCTTTTTCTCGGTTGCTTTCTTATTGTTTGCTACCAGTACTGGATTTGCTGGATACAAATGGTTTACCGATAACCAATATGGTGAAGCCGATCTTACGGTAGGTAAACAACGTTTTGAATCCTATTGCATTTCTTGTCATGGTGACAAAGGTCATGGGGATGGACTCGCCGCTAACACACTGAATATTAAACCCGATAATATTTATGCCGAGTTATTGAATCCATTCGGCACAAAGGTGGAGCTGATAGATTCTGTTTTGGAAGGCGACAACGGCCAAGGCGGGATAATGCCACCGTTCAAAGCTATACTGAGCGAGAAAGAAATTAATGATATTTTTGAGTATATTCGTTCACTAAACTCATAGTAGTAGCTGGTTGCACAGTAACCAGCTACTGGTTTAGTTTACCACTAAATCTCTGCGACCAACTTTTTTAGCAAGCGAAGCATCTCTTTTTGCTCTGCTGGCTCTAACGGACTCATCAGCTCTTTATTAACAGCCAGTGGAATTGGGACCAAGGTTTCTTTTAGACTTCGTCCTTCTTCCGTTAGATAAATACGGAACGAGCGGCGGCTGTTTGGATCTGGATGGCGCTCTACCAAACCTAACTTCTCCAACTTGTCTAAGGTACGAGTCGTGGTCGAGTTTTCTACCTTAGATTTCGCTGCGATATCGCGCTGCGTCACGCCTTCTTCTTCCCACAAACACATCATGGTCGGCCAAAGTGCAACGGTAAGTCCGTGCTTTTTGAGCTCGGCTTCAAATCGCTTCGCTGCATCGTGTGCAACGACATTGATCATCCAGCCAAAGCTGTCTTGTCTGTCAAACTGTTCGCTCATTTTCTTACTCTTATGATAAAGCAACGATTGCCATGGTAACCAATGTTGCAGCAACTAGCACCCCTAAAGCACGGCTTTGCGGCGCGAGATAGACAATTTTCTGTTCCGTGGTGAGCGCTTGCTTGTTCATTTGGGTTTGTTTACCTGTGATCATCGCTTTCAACAAGGGTTTACCTCTTAGTTTATAGAAAAGGATCGCACCAACATGTAAGGCGATCAGTAAAGGCAAAAGATCGGCCAAGGTCAGGTGTAACCACTCAAGCCCTGCAAACACGTTGTCGTTAAGCCAAACATCGGAATATGGCCACGTATCGAATAAGCCGCCAAGCGCCATTCCAGAGATACATTGAAGCAGCAATGTCGTCAGTAGTGCTGCCACCATCCAGCCGCCAGCAGGATTATGACCCACAGTCGCCGCCGATTTGCCTTTTAAGTATGTAATGACACCTTTTGGCGAGCGTAGAAACTGGCGAAACAAACTGGTTTCGCTGCCGATAACTCCCCAAGTCAATCGCCATAACAACAAAGTGAATAACGCTAATCCCAATTGAACATGGGGCCCATTGCCAGACAATCCAGATGCCATCAAGGCTATAAACAGTAAGGCTTGAGCCCAGTGATAAAGTCGCGTTGCCAAATCCCAAATTTTCATAATTACCTCGATCTTTTCTCGGTGTGATGATCTTCTTTACGGTAATTTACACAACAATAGTTGCGTGCGCAATGATTGTTGTGTAAATTTATTTGCAGCCACACAGCAATAACGAAAAACCAGGAGTATGAAATGAAAAAGACATTGGCACTGATTGCACTTTTACCGACCATCTTTGTATCAACAACAGTGTTTGCCCAAGACTTCAGTGCTCAAATTGAATCGCGTCAGAATGCATTTGAGCAAATAGAGTCGCTGTCGAAACAAGCCGATAAAACATTGAAAGGCAGCAATACCGATTGGCACGCGCTAGAACAGATTGGTGTTGAGCTCACTCGCCACAGCGCACAACTGCAACACGCGTTTCCAGAGGGAAGCCAAGCTGAGAGCAAAGCGAAGAAAGAAGTGTGGAGCAAACCAGATAACTTCAATCGCTTGATGCTGCAAATGGATGAAGGGTTTGCACAGTTGTATCAAGCAGCGCAGAACCAACAAGCTTCATCGGCTGAAGCAGGACTTAAGCAGGCTCAGAGCACTTGCCGCAGCTGTCATCGCGCATACCGCAGTCGTTGGTAATCAAGCGATCCACAACATTGAATTTATATTGAAGCAAAAAAGAAAATCGTTAAGTAAAAGGTAACCTTATGAAAAAACTTATTCTATTAAGCACGCTTACTGTGGCTTCTTTCTCTAGCTTTGCTGCTGATTACGGTGTGGAGCTGGCTTGGAACACCAATGATTCGGAGCAGGTTCTCAAAACACTGCCAGAGCAGAAAGCCGCCTTTAGCCAACTGATCGAACAAGGTGACGTGAAAGACATGTTTGTTTTACCAAGCAGTATTGATGGTAAACCAGTACAGATTTTGCGTTTCGTGTTGTCGGCAGATAACGAAGCAGAAGTCGCCACTAAATTGCAGGACTTACCTATGTATCAGCAAGATTTGGTGAAGATCGCGAGCATTCAACCACTAGGCGCCAAATGGTTAGACAACACGCCAGAAAGTGATAACTACAGTGTGACGTTGCGTTGGAAAGAGGGCATTGAGGCGTTAGAAATGGACCGTGTATTGGGTGTCGATTTGCAGCGAGTGATCAGCTTGAACAACTCTGGTTTAGTCACGTCGTCTTACATCAATACCCAAGTGTTGGACAATGGTGTTGAGCGTCCGATTTACTCCGTCGCCGTATTGGCGAAAGATGCCCAACAGGCGCAGAACCTGATGTACTCTTTTGAAGCGGTACAGCTTGGCTATGCGACTTTTGAAATTGAATACTTGGGTAAAAAGTTGGATATGAAAAGCTAGCTAAGCCTTTATGTTTAAAGGTCTAGATACAGACGCAACATGTCTTTGTGCTGGATACCGTTCTCCCAAATTGGTTCTGGGTAGTGGAGTAAGAAGTGATCTTTATCCACGCTCTCTACCCTGAAACCCAATCGTTGATAGTAAGTCAGTTGATAACCAAACGTCCCCGTTCCTAATATCAACTTACGGGTGCTTTAAAACCATTTTCTGACTCATCAGATATTTGCCGTTGGGCAGCAGCACTTCACCCAGCTCGCCACAATGCTCGAAGCCAAATTTTTCATACAAGGTAATCGCTCGCCGATTGCTCTTATAAACGTGAAGCGCGATGGTGTCATAGCCATATCCCCAGCCGCTTTGAATAGCAGTCTCAAGTAGCTTCTTTCCTAGCCCTTGGTTTCGATATTGTTGGTCTATATGAATGCCGAGGAAGCCAGTTTTGGCAAATTCACCACCTTCGTAGCCACACATTTCAGCTGGGAAAATTTCAATGCTGCCGACTAAGCGTTTTTCATCAAAGGCCACAAACTGGGGAATGGATTCTTTTTCTACACGAGTAATTACCTTGCTTAACATCGCTTTTTTTGGCGCTGGAGAACGTAAGTATTCGCCTTCCTCATAAACGCTATTCCAAAGCGCAATAAAGTGTTCGATATCGTTGAGTGTAATCGGTCTTATCTGCATTTATCTTCCTTGATTGGTGCATAAAGTTTAGCGGCTTAAGTGTATTTGTGTATATGTTGGTCAGGTACGTAGTAACTCGGACAAACAACGTATTTGATTTGGGATTGGTTTGCTTGGCGCAGGGAGGTTTTTAGGGTTGAACCAAATGACGTTTAAGCCTGCGTCTATTGCTGGGTAAATGTCTTTTTCAGGCAAGTCACCTACCATGATGAGTTGACTTGGTTCAGCACTCAATTGCTCTGCGACCGCAAGATAAAAATCAGGCTGGTTCTTGGCAATACCAAGGTTTGCAAAGCAAAAGTAGCCAGAGAGGTATTGGTCGAGTCCAACTCGTTGAAAGGCTTTTTGCACATCTTCCATCGCTGAATCTGATGCGCTGGTCGCGATAAAAACTTGGTGATGCTGTGTGAGCTCCGCCAGAGTCTCTTTGGCTTGAGGAACGGTTTCAACGTGTTCCCAATCGCACATTTTTCCTTGTGCGTGAGGAAAATCGACCATCAAGGTGTTTCCCCAATCGAAAAGATAAATCATGTTCGAATCTCCTTTATACCCAAGTAACCTCGAGATGTTTGGTTCAGCGAGAATGACTTGGTTTGTAGACGCGGCGGCGATTTAAAGGTTTGATGGGCCCAAATCAAGAATCGACAACAAAGTATACAAGCCAAGACAACGCTCTGAATCCTGCATCTTGAAGTCACTTGGGTATATCCGTACATCATATCGTCTTTTCGAAAAGGGAAGAAAAGCGCGAAAGATAAATGCGATTCACGTTAGCTTTAACGGTGAAATTCGCTTAAATGTCGTGATCGTTACAAACATTTCATCATAAGGCGGGAGTTGGGAACAAAGCCCAGGTAGTCGTAAAACTGCTGCGCATTGTGGTTAAACTCCATCACTTCCAAGCGGACTTGAGTTGCACCTGACTCGCGTGCCCACTGCTCAACGGCCGTCATTAAGGCTCGACCAACGCCTTTTGACTTCTGGTTTTCATCGACGACGATGGTGCCAATGCGGCAAATCGGGTCTTTGATTAAAAAGCTGACGGTTTCATTTTGGGTAATGGTCGCAGTGATAAAGCCAAGTGCTTGTTGGTCTTCTTCGGCAATGAGCACCAATCGAGCATCATCGGCCAGCGCATCTGCGAGAAAGGTTCTGTCTTCTTCAGAAGGCGGAACAAAAGTTTGTGGCGCGTGACGAAAGTGAAGTTCGCTAATTTGCGTGTTTAATACAAAGAGCGCATTGAGATCGTCGGGTGTCGCTGGTCTGATTTTCATTGTTGCTCCTTAATTTCCGCCAGCAAGATCGATAAACGATCCGGTGACATAAGAAGCTTCATCACTGAGTAACCACACGATCGCATTGGCTACTTCATCTACCGTACCACCTCGCTTGAGGGGAATTTTTTCACTGAGCCTGTCGACTCGATTCGGCTCGCCGCCATCGGCATGGATATCGGTATAAATGCAGCCTGGGCGAACACCGTTTACGCGGATGTTATGCTCAGCTAATTCCAAAGATAACCCCTTGGTTAGCGAGTCCATTGCGCCTTTAGAGGCGGCGTAATCAACGTATGCAAATGGTGCACCAGAGCGGGATGCGGCAGAAGAAACATTAACAATCGCATTGCCAGATTCAAATCGTTTTGCTGCTTCTCGACAACAAAGAAAACAGCTCGTCACATTAGAGTTCATCACAGTTTGGAATCGCTCAAGGCTCATGTCCGCAAGACGAGATTGGGTGAATAAGATGCCCACGTTGTTGACGAGGTGAGTGACTTTTCCGAGTGCTTGTTCGGTTTGTTCAAACAATGAGAGCACCTGCTGCTCATCGGAAACATCCGCTTTGATGGCAATGGCTTTACCGCCAATTTCCTCAATTTCACGAACAACTTTCGCAGCAGCCTTGGCTTTTGCGCGATAGTTAACGCATACGGCATAGCCTTGTTTGGCGAGTAATTTGGCGGTTGCGGCTCCAATGCCTCGGCTTGCGCCTGTGATGATGACTACTTTCTGCAAAACACGTCCTTATTTTTGTAATGAATAGAGCTTATCTGCGTACTTTTTCCCACCTATTTCATAGGCTTCAGGGATGGTCTCAGTGAGTTTGAAGCCACATTTTTCCAGCACTCGTTCAGAGCCAATATTGCCCTCTGTGACCGTGGCGGAAAACTGAGAAATCTTGTGCTGCTCAAACGCCCACTCAATCACACCGGTAAGGGATTCCGTACCAAACTGTTGGCCATAAAATTCTGGCAGCAATAAATACCCGACTTCAGCAATACCATCTTGCAATACAAAGCCTGTGATGCCGATTGGTCGTGCGCTTTGTTTTTCATAAATCACCAAACACAACCAATGCTCGCTTTGCGGTGTCCATGCAGGTAGGCGTGATTCGAATTTTTGGCGCATTTCGTCTTCGGTCGGCGGGTCAAAACAAAGTGCGATGATTTGTGGTTCGCTACTCAAGCGGCGATACAGATCCCAATCACTTTTCGTTAGCGGTTTAAGCTCAGTTCTTGGGGTGGCAATAGGGAGAAATAACACGTTTGATTCACCTCCATGTGAGTTCACATATCTCATACAAACATACCAAAAGAGCTTTGATAAACAATAGCTTTTGTTTCATAAACTGCTTTTTCAGGCCCGGATAAAGAAGAAGCCAGCAATTGCTGGCTTCTTTTTACCTGTGATTAGGAGGCTTTATTTCGCGGCTAGCGATATAAAAGGTGCTTTCTTTGTCACTTTGAATACTGGAAGTAAACTAAACACGATGGCGACAAATACCACTGAACCAACCAAATCCTCAATTCTGTGCATGCCTAGCCACAAGCGACTGTACGCCACGCCCATTGCCCACACCCATAAGGTAGCAGCAGAGAAATAGCATTTGTTCTGCAAAAATAACCCACCAAAGAAGGCTAAACAGATAGAAACGAAAATCGTATGACCAGATGGGAAGGAATAGTCTTTTTCACCTTGCCAGTGACGAGTGCGCCATTCACTGACTTTTTCGGAGATCTCTCCGATCACACTCGCTTGCTGTTCAGTCTCCAACTGATAAAACGCTTCTGGGTGTTCAATTAATTGCTCTGCGGCAAGCAGCTCTGTGTAGGGACGCGGGCTTTCTGTCATCAGCTTTAAGCCTGTTTTGCTGGCAAAACCAATCACCAGTAACAATCCCAGCATGGAGAGTTTTTGCATCCAGTCAGACTGGCTTGGCTTGAAGCGGTAAAGTGATAACACCAGCAGCGTTAGAGTGATCAAAAAGCCTTTACTGCCCGCAGAATCAGTTAGCAGAGTAAAGAGAATGCCAGTGCCATCAGAAACATGAGAAGTAAGATCGTGATACGAGGCAAACAGCGAAAGTGGGATGATGCCAAGAATGAACAAGGCGAGCATCATCAAACCGTATTTTTTAGTTTTCATGAAAAGTCATACAGCAGTCGAAAATAGGCGGCTATCTTACGACAATCGATGTGAAAAACTCATCAACGCTCTGTCAATTCGAGCGTGAAAGTGACATCGCAGGTCTTGGTTGTGAAAGGAGGGACTGTTGAAAGTACTGAAAGGCAAACGCGCTCATCCATAAGCGCTTTGTTCTGGAGTGAGCGAGGTTAGCTCATCAACCCTAATAAATATTCCGATGCCGCTTTGGGATCTTCTGCGTGGCAAATTGCTGAAACCAAAGCCAAGCCATGAACACCAGTAATACTGAGCTGCGGAATGTTACTTTCGTTAATGCCGCCAATGGCAACAATCGGTAGTGAAGTCGCCTCTAACGCCATCTTCAAACCATCAATACCCCAGTGCTTCTTGGTGTTGGTTTTGGTTGGTGTTGCGAAGATAGCGCTCAAACCGATGTAATCAATCGGAAGAGAGTCTGCTTCTGCAAGCTGCTGTTCATTTTCGATAGATAAGCCGAGAATTTTGTTTGGTCCAATCAACTCACGAGCGATGGTTGCTGGCATATCTGATTGCCCGAGGTGGACCCCATCAGCATCGACAGCCAGTGCGACATCAACACGGTCATTGATGATCAAAGGCACATCGGTATCTTTAAGGACGTCTTTGATGGCTTGAGCACGTTCGATAAACGCACGCACATCGCCGTGTTTTTCGCGGGCTTGTACCATGGTCACGCCACCTTCCACGGCTTTTCTCACAATACGCTTTAGTGTGGCTAAATCTTGTTGGTCATCGGTGACCAAATATAAACGATAGGCGTTCATTTTGTTTCCTTTGGGCCTCTCATCCAGTGGGAATGAGAGGCCGATATTTGTTAGAGAAAAGCTTAGCTCACTTGCAGTTTTAAGCGTTTTGCCAGCGTTTCTTCATCCAACTGGTAAAGCTCATCCAACAGGTTCATTTGCAGGCTACCTGGACCGCGAGCTTGTTCCGCTGTAATCTCACCAACAACGCCCAGTACCGCCGCTGCAGCAAGCCCGGTGTTATCACCAACAGCAGCAAAAGCGCCTGTTAGAGCCGTTAGTGTACAGCCCATTCCGGTTACGTATGGCATCATCTCGTGACCGTTGTTTAGCTGCACAGTTTGCTCTTTCGTGACGATGTAATCAGTCTCGCCAGAAATCACCACACTTGCACCATACTCTGCGACTAAGAAGTTCGCTGCGCCAAGTGCTGCGTCGCTGCTGTCTAACGCATCGACGCCTTTGCTTTGTGCATGCTCGCCAGCGAGTGCAATGATTTCTGAAGCGTTACCTCGGATGATGAGTTTGTCTGCAAGGCGTGCGATCTCACGTGATGTCTCGGTACGTAGTGAGCTTGCTCCACAACCGACAGGATCCAGCACAACGACTTTACCATTGGCATTGGCTTGCTCTACGGCATAGCTCATACGCGGTGTCCAAACGCTATCTAGGGTACCGATGTTGATAACCAGTGCGCCAGCGAACGAGATCATCTCGGCCATTTCTTGCTTGGAGTGCGCCATGATTGGAGAAGCGCCGATGGCCAATAGCGCGTTTGCCGTGTTGTTCATCACCACGTAGTTAGTGATGTTGACGACTAATGGTTTTTGCTGGCGTACTGCGGTTAATGCTTGGGTGATTTGTTCAATTAACATGAGACTCTCCGATTAATCTTGCTGAGCATTCAGACCTTGTTGCCAGAATGCCACTTCCATACGCGTTGCGGTTTTGAATACCTGAATCAGGTTTTGACCGCGCTGGCTATTGATATCGATTTCCGCCAATAACTGATTAAAGTGTTCTGCACCTTTTGCGACACCAGATTGGAATTCCTCACCACCGTAGAGGTTAATCCAACTTGCGTATGGATTGCCTTCGATTACCGTGTTCTCATCTTCAATCAGCATCTTACCGATAACGGCATAACCGATAGAGCAAGGAGCAAGTGCTGCGTAAAGATCAACAAGATCGCCCGTCATGCCAGCATCCAATACATAACGGGTGTAAGCTACCGTGCCGAAATCTTCTGGCTCGTTTTCTAAGTCGGATTCTGTCAGTCCCCATTGCTCACAGTAAGTCACGTGGTGGGCGATTTCAGAATCGAGCAATGCATGTACGCTTGGGAGAGCGCGGCGCATGTCATCCAAAGTACGCGCTTTGTAGATCGCTAATGCGTAAGCTCGTGCGTACTGTTTTAAGAAAAGAAAATCCTGCTTTAGGTAATGCAGAAAACAAGGCTGAGCCAGAGTGCCTTGCGCCAATTGCTGCACGAAAGCATGCTCAGTGTATTCTTGCCAATCTTGGCGGCAAGCGTCGATCAAATCTTGGTATTTCATTATGGGTATCTCGTTATCAAAAGACCCTAGGCTTAGATCCTAAGGTCAGTAGAATTAGTCAAAGCTTGGTACGTAATCTTTCGCTTTTGGCAGTGTTTCGATGATTTTTTGTGAATACATGAATTCGGCATAATCATCGTAGCGTTTCAGATCTACTGCAGATGGACGAAGAGCGAAACGAGTTAGCGTGTCATTCCAAGCGCGTTGGTTAAGCTCGTTGTTGAGGGTATCTGGTGAATAAGCCACAAACTCGTTCCAAGATTCTTTTGGATGGTTAACGATGTAAGTGGTCGCTTGCTCTAGTGCTTTGTTGAATGCCTTGATGGCTTCTTTGTCGTAGGTTTTTGCATTGGCTACGAAGACTAACTCGTCATACGCTGGCACGCCGTGTTCTTCAGGGAAAAAGGCCTTAGCTTTATAACCTTCTAGTGCAAGTTGGTTGGTTTCGAAGTTACGTAGACCACCCCAAATCGCATCCACCTTGCCAGACGCAAGAGACGAAGACAGCGCCCAACCTACGTTGATGATTTGTACGTCAGAAAACTTCACGTTCTCTTGAGCTAGCATGGTGCCGATTGTTGCTTCTTCGTTGCCTGCGATCGCAATACCGATCTTCTTGCCTTTCAAGTCGCCAAGGTTTTCATTCTTACCGTTGTCCAACACCATCAACGTGTTGAGTGGCGTAGCAATCAAAGTCGCAGAGCGGATTAGTGGCAAACCAGCTGCGACATCGATCGTTAGGCTCGGTTGGTATGAAATCGCCATGTCGACCTTGCCAGCAGCGACCAACTTAGGTGGTGTACTTGGATCTGCAGGCTCTTGAATGTTGACCTTCAAACCTTGTTCTTTGAAGTAACCGCGCTCTTTGGCAATCACGATAGGACCATGGTTTGGATTGACGAACCAATCCAACATCAGTGTTATCTCTTTTTCAGCGGCAAGGACGTTGGTTGATACCACTGAAGCGAGTAGAGCAGCAGCGCTCATAAGTTTGTTTTTATTCACGGGGTTCTTCCTTTTCTTTCCCAATTTCCTTTGGTTATTTTCGGCAATTACTTGCTTTCCCAAGGGATGGCTTTTTTCAATAATTTATCGGTGATGAAGTAGAGTGCGATAGACAGCACGGCGAGGATAAACAGCGCCGCAAACATCTCATCAATGATCATGCGAGCGTTAGCTTGGAGCATCAGATAACCCAAGCCTTCACTTGAACCTACCCACTCACCGACCACAGCTCCAATTGGCGCAATAACGACGGCAACACGAATACCTGAAGCTAAAGTTGGTAGTGCGGCTGGCAATTGAATATGACGAAGTAGCTGCCATTTAGACGCGCCCATGGTCTTGGCAAGATCTAGGTAACCTGTTGGTGTATTGCGTAAGCCATCGTAGCAACATGTCGTGACGGGGAAAAAGATGATGATCGCCGCCATGACTACTTTCGATGCAATGCCGTAACCCAGCCAAAGCATCAGCACTGGCGCGATGGCGAACACAGGGATCGCTTGGCTAGCAATCAGAATTGGCAGCAACCAACGCTTCAGCGGCTCGAACATCAGCATTTGCAATGCGAACAGCAAACCCATCGATAACCCAAGCGCCAAACCAAGTAAGATCTCTTGCGCGGTAACCCAAGTATGTTTGAGCAGGACATCGTAACGAGTGACCAACCTATCCAGCACTTCAATTGGTGAAGGTAAGATGAAGCTTGGCATGTCGAATACCACAACAACCAACTGCCACAATCCCAAGATCACCGCTGTGCTAATTACCAAGCGCAGAGCCGGATGGGTCACGCGTTCTTTTTTACTAATGCGTGCTGAAACGGAGTTGTACTGAGTCATATCACTCATAGTCTTTCTCCAGTTGATCCAAAATCGCTTGTTGTAGCGTCGCGCACTCTCCATCGAGAACTCGTGGCGGCTTGGAGTCTGGAACGACCAAGTGCTGAGCTTGTGCAGGCGTGCCTTGCAACACATAGAGTTGGTGAGCTAATCGCACCGCTTCTTGTGGGTCGTGGGTAATAAGAACAACTGTCTTGTCTTTCAGTAATTCGGCAGACAAGGTTTGCAACTTATGGCGAGTAACCGCGTCCAGTGCAGAGAAAGGCTCATCCATCAGAACTAGAGGTTTGTCTTGCATCAGAGTGCGAGCAAGGGCAACACGCTGCCTCATACCGCCAGAGAGCTGAGCTGGCTTAGCATCCGCGTAATCTGCGAGCCCTACTTGGTTAAGTAAAGTCAGTGCACGTTGTTTATCTTTCTCTGGTGCTTGCCCTTGAGAAAATCGAGTGCTGAGGCAGACGTTGTCTAACACATTTAGCCATGGTAGCAACAAGTCTTGTTGTGCCATGTAGGCAATACGTTCGTGTAGGGCGATGCCATCCATGGTGGTTAACTCACCATGCCATTCGACTTTGTCGTCTAACAAACCCGCTAGATAACGCAGGATCGTCGTTTTTCCGCAACCACTGCGGCCAAGTAATACTGTCCATTGATTGGCAGGGATGGTCATACTCAACCCTGCTAATGTTGGTGTTTGGCTGTCTTTGTATTGCAGACTTGCTTCGGTAAGCTGAATGCCGAGTGCATTAGCGCACATGCGTATGCCCTGCAAAAAAGTGGTTCACAGGGCCGTGACCTTTACCGACATCCAATTCGTCTGCGTGCGCGATAGCTTGGCTAATGTACTGCTTACCAAGGTGCACCGCTTTGTGCAGGTTGTTGCCTTGGCCAAGGTAAGACGCGATAGCAGAAGACAGCGTGCAGCCTGTGCCATGGGTGTTTTTGGTTGGAAAGCGTTTAGCGCTGATTAACTCGGCGCTGTCTTGCATGATCAGCAGATCGTTGCTGTTTTCGTCTTTTTCTAAGTGGCCGCCTTTTAACAGTACCGCCTTTGCACCGAGTGCGCGTAAATCAGCAATCATATCGTTCATTTCAGATTCTGACTGAGGCACTGGCTTACCCGTCAAGGCTGCGCCTTCTGGTAGGTTAGGGGTAATGATGTCTGCGAGCGGAATCAATTCTTCTTTTAAAGTGCTGATTGCTGACTGTTCCAGTAATAGATCGCCGCTGGTGGCAACCATTACAGGGTCAATCACGAGGTGTTTTGGCTGGTATTGTTTAATTTTGTTGGCAACAACCTTGATGATGTTGGAGTCGGCCAGCATGCCCACTTTGACTGCAACGATGTTGAGGTCGGTAAATACCGCATCAAGTTGGCTCTCTACATGGTCGAGAGGAATGGGGAAAATCGCAGAAACGCCTTGGGTATTTTGCGAAGTAATCGCCGTGATTACCGAGCAAGCAAAACTGCCGGTTGCGGACATCGCTTTGATGTCGGCTTGAATGCCTGCGCCGCCGCCACTATCAGAACCTGCAATTGTCAACACAATCGGTGTGTCTGTTGAAGTTGCTGCTTGTGGCTGTGTTAATGGTTTTTCTTGGCTTGACTGCTGCGCCATGGTCGCTCCTATTACAGACGTAAAGGAACTGACTTGGCCATTGAAGATCGGTGTATGGATCCGTAGAGGCTAGCTGCGTCGATACAGACTTGAGGCAGGCTAGTGGCAAAGTGATGATAGTTCCCTACGTCAGTGCTAACTGAATCAGGTTCAACGGGTCTCGAATTTCGATCTCAGCCGACGCATTCACTGCATGGGCCCCCCGACTATTTCGTCAAGATAATAGCAGTTCACTCAGTTACGGTGCACGTGTTTTTTCCGGCCAAGAGGGGGCAATCGATTAAATATGAGACTTGAGAGCGGTAACGAGAGAACAGAATTTAGTGTATACCCAAGTAACCTCGAGATGCTTGGTTCAGCGAGAATGACTTGGTTTGTAGGCGCGGCGGCGATTTGAAGGCTTAGTGGGTCTAAATCAAGAATCGGCAACAAAGTATACAAGCCAAGGCAACTCGCCCTCTGGGAGCGTGTCATTGACCCGATTGCTACGTCAAACAACTTGGAAAGAGCGTGCTATTCCGCTTCGTTGTTTTCCTTGCTCTCGAATCAATGACCACGCTCTGAATCCTGCATCTTGAAGTCACTTGGGTATAAATAACGTGCTGTATTGAAAGTGGCAGTTCAAGACACTATCTAATAATGAGATATCGACATAATACGTAACGAATCGTTCTTTGATTTAGCAAGGATTAGCATAAAACAAGGTTAAAAAAGTGTTAATATTTAACGCGTTGCCAATATGCTTTTGAGTCATCCAATTTAGGTTGTGACTGTTATAAACAGAGTCTAACTCAGAGGTGGGGAAGGCTAGGACGATCAACGAGCAAGGAGATTTCATGCTTAATTCTGTAACAGCGAAAGCGGTGATCGATCATGCCCTCTTTTTAGGGGCTGATTTCGCTGAGCTATTCGTTGAACACCATCAAACCAACACTGTCCAGATCGCATCTGGTGAGGTGGATAAGGTGAACTCGGGTATCGATTTTGGTATCGGTATTCGTCTCTTCTTCGGTCATAAAGTGCTTTACGGTTACACCAACAGCACCGATGAAGCCGAACTTAAACGCGTAACCTCACTGCTTGCAGCAAAAGACAAGCGTGAGCAAATCGCGTCAGCAGGTTCTCTCAATCTGAACTGCTACCCAATTCAACATGGTTGTCGTATGCCACTTGGCAAAGACGCTAATCTAGATTCTAAAATCGCTTTCCTATTGCAAGTTGACCAAGCTGCACGTGCAGAGAGTGAACATATCAGCCAGTTCATTGGCAGTGTGCTTCAGCGTGAACAGCAAGTGTCTATCTTCAACTCAGAAGGTCTACACGTTGACGATACTCGCCACTACATCCGAGTTGCTGGTAATACCGTCGCTCAAAAAGGTAATGAGCAGTCTTCTGGTATGGAAGGTCCTGGCGCTCTTGCGGGTTGGGAATTCAGTGAACAGCTTGATGCGAAAGAGCTAGGTCAAACTATCGCGCAACAAGCGTTAGTAAAACTTGGTGCCGATGCGTGTCCATCGGGTGAAATGCCAGTAGTGATTGGTAATGGTTTTGGCGGCGTTATCTTCCATGAAGCGTGTGGACACCTGCTCGAAACTACTTCGGTTGCGAAGAAAGCGTCCGTATTCCACGACAAGATGGGCGAAATGATTGCTCACACCGCTGTGAATGCTGTCGATGATGGCACCATGACCAACGAATGGGGCTCGATTCATGTTGATGACGAAGGCATGAAGACTCAGCGCACCCAATTGATCAAAGACGGTAAGCTAACCAGCTTTATGGTCGATAAAATGGGTGGCATGAAGACAGGTTACGAACCTACGGGTTCTGGTCGTCGTCAAAACTACAAGTTCGCACCAACCTCGCGTATGCGTAACACCTTTATCGAAGAAGGCGAGCATTCACTTGATGACATGCTGGCTGGCATCGAACGCGGTATCTATGCGAAGAAGATGGGCGGCGGCTCGGTTCAACCGGGTACGGGAGAGTTCAACTTTGCCGTTCGTGAAGCTTACCTCATTGAAAATGGCAAAATCACCAAGCCTCTGAAAACAGCAACGCTGATCAGCACGGGGCCAAAAGTGTTGAAAGAAATCAGCATGGTCGGCAAAGACATGGCGCTTGCGCCGGGCATGTGTGGTTCCGTGAGTGGTTCAGTGCCAACAACAGTCGGTCAGCCAACGCTGAAAGTCGATAACATTCTGGTAGGAGGCGGTAACTAATGAGCCAAGAACAACAACTTCTTAATGCGGTTGATTACGTCCTATCAGAAGCAAAGCGTCAAGGCGCAGAAGCGGACGTCATTGTAAACCGCAACAGCAGCTTTTCTCTGAAAGCGAACCAAGGGCAGTTGGATGAGTACAAAGTAAGCTCAAGCCAAGTTCTGGGTGTTCGTGTTGTGAAAGATGCGCGCGTTGCAACAAGCTACTCTGAATCGTTAGAGCAACCAAGCTTAGATTTGATGCTGACTAATGCACTGCAAAGCGCTCGTTTTTCCAAGCAAGACGAACATCAGACCATTAGTTGCGCAAACAGCCAGATCACGACTGACATAGCTGAGATTGCGCAAGAAGACACAACTTCGGTTGATGAAAAGATTGAAATGTCTCTCGCTCTTGAGCAAGGCGTAGTCGCTTTGCCTCACGCTTCTAGCGCACCTTACAATGGTTATAGTGATGGCGAAACGCAATTAATCATCGCCAATACACAAGGCTCGTTGTGCCAACACTTCGAACGCTCGTTTACTTGTTACGCGTACACCTTGTTTGAAAAAGACGGTAAACAGTCGATGGCGGGTAGAATGTCACTGGGTCGTCGTTTTGATGAGTTGAATCCAGCTTACTGTATCGAAGGTGGTTACAACCTTGCACGCGATCTTCTTGAAGGCGCACCAGTGGCTACGGGGAACTACCCAGCAATCTTCCATATCAATGCGTTAGCAAGCTTGTTCGGTGCTTTTGGCAGTGCTTTCTCTGGCGTAAGCGCGATGAAAGGCATTACGCCATTGGGTGACAAGCTTGGCCAACGTGTTGCGAGTGATTTGATTACCTTTACCGACGCGGCTTACATGCCAAATGGTATGGCAATTTCGGGCTTTGATAGCGAGGGTTTCGCTACTCAAGACAATGTCATGATTGCTAATGGTGAATTGAAAACCTTGCTACACAACAGCCAGACTGCAAGTTACTTGGGCGCAATCTCGACAGCAAGTGCCGCTCGCGGTGCTAAATCGAGCTTAGACGTATCAGCGAATCACAAAGTGATTACGACAGGCAACAGCAGTGCGTCAGAAGTAAAAGCGGGTGAATATCTAGAGTTAGTCGAACTTCAAGGTGTCCATTCTGGTGCGGATGCAGTGAGTGGTGATTTCTCGTTTGGTGCGAGTGGCTTCTTGTGTCGTGATGGTGAGCGCATTCAACCAGTACGTGGTATCACGGTAGCGGGTAACTTCTACAAGATGCTGCAAGAAGTTGAGGCTGTGGGTGATACTCAGCTAATTAACGATAGCCGAACTTTCTTCTCGCCAGATGTTCGTTTTGCTCGTTTGAGCATTGGTGGTAAATAACCCCAGCATTCCTATAGAAACAAAAAAGAGGACTCAACTGAGTCCTCTTTCTTTTATAGAGTGATTAACTCGCGAGAATTAAAATTCGCGAATGTCCAACTCATTGTGGATCAGTACCACACACTGAGAAGCGAAAAGCATCTTAGGACCTAAGCTGATCTTCTCTGTGCCAAGGCGCTTCAAGCTGTTATAAGACTTCTTCGGCATCGGAATATGGTCAGTTAGCAAGAAACAAGGGTTTCCACCGATTTCTGCATCACGAACAAATTCGCCTTTTTTATCCAACATATATAGTTGGTGATCTTCCGCCAGTTCTTGCACTAGGCGTTCAAAGCTGACTGTACGAACGGTGATGCCAGGTTCGACTTCACGAAGTTGCTCTTTGCCCATACCAACAGAAGCATCCAAAGCGCGAGCCACTGCTGCAATCAAGGTTGACTCATGGAAGCCGCCAATGTTGGTGATGTCGTTAGAGCGAATAGTAATGGTGCGTGAGAAGTCTTTTGTGCTTTCTAAAACCAAGTGAACAACCACATCTTCGCGGTGTGATTGAGCAACGAACATAGTGTTCATCATGGTATGAGCAAGAATCTCTGTATGCGCTTCATTACCAACACCTTCTAACAGTGCTTTGCTGGTGGTTGGTGCCGCGCGAGCTCGTAAAACAAAAGAGCGCATGAATTTAGCCTCTATATAGGAAGAGTGAATGCGCGGAAGTATATACCCAAGCAGGGAAGGGATGCGAGTTTAATAGCAAATGTGAACTTACTTACAAAGCTTCGATTGTCGTGCGGAGTGTGCTGGTTAGAATAGAGGCAACCTGTTAGGAGCGGTATATGGAATTCAAAAAAATAAACAAACAAGTCTATAGAAAGAAGGTCAACCTAGTGATTGGTGGCTTTGTTGCCTTGCTTGCTATCTCTTCTCTTGCTTTTAGTACGCTATTGATCGTTTTGTTCGGTAATACAGATGTAGTACCTGAACAGTCGACGGGGAACTTTCACTGGAACTTAATTGGTGTTGTGCTCGCCTTAGCCACTTCACTGTCTTTGTTGAACCAATTCAAAACACGCCCTTATATGGAAGAAGTGCTGTATGTCTGGAAACTCAAGCAGCTTCACAACAAGATCTTTCGCAAACTGAAAAGCATTAAAGCCGCTTCTGCTGAGCACGATGTAAAAGCGCTGACGATACTTAAGTTCTACTATACGACTCAAAGTCAGGTGTTTGAGTTAGACAACAACACATTAACGATGAGCAGTGTAAGTAAAGAATTAGAGGCAATTGAACAAATAGAAGCGGCGCAATCACTGGATCTGGATATCACGTGCTTTGAAGAGTCTTGGGTAGACACATATTGATTGCCTATTTGCTACTTGAAGTTAACAACTAAGTACTAAAAATAAGCGTTTGAGTGAGATTTCATCACTCGACGCTTTTTTTTGAGTTTTTTTCTAAAAAAGGGTTGCCAAGAAAAATCATCTCCCTATAATGCGCCTCCGTTGTCAGGGCAAAGCGGAAACGCAAAAGCGGTTGGCAATGAGGCGAAAGAAAAGCTTCTAAAAATTAATTTAAAAAAGTGTTTGACACTAAGAATTAATTCCTTAGAATACGCCTCCGCTTCGATAGCAAAGCTTACGAAGCAAGCTCTTTAACAATATAGACCTATCAATCTGTGTGGGCACTCGTTGATGATAATCCAATTAGAAATTTCTCTTATATAAAGAGCGGTTTCAAATTAGGTTTCAATGATACGAAGTGACCATTGAGTCGAAAGACTCAGCACAGTCAATTCATTATCGTTCTGTTGGAACGATAATAGCTTTAAAATTACATAAGTAGTTTTGAAGTCAGTATTCATTGAGCCTCTCCCTATTTATTTAGGGAATCAAAAACTTTAAATTGAAGAGTTTGATCATGGCTCAGATTGAACGCTGGCGGCAGGCCTAACACATGCAAGTCGAGCGGAAACGAGTTATCTGAACCTTCGGGGGACGATAACGGCGTCGAGCGGCGGACGGGTGAGTAATGCCTAGGAAATTGCCCTGATGTGGGGGATAACCATTGGAAACGATGGCTAATACCGCATAATGCCTACGGGCCAAAGAGGGGGACCTTCGGGCCTCTCGCGTCAGGATATGCCTAGGTGGGATTAGCTAGTTGGTGAGGTAATGGCTCACCAAGGCGACGATCCCTAGCTGGTCTGAGAGGATGATCAGCCACACTGGAACTGAGACACGGTCCAGACTCCTACGGGAGGCAGCAGTGGGGAATATTGCACAATGGGCGCAAGCCTGATGCAGCCATGCCGCGTGTGTGAAGAAGGCCTTCGGGTTGTAAAGCACTTTCAGTCGTGAGGAAGGTAGTGTAGTTAATAGCTGCATTATTTGACGTTAGCGACAGAAGAAGCACCGGCTAACTCCGTGCCAGCAGCCGCGGTAATACGGAGGGTGCGAGCGTTAATCGGAATTACTGGGCGTAAAGCGCATGCAGGTGGTTTGTTAAGTCAGATGTGAAAGCCCGGGGCTCAACCTCGGAATTGCATTTGAAACTGGCAGACTAGAGTACTGTAGAGGGGGGTAGAATTTCAGGTGTAGCGGTGAAATGCGTAGAGATCTGAAGGAATACCGGTGGCGAAGGCGGCCCCCTGGACAGATACTGACACTCAGATGCGAAAGCGTGGGGAGCAAACAGGATTAGATACCCTGGTAGTCCACGCCGTAAACGATGTCTACTTGGAGGTTGTGGCCTTGAGCCGTGGCTTTCGGAGCTAACGCGTTAAGTAGACCGCCTGGGGAGTACGGTCGCAAGATTAAAACTCAAATGAATTGACGGGGGCCCGCACAAGCGGTGGAGCATGTGGTTTAATTCGATGCAACGCGAAGAACCTTACCTACTCTTGACATCCAGAGAACTTTCCAGAGATGGATTGGTGCCTTCGGGAACTCTGAGACAGGTGCTGCATGGCTGTCGTCAGCTCGTGTTGTGAAATGTTGGGTTAAGTCCCGCAACGAGCGCAACCCTTATCCTTGTTTGCCAGCGAGTAATGTCGGGAACTCCAGGGAGACTGCCGGTGATAAACCGGAGGAAGGTGGGGACGACGTCAAGTCATCATGGCCCTTACGAGTAGGGCTACACACGTGCTACAATGGCGCATACAGAGGGCAGCCAACTTGCGAGAGTGAGCGAATCCCAAAAAGTGCGTCGTAGTCCGGATCGGAGTCTGCAACTCGACTCCGTGAAGTCGGAATCGCTAGTAATCGTGGATCAGAATGCCACGGTGAATACGTTCCCGGGCCTTGTACACACCGCCCGTCACACCATGGGAGTGGGCTGCAAAAGAAGTAGGTAGTTTAACCTTCGGGAGGACGCTTACCACTTTGTGGTTCATGACTGGGGTGAAGTCGTAACAAGGTAGCGCTAGGGGAACCTGGCGCTGGATCACCTCCTTATACGATGATTACTCACGATGAGTGTCCACACAGATTGATACGGTTTATAAGTAAAAGAGACGAAGATATCCCAATATCTTCAATCCAGTGTCCCGTTCGTCTAGAGGCCTAGGACACCGCCCTTTCACGGCGGTAACAGGGGTTCGACTCCCCTACGGGATACCATTGGGTCGTTAGCTCAGTTGGTAGAGCAGTTGACTTTTAATCAATTGGTCGCAGGTTCGAATCCTGCACGACCCACCATTTCAAGCTGGGGCTATAGCTCAGCTGGGAGAGCGCCTGCCTTGCACGCAGGAGGTCTGCGGTTCGATCCCGCATAGCTCCACCATCTTGAAAACCTTCTTCCACAAGAAGTAAAACTAATGTGGGCGATTAGCTCAGTTGGGAGAGCACCTGCCTTACAAGCAGGGGGTCACTGGTTCGAGCCCGGTATCGCCCACCATCTTTAAACATTCTCTCTTGAGAGTTTTTAAAAATGGTTTTCATTAGAAAATCTGCTCTTTAACAATTTGGAAAGCTGACAAATCAACAATTTATTGTTGATTGTAAAGTTCTCAATGTTTGTCTTTATGACAAACACCAATAAAACACATTCAAGTGTTCTTGGAATTTGAGTCCGGCAAAATCGAGTCTGCATCATGTATAAAAATTGCAGACAACTTTGGTGACTTGTTCATCAACTCGAAACTCCTTCGGGTTGTATGGTTAAGTGACTAAGCGTACACGGTGGATGCCTTGGCAGTCAGAGGCGATGAAGGACGTATTAACTTGCGATAAGCCCAGATTAGGTAGTAAAAACCATTTGAGTCTGGGATTTCCGAATGGGGATACCCACTTGCATAAGCAAGTATCCTGTTGTGAATACATAGCAACAGGAGGCGAACCGGGGGAACTGAAACATCTAAGTACCCCGAGGAAAAGAAATCAACCGAGATTCCGAAAGTAGCGGCGAGCGAAATTGGACTAGCCCTTAAGCTTTATATGCGTTAGACGAACGGTCTGGAAAGTCCGGCGATACAGGGTGATAGCCCCGTAGTTGACAACGCACATTCAGTGAAATCGAGTAGGGCGGGACACGTGATATCCTGTCTGAATATGGGGGGACCATCCTCCAAGGCTAAATACTACTGACTGACCGATAGTGAACCAGTACCGTGAGGGAAAGGCGAAAAGAACCCCTGTGAGGGGAGTGAAATAGAACCTGAAACCGTGTACGTACAAGCAGTAGGAGCACCTTCGTGGTGTGACTGCGTACCTTTTGTATAATGGGTCAGCGACTTATATTCAGTGGCAAGGTTAACCATCTAGGGGAGCCGTAGGGAAACCGAGTCTTAACTGGGCGTTCAGTCTCTGGATATAGACCCGAAACCAGGTGATCTAGCCATGGGCAGGTTGAAGGTTGAGTAACATCAACTGGAGGACCGAACCGACTAATGTTGAAAAATTAGCGGATGACTTGTGGCTAGGGGTGAAAGGCCAATCAAACCTGGAGATAGCTGGTTCTCCCCGAAAGCTATTTAGGTAGCGCCTCGGACGAATACTACTGGGGGTAGAGCACTGTTAAGGCTAGGGGGTCATCCCGACTTACCAACCCTTTGCAAACTCCGAATACCAGTAAGTACTATCCGGGAGACACACGGCGGGTGCTAACGTCCGTCGTGGAGAGGGAAACAACCCAGACCGCCAGCTAAGGTCCCAAATTATAGCTAAGTGGGAAACGATGTGGGAAGGCTTAGACAGCTAGGATGTTGGCTTAGAAGCAGCCATCATTTAAAGAAAGCGTAATAGCTCACTAGTCGAGTCGGCCTGCGCGGAAGATGTAACGGGGCTAAGCTATAAACCGAAGCTGCGGCAATGAAGTTTACTTCATTGGGTAGGGGAGCGTTCTGTAAGCCGTTGAAGGTGAGTTGTAAAGCTTGCTGGAGGTATCAGAAGTGCGAATGCTGACATGAGTAACGATAAAGGGGGTGAAAAACCTCCTCGCCGGAAGACCAAGGGTTCCTGTCCAACGTTAATCGGGGCAGGGTAAGTCGACCCCTAAGGCGAGGCCGAAAGGCGTAGTCGATGGGAAACGGGTTAATATTCCCGTACTTCTTACAATTGCGATGGGGGGACGGAGAAGGCTAGGTGGGCCTGGCGACGGTTGTCCAGGTTCAAGTGCGTAGGCTGAAGAGTTAGGTAAATCCGGCTCTTCTTAAGGCTGAGACACGACGTCGAGCTACTACGGTAGTGAAGTCATTGATGCCATGCTTCCAGGAAAAGCCTCTAAGCTTCAGATTGTAAGGAATCGTACCCCAAACCGACACAGGTGGTCGGGTAGAGAATACCAAGGCGCTTGAGAGAACTCGGGTGAAGGAACTAGGCAAAATGGTACCGTAACTTCGGGAGAAGGTACGCTCTCGACGGTGAAGTCCCTTGCGGATGGAGCTATTGAGAGTCGCAGATACCAGGTGGCTGCAACTGTTTATTAAAAACACAGCACTGTGCAAAATCGTAAGATGACGTATACGGTGTGACGCCTGCCCGGTGCCGGAAGGTTAATTGATGGGGTTAGACTTCGGTCGAAGCTCTTGATCGAAGCCCCGGTAAACGGCGGCCGTAACTATAACGGTCCTAAGGTAGCGAAATTCCTTGTCGGGTAAGTTCCGACCTGCACGAATGGCGTAATGATGGCCACGCTGTCTCCACCCGAGACTCAGTGAAATTGAAATCGCTGTGAAGATGCAGTGTACCCGCGGCTAGACGGAAAGACCCCGTGAACCTTTACTACAGCTTGGCACTGAACATTGACCCTACATGTGTAGGATAGGTGGGAGGCTTTGAAACCAGCACGCCAGTGTTGGTGGAGCCGTCCTTGAAATACCACCCTTGTAGTGTTGATGTTCTAACGTCGACCCCTTATCGGGGTTACGGACAGTGCCTGGTGGGTAGTTTGACTGGGGCGGTCTCCTCCCAAAGCGTAACGGAGGAGCACGAAGGTGGGCTAATCACGGTTGGACATCGTGAGGTTAGTGCAATGGCATAAGCCCGCTTGACTGCGAGAATGACAATTCGAGCAGGTGCGAAAGCAGGTCATAGTGATCCGGTGGTTCTGAATGGAAGGGCCATCGCTCAACGGATAAAAGGTACTCCGGGGATAACAGGCTGATACCGCCCAAGAGTTCATATCGACGGCGGTGTTTGGCACCTCGATGTCGGCTCATCACATCCTGGGGCTGAAGTCGGTCCCAAGGGTATGGCTGTTCGCCATTTAAAGTGGTACGCGAGCTGGGTTTAGAACGTCGTGAGACAGTTCGGTCCCTATCTGCCGTGGGCGTTGGAAGATTGAAGGGGGCTGCTCCTAGTACGAGAGGACCGGAGTGGACGAACCTCTGGTGTTCGGGTTGTGTCGCCAGACGCATTGCCCGGTAGCTAAGTTCGGAATCGATAACCGCTGAAAGCATCTAAGCGGGAAGCGAGCCCTGAGATGAGTCTTCCCTGATACTTTAAGTATCCTAAAGGGTTGTTCGAGACTAGAACGTTGATAGGCAGGGTGTGTAAGCGTTGTGAGGCGTTGAGCTAACCTGTACTAATTGCCCGTGAGGCTTAACCATACAACACCCAAGGGGTTTTGATGGACTCAATGTAAGAACATTGAATGTGTTAAGAACGAAAAACAGCTTTCCAGATTAAAGAATTTGCTTGGCGACCATAGCGATTTGGACCCACCTGACTTCCATTCCGAACTCAGAAGTGAAACGAATTAGCGCCGATGGTAGTGTGGGGCTTCCCCATGTGAGAGTAGGACATCGCCAGGCTTTAATATCGCTTTTAGATAAATCTAAAGGCAAAACTGAAATTTAGCATTATTTAAGTAAGACTAAATTTTAGTAACAATTTGTGGAGAGATGGCTGAGTGGTTGAAAGCACCGGTCTTGAAAACCGGCATACGTTAATAGCGTATCTAGGGTTCAAATCCCTATCTCTCCGCCACTACACAGAAAGCCCGTTGAGAAATCAACGGGCTTTCGTCATTTCTGACGTTTGAGAATTAGACGGGATTTGCATCAAATCTCTAGTCGATCGAGTCCCAACTCTCAGAACGATTAAGAAGCCTCGCTAGAAATAGCGGGGCTTTTGTCGTTTTCAGTATTTGAAAATTAGCTAAAGCCTTACCATAACGGGAATTTGAAAACGAACAGGTTGCAGTGTCACCTATTATCTATAATGGTGATTGCCCTAAGCTTAACTTTATGAATTTTAGGTACAAAAAAGCCCAAGCTAACAGCTCGGGCTTTTCAGTAATCGTTGCTTGGTCGAGTTATTAGAACTCTTTTGGAGCAAAACCTGTCATTACGTCTAGGCGAAGCTCTTTACCAACTTTAGTCAGTGGGTGAACGATAACAAGACCTTTCACACGCTTCTTAAGTTTGCCGATATCCGCTTGTTCCGCTTTAGTGATTTCACGAGAGAATGGCATATCAAGCAGGCTCTTACGCTCTTTGTTTAGCTCGTAAGTTTGCTTATGCTTAAGTTGGTTCAGTTTCTTTGTTAGATCTTCAACTTCATTCGTGAACTTAGTAATCATTTCGTGATCACCACGAGAGCGAGCCGCATCAAGTTTACGTTGGCAAGTATCTAAACGGTTGTGCAGCTTTTGAATATCAGTTTTTATGCTCATGGTAATTAGGCTCAAATTTTTATTGGTCGAGGAGTATAGCATAGCTGAAATTCAACGCTCTACTATACTGCTCGATCAAAGGATTTAGTTGATCAGTTCATTGCCTGACGCATTGCCCGCAAAGAAAGCATCAACGTTGTTTAAAGTTACTGAAGCTATGTTGTTCAGCGCTTCATGAGTCAAGAAGGCTTGGTGCCCTGTGAACAATACGTTGTGACAAGCGGATAGGCGGCGGAACACGTCATCGACAATTACGTCGTTTGATTTGTCTTGGAAGAATAGGTCTTTTTCATTGTCATACACGTCTAAACCTAGTGCGCCAATTTTGCCCTGTTTTAGTGCTTCAATAGCGGCGACTGAATCAAGCAATTCACCACGGCTAGTATTAATGATCATGACGCCATCTTTCATTTGAGAGAAGGCTTGCTCATTCAATAAGTGGTAGTTTTCTTCGCTCATAGGGCAATGGAGAGAAATGACGTCTGCGTTGGCGTAAATTTCTTCGAGAGAACAGTAGCGAGCGCCCATTTCTAGTGCAAGTGGGTTTTCATAAGGGTCATAGCAAAGCAGTTCCATGCCTAAGCCTTTGAAGATACGCATAGTCGCGATACCAATTTTACCGGTGCCAACAATGCCTACGGTTTTTCCATAGAAGTTGAAACCGACCAAGCCTTCTAGGTTGAAGTTTGCATCACGTGTACGCTGATACGCTTTATGTAGTCGGCGATTCAGGCACATCATCATACCGACCGTATGCTCAGCGACGGCTTCTGGGGAATAGGCTGGAACGCGAACTACTTGCAGGCCTAGCTCCTTTGCAGCCTCTAAATCTACTTTGTCAAAACCAGCACAGCGCATAGCGATAAGCTTAGTACCGTTTAGAGAAAGCTGTTTAAGTACAGGTGCAGATAAGTCATCGTTAACGAAGGCACATACCACTTCACAACCTTGCGCCATTTTCGCTGTTTTAGAGGTCAATCGAAAATCGTGATAGTGGAACTCGAAGTCCCGATGATTTTTGATTTTATTGAAAGAGGCTTCGTCATAGGATTTTGCACTGAAAAAAGCGATGTTAAGCATAATACCCTCTCTATTTGTGCTGAATTTATAAAGTAATCTCCTTATAAAGTAATATAACTTGGTTGCAATAAGTAGTGATATTTGTACATATTAAGTTTGCTTTGGTATTACCTTATGATTAGCATGGCTGCTCTTTGGTGTTCCCTTAAGTTGTAAGAGTTAGGCGTTCTGGCGATGTCAGTAAAATGGTTGTCTTTAATCTTGTGTTGTTTTTTTATCCCTCTTACGCAGGCTGCTGTAGATTTGGTCAAAGTAGACAAATCTAAGCGCAGAATGTACCTAATGGAAAATGGCGAGGTGGTGAAAGAATACCGAATTGCGTTAGGCGCTAATCCCAAAGGACACAAACAGCAAGAAGGGGATAATAGAACCCCAGAAGGTGATTACACCCTAGATTATGTGATTAATGATTCTGCTTTCTATCGTTCTGTCCACATCAGTTACCCAGATGCGATTGACCGTTTGGAGGCCCATCGACGAGGTGTATCTCCTGGTGGAGACATAAAGGTTCATGGTCTCAAGAATGGTGAGACGCAATCCCCTCAGTTTATTCAAAGCTTTGATTGGACCAATGGTTGTATCGCTATTACCAACGAAGAGATGGATGAGTTTATCAAGTTGGTCAAAATGGGAACCCCAATTACCATTGAATGGTAATGAAGTTCCAGATTCCAATATTATGAATTAGACATGAATCGGCTAGGGTGATCGCTAAAGATGCCATCCAAGGCTGGTAAGTGTTTTAGCTTATTTGGGTTGTTGACCGTATAGCACATCACCTTATAGCCCGCTTGTTGTAGTTTATTGATTTGGCGTGAACGCACCCAGTTAATATTGAGGTTGCAGCTGTAAGCATTTACCTCTTCCAGCAACAGCTTATCTTGACGAGTAAAGAACTCACTTAATACTCCTAACCGATAGCCAGTACAGTGCTTGTGTAGTGCTCTAATCACATCATGACTAAAGCTTGATAAAAGGATGCGCTCATGAGCTAATGGACTTTCAGAGAGCGTTTGAGCGACTATTTGAGCAACATCTTCTGCGGAATGGTGATCGACTTTTACTTCAATATTGAGGTTCAGGTTATTTTCTGCTGCGAGCTCTAGCAGCTCTGATAATGTCATGATGGATTCATTGACAAACTCATCGCTAAACCAGCGACCAAAATCCAACGTTCGAAGTTCTGATAAGGTCATTTGGTCAACTCGACCTCGACCATTGCTACAACGGTTTACTGTGTGATCATGACAAACTACCAGTACGTTGTCTTTGGTTGGTTGAACATCTACTTCAACCCAATGCAGTCCCATATCAATGGCGGCTTGAATACTGGCTTTCGTGTTTTCTGGATACTTACCTGCCACACCTCGGTGGCCAATCAATAGCGTTGTCATATACGTCTATTCTCAATAAGAAACTGCAAAGAATTGTACTCCTTTTTCGTTTCTAGAGTCGAAATGTATGGGATTATTTTTTATTTATGAACACGAAGAAGAAATGGCCATCATTTAAACTCGATCGAATAGAGAAAGACTAGCTTAGATAAGTATTCTAGGTATCATAAAGTCATTGGACTTTTATGCTCTCGCAGCCCACGCTTTTAGGGTGAATATTAAGAGAGGGTGTAACTATATTTTCAGGGAGAGAAGTATGAAGATTGGTGTAATTGGCGCTGGTGCCGTTGGTGTTGGAGTATGTAACTACTTACTGACCATGGGTAGCGTAAGTGAATTGGTTCTACTGGATCAGAACTTAGAGCGTGCCGAAGGGGAGGTTTTCGACTTCCGTCATACTGCTGCACTTACGTTCTCTAAAAACACTCACATTATTCCTACCGATGATTATCTAGATCTCCTAGGTGCTGATATTGTTGTGATTACTGCAGGCGCGCAGATTAAACAAGGCCAGACTCGAATCGATATTGCGGAAATTAACGCTAAGATTGGTGTTGAAATTGCTCGAAAGATTGAGCGAGTTGCTCCTAAAGCAACATTGATTGTTGTTTCTAATCCTTGTGATATTGTCGCACACTTCATCGCGGCTAATACTGGTTTCGATAACAACAGAGTCATTAGCAGTGGCTGTGTGATTGATACGGCACGTTTGATGAGTATCGTCGCAAATCGTGTTGATTTGGATCCTAAGAACATTTTTGGCTACGTTCTTGGTGAACACGGTAGTAACTGCTTCACGCCTAAAAGTCTCATTTCCATCGCAGGGCAACCCGCAGACTACTATTGTGATACACACCATATAGCGCGTATTGATGCCGATGAATTACTCGAAGCTGTCAAACAAGCTGGTTACGAGATCTTTCGCCGTAAACAAAATACGGTTCATGGTATTGCCGCGAGTGTATTTCGTATTATTCAGGCTATTAAGATTAATGAGCGTTCCGTCCTTCCTGTCGGTACCATGATGACCGGGCAATATGGGGTAGAAGGTGTGGTGCTCAGCTTACCGACAATTGTTGGTAAAAAAGGTGCAGAGTCAGTACTTACTCACCCATTTACAGATGAAGAATTGGAAACCTTGTATTCCATTGGTAGCAACTTGCGCGGTATCGTAGAAGATGTTGCTAAAGTGACAGGTCTAAAGTGCTGATTTAGCAGATATTATATATAACGAACAAAACTTGAATTAGCTCACTGAAAAGTGGGCTTATTTGTGCTGTTTTTCGAAATAAAAACCACAAAAACTATGGTTGTTTAATGTGTAAATGAGTAATAGAATGCGAACCATTTTTATTTGAGTGGTAATTGAACATGTCTCGAGTTTTGATCGTAGATGACGACGTTCCGTTGTGTGAATTGTTAGAGGCAGTATTGCAAGAAGAGGGTTATACCGTTTCTTCTGTGCATTGCGGTGAAAGTGCGTTGCAGTATATGGAAAAAACACCAGTTGACTTGGTTCTTCTTGATGTGATGCTGCCAAACTTAAATGGTATGCAAGTTGCTCGTCGTATTTGTCAACGCTTTGCCACTCCGATTCTGATGCTCACCGCGCTAAATGATGAGAATTCAATGTTAGATGGCTATCAAGCTGGGGCCGACCAGTACATCGGTAAGCCATTTAATGTCGCTGAGCTGTTGATGCGCATAAAAGCGATTCTTCGCCGAGTAGGTTTGGAACGTCAGCGACAAGCGATGTGCAGCACTGTGCAAAGTATTAGTGGTCAACTAAATAGCTTGCCATTGACAGGTACTGAAGCTGATTTGCTTGGTTATCTGGTTAAAAATCAGGGTATTGTGGTCTCTAAAGCTGAGCTGCAAACCGAAGTTTTAAAGAAAGAACTAAGCCCGTTTGATCGTAATCTGGATATGCATATCAGTAATATACGTCGAAAACTGGTGGAAGCTGGTTTGTCTAAACAGCATATTAAAACGTTTCGTGGTAAAGGTTATAGCTACCTAGAGGCTGTGACGAGCTAATGAAGTTTGTGTGCCCATCCTACATCGCTAAGCGCAGAGACAGCCTTGCATTTCAACTTTTTAGTTATATGACGGCCATCGTCATTAGCATTTTGGCCGTCCAAGCTGTTGCTGAGCAAGCATTGGTTAAAGCGATGCTTAAAGTGCCAGCAGCAGTCAAAACTGAAATGCTGGATTTGGCTCATCAAGCCAACGTGTTGATTGAAGAGGGGGACATGGATGAATTGGCGGATTGGGCCAATGCCCAGCATTTTTATTTGTTCGTTTTAAATGAAAACCAACACCCAATAACGCATCGCCTAATGCATCCTCATTTTGAGTTTAAGTTGAAATTCAAAAGGACTTTAGACGAGCAGCTAGAAGGTAAAGTCAGTAGACCTATTTTCAGTATTCCTCTTATTGGTAACAATAGCTTGGTCATTCAGCTACCGCACCGTTTGCACCCAGCCCATGATTTCATTCTCTACTTTTCAATACTTAAGGTAATCATTGCTGCGGTCATTTTAGCCCTCTTTTCGCTGTTGATGGCAAGGAATCTACAACAGCCTTTGGATCGACTTAGAGAAGCCAGCAAGAAGCTGTCGGCTGGTGATTTCAACGTGAGCGTGGTTGCTGAACTGAAATCAAACACGCGCGAGTTCAATGAACTGGCTCGAGACTTTGATCACATGACCAAAGAGATCCACTCGTTGGCGGAAAAGCAACGTCGTCTAATTCGCGACGTGTCTCATGAGTTACGTACGCCTCTTGCCCGTCAGAATTTGGTATTACACCTGTTAAGAAAGCGTGTCGGTGATAGTGAACAGAGTTTAGTGAATCGTATGGAAGAAGAAGCCAATGAGCTGAATCATCTGATAGGAGAGATTCTGGAGTTCAGTCGGTTAGAAAATGCACGCTACGATACGGAGTTAAAACGCAGTGACTTGGAGCTCTTGCTTGCCCCTCAAGTAGAGCGTTGCAAAATAGATTTGAAAGCTGAGCAGAAGCTTTCATTTGATTGTGAAGCAACAAGAACAAAGGCACAGTGTGATGACACTTTAGTGGTTCGATGTTTAAACAATCTGATTGGTAATGCGATCAAGTACGCAGGGGATACTGCTCAGATTGATGTTTCGTTATCGAATAAAACCGCCGATAAGCATAGTTATTTGGCGGTGACCATTTCTGATGATGGTCCTGGTATCCCAATAGATAAACTGTCAGATATATTTGACCCATTTACCCGCTTAGATGCATCTCGCGACAAAAAGCTCGGTGGTTATGGCCTAGGGCTAGCGATAGTAAAAGAGTCGATGAGAATGATGGGGGGCAAAGTCATTGCATCTAATCGCCCTGAAGGTGGACTTGCAGTTACCTTGCTGTTCAGACAGTAGGCTAAATCATAGTAAAGGGAAAAATGTGATTTACATCTAGTTCACGAAGCAAATTGAACACGACCTCTTTACAAACCTTTACGAATGCAAAGAATGTAAATTTAATGCAAATGGTAATGGTTGTCATTTATATTCACTGCCGAAATAATTAAAAGGGAATCGCGTTGTTTAAGATGCGACCCGAAAATAGTCGGAGTGAAAGGATATGTTTACTAAGAGCCAATTGGCATTAGTGATCGGTGCGGTGTTAGCAGCGCCTGCAGTGGCAGAAGTTCAAACAACAGATGAACACCTCGTAGTTGAAGGCCGTGAATTTGGTTACAAAGCGGATACCAACACAACAGCAATGCGTATGGAAATGACGCAACTGGAAACTCCAGGGCAAGTTGCTGTTATTGATGAAGCAGTAATCGATGAGCAACGTGCAAGCACACTAGGTGAAGTTCTACAAAATGACGCGAGTGTTAGTGCGGGCGGTACAAGCCGTAACCGTGAGCGCTTCTCACTACGTGGTTTTGAACTAAGCAGCTCAGATGGCTTCCTACGCGATGGTCGTCAGCACTGGTCTCACTACCGTCAACCAATTGAGCTTTTAGAGCGAGTTGAAGTTCTTAAGGGTCCTTCAGGCCTACTTTACGGTAAGTCTGAGCCGGGTGGCCTTGTGAACATGGTCTCGAAGAAGCCAACAACAGAAACGCAAGCAAGCTTGAGCCAAGATATCGGTTCAAACGATCATTCTCGTACAGTACTAGACGTGAGTGGTGCATTGAATGAAGAAGAGACGCTACGTGCTCGCGCCATTCTTGCAAAAGAAAGCTACGGCTCATGGCGCGAATACGGTGACGGTACCGAGCCAGAAACGGACCGTGCTGTTGGTGGTTTAGTTGTGGAGTACGACATCACTGAAAACGTGATGGTTTCTGCACATTATGACCGTACCAAAGATGAAGGCAGTGTGGATTCAGGTGCTTACATCGTAGACGGTAAGCCTGTGCTTGGAGACAAGTATATTTGGGATGCACAATGGTCGAAGATCGATAACGATGTAGAAAACTACGGTATCGACATTAACGCGCAAGTTACAGATAACGTAAATGTGAAAGCGGGTTATAACCGTCAAGATTTCAAACGTTTTGATGTGGAGTCTTACCCGAAATTCGATATGTACGAAAAAGACGGTACGGTTAAGCACAAAGGTAACGAGCGTTCTGATAACTGGGTATTTGATACTGCGTACGTAGATGTGACGACAGATTTTTCACTATTTGGCACAGAAAACACGCTTTTAGTTGGCGCAAACTATCTAGATTACAGCTACGACCGTTTTATGGCTTTCCATGACCAAGCATACGTCCCTGCGGGCGAAACCGTTGTTAAGCCAGAGCCAACAAGCTCTAAAAAGTGGCCGACCAGCGAATATGATACTTGGGGTATCTACGCGCAAAACATGATGACAATCAACGATTATTGGCAAGTACTAGCGGGTGTTCGTTACGATGAAAAGCGTAGTGATACATTAACTGAGAGCCAAGTATCACCAAAGCTGGGCGTTATCTTTCATCCTGCGAGCAACGGTTCAATCTATGTCCAGTACTCTGAAAGCTTTATGCCACAAGGTGCGGTGAGTGATACTGACTTTACCAATGATGGTGAGGAGCTAGAAGCTGAGCGCGGTATTTCTTACGAAGTAGGTACTAAATGGGAACTGTTTGATGAGCGTTTATACCTAACTGGTGCGTTGTTTGACATTACTTTGGAAAATGTTCGAATAGATGTTAACGATCCAAACAATCCTGGCATGGAACTAGCGACGCAAGATGGTGAGCAAGTGCACCGAGGTGCGGAGATCCTAGCGCAAGGTTTCGTTACTGATGAGCTATCTCTGACTGCTTCTGCAATGTACTTGGACGCAGAATTGACCAGAAGTAAGTACTACCAAGGCAACCGTCCGGCAGACGTTCCAGAGTTTTCAGCAAGTGTTTGGTCGAGCTACAAAGTTCAGAATAACACCAACGTAAACCTGGGATTGATTTATGAAGGTGAACGCTACGGCGACGCGGCGAACACATTTAAGAAAGATGGGTATGCACGTATTGATATGGGCGTGTCATACACACACAAGTATGATGAGAAGTTGGACATAGTAACTCGATTCAACGTGGAAAACCTATTCGATACTGACTACTTAGCAGGTGGTGGTAGCACAAATGGTAATCAAGCGGGAGCGAGTAATGTAGTGATAGGTGAGGGTCGAAACTACATGGCGACAATCCAGTTCAAATACTGATAACAATCTGATTTTTAAAGGGGAAGAAGAGTCTTCCCCTTTAGTCGTTTTTGGAAAACAGAAATATAACTCGTATGAATCTAATGAAATCAAGTATCGCTCTGTTGATCTCATCGGTTTTGATTCCCGTTCACGCGGAAAATCTTAACGATGCACAAGCAGTGCAGAGTAAAACAAACCAAGCGTCGGCAGTGAGCCAAAAGCGCATTGATGCAAGTGCAGAGAAGTCTTTGTCTCTAGAAGCTGAAATTGAGCAGCTACAAGAAGAAGTCAGCAACTTGAAGATTTATCGTGATCACCTGTCAAATCTTGTCGACAGTCAGAATGACGAAGTCGCAAGTTTGAATGAGCAAATTGAGCAGATCGCTCAGACTCGTCAAGGCGTAGTGCCTTTGATGTACCACATGCTCGATGGCCTTAAAACGATTGTGGCGAATGATAAACCTATCCGCAAAGCACAGCGTGAAGAGCGTATTGAAAAACTTGATGCCATGATGACCCGAGCTGACGTCGCGGATGCTGAAAAATTCCGTCGAATTCTAGAAGCGTACCAAATTGAAATGGACTACGGCACTAAGATCGGTGTTTACCAAGGTAAGATCGCTTTGGACAGCAACGACCAAGTTGAAGCCGATATTCTCTACTTAGGCCGTGTGTCACTTATTGCGCGCAGCCTGTCTGGTGAGCATTTCTGGAGTTGGTCTCAGCAACAAAAAGCATGGCAAGCCGTTGCTACGGAACAGAAAGCAGAACTCGATAACGCATTTGCTATGGCGAACAAACAGATAGCACCGAGCATGCTTACTTTGCCTGTGTCTCTAAACGTTGCGGAGGGCAAATAAATGATGAAGAAATGGCTATCAGTCGCATTGATTTCTAGCGCTGCGCTTCTACCGCACACCACATTTGCAAGCGATACTTTGCTGCAGAAAGCACAGCAAGAGAACCGCCAACAGCAGTCACACAACGTGGCTCGTGAGTCTGGCTTTAAGCAAACTCAACAAGAGCTGCAAGCAATGAAAAACAAGCTTGTAGCAGAGCGTGTAGCGTTACAGGCAGAAGCTGACACGCTTGGCGTGACGTTCAGTGAAAATGAAGCAGAGCTTGCACAGCTAGAAGAAAAACTGCGCCTTGAAACAGGCAGCTTAGGTGAGTTGTTTGGTGTGGTTCGCCAAAATGCAAAAGAACTGGAAGCAGAACTTAAGCACTCTGTTACTGGTGTAGACGCAAACTCTTACCAGCAAAATATCGCCGACATTGTTGCCGCTAAATCACTACCAACATTGCCACAGCTTCAAGCAATGTGGCGCAGTATGGAAGAGCAAGTCAAAGCAAGTGGCGAGATAGCGAACGTGTCCTTCTCATTGCTTGATGGTGAAGGGCGTGAGCAAACCGTTGATGGTGTCCGCCTTGGCTCAATGGCGCTGTTGAACGATGCGGGTTACGTAAAATGGAATGGTCAACGCGGTGATGCAGTTAGCTATCTCCGCCAACCAGAAAATGGTCCAACGGCAAGCAGCGTAAAGGCTGGTGAAATCGATGCCGTAGTGATTGACCCATCTCGTGGCATTCTACTTGAGCAATTAGCAAATTCACCAACCATGGCCGATCGCCTGAACGCAGGTGGTGTGGTTGGTAAGATCATTCTTGGCTTGTTAGTGATTGGTTTGATCATCGCGTTGGTTCGCGGTGTGTCACTAATGATTGCTCGTCAGAAAATCGCCAAACAGCTTAAGAATCCAGCTCAACCAGAAGATAACCCACTCGGTCGTATCTTAGCGGTTTACCACAAAGACAAGCACCGCAGTGTAGAAGCGCTTGAGCTTCGTCTACTAGAAGCTGTCGTGGATGAGCAAACGCACCTTGAGAAAGGCCTATCAATGCTGAAACTGCTTGCGGCTCTGGCGCCGATGCTTGGTCTACTGGGTACAGTAACAGGCATGATCGAAACGTTCCAAGTGATCACTCAGTTTGGTAACGGTGACCCGAAAGTGATGGCTGGTGGTATCTCAATGGCATTGGTGACCACTGTACTTGGTCTCGTTGCAGCAATGCCGCTGCTTCTGGCACACAACGTATTAAGCTCTCAAGCAGAGAACATTCGCAATATTCTTGAGAAGCAAGGCATTGGCCTTGTGGCAGAACAAGCTGAGCGTGATATGCCAAAAGGCCAAAAAGCACCGAATACAGTAGCGGAGAACGCAGCGTAATGGAGCAGATCCTACTCAACACATTGGGTTTGATCAGTGAGGATTGGGCCTCAACCTTGATGCGCTTTATGCAGCAAGGTGGCCAAATCCTATGGTGGTTGGCAGCCGTAGTTGCGGTGTGCTGGTTACTGGTTATGGAGCGTGTTCTTTACCTAACAATGGAATTTCCAAAGGTGAAGAAACAGCTTTGTGCGCAGTGGTTAGCAAGAGCCGATCATCACTCTTGGTACGCGCATCAAATCCGCGAAGGATGGATAGCTAAAGCGCACATTGAACTGCGTCAAAACCTATCAACGATTAAAGTCCTTGTGGCCATTTGTCCAATGCTAGGTCTATTAGGAACGGTAACAGGTATGATTACGGTTTTTGATGTGATGGCCACACAAGGTAGCAGCAATCCAAAATTGATGGCTTCTGGTATTTCACTTGCGACGTTGCCAACCATGGCAGGTATGGTCGCAGCACTTGCGGGCATGTTTGTGCATGCGCGCTTAAGTAAAGTGTGTGAACGCAAAGCCCTCCAGTTAGAACAATCTTTAAGGAGTCAGAAGTGAGACTCGGACGTAGAACCAATCGACAGGATGAAGCACAGATCGACTTAACCTCGATGCTGGATATTGTCTTCATCATGTTGATCTTCTTTATTGTGACTAGCTCATTTGTGCGTGAGTCTGGTGTAGAAGTGAATCGCCCTCAAGCATCGAATGTCGTTAGCCAAAAAGATGCGGGCATTTTTATTGCGGTAACTGCTGCAAATGATGTGTACATCGATAAACGTTTGGTGGATATCGAGCGTGTGGAAGCCACCATTGAGCACCTATTGCTTGAGCAGCCAGATGCATCTCTTGTGATTCAAGCTGATGAGCATGCTTACAATGGTACGGTTGTGAAAGTCATGGATGCGGCGAAGGGCGCTGGTGTGAAGAACATTGCTTTGGCGGCGGAGAAACCTTAATGAAAAGGCTATTACTCGCGCTACCAGCATCAGTTTTGATCGCGGTGAGCTTGTTTAGCTTTATGGCGTGGATGGTCGATAAGGGCAATCAACGTGCACCTAAACCTTCGGAGGCGGTGCGCTTTGATATGGTGATGGTAGAGAATGATGCTGATGTTCAACGTCGTCAACGCTCTGTACCTGAGCAGCCTGAACCACCAGAATCGCCAGAGCCGATGGACGTGTCTCAAGCGGAAACTCAAGTAGAGCCCATAAGCCAAGTCACGCCAATCAGCGCATTGGGTTTGAATACCGCACTGGATGGTATCGCGATCAGTGCGCCGAACTTAAAAGGCAGCATGGGCAACCAACAGGCGATAATGCTTTACAGCCCAGAGCCTCGTTACCCAAGTAAAGCGGTTAAGCGGAAGATCGAAGGCTACGTGACGATGCGCTTTACTATTGATGCGACAGGTCGTCCTAAAGACATTGAAGTGATAGATGCTAAACCTAAGAGAATGTTCGAGAAAGAAGCCATTCGTGCATTGAAAAAGTCGAAGTATCAGCCGAAGGTTGAAAATGGTGTAGCGGTCGAGCGCTTTGGGCAAACCAGAAGAGTGGAGTTCAAGTTAGCTAAATGATGAAGCAATTCTTAATCGGAGCGGTATTAAGCCTGAGCGCTTTTACCACTGTCGCGAATGAACTGAGTCAGTACACGGCGACTCGTGTTCAACGTGCTCACAACCTGGCGCAAGAAGAAAAGCTGCAAGAAGCCATTTCCACGCTCGAAGGTCTCGACTTATCTCGTGAGTATGATCAAGCGTTTGTTGCTCGCATGCTGGGTATTTTCTACTGGCAGAATGAGCAAGTTAAGCCTGCTATCAAACAATTGGAGGTCGCAGTAAATAGCGATCTTTTGAATGACGAGCAAGCTTGGCAAACACGGAAAATGTTAGCGGATATGCTGTTAAATGAGCAGCAGTTTTCTAAAGCTCTGCCTCACTACTACGACTTGAGCAAATCGGTGCCAAAGACTCAAAAAGCGCACGATATTTGGTTGCGCATCGCGCAGTCTCACTATCAGTTGAGTCAATGGAACAAAGTGCTCTCTGCAATGGCTCGTTATGAGAAATTGGGCCATCCAGATGAGATGGCGCCTCTGTCGATCAAATTGTCTGCAGAGCTTGAGCTGAAAAAGTGGAAACCTGCCATTGTTACGATTAAACGCCTGATTGCGATTGAGCCTGAGCGTGTGGAATGGTGGCGACAGCTTGTTGCTCTGTATTTACGTGTTGATGATGACAAGCGTGCACTGGATTCTCTCGCTCTTGCTAAATTACAAGGCGTCGCGTTGAACCAAGATGACTTAAGACTTCTTGCTCAGCTTTATGGCAAGCGTGGTATTCCAGAGCGAGCTGCACAAATATTAGGTGAGCTGAATGACATAAACTCAGACAGCAAACTGAAAGCACAACAAGCAACGTACTGGCAGATGGCCAAGGAATGGGATAAGTCGATTGCAAGTTGGCGCGTGGCTGCAAAGTTGGACCGTCAATATTACTGGAACTTGTCTCAACTGCTTGTTCAAGAAGGTCAATACAAAGACGCGCTAGTTGCCTTGGACGAGGTTTCTGGGCGTAAAGCTGATGTGGCATTAGTGAAGACTCGTGCTTACTATAAGCTGAAACGTCTAGAAGATGCGCTAGCGAATGCCAAGCGTGCGAACGAGATTGAGCCATCAACTCAAGCAGAGAGTTGGGTGAAATACTTGTCTCAACTGCGCAAAGCAAAAGCGAGCCAGAATAGCTAAGTCCAATTGTAAATAGGCACGTATTGGTGCTCGAAAGACCCGGGATAACTCTCGGGTCTTTTTGTTTGTAAACAGTGAATCTGGTTCGATCTGTTTTTAAATATCATAACGTTATATTACCTCCATTCAGCGTTAAGACTGGAACGTCAGTTTTTCTTATAAGGACAGTACTATGAATCTCGATTCAGCTATCTGGCTATGGGGCCCACTTATTCTAGCGATAGGTGCGGTGTTTTTTCGGCAAAAGGTGGTTGCTCTGGTTTTACTTGGACTCACTTTGCTGAGTGCTCTGTTTATCGGTCGGATAGAGCTCACCGCATTCGTAAGTACTTTGGTGGTTTTGGGTGTTGCGTATCGACTGCCCATGTTGGCGTCGAACCAAAAAACGAAGCCCGTTTATTATTTGGGCTGGAGTGTTGTGATCATTTGGTGTGTCATGCTCTTTGTGCATGTCATTCCGGGTTTCAATAATCTGCAAGTTCTTGACAAAGTGACGGCAGGTCCACTGAGCGCACCTTTCTCGATGTATCTGAATTTAGACAAGCCGCTGGCTCTCTTTGCTCTCTTTCTCGCTTATCCTTTTTTGCTGGGCGGAGAGGCTAAAGGCAGAGTAAAGCCTGCATTGCCGGTGATGATTCTGCTGCTTTCGCTGCTGCCTATTGCCGCTATGCTTGGTGCATTAAAGCCGGAGTTGAGTCTGCCATCATGGTGGTGGCTATTTGCGTTGAACAACCTAATACTCACTTGTGTGGCTGAAGAAGCGCTGTTCCGAGGGTTTGTACAGCAATCATTTTCGCGCCGTTTTGATTGGCGACTAGGTTTGGTCATCGCTAGCATCTTGTTCGGCCTGGCTCACTTTGCTGGTGGTCCTCTACTTATTGTATTCGCAACGTTGGCGGGACTGGGCTACGGACTGGTATTTCATTTCACTGGCCGTTTATGGTGCGCGGTGTTAGCCCATTTCTTATTTAACTTCTGCCATTTGGTGTTCTTCACTTATCCCATTTTAGCTCGATAAACTTCTCTTTATCTGCTCCCGTTGTTTTTAGCGGGAGCCTGACGTTTACTCTAAACGTAAACAATGTAAATTAAATGCCAATACGAATGATTATCACCTAAATTAAGCCCTCATTTATTGGTGATGATTGTTTCCTATGTTGCTCAAAAGCAAAGGTGTGCAAACTTGGGCACGCCGTCTGCACATTTACATTTCTATGGCTCTTTTATTGGTGACGCTGTTCTTTGCGTTAACTGGCATCACACTAAATCGCCCAGAACTGTTCGAGCGCAGTGAACCCATCATTCAGCAACACACGCTGACCATTCCAAATGCACAACTCTTTGCTAACGAGGGAAGTTTTCAACCTAATCGAGCAGCACTACTGAGTTTCCTCACCCAAGAAACAGACTTACGAGGCACGCCATCAGCACTTGATGTGTACACCGAGGTTGAGGACGGCGAGCTGCTCATTGGTGAGCTTTCTTTGGATTTCAAAGGCCCAGGTTACAACGCGACGGTATTCGTTGACATGACGACCGGTGAAGCTGAAGTAGAAACCACCAATTACGGCATTGTCGCACTATTAAACGATCTACATAAAGGTCGCAATAGCGGAGATGTTTGGAAGTGGTTTATTGACATCACGGCTTTGCTGATGGTCTTTTTTGTTTTGACTGGTGTGTGTCTGCTACTTCCAAAGAAAAAGACTTTTAGAACCTCAATGCAGTGGATGTCTTTTGGCACTGTGTTGTCACTTATTATTTATTTTGCTGCTGTGCCATAGCGGCCTATTCAGAGAAAACCCGATGTTAAACAAAGGTCGATTCTTTCGTCACAACTCCTTTTGCAAAGTAGCTTTGATTGCTGCCTTAGCACCTTTGCCTCTATTGGCTGCTCCTTTTCCTGATAACGCCAAAGTCGACTTTGAGTTTGAGTTACCAAAGATTGATACCTCGATGTATGCAAGACCTTATGTCGCAGTGTGGATCGAAGATGAAAAGCGTAAACCAGTCAAAACCATTCAACTTTGGGTCGGTAAAGATGAGTGGTTAAAAGACCTTCGTAGCTGGTGGCGCAAAGTGGGTCGCTATGATCGTGAACTCGTCGATGCTGTAACGTCAGCCACCCGTCCAGCGGGCCAATACCGATTCGTTTGGGATGGTACTAATGATGATGGCCAACGACTCAAACAAGGTAACTACACGCTGCACGTAGAAGTGGTACGTGAACACGGTGGCCGCAATTATTTACGTCAAAAAATGCAGTTAGCGGACAGTGAAGTGCGCTACCAAATAAAACCAACGGAAGAGACGGGTGTAATCACCGTCAATTACCAAGTTAAGTGATAGAGAAGGAATAATAATGAAAACCAAAATGAAAGCGGTGGCACTAGCAAGCGTAATGGCGATGGGTTTAGCTGCGGTGACAACGGCACAAGCGCACCCACGTTGGGTTCTACCTTCTCATTTCACTGTATCGAAAGAAGGTGGTGATTGGCTCACGTTCGATGTGACCGCATCTCACGGGACGTTTGTTTTTGATAAACCAGCAGGCAGTGAGCAAGCGTTTGTGATCATGCCGGATGGTCGTTCTGAGCGTCCTAACTTTGTTGTGCGTGGCAAACGCCGCTCGATGTTTGACTTCTATTTCGAAGAGGAAGGCACACACAAGGTCGCGATCAACAATCAACCTAGCTATTACACCCAATACAAAGCAGGCCGTCGTGACACGGTTAAATGGGCAAAAGCGAGTAAAGCTGACCGTGCGAGCGTTATTCCGGAAAAAGCGCGTGATGTGGTGACTCAGCTAAGCTACACCCGCGCAGAAAGCTACGTAACAGTGGGCATGCCAACAGAAAAAGCATTGGAAATTGAAGGCAAATTGCTTGAGATGAAGCCGCTTACGCACCCTTCAGACATCATTGAAGGTGAAGAAGTGATCTTCCAATTTTTCTTCAATGGAGAATCTCAACAAGGTGTGACTGCGGAAATTACTCGTGAAGGTACGCTTTACCGCAACCATCAAGAGCAAATCGATGTAGTGAGTGATAAAGACGGCAAAATTACGTTCACGCCGGAAGTGGCGGGCCGTTACCTAATGAAAGCCAACTACAAAGGTGAGCTGAAAAATGACCCACTAGCAGATAAAGCCAGTGCGAATGTTCACCTGACTTTTGAAACGCAACTTAACTAATCAAAGCTTGGCTCAGTGAAACACTGAGCCATTTTGGATACACCATGAAAAACCTTTCAATTCTTAAAGTCTCAGCTATTTTTGCTGGTTTTATTTCCTTTCAAGCAGCGGCGCATTTTCCATTGATGAGTTGCCATCTAGAACAAGAAAAAGTGATCTGCGAAGCGGGCTACTCTGATGGTTCAACTGCAGTGGATTACGATGTTGAGATGTACGATTACGATGACAACTTGATTGCCAAAGTAACTACAGACAAGCGTTCGATTGCTGAATTTACTCATCCTCAAACGGACTTCTACCTTGTCTTCGATGCTGGTCATGAAAACCCAGTAGAAGTGGATGTGGTTGAGTTAAAAGAGAAATGATTACGCAGAAAGTTCGCCCAGATAATGGCAGTCGTGAAGGCAAATGGGTTGCTCTGACCATTGCTGGCATTCTCGCTATATCAACGCTTTTGCTGCCTTATCATCAAACCGAGTCAGAACATACTGAAGCACTCGCACATCAAGTATTGATTACCGATCTTGAACAAGAAGAACTTGCCATGATTGCTGAGCTCAAACTTGCTCATGAGGAAATCCGTGATCTTCATATTGATGAAGGCCAATGGCCAGAAATCAGTGAGCTGGAAGAATTTTGGGTTGCTCCATTTGTTAAAGACCAAAGCTGGCAGCGCAAAGGCTCTCATCAGTGGCAAAAGCTGGATACGGGTCTTTACATTGGTGTGAGACAAGGTGAAAAGGGCTCGGCTTCGATGCTCCTAGATAGTCGTCATGAGCAAGCCGATATTTGGCTCTCTGCATCAGAGTCACTGGGGCAATTGAGTCACCTTATCCAGCAAGACGAGCGAAAGCAAAATGGCTGGTATCAGGTTGTCTTAATGCCTTCATCTACTGCTACGCATGCCCACTAAGTCGTTATGAACCATCAATATTGCGATCAACAAGCCATCACGTTCAATAAGTAACCATCAATATGATAACAACTATCAAGAAACGCGCCTTCTTACGTCGAATTCTAACGGCATGTACATTACTGGCCGTATCCACTTCAACCTTCGCAGAGAAGCTGAACATAGGTATTACCTTGCAGCCTTACTACAGCTATGTCAAAGCGGTGGTCGGAGATAAAGCGGAGATCATTCCTTTGGTCGATGCGGGCTTTAATCCTCATAACTACTTGCCGCAACCGAATGATCTTAAGCGTTTGAACCAAATGGATGTGATTGTCGTGAATGGGATTGGCCATGACGATTTTGCACTAAAAGTGATCCAAGCGGCTCAACGTGATGATCTAGTGGTGATAGAAGCAAACAAAGAAGTACCGCTGTTACCAGCAATGGGGCAATCAGTCGGCAAAGGCGCGGTGAATCCACATACGTTTGTTGGCCTATCGACTACGATTCAAAAGGTTTACACCATTGCGAGTGAGCTGAGCAAACTTGACCCTGAAAATGCTGCTTTTTACCGTAAAAATGCACGGAAGTACGCCAAAGCGTTTCGCCTTCTAAAGCGTGATGCCATGTTGTCACTTGGGCAGTTAGATACGGCGGGCATGAAGGTTGCGACCACGCACAATGCTTACGGTTATATTTTGCAGGAGTTCGGTGTCGATGTTGCAGCGGTGATTGAACCAGCACACGGTGTTGAGCCAAGTGCTAGCCAACTTCAAGAAACCATCGAGAAGATTCGTCAATCCGGTATTGACGTGCTGTTTTACGAACTCAATATGCCTAACCGCTTTGTCGATACGATCGAAGAAGCGACAGGTGTACAGCTTTACCGTTTTTCTCATATGACCCATGGCGAGTACGAAGCCAATAAGGTTGAAGTTGAAATGCGTGAAAACGTCGCAACGCTTATTGAAGCAATGAAGTTCGTCGCAAGCAAACACGCGCAGGAGAAAGCGTGATGCCAGGTCCTTTTATTTCTCTTAACGGGGTAGGCCTGAAATATGGTGACAACCTCATTCTGCAAGGTATTCAAACCCAGTTCGAGGCGGGACAATGCCACGTCATTATGGGCCCTAACGGTGGTGGTAAGACGTCCCTGTTGCGTTCAGTGTTGGGCCTAACGCCTTTTACGGGTGATATCTCGGTTCATTGGCCAGATCCAAAGCAGACGCAACAAGCAGGTAAAATTGGTTATGTGCCTCAAAAGGCTATGTTTGAAGCCAGTCTGCCACTTACAGTCATGGACTTTGTATTGCTGAATCAAACACGCGTTCCGCTGTTTTGGCGACGTAAGTCTAAGCAAACTCAACAAGCACTGGCTCAGTTAGAGCGTGTGGGGATGGCAGCGCGCAGTGACCGTCGCATGGGACAACTATCAGGTGGTGAACAACAGCGGGTATTGTTTGCTCAAGCTTTGCTAGACGACCCAAGTTTACTTGTCCTAGATGAGCCAACAACAGGCATGGATGAGCAAGGGGTTCGTTACCTAGAGGGTTTGATTCATGAAGTGGTCGCAGAAGGGAAGACGGTTCTTGCTGTACATCATGATGTGACAGCAGTGCGTCGTTTGGATGCCCAAGTTCATGTTGTGAATCGTCAAATTGTGGCCTCAGGGCACCACTCAGAAGTATTGAGTCCAGAACGCATCGAATCGCTGTTTAAGCACTACACTGCGAAAGTGGAGGCTGCATAATGGATTGGTTGAGAGAACTGGCTCTGCATGGCGTTGAAGCGGGTTGGCTAAGCGACAGTTTTGCTTATGCGTTTATGGTTAACGCGATTGTCGCTGCGTTAATTCTGGGGCCTTTGTTGGGCGGTTTGGGCACTTTAGTGATTGCTAAGCGTTTGGCGTTCTTTTCTGAAGCCGTCGGTCACGCAGCTCTGACTGGTATTGCGATTGGTGTGTTGCTGGGCGAGCCACCAGAAAATCCATTTATTGGACTGTTTAGTTTCTGCATGATCTTCGCTTTATTGCTGCATTTCGTGCGAAATCGAACCAATGTTCCATACGATACACTCGTCGGGGTATTCCTCGCGCTGGCTTTGGCAGTTGGTGCTGCCTTGCTGATGTATGTGGCACGAAAAATCAATATCCACATGTTAGAGAACGTTCTGTTTGGCTCAATCCTGACGGTGACAGACAGAGATATTACGATTTTGGCGGTGAGTTGCTTGATCATTTTATTACTGCTGATCCCGACATTTAACCGCATTTTGTTGACTTGCATCAGCCCAGATATTGCTCGTGTTCGAGGCTTTAACACCAGCTTCTACGACTACCTATTCGTTATGATGATCACGCTTGTCACCATTGCAGCAGTGAAGATCATTGGTGCCGTGTTAGTGGGTGCGTTGCTACTTATCCCAGGGGCTACAGCACGTCTACTCACTAAGCGAATGGGTAGCTTTGTGTTGCTCTCGTCCTTACTCGCAACCATCGCGTGCTTGGTGGGGACGGTCTTACCGATGGAGTTGGAACTTCCGGTGCCATCTGGCGCTTCGATCATTATCGTTTCTGCCATTTTCTTCTTAACCGCAACGATGTACCGCATCGTACGTAAAGCCTAGTCAGGTATCTAAATATGAATACGAAAAAGCTAATCATCGGGTTGGGCATAATAGCAGCGAGTGCATATACGCCACTTACTGTTGCTAAAGACATTCTCACCAGTACCCCTGTCACTTACATGCTGTCACAGCAGTTGATGCAAGGCACAGGCATTGAAACCAGTTACTTACCACCTAAGCGATATGGTATTGAGCGTTTAGTTAACTGGTTTGGGAGCAAGGGTCAGCAACAAGTGATTAAAGCGGGACAGGATGCAACGGTGGCGATCACGTTGGGGGCTATTTGGCATCAAGATCCTACCTTTGTTTACGCTCGTCAGGGGAATGTTCGCCTAATTGAGATTGATGCTTCCCAAGCTATTTCTCCAAGGGCGCAAGGGGTTGCGGCGTTGAAACTAGAAAACGGCGAAACGTCTAAATTTGCCTGGATGAACCCGACCAACTTGATTCGGATGGCTGCGATTGTCGGTGAGGATCTGCAAAAAATATACCCTCAATATCAAGAGCGAATTGAGAAGAACCAACAAGCATTGATGTTGAATGTACGAGAGCTTATTAATCAACAACAAGAAGTCATTTTCGGAAAAGAGATCGATTCGGTGGTATTGTTGGGAAAATCGTTAGAAGATTTCGCATCAGGTAATCAATTGTTTGTTGTCGATCGTCAATTCAAACCTGAATTGGAATGGACTGACAAAGAGAAACTATCTTTAAAAGCTCAATTTGAGGAAGATAAAACTCTGTGGTTGATCACAGATAAGCGTCCGTCAAAAACACTGATTTCATTAGTATCACAGGATCGCATACTGCAAATTGACGTTATTGACCGTTGGGGAAGCGAAGGTATCAAAACTGAGAAGCCACTCGCACGCTGGCAGTTGTAACACGCAAAACTCCACACAAATTATGAAGGGAACTGAAAAGTTCCCTTTTTTTATGTGATCTTGCTTAAGAATTAACCACAAATACCACCAATTGCATAAGAAAGCATTTGTTTCATTTATGTTTCATTACTACTTTGTTATCTGTTCGTTGCGATCTGGTTGCTGATTTTGCTGTCGGGACGAACCAGTACAAACAACTATACGGATGTTAACAATGAAAATGAAAACTCTAGCCGTTGCAGTGGCGGCACTAGCATGTGGTTCTCAAGCTTTCGCAGCAGAAGTTTACAACAGCGATGGCACATCAATGTCGATTGGTGGTCACTTTACCACTGATATTGGTGATAACGGCGACAATGTAGAAGTCGGAGAAGTATCTCCTCGTATCAATATTGTCGGTAAACAAGATTTGGGGAATGGCCTAACTGTAGAAGCAAAAGGAGAATGGCAAACCAACCTTGTTGACGGTGGTGATACAACATTTTCAACCCGTTTAGGTTACTTAGCTTTACACAGCGAAATGGGTAAAGTGACCGTAGGCACGCAATGGTCTCCTTACTACAGTGTTGCAAGTTTAACGGATATCCCAATTAAATATGCAAACGATTTTCTTTACGATGGCGGTCGTTCGGGTTCATGGCGTTCGATTGGTACGGGCCGTGCAAACAAAATGCTAAGTTATTCAAACAACTTCGATTTTGGTAATGATATGTCGTTGTACTTTGGCGTTGGTTGGCAAGGTGAAACTAAAGCTGGAGGTTCTCAGTTTGATGATCGTGGCCAGATTGCAGCAAGTTTAAGCTTCTCAGATTTCAATGTCGGTCTTGCATATACAGGTGGTGATGTTGATTCGGAAAAACTAACCTCGACAGCTATTGCTGCAAGCTATGGTTCTTATGGCAAAGGTATTTATGTGGCGGGTGTATATGGTTTGAACGAGAACTTGTATGGTATGACGGACTCAGATCAAATCTCAGGTCTTCTAGCATATGGTCTAGATAATGGCCTTAACTTTATCCTTTACTATGAAAATGTTGATCGCGATGACAATGTGTTAAACCCTAACCGCGATGTTTTAGCTCCTCAAGTCGAGTACTCTGTGACTTCGAAGCTGAAAACTTTCGCTGGTTTTAGAACGCACATGGGCGACGATAAATCTGATGACGAATGGTCACTTGGTGCTCGTTACTACTTCTAACCAATAGGACAGTTTCTACTGCCTAAACACATTTATTGTGTTAACGCCTACTCGTTGTGAGTAGGCGTTTTTCTTTCTGTTAAGCTCGAAAGGATGACATAGCTTGTGTTTGGATTAAAAATGCCCGCATTAAGCGGGCATTGAATTTTGTGAGTACTGCTATTTACGCTGGTACTATTTCGTTTCTAGTAAATCTAAGAAGAATGCGTATTCTAATGCGTCTTCTTTCAATCGCTTAAATCGACCAGATGCGCCACCATGACCTGCTTCCATATCAGTTTTGAACAGCAGTACATTGTCATCGGTCTTCATTTCACGAAGTTTAGCGATCCACTTCATCGGCTCAAAGTATTGCACCTGTGAGTCATGCAAACCTGTTGTCACCAACATGTTCGGGTACTTCTGAGCTTTCACATTATCGTATGGTGAGTAGCTCAGCATGTAATCGTAGTAGGTTTTGTCGTTCGGGTTACCCCATTCATCGTATTCGTTGGTGGTGAGAGGAATCGACTCATCCAGCATAGTTGTTACAACGTCGACAAAAGGCACATGCGCACCAATACCACGGTAAAGCTCTGGTGCTTGGTTGATGATGGCGCCCATCAGTAGACCGCCCGCAGAGCCACCAACCGCAAATACTTTATCTTCTGCCCCGTAGCCTTCTTCTACAAGTCCCTTAGTCACATCGATGAAGTCATTGAAGGTATTCTGCTTCGTTAGCTTTTTACCATCTTCATACCAAGGACGGCCAAGCATTTCTGAGCCACGAATATGAGCGATTGCGTACACGAAACCGCGATCAAGTAGGCTCAGGCGAGTTGAGCGGAACGTTGGCTCGATGGTGGAACCGTAAGAGCCGTAACCGTATTGGTAGATTGGGTTGGTGCCGTCTTTCTTAAAGAGGTCTTTGCGGTAAACCAATGAGACTGGCACTTGCTTACCATCACGAGCAGTAACCATGATACGCTCTGATTGATAGTTATCGGCATCAAAATCACCCAGTACTGGCGTTTGCTTCATGATTTCAGATTCACCAGAGTTCAGGTCGAAATCATAGTAAGTTCCCGGTGTGGTCAAGCTGCTGTAATAGATGCGAACTTTTGAGTTATCTAATTCATAGTTGCCTGTTAGGTAAGCCGCAAACGCGCTGTCATTAAATTCAAGTGGGAACTCTTCGCCCGTCGATAGTTGGCGAACCTTAACGGTAGATAAACCGTTTGCGCGTTGCTCGTAGACAAGGTGGTCGTCGAACAAGTCGAAATCGACAAGCTGAGTGTTATCGTCGGCAGCAATGACATCAACCCATTTAGAGCGGTCGTGCATCTCTTCCGTTTTTACTTTCATCAAGCGGAAATTTACGGCTTGGTAGTTAGTGTAGATGTAATACCAATCACCTAGTTTAGCGATGCTGTATTCAATGCCAGTCTCTCTAGGATAGAAAGCTTCGGCTTTAGCGTTCGGATTGTTGGCATCAATCACAGAAACGCCACTTGTCTCTGTACTTGAGTGCCAAATGTAAACTTGCTGACCGTCTTTACTCTTACTTAAGAAGGTGTAGTAAGCGCTGTCGGTTTCTTCGTAGATTAGCTCATCGCTAGTCTGAGGAGTGCCCAATACATGGCGATAAACTTGATAACCCAACAGTGTTTGAGGGTCTTTTTTGATGTAGTAGAAGGCTTGGTTATCGTTTTGCCACGCAATTGCACTTGATGCGCCTTCAATCTCATCTTTTAGATATTTGCCTGTCGTGAGGTCTTTGATCTTGATGGTGTAAATACGGCGACTCAGTGTGTCTTCACCGTAGGCCAGCATGTTTTCATTTGGGCTTACGTATAGGCCGCCAATACTGAAGAACTCATGCTCTTTTGCCAGTTCGTTAACATCCAAGATGACTTGCTTATCTGTACCAGCAAAGTCTTTTGCACGCAGATGTACTTCGTATTCGTTGTCGCCCGTCACTTCATTTGAGTAGTAGTAACTTCCTTTACGAACTGGAACCGAATTGTCATCTTTCGCAATGCGACCTTTGATCTCTTCAAATAGCTGTTCTTGTAGTGCTTCGGTGTGTTTCAGTACGGTTTCAGCGTACTGATTCTCTTGCTCAAGGTGTTGCAAGATTTCTGGATCTTGGCGTTCATCATCACGCATCCAGTAGTAGTTATCGACTCGTGTATCACCATGAATATTCATTGCATGAGGGACTTTTTTAGCAACGGGTGCTTGGGTTTGTTGAGCAACGAGTTGCGATTGGGAGTAATGGTTCATGGTTGGTAATCCTTGATTGCTGCATCCGGTGACTAGCGCGACCGATACGGCCAACGTGGTTAAAGTGAAACGCATCTATGTGTCCTTTTTGTGTACTCTTCTCGTGTCGCTTTGCCATTCATTTATAGTGTGAGTAAAAGTACGTTTGTGTTCTTCCAGTGAATATTTTTATATCGAATGGCCAACGAATAATTTTTGTATAAGCAATTGTTCTTTTTAGCAAAGATTAGGTGGGATGTTAAATGCAATTGCTGATGGATGGGATCCAAAGGACAAGATATATACAACAAAAAAAGGAACACACTTTTCAGCATGTCCCTTCTCTTTATTGTGGGGAGGATGAGACCTCGATTCTAAATCGCCAAAGGCATTTCGTTGGAATGGTCGTGCTTGCGATTAACCCAACGTAGACCAAGCATAGCGATGATCGACATTGCCATCATCAAACAACCAAGTGGCATTTGATCTTGTGCTGGGAAGAAAGAAGCCAATAGCGTCGCGATACCCGCACCTAGGTTCTGCATGCCACCCAAAATCGCACCGCCCGTACCGGCATGGTATGGGAATGGTGAAAGTGCACCAGTTGTTGCTGCTGGGAACAAAATGCCAGCACCCAAGAAGTAGATGGTTGCACCACCAATCAGGGTCAATGCCGTTGTTAGACCAAACAGACCTGGAATTAACACGACTGCAGAGCCAACTAAGATAGCCACTAGACCTACATTCAGGGCTCGGCGCTCAGAGCGACGTTGTGCTATGTAGCTAGATAAGCCTGCGCCAACTAGGTAACCCGGAATCGGCAAGACAAACAGCAAGCTTACTGTGGTTGCTGGTAAACCAAGTACACCACCCAGTAGTACACCTGCTGCCGCTTCAAATACTGCAACGCCTGCGAAGGTAGCAACCAACACCAATAAGAAACCTTGGAAGCGTTTGTCTGAAAGTACGAACTTGTAGCTCTGCGCAACAGATTCATGTTTGCGACGCTCTTTCGGCAAAGTTTCCATCATGCTTGTCATCATGGTGATCACTACCGCGATACCAAATAGTGCTAGGAACAGGTAACTTGAACGCCAACCGAAAGCTTCTGTTAGGTAGCCGCCCAATACCGGCGCGATCAATGGTGAGAAAATCACACACATGCTGATCAAGCTGTTTGCACGGTGCAGTTCTGCGCCTTCAAAGCAGTCACGAGTCAATGTACGAGACATTGCACCACCACAGCCGATACCTAAACCTTGGATAAAGCTACCTGCTAGGAACCATTCGTACTCATGAGCGAACAACGCCACCAAGGTACCAAGAATGTAGATGATCAAGCCTGCAACGATGATTGGTTTGCGACCAAGACGATCAGAAAGCGTACCGTACACAAATTGTGATAAACCGTAAGGGATCAGGTAACAAGCCATCACAGCTTGAAGTGAAGACGCTGATACCAAGAACTCACCCGCCATATGACCGATAGAAGGCACGTACATCGTTTGAGTCATTTGACCTACGGCAGTCAGAATTGCGATTAAAAAGGTAAGTTTCGCTAATGGAAACGAGGCAGACATTTGCGTATCTCTCCAGAAATTTAAGACGTAAAAAGCCTTAGCGCTCCATATAGGAGAGCCAAATAAACAAAGTAATTAGGGAATCTAGGCGCGAGATATTAGAGCTTGAGTGCCGACTTAGCAATCAAAAAATGTGAAGTTGAGCAAGATAAAAATCTATGGTTTGGATTAGAAAAACTAATCCATTTTTTGTAAGGAGTAGAGCACAAAAAAGGGAGCTGAAGCTCCCTTTTAAATACCGTGATGACTTTGAACAAATTTACGTTATTCGCGACCTGACGCGTAGGCGTAAAGTAGCTCAAGTGCGATGGTCGCACCAGCCAATGCTGTTACATCGCTGTGGTCGTAAGGAGGAGAGACTTCCACCACATCCATACCCACGATGTTCATGCCAGCGAAACCACGAATGATCTTCAGAATTTTATCTGAGTTCAAGCCACCGCAAACAGGCGTACCTGTACCTGGTGCAAACGCAGGATCCAGACAGTCGATGTCAAAAGTGACATACACTGGCTTATCCGCAACCGTGCGACGAATCTCTGCCAGAATCTCTTCTACTGACATGTCGTTTGCTTGCATCGCGTTGATGACATTGAAGCCGTGATCTTGTTGCTCATATTCAGTACGAATACCAATTTGAACTGAGTTCTTCGCAGAAATCAGACCTTCTTTTGGCGCGTGGTAGAACATAGTACCGTGGTCGTAAGAACTGCCGTTCGCGTAAGTGTCCGTGTGCGCATCGAAGTGAATCAGTGCCATTTGACCATGGTGTTTTGCGTAAGCTCGTAGGATTGGTAGCGTGATGAAGTGGTCACCACCCAAGCCTAGCATTGTCTTACCGCTCTTTAGAATCTCACTTGTTGCCGCTTCTAGGCGGTAAGTGAAATCTTCCGCGTCACCACAATCGAACACAAGGTCACCTGCGTCGATCACTTTCAATTTATCAAATACGTTGAAGTCCCAAGGGAACTTCTTGCCTTCCCAAGCAAGGTTTACTGACGCACGTCGGATAGCATCTGGCCCCATACGCGCACCAGGACGACCAGAAGTCGCCATGTCCAGAGGAACCCCTAGCACCACAACGTCTGCGTCTGCCGATACTGGATTTTTGATGTACGGTCGACGTAGAAACGACATAGAGTTGGAGTAAAGCGAATAATCGGTTTTCGTAAACAAATCATTCATATCAGAAGTCCTCTAAATAGGTGTAGCCCGCCAAACCTTGTTCCAGTTCAGCTAGGATTTGTTCTTGTTCACTGGCTTCAACGCGCGCTGAAACCAATTGTTTGTAATTGTCACGAATCGCATCTACGTCGATGTGAACGTAGCGCATCATGTCTTCTACGCTATCACCTTCGTTGATGTAGCTGATCTCGAATTGACCGTCTTCATCAACATTGACTACTGCACTGTGGGTGTCACCAAATAGGTTGTGCATGTCACCAAGGATCTCTTGGTATGCGCCTACTAGGAAGAAGCCCATTAGGTACGGTTTGTCGTTGCTCCATGCTGGTACTGGTAGCGTGCTCTCAATGCCTTGACCGTCAACATAGTGGTCAATCGCGCCATCGGAGTCACAAGTGATGTCCAACATCACCGCACGACGCTCTTCCACATCGCCAAGGCCAGAAAGTGGCAGAACAGGGAACACCTGATCAATGCCCCATGCATCTGGCAGGGATTGGAAAAGAGAGAAGTTCACGAAGAACTTGTCCGCAAGACGTTCGCTCAACTCATCCAAAATAGGACGGTGGAAACGGTTCTTGGTACTCATTTGACGACTTAACTCGAAATAAATACGTAGCGACAGTTGTTCTGCCCACGCACGTTGTTCAAGGTTCAGTACGCCAGTTGCGAATTGTGAGTGAACCTCAGCCAAATCGCTTTGGGTATCATTGTAAATTTCAATTAATGCACGCGCATCGGTACCATTCTGCAAGTTTTCCCAGCTACGCCACATGTTTTGTAGCAAGATTGGTGCGTCTTCTGCCGGCTCGAACACTTCTTCCGGTTGGTATGTTTCGGTACCAATAACGTTAGAAATCAATACAGCGTGGTGTGCAGTCAGAGAACGACCTGATTCAGAGATAATCACTGGCATCGGTTGTTCGTAGTGCTGACATACATCGCCGACCGTATTCACGATGTTACGCGCGTATTCTGCAAGACCGTAGTTCATCGAGTTCGAAGATTGGCTGCGTGTACCGTCATAGTCTACTGCTAAACCACCGCCAACATCGAAGTAATCAATGTTTGCACCCATGGCACGTAGTTCACAGTAGAAACGTGCAGATTCATTTACACCATTACGTACATCACGGATGTTCGCCATCTGTGAGCCAAGGTGGAAGTGAACCAATTGCATGGTATCCAGCTTGTCTTCGCGTTTTAGACGATCAATCACGCTCAATACTTGAGATGCCGATAGACCAAACTTCGATTTTTCACCGCCGCTTGCTTGCCATTTACCAGCGCCTTGAGATGCAAGGCGGATACGCAAGCCAAGACGTGGTGTTACGCCCAAGCTTTTTGCTTCTTCAAGTACCAGATCAAGCTCAGATAGCTTCTCTAGTACGATAAATACTTTGTGACCTAGCTTTTCACCGATCAGTGCAAGACGCACGTATTCACGGTCTTTGTAGCCATTACACACGATCACGGAGCTGCCTTGTTGAGCCAATGCCAATACGGCCAATAACTCTGGTTTACTGCCTGCTTCAAGGCCCAGCTGTTTGTTTTCTAGCTGTGCTTGGCTCGCTAAGATTTCATCAACCACTTCACGCTGTTGGTTTACTTTAATTGGGTATACCAGCAGGTATTTGTTTGGATATTGGTATTCTTCAATTGCTTGGTTGAAAGCTTGGCAAATGCCATGCACGCGCTGGTGCACGATTTGCGGGAAGCGCACTAATACAGGCAGATTCAACTGCTTAGCTTCTAGCTCATTAACAATCGCACTGAAAGGGATTTGGTGTGCACGGTCACTACGAGGAGATACGTATACCTCGCCTTGGTCATCAATTCCGTAGAAGCCTTGGCTCCAGTAGTGAACGTTGTAGTCCGCGCGGATGCGGTCTAATTTAGTTGCTTTTTCCAACTCGATTCTCACAAAAATGTATTTAAGCCCTCATAGGAAGTAGAGGAGAAAATACAAAAAAGCAAATCATGAGGCGCTAACCTCATACCCTGACACGAACTCCGTGTGCGCGCATTAACGGATAAAACCCCACTAGTGTCTAATGATTAAAATTTGTTCTTTCGATTAATAATCGTTGTTGAGTTGTGGTGTAAACATTTATTTAACAGAGTGTCCATTCTGCTGTTATAGTTGGTCTGACCAGTAAGGATTTGGTCGAAGAAAAAAAGAACTAAGACTCAACAAAACAAGGATATGTTTTGCAGCTGCATAGAATTCAGGGATACATCCAAACCATGTATCTTGCCGAGTATCCAGACAAATTAATGTTGCTTGATGGCGCAAGTCGAGCAGACATTCCTCACCTCAAAGATTTTATTGAGCATCAGCTTAATCGCTCGTTCACTGACCTAAAACTGGTCGTCGTCACCCACATGCACCCAGACCACGCTGGTGCAGCGCACAAGTTACGAGATCTCACTGGTTGTCAGCTTCTGGCAGCAAAACGAGACACGCATTGGTATGGTGGTTTTGATGGTTGGTTGATGCATCTTACGGATTTGATTTTGGCGCGTTGGATGGCGAACCGAATGCGTAAACCTAAGCGGAATCTATGGTATTCGCGGAAACTAAGACCGGATATTGAGCTGGTGGATGGAGACGCCGTCCCCGGATTTGCTGATTGGCAAATTTTGGAAACCCCCGGACATACTGATAGAGATTTGTCGGTTTATCATGCCGATCAAGATGTACTTTATGTCGCGGACTTAATGGTGCAGGTGAAAAGCCATTTGATTGCGCCGTTTCCTATCTTTCATCCCAATAAGTATCGCAGTTCGTTAAAGCGCGTTTTTGAGATGAATCCGAGGTGTTTGTTAGCGGCTCATGGCGGTGAAGTTGAGTTTGATGAAGATGCTTATCAACACATCATCAATACTGCACCGGTTAGACCGATTACGCATTGGCGAGTGACGAAGATAAAACTTAAAGGATTAATGCGTTCTGTACTGAGAAGTAAGAATGTGAAAAAGGAGAGGGATAAAAAGGAAAAGGATAGCTAGAAGAGCCAGATGAGCGACCACGGAGTTCGCTCATCTGAAGCTACGGGGATTATGGAGCCAATAAGTGAGATTGGCTCGGGTCTACCAGAACTTTGTCTGCCATACCCTGACGACCTAGCAACATCATGTAGGTCATCTTTTCACGGTTAGTCAGCGTGATGTCGATAGGCCACTCTTGGTCGCCCATGCGCAGCATCGTCGTGATCACGCAGCGGTGTTCGAAGGTCCCGTTTGATGATTTCACTTTGCGGTTCGCCTTCAGTGGAGCTTTACAGCGAACCACTTGCTCTAAGTGGTAAACATCTGGGTGTAGATCGAATTCTACGTATGACTGACCGTCTTGCTCTGTGCACTCTAGGTTATCTACGTGCAGAGAAGAAGTCTGTGCGCCTGTATCAATACGCGCTTCAAGGTGAGTAATCCCTAACTCAGGTAAGCAAATTGCTTCGGCGTTCCCAATGATCATTTTCTGATTCATAGTGTCATCCTAGCGATGAGTGATAAAGAGAGCCCAGTTTATAGGCTCTCACTCAAACAATTATCAGCCTTTACCGCGAGTACGGTTAGCGTTTGGTTTTGCGTTCTTCTCGATGAAGTCGAAGATCATGCCTGCAACGTCTTTTTCTGTTGCGTTTTCGATGCCTTCAAGACCTGGAGAAGAGTTCACTTCCATCACTACAGGGCCGTTTTTCGATTGAAGAATATCAACACCACATAGGTTTAGACCCATGACTTTTGCTGCGTTGATCGCGGTTGCACGCTCTTCTTTGGTTAGTTTTACTAGCTCAGCAGAACCACCACGGTGAAGGTTAGAACGGAACTCACCTTCTTTAGCTTGACGTTTCATTGCTGCGATAACCTTGTTACCTACAACGAAGCAGCGGATATCAGCACCGTTTGCTTCTTCAATGAACTCTTGCACCATGATGTTCGCTTTTAGACCCATGAATGCTTCGATTACGCTTTCTGCCGCTTTTGTTGTTTCAGCAAGTACAACGCCGATACCTTGAGTACCTTCAAGTAGCTTGATAACCAAAGGTGCGCCACCAACGTTTTTGATCACGTCCTGAATGTTGTCAGGATGGTGAGCAAAACCTGTGCGAGGTAGACCAATCCCTTTGCGCGATAGCAGCTGCATAGAGCGTAGCTTGTCACGAGAGCGGCTGATTGCTACTGACTCGTTCACACAGAATGTGCCCATCATTTCAAACTGACGTACAACCGCTGTACCGTAGAAAGTGATAGATGCACCGATGCGAGGAATAACCGCGTCATACTTTGGCAATTCTTCACCCATGTAACGAATCTTAGGGTTGTTACTCGTAATATCCATATAACAGTGCAGAGTATCGATCACATCAACTTGATGTCCGCGCTCTTCACCCGCCTGCTTTAGGCGCATGGTTGAATATAGATTCTCATTACGAGAAAGAATAGCAATACGCATGGCAATTCCTTAGTAAGTCAGTACCAAATTAAAAATATAAATATAGAGTATAGTGAGTGGGTTTAATTGATGTGACAGAATCCACTCTCATCAGCGACTTAGAATTGTGGTTGGACAACCACGTCGTCAGAGGTGCGCACCTTAGGGCGTTTTCTCATTTGATGAAAACGAAAAAATATCGTCGATACGACAAAAATAATTTATCGAACTCTCAAGCCTTGCTGTGTGCGACTGTCAAGGGTGAGAAAAAGAAAATTGAGTCAAAAATTCATCATTTTTTGATGTGACAAAACTGAAAAAAGCGGCCATTTGACCGCTTTCTTTTAGCTGTTTTGGTAGTGACTTAAGAAGAGTTCGGCCGTTTGGGTGGCTAGGTATCTGGACTCTTCGTTCGTTAAGGAAGCACGAATCCCCATCAGTTGTGGCCAAAATGCACTGCCTTTGAGTAAGTTGTGCAATTGAATGCTTGCTAAGTCCACATCATCAATCTTCAACGTGTTTTTCTCTGATTGCTGAATAAGCCAGCGATACAACGCGGTTTCTTGCTTCGACATTTGCTCTGCTTGCTCTTTGAGCTCTTCCGGCTTAAATAAGAAGTGGCCAAATGCTACTTTCGCTAACTCAATATAGTTAGGTTCTGTGACCACTATGATCTCGCTATAGAGCAATTCAATCAATTGCTCTTTGAGTGGCAACGAGGGTAAGCGCTCAATATCGCTGTCCATCATTGACGAGCGCCAAAGCTCGGTCAGTAACTCGGTCACGATCGCTTCTTTAGAAGGGAAGTGATTATAGACGGTGCGCTTAGAGACTTGCGCAATAGCAGAGAGCTTATCCATGCTGGTATTCTGAACCCCAAACTCTTGGAACGCTTGCTTTGCTGCGCACAGGATCGCTTCTCTTTTGGTCTCACTACGACCTTTTCTTTTTACATTCATAAATTTGCCGAGTTAAGAAGATCATTTCTGGATCTATTTTACACTAAGTAGTTTACTTTTGATAATTTGAATGTAAACTGCACCGTGTAGTTTACTTTTGTTCGGGTTAACTTTTTATGAAAAAAACTTTGCTAGCCACAGTAGGAGCGTTCGCGATGGGTACATCAATGATTTCTTGTTCTAATGTTGATACTGAAAAAGCGCCAACATACCCGGACAAATTTGCAAACACAGAGTTGGAATACAAAAGCGGCTTGGGTGATATGTTCGGCATCATGAAAGCGTACTTCACGACTGAGCGTGCAAATCCAACGCCAACGATTGAAGTTCCAGTGCATGCTATGACGGCGACACAACTACTAGAAGAACAAGATGAGGTCATATACCGTCTTGGTCATTCGAGCGTGTTGATGAAGCTTGATGGAAAATTGGTGATGACCGATCCTGTCTTTAGTGACCGAGCATCTCCTGTGCAATGGGCAGGACCAAAGCGTTTCCACCAAACACCAATCACTTTGCAAGATTTGCCAAATATTGATGTAGTGGTGATCAGCCATGACCATTACGATCACCTAGATAAAGCTTCTATCAAAGTGCTAGGCGACAAAGTAGGCACTTTCTTGGTGCCGTTAAAAGTGGGGCATTTGCTGGTGAACTGGGGCGTGCCTAAGGAGAAAGTGATCGAGCTAGATTGGTGGGAGTCACATTCTGTCGACGGCATTGAATATACACTGACTCCGACTCAGCATTTTTCTGGTCGAGGTTTGACAGACCGTGATGCGACGTTGTGGGGGAGTTGGGTTATTAATGCACAGCAACATAAAGTGTTCTTCAGTGGTGACTCGGGTTACTTCAATGGCTTTAAAGAGATTGGCGAAAAGTACGGCCCGTTTGATTTCACTATGATCGAAACAGGCGCATATAACGATCTCTGGTCAGATATTCATATGTTCCCTGAGCAAAGCGTTCAAGCACACATTGATGTACAGGGCAAAGTGATGATGCCGATTCACAACAGTACGTTTGATTTATCGATGCATGATTGGAATGAACCAATGCAGCGCGCGTTAGACATCAGTGAAGAGCGCGGTGTAATGTTAGTGAGCCCTGAGATTGGCCAACGCTTGGCGATTGCGGAGCCTCAGCCTGCTAAGGCATGGTGGCAATAATCGCTGAGCTAAACAGCCAAACACCAGAATAGTTAAGTCACTTATTAGTAATTACTTGGTAGTAGTTACGTGGCTAGAGATAAGGACAAAGATGTGATGAAAGCAAAGTGTACGTTGTTACTTACATTAAGCATTCTGCCTACTTTTGTACTAGCTGGAGTAGAGGAAGATATCTCGACGTTAATAAAGCGAGTTGAACAATCCTCCTGCACCTTTATCCGCAATGGCAAGACGTACACTAATCAAGAAGCGGCAGAACACATGCGCAATAAATGGGATTACGCCAAAGACGACGTTGATTCTGTGGATGTGTTTATAAAGGAAGTCGCTTCGAAGAGCTGGTTATCTGGCAAACCATATTGGGTGGATTGCCAAGAAAAACGCATTACCAGCGAAGAGTGGCTAACATCATTGATGAGCACTACCAATCACATCCAATAGCACTTCTTTAATAGTCTGGTAGCGTAACGGTAATGCGCGGCTGCGCTTTCTCACCAAAAACAGATCTTCATATACGGGCTGTTTTAACTCAGCGACATACAACTCTTCTCTTAATGAAAAACTTTCTACCGCACTGCGTGGCAAAACGGTGAAGCCGAGACCTTTACTCACAGGCAATAAGATTTGGCTTAGCTGGTTAACGTATCCGGATAGTGGCATGTCACTGACTTTTATCTCTTTCAACAAAGGTTCGGCACACTGGTCGAAAAACAGTGTCATGTAATGCTCTGCATCTGGATGCCCTATGACGCCACAGTTTCTCAGCAATTCCGGCGTTAGTGCTTTTCCTTGGTGGGATTTCGGTAAGATCAGACACAATGTTTCTCGACCAATTTGTTCACTTTGAAACACACTTTTATTTGGTGAGTAGGTCACGATGCCCATATCAATTCGACCCTCAGCAACGCCATTAAGAATGGATTGGTTAGGCGCAGCTTCTAGGTGAATCGATAAGCCTTTATGTTGTTTCTGCTTTTCAAGTAGAGGATCAAACAACCTTAAGGCAAGCGCCCCAGAGCATGCGAGCTTGCAGTATCCAGCGTGCGGATCGTCAAAGCTCAAATCTTCTAGTAGGCTTTTCTCTTTTTCTTCTAGCTCTAACGCGTAGGCATATACCATGCGGCCTTGCTCGGTGAGTTCGAAGCTTTTGTTCTCGCGTTTAATTAAGGGATGCTGACAAGCTTGTTCCAACTTTTTGATGTGTTGGCTGACACCGGGTTGTGTCATATAGAGCTTTTCAGCCGTCTGAGTAAAGTGACCGACTTCGACAAGGGTTTTAAACGTATGTAACCAAACTGGATTCAGCATAGGGTATCGTCTGCTAGAGAAATTGCTGAAATAATAGCATGATGCATAGCTGAGCGCAGAGGTGCAGATAAATGACAGGCAAAATAAAACCCCGCCTGGTTTCCCAGACGGGGCTTATTCTTTTTCGCAGCAATCCGGCTACTAATAGGTGCTCCCTGCATCTATCCTTGATTGTGGCTAAGTCCTTTAACCGAGTTCCTTGTTCATCGCCTTCCTAGCGGTGTCCATTCTTGCCTATCATCCTGACGGGCGAACTCTATCCTAGAGCTTAACTACATCCTTGCTGATAACTCATCCTAAGCTACCAAATCTTCATCCTGAAGATACCCAATCCTTTAGGCTTTTTTCCTGTTCCCGCCAACATCCTGTCGACATGTTTAGTATTGTTGTTTTGCTGATTACTCTCAATCAGCTAGGTAAAAAAACTTTGGCAGCGGATATTGCTTAAAAAGATATAAGTTTTATTTTTCAATTGCTTAAGGTTGTTATTCTACTTGTTCTTAGTCAAAGATGGTCGTTTTACTTACATTGCTTGTAAGAGATCTCGCACAAGATACCGAGCGAATGTACGAATCGTTGTCTTTTTCGCCTTGTCTGAGAGTTTGCTCAAGATCACAACTCGAATTGTAGCCATAAGATTTAGCGATTGTTTCTGATGAAATCCCCATCTCTTGTACTGCAAACATGGCCCATTCATCGCGAGTTTTCTGCATGATCCGGCGTATCTTGGTTTTGAAGTTACTCATAACAGCTCCTTTAGTTAGCGTCTTTATGAGGCAAGAATAAGGAGCGAGACGAGGCTAAGTTGATAGTATGCCGCTTAATATCAATACTATTGAGGCGTAATGAAGAATCGACCTGCATTACTGATACTATTTACGCGTAGAGCAATATTATCTAGTAGGGTGATGAATGGCGTACATTGAAAAAATACCTCAGAGACCAGGCTTTTCTTGGCGTTATCGTCGAATTGATGAGTCAACAAAGCAGTCTGATTTACACTTTCATGATGATGTGTATGAGTTGGTTATTCATCGTCATTTTCATGGAGTGCTAAATGTCGGCCATTGCGAGATGGATATCGAACATAATCAGATGTTGTTGATTGCCCCTGGCGTTCCGCATTCTTTTTGCTCTACGTCTTCGAAAGACAATTGTGAGACTCACGTGGTTTGGTTCAAGCGTGAGTGGATTTCCAATCTCATGTTTTATTGCACGGAGCTACGTAAACTGGACCCGTTATTAAAAGCGGCCAATAAAGGTGTGGTCTTTTCTGAGGGAACGGCCCAACAAGTGGTGGACTTGATGCATGAGCTGATGAAAGTTCCTGCAATCGAACAACTTGCTCGTTTTATTCACGTTCTCTCTTTGCTTGCTCATGATGAAGCCGCAAAAACACTGATGACGCATTCTTACCTCTCGCTGAGTGAACATGAGCAACAAGAAAGAGAGCGGGTTGCTAAGGTCAATGCGTACCTTGAGCAGCACTTTGCTCGTAAAATAACCCTTGCCGACTTAGCGAACGATTTATCGCTTAGTGAAAGTGCCGTGACTCGATTATTTCAAAAGCACTTTAAAGAACCCTTTAGCCAGCGCTTGATGAAGCTACGTATTAATCACGCAGCGGACTTACTGCAATCGACAGAGTTACCGATTGGGATAGTGTTTGAACGAGTAGGGTATCGAAACCAAGCCTTGTTTAATCGCCATTTTAAGACTTATAAAGGGCTTACTCCGAGAGATTACCGCCAACACTATCAGCAGCGGATTCAGCCTTAGCCAGAGTTAATGAGTATTATAGCTGAGCGCTGAACGGGAATTAATGTGCAACTGGTATATTATTTGCTAGGTTATTCAAGAATCATTATTAAGATTCAATGACAGATGAAATAGGGAACTTGATTGCCATTAATTTGTCATATTCAGTGGATAGGTTAACCCTTGCCATACGATAAAACACAGTCGAACTGTTCAAAAATTGACTGCAACACGGCATGTTTTGTCATTATGTTGTGATTTCAATCACGGTTAATTTGTCCATTCCCCGATAGATTGAAGGGGAAAACAACCTTAGACAATAAGCTCATGATGAGCGCTACCTATATAGATGAGGGAGATTACTATGAAAAAGATGAGAAGAGCACAGTTGCATCGTGTACGTATTCAATATTGGAAAGACACAAAAACTGACGCTGCTAAAAAAGCATAGTTAACCACACTCGTGACACTGAGCTGGCAATGGACGGATGACCCTCCATAAAATGCCAGCTCTAAAATTATCTAGCACACTAACTCTTTCCAAATACCAAAGTTTCCCAATACCCCAGAAATTATCCGCTTTCCAAGCCTTAGTGCATTCAGTACAAAATCATTGCCTAAAACGCAAAAAAGCCAGTCCGAAGACCAGCTTTCTCAATTATTTGCTCAATTCTGTGTATTACGGAATGACTCTGTAATTACAGGTAGTTTGCGTCAACCAATTCGCCAGCTTTTGCGCTGCTAACTTCTGGACGAGCTTGTAACCAAGCCAAAACTTGTGCTTTTTGTTCTTCAGTCGCGCTCTCGTAACGCCCAGTTGAACATAGGAAGCCTTCAAACAGCTCAAGACCACCGCCGCCGAAACAAAGGTTTAGGCCATCAATGTAGTCGATAAACTCATCAACGAATGCATCGTAACGGTCGAAGTCGTTAATGTCTGTTTCACAGCTGATTTCAAAACCTAGGATAGCGAATTCGCCTAGGAATAGCTTTTTACGCAGACGACGATTTTTGTTATCGATTTTATCTAGTTTCATGATTATCTCTCGTGGATGATTTAAATGTTCTTAAGTAACCTCGCCCTTTAGGGGGATTTTGAAGTTACTTGAGTATAAACCTTATACCCCCAAATCTAGCTTAGCCCAAGCAAAATCGGGATTAGGTAGAATAGATGATGATCTTATAACATTTCCGAAACGCAAACTTCATAAAGATAGACTAAATCTGTCACTTTTATCTTCCAAACTTCCCCTCGCTTTACAAACCTATAATTCAACCTAACACTGGGAAAGCAACACCATGAGTAAGGAAACCTTCGACGCGAAGCGTTACAACCAGAGTAATAACAAGCCTTTTGAAGAAGTACTGGAAGCGAGCCTCTCTCGACGCAGTATCCTGAAAGGTGGTTTAGGTATTAGTGCAATGACCGCTTTTGGTGCATTTGGTTTATCTGGGTGCAACTCGTCTAGCTCGGGTACTTCAGCTGGGAATGGCTCTGGCGTTTCAAGTGCAGTCCTCAATTTTGATTCGATACCAGGTTCTCTGACGGATGCAGTTTCGATTCCGCAAGGTTATATGGCACAGGTATTAGTGCCTTGGGGGACACCTCTAAATGCACAAGGTAATGCTTGGAAAGACGATGGCAGCAATACGAGTGCTGATCAGCTCAATGCGCTTGGTATGCATCATGACGGCATGCATTTCTTCTCACTAAATGACAGTGATACTGATGGCTTGTTGTGTATTAACCACGAGTACATTGATACTTCAGCATTGCATCCAAGTGGTCCAACCGTTGTGGGCGGTGTGCGCACTATCGTCGACGAAGTTCGTAAAGAAATTAACGCACATGGTGTTTCTGTGGTTCGCGTTCAACTTGAAGACAACATGTGGAAGCTGGTGGATACTGACCCACTAAACCGCCGTTACACCGGTGCTACGGTTATGGACTTATCTGGTCCTGTGGCAAATACAGAATTGGCTGTGACTCGCTTCTCTCAAGATGGCAGCCAAGCACGAGGCACACTGAACAACTGTGGTAATGGTTTCTCGCCTTGGGGTACGTACCTAACGTGTGAAGAGAACTGGCCGGGCTACTTCGTCAATGCAGGTGTTCGCACTGAAGAGCAAGATCGTATTGGTGTAGATGATGAACGCACTCGCTACTTATGGGAAACGTTGGCGGGCAACGCTGAAGAACGTTTGGACGAGTTTACGCGCTTCAATGTTGAGCCTACGGGCGCAAGTGCATTAGATGATTACCGTAATGAAGCGAACGGCCATGGTTACATCGTTGAGATCGACCCTTACACGCAAAACTCACGTGCTAAGAAGCGTACTGCACTAGGTCGCTTCCGTCACGAAGGTTGTACTTTCGGTAAGCTTGAAGAAGGTAAGCCTGTGGTCTTTTACTCTGGCCACGACTCTCGCTTTGAGTACCTATACAAATTTGAATCTGCAGCAGCGTGGGATCCAGCAGATGCTAATCCAGCAAACCGTTTGGCAACGGGCGATAAATATATGGATGAAGGCACACTGTATGTGGCGCGCTTCAACGAAGACAGCTCTGGTACTTGGTTGCCACTGACACTAGATAGTACGACAGTTTCTGGTGGCACTTTGGCAGATAGCTTCAATTCGTTGGCAGAAATCATCCTCAATACGGCGGGCGCAGCCGACCTTGTTGGTGCGACGCCAATGGATCGCCCAGAGTGGTGTACCGTTGATCCATTCACAGGCTCGGTTTACCTGACGCTAACGAACAACACCAAGCGCACAGAGGAAACTAACCCTGCAAACCCACGTTTGAACAACAAGTTTGGTCATGTAATTCGCTGGGACGAAGGCGAAGCAGCAACAGACTTCACGTGGGATATCTTCGTGTTTGGCTCTCCAGCAAACGGTGATGCGGACACTAACCGTTCGAGTTTGACCGAGCTCAATCAGTTTGCGAGCCCAGACGGCTTGGCGTTTGATCCTCGTGGCATTCTGTGGATTCAAACGGATAACGGTGCAGATGAAGTGACGTCTTACACTAATGACCAAATGCTTGCGGTTGTACCTTCAAAGCTGACGGATGAAAACGGCACGCAAGAAGTGATCGGCGCAGAAAACCAAGCTGAGTTGAAGCGTTTCTTTGTTGGTCCTAACGGCTGTGAAGTGACGGGCTTTACCATCAGCCCAGATTACAAGTCTTTGTTCGTGAACATTCAGCACCCAGGTAACTGGCCTTATAGCGACAATGCTGCGGAAGAGACACCAGCGGGGATGACACTGCGCCCACGTGCCGCAACGGTGGTTATTCGTCGTGAAGACGGTGGTGAAATTGGTGTGTAGCCACTAGGTTGTACGACTGAATATCGGGAATAAGAAAAGCCCTGCGTTTGCAGGGCTTTGTTGTTTCTGATGAGTTTCTTATTAAGACTAGCTTTTGAGAGAACCGCCTGCAGTGCGAATCACATCTTGATACCAGAAGAAGCTCTTCTTACGTTTACGCTCTAACGTACCTTGGCCATCGTTGTGGCGATCAACGTAGATGTAACCGTAACGTTTGCTCATTTCAGCAGTTGAGTTCGCGACCAAATCGATTGGTCCCCAGCTCGTGAAGCCCATCAACTCAACACCATCAAGGATCGCTTCGTGTGCTTGCACAAGGTGGTCGTTCAAGTAAGCGATGCGGTAATCATCTTGAATCTCACCGTTTTCATCGATTTCATCACGTGCACCTAAGCCGTTTTCTACGACGAACAGTGGCTTTTGGTAGCGATCGTGTAGGAAATTAAGCAGAACGCGTAGACCTTTTGGATCGATCAGCCAACCCCATTGGCTCTTCTCAAGATATGGGTTTGGTACGCTATCGACGATGTTGCCCACTTCTTTCTGTTTCGGATCCGCACTTGCACAGCCACTTGCGTAGTAGCTGAATGAGATGAAATCTACACTCGCAGACGCAATTTCTTCTAAGTCGCCTGCTTCCATCTGAATTTTAATGCCATTTTCGCGGAAGTAACGCTTCATGTAGCCTGGGTACTGACCACGAGTTTGTACATCACCGAAGAACAACCATTTGTTGTTTTCGTGCATTGCTGCCAGCACGTCATCAGGGTTACAGGTATATGGGTAGTTGATCGCGCCAAGCAGCATGTTACCAATCTTGCCGTTTGGTACGATTTGCTGACACAGTTTTACCGCTTTCGCATTTGCCACTAGCTGGTGGTGAATCGCTTGATAAATCTCTTGTTCGTTAGCGTCTTCTTGCAAGCCGACACCAGTAAATGGCGCATGCAGAGACATATTGATTTCGTTGAACGTTAACCACAGCTTCACTTTGTCTTTGTAGCGTTCAAGCACGGTGCGAGCATAACGTTCGAAGAACTCGATCACGCGACGATCGCCCCAACCGCCGTAGTTTTCAACCAGTGCGTAAGGCATTTCGTAGTGAGATAAGGTCACGAAAGGTTGGATATCGTGCTTCGCTAGCTCATCAAAAATTTTATCGTAGAACGCCAAACCTTCTTCGTTCGGTTCTAGCTCGTCACCATTCGGGAAGATGCGGCTCCACGCCAAAGACAGGCGTAGACAGTTAAATCCCATCTCTTTGAACAGCGCAATGTCTTCTGGGTAGCGATTGTAGAAGTCAATTGCCAGGTCTTTGATACCCGGCGTACGGTCTTCACGGGTTTGATGCGGACTCAAAATACCGTTTGGCAGCATGTCCGAAGTCGATAGCCCTTTCCCCCCAAGGTTGTACGACCCTTCTACTTGGTTAGCAGCAATGGCACCGCCCCAAAGAAAATGTTCAGGAAACTTAATCATGTTTCTCACTCTTTATTGTTTTGAAATATGTGTTTTCTGTATTTGAGAATAGTGTAGGTCAAAGAGGGATTCTGATATTGAGATCGTGTTTTTCTCAAGCTACGGGAGAAGATGGCTCAACTGGTATTTTTTTAATCGGAAGGGGGGTAAATCAGAATAGTTGGAAATAGAGTTCCAGCCCCGCTTATGCAAGGCTGGAGATAACATTTAGAAAGTAAATGCTAGGTTTGCTGCTGCACCTAGTTGGTTTTCACCAGCATAAGAGCCTGCGATGTCTAAGCTAACGACATCAAATGGGCTGATGCCAATACCTGCAGTAATTGAGTTCTCTAAAGTATCTTCTAGATCCATCTCATAACCTGCTCGTAGTTGTGCCCAACCCCAAGCATTGCCTTCAATACCAACTCGAACAAATTGAGTGTCGTCTGCTAGTTCTTTGAAACGTTTTTGCTTGGTTAAGTCGGCATCAATGCTAAATGAAACGTAGTCGCTTGCATAACCAAGACCCACAGTTGCTTGAGGGGTGAGTTCGTAAGTGTACCCGCCAAGTTCTGTATCGATGTCTTGTTTGAACAGATCTTTAATAGTGATACCAGCGCGGAATGCATTTTTGTGCCACGCCATGCCTAGATCCATGTTGAAGGCACTCTTTGATACTTCACTCTTATCGTAATCTTCGACATCAAAATCATCTAGAGAAGTGCGCTGAGAGTAGGTCATCAATTGTTGGTATTTAGGAGAGATACCAAACGCGATGTTTTGGCCGCCTAGCTCAAAGTTGCGTGCAAATGAAACGCCGTATTCAGCAGTGCCAAATGCCACTAGCTCAACGTTTGAGTTCAGGTAGCGCTGCTCTACCGTACCAGAATCAGCAATGTCTGGAGCAGCGATCACTTCAACATAACCTGTACTAAATAGGTTGATTGAAACATGGCGAGTCGGGATTGCGATAGCCAGACCTAGACCACCGTTGATTGCTACTGGAGCACTATCATCGAGCTTATCTAGTAAGCGAGACATTTCTGCCTCATCTGCAGGTGTTGGCATGCCTTTAATGCGATCGTACAGGTCTTGCGCATCTTCGACAGTGGTAAGCGCTTCATCTTTGTCATTCGCATTGATACCAAATGCAGGCAGAAGTAGGCCGACATCATCGTTTTCACGGTATAACGCACCAAGAGCAGGGTTGTGAAGTGGGGCTGTTAGGTAATCTGCTGAAACCACACCAGTGTTACCCATCGCATGGCTGCGAGCATCTGCGACGTATGGTGCCGCAATTGATTGTGTTGAAAGCACGGTTAGTGCACTAGCCACTGCAAAAGCTAATTTGTTCATAACGTTTCCATTGTTACTTTATATTTTTGTTGCCGAAGCAATTGAATAGATCGGATTTACAGTTGCATTGTTATAGGTGTGCAGACGTTGGTTTTTGTCTGCTTATGCAACTTATGTAAATTGTCTCATTATTTAGACGCTCTTATCAATTATCTTGTAAATATATTTGAGCAAAAATATGTGGTTATTGATTGCTTTCTAGGCAGCTATAAAAATAAGCTCAAAGGAAAGGCCTCTGGAGTGGTTTATGCGCACAGAAATACTACCACCCATGTCACGCATATTATTAGCCGTGATCGCTAAACCGAGTCCTAAACCTTTACCAATTTTCTTTGAGGTTTGGAATGGTTCGAACATGGATTCAAGCATCTCATCTGATACGCCGCAGCCATTATCACTGACAAGCAGTTCAACTTGATTTTCTGTTGGATTGACGATCAAACTCAGCTGCGGATTGTCGGTTTGGTCCATTGCATCCAAAGCGTTTGACACAAGATTGCCGAGCACTTGAAGCAGTCGTTGTTCTTCACCCATGATGTTAGGTAAATCGTGAGGAACACGTACACGCACGTCAACGTTCTCTAATTGAGATTGATAAACTCGTAGGGTTTCTTCTAAAGCGGTTGTGAGGGAAATCTCTTGTAGTCTTTCTGGCTTGTTGTAAGCAAATGTCTTTAGCTGACTGGTCATGCTTGCCATGCGATCAATCAGTTTCTGTACTAAGACATTGTTGGCTTTCATCATCTCGGTTTCGCCACGTTCCGCTAGCAGCTCGTTTGTTGTGAGCAGGGTTCGCAAGCCTGTTAGTGGCTGATTGAGCTCATGAGTGAGCGCGCTTGACATGCGACCTAAGGCTGCCATTTTGCTCGATTCAATCAATTGGCTTTGTGCTTTTTTTAGCGCTTGAGTTCGCTCTTCTACCCGCTGCGCCAGTTCTTGGTTGACCTGTTGCAGTGATTGCTCGGCTTTTTTCCGCTTGCTGATATCGATGATCGTCGCAAGGAAATACTGCTCGCCATGCCATGGAAAACTGGTCAGAGAAAATAGGACAGGAAAGGCGCTTCCGTCACTGCGTCTGGCTATGGTTTCGACCGTGCTGATCTCTGCGAGCTCTTTATGTTTAGGCAAGTCCTTCAGCAACTTAAGTGTGGTGGAATTGGGATTGCCTGCGTCGAATAATTCCCAAGCAAAAGCGTGTCGATTGACGCTTTCCGGTAAACAGAACAAACGCTTCGCCATTGGGTTGAGATCGAACAGTTGCCCTTGTTCATCAATCAATAGCAAACCTACGTGGGTCTTATTGATCATTTGTTTTAAGCGGCGTTGGGATTCTTCCAACAGAGCTTGAATTCGCTGTTGGTTGATGTGTTTCTGGCGACGCTGTAGACCAATGATGACGAGTAATACAACCAACAAGATCAGCACCGCCACGCTCCAACCAATTACATTGATGGCTTGTTGAATCGGTTTGGAAGGAGTGAGGTAACTTACGTACCAATTCAAATCATCCAATTTAACGGTGTGCGCAAAATAACGTTGTTGGTTGAGCGTCCACACACTGATATTGGTGTTGTCGTATAAGCGTTGAGTTTCTAACTGAACGGTATTGCTCGGTTCGTTAAACCAGTCAGCGCTATAAAGCGAGCTACTCGATAGGAAAAAGCGTTGCTGGCGATTTTGCAACGTAATGATGTCTTGGCTAGTAATGGTCTGTTCGGTCAATAAGCTCAGGTTGATTTGCACCACCACAATGCCTGCGATATCTAGACCGTCGTAGATAGGGGCTGCAAGATAATACAATGGGCTCGAACCTTTGGTTTTGTTCACCAAGGAAACACCGCCGCCTTGATTGTGAATTTGTTCCACAATGGCTTTTCGGTCAGACAGGCTAAAGCGCTCTTCTATCAAACTCGACACCAATACTTCACCAGAGTTAGACAGAATTAACCACCCTTCTGTATTGGCAGCTTTATCGAGTTGAGTCAGTTGGGTTTGCAACGGTTCGTAATAAGTTCGGTTTCCTTTCACAAACGCGATGGTTTCTGGATTGTTGGTAACAAGGTAAGGCAGATGGTAGAAGCGTTTAAGTGCTCGACGAACTTCACCAATATAGTCGAGCAGCTTTTGTTGAGCTTCGGTTTGAGTTTGTACGCTCAACCACTGACGGGCAACCTCTCTGCTGGCGCTATAGCAAGACAACATCAGCACTGCCGCAATTGCGACCACAAGCCATGTTTTGCCATTCCTTTTGCGCTGCATACTGACTCCATTCAGCTAATGCGTCCTCACCGACAGTCTTTAAAGAGTGCGCCTAACTGGTTGGATGTTAAAGACTTGTAAGCAAGAAGTGAGATCTAGCTCCTTTTCTCCTCAGTGGTTTTTGCTACCGTTAACAAAGAGCGATTTCTTTCCCACCTATAAAGCAGGCAGTAACTCATGGCTTTTGACGACACCCCTAAAATTGCACTTATCGAAGACGATGACATTGTTCGTCAGGCTACCAGCCAATGGCTGCAACTGGCGGGGTTCGATGTGACTGCGTTCAGTTTAGGCGAAGAGGGCAAAGCCGCCATTCTTAGCCAAGAATTTGATGCGATTGTCAGTGATGTTCGCCTGCCAGACACCGATGGTTTGTCGATAATAGAAAGCCTGATTGCCAATCACATTCCAACGCCGGTTATCTTGATCACCGGACATGGTGATGTCGATATGGCAGTAGGGGCGTTGCAAAACGGTGCGTTCGATTTTATCGAGAAACCTTTTCAACCTGAGCGCTTATCCCAACGAGTGACCGAAGCGGTAGAGAGCTATCGCGCACAAACGTCTACTCAAGATCGCCAAGAGTACCTATCTAGCGTTAGTGGCTTAGAAGAAGTGTTGATTGGGCGAAGCCGAGTGATGCAACAGCTTAGAGAACAAGTTGCCAAGTTAGCGCGCATTGATACCAATGTGATCATTTACGGTGAAACAGGTTGTGGTAAAGAGCTGGTAGCGACCAGTTTGCACAATGAAAGCCAACGCAGAACCCATCATTTTGTGCCAATCAACTGTGGTGCAATTCCTGAAAATCTATTTGAAAGTGAGCTGTTTGGGCATGAAGCAGGGGCATTTACCGGAGCGGGCAAAAAGCGCATTGGTAAATTGGAATACGCGGATAAAGGCACCTTATTTTTTGATGAAATCGAGAGTATGCCGCTGTCGATGCAGGTGAAAGTCTTACGTTCATTGCAGGAACATACGGTTGAGCGCGTTGGGGGTAATCAGCAGATCTCGGTTGATTTGAGAGTGATCGCCGCTGCGAAAGAAGATCTCAATGATCATGATGAGTTTCGTCAGGATTTGTATTATCGACTCAATGTGGCGCAGATCTATTTGCCACCATTACGTGAGCGAGAAGAAGACGCGTTGATCTTGTTCGAACACTTTGCTCTGAAAAGTAACCCTGAGAGTCGTCCGCTGAGTGAAGCCGATAGAAAAGCCATTCTTGCTTACGCTTGGCCCGGTAACGTGCGTGAGCTAAGGAATGTCGCGATGCGTTTTGCTCTGGATGAAACCGTCTCCGTAATGGAAATTCTCTCCAGTCGACCATCTTCTACAACCGAAGAGACACAAGCAGGCGTTCCGTTGGCGATTCAGCTACACAACTTTGAACGTAAGGTACTACACGATTCCTTAGTTCGACACCAAGGACGAATTACGGATGTGATGGTCGAGTTAGATTTACCGCGCCGAACCCTCAACCAAAAGATGCAGAAATTTGGTTTGAATCGCTCTGACTATACATAGAAAAAACGGCTTCTGAGGAAGCCGTTTTTTTGTTGAGGTACTTATTTGTTAAGTTACTTGCCAATCTAGGCTTGGTTTACCAACTCGGCTTGTTGTTGGCTTGCCTTGCGGGTAAAGACTACACCCACAATCACCATAGCAATCGTAGGAACAATCCAGCTTGCAAAGTAGTGGTACAGCGGCATGTTGCTGTCTAACCATTGGTTTGCGGCTTCTGGCATGTAACCTAGGATGTGCAACGCATCAACACAACCAAACGCTAGAGCAGTGAACGCCGTCGCGATGACCATGATTTGCGACATCTTGTTGCGCACAGGTGCCATGATCATCAACGCAATCGCTACTGGGTGAAGCGCCACAACCGCTGGCAATGTGATAGCCAATAGTTGCTCCAGACCTACGTTGGCGATCAAACCTGCCAACACCATAGTCGTGATAACGCAGCCTTTGTAGTTCACTTTGCTGAAAGTGTTGTCGTAAAACTCACTGCCTGCGGTGGTTACGCCGATAGCAGTAGTCAAACACGCTAATACCATCACGGCACCTAGTAATAGTGAGCCAAATGCGCCGAAGTGGCTGAAGGTGAATGCCGTTAAGATATCGCCACCGTTGCTGAATTCAGAACCCAAGTATGAGCTTGTCGAGCCAATGTAAGCCAATGAGATGTAAACAAATGCCATGGCAACCGCGTACATCAAAGCAGCAATTAGTGTGTATTTTGCTGTGGCTTCCGGACAATCCACACCCATGCTACGAATCGCGCGGAAGATAATCCAACCAAAACCGATAGAACCTAGCGCATCCATGGTCATGTAGCCTTGGGTTAAGCCTTCAGCAAATGCGCCAGATACATATGGTCCCGTTGCAGTAGTAAGCTCGCCTGCTGGAGAAACCAAAGCAGTCACAGACATGATGATTAAGATCCCCATCAATGCAGGAGTTAAGATCTTGCCTAGGTTGTCGACCAATTTGCCCGGGTATAGCGCAAACAAGATTGTGATAACACAGAAAGCAATTGTGAAAGGCACCAAAGCGGCATCACCAAACATTGGTGCAAAGCTAAATTGGTAAGCGACGGTAATCGCACGTGGTATTACGAACGCAGGACCAATTACGATAAACACCATCACCCAAAAACTGGTCGCCAAAGGTTTAGGTAGGGCGGCGGTTAATTTGTCTGAACCGTTTACGATAGCGACCATCACCAGTGCCATTGCAGGCAGACCTACGCCCGTTAAGAGGAAGCCAGACATCCCGCTCAGAAAGTTTTCACCTGCTTGATAACCCAAAAATGGAGGGAAGATCAGGTTACCCGCGCCTAAGTACATGGCGAAAGTCATGAAGCCCAAAGCGGCGATATTGCGTGCGCTTAACATTGTTATTCCTCTTATGTTTCGCTTGGAAGAAACTGAAAGGAATGGGAGGAGTATATGGTGTTCCCGTCAGCTTCTTCTCAAGCTGACAGAAAGTTTAGATATAGCCTGTCAGCTCTGAATCAGTTTCAGAGAGAGCAGGAGGATCGCAGCAGCAACGCCAGATGGGCGTTTTAAAGCGAATTGTAATTGCGCAGTTGCTGACATGAGTGATCCTTAATGACGAAAAATACCAAGGAATACGTTTGCCTTGGCGTGTTGTTACCCTAACGAACATAGGGCTATTGGCACAACCCCGAAGTAGGAAATAAGTTGATACGGTCAATGTTTGTTTTTTAACTGGTGGATCGAACTGCTTTCTGAATTCAAAGTTAGAATAAATGACTTTTCATTTCTGTAACATGGCTTGTTTTGCTGTATTTTTGTGCTATTTGTAGTCGTTTAGGCTATAAACCTCCGCTGATAAAGTGAGCAGTTTAGAATGATGCGCTTTTTCTTCTTATTGTTAAGACGCTCATTCGCTGCAGTTCAATCCAAAATCACGTCGGCAAAATATTGCTTATTAGTGAATTAGGCATTTGTTTCGTGTTGGTCACATTTTATTAACCTTTTGCGATCTAGGCGTGCAACCTTCTCCTCTTGAATAAGCAAGATCTTGCTCATCGCTTTGCTATCAAATCAGCATTATTTTGCTCATTTTTGATGTGCTCCTACACTTATGTCAATAAATACAATAACTTAAAAGTTGGCATTTCAATTGCTCTAGGGAATTTGTTGTTAATAAAGATTTAACATGATGTAAATCCCCAATCGTGAAACGACTACACGGAGAGTAATAATGAAAATGAATAAGCTGGTAAAAGCTTTGGCTGTCGCTGTGACTTCTTTTGGTATTGCTGCTAACGCTGCGGCAGAAGATCGTAGCTACATTCTTGCAACGGCATCGACAGGTGGTACCTACTACCCTGTGGGCGTAGCGCTGGCAACGTTAAGCAAAGTGAAATTGGCACCAAAGCACCACTTCTCCCTTTCTGCAATCAGCTCTGCGGGCTCTGGTGAAAACGTCAAACTGCTGAACGAAAACGAAGCACAGTTCGCGATTCTACAAGGTCTTTACGGTGCATGGGCTTGGTCTGGCGAAGGTCCTTATGAGAAAAGCGGTCGCCAAGAGCAGCTGCGTTCAGTCTCTATGCTGTGGCAAAACGTTGAGCACTTTATTGTTCGCTCTGACTTAGCAAAAACTGGCACAGTGACTGACCTGAACAACCTAGATGGCAAGAAGTTCTCTATCGGTAAGAAGAACTCAGGTACTGAGAACTCTGGTCGCCAAATCATGAAAGGTCTGAAGGTAGACCCTGATAAATTCAATCTTGCGTACATGGGCTATGGCGGCAGTGCGAGCGCACTTCAAAACGGCACCATTGACGGCATGAACACGCCTGCGGGTGTGCCAGTTGGTGCAGTAACCCAAGCTTTTGCTGCGCTGGGTAAAGACATTTCGATTCTCTCGTTTACTGACGAGCAAATCAAAGAGGCGAACGGCAACTACAACCTATGGACGAAGTACGAGATCCCAGCGAACACGTACCCGGGTCTAGATAAGCCGATCACCACCATTGCACAGCCAAACTTCTTGGCAGTTCGTGAAGATATCTCGGAAGAAGACGTTTACCAGCTAACCAAAGCGATCTACGAGAACCTGCCTTTCCTACAAGGCATCCACAAAGCAACAAAAGCAATGGCGATTGAGAAAGCGATTGCTGGTTTGCCAGTGCCTCTTCACCCAGGCGCAGCGCGTTACTACAAAGAAATGGGCATCGAAATCCCATCAGATCTAATGGCGAAATAACGCCAACTTCGCCCCGAGTTTCGGCTCGGGGCATTTTATCCTTACCGATTTCTAAGATGGAAAAAGCCGCCAGAGCTTGGAGTATGAGATGAGCGACTCAATAGAAAAGGAATTGCAGAAATTTGAGCTGCCCACGCGCACTGATTTTCCGTGGGTAACCACAACAATCACAGTGTTTGGCGTGGTGTTGTCTGCTTTGCACATTTGGTTTAATACCTTATCGACGTTACCAGAGTTATGGATTTCCGCGACCCACTTTGCTGGCTTTGCGGTTATTTGTGCGCTTTGGTATCCGGCTCATATCTCCCTCAAGCAGAGTAAGATTGCACTCGGCATTGATGTGTTAATTGCCATGGGCGCGGTCGCGTGTTTGCTCTACATTCCCTATGCCGAAGATGCGCTGTATGAGCGTGGCGTAAAGTTTGGGACCAGCGATTGGGTCTTCGCCATCATGGCAATTCTGATTGTTATTGAGCTGATTCGACGGACCATGGGTTGGTTTATTCCAGTGCTGATTGTGGTGTGTTTGAGTTACGTTGTGCTTTGGGGTAAGTGGGCAACAGGCATTTTCCATTTCCCGGGGTTGAGCATGGAAACCTTGCTCTACCGCAGCTTTTACTCTTCTGAGGGCATGTTTGGTTCTATCTCGCGCATCAGCTGGACTTTTGTATTTATGTTCATTTTGTTTGGTGCATTTCTTGTTCGCTCTGGTGTTGGTGATTACATCATCAATGTGGCACGTGCCGCGGCTGGCAAAATAATCGGCGGTCCCGGTTTTATTGCGGTGATTGGCTCCGGTTTAATGGGTTCAGTATCTGGCTCAAGTGTGGCAAATACGGTTTCAACCGGTGTTATCAGTATTCCTTTGATGCAAAAAGCAGGTTTCCCTTCGCGCTTCGCGGCGGGCGTTGAAGCGGCGGCGTCGACAGGAGGTCAGTTGATGCCACCCGTGATGGGCGCGGGTGCTTTCATCATGGCGTCTTACACGCAAATTCCTTATGTTGATATTATTGCCGTTTCTTTCATTCCTGCTCTTATCTATTTCTTGTCTGTGGCGTTCTTTGTGCGTATCGAAGCCAAACGGAGCGGCGTTCAAAAAATCACGACCAGCGATGAATCATTACTTAAAGTGTTGATCAGCGGTTGGCACAACCTTATCCCACTGGCTGTATTGGTTACTTTGTTGGTTCAAGGTTTTACGCCAACTTACGCTGCGGGCTTGTCGATCATTTCTGTGGTGGTGGCTTCTTGGTTCTCGAAAGATCACAAGATGGGACCAAAAGCGATCATCGAAGCGCTGTCACAAGGTGCGAAAAACATGGCGACAACCGCGGTATTGCTGGTGGGTATTGGTTTGGTGATCAACGTGATCAGCACAACGGGCATCGGCAACACATTCTCACTGATGATCGACGGTTGGGCGAATGGCGACTTGTTCATCATGATCGTTCTGATTGCACTCGCTTCTCTTGTTTTGGGTATGGGTTTACCTGTGACAGCGGCGTATATTGTATTGGGCACACTGTCTGCCCCTGCGCTTTACAAGTTGATTGCGGAAAACCAATTGCTTGAATTGATGGTGTCGGGTCAATTGCCAGAGCAAGCAAAAGCGATCTTTATGTTGGCAGCGCCAGAAAAGCTGGAACTGCTTAATGCACCAATGGCGTTGGAAACCGCGAAAGAAATGGTGGCGCTAGTACCTGCGGACTTTATGGAAACTCTACTAGAGCAAAGTTTGGGTATGGAAGCAGTAGGTTTGGCATTGCTGGCTGCTCACCTTATCATCTTCTGGTTATCGCAAGACAGCAACGTAACACCACCAGTGTGTTTGACCGCTTTTGCAGCAGCAACCATCGCCAAAACACCACCGATGCGCACCGGTTTGATGGCGTGGAAAATCGCCAAAGGTTTGTATCTTGTACCGCTACTTATTGCCTACACAGGCTTAGTAAGCTGGGATGTGACGTCGGTAATTACCGTGGGCTTCTTCGCCATCATCGGTACCTATGCATTGATTGGTGCGATTGAAGGCTACTTGGAAGGTCCACTAAACATTCTGATGCGTCTTGTGTTGATTGTGGTGGGTACATTGCTTGTTTGGCACGACATCCCAATGTTGGTTCGTGTAGCAAGTTGCGCAGTATTTGTCGCGATTTTTATTTACAGTGGTCGCAAGTTCAAATTGCAACAATCTCAACTATCGGTTTTATAAGAGGTCGTATGAAATCAGTCTATGACTACATCATTGTTGGTGGCGGTATCGTTGGTGTGTCGACGGCATGGCAACTGCAGCAACGTCATCCAGAAAAATCCATTTTATTGGTTGAGAAAGAGTCCGGTTTTGCCAAGCATCAAACCGGACACAATAGTGGCGTGATTCATGCTGGGGTGTACTACGCACCAGGCAGCTTAAAAGCCGATTTTTGTAAGCGTGGGGTAGAGCGAACCATTTCGTTCTGTGCTGAGCACGATATTCCGGTGGAGAACTGTGGCAAGCTACTGGTTGCGACCAACGAGCAAGAAGTCGAACGCATGAATGCCCTCTATGAGCGCTGTCATGTCAACGGCATTGACGTAAAGCTACTCGATGAAGTCCAACTCAAGCTGGCTGAGCCAAACATCACTGGCTTAGGCGCGATTTATGTCAAAACCACCAGTATTGTCGACTATCGTTTGGTCACTGAGCAGATGGCGGAAGAGTTCCAAAAGCTCGGCGGGCAAATTAGCCTGAGAACTAAAGTGGTGGCTGCCGAAGAGAAGGACGAAGAAGTCCAATTGACCTGCATTTCAGACGGTCAAACCATGCAACTTAATACCAAGTTCTTGGTTACTTGCAGCGGCTTGATGGCGGATCGTATGACTAAGATGATGGGTATTCCAACCGATTTTCAGATCATCCCTTATCGCGGCGAATACTACCGTTTAGATAGCAAACACGACCAAGTGGTGAATCATCTTATTTACCCAATTCCCGACCCTGATTTGCCATTCTTGGGCGTCCACCTGACTCGTATGATTGATGGCAGTGTGACTGTTGGTCCAAACGCGGTGCAAGGCTGGAAGCGAGAAGGGTACGACAAGGTTAACTTCAGCTTGCAAGATACCATGCAAATGCTGAGCTTCTCCGGTTTCTGGAAAGTGACACAAAAGCATCTAAAAACTGGACTGGATGAGTTTAAGAACTCGTGGTGGAAGCCGGGCTACCTCAAGTTGGTCAACAAATATTGCCCGAGCATCAAGGTCGACGATCTCAAACCATATCCTGCGGGTATTCGTGCGCAAGCAGTGTTATCCGATGGCACTTTGGTTCATGACTTCTTGTTTGCCGAGAGCGCAAGAAGCCTGCACGTTTGCAACGCCCCCTCTCCTGCAGCGACATCTGCAATGCCGATTGGGGAGTACATTTGCGATAAGGTGAATGAGAAGATAGAGGCGAAAACCGAGACGGTTTAACAGTAGAAAGCCAAACTAAAAGTACACCAGAGATGACTCTATTTGTTGGGTGATTATTGTCGGGTGTGCCGGAAGTTTGGCTTTTACTTTGGTGGTTGGATTACTTCCTTCTTATGATACTTGGGTTTATCAGGAGAGGGATGGATGAAACTAGGTTTAGCCAATCACAAAGTAGACGTCGTTAAACATGACCCAGCATGGCGACAGGAGTTTGCACGCAGCCGATCTGAACTGGCGTTAGTGACGGAGATTCCGCCAACTCAAATCGAGCATATTGGCAGTACTGCTATTTTGGATATGCCTGCCAAACCCATTATCGATATTGTGCTAGGTATTGAGCACTTTCCTCATGTTTCTCCAAAGCTGATTGATGCACTGAAAAGTGTTGGATTTCTGCGCTTGAAAGTGGAAAAGCAAGATGAGATTGTCTTTGCAAAGTTCACCGATGATTCTTATCAAGTCAAAACACACTATCTGCACCTCACTCAGTATCAAGGACAGTTGTGGCGAGACTGGATTCAATTTCGAGATAGACTAAATGGAAATGCTGAGCTTAGAAGTGAGTACTTAGCTCTGAAGTTTTCTTTGGTGAAGCAAGCTGAAATTACCATCGAAGAATATACCGATGCTAAGACGAGTCTCGTACGTAAAGTCATAAATGAGTGGAAGACCGAATGAGGACACCGCTGGGGCTCATTTTGCTTTGTAGTGCATTTTATTCTTTTGCGTATCAACTGCACGAGCGCGACGAGAGTTATGTATTAGTTAGTCATGATCTCAGTGTTGACTATGTGGTCTATGTCCCAGGCTCTATGGAAGCAGAAATTACCAATGTGTTTAAATTTGATTGTGAAGGCAGTCGTGTTGAAGCGGTAAAAATTGGTAGCGAGATTAACAACGCAGCGACGTATGGCGAGCATCTCCAATACTATTTCTTTCTTGTGAGAGATCGTCAGTTTCACGTTCCTCTAAGAATTATTGAATCCTTTCAAACGGTTGATAAAGAGTCCAAAGAGGTTCTATCGGAACATTTACCATTCACCAAGCATGATGCTTCTGATTTAGCATGCGATTTGATTCGCCCCCAGATTATGAGTTATCAGTTTACACGAGCGTTTGAAGTCGTTGCTAAACCCGAAAAGAACAAAGGCGACTAAACTGTCGCCTTTGCTGTATTTGGAAGAGCCGTTAGGACTCTCCACCTTTAGGGCAGAGTTCGCCTTTCTTGGCGTGCCTCTCAATCATGTAATCGCCGCGGGCGCTGTGCAACACAATCGCATTCCAAACTTGCCCGTCTTTGAGTTCAAACTCCATCGCGTAGTGAATGCCGCCGACGACTTGGGTTCTCACATCATTGATTTGTTTTAGCTTATCCGTAGCATTCATTTGATGCAGAATCATACTGAGAGAGCGCTCAGCATCTGGGGTGACTTTCGCCACTTGCCAACCTCCCGCGACACCACCTTGTGCGTCGCATATCGCTTGCATTTTCTTCTTTAAAGCTGGTGACATTTGTTTGTCGACCGCTAGGGCACTGGTAGCAAATGGAAGCGCGGTAATAGCCATAATGGTTGTCCACATCATCCTTAACTTCATAATTCACTCCGTTGTTTGGTTATTGATTGAGTATAAGCACGACTTTCACGGTTTACATAATCACAGGGTATTACGTAACAGCTCATAGATACGGATCAGAAGAGTGAAAGGGTAAAAACGATCGCTTTTGAGTGGCACTCGTAACACTGTTTAGAGGAGGAGACGTTATGAGTCTGAAGCATTATTTTGAAAAGGTCTCACCAAAGTTTGAACCGGGAGGCCAGTACCACAAGTTCTACCCACTCTTTGAAGCTGTTGAAACCCTTTTTTATACGCCGGGTAAAGTGAATCATGGCACTACACACGTTCGAGACAGCATCGATTTAAAGCGCATCATGATTATGGTGTGGTTAGCCGTATTTCCTGCGATGTTTTGGGGTATGTACAACATTGGTCAGCAATCCAGTGACGCTTTGCTCTATGGCCTTGACCAAGCGGCAGCGCAGCAAGCCATTGATGCCTCTTGGGGGCTAAGCTGGGTTTGGGGTTCGGTAGAAGCCGCGAGCCAAGCAGGTTGGGCAAGTAAAATGCTTGTTGGCGCGACCTATTTTCTGCCTGTCTACGCGACGGTGTTCATCGTTGGTGGTTTTTGGGAAGTTCTGTTTGCCATCGTCCGCAAACATGAAGTGAATGAAGGCTTCTTCGTGAGCTCCATTCTGTTCTCATTGATTCTGCCGCCAACCATTCCACTGTGGCAAGCCGCCTTAGGTATCACTTTTGGTATCGTGGTAGCGAAAGAGATATTCGGTGGCACGGGGCGAAACTTCTTAAACCCGGCACTAGCAGGGCGAGCCTTCTTGTACTTCGCTTATCCCGCTAACATGTCTGGCGGCGCGGTTTGGGTTGCGGCAGATGGTTACTCCGGCGCAACACCGCTGAGCCAATGGTATGAGGGGGGACAGAGTGCTTTGATGAACAACATGACGGGGCAGCCTATCTCATGGATGGACGCGTTCGTTGGCAATCTGCCCGGTTCGATGGGGGAAGTATCCACCTTGCTGATCGCACTCACAGGTCTGGTGCTGATCTTTATGAAGATCGCTTCGTGGCGAATTGTTGCTGGGGTCTTTGTGGGTTTAGCTGTGACATCGCTACTGCTTAATGCGATTGGCTCGAATACTAATCCTATGTTCTCTATGCCGTTTTACTGGCACTTTGTGATTGGTGGTGTTGCGTTTGGTACCTTCTTTATGGCGACAGACCCAGTATCGGCTGCCTTCACAAATGGTGGTAAATGGGCTTACGGTATTTTGATTGGTGTGATGACGATATTTATTCGAGTGCTAAACCCAGCCTATCCGGAAGGCATCATGTTAGCGATTCTTTTTGCTAACTTATTCGCACCGCTGTTCGACTACATGGTCAAAGAGAACAACGTTAAACGCAGAATGAAAAGGGTGAGACCTTCGTAAAATGAGGTAAGCTTCACTGAAATTTGATTGAAAACTGCACTATATTGAAAAGGTCAGAGACATGGGGTTTCTGGCTTTTCTTTTTATCAGGAGGACGAAGACGATGAGAATTAAGGATATTCTCGATAGCCGTTTGGTGCTGTCGTTCTGGTACAACCTAGACTACTGCTTGTCTCTTCTTAGTAAAATCTCTGCGCGTTAATTTCCTCAATGCTCCCGCATTGAAAAGCAGATTATCAGTTTGTTTTTAATCTTACGCTTAAATGCGTAGGGTCATGCGTATAAGGAAATTAACAATGAAACGTATCCCAGAACCGTTCCGTATCAAAATGGTTGAGCCAATCAAAATGACGACCTTGGCTGACCGAGAAGTTGCCCTTAAACAAGCGGGCTTTAACCCATTTCTTCTTCGTAGTGATGATGTCTACATCGACCTACTGACTGACTCTGGTACAGGTGCCATGAGTGACAATCAGTGGGCAGGTATCATGATGGGCGATGAGTCCTATGCAGGCAGTCGTAACTATTACAACTTGTGTGACGCCGTAGAGCATTTCTTTGGTTACAAGCTCACAGTGCCTGCGCACCAAGGTCGCGGGGCGGAGCAAATCCTATTCCCTGCTTTGATTGAACGTATGCGTCAGGTTCGCGGTGGTGAAACGCCCGTATTTATCTCGAATTATCACTTCGATACCACTGCGGGCCACATTGAACTCAATGGCGGTAAAGCGATTAACGTGGTAACGGAAGAAGCGTTCGATACTACAACGCCATATGACTGGAAGGGTAATTTTGACCTCAATAAGCTGGTAGCAACGATTGAAGAACACGGTTCTAACAATATCTGTGCGATCATCACGACGGTAACGTGTAACAGCTCTGGTGGTCAGCCTGTGTCGATGGAAAACATGCGTAGCGTGTACGAGATTGCAACCAAGTACGACATCCCTGTGGTGATTGATTCGGCTCGTTACTGTGAGAATGCTTACTTTATCAAGCTGCGTGAAGCGGGTTATGAGAACAAATCGATTCTCGAAATCATTCGCGAGATGTACCAATACGGTGACATGCTCACCATGTCAGCGAAAAAAGATCCGATGGTGAATATTGGTGGTATGTGTTGTATTCGCGATCATCAAGAGCTTTTCCAAGCGGTTCAAACACGATGTGTACCGATGGAAGGCTTTGTCACTTACGGTGGTATGGCAGGTCGTGATATGGAAGCCTTGGCTCGCGGATTGTATGAAGGTGCGGATGAGGATTACCTTCACTACCGCATTAGCCAAGTGCAATACTTGGGTGAGCGTCTACGCGAGGGTGGCATTCCAATTCAATACCCAACAGGTGGTCATGCTGTCTTCGTTGATGCGGCGAAGATCTTACCTCATATCCCAGCGGATCAATTTCCGGCGCAGGTGCTATGTAATGCCTTGTACTTAGAGGCAGGCATTCGTGCAGTAGAGATTGGTTCACTGCTGCTTGGTCGCGATCCGGAAACAGGTGAACAAAAAGCGTCGGAACTTGAGTTGATGCGTTTGACCATTCCACGTCGTGTTTACACCAACGATCACATGGATTACATCGCTGATGCGATCATCGAGTTGAAGAATCGTGCTCATGAACTGAAAGGATTGACGTTTGAATACGAACCACCAGTACTTCGCCACTTCACGGCTCGTTTCCGCGAACTGGATTGATAGCTCTGAGGGTCGATACTCCAGACATTGATAGCGTTAATTAAGCAAAAAGCCGCTAACTTCACGGCTTTTTTCATTTCATCTGAGTGTCGAGTTACGCTAAATCTAGCGTGATTCGCACAAACTGCTCGTCTTGGTACAGCACTTCGTAATTGAAGGTGTTGCTGGCATAAATACTACCAAGGAACAGAGAGCGTTGACTCATAGGTCCACGGAAAAGCATCGAAATAGGTGCGATTAGGGCGTTATTATCGTCGAAGTGTTGGTTTAAGTTATCCGACAGTACGCACAGCAAACAACCGTGTTGATCGTGGGATAAGTCAACATCTTCAGGACGAGAAAGCAGTACCGTGGTACCTAATTTCTTCTCGACTTCGTTGATCAGCAGCAGGTAGCTGTCGAGGTGAGGCTGTGGGTTGCCAGGTTTATCGGCACCTACACAACGTTCAAGTAAAGCTTCTAAATTGCCATTTTCCCCTTTTGCCTGTTGAGTCAGAGACTTTAATGGCTTTTTAATCAGTTTGTAGCGATTGCTTTTGAGCTTAGGCTTAAGCCACTTTTGCAGTAGATCGTTACGTTCTTTGAGAGGAAGGCTTCGCGATGATGCGTGGATTTTGAAGTGCAGGTGTAATAAGGCGTGCACCGCTAGTTCGCTAAGTAATTGATTAGCGTCCGCGGATTGTTTTGCCTGCTTAGAACTTTGCATTACACTCTAAATTCTTTGAAAGAAAGGAATGGTGCCGAGAGAGGGACTCGAACCCTCACACCTAAGGCACTAGCACCTCATGCTAGCGTGTCTACCAATTTCACCATCTCGGCATCATGATGCTCTGAATACACAGAGGCTTCAAAATGAAGCGTTCCAAATTGTATATCCAAAATCCATAGGTTGGCGAGAGTAAAATTGCTCATTTTTAGTCTTTGGCGTTCAAGTGAGCATTTATTGTCCATTTTTAATAATTTCGGCATTCAGAAATCTCCCAATACCCTTACTTTTACTACAAGTATGACCATAAAATGACAAGTTTGCATAAAAAGTGAACGCTTGAACGTTTGCGTAAATAAATGTGATGAAACTCTCTTTTTGTTGGCTATACTTGCGTCCCGTTTAAGCGGGAATTAGGGTTCAGTTGTTCAGGACCCTTACCCATACAAGCCGTCACAAGGAGCAGGATGAGTTAGTAACTCATCGGCAGTGAATGACCCCAAGGATTGGACCAGCTACGTTCATTTGCTTGTATAAGGTAAAAAAAGATGTCGAACTATCCGTTCTGTCTCCAATTTGGATCTACGAGTGCGTTGTCACTCGATGCGTTGTCCCTTTCTTCTGCCAATGCTTTTGGCGCTCCTTTCCCTTTCAACGTTCAGTAGGTCCGATTCATGAGTGTTCTATTTAGTCTATTTGGTATTGTTGCTCTATTAGGTTGTGCGTTCCTGCTGTCAGAGAGCCGTTCTTCAATCAATTGGAAAACTGTTTCTCGCGCATTGTTACTCCAGTTGGGGTTTGCTGCTCTGGTGCTTTATTTCCCTTTGGGACAAGCGGCATTAGCGAGTTTGAGTAGTGGTGTTGCTGGGTTATTAAGTTTTGCCGATGAAGGCATCAAGTTCCTCTTCGGTGACCTCGCTTCTACTGGTTTCATTTTCGCTATTCGCGTCCTTCCTATCATCATCTTCTTCAGCGCTCTTATCTCTGCCCTTTACTATTTGGGCATCATGCAAAAAGTGATTCAATTTATCGGTGGTGCTATCCAAAAGTTCTTGGGTACCAGCAAAGCAGAATCATTGGTTGCGACAGGTAACATCTTCCTATCTCAAGGCGAATCGCCACTTCTCATTCGTCCATTCCTTCAAAACATGACTCGTTCAGAGTTGTTCGCGGTTATGGCGGGTGGCATGGCGTCTGTCGCAGGTAGTGTACTAGGCGGTTACGCAGGTTTGGGTGTTGAGTTGAAATACCTAATCGCGGCGAGCTTCATGGCGGCTCCTGGTAGTTTGTTGATGGCAAAAATCATCGTACCGGAACGTCAAACACCAAGTGATTACAACAACATTGAGCTAGACAAGTCTGAAGAAAGCAACGTGATCGATGCGCTGGCAAGTGGTGCGATGGGCGGCATGAAAGTCGCGGTTGCGGTAGGTACTATGCTGATCGCATTTGTGAGTGTGATTGCGATGGTGAACACTGGGTTAGAAAACTTAGGTGAGGTGTTCGGCTTTGCGGGTATTACGCTACAAGCCATTTTTGGTTACCTATTTGCGCCTCTAGCTTGGCTAATTGGTGTGCCTAGTCACGAAGTTCTAGCGGCTGGTTCTTACATTGGTCAGAAGGTTGTAATGAACGAGTTTGTTGCGTTTATTGACTTTGTACAGCACAAAGCAACGCTGAGTGAGCATACTCAAGTGATCATCACTTTTGCACTGTGTGGCTTTGCGAACATCGGCTCTATTGCGATCCAGCTTGGTTCTATCGGTGTGATGGCTCCAGAGCGTCGTAAAGACGTAGCGAACATGGGGCTGAAAGCGGTAGCAGCTGGTACGTTAGCGAACTTAATGAGTGCATGTTTGGCGGGTATCTTTATTTCGCTATAATTGATTGTCACTATGTAAAAGCCCGCTATGATGCGGGCTTTTTTATTAGCTATTGTTTGTTTACGTATTCTTTAAAGCGAGCTTTAGTTTCTGCGTCCGCTTTTTGGTACCAGAAATGCAGCATTTCTTCAGCGGTTGAATCTGCTTTCATTGTCGCAGGCTTTGTTTGCTTCATGTCTGCTGGGATTTTTGCAGGAAGTGTTACAGGTTGAACTACCGCTGCGGTTGCAACGCCAATCGCAGCAACCCCGCCAGCTCGGTTGTAATCTTCAACTTCACGAACGTAATCGCGGCCGATCTGCATACCTGGTTTGATAAGCTTGTCTTGCTCTACGGTAATTGCATTGCCAGAAGCATCAACCAGTTTCCAATCGAGGTCTTTGATGTTTGCTTCAGCTTGGCGAAGATCTCGGTATTCAGGAACCTGTAGGCTAAGCTCCGCATCGGCTGCGTCGAAACGAGTTACGATCACATCGCTATCAACGCTGACGCGATCATTGCCTTTACTAAAGAAAGGCGAGAATCGAAATACTACCTGATTCACACCATCAGGAAGCGTAAAGCTCTTCTCTGAAGCAAAGAAGCCACCAGAAAGCTTAACCTTTTCACCGTTAGCGGCCAAAACTGAAACGTCGTCAGGAACATGGATTGTCACATCAGCGAATGCCATTCCGCTCATTGCAAGAGCAAGCGCGCAAGTTAAAGGCTTGATCAATTTCATTGTTTTTATCCTAAGCTCTGTCATTTGTGGTCATCGAGAGTGCATCGTTAAATGCTTGATTGCAACCGTCGAATGTAAGAAGTATGAAAATTTAACAAGAACGTCATTTTAATCGGATATCAAACAATGAAACTGTGAGCTTAGTTGCGCAAACCGCTGCAAAGGCAGCGGTTTGTTTCAAGTGGTGAGGTGACTGATGAAGATTAGATACCAGCGCCGTGGTCTGATTCGGCTTGTGTCTCTTCCTTCTCTTCTAGTAAGTCTTCTTTTTGCTGCTGTGCCTTCTCGATGCTCAACCACCAAACGAATAGCTCGTACCAAATCGCTAAGATAACCGCACCCAAGAACAGGCCTACAATGCCATAGAACAACATACCACCGATTGCACCCAGCAGAATCACTGGCATTGGTACATCAACACCACGGCCCATCAGCATTGGTTTGAACAAGTTCTCAGACAGTGCTGCAACCACTACCCATACGGTAAACATCGTTGCTGTGCTTGTGTCGTTAGTCATGTACATGTAACCCACGATAGGTAGAACCGCGAGCAGAGCAGGAAGCTGAGCAATACAAAGAATCATCAGAATCAGAGTGAGTAGGCCTGCTGCCGGAACGCCAAAGATAAAAAAGCCCGCACCAATTAATAGTGCCTGAATCGCAGCAACACCAACCACGCCCAGTAGAACACTTTTAATGGTTGCGGCAATAAGCGTTGTCCAACTCTTCGCGTTATCACCTGCCGTACGTACAGCGACGGTTCGCAAGCCAGAGGCAATTGACTCTGAATAAGTCATAAAGCCGGCAGCAATCGCCAGTGAAATGATAGAAAGAAGCAGGCTACCTAGAGCTCCACCGACCATGCCAAGTAGAGACGTTAGACCCGACTTGATTTGCGGCATGAAGGTTTGAATCGCTTTTTCTAAGTTGGTCGCAAACAGCGTCCATACTTCGTAAAGCTTATCACCGATAAGTGGCCATTCGGCGACAGAAGGTTTTGGACCAGGGATTTTGATGTCGCCGTTTTGCAGAACTTCTAGCGCGTGGGTTGCACCATCAACAATTGAGCCCGAAACCATGACTAGAGGTGCCACTAGAAGTGCGATACCCAGCAATGCAATTGTCGTTGCTGCTAGACCACGTTTGCCACCGTACACCCTTTCCAGCTTCTTACAGATTGGCATCAATGCTACCGCGATGATGGCACCCCAAATCACAGGAAGAATGAAAGGTTTGATGATGTCGTACGTAAACATCAGCAAGATTAAAATCAAGCCGATTCGTATAGCAGATTCCACCATGTTACTGATGAAAATCTTACTCTCATTTTTTTCCGATTGTTTATCCATTTTTGTTTACCTGATGTTCAATGTTGGAACTGACGAGACTTGAAACAACAATCGCCATATAAAACACGCCTACAATGGCCTCTAAATACACAACGACTTGTGCCAATGGTGTTAGAGGGCTGATGTCGCCATAACCTAACGTGGTTAAGGTGACGAAACTGAAATACGCTGCATTTGAGAAGTTCTGACCCCAAGAGATGGCTTCCATCCCGGTGAATGAGTTCGGAGAGAACTCAAGAAGAATGAGATAGGCAATTGCCCACATCAGTCCCAGCAGCAAAAATAGAGCAACAGAGCCAATGACTTTGTTGGTGTTCACATGCCCAGTGAACAGAATCTGTCTTGCGATGGATTTGAATGTCCCGAAGAAGAAGGCGAAGGTGAGGGCTAGCATCACGACATCCATCTCTTTAATACCTAGCGCGGTCTTGATGACGATCACCAAGACCCAGGTACCAAGCAAGGTGTAGAGAAAGCGCGACCAGTTTTTGTCAAAGCGCAAGCTCGCCATGCAGACGATGAAGGTGATGATGGTGAAACCTTGCAACAGATGCTCCATTGCACCTTCTCCAACGACCTGCACAAACGCGCCACCGATTAATAGTCCGATAAGCGCTAAGGTCAGATAGAAGAAGTTGTTTTCTTCATTGATGTTTTTGAGTTTTTTTCCAATAGCCATGGGTCTGTCTCTTTCACTCCTATTTTTGCTCTTGTGATGAGTCCTTCATCACCATGATGGAAGCAGAAAGCCCAAATCGCAGGTCGACGCCTTCTGGTAATTCATGCAATGACACGCGAACGGGAATACGTTGCGCTAAGCGAATCCACTGGAATACAGGGTTTACATTAGGAAGAAGGTTGTAGCCCACTGTGCCATCTTTAGGGGCGATACCCCAACCGATGGAGTCCACCGTAGCGTCGATAGGCGCATCTGGGTGAGACATCAAAGTCACCCGAGCATCGTTACCAGGAGCAATTTGAGCTAATTGGTTTTCACGGAAGAAACCAAATACCCAGAAGCTGTTTTTATCGATAAGTGCTACTAATGGTTGGTTTGCTACCGCTTGAGTACCGTTGCGGATATCAAGGTTAGAAACAAACCCATCGACCGATGCGTAAACTTTTGTGTAGCTAAGATTTAGTCGTGCTGACTTAAGTTGCTCTTCTGCAGATTTGATTTGCAGTAGGGATTCTTCGTAGGTGATTTCACGACGAATGAGATCTTTGTGAGAAACGGCGCCGCGGTCTTTAGCTCGAATGTCTTTCAAACGATCGTATTCGATCTTTTTACCGCGAGAGCTAACGATGGCTTTTTCTAAAGCTACTTCCGCTTGTGATAGGGCAACTTCATAAGTGGTTGGGTCGATCTCAAACAACAGATCGCCTTGTTTTACTTCTTGGTTATCTATGACGGTGACATTAACGATTGGCCCTGATACACGAGGTGCGACCTTGATAACGTTCGCACGTACCTGACCATCGCGGGTCCATGGGTTATTAAAATACTCTTCGAACTTCTGATAGCCGAACCATGCCGCGCCACCAAGAATGACAAGATTGAGTGCAATAACGAGTAGTTTTTTCATCTTGTTGGGCACCTAAAACTGTATATAAAAACTGTCGATGGCCACCACGTAGAAAACCATGATGGCAATGAATGTCAGAGACGGAAACGCAATGAAACGAGACAAACGTGTCTTGTTCAAAATGATCACCGTTATCCATGTAGCGGTGACCGCTAGAATCAGCACCAAGAGCAGCGGTGAGAAGTAAACGTCACCCCAAGAGAGTTCGTGTGGCATTACTGCACCTCCTCATCTTGTTCGGCACTTATTTGCTCAGCACTATTTTTCTGGGTATCGTCCGTTTGCGCTTTGTCTGATGGTTGCTCAAGAAGCAGTGGCGGCAGAACGCGTTCTTCTTCGTCCAGCAAACCATCCCAATCGCTTCGGTCTTGCATCTGCTTGGCAGCGGTTTCAGATAAGAATGGCTTGCCAGTTTGGGTTTCCCATCCACCGCCAAGTGCTTTGTAGAGCGCCACAACCTGGTTGGCGACGTTACCTTTGATGATTGCGTAGCTGTCTTCTGATCGCGTCATGTTTTCCAAGGACTTGAGGAGGCGGTCAAAGGAAATCTGGCCGTTTTCGTACTGCATCATCGAGATATTAAACGCGCGAATTGAAGCGTTCACCGATTGCAGACGCAGTGATTGTTGCTCGAGATATAAGTCGTAGGCTTCCAGTGCGTTGGTCACTTCATTGACGGCTTGTAGTACCTTCTTGTTGTAGTTGGTGAGCATTTCTTGGAAGCGCGCATCTTCAAAGCGGATGTTGTTCTTCACTCGTCCGTATTGGAAGATGTTCCAACTGAATGTTGGGCCCACTACCATGGTCAGTGAGTCACTGAAACTGAAGCTGCTACCATCTGGCACTGTGCTGTCGATACCGATTGAGCCGAACAGTGAAAAACTTGGATAAAGTGCGGTTTCTGCGACACCAATCTTGGCGCTTTGTGCACGAGCCTGCATCTCTGATACTTGAAGATCCGGTCGGCGCATGACTAAGTTTGCATCCACTTTGTTATCCAGTAGCGGTGGGCGAGGTACGATAGAACGTTCGTCACTGCCAGACAAAGCTGGCTTTCTACCGGATGACTTAAACTGGTTCTCGTAATCCGTCATTCGCTGAACGAAGCCATCAGATTGCAGCTGGCTCTCCATCTCTTCCGGTAGCACACCTAAAAGCAATGCCAGTGTGGTTCGCGATTGCTTCATTGCGATTTCGAGGGCTGGCTGTGCTGCTACGGTGTTGAATAGCTGGTTTTTCGCTTGCTGAACGTCGAGTTCGGTTACGTTGCCTGAATCGAACTGCACCTGAGTAATATTCACCACACGCTTTTGGATCTCGATGTTTCGACGAGAGAGCAAAATACGCTCTTGGAAAGTGCGGTAGTTGATGTAGTTACGCGCGACTTCGGCAGTGATGGTCACCATGATGTCGTGGTAAGACGCAATCGACGCATAGTATCCCGCTTCGGCAGATTCAATGCCGCGCGCGTATTTGCCCCAGATGTCCATTTCCCAGCCTGCATCAAACGACAAGGCAGCGTTATTCACACCTTGGTCGTTCACATAAGCTCTGGCTAGGTTACCTGAGACGGCTTGCACTTGCGGGTACTGCAATCCAGTTGAGATACCCAATAACGAACGTGCTTGAACAATGCGCAAACCCGCAGCCTCAAGATCGAGGTTTTGTTGGCTTGCCATTTCAACCAGCTGGTTCAGCGTTGGATCGTTGAACTGCTGCCACCACTGCTGCAGTTTTTGCTCGGATTGCTGTGTGTCTTGTGCCGCTTTTTCTACCGACCAATCACTTGGCAAGGTGCTTTGCTCTGGGTGGACGTAATCCGGACCCAAAGTCGTACACGCACTCAATCCGAGTACAGAGAGTATGGCGAGGCTTGGTTTAGTTAGTTTTAGAAGCATCATATCCTCACCTTTAAAACCGCTTCTGACGTAAGTTCACCCAATCGATATCCTCGTAGGTTTGCTTGCATTGATTTATCGCTTCGAACACGTTCCGTTTTAAATTCAGCAAGATATAAAAACCAGCTATCTCTGAATAAGCGTAGTCAGATAAATCCAACTCACTAAAGAAATCTTCCAGTTTATTTTCAAAGGATTGGTAATCCTGGCTGTATTGTTCGAACACAGAATCGAGTTCGTCGGTCGTCTGGTGGCTTGCTAATGCACCGGCCATCAGAGGTAATATGGAATCGGTATGTTTGCTACGTAACTGTTTGATAAGTTGGTTACTTAATAGCTTTTGTTCGGCGGAAATCAAGATGTTGACGTGGTTGCTTAATGCGTCACAAGACTTGCTGAATGCACCAATTGCTTCTGTCGGTGTCTTGTCGAACAGCTTGTGGTTGATCTTTGCTCCCCACACTTTGAGCTTTTTAGAGGAAACGTTCAGCGTCACCAAGTGCAGTGAGCGTTTCATCTTATTAAATGTGGATTCAGACTGTTCATGATAGCTGGTAAATAGGCCGCCAACGTGCCTGAAATAGCGCTCTTTCAGTGTTAAAAACAAGTGTTCTGGACGAGAACTGAAAGGGAAGTAGTGCGCAAAAATAATCATGAACACCACCATGTAGAACAAGGTCATGATTGTCATCAGAATGCCAAAGTGATAGGTCATGTTGTTGTCGAGACCGAGGACAAATAAGCCAATCATATAGAAGATGGTCACCGGCCCTTTAAACAGGTAAAAGCCGATAAAGGTGTAGATGAAGATGAACAAGCCCAATTCGCCTCCGAGTTCCAAGCCCGGCAAGATGAAGACGTACGAAGGGACCGCAAACAAGAAGCCAAACGTAAACAAGATCAGCAACATAAATGGGTGAACCGGAACAAACGACAGCAGTGACATGAAAATGGTGGAGAAGGTAACAAACGAGTAGCCACCCGGTGGATTAAAGTAAATCCAAATCAATCCTGCTACCCAATAGGTGGTGAAGGTTTTTACTGCGGTTTTGAAGTTCTCTGCATCCCACCAAAGGAATTTGCTCTTGTGCTTCGGCAGATCTTGTTTGAACGAGACATTATTGGTGACCGAATCAATACAGCTGATGCTCTCTGCAAGACGGGATAAGCTCTGATGCATTAGCTTGAGTAAGTGGCCCAGTGTCAGGGCGGAGCCTTTGACTAGATGGGGAGCGTCTGACAAAGCTTGTTGGTTGTAATCAACCTTAAATTCCTGAGCGCGGTAAGCTGGCCCCTCGTTGTCCCACATTTCTTGGCAGGTTTTGAATAGCGTTTGAATTTCTTCGATGGCTTGATCGAAGTTGTTGATGCAGCTTCGGTCTTGCTGATGGCTAAAGTGGCTGTGTGCTGCCACGCTGAGTTCTTGGGTGATTTGTTTGTTGAAGTGAACGGCGAGTTGCCACTCTTTCATGTAGGCTGATACGTCACTGCATTCCACACTAACTGTTGCAAAGCGTTGCTCTAGAGCGTTTTGTGCGGCGAATACTTTGTCTAGTAGGTTTTCAATGGTGGGCTTAGGTTCTTCGTCTTCCTCACCTTCTTGCGTGCTTGAAGCAGGGACTAATCCTTGTTGGTGAGCTTGTTTTTCCTCGAAGTTTTGCAAAATAGCTTTAAACAGTGCTTGTTGAGCTTGGTTCAGTTGCTCAACGAGTTGACGCAGGTTTTGTTCTGTCTTCGTCGGCCATAAGAAAGTACCCACCAAGGTGTAAAGCGCTACGCCAAAGATGGTCATGTAAGCGCGATCGACGCCATACATGAAGGCACCTTCTGCATCGCCACCATTAGACATCATCAAGACCATTACGCCAGTTAAGGCAAGTAAGGTAGGGTCTTTTTGATAGGCGTTACGGAAATAAAAGATAAAGGACACGACCACAGAAACGCTGAGCATGTACATAATGCGGTCTTGAGCGAACATGCCCACGAGCAATAAACCAATAACAGCCCCAACCAGGGTACCAAGCACACGCAAAGTACCTTTAGCTAAAGATTCACGTCGGCTGCCTGTTGAAGCGATCAGCATAACAGTGGTCGCCGCCGTAGACGCTTGTGGCCAACCCATCGAAAACGGGATCAGATAAGCCAGAGTCAGGCTAAGCGCTACTTTTGTGGCGAATTTGATTTTCTCGTTCATAGTGTCAACGTTAGCTCAGGCTTATGCTTGTAAGTGGATGAATTTATTCAATCAATAATCAGAATTTCATTCTGAAAAAGATTAGGAGGCGGAATATAGCGATTGAAACGAGATGGTTTGTAAATCCTTTGTCAAAATCAAACTGGGTCAAAATGCTCAAATCACCTTAGATCCCCCATTGCTTATGGTGTGAGGCAAAAATAAGCAAGAAAACGTTTACCTAGAAAGTCTCACTATTGAGACGGATTTGTCGGAATTACTAAACCAAATCTTTAATCGATATTCACCGCCATTGCGTCAGGTGTTGCTCGTTTCCACAGTACGGTGAAAACAAATGCCTAACAAAAAGCATAGATGATGGGAGATAAGTTGAGAGGAAAGTTATTATTTTTTATTGGCTTGCGGGGTTAGTTTTGGATTTTTGAGAGCGAGATAAAAATACCAATGCAATGCCGCCAAGAATAACAGCGCTGGTAATCAACGAATGTAGGGTAAGGGTTTCACCCAATAACACATTGCCCAAAATCACAGCAATGGCTGGTACAGAAAGTTGGCTTATTGCTGCTTGCAGCAATGTGAGTTTTTGCATCACCTGATACCAAAGCACATAGCCACAACCTGAAGCGATGGCACCAGATGCGACGGCTAACAACATGCCTTGTACAGTAAAGTGAACAGATTCCAGTAAGAAAGGCGAGAGTATAAGCCCAAGAGTGGAAGCGGCAATAAACCCCGAAGTAATGCCACTGCTTGGTGTTGGCGCTTGCTTACCCAAAGCCGTAAAGCCTGCCCAACAAATACCAGAAAGCGCCATTAATATCGCTGACCAAACATCTGGACGCGTTGCTGATGGCAGCATTAACCAAGCAAATCCAACCAGAGAAACGATGATGCCGACCAGTTCGAGGGCTTTAAAGCGCTCCCCTTGCCACCAATAAAGTGCAAGTAGAGTCAGCTGTACAGCACCAAAAAGTAGCAGTGCTCCCGTTCCAGCTGCTAGTTTTACATAAGCAAAAGAGAATAGCGCTGCATAGCCAAATAAGGCTATGCCAGCGAGCAGGCTGAATCGAGTTGTTGGGATTTGGCCGCGCCAGTTTCCACGCAAAAGCATGATGACGATGAGAGTAACGGCGCCAGAGAGTAAACGGATAAGAGTGAAGCTGCCTGCGTCAATTGAACCTGCTGCCAATGCCAAACGGCACAATAAGGAATTGGCGGCAAACGCCAACATGGCAATCGTGGTCAGTAAAAATGTTGGCATTCCTTATCCTCAAATCTCATTAAGAGTCGCAGTGTAGCGTTAAATCGAAAGGGCCAATTAGTTGATAAAGTGATTAGTTATAGCTGAAACCATAGCGCAACACAGAGCAGAAAGAACATCACTTTGCGAAATTGAGTGAGCGCGGTAAGTGTTATAACATAACATTTGATTTTAAGGCTCAACATAGAATAAGGAATTCAGATTGAATCTATTTGTTAACGATCTCACGGTTATTGATGCATCGTACCTGTGTGAAACACGAGGCATGGTCGGCGAGAGTTGGATTCTGGACGTAGTAATACACGGCGATCTCAATGAGATGAGCATGGTGCTGGATTTCTCTAAAGTGAAAAAACAAATCAAACAACTGGTCGATCAATATGTTGATCACCGTTTGCTCATACCTGTGAAGAGCTCAGCGGTGGAAGTAGCGAGTATCAAAACAGGGTATTCCCAAGTCGACCTTATGCGTGGTGAAAAGAGCATCCACTTACATTGTCCTGATGAAGCGTTTTGTTTTGTTGATGCTGAAGATATTTCGATAGAGAGCGTGACTCAGCACATCCACAAAGTGTTACAGGGCAATCTACCAAGTAACGTGGCATCGATTGATTTGACCTTGCGTCACGAAAAACTTGATGGCGCTTACTATCACTACACCCACGGCTTAAAAAAGCACGACGGTAACTGCCAACGCATTGCGCATGGTCATCGCTCGCCGATTCAAATTCTGGTCGATGGTCAGCATGATACTGATCGTGAACATGCTTTTGCACAGCGTTGGCAAGACATTTACCTTGCTTCAATCGAAGATCTCGTCGAGATTGGTCATCTGGAATTGAGCGAGCATGCCACACTCATCAACAGCGATACGCATTTTGGCTTCCGTTACACCACATCCCAAGGGGATTTCCAACTGGCTATCGCACATTGCGAAACCGAGGTATTGAACACGGATACAACGGTAGAACTGCTGGCTGTATTTATCGCTAACGAAATTGCCTCTTCATTGGATGAAGGACAGTCGTTACAAGTCATCGCTTATGAAGGCGTAGGGAAAGGAGCAATGGCGTTTCGCTAAAAGTATATTGCCCTTTCTTGATGTTAATTAGTGCTACAAGAACAGCCATAAAATGACTTAATTGTATCCCTTAACCAGACCAGTTTTGGGTTGTAAGCATTACGTTTGTGCCAAATCATGGTGAATGGGATCAGCAGTTTCTCTTGTTGTGGTTGTTCTAATGGAATCGGCAAACACACCAAATCTGGATGCAGCTTCTTGGTGTAATTCTCACAGTATTGTGGCGCTGTAGTCAGCATATTGTGATGTGGTTGCGCGGCCATAAACAGAGACTGTTCAAAGCTCGACATGGTTAAGCCAATGGAGCGCTGTAAGCCAAGTTCGCTCAACACTTCATCCAGTGCCCACGTTTCACTCTTTTCCCAAACAATGTTGATGTGTTGGTAACTCAAAAAGGTCTCAAGGTTCCATTCCTGCTTTAATACGGGGTGGTCCCTGTGCAAGTACACCATAGGTAAATCTGAGAAAAGCACTTCGAAATCGAGGAAGTAAGGGAGCAGGTCGAGTGACTCCTTCGATCGGGGATGGCTTTCTCTTCCGGTAAAGCCGATGTCTGCCTCTCCACGCACAATCGCATCGAGTGAATCGTAATCCCAGTTACTGGTTTTGACTTTTGCATCTGGGTAGCGCTGGTGGATTGCAACAAGAAGATCATCAAGAATCGTCAGCACCAAAGGCGACTCAATGGTCAGATCAAAGCGCACGCCTTTTGGCGCTATATCGCTGCGCTTCTCCGCAATTTGGCTGCCAATTTGTAGCCATTCCGCCAGATCTTGCTCCATGCTTTGCGCGAGTGGAGTCGGTGCTAGTCCTTTCGGTGTCTTGACAAACAGAGGATCATCAAACCAGTCACGAAGTTTATTGAGCGATTTACTCACTGTTGAAGGCGTGACGTTTAATTTTTTCGACGCTTTGGAGACACTCTGCTCTTGCAGCAGCAATTGCAGAGTGAACAACAGGTTGAGATCAAGACGGGCTAGTGATTTCTTCATAGTGGCTTTCATGAGCAGGCTTAGGAATAAATAGTATTAGAGCCAAGCTGATTGCGCCACCTATAGCTAACACAAACACCAACATATTCAGCGCATTAACGCCGATTAAGCCCATAAACCAGATGTAGAGAGCAGAGCAACACACTTGAGCAATGCCCAGTAGGGAGCTTGCTACACCTGCACGCAGAGAGAAAGGGCTGAGCGCTTGGCTCATGGCCACGCCAAAGCCAATCGAGAAGCCAGCACAAATCAGCCCAAATCCGAATAAGTAAAATGGGATTCCCCATTGGTTTAGATGCGCAAAACCAATCACCATTGCAGCACTGGCAAGCAAGGTTTGCGAAGTCAGCATCAGAGTACGTTGCTTAAAGTAAGACAAAGCCAATGGTGCAGAGAAAGAAGTGATCATACTGACGAGTGCCGTGCCTGCCATGACAGAAGAATAGCCACCACGATCAAAACCTAGCTCGCCCATCACTAGCATTGGTGAGACGTTCACGTAGGTAAGAATAGTGGTCACACCGATAGCAGTAATGATGAGTCGGCTGATGAAAAATCGCTCCGCAAACGTTTCTTGGGTAGAAGCTGAAGCGGTGCTTTGTTGTGGTATGACGCTAGGTTTTGACTCTTTGAGTACCAAAATAGAAAGCAAACAAACCATCATCCCCATACCTGCCATTGTGGTGAACAGGCTCGGCCAAGGGAATTTGAGCATAATGAGATGGCCGACAACGGGTGCTATCACAGGAATGATGCAAGTAATGCCGTTAAGCATGGAGAGAACTTTGGCGCGGCGTTTATCGTCCAATGTGTCTCGTAGAATAGCAAACGCAACTACATAGCAAGAGCCAGCCCCAATACCTTGCGCAAAGCGTGCGATTAAAAATGTAGTGGATTGCTCAGCCGTACCGCCTAGCAATGATGCAGTAATAAAGATGGCTGCGCCCACTACAGCAACGGGTTTGCGACCAATGGAATCGGCGATCTTTCCTGCAAACAGCATGGTGGTTGCCATACCTGCAAGATAGATAGAGAAGGCAATGTGTAACTGTGATTCACTGGCGTTTAGATCGGCTGCAATTTGTGGCAAACCTACAAGGTAAAGATCAATCGCGGTAGGATAGAGTAAAACAAGAGAGAAACTACAAAGCAGAAAACGAAACATGACAACCTCACTAACAATTGGTGAGGATAATAGTGTGCTAAACGTTTGCCTGCGAGTGGGAATTACGACCGCAGGTATTTCCATTTACGACATACCCTGTATAAATCGAACGGAAATTCAACAAGGATGACCATGATTACCATTGAAAAGTACACGCCATGCCGTCATGAGCAAACCATTGAGCTACAAGTCTTGGAAGAGCAGGCTCAGTTTACGATTGAGGATATTGGTAAGAAATTGGAAAGTCTTAAACCGACAGAGCTGCCCCATTTGATCCTAGAAAATGATCGTGTGGTCGGGTTCTTTTTGTTCGATGCTGCGTACAGTGAAGATTATGACTTTTGTCCTCAAGGAAGTATAGGAGTTCGCTCACTGCTGGTGGATCATCGCCATCAAGGCAAAGGTATCGCCAAGCAAGCAATTCGCTTGTTTGGGGACTTTGTTAAATTGCACTATCCAACGTTTGAGTTTCTCTACCTAACGGTTAACTGCCGAAATGTGCCCGCTTATCAGTGTTACCTTAAAGCTGGTTTTGAAGATACTCATGAGCTCTATCATGGTGGTCCCGTTGGCCCCCAACACATCATGCGTCAGGCGCTGTAAAAAGGGCTGAGTAAAGATTGTATCCACTCAGATTTTGAAATAAATTCGATGCAATTAAATGATTAAATCAAGGAAGACCTGTGAAGATTGAAGTCGATAATTTAGAAAGAGCCGAAGTCATCGCGCTGTTAGAAGAACACTTACAAGATATGTATGCCACGTCACCGCCAGAGAGCGTACATGCGTTAGACCTGGATAAACTAAAACTACCAGCCGTAACGTTCTGGACTGGATGGAAAGATGAGCAGCTGTTGGGGTGTGCTGCAATTAAAGAGTTGGATAACCAACACGCAGAGCTTAAATCCATGCGCACCACACCAGCAGCAAGAAACCAAGGTGTGGCCTCCCAACTATTGAATCATGTTATTGAGCAAGCGCAGCAAAAAGGGTTGCAGCGCTTGAGTTTAGAAACTGGGTCGATGGAATTTTTTAAACCTGCGCGTCTGTTGTATGAAAAGCATGGCTTTGTGTATTGCGATCCGTTTGGGGACTACGAATTCGATCCGAACAGTCAATTTATGACCCTAGAACTGAGCTAGGGTCACGTATTTCTAGCGAGTTAAGGTTAAGTTCCTTAGAAATTCAAATTGAAATTGATGGTTGGCATTAGCAACTGTGAACGTTCATCTGCCAGCCTTTTTCTCTTCTCTTTTAGGCGCTTGGCATTATCTTTATCTGGATTATTATCCAGTTGGTTGTCGATCACCGAAATTTGAGTATCGAGCTCTTGAATACGTTGCTGGCGCTGATATTCCTGATGACCTAACTGGTAGTTTTCAATGAATTGTTTATTACTGCACACGCCATAATATGTTTTACCTTCTACTCCTACCGTATAACCATTATCCGGAGAGCAGTAGAGAATCGTGCCTTTATCGAAGCCTTCTTGCCATTCCTTCCTGTCCGGCGTAACGCCAGCTTCACTGCAGTCTTCTGTATAGCTGTTGATGATGCTTGGGTTGTCACCCTCTCGACCGTCTTGGTAGCCTACCTTGTACCAATTAGCCGTCTTACACTCATCGGGAGACATACTGGTACAACCGGAGAGCAAAGTGAGTAAAGCAAGCGGAATAAGTGCTCTTTTCATCAGTAAATGTCCTTAAAAGAAATCAAATTGACCATTAGAATATAAATTGAACGGTGTTCATTTTATTGGGTGGAATCATAGTGCTCATAAATACATGTAATTGCAAATTGAAAACAATTAAGGCCATAGCCCCCCAGTTCAGGAGGCTATGGGGGGCTAACTAGTAGTTGTCAAAGGGAGAGGGGCAGGTTTCCATGTGCTCGCTTAAGTCACCAAATACGTTTGCGCCAACATATTCCGTATTAGTGGATTGGGCGTTGATGACTAAAGTTCTTTGCGGCTCGCGCAAGTCGCGCTTTAATTCTACCCAGTTATGGGCCATGGTTGATGAATTAACGGTATGGTAGCAAAGGTTGTTGTGATCGATGATGCTACACCAAAGCGTAGTCGCAGAGGGTGGTGACTCAGGCTTTTGCTCAAAGTGACAACCAAGTGGTGTTGCGCACGTTGCCATCAATGCTCTTGTTTGGCTAAGCACCTCGGTTTGCTCTGCTGCTGGTTGGGAAAATTTATAGTAATAACTTGCTCGAGCGAATCTTTGATGAGTTGCTGTGCCACCTGGAACGTCGAAGAGAGTGAGTCCAACGAGGTTCTTAGGATGGTTCCATTTTTCTAACCATGGTTTTAATAACAGCTGCTGAATCTCAAAACGCGGCGTAACGGTCGCGACATTATAGCTTTCACTTTCGTTTACACTGAAACGTCCACCTCTCAGTTCAATAATTGCAGAATTACCACTTGTATCAGAGAGTGTTAAGTGCAATTTAGTCGGTGTTTCGTTCTTTCCATCTGGAACATATTCACTGACGATGTATAGGTTGTCAGGGTTATTTCTGAAATAGTCCGCCGCTTCGCGAACACTTTCAAAATTGTCTAATGTGAATTGTACCCAGCGAAGTGAGCTGATGATGGCGACGCCATCTGGAATGATTTGTGTTGTTGTATGTTCTTTCTCGTCTTGCTCTAGCATCTCGAGTATTAGTTTCGAGACTGAATCTTTACTCTTTATGATCTCTGTCGCATTTTCAAAGTATGTTAGCAAATCTTCCACCCCATTTACGGCGAGACCTTTTTCATTTACCCCATCAATAGACGCTAGGCCAATATTATCGCTGCCTAGATAGGTACAAACACTCGAGTACTGGGCTGTCCAATGGTGTGCCTTTTGTGCTTCTGGGTGACGATCATTGATTCCAAGCCGGATTGAATCTCCGGCAGGTAGTCGGTATAAATAAGTTGTTAATGGGTTGTGCCAATCGAAGTTTCTCCCTGTCATAGGAAATGACGGGTTTAAATTATTGAAGATGCGTGTACACATAGGTGTCGAGTTTCCTTCTCGGTGCAATGAATAGAGAAATATCCTGTTAACAATTTGATATCATTATCATCAATGGAACTGAAAACACAATTATGTTTGTGATATGTAACTCGCTCTTTTTGATTTGCATGAAAATGGATTTATGAGTATGGAAAATTTGGAGTACACAGAGCAGATCCGGAATAAAGTACTTCGGTCTGTAAGTGTTGTATTCATGTTTGTTATGTCGGCACTGGTTGTTTTTAATGTCTTCTATCATTCCCAATATTTGCTTGCGTTTATAGAAGCGCTGTTTGCCTTGCTATCTCTTTACGTTTTTCTTCAATGTAGGAACGGAGGCTGTCATCGCTATGTGGTATTCGCCTATTTGTTGAGTATTGCGTTATTAATACTTGTGGCGAACTTGATTCTTCCCCTTACCGATGTTGTCTTTCTTTGGGCTTTTTTCTTTCCCATAATTTCTTATTTGTTGATGGGAGGAAGCCTTGGTTTCAAACTCACAGCAATTGTCTTTTTTTCAGTGGGCTCGGTACTGATATACAGACTTTTTAGTGATGAGTTATTTGACTACGCACCCGTTATGATTAACTTTATCACCTGTTATGTAACGATCTGGTGTGTCACTCACTTTTTTGAATTAAGCCGCGCTAAAGCCAACACTTCTCTCTCTAAGCTGGCGTTGACTGATGCCCTTACGGGTACCAGTAACCGTCTGGCTTTTACTAGTTCTTTTGCTAGTTTCGTTGGTGACTATCTACTGATGTTTGATATTGATGATTTCAAGCATATTAATGATGAGCATGGTCATGATATTGGTGACAAGGCACTATCTGAAATAGGACTCTGTTTGAAGACTGAGGTTGGTAATGAGAGAGTGTTTCGTGTTGGTGGTGAGGAGTTTTGTGTCTGGATTTCCGCGAAACATATGCCTGAGGCCATCACTAAAGCGAATAGGCTGAGAGAAGCGATTTCAAATATCCAACTGAAAGCGGATAGTCGTGAGGTCTACCTGACACTGAGTGGTGGACTTGTGAAGAACGAGTATCATACTGAATCTGATTTGCTTAAGTATGCAGACCAACTTATGTATCAAGCTAAGATGAATGGTAAAGATCAAATTACTCACTGTGCTGAAGCTGCGTAGACACGCTTAAAGTATTTGTTATGACCAAAACCTTTATAAAGTTGGAAAAAGGGAATCTTAAACTCACTGGCGCACAGGGTGAGTTAAGATTCCCTTTATTAATAGGGTCTGTTGACCTTTCAAGCTGATTTTTGCAGCTATTTGTGGGTAATTTATATTAGGCAGAGGCCTTGAAATATAGTTAGTCTAACTGAGAAGCCGGTAACGAAGTAGAAATGAACCACAAATGCTGCCCGAAGGGTTCGGCTAAAAGCGTTTTACTCTTTGTTGAGAGGTAATTGCTTAGAATGACTAGGCGGCAAACCTCTCGCCGCGATTAAAACGCTTTTATCTCGAACAAAACTTAACCATGAAAGGTCAATAGACCCTAACTAAGACTTCTAGTTGCTACTTTTAATTAGCTTTCAAATGAAAGTTTATCGCCGAACGTCCCTTTCCAGTCTTTATCGAACTGTTCAACCGCCGGTATTACTGCTGGGTGAGCGAACATTTGTGCCGCCACATCGGTTGGCAATGTAATGGCTTCGATGCCCAGTTTCATCACTTCCATCGCTTGTTGAGTGTTCTTGAAGCTGGCTGCCAAAATCTTTGCTGGTAGTTGGTTTTGATCGAGCAACAATTGAAGATCCGCGACCACTTCAACACCGTTGCCGTTCATCGCATCAATGCGGTTTACGTAAGGTGCTAGGTAGTCTGCACCGCACAGTGCCGCTAGGAAACCTTGTTGAGCTGAATAGATAGCGGTAGCAAGAACCTGAATTCCCTCTTTTTTCATTAGCTTAATTGCTGCTAAGCCCGTTTCTGTTGCTGGCACTTTTACCACCATGTCGTAAGGTAATTCATTCAGTTGGCGCGCTTCTGCCACCATGCCTTCGACGGTTGAACTCACGACTTGAGCGTGAAAGCGAGGTGTCCCGCTAAGTGCTTCTTGCATGCCTGCTAGAGTTTCATTCAGTCCCTGTTTTGACTTCGCCAAAATGCTTGGGTTTGTCGTCACGCCTTTTAGCGGCAGGCATTGGTTAAAGCGTTTTACTTCTGCCACATCAGCAGTATCTAAATAAAGTTCAATCATGGTTTCTACCTTAAACAAAATCTTCGTTTTGATGATGGGATCACTATAGATCTGACAATCGAACGAGATCTTGATTTTGATCAATTGGAATTTCATTTGAAGCTATAATAATTTCATTAAATGAAAGTTGAGTGAAACTTGTAAACGCTCAAATGAAGCTTTCAGTTAGAAAGCAGAAAAGTTGTTCATAAGACTTAACCAGCAAGAAACGAATTAAGTACACAGCGGTAGCACAGACCAAGAGGCAAGCAGAGATGTATTTCAATATTCAACGATTCTCTACCCATGATGGCGATGGCATTCGTTCCATTCTTTTTCTTAAAGGATGCAGCTTGTCTTGCCCTTGGTGTCAAAACCCAGAAAGCCGCAGCGAAAAGCATTCACTGCTGTTTGATCAGCGAAGCTGCATGGAAGATTGCCAGCTGTGCGTTTCTGCTTATCAAGCCACAACTCAATCTACAGCAGGTAGTGAAACGGTGGGTGATGGTATTCAACGTATCGACAACCAGATCATCATCAATCGCAAAGTCATCAAAGAAAACCAACTGATCGCGCTGCGAAACGTCTGTCCTACGCAAGCATTGACCGTCTGCGGTGAAGAGGCGAAATCAGACATGCTGTTCGATACCTTAATGAAAGACAAACCTTTTTACGACCAAAGCCAAGGTGGCGTGACCTTCTCCGGTGGTGAGCCACTCATGCAAGCGGATTTGGTAGCAGAACTCGCGCAGCGTCTGCATGACAACCAAGTCTCTACCGCCATTGAATCGTGTATGCATGTGCCGTGGAAGAACGTCGAAAAAGCCGCGCCGCATATCGATTGCTGGTTGGCGGATTTAAAACACACTGATGAAGAAAAGTTTCTTAGCTGGGCGAAAGGTTCACTAAAACGCATCAAAGACAATTTCCGAAAACTGGCACCTATCGCGAAACGCATTGTGATTCGCGTTCCCGTGGTGCCGGGGTTCAATGACACCATCGAAGAGTTGAAAGACATCATCGATTTTGCGGCTTCACTAGAAAGCTGCCAAGAACTTCACTTGCTGCCGTACCACACGCTCGGCATCAATAAATACCGTTTGCTCGATATGCCTTACGAGTGTTCTCACAAGCCATTAAACAAACCAGAACTGCTAGAAAGCGCCATGCAATACGCAAGCGAAAACACCCAACTTAACGTGATTGTAAGAGGTTAACTATGGACCTGAATTACCTTCCTGAGCGTATCAAAGCGCACAAATTGGCACTGGTAAATATCGTAACGCCACCTGTCTGTACCGAGCGTGCAGAGGCATACACTCGTGCTTATCAAGCAAACGAAGACAAACCTGTGATTGTCCAACGTGCGCTAGCACTGCAAGAGCATTTACGCACTCGTACTATTTGGATTAAACACGATGAGTTGATCGTCGGTAACCAAGCGAGCAAAGTGCGTGCTGCGCCTATTTTCCCGGAATACACTGTACGTTGGATTGAAGCGGAAATTGATGATCTAGCCGATCGCCCAGGTGCAGGCTTTGCTGTTACTGAAGAAGATAAGCAAAGCATCCACAGCATCACGCCGTATTGGCGCGGTAAAACCGTTCAAGACCGTTGTTATGGTTTGTTTACTGATGAGCAGCAAGAAATCTTAGCCAGCACCATCATTAAAGCTGAAGGCAACATGACTTCGGGTGACGCGCACCTTGCCGTGGATAACGAGAAAATCTTGAAGCTAGGCATGAACGGTTTGTTAGAGGATGTTCGTCAGCACCGTGCTAACAATGATGTTTCGACCTTTGAAGGCTTGAAGAAAGAGCAGTTCTACAAATCGGTCGAAATTGTACTGCTTGCCATTCAAGACCACATGGTGAGCTACGCTGAATTGGCGGCAAAAATGGCGCTAGAAGAGACGCGTCCGCTACGCAAAGCTGAGTTAGAAAGCATTGCGGCAAACTGTCGTCATGTCGCGAGCCACGCTCCAGAAAACTTCTGGCAAGCACTGCAATTGAGCTACTTTGTTCAGTTGATGCTACAAATCGAATCGAACGGTCACTCGGTTTCTTTCGGTCGTATGGACCAATTCCTAAACGAATTTTATGTTCGCGATATCGAAAACGGCGCGATTGAAAAAGGCTTTGCACTAGAGCTTTTACAAAGCTGTTGGTTGAAGCTGCTTGAAGTAAACAAGATTCGTTCTGGTGCGCACTCGAAAGCCTCCGCAGGTTCTCCGCTGTATCAAAACGTGTGTATCGGCGGTCAGAAGTTGAATGAAAAGGGTGAGCCTGAAGATGCAGTGAATCCACTTTCTTGGGCGATTCTGGAATCTTGTGGTCAGTTGCGTTCGACGCAACCTAACTTGAGTGTGCGTTACCATGAAGGTTTAAACCAAGAATTCCTGATGGGCTGTGTTGAAGTGATTAAGTGCGGCTTCGGTATGCCTGCGTTTAACAACGATGAGATTGTCATTCCTGAATTCATCAAACTTGGCGTAGAGAAAGAAGACGCGTACAACTACGCATCTATCGGTTGTATCGAGACGGCGGTTCCGGGCAAGTGGGGTTACCGTTGTACGGGCATGAGTTTCATTAACTTTGCTCGTATTCTGCTCGCTTCATTGAACGAAGGTGTGGATGCAACAACGGGTCAAGCTTTCTTGCCGCACGATAAGTCATTGGCAAAAGGCAATTTTGAGAACTTTGAGCAAGTGACAGCGTCTTGGGCAGAGCAAATCCGCTACTACACCCGTAAATCGATTGAGATTGATACGGTAGTCGACAGCGTGCTTGAACAGCAGGCACAAGACATCTTCTGTTCAACGCTGGTGGATGACTGTTTGGCTCGCGGTAAAACCGTGAAAGAAGGCGGCGCGAAATACGACTGGGTATCTGGTTTGCAAGTCGGTATCGCAAACTTGGGTAACAGCCTAGCTGCAATCAAACACCTTGTTTTCGATGACGCGCAGATCACCCAGCCTCTTATCTCACAACAACAGCTTGCAAAAGCACTAGCAGAAGATTTCGACGGCATGGAGAACGAACAGCTTCGCCAACGTCTTATCAACTTTGCACCAAAATACGGTAACGATGATGACGCAGTAGACCAACTACTGGCAGACGCGTACCAAGTGTACATTGATGAGCTAGAGCAGTTCGTTAATACGCGTCATGGGCGTGGTCCAATTGGTGGAGGTTACTACGCAGGTACATCAAGTATCTCGGCAAACGTCCCATTTGGCGCCTCAACCATGGCAACGCCTGACGGTCGTAAAGCGAAAACGCCATTGGCAGAAGGTGCAAGCCCGTCATCTGGCTCAGACCGTTTAGGCCCAACGGCAGTGTACAACTCGGTCGGTAAGATCCAAGCGAACAAAATCCTTGGTGGCGTGCTGCTTAACCAGAAGTTAAGCCCGGTGGCGGTTGAGTCTGAAGGGGATAAGCTCAAGCTTTCTATGTTGATTCGTACCTTCTTCAACCACCACAAAGGTTGGCACGTGCAGTACAACATCGTCTCTCGCGAGACCTTGCTAGCTGCGAAGAAGAACCCTGAACAATATCGTGATCTTGTCGTGCGAGTTGCAGGCTACTCAGCCTTCTTCACCGCGCTATCACCAGACGCGCAAGACGACATCATCGCACGTACCGAGCACGAACTGTAAGTACACTCACTAAGTAAAACAAAAGGCACCGATGGGTGCCTTTTTAATGGATGATGGAAACTAAGTGCAGTCAATATGAAACTTAGTGTGTATTTTAAGGTGGATCACATTTTAGAACTTATTAATCGAGTTCTCTCTCACATATTAACCCTATGCCCTACGATTAATTATGCAACTTAATGGGTATTTGGGGATGCATTTTTATGGGGAATGAATATGAGAGAAATGGAATATGACTATCCTTCTAGCTATAACTTAATTTCTATCACCGACCCGTCTAGTTACATCAAGTATGCGAGCGCTAACTTCAATGAAGTCGCAGGCTTTGATGATGGCGAGTTAATTGGTCAGCCTCATAATGTTGTTCGGCATCCCGATATGCCAAAACAGGCTTTTAAAGATTTATGGTCGCACCTGAAAAGTGGCAAGCACTGGATGGGGATGGTCAAAAACAAGAGAAAGAATGGCGGGTATTATTGGGTGGATGCGTTTGCTTCCCCAATAAAGAGCAATGGAAAAACAGTAGAATATCAATCTGTTAGGTTTAAACCAGAACGGGCATATGTAAAAAGAGCAGAGAAGGCGTACTCAAAGCTAAATGCAGGTTCTAAACCAATTCAAATGTATTTTCCAAGAACGCGCCTTTGGATGAGAGCCGCATTTTTTATTTTAGTATCTAGTGCTTTGGGTATGACGCTCGAAACGTTAGGTCAGCCCTCTTGGGTTGCTTTCATGGCGGTTTCTTTGTTGTCAATATTAGCGATTTATGTTTTGACACGACCATTAGAAAAGCTAGCAAAACAATCAAGAAAGGATTTCGATAATCCTCTAATGGAGTACATTTATTGCAATAAAATTAATGATCTAGCAGAGATTGAGCTAGCAATGAAAATGAGAAAGCAATACGCAAATGCTTTGCTCGGAAGAATTAGTATTTCAGTCAAGGATTCATGTGACTCGACTCAGCAAAACGCAGATAAAGCTGCAGTAAACAGCGAAAGCGTTACTGAAAATCTCAGCGCACAGAAAGTCCAAATTGATTCCGTATCGGTCGCTGTGAATGAAATGCAAGCATCTTCATCTGAAATATCGGTGAATGCTCAAGCGACGGCAGATGCGACGTTAAAAGCCCAGCACACAATGACAGAAAGCCGCACTGTGATTGATGGAGTTAACCTTTCAGTTCTTGATCTCGTGGATGAGCTAGGACAAATATCTGAGGTGGTCACGCGTTTAAACAACCAAACAGAACAAGTGGGTTCAGTTGTGGAAGTAATCAGTGATATTGCTGAACAAACCAACCTATTAGCATTGAATGCCGCTATAGAAGCAGCCAGAGCGGGTGAGCAAGGTCGAGGTTTTGCTGTTGTTGCTGATGAAGTAAGAACATTGGCTAAACGGACTCAAGAGTCGACGACGTCAATAAAGACAGTAATAGAGAATATTCAGCAAGGTAGTCAATCAGCAGTACTCGCGCTCAAGAAAGGGAACGAGAAATCAACGGGTACAGTATCTTTGCTAAATTCGTCTTTAGATTGTATTCAACAGCTTGAAGATCTTGTGCAGGATGTGGTTGAACGTAATCAACAGATAGCAGTCGCAATTGAAGAGCAAGTATATGTAACTGATGAAATTAATGAAAATATTCAAACCATAAACCTTAAGTACAATGAGTCTTATGAGTTAATGACAGAAACAAACAAAATGAATGACACAGTAAGAAAAAGTACAGAGGACTTGGCAGAAATGATTCAAAAGTTCGCTTAACTATAGTAGCAAAGGCTAAAAGTAGTGAGGGGATCAATTATCTGGAGTTAGTTGGTTTTATCAACAGACGCAATGATAAAAATGTTAGATTGACTCAGACAAAAAGGCACCAATAGGTGCCTTTTTAGGTTTTGGAATGCGTCTATTTACCCATGTGCTCGTTGCGCATTTAAACGTGCGAATGGTATTACTCATTTGCAGTGGAAGAAAGCTAATCAATTATCGAGCTAGGTGCTTAGTAAATCTATTTGAGCTTTATCGTATTTAGTTGCATAAGTGATTGATTAGTTGGGTTGTTTCAATAGGGTAGGAGAAAGTTCAAAACAAGGGTAGAAGAACGGATGTTTTTACTCATAGCAATACTTGCAGGGTTAGCGGCGTTCGCGTGGTTTTACAGAGAAGGGCAAGACGTCGGCTTAAACCGAATTCTCGGTATGCTTTATTTCATTGCGTACACGGTGGTGTACTTGTACGTCCCACCATTCCTTGAGGCTGGTCATCAATATATAGGTAAAACCTACGAGCTTGTCCCAATCGTTTGTTTTTACTTTATTTTGCAACCGGCCCCTGAAGAGGCATCGGTAGAGCAAAAGGCCATGACATTCTTCGCATGGTGTGGATTGCTATTCATCACCTGCTTCTTGTTGTATTTCAAAATGAATGTTTGGTAAAAAGTTATATTCAAGGATGAAAAATGAGTGTCAGTCACTACGTAAAAGAGCTACGCAGCAAAGTGGGTAATCAAGTATTAATGATTCCGGGCGTTGCCGCTGTGATCCTTAATGAAAGTAATAAACTGCTTTTGCAAAAGAAATCTGATGGCAGTTGGAGTTTGCCTGCAGGCATGATTGAGCCAGCCGAATCACCTTCGCAAGCCGTGGTTCGAGAAGTCAGAGAAGAAACCGGACTCAAGATTAAAGTTGAACGTGTGCTAGGTATTTTCGGTGGAGAGGGGTTTGGTTTTACTTATCCAAACGGCGACCAAGTTGAATACACAGTTGTCTTGTTAAAGTGTCTGCAAACGGGACACTTTGTAGAACAGCTAGATGACGAGACTATCGAGCTGGCTTGGTTCTCTAAAACAGATATGCCGGCACTTGCTTTGCCTTATCCCCTTGAGTGCTTATTTGCAGAAAACATCGAGCCATTGGTTTCGTAACAATTGCTCACTCAAACTAACGCAAGGAAGAAAATGCAAATAGTCAAAGCCAATCTCAGCCATTTTGAAGCGTTTGAGCAGTATGTTGAAAAGTGTGCTCAGGCGGGAATGGAGATGTACGTCGCCGCCCAAAGCGATAGTGAAGCGCTTTTGAAAAAACGAATTGGATACGCAAAAGGTGAAGGTTTGCCGGAAGGTTGGACGCCGTCTTCGACATACTTCTGTATCGAAGAAGGGGTGATACTTGGTTCGATTCGAGTGCGTGAAGGCAATAACGACTACCTTGAAAATGTGATTGGGCACATTGGTTACGAAACTGCGCCAGATGCTCAAGGCAAAGGCATCGCCACATTGATGTTGAATTGGGTGAAAACCGAAATCATTAAGGACTTTGCTATCGTCACTTGTGATGTGAACAATACCGCATCAAGGCGCGTGATCGAAAAGGCGGGTGGCGAGTTCCTCAATACATTCTATTCAGAACAAGACCAATACGAAGTGCGTCGCTATCGAGTGATACCTCGTTGTCCCTACTCAACTACTTAAGGATTAAGGAATGATCGAAAGGAAACGCGGTATTTACCAAGGAAGAAATAAATCGTCAGCTTATAAAGACCTAGTTTGGACTGTCGCGACATCTTCTGACACTACTCTTGGTATTGTTGAACAAACTAAACTAACGCTGCGAACTATTGAAGACAATCTGCTTGAATTGGGCTCTGATAAAACGCGCATCGTAAGTGCGCAAGTCTATATCGCGAATATGATAGATAAGCCCCTTATGGATGCGGTTTGGTGCGAGTGGGTGGAAGATAACTCAGACCATTGGCCACAACGAGCGTGTTTGGGCGTCGATTTAGAAGGGGATGTCTTGATTGAAGTGACGGTGACGGCTGTTCGAACTTAGTTGTTCATTGACTGGTTTAACAACGCCCTCAGAGTTGAGGGCGTTTTACTGTTTAAACATTTTCTAAATGGTATGAGAACTTAGAACTCTTCCTCTTCAAAGCGTCCTGTGTTCTCTAGCCATAAACCATTGATGACACCAAAGGCGCAGGCGAGTAACACGCCAAGTACCCAACACATGTACCACATACGTGCCTCCTTAATAGAGCGATGAGCTGTTGCTGCGGATGTAGTTGTTATCCAAACGTCCGAACATTTTGTAGTAACACCATGCGGTGTAGCCCAGAATCACAGGTACAACGATGATGGCAACGATAGAGATAATGCCGAGTGTTTTCTCACTTGATGTCGCATCCCATAACGTTAAGCTGTGCGATGGGTTGATACTTGATGGCATGATCATCGGGAACAATGTGACGCCCGCGGTTAAGATGATGCAAGCGATCGCAATACTCGACATAGTAAACGCCACCCCAGCACGGCGAGAGACCGTTGCCCAAAAGCACACCAGTAAGCTCGTTACCGCAGTGAATGGAATCAACCAAAGTAGCGGCATTTCGCTGAAGTTATGCAATAAATCACCCGCAATGCTCACCACTTGTTTGTTGAGTGGGTTTGAAATGCCATCTTTAAGCATTGCACCTATGATGATGTAACCCGATTGCGATGCCGCGAACAAACCGCCAAACATAAACAGCAACATGGTTGCCCCCGCGCCCCACAGCGTGATGTTTTGGGCTCGTGTGCGTAGCTCATGTTTGGTTTTCATTTGAAGGAAAGCAGCACCTTGTGTCACCACCATGGTCAAGCTCACCAAGCCACACAGAATTGGGAATGGAGTGAGCAAGTCAAAGAACCCACCTTGATAGTCCAACATCAGCAAGTTGTTTAACTCGAACGGTACGCCGACCAACAAGTTACCGAAGCCAACCCCAAAGATAATCGGTGGAATAACGCCGCTGATGAACAAGGCGATATCACACACATTGCGCCATTGCGGATTATCGATTTTAGCTCGGTAATCCATACCGATAGGACGCAACCAAAGGGATGCGAGCACTAACAGCATGGCAATGTAGAAGCCGGAGAACGCTGCGGCGTATACCAAGGGCCATATCGCGAAGATGGTACCGCCAGCGGTGATCAGCCACACTTGGTTGCCGTCCCAGTGTGGCGCGATAGCATTAAGCATTACGCGGCGTTCTAGGTTCTTTTTCCCCATAACAGGGAGCAGCGCGGCTACCCCCATATCGAATCCGTCGGTGATGGTAAAACCAATCAACAGCACACCAACGATCGCCCAAGTAAATAGGCGTAGGTTTTCGTAATCAAACATAGTGCCTCCTTAGTGCTGATCAATCAGTTTGAATGTGTCGGATTGTTTGTCTTTTTTGTTGTTTTCTTCGTGGTGATAGCGACCCGTTTTAAGCACGCTTGGTCCACGTTTGGCAAACTTCACCATCAAGAACATTTCTACAATCAAGAATGCTGTGTAGAGCACATAAACAAAGCCGAGTGAAATCCAAATGTCACTTGGTGCGAGGTTAGATACTGCCATATTGACCGGAAGGACCTCGCCAATTGCCCATGGCTGACGTCCGTACTCAGCAACGAACCAACCTGCTTCACAAGCTATGAAAGGCAATGGAATCGCCCATAGTGCCGCTCTCAATAGCCAAGGGCTCGAACCTAATTTTCTGCGGCAGACTTGGACGAAAGACAAACCGATAATGGCGAACATCAATACCCCACACGCCACCATGACTCGGAAGCTCCAGAATAGTGGTGCCACTTGAGGAATCGTGTCTTGCGCTGCTTGTTTGATTTGGCTTTCAGTCGCGTCGGTGACGTTCTCGGTGTATTTCTTCAATAGCAGACCGTAGCCGAGGTCTTTCTTCATCTCATCGAATTGAGCGATGTTTTCAGGGCTGTCGTTACCTGCGCGAAGTTCCTCTAGCATGCCGTAAGCTTGGATACCATCGCGGATACGATCTTCGTTCTGTACCATCAGATCGCGTAAGCCCATCACAGGTTCATCCAGCGAGCGAGTCGCGATGATCCCCATTAGATATGGAATCTTAATGGCGTAGTCGGTTTCCATAGTTTCTTGGTTTGGTAAGCCAAATAGCGTGAACGAGGCGGGTGCTTCTTCGGTGTGCCATTCGGACTCAATTGCCGCGAGTTTTACCTGTTGCACGTCACCAAGCTCGTAACCCGATTCATCACCCAGCATCAATGTCGACACAATCGCAGCCATACCAAATGCAGACGCCACCGCAAACGAACGGCGAGCGAACGAGATATCTCGACCTTTGAGTAAGTAGTAAGCACTGATGCCCATCACAAACAAAGCACCTGTGGTGTAACCGGCAGCCACGGTATGAACAAACTTCACTTGCGTGACAGGGTTAAACACCACATCAGCAAAGTTGATCATTTCCATTCTCATGGTTTGGTAATTGAATTCTGCGCCGACTGGGTTTTGCATCCAGCCATTTGCCATCAAAATCCACAACCCAGAGAAGTTAGAACCTAGCGCTGTCAGCCAAGTGACCGACAAGTGTTGGCGTTTTGATAATCGATCCCAACCGAAGAAGAACATGCCGACTAAGGTGGATTCGAGGAAGAAGGCAATTAAGGCTTCGATAGCGAGCGGTGCCCCGAAAATATCGCCCACATAGTGAGAGTAATACGCCCAGTTGGTACCAAATTGAAACTCCATGGTAAGACCGGTCGCCACGCCCACTGCGAAGTTAATCCCGAATAACTTACCCCAGAACTTGGTCATGTCCTTGTAGATGGTTTTTCCCGTCATGACGTACAAAGACTCCATAACGGCCAGCAAGAAAGACAAACCTATGGTCAGTGGGACGAATATAAAGTGATAGAGTGCGGTACTAGCGAACTGAAACCGCGACAGGTCAACGACATCTGCAAACATAAGGACTCCTTCCCGCTACCAGAGTAGCGGGTTAGATAAGGTTATTATTAGTCTGTTTAATTAAGCGTTAAAGCTTGGGCGCTTGAGTTACGCTTTTGCTGGTGTGCGAGAGAAAGGTTTTCTCAACCAGTAATCCAAGCTTACGTAGCGACCACCGCCGTAGAAGAACAGCACCAGCAACATCACAAAGTAGGTGGCTGCGAACTCCATACCGTTGTTGAGCATCACTGGGTCACCCAATTCGGTGATGTAGTTGTATCGACCTGGGAAGTTGGTTGCTAACCATTCAATAAAGCCGTTTAAACGTACCGTTGCTTCCATGCCGCCAGTGGCGATGGCATCCCAACCGTGTTTCCAGTGCACCATTGCGCTCGCGACACTCATCAAGAAAATCATCGGAATCGACATCACTCGGGTAAACAAACCCAAAGCGATACAAATACAACCAAGCACTTCCGTACCTGCAGCAAGAAACGCTAACAACTCGGGAAATGGTAAGTTCAAACCACCATCTGCGGTGGACGCGCCAAACCACGCGACGGTGCCGGAGAAACCCAGCACCTTAGAGCGAGCGCCAACAAAAATGACCGGAATGAGGTAGAGACGAATCGCAAGCAACGCTAAGTAATCGTATCTTTTGCATTTCTCGACGAGACCGTCGAACCAATTGAGGGCTGACTTAATCATAATTTTTCTCCTGAAGGGCGGACGCTGACGAGTCCTAGTTCACTGAAGTGTTGAGCCCACTCCATGAAACTGAATCTGGCGAGTTGCTGAGCAATCATTTGTTGTAGTTGCGCCAGAGTCAGGTTTGGTTGCTGTTGTAATAGCTGAATCAATGCGACATCCACTTCTCTGAGCTTTTGCGATATCACATGATGCTGTGAGTTCCGAAACACGCCATAAAACACAGGGTGACGCCTGTCAGTTAAGAAGGTCACGGAGTCTTGATGCAGCAAGAAAGGCACTTCGACCAGCTTTAATGTTGGGTTGAGTTGCAGCACTTGGCTCTCTTCGAATATCGGATTCGATGAAGAAGTGAATGCCGCGACTAAGGTGTCAATTTCTACATTGAACGCCACCCATTCATATTCCAACAACGCCATCTGATCGGCAGAAATAGAGCTAGAGTCTTGATGCACTTTCTGCTGCAAAAATTGAACAAACTCGGTGGCAATATGATGAAACTCAGGCTCGGATGCGCCATGCATCACCACAAAGTCATCCACCATGCGCTCAAGTTGTTCATCAGCGAACTGCGAAGAAAATAGAGGGAACGTATTCGCAACGACACCCAAGATGTTGTCGCGGATAAATTCGCTATATCGACACAGCGCATGCTGATTCATAGGTGTGCGAATCAGAGCCGTTAGGGACTCGGTTTGCGCGCGCATTTTGTTCGGAGGATTAAGCATTGAGCACCTCCTTACACAACACTTCGAGTGTTTGGCTGAAATCCAAGATCTCACCATGAATGCTGCGAAGCTCTTCGGCCAGAACAAGCAGCGACGGCACATTGTGGTCGCGCTCAAGAAGCAAAGGCTTGCTGCCATGCACCGAGTAGGTGTAACGAGCCAGATCAATCACTTCATCAGGCACTGGTTTACCATGGGTATCGAGCAAGAAGTCATCACGCTCTTTCAAGTGACCCGCAATGTGGTAATAACGAATCGCGTCGCTTGGTAAAGTACTCAGCATGTCGTAAGGGCAGAAATGATGATTTCGGCTGTTGACGAACACATTGTTGATGTCGATAAGCAGCTCACATCCACTGCGGTCACTCACTTCAGCGATAAACTCGCCCTCTGGCATTTCATGTCCGTAATCGTGGTAGTAAGAGATATTCTCTAACGCCAATGGACGCTGAATAATGTCTTGCACGCGTTGAATGCGTTCGACCAAATACGGAATGTTCTCTTTATGTCGAGGGATCGGAAGCAGTTCATACAAATAGCCCTGATTGTCTCTAGAGAAACTCAGATGTTCGCTATAGATGTCGATATTAAATTCATCGAGAAAGCGTGCGACGTCTCGTACAAAAGACTCGTTTAACGGTTGGCAATCACCAATCGATAAGCTCAAGCCATGAGCGACAAGCGGATAATATTTCGCAATGTCTTGCAGCTGTTCACGTTTCAAGCCGCCAATATTCATCCAGTTTTCCGGTGCTAATTCGAGGAAATCGATATCTGGGTGCTCGGGCAACTGACACAGCAAATCAACGTGTTCGCTGCGCAGCCCAATCCCTTTTGATGTATCGGTTATTGTCCGCATACGCCACCTGTTACTTTGCTTTTGGTGAGTTTGATGGTTTCTTCTGAAGGGTTAATACCTTCGCCAGTCACGCCACATTTGCCGTCACGAGCGCGTACCAAGCGACCTTGTGGATCGTTCTTTAGTTCTTGTTTCTCAAAGCGTTTCTCTGTACCACATTTACCAGCCGCACACTTACCGCCATGTTGAGAGCTGGATTGAGCCTCTACGGGAGCTTCTGTGGGTGCATCGGCAAACGCCATGCCTGAGTTCAAAGTAATGACAGACGTCATTGCGATAGATAGAGCAAGTTTATTGTTCATGAGACATCTCCTTCGCTGCGCTCATTGGGTAGCTAGATAAATCGTGACCAGCAATAACTTGACCGTGGTAGTACTCTTTAACGATCTTGATGGAAGCTGGTTTGAGTTTTAGACCTAAGCCCATCCAGTGGTTAAGCACCAAAAGTTTTGGATTCACTTCTGCGGCGATCTTGCCGGCAACCGATGGCTTAGCGTGCATAAACGATGAGACTCCGTCGGCTTCTTCATGAATAGCTAATGGCATCAATAAGATGTCCGCACCTTTAGCGAAGTCGATGAAGTCAGGGTTACTGCCGTTTTGGTCAGCGGAAATCACCATCACGCCTTCGGCACTCTCGATTCGAAAAGCGAGACAAGGAACGTCGCCGTGTGGGATACCCAGTGCGTAAATGGTTAACCCATCTTGCTCGTACACCTTGGTGCCTTGGGAAGTTTTGTATGGCACATCGGTAATGGTGACAGGGAACAAGCCATCGCTGCCATCAAACAAACCGTTCAGATATGCGTACGCGCCTTCATCACCGTCGAAAAGCGCTTTCATGTAACCGGTTAAGCTAGGAAATGCAGAGCCTGCTTCTGGGCCTGCGATATCGAGAGGATCTTGACGGTCAAAGAAGTAGCCACCTTTTAATAAGGCAGGAACGTCGGCGACGTGGTCGGTGTGAAAGTGGCTTAATCCAAGGAAGTCTAAGTCTTCCAATTTGCCGCCCGCTTGACCAAAACGCAGATAAACACCACCACCGGCATCGATCATCACGCGTGATTTCCCTTTCCACCAAACCAGTTCGCCAGACGAGGCACGAAGGTCATCAGAGATTGGTCCGCCAGAGCCAAGAAGTTGCAAAGTAAAATCTTTGTCTAGCGGTTCGAGAGAGAGTGCGTAACTGTTGGCGGCTCCGAGAGATAACCCCAGAACCAGCACTAACGCTTTTAAAGGCTGTTTCATATCAAATACCTATGAGTTTGATTTTTCTTATTTATTTCCTTTGGGTGAGCATCCAAAGAAGTGTTGAAGAGGCAGGAAAAACGATTTGTTTTTGATGTCCGTCAAAGCACGGGAATAAGATATCTAATATGAATGGTTAATTATATCTAGTAATTTTAAAGTTTCGTTCAGGTAAATTGAACGTTATTAGTTTGAGCTGAACAAGAATCAGAATGTAAAAAGGCACCGTGAAAGGTGCCTTTTATTTGTGTTGTGCAAGAACAATCAGGGCATGCATTGTCGCTTTACTATGAAACCGATAAGCTGTTTGGCACCTTGCCAAAATCGCAATGTTAGGAAGCGCATCATGGATCTCGATATCTACCAAGTGGACTCTTTCACCACCGAACCTTTCAAAGGAAACCCTGCCGGAGTTTGCCTTTCACAAGAACCGTTACCAGAAGCATTGATGTTCTCTATCGCTGAAGAAATGGCGGTATCAGAAACCGCTTTTCTCTGTTTGAAAGACATGCGACTGCGTTGGTTCACACCTAAAGTCGAAGTGGCGCTATGCGGTCATGGCACATTAGCTACAGCGCGAATCTTAAAAGAGCAAGGGTTAGCGAAGGTTGGCGATACCATTGCCTTTCAAACCCTCTCAGGTGAGCTTCATGCGAAAGTGAACGAGTCGACGATTGAGCTCGACTTTCCTTCGACTCAGCTTGAAATGGATGTTGAACAAGACGCTGCGTTGTTAGCGGCACTTGGATTGAAAGCGGAGCAAGTGGTTTCTTACGCTCAGTTTGACAGCAAAGGCTTTATTGAAGTCGACAATGAACAAACCGTGTTGGAACTCGCGCCTAACTTTGACGCATTAAAGAATATTCATGGCCGCGGCGTGGTGGTAACAGCTCAATCGAACTCCCCGGATCTCGACTTCATCTCGCGTTACTTCGCTCCTTGGGTGGGCGTGAACGAAGATCCTGTAACAGGTTCAGCCCACTGCGCACTGACTCAGTTTTGGTCGCAAAAACTCGGTCAAAATCAGTTCCGTGCTTATCAAGCATCATCCCGCGGCGGTCATTTACAAACCGAACTGCTTGAAAACGGGCGCATTAAACTGATTGGCTCCGCAAAGACGGTAATCAGCGGAAAACTAAAGGTATAACGCGATGAAACAATCCATTATCCATATTGCTTTGGTTGTAAAAGACTACGATGAAGCGATTGATTTTTATGTAAATAAGCTGAAGTTTGAGCTGGTGGAAGATACTTACCAACCAGAGCAAGATAAGCGCTGGGTTGTGGTTTCTCCACCGGGTTCTAACGGTGTGACATTATTGTTAGCCAAAGCGTCTAAGCCAGAGCAGCATGACTTTATCGGTAATCAAACCGGTGGACGGGTATTCCTATTCTTGAACACCGATGACTTCTGGCGCGACTACAACCGAATGGTAGAGCAGGGCATTAAGTTTGTTCGCCCGCCAGCGGAGCAAGACTACGGTACAGTCGCTGTATTTGAAGATCTCTATGGTAACCTGTGGGACTTGCTAGAGATGAGTCCAAGCCACCCAATGGCTTTGCGTTCATAGATTCATACTAATTGATATTAACAGCGTCTTTCGGGGCGCTTTTTTTGATAAAAATCCTTCGCAACATTAGCGTGATCTATATCACCTATTGAGCGAATCAGATAGAATGGCGGCCACTTTCAATATGCCCTTGTCTCACCGTATCTCGAAAGTGATTTAACAACTTGTTATTTAAAAGAAATTTCCTTCGAGGACGCCGCTATCATTAGTACAAACAATATCACCATTCAATTTGGTGCCGAGCCACTGTTCGAAAATATCTCTGCTAAATTTGGCAACGGTAACCGTTATGGTCTGATTGGCGCAAACGGCTGTGGTAAATCGACATTCATGAAAATCCTGAGTGGGGCACTTGCGCCAAGCTCGGGCAACGTTTCTATTACTCCGGGGCTGAAACTGGGCGTATTGAGCCAAGATCAGTTTGCGTTCGAGCAATACAGCGTGATTGACGCTGTGATCATGGGCGATCGCAAGCTTTGGGAAGTGAAGCAGGAACGTGACCGCATCTACTCATTACCTGAAATGAGCGAAGAAGACGGCATGAAAGTCGCTGAGCTTGAAAGTGAGTTCGCAGAAATGGACGGCTACACAGCAGAAAGCCGTGCTGGTGATATTTTGCTTCAAGCGGGTATTGAAGAAGAGCTGCATTTTGGTTTGATGCAGCAAGTTGCTCCGGGCTGGAAACTGCGTGTGCTTTTGGCGCAAGCTCTGTTTGCTAACCCAGATATTTTGCTGCTCGATGAACCAACCAACAACTTGGACATTCACACCATCAACTGGTTGGCAGAAGAGTTGAACCAACGTAAGTGTACGATGATCATCATCTCGCACGACCGTCACTTCTTAAACTCTGTGTGTACTCACATGGCAGACATCGATTACGGCGAACTGCGCATTTATCCTGGTAACTATGAATATTTCCTTGAAGCATCTGGTCTTCGTCGTGAGCAGTTACTGGCTTCTAACGCAAAGAAAACTGCTGAGATCAACGAACTTCAAGAATTCGTAAACCGTTTTGGTGCGAATGCATCGAAAGCGAAGCAAGCTAGCTCTCGCGCTAAGAAGATGGAAAAAATCCAACTCGACGAAGTGAAAGCAAGTAGCCGTGTTAGCCCATCGATTGATTTCGGTGAGGGCAAAAAACTCCATCGTTTGGCATTGGAACTGCAAGACCTTGGTCACTCCTTTGGTGATGAGCTGTTGTTTGAAAAAGGCAATTTGTTACTTGAAGCAGGCACTCGCCTTGCGATCATCGGTGAAAACGGTGTGGGTAAAACCACTTTGCTGCGTTGCCTAGTGAACGAGCTAGAGCAAACTCAGGGCGTAGTAAAGTGGTCTGAAAACGCTTCAATTGGTTACTGTCCACAGGACAGCAGTGCGGACTTCGATAATGATCTGACCATCTTTGAGTGGATTTCTCAGTGGCGCACTGTGAAACACAATGACTTAATGGTGCGTGGCATTCTAGGTCGCTTGTTGTTTACTGCTGACGATGCCAACAAAAAGGCGAAAAACTGCTCGGGTGGTGAGAAGAACCGCCTGCTGTTTGGTAAGCTAATGATGCAAGACATCAACGTGCTGATCATGGATGAGCCAACCAACCACATGGATATGGAAGCGATTGAAGCGTTAAATAGCGCATTAAAAGACTACACTGGCACTTTGATCTTTGTTAGTCATGACCGTGAGTTCGTATCGTCTTTGGCGACGTCGATCATTGATGTGAAAGACAAACAGCTAGTGAGTTTCCAAGGTACGTTTGAAGAGTACATGGCACATCAGCAAAAAGTGTTGAGCGCCGCGTAACCAACGTAGCGAAGCCATATAAGTGTGAACAAGCCAAGAAGATATATCTGTTAAACAGAGACTTTGATGGCTTGTTCGCTATGATGAATTAATCTAAACCTAATAGAGGTAAGGTGGTGGGTACCATGCTCGCCACCCACAATTAAGGAGCCGTTCATGAGCCATGAATTTATGACCGACGAAGAACGTATTGAACTGCAGAAGAACAACCCTCTGCACGGTCTTAAATTAGAAGACATGTTGCAGCAGCTTGTTGACCATTACGGTTGGGAAATCCTCGACACAGCAATGCGTATGAACTGTTTCAACACTAAGCCAAGCATCGCGAGCAGTGTTAAATACCTGAAGAAAACAGAATGGGCTCGTGAGCGTGTAGAGAACTTCTACCTATACCGCTACAAGCGTATGCCAAAGGCATCTGAATACGAGTACAACCTGCCACCACGCGCACGTACTTTCCGTCATGGACTGGAGCCACGTGAGCCAATGGAACTGACGGTTGAATCGATTCTGGCTTCACAAGCGAAGGCTGCGTCTGCACACAAAGAGCGTTCGTCTAAACAGCGTGCAGATCGCGCTCGTTTTAACAACCGCCGTCGATAAACTTTCAGTTTTCTTGTTCTTGTAGGCATCAGGTACAAGGATGATTTTGATGAAAAGCCAAACTATCCAGTTTGGCTTTTTTATTGTCTTTTCTTCAGCTAAACCTTGTTATCAAGACCCTAGCTTAATAATCGAAGAGTACATCTGCTGCGGATCTGACTGACGGCTGAATCGCGCTTGGAAGCTTTCCACGACATAATCAATAAAAGCACGTAACTTTTGCGATTGCTCTTTGTGGTAAGGGTAAACGATATAGAGCGCGTGCTTTTCCATCTGCCATTCAGGGGTAATCTCGACCAATTCACCGGATGCTAACTGAGGCTCAACAAAGAAGTCTGGCAATAACGCAACCCCATGCCCTGCGCATGTCGCTTGGGTGAGCGCCAAACCGCTGTTGACGGTGTAAACACTCGCAGGCAGATCAACTTCCAGTACCTCACTGCCATTTTGAAATGTCCAGCGGCGAGACGTTGAAGAGAGGCTATAGCTAAGTAAACGATGGTGTATAACGTCACGTGGTGATTGAAATGGCTGCGACTCTTCAAGGTATTGAGGGGAAGCGCAAAGTACACGGCGGATATCCAATAGTTTACGTGAACGTAGGCTAGAGTTACCCAATTCGCCCCCGCCACGAATGGCAATATCGACCCCTTGCTCAATCAAATCGATATGTTCGTCGCTCATCACCACTTCGATGGAAAGCTCTGGATGCAGCTTCATGAACTCGCAGATGATGGGATTCAGTTCAATCAACCCTAATGACATCGGCATACTGATTTTGAGTGTGCCTTTTAATGTGTGGGAAGACTCAATCACCGAGCGGTCTGCGTTGTTGAGTGCATCGAGAACCTGACACACTTGCTGATAATAGAGCTGACCATTATCGGTAATGTGCAAATTGCGGGTAGTACGGTTAATTAGAGGGCTTTTTAAATAGCTCTCTAATTCATTGATGTTCTTACTGATGGCGGCTTTTGAGAGGTTTAAATCTTCTGCTGCCGCGACGAAGCTACCTAGCTCCACCACTCGACGAAATACGGTTAATGCTCTGATCTTATCCACGCAGTGGTTTCCTCAACACTCTTATTGTTCACTAATGGTGAACTATATGGCCACTATTATAGTGTTTATTCACTGGTGTGAGTTAATTAATATCATCTCATTCACTGAGTGCCCGACATAAGTAGGGGCAAACGTAATTAGGATTCCACTATGAAAAAGATCGTCGCATTTACTGGTAGCAACAACAGCCAATCAATCCATAGCCTATTGGTTCAAGCGTTGGCAAACCAAGCTACACAAACAGAAGTAAACACCATTGACCTAAATGACTTTGGATTGCCAATGTACGGTTTAGATGTTGAAGGTCAGGGCATTCCAGAAAACGCACACAAACTGCGTGCAACGTTAAACGAATACGACGCGATCATCATTGCATCACCAGAGCACAACGGCTCAATGCCAGCATTCCTGAAAAATGCGATCGACTGGCTATCACGCGTTGCGCCTCAAGGTACGTCTTTCTTTGGTGATACTAAGAAACCAGTTCTGCTAGTGAGCACATCTCCAGGTGCAAACGGCGGCGCAACTAACATCAAAACCATGGCTGAGTTGATGCCTTGGTGGGGTGGCGATGTAAAAGGCACATACAGCCTAGGCGGCTTCTACGACAAGTTCCAAGAGGGTGAGTTTGATACAGCGACCTCAGCGGAATTGAGTGAGTTAATGACCTCTTTCGAGAAGTCTCTGTAAGCTATCTATACTCGCATAAGTAGCGATTCATCAGGGTAGCCAATCAAGAAAGGTAGGTAAGGCATGGCGGTATTAGAACAAGGCGTTTGGTATCCAAATAAAGACACAAAAATGAAGTGTGGGCCGAGAATAGGTTTGGTTCGCCAAGTACCATTGATTAGTAATGAGCACAATGTCATCCGAAACGTATCGAGATACGGCTGATGACATTTAAATTTAATCGTAATATTTAGCAGTTAGCTTTCCGATCTATTACTTGGGCTGTACGCTAGGATAAAAATCCAAACAACGCTCAGTAAGCCACTGCATGACAGGACCTGCTTCCTTTGCTTTGCCCGTCACACGGTCAATTTGTAAAAGCCAATCTTTCTCTTCCCCTTGTCGCTTAAGGGGAAAGATATCTGGGTGCTTTTGAAATAGGTGGTCAGGTATCAAGCTCCAGTTATTATTCAGTTTAATCAACTCTACTAGGGCTTCTAAGTCATTCACTTTGGTCATTGAATTAGATAAGTTCGCGTTGTAGTGAGCAGGGTAGTCTTTTAATACGATTTGTCGATACGTTTTAAGCGCTTCAAAAGAAACGGAGTCTTCGGCCAATAGTGGATGTGATTGATGTACAGCGATAGAAAACGGCACATAACCAATCGAACCTAAAAGCACGTTCTTAGGCTGTGTACTTCCCCATAATATAAAACCGATATCCACTTCATTACTCGCGACAGCATCGACAATGTCATTGTTTTTCAATACATTAAGATTGAGCTCGGTGTGCGGGAATTGCTGATATAACTCCTCAATGACGCCAAAAAACTGTGGTGTTAATAAAAGCGCATTGATCCCTATCGGGATCCTATCTTCTACTCCCACATTGAACGTTTGCAGCATATTTTGTACGTGTTGTGCATGCTCTAATAACGAGATAGCTTGAGCATGCAACCGCTCGCCTTGTGCCGTTAAGGTAGGCAACCGAGAAGTACGATCAAAAATGATCAGCCCTGTGTCTATTTCCAAGTTTGAAATGGTAGTACTGACCGCAGACTGTGCTTTACCAAGCTTTCTTGCCGCCGCAGAAAACGAACCACACTCCACGCACATGACTAACGTTTCAAGTTGTTGAAGGTTGAACATAACAATGTATCTAATTTTTAGATGGTAGCTAACTGTATCTTATAAAAAGTTTAGATGACAATCGCTCCATTAATCGTTAAGTACAAGTAGAGAATAAGATGAGTAACAACCAATCTGCGGAATTATCGGATACACAAAAGGAACTTGAAGAATTACGTGAGCGCTTGCGTCAAAATACTCAAACCATGCAAAGTTCGGCTAAGAAATCAGACGCTAACGAAATGATGTCTGGCGTGATTAAGACCGTTGCGACGTTTGAAAAAGACTAACAGGCTCCTTCCTAGAAGGTATAAAGGCACCAACGGACTGCCGGTGCCTTAGGTCGATGGCGAACCAAATTCTGTTATTGACTTAGCTCTGCCGCGGTATCCACAAAGATACCTTGGATGTCTTTCGCTTCACGTTCTGTTTGACCACCGTGTTTTAGGAACGCGTCGATGATTGCTGCGGTTTTTTGCTCTTTTGCACGCTCTAAGAAGTAACGCAATTCTAGCTCTGCGCCTGCGTCTTCATCTTTGATAGAGGTTGCGATGATCTCTTTGTACATCACGATGTCACGCACTTCTAGTTGGCTAATCACGCCCAATGTTGTTGCTAAAAACCCATCCAACTCTGCTTTAGGAACAAACTGAGTAATGATGTTTAACTGCTCTGCTTGTTGTGCGGTAAAGTCGTTACCAAGTAGCAGTGCTTGAAGCGCATTGTTTTTGCCCATGCGACGAGCGAACTGCACCGCACCTTGACCACCCGTTGGGATGTTGACGTGAATCTCTGGCTGAGCAAATGCCGCGTTTTCAGTGCCGTAAGCCAAGTCACACGCCATCACAAACTCATTACCGCCGCCACGAGCCACACCATCAACCACAGCAACCGATACTTGTTTCATCGCTTTGATGTTGGCAATCATGTGGTTGAATTCAATTGATGCTGCCTGACCGCCTTGTGTGCCGTTGATAACGTTCAAATCTAAATGCGCCAAGAAGAAAGACTCATGAAGCGATTTGAATACCACTACTTTCGTATCGCGGTCATCTTTAAGTGATAGGACAAATTCGTTGATTTCATTAATCAAATCGATAGTCAGTACGTTCACTGGTGGGTTGTTGATTTCAACAGTAGCGATGCCATTTTGTTGTGTGATTGATAAAGTTTTCATAGCTGTTTCCTCAGCGTTAGTAAGATCAGCGGACCTCAGTAACGCGAATTTATTGGCTTGGTATTGAGGAGGTTTGTCTCTCTCCCGTTGTGTGCAGCTACTATAGATTTGTTATAAGATGAGAAAAATAAGCTAAATGGCATATAATTGGTGCTATAAAAGCAACAATAGTTTTTTAGGTAAGACGTTATGGATTTCTCTAGTCGTTTATTGCTGTTACTTGAAGTGGTCGAGCTTGGCTCGTTTACCAAGGTATCAGAACAGAAGAATGTGGATCGTTCGGTGATCTCAAAACAGATCAGCCGTTTGGAAGATGAGTTGGGTGTTCGATTGCTCAACCGAACTACGCGCTCTTTATCATTGACGGCGGCCGGGAATGAAATGGTCAACCAAGCCAAATCCCTTCGCACACTTCTCAGTGATACTCACCGTTTGGCGCAGAATTATCACGAAGAGCCTCGTGGTGTCTTGCGCATTACCAGTTCAACCATGTTCGGACGTCAATATGTTCAAGATGCGATTTCGGTGTTTCAACAACAATACCCAGATGTGGAGTTTGAACTGCGCTTAGAAGATCGCATGGTTGATATGGTGCAAGAGGGGTTTGATATTGGCTTCCGCATCGGACGACCTAAAAACTCGAGCTTGATTACTCGAAAGATTGCGCGAAGTCGCCTGTTGATTGTTGCCGCCCCAGCGTTTTTAGAAAAGCATGGTGAGGTGAACAGTCTGGAGAAATTGGAATCACTACCCGCCACTATCTACGCCGCTCCAGGCTTGTTATTCGATAAATTTGGCTATCAAGATGAGCAAGGTAAACAACAGCACTTTCAGCTTAATGTCGCTTATAAAGTGAATGATGTGGAAATGTTGGCAAGAAGCGCAGCAGGAGGAAATACCCTTGCTGTGGTGACCGCACAAATGGTTCAAGACGAAATCAAACAAGGCAAGTTGGTGCCGATCATGACGCACTTGAATATTGATGATTTCGGCACCTTCTATGCAGTCTATCCACACCGTGATGCGCCGATCAAAACCAAGCTATTCATCGACACACTCAAATCCATTGTGGGAGAAGAACATCCCAAACTTCGACAAGATGTACGGGCGAGGGAAGTAGAGAGCATTAGTAGTACTTATTCTCGGTAAACTCAATCCACTCATCAAACACTTGTTCCAGCGGTTTATCGGTCACTTTAGAGATGTCACCATTGGTTTGAATAAGGGTGATTAACCCATCCGAACCATAACTTTGCTGGATAAACTCACCAATGCTATAACCGATATGGTACACGGCTCCTTGGCTATCCCAACCGTTACCTTCTTTAAGAATTTTTGCGTATTGTCTAAATTCCTCTTTTGTTGATGGTTTACGCCAGCCATATTCTTTTTCGGCTTCATAACAAGCGATCGCTTCCCAGAGCCATCTTGGATTGTTGATAATATTAGGGTTTATTGCAGTCGTTACTAGATGTACATATTCATGGTATGCGGTGTCCATTGTACTTTGGGAACCTGTATCGCGGAGTAATATTTCATTCTCGCTTATATAGCCCGTAGACCAAGGGTAACTCTGACCTAAAAGATGTTTTTGATAGGCTAAATATTGGTTTCGGTCTTTCCAGATCCTTACCGTAATCACTGGCATTTCTTTTACTTTAAAATCAGTAATTAGCTGAGGAGTTTTACTCGTAAGTCGATGATTAATATGTTCGACAATGGAATCACCTACGCCAGAATAAAGCACATACTTAAACTGGCCTTTATCAATGAAAGACTCTTTTGTTGCAGCGTTAGAGAAAAATGAAAACAGAGCCAAAAGAACGACAATACATCTCATAATCACCCTTCCTTAAGAATTTATAAAACTCTATTGGTAGATGAAGTGAGGCGTATTTACCAGCAACAAATCTGAATATGCGACGCTCTTCTAGCTAATTCACAAGCGACATGGATTAGATCGGAGAACACTGTCCATGTATCCGCTGAACTGCTCAATAATCAACTTTATCCGTTACGGCGAGTTTTAATAGCTTGGCGGATATTCTGACGTTGTTCTTTACTCAGAGATCGTACTTTATCTCTCATTGGAACGGCTGCCGCACCATTACCCCATTTCACATCGGGTACTTCAATAATGTTGCCATCAGGGCCTTGAATCTGGACTGAATTACGTTCGCTGCCTTCGACATAGCTAATTTGGTACATGGCTTCCCCATTGATTTCACTGATGATGACATAGTTGTCAGCCACAACATCAACTTCCCATTTTACATTTGGGTTATCACATTTAATGCAGATAGGGTTGTCCCAATCGCCGTCTATGATAGGTAGATCGTTATCTGGTATTGGCATTATTCCCCATTCGCCATCAACGATGGGTAATTCATTATCTGGGATGTTAGCTTCTGGCGAGTTTCCTCCTGACGAGCCCGAAGAGGAGCACCCCATGAGCAGAGCGGAAGAGATAGCAATTGCGATATATTTTTTCATCAGTTTTTCCTCTGGAATAAGGTTTACATGACCGTTCTCGCGCTAGTCTGATCCGTAAGTCTGTGGGAGAGCGTGACACTATTCGATGGGGAAAATATATCGAATCAACTGGCGCTTATCTAAGCACCAGTTGTTATTCAAGTCATAACCTTGGGTTATTAATGTAGGAGAGGGGGGGCAGTTTCTAGTGCTGGACGGAAGTGTTAAGCTAGGCACATGATAATCAAAATGTATCAAGGAATACTCTTGCCAGAGAGCTAGTGTAAGATACGTTCGACCTGCTCAATAACATAAGCCAATTCTAGCGCTTTACCCAACATCAACTGATGGTTCAGCAGCCCTAGTATTAGGGTATAAAGCGATTCTTTGTGCTTCGCTGAAACGTAGTTTTCTAGCATCGTTATGTACTTTTGATTCGCAAGCAACATGCATGGATCGGTGGCAATGTTTTCTTGTCCAATCACATCAATGTAATCAGAGACAAGCTTCATTTCTTGGAAGAAACGCGAAGCCATTTGTTGGAAGATCAATACGAAGTTTTCGACTTGTTGCTCTGTACTCGCTTCACTTGAGTTTGGTCTGTCTGCTAGCACTTCTGCGTCAAAGTTGACGATGGCCTCTGTTGCGGCTTTGAACAGTTCATCCTTACTTTTGTAATAGTGATAAACCGCACTTTTGCTCATTCCTAACTGTTCGCACAGCTGTCTCATACCAATATTTTTGTAACCGAACTCAAGGAACACTTCGGTTGCTTTTAAGGCAATTTCTCTACGTCTGCTTTCATGATCGACGATCTTCGGCATGGTTTTCTTCTCAGTTTTTGTTACCGCAATGCCTTGCAGTTTAACACAAGATCTTTTATTTAGTCCAACTGGACAAAAAAGATCTTTACCTGGCGCTCAAAGCGCACTAATTTAAAAGACCAGGTGGTCTAAATAAGGTTTTAGTATGAAAATTGATTGGAGTGTTCCTCAAGCAAGAGCGGGTCTCTGGGGTGGAGTTGACAAGCTGATTGGTCCGGGTGCAACGAAAGCAGAAAAGAATTTGCAGCTGTATGTGCCTTTTGCTGCTGGCTTTTTCATGGTGGTTTATGCGTACTTTGCACAACTAGGTTGGTCTGCGACTCAATATGTCATCGCGGGTTTGCTCACAGTGGATATTATCGGCGGCATTATTACCAATGCGACGTCTACGGCAAAGCGCTGGTTCCATCGTGAAGGGCAAGGCTTTAAGCAGCACATGAGCTTTATTCTGACTCATTTCGTGCAGCTTTCTCTCTACAGCTGGGCGTTCTTGAACTTCGATATCATGTGGATTGTTGTGATCGGTGGTTACATGGTTCTGGCATGTAGCCTAGTCATGAAAACACCGTTGTATTTACAACGCCCTGTGGCGCTAACCCTGTATTCTCTGAGTGTGATTATTTCGATTTACTGGGCACAAGCACCACAAGGTTTGGAATGGTTTTTACCACTGTTCTACCTAAAGTTATTGGTGAGCCACGTATTGCGTGAAGAGCCATACCGACCAGAGCAAGAATAGGACGTCATGTTATGAAAACGCACCCTCGAATTTTAATTGCGGGCTCAACGGGGTACTTAGGCTCGAATATTGTTGAATCCCTGATGGAGCAGCAAGCCGAATTTAAAGCGTTGGCAAGAAACAAAACCAAGCTCCTTGCGATGGGTCTACAAGAGTCGCAGGTAATAGAAGTTCAAGTAACTCAGCCCGATGAGCTTAAAGGCGTTTGCGAGGGTGTGGACGTTGTTATCTCATGCTTGGGCATTACTCGTCAGCAAGATGGATTAGGTTATTTGGATGTCGACTACCAAGCAAACTTGAACTTACTCGAAGAAGCGGATCGAGCCGGTGTTGGTAAATTCATTTACATCTCTGCGTTTAATGCTCAGAAATATCCTCAAGTTCGTCTGCTAGAGGCGAAAGAACGCTTTGCGAGTCGGCTTCTACAATCAACAAAATTAACCCCTTGTGTGATTCGCCCGAACGGCTTTTTCTCTGATATTACCGAGGTGTACAACATGGCGAAATCAGGTCGAGTGTTTACTTTTGGTGATGGTGAACACTTGCTTAATCCCATTCACGGAAAAGATTTGGCAAGATTTTGTGTAGAAGCGATTGAACGAAATGACACAGAACTAGATGTTGGTGGTCCAGATGTTTTGTCTGTCAATGATATTGCTCGGCTCGCGTTCAAATCTCAAAACAAAGTGGAGAAAAACACGCACCTACCGGACTTCCTGCGCATAGCCGGGCTGTCGTTAGTACGTCACTTGTCGGAGAAATGGGGCGGTCCTGCTGAGTTCTTCCTGACCATGTTAGGCGGTGACAATATCGCGCCGACTTATGGTCATCATCGACTGGAAGACTACTTTCGCAAGCTCTCTGAAGATTACAACATCTGAGTCAGTTCATCGATTTAAACGGGACTCCACCCAAGTACTCAACCATGACTTTGGTCAGAAAGGGGGAGGTCATGTGCTTCATTGTCGATAAAGTAAACAATGTCTGAATCGTTAGCAGGGAGCACTTCATGAACCAACGCCAATTACAGCAGCAAGCATTTGACTTAAGTGATCAAAACTTAATTGTCGGCAATGTGGATCAATGTCCATTGCCACCAGAAATCTTGGCGTTTACGACAGCGGACTCAGAGTATGTTGTCGAAACGTTTGAAAGTGGTCTGACGGCGCAGGTATTTCATATTCGTGTCGGCGGACGAGACTATACACTCAAGAAAAAACGCCCACAGGCGAAAGTGCAAAATCCTGATGGTCAGTACTCCTTTCTGAATGAAGTTCAACGCCGTCTTGATTTTCAAACTCAAAAAGACAATCCGAATTTAACTGAGGATTTTAAACACATTGTTGAGACCGTTTATGCTGATTATCGTTTAGGAATCATTGTTTCAGATTGGATTGAGGGTTCGTCAATTCAAGCCCTAACTGAGGACTTATTAGGGCAGCTATTCTCGACTCTATTTGTCTGTGAGCGAAGTGGATTGTTTGAATGGGATTTGTGTTCAGGGAACTTGCTGGTGGATAAACAAGGTCAGCTAAAGTTGTTCGATTTTGGTTATATGTATCGGTTTGACCCGTTAAGAGAGTTCAACAGCAATGGTATGCATGACCCTCTGTTTGATGCTTGTGAGCGATTTGAAACGCGCTTCCTCTCTGGTTGGTTATTGGAGCAAGATTATTCCCGAAAAGAGGCAATGCAGCTATTCAAAAACGTGAAACAACAAGGCTTTAAGATGCTTGAATACAAGCGGGACTGGTTAGTTCAAAACGATGCCGTGCCAGAAATCGTAGAGCGAGTGCAAACGTCGATGGAAAAGATACAAACAGCGCTAAAATCTGACGTTCAGTTGGAACATCTTTTTACGCTTGAGATGTTTCGTTCGCATGTGCTCGATATTGAAGATGATTTGGATGGTAAGAGTTGCACGCCAACCACAATTAAACGTGTGCAGTTTGTTTTAGATATGCTGCAGCAACATTATGATTTGTTGGTTGAAGGAGGTGCATTGTTTTATCAAAATGCCGCTAAGAGTAAAGCCGAACTGATTCAAACCTACCAAGAGAAACACGAATTGGTGCTGCAGTACCAACTTTAGTTTTCGGTGTCGAGAAAACAAAAAAGCACACGAGAGGTGTGCTTTTCCATTCCATAGTCTAGGCAGGTGCTAAGTGGCATTACTTCGCTTGTTGCATCTCAGCCAAGCCACCCGCGTTATGAAGGTTGGTAAACCCTTGAGATTGTAGGTACTGATACGCTTGCCCTGAGCGATTGCCGCTGCGGCAGTAAAGCACGATTTGCGTATCTTTCTCGACATTAGCAAAGTGTTTATCCAACTCAGAAAGCGGAAAGTTAATCGCATTGTCCAAGTGACCATCGGCAAACTCTTGTGGTGTGCGCACATCGACAATCACTGCGCCTTGCTCAATCCATTGCCAACCTTGCTCTGCACGTTCAGAAGCAAATACCGATGGTGCGGTGAAAGCTAAGCTCAAACAACTGAAAATGATCGGGAGTAGTTTTTTCATTGAGTTCCTTTCCTCAAGGTCAATTGCCCTTAATCGTTCTGATGAAGATTATACGTGCGATTATCAAACTTCGATGTGGCATTGGTCGAAATGTCGTAATTCAGCGTGTTATGACTTTAACCCTAACATGGCACCAAACACCAATAATCCAGCGCCACAAGCTTGGTTCAACCTGTGTTTAACGCGCAGTAATAAGCTCTGTAATCGCGGTGAGGTAAATAAGATGGCAACCATAGAAAACCAAATCCCGTGTAGCGCAATCATGTAGACACCGTAACCCAAAGCTAGGTGCTGCGATTCTGTATTCGGGTCGATGACTTGGCTAAAGATACTCAAGAAGAACAACATGGTTTTTGGGTTAAGTACATTGCACAAAAAGCCTTGGAAAAAGAACTGCCAAATGGAGATGCTTTCTTGTGTTTCCCCCTCTATCTTCTGTTGAGAATCAGCCCCAAAAATCCCTTTCAATCCGAGATAGATCAGATAAGCCGCACCTAGGTAGCGAATCAAGCTGAACAACCATTCGTTCTGTGAAATTAAGTAACTGATGCCAAGCAATGAATAGGTAATGTGTACCGAAATCGCAAGACTAATGCCCACGGCACTCCAAATTCCCGCTTGTCTGCCCCTGTTGAGGCTGTTTCTAAGAACCAATACAAAATCGGCTCCGGGACTGATGACAATGAGTATGCCCAATAAGGCAAGGCTGAAAAGCTCCATGGTGTTTCCTGTTTCTTCGTTGTTATGAATGGGGCAATTGTAGGTCGAGAGTTCGGAGACTATAATCGAAACAAATTCCGCTAAGTGTGAGAAAAAGTCACAGATGAGGCATCTTAAATCCTTCCATGTTTTCCATGTCGCAGCATCGTCTGCGAGTTTTAGTGAAGCAGCAAATAAGCTCAGTATTACGCATGGCGCAGTGAGTAAGCAGATCAAAGTGTTGGAGACCTATCTGGCTCAACCTCTGTTCTACAAACAAGGGCGCAATATGCTGCTCACTAAAGAGGGGGAAATGCTGAAAAGCTATACCGAGCAAGCATTCCAAGCGTTGGAGACTGGCGTGAACAAGCTGGTGCAGGAAAAGCATCAATACCTTGAAGTCTCTTGTGAGCCAACGTTAACCATGCGTTGGTTGATGCCGAGGCTTTCCGCGTTTAATGATGGTTGTGACGCAGATGTTCGTCTTTCGACTGCGGGAGGACCTGTAACGCTTGGCTCGACGGGGCTTGCTATGGCGATTCGTCGAGATGACTTTGAGCCTTTGTATCACTACCCAAAAACCAAGTTGGTGGAAGAGTGGGTAGGTCCAGTGTTTTCACCTGACTACTGGCAGCAAGTGAAAGGTGATTTGAACTCCGTGAAGCTGTTACACAGCCAAACCAGACCTGAAGCTTGGCACGAATGGATGCAGCGCTCTGGTGAAGCGTCGATAAACGGAAAAGCAGAACAGTCTTTTGCACACTTCTATTTCTGCATTCAAGCTGCAGTCGATGGCTTAGGCGCGGCGATGGGCTCTTATCCTCTAGTGATGGACGACCTCGAACGCGGCAACCTTGTTGCGCCATTTGGTTTTGTGCCGTCAGGGCATGACTATGTCTTATTGACTCAAGACAAAGCACGTTCTGAACTGGAGCAAAAATTTGTTCATTGGCTGCAAACCCAAATGGCGGAGTGTGTGCCCAATAACTAAGCATTTTTTTGAAAACAAAAGGTCAGCTCTCGCGAACTGACCTTTGAAGAGGGAAGAGTGATAGAGGCTTATTGAGGCGCTTTCATTGCTTCAGATTGATCGCCTGTCATCACGAAGTGCAACTCACCACCTGGTTTGAACTCGGAATGGTCGAAGAAGAAACCGTTATCCAAAGCTTTGCCATTGATGGTGACGGACTTGATGTACATGTTGTCATCGGCGTTGTTCTCTGTGGTGATGGTGAACGTGCCGCCTTTCACCGGAATCACTGCTTTGTCGAATAGCGGACGACCCACAGTGTAAATAGGTTCTGCTGCGTTCACTTGGTAGAAGCCTAATGCAGACATCACATACCAAGCGGACATGGCACCCACGTCTTCGTTACCAATGACGCCTTCTGGGGCTGCGAAATACATGTCATCAAGAATGTGGTCGACGACTTGTTGTGTCTTCCATGGTTCTGCGGTCCAGTTGAATAGGTAAGGAATGTGGTGCGAAGGCTCGTTACCAAACGCAACTTGACCAATCAAACCAGACATATCCGGTGTTTCTGTGCCTTGGCTTTCTGCAGTGAAGGTTGCTTCTAGGTTTTTCTGGAACTCAGCATCGCCACCCATGATGGTTTTTAAGCCCGCGATGTCATGCGGTACAAACCAAGTCCACTGCCATGCGTTACCTTCGGTGTAGTTGCCTGTCTCGTGTTCTGTGCCGTATGGGTCGAATGGCGTCATGAAGGTTTCATCAATCATCACTGGGCGCATAAAGCCCGTCACACCATGCTCTGCATATTCCGTTGGATTGTAATCGAAGTACTTCTTGTAGCCTTTCGAACGTTCAAGGTATTGCTCTTCCGCTTGAGTATCACCGGCTGCTTTGGCAATTTGCGCGATAGCCCAATCGTAGAACGCGTTTTCTAGACCGTAAGAAACAGACTCAACCGTGTAGTCTTCAAATACTGGCTCACCATCGACACGTTGGATGGCAGGCGTGAAGCCGTTTTTCTCAATGTAATCGATGTGCTTGGTTAAAGTGCGATCCAATACGCCCTGCTCCCAATCGGCTTGCAGTGCTGGGTAGTTGTCGTAAGTCGAAGAGTCGATCGCGGCTTTCAGCGCCAGCTCTTTCTCTTGTTGAGTAAACTCTTCTGGGAATTTGGTGATTGCATCCGCAATCACTGCTACCGCTGGGTAGCCTACCATGGTGCCTGTTTCGTCACCTAAGTGCTCCCATTTCGGCAGCAAGCCGCTTTCAGTGTACTTCTGAACTAGGTTCTTCGCGTATTGCACCGCGCGGGTTGGTTCAGTGATGGTTTTTAGAGGGTGCAACGCGCGTTGGGTATCCCATAGAGAGTAAACCGAGAAGTTTGGCTGCTCTTCCGTTGCTTGACCGTAAGCGATGGAGTATTCCCCTTCGCCTTCACGAATTGAGCCTTTGCCCATGCCACGGAATCGACCATCCACGTCTTGATGCACCATAGGCGCAATCTTGGTGTGGTAAAGCGCAGTGTAGAAGATCTCTTTTTGATCTTCTGTGCCCCCTTCAATTGAGAAGTTGAGCGCTTTTGCCCATTTCTCACGTGCGTTGTTGCGCGCAGTATCGAAAGAGACATTCGCTTCGGCATCGTAGTTGTTTTCTGCGCCTTGTGGGTCAACCGCAGACAACGCCACTTGCGCATTCAACTCTTGTGAACCTTCATCTTCAAATTCGATATAGGCAGTGACGTCCGCTTTGACACGTTTGATGGCATTGCCTTGGTCATCGTAAATCAATTCAGAAACGTGCTCTGCCGTTAGGCCGTCAACAGGCTCACCATTGGCAAGGATGTAAACGTCTTTGATCTTCTTATCGAAAGTCGCATAGAAGAAGATTTTTTGGTTTTTTGCCCAACCAGAGAAGTGCGCTGCGTCGCGCTCGCCCGTGATGGTATGACCGTCTTCGCTCACCGTCAGCTTGTTGCGCAGAGAGGTTGAACCCCAGTCACTGTTAAGAATGGAGTTGAGGTCAATCTTCAATCGTTGTGGTTGACCTTGCGGATAGGTGTAACGATGGAAGCCGACACGTTCAGAAGCTGTAAGCTCAGCTTTGATACCGTTCTCTGCAATTTTCACCGAGTAGTAACCCGCTTCTGCTACTTCTGAGGTTTTGTCCATCTTGACCGAAATCGCTTCGCGGTAGTCGTCGCTGTCTTCGATGTATTTAGCTTTATCTTCGGTAAACGGCAGGAACAGAATGTCACCTAAGCCGCCCATCCCCGTGCCGGATAGGTGAGTGTGGGAGAAGCCAAACAGTGTCTTTTTATCGAAGTGGTAACCTGATGAAGAGTGCCAGCCGATCAGCTCGGTATCTGGAGAAAGTTGTACCATGCCTTCTGGCACGACAGGACCCGGGAAGGTGTGTCCGTTAAAGCCGGTACCAATGAATGGGTCGACGTATTTTAGGTTGGAAGTATCGACGCTTGGTGAGGTGTTATCGTCGTCATCGTTGCAGCCAGCCAAACCAATAACACTTGCAATCACTGCGGTGGCGATAGCGGTTTTCGTAAAGTTCATAATCTTGATTCCTTAGGCAGGAAGCGCATCACTTCCTGCCACTGAGTTAATCTATCTGTGTATTCTTTAAACACGAATTACATAAAACGTTACTGAGCTTGAAGCGCTTCTTGCTTGTCACCCGTCATGACGAAGTGAAGCTCGCCGCCCGCTTTGATTTCGCTGTGCTTGAAGGTGAAGTTGGCATCTAGCGGTTTGCCGTTGATGGTTACGGACTTCACGTACTTGTTGTGTGGGCTGTTATTGTCTGCGATGACTGTGAACTCGCCGCCTTCCACCGGAATGGTGATTTCATCAAACATAGGACGGCCGATGGTGTAGACCGGATCCGCAGGCGTAACTTGGTAGAAGCCCATTGCCGACATCAAGTACCAAGAGCTCATCTGACCCACGTCTTCGTTACCGATCAAACCAGTTGGTTCGCTGGTGTACATCTCTGACATGATGCGGTCTAGGTACTCTTGCGCTTTCCATGGCTCATCCGTTAGTGCGTATAGGTAAGGAATGTGGTGCGATGGCTCGTTACCGTGCATGTACTGACCGATGTAACCCGTTAGATCTGGCAGCTCTTCACCAGTGTTTGAAGAACGCGCATTGAATAGCTCGTCCAAGTCTTCACGGAAGGCTTTCTCTGGCGTGGTGTCTTTGCCTTGCGCCAAGTCTGCTTGGTAGATTTCTTGTTTCAGACGGTTGAAATCGTGCATTGGTTGGAACTTCCATTGCCACGCGTTCCCTTCGGTGTAGGCAAACTCGTCCACGTAGTAAGGGTCGAATGGTAGCAGTGGGCATTTCTCTTTCATCACGCCAGAGCCTTCTGGCCACTCAACCATTTCACACTCATCCAAACGCTCTTCATCAATCGGTTGGTTGAACTCCAAAGGCGGTTTGTTTGGTGATGAACTCATCGGATGGTTCTTTGGACGTAAGAAGCCAGTTTCTGCATCCCAATGGTTAAGCCAGTTGTCGGCACGAGTCATAAATTCTTCTTGCAGTTTTACATCGCCAGCCATGCGCGCGATTTCTGCCATTGCCCAATCGCCATATGCAAACTCAAGCGTGTAAGACGCACTGTTCCAGTAGCCGTGATGAACAAAGCCGTTTTCTTCGTACACCTTCACTTGCACAACGTTTGCGGCGCCGATGTTGTTGTCTTCCGTCCAATCTGGGAACTCAGAAGCCTCGTGGTAGCGCACCGTAAACTCAGCCGCATCTTTGGCAAGTTGTGGGTCGATGTCTAAGCCTTTCGCCATCGCGTCAGCAATGATAGAGACAGCAGGGAAACCGATCATAGTGCCTGTGTAATGGCTGTGCAGTTCCCATTTCGGCAGGATGCCACCGTCTTCGTATTTACGAATTAGATCGTTGGCAAACTCTTCGGCACGTTCTGGGTCGATGATGGTTTTCAGTGGATGCGCAGCGCGGAAGGTATCCCACATGGAGTACACAGAGTAGTTTGGTGTGTCGCCCGCGTCTTTTTGAATACGAGTACGCATCGCTGGGTATTGACCGTCGACATCTTGGAAAATCATTGGTGCGATAGAAGCGTGGTAAAGCGCGGTGTAGAAGATCTCTTTCTGATCTTCTGTGCCGCCAGATACCATCATGCGGCTAAGCTCTTGGTGCCATGCGTCGTTGGCTTGAGCGCGCGCAGTATCAAATGACACACCTTTCGCTTCTGCTTCTAGGTTTTTCTCCGCACCTTCTGTGCCTGTTGGTGACAAGCCTACTTGGATTTCTAGCGGTGTTGATGATGGTGCGAATTCTAGGTAAGCGATGGTTTTCACTGCGTCGATGTTGTCGTTGTTTACATCGATTTCCGTTTCTGCGCCGTCAACCAAAGCAATGGCTTTTACGATAGGTTGGTTGAAGGTGGCGTAGAAGTAGACGTGCTGGTTGTTCGCCCAGCCATTCGAGCTACGTAAACCGCGGATGGTGTAAGCGTCGATGAACTCTAAATCACCCTTCATGGTGCGGTTGTTGAAGTGACCTTTGTTGAGGGTGTGGTCTAAATCGAACTTGATGTGTGGCGTTGTGCCTTCTTTGAAGGTGTAGCGGTGGAAGCCAACACGTTGCGTGGTAGTTAGCTCGGCTTTGATTTCGCCTTTGTTCAGTTCAACTGCGTAGTAGCCCGCTTCTGCGGTTTCGTCGTCTTTATCGAAGGTGTTGAAAACGGCGTTTTCTTTCTTGGTGAAAGGCAGAACCAAGATATCACCAAGGTCGGTAATGCCTGTGCCAGAAAGGTGAGTGTGGGAGAAGCCATACACCGGGATTTCAGTCAGCTTGCCGTGGTCGAAGTAACCTGCGGCAGAGCCCCAACCTTCCATTTCGGTATCAGGAGATAGTTGTACCAAACCGTAAGGCACAACCGCCCCCGGGAAGGTGTGACCGTCTGCGCCCGTACCAATCAATGGGTTGACGTATTGGGTCAGAGTGGTGTCGAGGGATGGTGTACCAGAGTTGCTGTTGTCGTCATCACTGTTACAGCCAGCAAGACCAAACATGGCAGCGAGAATAGCGGTAGAGATAAGGGTTCTTTTTAGTTTCATTTTTATGGTTCCACAGAAGTGAAGTTTTTTAGGGGGCTAGATGCCCCCTTTCGTTATTTGGATAGGTGTCGGTTATTGCGCTTTCATCGCTTCAGATTTGTCTGAAGTCATAACGAAATGCAGTTCACCACCGTCTTTCAAATCGCTGTGCGCGAAGCTGAAGTTGTCACTCAATTGTTTGCCGTTGATGGTCACCGACTTCACGTAGATGCTCTCTTGACTGTTGTTTTCTGAGGTGATGGTGAATTTACCGTCCGCGACTGGAATCACGGCTTTGTCGAACAGAGGACGACCGATGGTGTAACTTGCTTCGCCCGGTGTGACTTGGTAGAAGCCCAATGCAGACATCACGTACCACGCAGACATTTGACCGACGTCTTCGTTACCAATCAGACCTTCATGCGTTGGGTGGTAGAATTCGTTCATCGCTTGGTCGACGATTTCTTGTGTCTTCCAAGGTTCTGCTGTCCAGTTGTATAGGTAAGGTACGTGGTGATCAGGCTCGTTACCCATCACGAACTGACCTATGTAGCCAGACATGTCGTGTGACTGGCTCGTATCGGCGTTGGAGTCCGCATTAAACAGCGCATTCAAGTTAGCGAGGAATGCCGCTTTGCCTTGTTCGGTTACATCTTCTGGAAGAGAGAAGTCAGTGCGGTCGATGTGCTCGCCGCCCATCACGTTAGCCAGACCGTTCAAGTTGTGCGGTGCAAACCATGTCCATTGCCAAGTGTTGCCTTCGGTAAAGTCTTCACCACGGTGCTCAGCACGGTAAGGCCAGAACACGTCACTTTCGTTCAGCGCTTTGCGGTCTTTACAGGCGTTGTAGTCCATACCGTCTGGGATAGACAGCGCCATGTTCTCGTCCAAACATTCGGCTTTCAGGTTGTTTGCCCAAACCTTGTTGCCGCTGTTCATGTAAGCCGGGCGCATAAAGCCCGTTGCACCCAATGCGTTGCCTTTGGTGTCTTGCAGTTTGCCGTATTGCTCTGGGTTGTAATCGAAGTAGTTCTTGAACGATTCAGAACGTGCCATGTAGCGGTCGTACTGCTGGTCGTTGCCCGCAAGTTTAGCGATCTGGGCGATACACCAGTCGTAGTAAGCGTTCTCAAGACCGTAAGACACCGACTCGTTCACGAGCTCGTCGTATTTATCGACTTTTAAGCCTTCTACGTAACCCGGTTTGTCACCAGAATCCGGCGCCCATTTGGTGTTAGCTGGAATAAAGCCGACGTCTTCTTGGTAGTCGTTGTGACGCGTCATGATCGTGAAGCGTTTGTCACCGTTCCAAGCATCTTGGTAAGGCACCCAGCTCTCTGTTTTATCAAGGTTGAAGTTGACTGTTTCGTCAGCAGCTTTTAACGCCAAATCAAACTCAGCTGCGGTAAAGGCTTCTGGGTGTTTGACCATGATATCGGCGATAACCGAGACCGCAGGATGACCGACCATTTCACCGGTGTAATCCGAGTGCAGTTCCCATTTTGGCAGCACGCCGCCCGTTTGGTATTTGTTCAATAGATCGCGTGCGTGTTCAATTGCGCGGTCTTTATCAATAATGGTTTTCAGTGGGTGTGCGGCGCGGAAGGTATCCCACATTGAGTAAACTGAGTAGTTCACTAAGCCATCTTCTGCTTGGTGCACTTTGCCATCCATGCCACGGTATTTGCCATCCACATCTTGGTATAGGAATGGAGCAACAAACGTACGGTAGAGCGAGGTGTAGAACATGGTCTTGTCGGCTTTGTTACCGCCTTCCAGTTCAAACTCGCCAAGGATGTTTTCCCAAGCCACGCGGTTTTGTTGTACGACGTTGTCGAAGTCCCAGCCGTTGGTGTCTGCTTCCAGGTTTTTCAGTGCGCCGTCAACGCCAGTGCCAGAAATCGCCACTTTGACTACCAATGGCTCATCGCTCTTGCCAAAGTTCAAATGCGTCAGGACATCGTTTGCGCGTTTCGCCAAACGTTCTGGGTCAGGTTCTGGTTCGCCCGGCATTGGTTTGTGCTCTGCGTAGCCGCGGTAATCTTCTAAGCCGACTTCGGTAGCGTCAGTTGGAGTCAGTTTGCTCTCAGAAGCCAGCTTGGTGTACAGGTTTTCTTCGATGATTGGATCAGAGAATTCTGCCGCGAAGAACACGGTTTGCCATTGACCCCATTCGTTTGAGGTACGCGCGCCTACGACGGTGGTGTCGTTAACGCGTTTGTAGTAGATGCTGCGAGAGTGGTTACCGTATTGCTCCAACAGTTCGTGTTGAAGATCGATACGCACTTTACGATCTTCACCCGGTTTAAAGGTGTAACGTTGGAATGCCACGCGCTCGGTTGCCGACAGTTCAGCTTTTACGCCAGTTTCTACAAGGTCAACCGAGTAGTAACCAACTTCTGCCACTTCCGAGCTTTTATCTATGGTCACGGCGTCGGTATTAAAACCTGTGTATGGCAAGAAGGCGAAGTCGTTTAGGTCGCCTTTACCTGCGCCAGAAATGTGGGTCATTGAGAAGCCAGAAAGCAGGCTGTGCACAGGATCGTATTCAACAGGCGAGCCTTTACCATTCCAACCGTTTGGATCGAAGTTATCTGGTGAAGGTTGAATCATACCTTCTGGCATAACTGGAGATGGGTTAACGTTGCCAAGACCTTTAGTGCCGATCAAGGTATCAACGAATTCCAAAGTAGGGGTAGAAATAACCGGAGTTTCTGGATCAGAGTCGCTGCCACAACCAGCAAGACCAAGCATGGCGGTTAACACTGCGGTAGAGAGTAGGGTTCTTTTTAGTTTCATTGTTTTTATTCCACGAGAAAAGGGAACACAAGGTCCCCTCAAAATCATTATTCGCCTAGGTTGGCTTGCATTGCTTCAGACTTGTCAGCTGTCATCACGAAGTGCAGTTCGCCGCCTGCTTTGAATTCGCTGTGCTGGAAGGTGTTGTACATATCCAGAGGCTTACCGTTGATGGTTACTTCTTTGATGTACATGTTGTCTGGACCGTTGTTTTCAGCCGTTACCGTGAACGTGCCAGAACCAATGTCTACCGTCGCTTTGTCGAAGATTGGACGACCGATGCTGTAGGTTGGATCGGTTGGCGAGATTTGGTAGAAGCCCAGTGCCGACATCAAGTACCACGCCGACATTTGACCTACGTCTTCGTTACCGATGATGCCGTCTGGCGTCGGTTTGTAGAACTGGTCGTAAACTTGGTCTAGGTATTCCTGCGCCTTGTAAGACTCTTCAGTACGGTTGTACAAGTAGATGACGTGGTGTGAAGGCTCGTTACCGTGAATGTACTGACCGATGTAGCCTGTCATGTCTTGGTGCGCTTCACCGCCATTTGGATCGGCAGTAAATAGGTTATTCAGCTTGTCGTTCAGACCTTGCGTGCCGCCCATGATTTCAGTCAGCTTGTCTAAGTCTTGCATAAACGCCCATTGCCACTGCCACGCGTTACCTTCTGTGTAGTAGAACGCGTCAGACTTGTAAGGGTCGAAGTCAGTTGAAGCGTATTTCAGTGCACATGGGTCACCTTCTTTCAGTTCGGTCGGTACAAAGAAGCCCGTGCCGTCTGCGTTGCCTGCTTTCGCATCCCAGTGTTTCAATGAGTTGTAAGAACGGGCTTTGAACTCTTCATACGCGTCCATATCGCCAGCGGCTTTTGCCATTTCTGCGATCGTCCAATCGTAGAATGAGAATTCCAACGAGTACGACACTGAGTTCCAGTTCGGGTAACGAACACACTGTTCTTTCTCGTGGTAGTTCAACTGACCTGCCATGAGTGAGCTTAGGATGTCGTCATGAATCTGTGGGTATTCATGCGGTGTGTAGCGAGCTGATTTCACTGATGCGGTGTAAGCCTGCTCGGCATCAATCAAGCCTTTGGTTACCGCATCGCCTAGAATCGCTGCCGATGGGTAGCCGATCATGGTGCCGGTTTCTGAGCCATGCCCTTCCCATTTCGGCAATAAACCAAACTCGTCGTTGGATTTACGAATCAAGTCTTTCACGTAAAGCGTTGCTTGGTCTGGGTCGATGATGGTCCACATTGGGTGAACGGCGCGGAACGTATCCCACGTTGAGTAAATCGAGTAGTTTGGCGTGTCGCCATCTTTCAGTGTGCGCACTGTGCCAAGCATATCCACGTATTGACCATCCACATCGTAGAACTCGATTGGTGCGATCATCATGTGGTACATGCCAGTGTAGAAGTTGGTTTTCTCTGCGTCTGTGCCGCCTTCAACTTTGATTTTTGCTAGCTTCTCAGCCCATGCGTATTCTGCGTCTTCTTTTACTTTTGCTAGATCGAAACTTGGTGCTTCTGCTTCTAAGTTTTTCTGTGCACCTTGCCAGTTAACAGGAGAGATACCCACGCGGATTTCAATTGGCTCTTCGCCTGTGCCGAAGTTTAGGTAAGCCGTCAGATCATCGCCTGAGTAAACCGCACCATTACGCATTTCGCGCGTTGGTTCTAGGTCTTGTTCGCCTAACAGTGCTTTGGCGATTGGTTGGTTGAATTTCGCGTAGAAGAAGATGTCCTGACCTTGATGATCTTGCCCTTGGAACCAGCCAGTTGAGGTTTTACGACCGCGAATGGTGTATTCGTCTACCACTTCTACTTTGTTCTTCAAAGACTTGCCGTTGTTGTTCATTAGGGTATGACCCAAATCGAACTTCACGTTGCGGTCTGCGCCATCAGCAAAGGTGTATTTGTGCAAGCCGACGCGTTTGGTTGCGCTCAGTTCTACTTCGATTTGACCTTGGTTTAGCTTGGTTTTGTAATAGCCTGCGCTTGCTTCTTCATTGGCTTTGTCGAAAGAATTCAGCTGTGTGTTCGCCATGTCTGCGTAAGGCAGAACCAAGATGTCGCCTAAGTCCGTTGCGCCTGTACCTGAAAGGTGAGTATGGGAGAAGCCGTACAGCGGAACGTCAGTGTTAACTACTTCGCCAGTTTCGTAGTTGGATGAATCCCAGTAGCCAGATGCCGAGTGCCAAGGGTTAAGTCCTGACTCGTGGTCTGTGTTAGAGCCGATGAAAGTATCTGGAGACAGTTGAACCATACCTGCCGGTACCGTCGCGCCCGGGAATGTATGACCAGAAGCAGCTGTGCCGATCATAGGATCGACGTATTTCAACACCGCGAGATCAACAATTGGATCGCCCGGCAGTGAAGAGGAAGAATCGTTGTCGCTGTTACAGCCAGCCAAGCCACCCGTCAGACCAACCAGGATAGCCAAAGAGATAAGATTACGTTTAAACATGTGCATACCGTTTTGTCGTTATTCGTATATAAAAAGTGTTTATAAGAGACTGTTTATAAAGGACTGCTTATAAAATTTGCTTGTAGGGGTAGCCGGGAGATGCGCTCCCCCGGCTGAGTTGTCACTATTGGGATTAACGAGAACCTGCTGGCATCTCGTCTTCATGCAAGAACTTACCGATGCCTTGTGCTGGTGGAAGATCTTGCTCTAGAGAGCCCCAACGTTGATTTGGTTTGTCGCCCATCACGAACTCCAGCTCACCGCCGTACATGATTTCGTCATGAGTCAGGTAAGTGCGGTTGAAGTCTTTGCCGTTGTAGCGAGCCGATTGAATGAAGATGTTTTCCCGGCTAACGTTCTTCGCGGTAACCGTGAACTTCTGGTTGTTGCCGACATCGATAGACGCACTTTCAAACAGCGGAGTACCGATTTCGTAGATGCCAGAAGAAGCGTTCACTGGGTAGAAGCCAAGTGCACGGAACACGAACCACGCAGAGAGCGTACCGAAGTCGTCGTTACCACAAATGCCGTCAGCGGTGTTCTTGTAGCAAATGTTGGTTGCTGCGGCGATGGCTGCCTGACCTTTCCAAGGTTGACCTACGTAGTTGTACAAGTACGGTACGTGGATATCTGGTTCGTTACCTTGCACGTGCTGACCAACGTTACCTGTGTTGAACACTGGGAATTGGTTGTCGCCTGCGTTGCGGTCTGGGTAGGTTGACCAGTACTCATCCAAGCGCGCTGCGAACAAGTCACCGCGTTCTGCTTCAGGGTTTTGTGTCTTGTCGAAGCGCGTCATCAGGTCAATCAAGCCATGAATGTCGTGCTGAACACTGAACGAGTATTGCCAGCCATTCGATTCAGAGAATGCCCAGTTAAACATGTCTGGACGCCAGTCTTTACCAACCGCGCGACCAGTGATTGGGTCTACCCAACCTGCATCGATAAACTCGCCATCGTAGTCACGGGCTTTGAACCAACCTTGGTATTGCTTACCGCCGAAGTCGAATTGTGCTTGCCAGTTTTTAGAACGGTTAGCGAACTCGGTGTAGCGTGGATCTTCTTCACCGAACACTTCTTTGATCGATTGTGCGATTGCCCAGTCGTTCATTGAGTATTCAAGCGAGTAAGATGCTGTCCAAGAGTCTTTAAATGGTGAGTGACCGCCGTAAGAATCTGGTGGAGTGTCGTGCAATTGCGCTGGCACGTAACCTTGTTCTTCGTACTCTTTGATCCATGCTACGCCTTGGCTCGTTGCGGCGCGTGCGTCTGTGATCATCGCTTCAACTAAACGTTCTTTAACGTCTTTGCGCTCCGCTTCTGTGAAGCCAAGGTCGATCATGCGTTTTTCTAGTGAGCCTTTCGACAACACATCATGAATCACAGGTGTTGAGTGCATGCCCATCATCATGCCTGTTTCGTTGCCTTTGAATGTCCACTCAGGCAGGCGACCTTTGCGCACGTTGCCTTTGTCATCTACCCATTCTTCTTCGGCATAAGAAAGCATAGACAGCACCACGTCGGCTAGGCGGTCAGGCTCAAGAATCGAAGACAGCGGTTGAACTGCGCGGTAGGTATCCCACAAAGAGAAAGTGTCGTAGCGCGTGAAGTCTGCTTTGCCATCTTTGTTAGCATCGGCAGTGCGGATTGACTCTTTCAGCGTATCAATCTTATCGCCCCAAGGTGTGTTGCCATCTGGGTATGCGTTACGACCTTGGTGAACTTGGCGGTAGCGACCATCTAAGTCAGAGTGAATGGTTTGACCTAGGTACGAGTGGTACATCGCGGTGTAGAACGTCTGTTTGTAATCTTCGTCGCCAGAGACTTGGATCTTGCCGAGTTCGTCTTCCCATTTCTTCGTTGCTGCTTTGCGTACTTGGTCGAAGTTCATGCCCGCAACTTCTGTCATGTTAAGAGAAGCACCTGACTTGCCATTCTCGCCGATCTCAACGTTTGATAGCGCCAATTTCGCTTCAACCGTTAAGCCGTCTTTGGATGTGTCGAACTCAACGTAAGCACGCGCGTATTGGTACTTGCCGCGTGTTTCGTTACCAATTTCTGTAATGCCTTCTGGCACGTCCATGTAACGACCTTGCTCTTTATCGTAGTAAGCAAAGCGAACGTTTTTGATTGGTTGGTCGAATTCCATTACGAAGAATTCTTTTTGGCTTGGTGCCCAGCCGTCAGAGAAACGGTGACCTTCAAGACGGTTATTGTCTTTGTCCCATTTCAAGTAAGAATCTGAGGTGTAGTCCCAGTTAATTTTGAAGCCAGTGTTCACGATGATTTCTGACTTCTCATCACGAGGGAAGGTGTAACGGTGTACACCAACGCGATCAGATGCTGTTAACTCGGCTTTGATGTCGTAATCCAATAGATCGACTTTGTAGTAGCCTGCTGTCGCTTGTTCGTCACGATGTTGGAAGCGAGACGCTTCTAGGTTTAGCGTTGCCGAACCTTCATCAATCATGTAATCCGAACGCGAGTTGATTGGCATGACGAGAATGTCGTTCAAGTCGCCAGCACCTGCTCCGGAAAGGTGGGTATGAGAGAAACCGGAAGTACGTGCGTCGTGGTAGTAGTAGCCTGAAATGTATTCCCAGCCGTTAGAACCGTTGTTTGGAGAAAGCTGCACCATGCCGTGTGGTGTGGTTGCACCAGGGTAGGTGTTGCCTAGGTTACCTGTGCCGATGAATGGGTTGACGTAGCGTGTTACGTCCATATCGGCGAAATCTACTGGGATATGAACGCCCATGTCGATTTCAGGTGTTTCTGGGTTTGGCTTGTCATCACAGTCGCCATCGCTAACTGGAGGACATACTGGCTTGCCGCCGTCAGGAATATCCGGCAGTGCAGGGTTGGTGTCACCGCCTTCATAAATGTTGGTTGTGTCGTCGTTACAGCCAGTCAGACCGACTAGACCACTGAGAACTGCGCAAGCAAGTAGGGAAGGTTTGAATTTCATTTTTAAGACCTTGTGATATGTAGGGTTATATGGTTATTAAAAATCACGGGTATTGCTAAAACTTGAAAACTTGAAAACTTGAAATAGAGCCCTTAGGGGGAAGGGCTCTTAGGGGGAGGAGCTTAAGGTTTAAGCTTTCACAAGAGTCGCTGCGTTACGCATCGCTTCTTTCGTTGAACACTCAACAACGTTTGCTTTTGCAAAGCGGTGAGCGTCTTTTACTTGGATATCGTGAGCTAGAATAACCAGCTTCGCGTTTGCTACATCTAGGTCAGTGATGCGGTTCTGGATACCGTTTTGACCTTGAGTTTCTACTTTGATTTTCAGACCTGCTGCTGCACCTGCTTTCTCTAGTGCTTTTGCTGCCATGAATGTGTGTGCTACGCCAGATGGGCAACATGTTACTGCTACGATGTCGTACTCGCCTTCGCCTGCTGCTGGAGCCGCTTGAGCTTGTGCAGGTGCTGCTTCTGCGATTTCGTCTTCTGCTTCTTCTTCAGCTACTGGTTTCCAGAAGCCAACGATAACTGCTGTTGTTAGTGAGCCTAGTGCGATACCCACAACGTACATTGGGATGTTGCTTGATACAGGTGCTGTGATTAGACCGCCCCACGGTGCGTGTAGTAGTACGTCTGTTAGGAAGCCGAACACACAGCCAACGATACCACCAGCAACGATTGAAGGAAGAACGCGTACAGGGTCGTTTGCTGCGAATGGGATAGCACCTTCAGAGATACCGATAGAGCCCATGATTGCTGCTGCTTTGCCTGCTTCTTGCTCTTGCTTAGTGAACTTCTTCTTGAATAGGAATGTTGCTAGTGCCATACCTAGAGGAGGCGTACAGATTGCGATACCAACACCACCCATTAGCCATGGTTGAGTATCAACTTGAGTTTGAGCGAATAGCGTTGCTACTTTGTTGATTGGACCGCCCATATCGAATGCAGTCATACCACCAAGAATTGTACCTAGAACCACTTTAGAAGCGCCAGCCATAGAAGCTAGGAATTCGTTCATAGAAGCCATGAAGATCTTGATTGGTTCGCCGATACCCCATAGCACGATACCTGCAGAGATAAGCGTACCTAGTAGAGGGTAGATGAAGTAAGCGCCCAACGCAGTCATGTTAGCAGAAAGAGGGATCTTCTTAAGTTGGAATACCACACCACCTGCGATGAAGCCCGCTACGATACAACCAAGGAAGCCGCCGCCCATATCAGCCATGATGCCAGAAGAGATCATCGCTGGAGCTAGTGCTGGTTTGTCTGCAATTGAGTAACCGATGAAGCCACCAAGAATGATTGGGAACAGCACCAGACCTTTAATACCGATATTAGAAATATCAGCCAATAAACCGTCCGCAGGAACCGCACCTTTACCTGATGCCATTACCGCTAGCGCTAGTAGTACACCACCCGCAACGATAAATGGAAGCATGTGAGAAGTACCGAATAAAAGGTGACCTTTCATGGTACTTAGGATTTTTTTGAAATCGCTATTATTACTAGCTTGAGCTGTGATTGTACTCATAATTTCACGCCTTATGAATTAATTAAAATATTTAGTATTTGGTTTTCGTCTTTTGCGTTATGAATATCTTCAATAAACTCTTCGCTAAATTTACCGAATAATTCTTGAAGAACATAAATATGGTGGTCGGCACCGTTATCTGGTGAAGCAATCATGAAGAATACGGTCGGTTTGACTCCCTCTTCGTCGCCATACTCGATGCCTTCGCGCTTTACGCCAACAGCGATTGCAGGCTCTGTAACCGCTTTGCTTTTTGCGTGTGGGTAAGCGATGCCGTCCATTGAAGTAACGCTTAATGCTTCACGTGCTTCGATGTCGGTTAAAAAAGCCTCTTTGCTGCTGACTCGATTATTTTCGAATAGCATCTGTGCTAGCTCTTCAAAGACTTCTTTTTTATTATTTGCTTGAAGATTGCCTTTAATTAAATTGACGTTTGTTAGTTCTGTAATCATTTTTTGACTCATTGGTACTGAAGTAATGAGGCAAATTTAATTAATGTTACGGTTTTCTGAAATAGTAAAAAAAATCCAATAACTATATTTTTGTATCACTGAGAGCTAAGTGTGATAGAAGTCATTAATATCAATGAGCTAGAAGGGAATTAGTATTGTGACTTATATTCCATTTATTTTGAAATTAATAATGAAGCTTGAAAATAAACGAGAAGGGAGTCAAATATGGTTCAATTTTGCTATAAAAAAGAGGCTTTGTGCTACTCCCCTCGATACACATTGGCGAATGTAAGCTCCGAAGTTGAAGTCAAGGGGAGGTTAGGAGGGGTTGTTACGCTGGATTTGAATAGCCTATTAAGACTGATTCTTGTACTTGTGCAGCAAACCTAACGGGATATGGCAGTAGTCGTTTGGAAAGCGCGTGAGTCGGTCTTGGTGCTCATCATCACTTGGTACATAGTTCGTAAGTGGCAGTACTTCTACGGCGATCTTCTCGGCATCTGGTCTTGCTGCGATAAATGCTTTAGCGATGGCTAGGTGTTGTTCGTTTTGGCTGTAGACACCAGTACGGTACTTCTCACCTACGTCTTCACCTTGCTTGTTTACACTGTGCGGGTCGATGATCTCAAACAGATACCCCATTAAAGTTTCAACCGAAACTTGTGCAGGGTCGAACTGGGTTTTCACGCATTCGGCGTAGCCATCGTATTCGGATTGAGTGTTATACGTCGTGCCATTTGCTCGTCCTGCTTCGGTGCTGATTACGCCAGGAAGGTGGCGCATAAATTCTTGAACGCCCCAAAGGCAGCCGCCTGCGAAGTAAATTTCTTCCATCATTCTGTCCTGAAAAACTTTGCGCCATTATGGGCATCACTTTCACTCAAACACAACTCCAACCATAAAACAGGAACAACTTGGTGGTGATTTGCTCTCTTTTTTGTGCTGCTTTTCCTCGTTAGATTGAACGCAGTTAAGTGCTAGGGGGAATCCTAATGAAAATTGAACATATCGCGATTTGGACTGAACGTTTGGAAGAGCTAAAAGCCTTCTATGAGAAATACTTTAACGCGGTGTCTAACGACAAATACCACAATCCAACCAAGCAGTTTTCATCTTACTTTCTTTCGTTTGAAAGTGGCGCACGATTGGAGTTAATGTCGATGGAAGGTGTCACCGCATGTGAAAAATCTCATGCAATGCAGGTCACAGGGTTGGCACACTTTGCCTTCGCCTTAGGATCAGAGCAGGCAGTGAACCAACTAACCAAAACCTTAGTAGATGATGGCTACCAATGGGTCGACGGTCCGAGACAAACAGGTGACGGTTACTACGAAAGCTGCATCTTAGATCCGGATGGCAACCGTCTTGAGCTTACGGTGTAACGCAGCTTAGCTTACTTCCATCGTTCACAGGCTGCTTTCATATGAAAGTGTTCGGGCGTATACTGCAAGCTCATCTATAAGGAGCGAGCCTGTGAACTCAAGACAAAATGAAATCCTGCAATTGGTTAATGACCGCAAACGCGTTCAAGTGACGGAGCTTTCTGACATCATTGGCGTGTCGGGCGTGACCATCAGGCAGGATTTGAATTTCCTTGAGCAACAAGGCTACTTGAAGCGTGTTCATGGCGCTGCGACGGCGCTACAAAGTGACGATATTGATACGCGACTCGAAGTGCGCTTCGACATCAAACAAGCGTTAGCCAACAAAGCGGCAGATTTGGTATCACCAAACGAAACCGTGTTAATCGAAGGCGGCAGTGCTAATGCGCTTTTAGCTCGCACATTGGCTGAACGTGGTGACGTTACCATCATTACCCCATCGGCGTACATTGCCCACCTCATCCGAAACACTTCAGCCAACATCATCTTGCTTGGTGGTGTGTATCAGCATCAAGGCGAGAGCTTGGTTGGACCGCTGACTAAGCTGTGTATTGAGAACATTCATTTCAGCACGGCTTTTTTGGGTATTGACGGTTTCCATCAAGACACAGGCTTTACTAGCCGAGACATGATGCGTGCAGAAATCGCTGAAACCATCATTGCGAAAAAGCGCCGTAACATCGTACTGACGGACTCAAGCAAGTTTGGCCAAATCTACCCATCTTCGATTGGTAAAACGAGTGAAATCTCGGTGCTGTTAACCGACGAAGCCGCTCCGAAAAGCGACCTCGAACAGTTGAGAAAGCAGGGGGTGGAAGTGGTGTTGGGTTAACTAATCTACTTTGCCCTTCTCTTAGCAAGCACGGCGGAAGGGGAGAAGCCCGTCACCAACATCGTTCCACTAAGCACCAGAATGGTACCTATGATGGTATTGAAGCCGATCGGCTCGCCCAGAATTAAATAGCCCCATAGGATGCCAAAGACAGGGACAAGGAACGTGACCGTGAGGGCTGAAGTCGGGCCAATTTCAGAGACTAAATGGAAGTAAAGTAAGTAGGCTAAGCCAGTACATAGTACACCGAGTGTAATCACAGAGCTCCATTCAAAGGTGCTTGGTTCTGCCCGCATAGGCAAGAATGGCAGCAAAGGAAGTACCCAAATCACGGCTGCCCACATGCTGCCGTGAGCATTATCAAAGGCGGGGACTTGTTGCGCATTCTTGGTGTAGTTGGTTGCAATACCATAGCTGAATGAAGCCATTAAACTCGCCCCGATAGGAAATATTGCTTCATTGCCAATAGTTGAAGAATCCAAGCCAACAAGAACGGCGACACCGCCAATACCTATCATCATGCCAAGAATCGCTTTTGCGCTTAACGGGCTGCGATACCAAACAAAGCCAATTAAAGCCCCCCATATCGGTGCCGTTGAGTTGAGAATAGCTAACGTTGATGCATTCAGTGTCTGTGCTGCATACGCGAAAAGCAGAAAGGGTACGGCACTATTAAACAAGCCAATAATGAAAAAGTGTTTAATGTGTTTGAAGAAGACAACTCTCTTTCTGAGGTAGAGGGCAATCAACAATAATGCTACTGCTGCGAAGGCTACCCGAAACTCAATTAAGTAAGCGGGTCCAAATGTATTGGCGGCGACTCGCATAAATAGAAACGAACCTCCCCAAATAGCAGCGAGACAAAGTAAGCGAAAAAAACTGGCTGCACTCATGTTACACCCTTGGTCGAGGTCTAGCGCCTCATTGATTAATTGTTGCGCTAACAGTGACTTAAACCAAAGGTGAGATCAACCAGTAATCCAATGTCAGTTCCGATTGTGGCTTATAAATTAATGGCTTTCAGACCAGACCGCGAACTCATTGCCACTCGGTTCGGTGAAATGGAAACGACAACCTCCGGGGAACTCAAAAATCGGGCGGATGACTTGACCACCGAACTGCTCAACTTTGGCTAACGTGGCGTGAATATCTGAGCTATAAAACACCAGCAACGAAGCCCCATTTGTTGTTTGGCTGACTTGCTCCGCTACATAAAAGCCACCGTCTAAACCTTGACCTGTAAATGCGCTGTACTCAGGACCGTAATCAACGAAGCTCCACCCAAAAGCTTGCTCGAAAAACTGTTTAGTTGCGCTGATGTTGGTTGTCCCAAACTCAACGTAGTTTAATTTTTCATGTTGGTGCATCATGGCGTCCTTTCTGCTCAGATCATTACTATTAGTGTAATAATTCCTGAGGTGATGTTCTCCAATCCAGCACTCGTTTTTGCTGTTTCTGAATGCAAATATCACAAACGAAAAACGGTCCAGATAAGCTGGACCGTTTTGTTTTATTGATTATACCCGAGTAACCTCGAGACGCTTGGTTCAGCGAGAATATCTGGGTTTGTAGACGCAAATTACGCGAAGTTTTCTACGATGATGTCATCTGCATTGTTAACAAACACTGCGCCTTTCTCTTCCATCTCGGCAATCACTGCATCGATAGTATCTGGCAAGACCGCACGGCTAGATGCTAGGTTCACAATCACTTTGAAACCTAAATCGAGAGCTTGAGTGACGGACTTTTTCACACAAAAATCGAGTGCCAAGCCACCAACAACCACCGTATCGATGTGGTTGAATTTTAGGAACTCATTTGCACCTGTGGTTTTGGTATCAGCTACGTCGTGGAAAAAGATGCCGTAAGGGTGTGCGTCTGGGTCCATGCCTTTGTTCACTTGGAAATCGTACTCCAGAATAGGTGGTAGACCATCCAGCAGTTCAACGCCCGTAGTACCGAGTACGCAGTGGCGGTTCCACTTAATATCCACGTTTGGTAGGCCTACTGGTTCAAGCATGTTCGCAGGCGTTTCCGCATCCCAAGCTGCTTTTGGTGGGTGCAAGTCGCGGCTGACTAGTTTCAAACGACCTTTCGTGTGATTCTTTAGAAGCTCTGGAACGATGTCTAATGCGCCAGTAACTGGCAATTCGTCAGGGCAAAGTTCGGTAAACCCTTTCTCTGGATCAACGTCGATCACAGCGGTGGTTTGGTAATTAACTCGAACTGTCATGGCAGACTCCTTGTCTGTCTTTATGCTTACGTTAGCCACGCAAGCAGTTTTGGAAAAAGGTCACTTCGTCGCTTGCTAGGGTGTACACCATAGCTGGCTTACCGCCTTTGCCTTTATTGGTGGAAGCGACTTTGTTGGTTGGCTTGAGCACACCCGAATCAATCAAACGTCGTTTGATAGTCATGCGGCTGATGTCGATGCCAAATTCTTGATAGGCCGCGATGATGTCTGCAACCAGAAACTCTTTATCAAGTGCGAACAGCAGGACAGAGGTGTATTCGATAGAGGCGCGCAGTTTCTGCCATGCTTTTTCAATCATTTTTTGGTGATCAAAAGCGAGAGTTTCATCACCATCAAGGATTGCTTGTAGTGGGAACCACTTTAGATGACATTCTGGTACGCCAGCGTTATCGATTTGCTCTTTGTTGTTGCGGTCAACCAAGGCATAGTGAGTGATGTTCAGGCTCCAATCTTCAGGATCGCGCTTTGGGTCCCCATCGACAAAGGCTTCACTAAAGTGACGAGGGTAGGTGTGGATTTTTTCGCGGCAAATACGGCGTCGTGCTGCTTCGAAGTTCTCGTCTGCTGGGCGTCCACCTTCGTGGGTCATGTCTTTATCAAATACAAATCCGCCGGGTAGAGCCCATACGCCATGGTAAGGGCGCTCTGGATTTGAACGTTTGATCAGCAACACTTCCAACCCTTTATCGGCGCAGCCAGATAGTCTGAATGGAATGATGTCGACGGTTACGATCATGATTTGGTCCTGAGAATAATTTGTAAGTAATCTAGCGCATAACAAGTAGTCAATCAATGGGTAAGTAACCGATTGTTAGAAACATGGCGGCCACCACAGAATAATTGGCCTTAGGTATGGATGCGCTTATTTATTTGGGTTATCCACAATAACTGTCGGAATTTTGCGCGTAAAAACCTTATAAAAATGAGTGGTTAGTAACAAAAGTTGACAAACTATAAGCGGGTGTTTATTGTTTACGCAATTTAGTTAGTAACAACAAGTTATATACCCAAGTTTACCTTGTGGAAAACTTCCCGCCAACTTCGTTGGAAAAACAATAAGATGCGGTTTACACCGTACTGAGGGAATTTGGGTATAAACGAAAAAGGGCATGTAGAAGGGCTCCGAATGACCACCAATTTATTTTCGTCTCGCATCATCCAAAGTGCGTTAGATTTTGACGTATACAAAGTGAATATGATGAGTGCTGCTGCTGCGCTCTATCCTGATGCGATGGTGTCCTACAAATTCATCGTGCGTAGTGAAGAAGACCTGTCTGAATTACTGCCAGAGGTGAAAGCGGAAGTTCTTAAACTGCAAGACATCACCTTCTCTGCTGAAGAAATTGAATACATGAAGGGCGTTGCGCCTTATCTAAAACCAGAATTTGTTGATGCTCTGCACGCGTTTCGTTTTAACCCTCAACGCGATGTTTCTTTCAATATTAAAACCATGGCGGATGGTACAAGCCAATTACGCATCACCATCAATGGTCTTTGGACAGAAACCATTCTCTACGAAACCATCATCATGAGCATTGTGTCTGAAGTGCGCAGCCGTGCTCGTTGGGCAGATATTCCAGTTGAGCAGTTCCAATCTGTTTTAGAAGAGAAAGTTCGTCATCTCAAAGCAGAACTGAAACGTCGCAATATCACCAACTTTAAGTTTGCCGATATGTCGACCCGTCGTCGTTTCTCGTTCCAAGCACAACGTTCAATGTTGCAGTACCTGAGCAAAGAGTTGCCTGACTGCTTAACAGGAACCAGCAACTACCACTTGGCGAAAGAGCTTGGCTTGACACCGATTGGGACGGTGGCACACGAGTGGTTCATGGGGCATCAAGCTCTGGTGAATGTTCGTGATTCGCAAAAGGTGGCTTTGCAGCGTTGGCAAGAGATGTTTAATGGTGCGTTAGGTATTGCGTTAACCGATACCATTGGTATTGATGCTTTCTTAAAAGACTTCGATGAAGAACTCAGTAATGCGTACGTGGGTGTTCGTCATGATAGTGGTTGCCCTTACGCATGGGGCGAGAAGATGATCAAGCATTACCAATCATTTGGCATCGATCCAATGACGAAAACCTTAGTGTTTACCGATGGTTTAAACTTCGAGCAAGCACTGGATATTTGTGAGCGCTTCCAAGGTCGCATTCAAGTGAGTTTTGGTATTGGGACGTCGCTAGCAAACGATATGGGTGATTACACCAACGCACAAGGTACTGCTTACAAGCCACTGTCTATCGTTATTAAGATGGTGTCATGCAATGGCTCACCTGTAGCGAAAATCAGTGATGAGCCAGAGAAAGCGATGTGCGAAGACATCTTCTTTTTGATGAATTTGAAGCGTCGTTTTGAGCAGCCGCTTGATCTCGATGAGTGTCGCGTACTGATAGACCGTCTAGAAAACGAAGGTGATAACTACCTGATCGACGCTTAGCAAGAAACACGGGCTTCACCAATAGCAAACAATCATCGCCCTCTATGGTTTCGATAAATTATTATCGGCATACCTAGAGGGCGATTTGGTTATAGTACAACCAGTGACTTTCCTAGGGATAAATGATGAATCTGGTTGTGCATCTGCAAAAAAAAGCGATCAACAAACACGGCTATGAGTGGGCAACGCGCCAAGCATGGAAGTGCGGAATAAAAGCAAACCTTGTTAAACGAGTGATTGGCATTTTCAAAGGTCAGATCGTGTGTGTTGTTGAAGGTTGCCGTGCTGAGCTGACGACACCAATTAACAACCCTCTGCATGACGATGAAAAACAAGGCCGTTACGTGTTTGTTGGTGGTATTTTCTGGGAGCCAAACAACATCATTGCTCCGGGTTTTCCTGACTTTATGTTTATGCACTTGCGTAGCCTTAGCCATCGTCATAAGTACCTAACGGATGATGAGCTGTTTCTAAGTTTGGCCTAAGCGCTTTGGCGAAAACTGATGACAAGCCTCTTTCTTAAATCTTTACTCGGTGCAGTTGCGGTGTTGATCATTGCTATGCTATCGAAGTCGAAAAGTTTTTATATCGCGGGTTTGGTGCCTTTGTTTCCGACTTTTGCGTTGATCGCTCACTTTATTGTAGGGAGTGAGCGAGACATGGAAGCACTACGTCAAACGGCACTGTTTGGTATCTATTCTCTTATCCCATACGCGGCGTATTTGATTTCGGTTTTCTACTTTAGTTATCGCTTGAGTTTGGTTGGCACATTAACAGCGGCGACGCTTGTTTGGGTAATGTTCGCTTCGATGTTGCTTGCTTTCTGGACGCGATGGATGGTTCCTGCGTAATTATTACTCATCCTAGCAATGTAGTTAGTCGAATACTCATAGCTCATCTTGATGTGATCTAGCTCTGATTTACCTTAGCTTGCTCTTTTGCTGACGTAACTATAATAAAACAACGTTTTTTAACCTGCTAATGACAGAAGGCTCAATTTCGCCTGATGTGAATTTCAGTCCACGATTTACTATACCGCCAAGCAAAGATAACTGTACTGGGAAGTAATCCATGAATATGAAATCTATCGCAATCGCTACAGCTGTTGTTGCTGTATTAGCAGGCTGTAAAGATAAGACGCCACCAGCACCAACAGAAGCGAACATCACGCTTGTTGAAGCGGTAACTGAAACAGTGAAGAACCCACACCAAGTTTGTAAGGACGTGGTTGTTACTCACCAAGTAGCACCAAAGGATAACAACAAGATCCTTGGTACTGTAGGTGGTGCAGCAGCAGGGGCCGCGCTAGGTAACCAAATTGGTGGTGGTTCAGGTAAAGTGATTGCTACTGCAGCTGGCACGATTGCGGGCGCTATGGCTGGCCGAGAGATTCAAGACAATGTTCAGAAGGGGGACGTTGTGACATCGACCGAGAAGCAATGCCACACTGAATACACGACTTCTGAGAAAGTAGTCGGTTACGATGTCACTTATGAAGTGGCAGGCGTCCCAGCTACTGTGCGCATGAAGAGCAAGCCTGCAGGTAAGACATTCCCAATCCAAGATGGAAAAGTGGTTCTTCCTCAATAATTGCCAACGAATTTGAATACAAAACAAAGCCCTTTTGTTCACTGAACGTAAGGGCTTTTTTAATTTTAGTATTTGTCGTTTAGGGCTACTTATCCGCGAAATAGTCAACCAGCGTTTTACGCCATTTTCGTGATTCACGAATTTGTAGTAGAGCACGATTGATCTCTTCTTCGTAAGGATTGTTTTCCGTAATGATAAAGCCGTAGTTCTGCTTTTCTAGTTGGTATGGCAACACCTCCAAATCTTCAAATTTTCCTGATAATTTTCCACTACCAATCATATATTTGAGTACCACGTCGTCAGCAACGATAGCTTCGACTTCGCCGTTATCTAACGCGGTTAAAAGTGTCGTCATATCTGGATAGTCTTTGTGACGAATACCAAAGCTGGTAAGCAGTAAAGAAGAGGTGGTTGCGGTTTTGGTACCGACTTCAACATTGGCAAGATCATTGATGCCCTTAATTTGTGAGGAGCCTTGGCTAAGGGTGAGTTTACTGGCTAGTACTGCAGTAATACTGGCGATGAAAAGCATGCTGAAAACGCCAATAAATACTGTAGCGATTCGTCCCGTTAAGCTCTTAAATTCGAAGTAGTTGAAAGGCCCCCGAGTGATGAAGAGTAGGCCAAGAATAAAGCTTTCAATCCAGCGACCAGTATTGCTTTTCATTGAATAGAGTTTTTCATTTTTGCCTTCTTCTATCGCATAGAAAAACGCCCCGACTAATCCAGCTACCAGCACTATAGCAGCAACGATAAACCACAATGCGGGGTTCAAAAAGATAGATTGCAAGGTATGCAGATAACCTTGATTTTTTACAGCTATCGCGAGGTGGGTTTCAAAGAAAGAATGAGAAAAGTCGGCAAACAGCTCACGTTCAGGGGTGATTGAGATGCAAGAAACACCAATATCGATTGTTTCTGTTTCTATCGCATTGAGTAGGTCACCCAAAGGATGGTTTTCAAAACTAAATTCGACATTCATTTCTTTGGCGATCTGCTCCCATAGCTCAATACTGAGGCCGTTTAGGTTATTATCGACAGAGCCTATAACGAAGGGAGGGCAGGAGTAAGTACCCACTTTAAGTGTAGAAGCGTTTGAGGGAGTGCTGAGTAAGGAAAGGAGAAAAAATATTGAAATTACAAAAGGTTGAAGATTCGATTTAAAACTACTTAGCATGCGCAGATCCTCAAAAAGAGGCAGCGGTGAATTGAATCGATAGCGAAGACTCGCTAGAAATTGCAGAGTGTTGAGAACTTTCGAGAGGTGATAACGAATTCAATACTGCCCTAATTTTATTATTTACTGTTTTAACTATAGCAGTTGATGTCCAGTGCACTTCTTAACCTTGGTACTTATGAGCTTCGTTCTGTGCTGCTTGCTTACAAAAGTAAAGAAAATGATGGTTTCTTAAGCCTCTGTAAGCGCACGTAAGAACCAACATAAAACGGGATTTTTTTGTTTATCATTCCTAGTAATTTTGAACGGCGTTTTATTGAGGTAAGGAATGAAGAAACAAATATTAACCATGAGTATTCTAATCGCGTTAACAGGCTGTGGCTCCGAAGGAAAGAGCAACGACTCGACGGTAACGAATAACTCGAGCGTGTTCACTTCTCAATGTGGAGATCAGCTTTCGCCACAAGAGCCCGGCTTATCATTCGTAGTAAAGGGGGATGTCGCGGAACTGAAAGGGGTTATTTGTCAGGGGGCACCAAAGGCATTCGAACAAATGATGGCAAAGCATCGCAATATCAAGCTGCTCAAGTTTGTGAGCATTGATGGCTCTGTTGATGATGAGTCAAACCTTAAACTGGCGTATCAAGTGCGCGCTAAACAGCTAGATTCTTACATTGCCGCGAATGGGTCAATTGCCTCGGGAGGTACGGATTTATTCTTGGCGGGAGCCAACCGAACTATTGAAAGGGGCGCAACGATAGGTGTTCATTCATGGGCAACCGAAGACCAAGTTGCAACGGATTTCCCTGTTGGCCACAAATACCATCAACCATACATCGATTACTACAAGAAGATGGGTTTACCTGATCCAGAAGGTTTCTACTACTTCACGATTAACGCTGCGTCAGCACAAGACATACACAATATGACAGCGCAAGAAATCACGAAGTATGGCTTAGGTAAGCTTGTATCAGCTGGGGGAGAAACGGCTTTGACGAGCGAGGTTGATAGCAAGCTTCTTGAGCAAGTTAATGCCTCTGTCAATGCCCTAAAATTCCAATCCGTTTGGGGTGGTTACGGAGACTACTTGTCAGAGACTCCAGCCTACTTATTGCACTTGGATGAAAACAATGGCACGCCTGTCACCGCCTATTTGGTCAATCCTCCCAAAGTGCCGGAAGATGCACAAAAGTTAGGAGTCAATGAAAGTGGGGCTCTGGACATCTACAAATACGAAACGAACATGCACATCTTCCATGATGCGATAAATAGAGGTAACGGGGCGTACGAAAGGCAATATACGTTTAATGGAGCGAAGTACTATCTACAAGTGTATAAACCCTCAGAAACCTTTATAAAAGGCGAGCATCAACGTAATACTATTGCATTAGCCGTGCATGAGATGTTCCATGATTACCAGGAGGAACACTTTAAATATCCTGCCAACCACTTCAATGAGCTTACTGGCTATCCAGTGAATGTAGAGCAGATTACATATAAGCTTGCGGTACTCAATTTGTTCAAGTCTTTGCCTAAAGTTATGACGCAAGATGAAGCCAAATCCATGCTCAAACAATACATTGCCCTAACTCAAGAGCAGATCAATATTGATAACAGCAGCAAGCAATATGCGAAGAATATGGGGTTAGGGCAAGAGCTGTTTGAAGGTAGCGCTTGGTATGTTGAAGTGATGGCTTTGAGAAATGCGTTGCCAAACTTTTCCGACTTAAAATTTGTAGAGCCCTATGCATTTACCACAAATTACCAGAATCGAGAGAGTGTGGAATCTCAATTTGGGTGGGGCTATTTTTACCCAAGTGGTGGAGCAGCAATTTATGCGTTAAAAGCGGCAGGCTACGACATTCTTCAATTAGAAAAAGGCGTGACTCCCTTTGAGGCAGCGAAGCAGGTGGTTGGGATGTTCGATGTAACAGACACCTTGAATCAGATTAAGCAGAGTGATGAGTTTAAAACCATGGAACAGAGTGCGGCTACTATCAATGCGATCAGGTAGTAGCGAGAGGTTGTTAGCGAGGGACGATGTTCGTCTCTCGTTGCATTCTTTTGCCTCCAAAAACTGTGCACTCTAATCGGACAGAGTTAGTTTGGCTAGATAAAATTACCCGCCTTTGGAAGGAGAATGTATGGAAGATTTCTATCTCAATCAACGAGGGCTAGCGAGTTACTATGAGGTTCAGTGGCTTGATCATCTTTTAGAAAAAGGACTGATTGGAGAGCTGACTAGTCAATCAAAGAAAGTGCCTTTTTCATTTATTCAGTCTTCGCACTGTATTGAAGTTGCTAGCTTTATTGAACATGCTGTGAGAAAAGCGGGAATAATGCCGAAAAGCCTGCTTGAGGTTGGCGCTGCATTAGGCCGAAACTTTTATGAGACCACCTCTAGACTGAACTCTATCCAAAAAGCGACGTTGGTTGAGCCTTCCAATTTGTTGCTGTCAGGGTTAAAGCAAATATTATTTACCCCTCCACTGGCGGCGTTCAATTACATCTATAGCTTAGATGAGATGAAGTCGTTCGAGTTCGAGAATCAACATTTGGTAGGAGATTGTCAGCGTTTAGATGTTGAGTTTGTGGATCAGCCATTTAGTAGCGGGACGATCAATACTAAACATGATTTAGTGGTTTGTTTAAACGTGCTCGATCAGTGCGACTCTCCACTAGAAATGGTGAATGCGCTAAAAAGTGCAACGAATGTTGGCGGTATACTGGTTGCTTCTTGTACCTACCAGTGGAACAAAAAACACATCCAGAACATGGACGAAGCTGTAGATGATATCAATGATTACTTTGACCAGAATTGGCAGCGAGTTTCAGAAGCTAATCACGAGTATCGGATTCGCTTCAATGATCGCTTTTCTCGTCTGTTTCTATCCCATGCGGTAGCGTACATTAGAAAAGCTTAGAGCTTGAATTTTTGACTTTAAAATACAAAAGCCGAGCGATGAGTGCTCGGCTTCTTTAGATGACTTACGCTGCTGGCGCTTGATGGTGCTGTTGCTCTTCTGCAAGTTTTGCGGCTTGCGCTTGTTTTTGCTTTCTGCGCTCGCGTTTAGATAGCCAAATCAGAGGCACGACAATCATCACGGTACCAATTGCCATAAAGATATCCGGCACTTCACCAAACCAGATTAAACCTACGATCACGGCACCAATCAAGCCGCTGTATTCTGCGCTGGCAATCTTATTGCTGTCGATAGAACGATAAGCTAATACACAGGTAGCTGCGTAAATCATGATGAACAAGCTTGAACCGGCCGCTACAGGGAATGAGCTCCAATCCCATGCCTCACCTTCAATAAATACTAACAACAGTGATACAGGCATACCTGCTAGGTTGGTCATCAAAAGCGTGTGTGGTACGGATTGATTCTTTGGCAGCTTGCGGATCAACAGGTTGTTGATGGCGAGTGTTAGCGCCACGACCAAAGCAGACAACGCGGCCCAATCAATTTGGTCTGGGCGTATAATCACCAGCACACCAGCAAAGCCCATTACCGCTGCTGCAATTGATTGAGTGGAGAGTTTTTCTCCGAAGAAGATCGCCGCCAGTGGTAGCATGATCAAAGGCGCGGCATAGAAGATTGCGTTCGCGGTGGCGAGTGGCATCGACGAGATGGCAAACACCATGAAAATTGCGCCTGTTAGCCAGACGTGCGCACGAACTGCATGCCACTTAAAACCTTCCATTAATGGCGCTTGTTTTGTGAACAGGTATACGGGTAACAACATCATCACAGCTGAAAGTTGTCGGTAAAACACAAACTGAAAAACCGGCACCTCATTACCGACACTTTTGATCAAAGCGTCTGAGAGCACCGCAACTAAGTTACCAACAATTAATAGCAGCATCGCTGCACCGACAGATGTGACTTTCACGTTATTCCTCTCCTCATTCTTTGCCAAAGAGTAGGTGATGTCATAGGATGAAGTGAAATGATATTTATTAGTTTAAGTATGAGTTTTTTAGATAATGAAGTTACCACCTCTTAGAGCGGTCCACTGTTTTGAATCCGTTGCGCGTAATTTGAGCTTTTCCCTTGCTGCGGAAGAGCTCAATGTGACGCAAAGTGCAGTGAGTCATCAGATTCGAGTATTAGAAGACTATCTTGGTGAAGCCTTGTTTATTCGTCAGGGGCGTAAGTTGTCACTCTCAGATACCGGCTTTCGTTACCTCGAAGATATCAGCCCTGCTATTAGTGCCATTGCTATGGCCAGTCAGAAGGTACGTGAAGGAGAAAAGGGCAGTCTACGTTTGGCGATTTACAGTTCGCTAGCCGTGAAATGGTTGATACCTAGATTGGCAGACTTTAAGCGTCAACACCCCGAAATTGATCTAACCCTTAACATGGTTGCTGGAGATCCAGAGCAAACTGACAGCGTGGGTGATTGCTTTATCACGGTACAAAAGCCAAAGCGCAACTATATGGCGGTTCGCCTGTATGATGAGACGTTGTATCCGGTGTGTAGCCTCAACATCTGGAAGGAAATTCAGGACCAACCTATGCCCGATGCACTTTGGCACTATCCAGTTCTTTCCACTGATTCTATTTATCGTGAGCGGGGTAAAGATTGGGCGGAATGGTGTAAAGCCGGCGGGTTTGAGTTGCCGAAAGACATCGATATGCAACACTTTAGCCATATGCTTCTGGCGATCGAAGCGGCGCGCTACGACCAAGGCATCACATTCGCCAATGACTTTATGTTGAATGAACGCGATAAGGCTCAGGATCTGGTTTATATCCCCTCCCACGGATTGGAAACCGGGGACAGTTTTTACTTTGTGCATAAGAAGAATCGAGCACGCCAACCAGAAATCATAAAGTTGACCAACTGGCTTAAACAACAATGTTTGTAGGGTAATTGGGGTGATTTCAGTAAGACTCTCGCTGCGGTGCTAGACTTAATTTAGGCAGGTCAGTTGGGAGAGTATCATGAGCTACGCGCACATTTTAGTTGCAGTAGATTTATCAGATTCGAGTCGAGCAGTCATCGACAAAGCCATTTCGATGGCAAAAGATGCAAATAGCAAGGTGTCCTTTGTTTTCGTTGATCACGATAGAGTGGCGCTGGAATCGAAGGACGAACAAAAACTCATGCAAGAGCTTAAAGCCTTAGCTGAACAAAGTGATTATCCGATTACCGAGACCATGGTGGTGGTTGGTGATCTGCATATCAAGCTTGCTGGTGTAGCGAAGGAGCACAACATCGATTTAGTGGTCTGTGGCCATCATCATAAGTTTATGAGCCGCTTATTCTCCTCAATCCCGAAGCTCGCCAATGCCATTGAGGCCGATTTGTTGGTTGTGTATTTGGAATGATCCCTAATTCAACATTCAAAGTAAAAGGGAGGCTATGCTAAGCCTCCCTTTGCTGTCCTATTACGGCGTTACTGCTTTTTGATCAACGCCTTGATCACGTCAATTGTGTACAGCTGACAATCCACCGCAGTTTGCGGATCGAAGTCTTGTTTGTGTTGGTCTGTGTTCGACAAAATACGAATGCCGACAAACGGTACTTGGTAAGCTTGAGCAACCAATGCTGCTGATGACGTTTCCATCTCTTCAACAGACGTACCATAGGTTTCATGGAACCAGTTGATACGGTCTACTTCGCGGTTCCATTCGTCCGCTGAACCAATCAAGCCTTTCACAACTTGGCCTTTTTGTATCCTTCAGACAAAGAAAGAGCAGTTTCAACCAATGCTGGATCCGCTTTGAACTGTTTATGTTCAACAAACTCACCGTTTTCACGTAGACGCATGGTTACGTCGAAGTTCTGCCACTTGGTTGGATCGATGCCTTTGCCTTTTTCAGCAAATTCAGACTTGTAAGAGCCCATGTTAAAACTTGCTTCACCAATAACAATGTCACCACGGTATAGCTTAGGATCGTGGCCGCCAGATGTGCCCTGGTTGATGACGTATTTCGGGTTGAAATGCTCAATCGCTATTGTTGTAGAAGCAGCAGCGTTCGTCAATCCTACTTCAGTGCGAGATACCACCACTGGGTAACCGTCGATGTCACCCTGCCAAAACGTCCAAGAGCCAACGGTGGTTTCTTTCGCATCATTTAAAGCTTCAACTAGTGTGCTGGTTTCAATATCCATCGCACCTTGAACAAGAATTGGTTGAGTTTGAGCGAAAACAGAGAAGGAAAGTACTGCAGGAATAAGTGCAGCGAAACGTTTAAATATTTGCATACGACATACTTACAAATGAAAAAGATGGCGCAATCCACCAATAGCAATCGTTTGCGTCAATTGGTGCCATTGTTATTTTTCTCAATAAATGAAAATTCTTGATTGTAGTTCTAATGAACGAGAATGAAAAAATCCGAGCAGGGGAGGCTCGGATTGGGTCTTTATCAGGATTAGATGAAATCGCTACTCAGCATTAAGGCATCTTGCTTAGGTTGTAGAATGACGCTAGCTCGCCTGTCGCTTTTTCGCCGTTCATATCTAGCTTCATTAGCATGTTTTCACCAACGAAGTACTGGTTTGGACCAGACTCATCAACTAATGTGATGGTGTTGCCTGATTCGTTCCAAGTGAACTTACCTTCTGATTTGATTGGGTCGCCTTCTTTACCCTCGTACAGCTCTACCAATGAGTAAGTGCCGTCTTCGTTCAGGGTTAGCGTGGTATCGATACCCGCGCAATCAGCACAAGGAAGTTTGCCTTTGTAAATGCCGTTCCAATCCAGTGCATTTTGCGCGTTGTGACCAGAATCAACAAAAGTATCTGTGGTGATCACTTGCTCTTCTTCAATCGGTGTTGCATCAACGGTGGTTTCAACTTCTGTTGCTTGAGGAACCTCAACCGCAGTTGTCTCCGCGGGTTTCTCATCCTGACAGCCTGCTAAGATAACGACTGCACCAGTTAGTGCTAATAGTGTCTTTTTCATAATATTCCTCTCTAAATCAACGAGTTGATATACCAAAATAATCTCGTTGCTTGTATGCTAAGGTCACTTGGGTATACCGTGATAATAATAGACCTGTTTCCTAAACCTGCGTCAGAACAAAGCAAACCATTGAACAGCCTTTGTAAGAAAAACTCTTTAACGTCAGTGGTTTGAAAATAAAATGGAATAGGAAAAGAAAAATGGAAGAATTAGTTATAGGTGCGCTTAGGATATTGGGAGCACTTATTCGTTGGTTGTTGATCGAACTTTGTTTAGACAGGGTTGCTTACAGTATCGGTTACGCGGGATTGTATATTCTGACGTTAGGTAAAAAGCCACATCGTCCCGTCTCGACAGAAATGCAGGGACGGATTGTTCTGCTTGGTATCGTGTTGAGTCTGTTAATCTTTGCACTGCTTATATGGCTGTAGCGATAGCAATAACACCAGTAGTAAAGAGACAACAAAGCAAACAAAAAGGCTCATCCGACGATGAGCCTTTACTGTATTAAGATGCCTTATCCATTACTGGAGGCGTTTTGACCTCCTTTGGCGGCGACACCTCTTCGGTATTATCAGTAAAGATTTCAGCTACGGCGCTTCGTTCTAGTTCGCCTTGCAGATTACCTTCGTCATCGACAACTGGCAGTGAGTAGTCACAAGACATAGTGTCCGGTAGCACTTCTTCAATCACAGAATCAGGAGAGACAACAGGCACTTCTTCGTAGATCTCTTCATCGAGTTGTTGTGCTGCATCGGTTTTCGCAGCGTCAAGCAAGCTCTCTTTGGTAACGACACCTTGATAGCCTTCGTCGGTCACGTGGTACGCGTAGTCTTGCTTCACGCGTTTCATCTCGACAAGGGCTTCTTCGATAGTCGTAGCTGCAATGCGATATGCTGGTGGCTGCATTACGGTTTCTACCGTAAGCGCTCTCGCTCGGTTTACGTCCTTAACGAAGGCTTCTACATATTCATCGGCAGGGTGCAGCAGAATCTCGTCTGGAGAACCTTGCTGTACTAACTCGCCATCTTTCAAAATAGCGATACGGTCACCTAAGCGAAGCGCTTCGTCCAAATCGTGAGTGATAAAGATAATGGTCTTATGTAGCTTCTCTTGCAGTTCAATCAGCTGATCTTGCATCTCGCTTCGGATCAGTGGGTCGAGTGCCGAGAATGCTTCATCCATCAACAGGATCTCAGCGTCAGTCGCCAGCGCGCGAGCTAAACCAACACGTTGTTGCTGGCCACCAGAAAGTTGCGCAGGGTATTGGTTCTCGTAACCTTTAAGGCCGACTGTCTCTAACCATTCGTTAGCTTTAGCAATGCGTGCTTCTTTCTTGATGCCTTGTATTTCCAAGCCGTAAGCGACGTTGTCAACCACAGTGCGATGAGGCAAAAGGCCAAAGCGTTGAAATACCATCGACATTTTATGGCGGCGAAACTCTTCCAACTCTTTTGAAGACAGCTGCATCACGTCGACGCCTTCAACCAAAATTTGTCCCATGGTTGGGTCAATCAAACGGTTGAAGTGACGAATCATGGTCGACTTACCAGAGCCAGATAGACCCATGATAACGAAGATTTCGCCTTTGTTAATTTGCAGGTTGATGTCTTTTAAACCGACGGTATGACCCGTATCAGCAAGAATTTGGTCTTTGCTCTGACCTTGTTTTACTCGCTCGATGACTGTTTTTGGCTTTGGTCCGAAGATCTTGTACAGCCCGCTGATTTCAATAAGTGGCTTAGTCATGTTTCAGATCTCCTAAGTGTGCTTGGGTTCGCTTCGCGTAAGCTTGCGACGCACGGTCAAACAAAATCGCCAGTGCCACAATCGCTAGGCCATTAAGCAGACCAAGAGTGAAGTACTGGTTGGTGATTGATTTCAATACTGGCTGACCTAAGCCTTTAACGCCAATCATAGAAGCGATAACAACCATAGACAGCGCCATCATGATGGTTTGGTTGATACCAGCCATAATGGTTGGCATTGCCAAAGGTAATTGTACGCCGACTAAGCGTTGCTTGTTACTTGCACCAAAGGCCGTGGCGGCTTCAAGTACTTCTTTGTCTACGAGTCGGATGCCTAAGTTGGTCAAACGAATCACTGGTGGGATTGCGTAGATCACAACCGCAATCAAGCCAGGGATCTTACCGATACCAAGGAGCATCACGACAGGAATCAGATAAACGAATGCGGGCATGGTTTGCATCACATCGAGCAGTGGTGTCACGACGGATTGCACACGATTTGAGCGCGCCATAGCAATACCAATTGGAATACCGAGCGCAATAGCGAGCATGGTACACACCGTGATGATGCTGAGCGTCCGCATCGTGTCTTCCCACATGCCAAAGTACCCAATCAGTATCAATGACACGAAACACGCGACAGCCAGTTTCCATGAGCGACTAGCGGCATAAACCAATGCAGTACACACACCAAGAATGATCATCCATGGTGTAGAAATGAGGAGTTTTTCGAACCAAACGAGAAATGAGAGAAGAGGGTCGAAGAATGATTCAATAAGGTCGCCATATTCGCGAGAGAAATCGCGGTAGGCTCCATCTAAGGTTTTGCGGATGGCTCTGAGATCTGAGCGATCCATTTCTGGGAATTCGCTAAGCCAATTCGAGTCAGACATGTTTACTTCCTTTTCTTGCCGAGGCTCAAGCGAGCCTCGGCATACAACAATTTTGGTATTCCTATACCATTTACGAAACGTCTAAGTCTTACAGTGCACCTTGCACTTTTTTAGCTACGTCTTGTGGAACCCATGCGTTCCAGATCTGCGGGTAATTTTCTAGGAAATGGAACATGGTTTCTTCACCGTCTGCTTGGTTGTCTTCCATCCAAGCTAATAGCTGGTTCATGTCCGCATTGGTGAAGCCACGCTTGGTGAAGTAGTCGTAAGCGGCTGGAGAGCGTGAAGCAAACTCCTCAGTCGTAATGGTATGAACTGGTGAAGGTGGGTACATGGTTGCTTTTGGATTTTCACAGTCTGTTTGTGTTGTACAGCTGACGAACTCTTTCTCATCAACGCCGCTACCAAAATCCACTTTTACCATGTCGTATTTACCAAGAACTGCAGTAGGTGCCCAGTAGTAACCGAACCACGCTTCTTCACGCTCGTAGGCTTTTGCAATTGAGCCAGACAGACCGGCACTTGAACCTGGGTCGATGATGTCGAAGCCTGAGTCAGCAAGATTCATCGCTTTGAAAAGATTGCCGGCGCTAATTTGACAGTTCCAACCAGCAGGACAGCTGTAAAATGCCGATTTTGCTTTGTCTTCAGGATGAGAGAATAACTTCGCGTGCTTTTTCACACCTTCGATGGTTTTCATTTCAGGGTATTGCTTAACAAGGTAGGCTGGGATCCAGAAACCCTCTTCGCCACCATCGACTAACGCTTTGCCTGCAAAACGAAGGCGTTTTTCTTCAACACCTTTGTCTAGCGCATCTTTGAGGCTGTTACTCCAAAGTTCTGGTGCCACATCTGGTTGCCCTTTTTCGATCATTGAGGTGCCAGTTGGCATGGTGTCGCCAGGGATGAGTTCGGCATCACAGCCGTAGCCGTGCTCAAGAATAAAACGGTCCACATTGGCAATCAGTGTTGCAGAATTCCAGTTCATATCTGCAATGGTAACCGTTCCACACTCACTTGCGTTTGCGTTGGTCGCTGCTAGCGCACCAATCGCTAGTAGTAAGGGAGTTTTGTACGTCATATTGAGTTTCCTTTCTCTAAATAGCTCACTTAGGGTAACGAATTAATCATTAGTGTTCAAACTAATGTATTAGATGAATTATAGCTTTATTTGTTAACGGGTGTGAAAACGATGGTGAATATTTGATGAAAATGCCCTCATAAATGAGAGGTTTTTTATCGATGTATGTCAATGAATCGTATGGTGGTTTGTATGTGTTGTTGCATTATTATTAGATGTCTAACGAATATTTCGCTGTAAACGTTATTTTTGCAAACTAAGATATTGTCATATGCCAAAAACTATAATTGGCATATGCCATAAATGGGCGTAAGGTGAAGGCGTTTTGTAGAGAGGATGTGATGGCGAGACCAAAAATAGAAAGACGCATATGTGGACGTGCAGCACACCATTGTTTTAAGCCCAATGGCGTGCCGTTTTATGAATTAGAGAAAGTCGACATATTGCCAGAAGAACTGGAAGCATTGCGTTTGGCGGATCTAGAAGGTTTAAGCCAACAGCAAGCTGCCGACCAAATGGGAGTCTCTCGCCAGACCTTTGGTAATACGGTTAAGAGCGCGCGTTTTAAAGTTGCGAAAAGCCTAGTTGAGGGTCATGCACTTGTTTTTCCTGACCAGGAGTCAAACTCATGATTTATGCCATTCCAAATGACGGCGAACGCGTCGCCAATCACTTTGTTAAAGCCCCATATATTGCTATTTACTCCGATACGGAAGGGTTGTTGAAGAACCTCGCTAATATTGCTGCTATGCCGCAAGCTGGCTGCAAAGCCAAGTCACAACTCATTCAATCTCTACAAGAGTATAAAGTCGATGCGGTGTTGGTTCGTAATATAGGCGAGCGTGCGCTTGGCAAGCTTCTAAGTAGCGGTAAGCAGGTGTTTAAGCTCTCAACACGCAGTTCACTGGATGATGTGATGGGTGTTCCTCGTTCAGCGTTAACTGTGGCGACACAAGGGCGTCCTTCTATCAACCATGTCAAAAAAGGTGGTTGCGGCGGTTGTGGTAGTAAAAAAGCGCCTTCGGTATTGCTAAATCCCAAATCTCAATCAAAAAACGCGCTTATGACGCTTCGCCCGACTAAGCTTAAAGCACTGGTTTCTTCTTATGTGAAAGAGGTGAAGTAATGGTTTGGCTGTTCACTTTTGTTGGGTTCTTAGCCATCATTTTGTTGATGTCGCTTGGTGTGATCTTTCATAACAAGCGCATTCAAGGCAGTTGCGGTGGCTTGAACAACGTAGGCGTCGATAAAGTGTGTAATTGCGAGACCACTTGTGCAGAGAACGAACGCCGCCTTTATCAGATCCAAGAGCCAAGCCCAAAAAGATAACGCTTAGCTCAAACTATCTTCTTACGCCACTGTCTCACACCAGTTTGGTAATGTTTGTCGAAACCATTCTATGTATTTGCTGGCTTGTGGATTGTTTCTGGAAACCAGCAGATTGGTTACCTCAATCACGATCCAGGCTTTTGCTAACAAGATAGCAGTAGCGAGCTCTGACTCTACGCCTTTACCGCCAAGCCCTATATATCGTTTTGCTACTTGTTCATAGTCTTTGAAAGTACCCATTCCCGCAACTAACGGCGAAAGATCAATCGCCGGATGCCCGATAGAAAAACGTTCCCAATCAAAAAGTACCAAGTCACCATTGTTCCTTAGCCCCCAGTTGCCAGCATTACTGTCTCCGGAGAGTAGCGTTTGGGACTTGAATAGGTATTGTGCTTTGGTTTGAAAATGGCGCAAGCAAGCCTCGGTGCGCGCATCTAGTTGGAGAGTTTCAAGTGCAGAGGTGGTTGCTTGTTCTGTCCAGTTATGGGTTTTAAATATTGCGTTATCGCTTGGTGGTGATGTCTGATGAATTTGCACAAGGCGGCTTAGGATTCTTGGATCTTGCAGGAGGAAGTCTTGCTCGATTTGGTGAGGAATATACTCAATCCACAATGTATCTTGCTCAGTATCAAACCCAACAAACTCGGGAACAAGAATGCCTAGCTGGTTGAACGTTGCAGAATGTTGTTGATAAAAGGCCACTTCAACTTGTGTCGGGTTGCGCTTCTCAATGACTTTTCGACCTTCCATTTCGACCAGATAAACTTGGGCACTGCCCATTTGGCTGAGCTCTTTTCGTGACATCAATCTGCTTTCCTTGCTGAGTGAAACTCCAAGATAAACATAGGGAAGCCAATTGCCAACTTCAAAATGCGCTGTTGCTCGCAAATACATCTTGAACTGATGCGAATAGTTAGCACTTAACTGGCTGAATTTAGGATTATTTATTGACGTACTCTATGTTCTTAAGAGGTTGTCGATGAGCAGTAAACTGGTTGATTTTTCGGTGCATATTCCCATTACTCCTGAGCTGTTTGAGTTTCAAACTGAAGTAAAGGAGAAGCTGTATGACTTTAATCATGCACGACCTTCCGAACATTTGAAGAAGGCTGAGATCATCGAGTCGCTGCTTGGCAGTGCGAACGGTGTGAATATTGTGCCGCCTTTCTATTGTGACATGGGTAACAACATCCACTTTACTCAAGGTGGCTTTCTGAATGCAGGTGTCACTATTCTCGATCTTGCGCCTGTTCACATTGGTGAGTACGTGCAAATTGGTCCGAATGTCGTGATCAGTACGGCGGGGCACCCATTTGAGCTTGCGGAGCGTGTTCGTCCAATCGCAACGGGCAACCCGATTAGTATTGGTGACAGCGTCTGGATTGGCGCGGGTGCTATCATTCTTGACGGTGTGACAATCGGTGACCGAGCAATTATTGGTGCTGGAAGTGTAGTGACCAAAGACATTCCTGCAGACAGCGTTGCAGTCGGTAATCCGTGCCGTGTAGTGAAGACCATTAAGCAAAGTGAAATGCCATCCGAAGAAGAGATCATCGAGATGTGGCGACCTTTGATGGAAATGAAGTTGGATTGATGTCGTGAAGTTGATGACGATAGAGTGAAGAAGAATAAGGCGAGCACCACGGCTCGCCTTATTTGATCTCAAGCCATACTAAGTGGCGTATATTGCAGCTCTAGTTGAGAAATAGGTTGTGGTTTACTGAAGTAGTAACCTTGCAGTAAATCCACGTCGAGTTCGCTCAAGCTAGATACATGCTCTGCAGTTTCTACCCCCTCGGCAACTACGCGATAACCTAGGCTTCTACCCATTAAAATCATCGTTGAGACAAAGTCTAAGTTGGATTGATCTTTGATGATGTCTGCGATGAAGGTACGATCAATCTTGATTTCACTCAATGGCAGTTTCTTCAGCAGCGACAACGATGAGAAACCCGTGCCAAAGTCGTCTAAAGAGATAGCAATACCTGCTTTCCTAAGCTTCTCAAGTGATTTTACGCACAGGTCATAATCACTAATAGCGGCGGTTTCAGTGATCTCGATACAGAATAACGATAAGGGTAGACGGTAGTTGAGGATAGTTTGTACGATGTCGTCAGCAAAATAAGGTTGAACTAGCTGCTTCGCGCTAATGTTTACGGAGATATGGTTCATGGATTGCAGCCATGACGACTGTTGAACATCACGACACACGCGGTTGAGAATGTACTCCCCTAATCGAGAAATCAAGCCAGCATTTTCCGCGACTTGGATAAACTGGCTTGGTGGTACGCAACCTAAGGTATCAGAGTGCCAACGCGCGAGAGCTTCTACAGCCAATACTCGACGTGTTTTGCAACAAAGTTGAGGTTGGTAAAATACCTCTATTTCGCCCTGTTCAATTGCCCGGTTTAAATGATGTTCAAGTTTTACTAAGCTTTGCGTACTCGCGTCCATACTCTCATGATAGTGAACCACTTTACGCCCGCCTAGCTGCTTAGCTTGGTACATCGCAATATCTGCTTTTTTTACCAACTCTTCTGGTGATGCACCATCAAGTGGATAGAAAGAAATGCCCAAGCTTCCCTGGCTAACAAGCTCTATTTCTTCATGAATCATGGGTTTTTCGATAGTGCGTAAGATCATGCTAGCGATTTGATTGGCTTGTGCATCGTTATGTACATTACAAAAGAACAAGAATTCATCTCCGCCAAGCCGCGCTATGGTATGTGGCTCAACCAAGTTATTTTGCAGCTCTTTGGTGACATGGCACAGTAGTGCATCACCAACATGATGGCCAAAAGAGTCATTAATCATTTTAAAACGATTAAGGTCCATTAACATCACAGCACGCGGTTGACCTGGGTTGTTTTCTATATGTGTGACAATCTCTTCCATGATTTTACGCCGATTGGCAACGCCAGTTAGTGCATCGAAATACGCCATATGATGGATCTTGGCGGCACTTTCCCTTTGTTCTGTAATGTCGGTCATCGAACCAATAAAACGAACGGCGTGGCCCTGAGCGTTGCGTACAGCAGAACCATTGGCTTGCACCCAGATGTAGCTATTATCGTGTTTGCGAATACGGAATTCGGTTTTAAATGGTATCTTGTCGGCCAAATGTGCTTGGATGTTATCTTCTAATTGGTCGATATCTTCAGGGTGGATAAATTGGAACAGCTGATCGCAATCGATATAACGTTTGTGAGAGAGGTTTTCATTGCCGAGCATATTCACTAAACGACTGTTCCAACGCAGCTTGTTACTGGTCAAATCCCAATCCCATATACCGTCATTTGAACTATTGGATACTACTTTGAGTTGTTGCAGTAACTGCTGTGAGTTTTTCTGGCGTAAATTACTCGTTTTAAGTAACGCGTCGCGTTCAATAAACAACGACAACATATCGAGATAGTTGTTAAACACCGATTGAGTGCCGATGTTTTGTTGATCGGTAAGTGAGTCAATCACCGCGATCAACTGCCATTGATTCTTTTGACCTGTTGTTATCGGCATAACGGTTGCGACAAAGTGTTCGCAGCCTTCTAGGAAAGGGAAGTCGCGAATATCGTCGTTTGCTGTACTTTGCTTTGGAAGCGTGGCTGGTTGAGTCATCCCTTGTTCGACCCAACTTTCGATTTGATATTGTTCTTGATCGCATCGTGCGAGGCACGCCCAGTCAAGGTTGTTGCCATAGAGGCTCTGCGCATCAAGTATGGAGTTAAACCCATTCTGAGCCTGTGAGTAGAAGTTTTCAAAGATCTCCGCAGGGGAACGGCCTTCAACATTGAGCAATGCGTGACGAATCGAATTTGGGCATTCTGCTGATTCTGAGGTTGGATTACTATTACCACAAGATCGACGGATAACCAGTTTTTGTGGGACTTGGTTAATCGTGTTAGAAAAGGCTGCGCCTTGTATGCGTTCGATAGCACGGCTAAACGCTTGGCGTGCTAGATTCTCTAACTGCTGATCGGCTGTAGTCAAAGGTGGCTGCGTTTGCTGGCCGAAGAAGACGTTATCAATACCAACCACGGCGACTTTACTTGGCACAGGGACTTGTAGGTGCTTGAGTTGCTCTATCATCCCAATCGCGTTGTGGTCGGTCGCACAAATCACGGCAGTGCTTTGTGAATTGCGTTGTACGAACTCCACGGCCGCTTCTCGTCCGCCAGCTAATGAACAGTTGCTGACACTGAAAAAGTCCTCTGGGCTGAATGCGCCTTGATGTTCCACTGCAGCATGCTGGAAAGCTTTAAATCTTGCTCGAACATCGTTCACCGACAAGTCACCGCAAAAGCTAATACGCTGATGCCCCTGTTCCAATAGCCAGCGATATAGCGCCTTTACTCCATCACTTTGTATGCTGATAAACTGCTCAACATCAAGTGGTGCGTAACTTGCGCCCAAAGACAGCACAGGAACGCCTTGGCTCAACGCTGTTTGTACTAAGTGATCGGCAGCTGAATGCAGTACGACCAGTAAAGCGTCTAGGTGATGTAATGCGACAGGTAAATCGAAATCTCGGCGATGTCCGCTGCGGATAAAAACCAAATTAACCCCATGTTGCTTGGCCATTTGGCGCAACGTGGCGTTAAGCTCTCCCATATAAAAACCGCTCAACATAGGCAGTACGATACCTATGGTTGGGCGTTTATTAAAAACACGTCTATTCATCTGAATCAGCAAGTCGAGTAAAACTCAAAAATAAGAACGATAACCGGAGCCAACTAAGTCAACTATGAGGCTACTTATATCGACACATTACTGACTAAAATCTCAAAAAAAAGACACAATTTATGGAAATGATAAAAGGCGCACGTTTGGTAGGGGATCGGATCAATTTGCTGCCAACTCGATAGATTCGTATCAAAACTCAGTTCACATTCGGTTTGTATAATGCTTTGAAGTAATCAATAAAAACTGTCGCTATTGTCTAATTTTCATACAAATTAGTTCGAGTATTTGTTGTTCATTTCTATGCTTAAGATTCGTCTTAACAAAGGAGAACCAAAATGGCATTTATGAAACAGGATATTCCAAATCGAGTAACGGTGTACCATGACAATGTCGACCAGGAACAAGAACTAAAGAATGCGATGTTGCCAGAGAAGCCTCGTTACTTTAATGGTTCTCCTACCTATAAAGCCGACAGTGTTGAACAGTTCCAAACTAAACTTGATCAGATTGGAATGTCGTTAGACAAATAAACACCAAATGAATACAACAACGCCCTCAAATTCGAGGGCGTTTTGTTTTTTGGTAGGACGCTAGAGCTGACTGCTCCTTTGGGCGTGCTCGTTTTCCATCTGTATAGGATCGAGTTTAAGTGTCTGAGTTGGAAAGGCAATATCAGCTTCGTGCTGTTTAATGATAGCCATTACCTGTAAAAGGACGTCTTGCTTCACCTCGTGATAGCGCACCCAATTGACCGTTTTTGTGAAGGTATAGATAAAGAAATTCAGTGACGACGCACCAAACGCGTCAAAATTGACGATCAACGTCTGGCGTGTGTCGATGTCTTTGTGATTTTTCAGCATTTCACGCACGTCGTTAATGATCGCAGGAACTTTGTCTGCATCGTCGTAACGTAGGCCAATCGTTTCAAAGATACGTCGATTAAGCATGCGTGATGGATTTTCGACTACGATATTGCTAAATACAGAGTTAGGTACATACAAAGGACGTTTGTCGAATGTGCGGATGCTGGTCATACGCCAACCGATACGCTCTACCGTACCTTCAATTTGTCTGTCCGGAGAACGAATCCAATCACCTACCTTAAACGGGCGGTCGAAGTAAATCATCAAGCCACCAAAGAAGTTAGACAGAAGATCCTTGGCTGCTAAACCGACTATCAAGCCACCTACACCACCAAACGTCAGTAGGCCAGAAAGACTTAATCCAAACGCTTGCATGACGGTGAGGACACCAATCACAATGAAAAATAGGCGTGCGACTTTAGCGATCGCTTGCACTGTAGTTTCATCGCGAGTTTTCTGCTCAAGCACATAGTCTTCCACGTTAGTGATAAGACGCATTACGATCCAAACTAGAATGCTGATCACTAAGATGAGTTTGAGCGTGCTCAGCCAGTTGAACTCGTTTCCTAGCTCACTTTGTAGAACGATGCCTATTGATACGGTTGCTGGCCAGCACCAAATTAGCGTACTGACGGGTGTTTTTAAGGCTTCTAATAAGAGATCGTCCCAATGGAATGGGGTTTTCTCGACCAGTATCGCGAGGCGCGAGTGCAATACGCGCCAAGCAATCCATGCAAAGAAGCTGGCAATGGTGATAAATAAAACGCTGCTACTCCAGTCTTGATGGTTAGCCATGACGTAAGTTTGAAGTTCTGTAAACCACTGTGGCATAAGTAAAGTTTCTTTTTATAGAACAATGGGGGAAAGGTAGCAGAAATTATCAATTCGCCCTAGAAAAATGATGTTGCTAGCACGATGCGTATTCGAGCTCTCTATTCACACAAATACTGAGATAATGTTTACCTGGGCGTTAGTGATTAAAGTGTAAACACAAGGCAATGAAACGTATAATGAAATGTAATTTATGTGTATTGGGTGCTGCGGGGTGTGATTAAACTCGTAGATTGAAAGATAAGCGCTATCATTCGAACCATCAATTGTAGGTTCTTTGACTCATCGCTAACATTTATCACAGCTAAATATGAGACTTTACCGTTACTTTGAAATGCGGAGATAAACCATGGAATTTACGGAGCTAGACAGAAATGCGCTCTACGACATTTGGATGTCACAAAAGGCAAAAATGCACCTTACTCAGATGGAGATGGCAAAGCGCCTTGGCTTAAACTTACATGAGTTTTCTGCGTTGTTGCGAGGCAATGCTCCATTGACGCTAGGGTTTGTGAATAAGCTATGTGAACAGCTTCATGTGCGTCCAGCTCAAGTTATACCATCTCTTACCGATCGCGATGTGTCATCTTCTTGTTCGGTTTACTTACAAAACCGTATTTCTGTGGATGGAGATATTAAAAATGTCTTTATTGAAGGGAATCAGGTAGTGATCGAGTACGAACATCGATTGAATTAATCAAAGAGGCACCTGTGTAAATTTTGTCAAAGACAAAATATTCACGGAGGTGTTGATATACCTATCAGCCATATTTCTTATTTGAATGATTGATGGCTGTGAAAACTTTTTTCCGAAACTTAGATAAAAAGCGTAGACGATTAACTCACCGACTAGAGCCTGCAATTGCGCGGCGATTGAATAATCGTTCTAAATTTGTAGAGCACCTTCTTCCCAATGAGAAGGTGAAGCGTATTGTAATTGTGCGCAATAATGGGCGTATTGGTAATATGTATTTTTTACTGCCGTTCGTCCATCAGGTTCTTCGTCTCTACCCTAAGGCTCGTGTTGATCTTGTCCTCTCTTTCCCCTGGCAAGGTGAAGTCTTTCAGAACCTGAATATCAATCATATTTATTACTCTCACCTGTCTCTTAAAACGATTGGTCAATCGTCCGCATCGATTAAAGAACTGACGAAAAATAGCTATGATTTATTGTTAGCTCCCTCGCCGGGTGCTTGTGATATTTTTGTTTCTGCGTTAATTCCGTCTCAAAATAAGGTGTCTTTTAAGAACAAGAAAACAGAAACCGTATTTGAGCACTCATGCGTTACACAGTCTGACTTTTATCATGGAGCTTATAAACCATTGTCCATCTTGCAAGGATTGGGACACGAGCTTCCCAAGCAACTCGATCACGAGATTCTATTTACGACCGAAGAGCTTGTTGATGGTATTAAACAGGCTCATCGACTATCACAAGATAACAAGCTCAGTTTTGCGTTTTTCCGGGGAGCAAGAGGTAAGAAGCAGCTTACTGATGAAGAATGGAAAGCCATATTGAGAGAGTTTGAACGTCAACATGATCAAGAAATTCATTGGGTTGAGGTGTTGAGTCCGGATGTTAGGGCTCCGTTGTTTCCTGATACTGACATTCTTGATTGCAAGAGCTTAAGAGTATTGGGTGCAACGCTGCGGTATCTTGATGGATTTCTATGTTGTGATACAGGCCCACTTCATCTCGCTGATGCGGCAGGCGCGACTTGTTACGGCTTTTACACCGAGACATGTCCACAACGATTTGGGTTGATGGGACGTGATTGCTATCCGATTAAATTGCACGTTGAGCCGAGTAAGGTGCAATTTGAACCAGTAGCGAGAATGGCTTAAATGCAATCAATAGGAATATCCAGAGTAACAAGAGGTGTTACTCTGGATGTGAGAGGTCAGTTTATGGCATCTTAACCAAGGAGTCGCGTGATAAGTCTGAAATGGTTTTCGCTCCGGTGAGCGTCATCGCTACACGCATCTCTTTGTCATATAGGTCGAGCAAGTTTTCCACGCCAGCACCACCTTGAGCTGCTAGAGCGTAAACAAAAGAGCGACCAAGCAGCGTGCAGTCAGCACCAAGCGCTAGCATACGAACCACATCCAGACCTGTACGGATACCCGAGTCGACGAAAATCTTCAGATCACCTTTTACTGCATCGGCGATGCTAGGCAACGCTTTCGCCGTCGATAGAACACCATCAAGCTGGCGACCACCGTGGTTCGATACAACAATACCATCAGCGCCGAAGCGAACCGCATCTTTTGCGTCTTCTTCATCTAGAATACCTTTGATGACCATCGGCCCGTCCCAAAAGTCGCGAATCCACTCTAGATCTTTCCAAGAGATTGAAGGATCAAAGTTGTCACCGAGCCAGCCAATGTAATCTTCCAGTTTCGTTGGTTCGCCGCGGTAAGTTGAGATATTACCTAAGTCGTGAGGTTTACCCAGCACGCCTACATCCAGTGCCCAGCTTGGGTGACGCATGGCTTGGAATACACGGCGCATCGCTGCATTTGGACCACTCATACCAGAGTGCATGTCACGGTAACGTGCGCCAGGGACTGGCATATCAACGGTGAAGACCAACGTTGTTACGCCAGCGGCTTTCGCGCGCTCAAGAACGTTCTTCATAAAGCCGCGGTCTTTCAGAACATACAGCTGGAACCACATTGGGCGTTCGATCGCAGGTGCCACTTCTTCAATTGGACATACAGACACGGTCGACATGGTGAAAGGAATGCCTTTCTTTTCCGCAGCTTTCGCAGCTTGTACTTCGCCACGGCGTGCATACATACCTGTTAAGCCAACAGGTGCTAGAGCGATTGGCATCGCCAGCTTCTCACCGAAGATTTCTGTTTCTAGGCTTAAGTCGCTCATATCACGCAGAACACGTTGGCGCAGCGCAACATCACCTAAGTCATCGGTGTTGCGTTTTAGCGTGCGCTCATCGTATGAGCCGCCATCAATGTAATGGAAAAGGAATGGAGGCAATTTGGCTTTCGCAGCAGCGCGATAATCTGTAGAAGCAGAGATAATCATAATAGTGTGTCCTGGCTGTTATTCTAAGATTGCGTCCTGAGTCAATGAGCACATGCTCTGTCAGCGTTTCACTGACTGCCATCCTTTCGGCAGTCGACGTCAGAATTAGAGTATAGATAAGTGATTGAGCTGGGGCTGTTCCATACACAGAACAATCAATTATCTGCACTGAAAAAGGCTGGCACACCGGTCGGGGGGATTGATGCAGCAAGCCACACCAAAAGTCGGGGTAGTAGTGCTGACCGCTGTGCCAGAGAAAGAGCAGGGCGGGGAAACCCTGCATTTAGTCTTACTTCATTAAAGCGTCGGTGATTTGGAATCCGTAAATCAGAATGAGACCGATGATGCCTGTTACTACTAGGTAGTAGAACGTTGGGATAACCGTCTTACGCAGCGTTGCACCTTCGCGTCCTAATAGGCCAACCGTTGCGGATGCAGCCACCACGTTGTGGATAGCAATCATATTGCCCGCAGCAGCACCCACCGCTTGCAATGCAACAACAACAGCACTTGAGATGGTGAGTGTCTGTGCCACTTCGAACTGGAATTGGCTGAACATCATGTTTGACACAGTATTAGAGCCAGCGATGAATGCACCAAGGGCACCAACAGTCGCACTCAACGCCGGGAATGCTGAGCCAACGAGTTCTGCCGCGAAGTTAGCCGTCGTTACAGGCATACTTGCTAGCTCTGCACCGTTGACACCTGAGTTAATAAAGATACGAACCATAGGGATGGTGAACACGAGTACGAAACCTGCGCCGATTAACGTCTTGCTCGACTCGCCAAACGCTTTCCCTAGTGATTTCGCACCACCGCCTTGCAGAAGAACGGCAAGCAGTGCAACGAAGACTAGGATGCCACCCGGAAGGTATAGAGGTTGAATTGCCGTGCTGATACCTGTCTCGCCAAGAATGTTGCTAAACGATAGGCTTACGCTCTTAAGTAGACCTTTAAACTCTGGGCTTACGCGGCTTGCCACTAGGATAACTGCTAGCATCACGTAAGGTGCCCAAGCTTTAGTTAGGCTCATTGGTTTGCCTGGGTTGTCATCAAGATTGATCTTGAGGGAGCCCAACCATTCTGCTGGCCATTTATCTTCGCTCTCGAAGTCCCATTTAGTTTTTGGTACTAGGAAGCCTTTTTTCGCTGCTGTGACTACAATTGCCAGACCAACTAGACCACCGATTAATGATGGGAACTCAGCTCCTAGGAACACGCCAGTAAGCGCGTAAGGAACGGTGAAGGCAATGCCTGCGAATAGTGCAAATGGCAGAATATCTAGACCTTCGCTCCAGCTTTTGTTTTTACCGAAGAAGCGAGTCAGCATCATTGCCATGAGTACAGGAATTAGAGTACCAACCGTTGCGTGAATCATTGCAACGCTTGAGGTGATTTGTTGCAGGTAGGCATCCCATGTTGAGCCATGAGCAACCAACGCTTCACCGATGTTGTGTGTATCTAGGCCTTTGTTCACACCTACGATGATTGGCGTACCAACCGCACCAAATGATACTGGCGTAGATTGGATCATCATGCCCATCAGTACCGCGGCAAGAGCAGGGAAGCCAATAGCGACCAATAGAGGAGCGGCGATAGCAGCAGGTGTACCGAAGCCAGATGCGCCTTCAATGAATGAACCAAAACACCAAGCGATGATGATGGCTTGCACGCGACGGTCGGCTGAAATATCAGTAAATCCATTGCGGATAGTGGTGATCGCGCCAGTGTGTTTTAAAGTGTTGAGCAAGAAGATGGCACCAAACACGATCCAAAGAACTGAGACAGTAATACCTAATCCTTGGAAGACAGATGCCAGTACGCGAGTAGCTGACATATCCCAAAACATTAGGGCGATAGCGACGGTTAAACCGAACGCAACAGGCATGGCTTTTTTAGCAGGCCAGTTGAGACCAACCAATAAAATGGCGGCGACAACAATTGGCGAAAACGCCACAAGGGCAAGTAGGGTTTCACTCATTGGTACATCCTCGTACGCTGACTTCTCGAACGGCTTTATGCTGTAGAGATGATTTTTTGTTGTAATGGTTTTGTTAATTTGGCGTGAATTTACCCCTTTATTTTTTATAGATATAGGGAAATAATGAAATTAATTTATTCCAAAAGTGACATAATCGATGCGTGCAGATGACCTAATCCTGTTCTCTCAGGTAGTTGAAATGGGCAGCTTTAGTAAGGTAGCTGAAGAAAATAACCTTACAAATTCGGTAGTTAGCAAGAGGATTGCTCGACTGGAAGAAGAAATTGGCGCTCAGCTATTATATAGAACTACGCGTAAATTGACCCTGACCGAAGCAGGAAAGGTTTTGTTACACAGTGCTAAAAATGTGAAGCAAGCCACTCAGGAGGCTATGGATGCAGTTTCAGGCTTTGGTGAGAATGTCAGTGGTCATATCAAAATGTCGGTGCCGACTATCTCAGGTGATTTGATCTTGGCGGACGCGGTTGCAGAGTTTTGTAATATGCATCCTGGTTTAACAGTAGATATGTCGCTTGATAACCGCTTTGTTGACTTGGTCGCTGGTGGATTTGACTTGGTGATTCGTACCGGCTATCTAGAAGATTCGAGCCTGATAGCGAGGCATATTCTGGACTCTCAGTGGGTGGTGTGTGCTTCTCCTTCCTATATTGCTAAACATGGCAAGCCCATTGAACCGATCGACCTGACGACGCACAACTGCTTGCAATACGCTTACCAAACCACAGGGGCAACCGACTGGCAGTTCAAAGGTAAAGATGGCGACTATATTGTAAAAGTCTCCGGTTGCTTCTCTACAGATAACGCAACGGCATTGCGAAAAGCAGCCTTGGGTGGGCATGGTATCGCTTACGTACCGCGTTGTTTGGTTTACCACGATATTCGCAGTGGTGAGCTGGTGGACATTTTCCCTGAGTTGGTCGGCAAAAAGCTCGGCATCTACGCGGTTTATCCTTTTACTCGTCAACCGCCGAACAAAGTGAAGCTTTTGATAGAACACATTCGAGAGCGATACCTCACTATCTCGCATTACTTTTAGTTGGTTCATAAATATAAGAAATGTTTCAATCTATTGGTTGAAATTCTATACCTGAGCCCTAAGGTAGATGATTGAGAATCAGTCTCAACAAAATAATAAAACAAAATACTCAACTTCAAACGGAGTAACACGGACGTTATGCATTACCCAAAAACTCGTAAAGATTCAGTCGTCGACACTTATTTTGGTCACGACATTGCAGACCCATATCGCTGGCTAGAAGACGATCTCAGCCAAGAAACCGCAGAGTGGGTTTCAGGGCAAAACTCAGTGACCTTCGATTACTTAGGTCAGATCCCTTTTCGCCAACAAATTCGCGATTTAGTAGCGAACAGTCAGAACTACGAAAAGTACTCTCAACCTTTTGTTCATGGTGAATACACTTACTTCTATAAAAATGATGGTTTACAGAACCAGAGCGTTTTATACCGTCGCAAAGGGGATGAAGAGGCGGAGATCTTCCTAGATCCAAATACCTTTTCAGAAGAAGGAACGACATCGCTTGGAGAAGTGAAGTTCTCTAAAGACGACACACTTGTGGCGTATTCCATTTCTGAAGGTGGCAGCGATTGGCGTAAGATCTTCGTCATTGATGTAGAAACTAAAGAGCAGCTTGAACCTGAAATTGTCGATGCTAAGTTCACCACTATTTCTTGGCTTGGTAACAAAGGCTTTTACTACGCTAGCTATGACAAACCAAAGGGTAGTGAGCTTTCGGCTCGTACTGAGCAGCACAAGCTTTACTACCATGAGTTAGGTACACCACAATCTCAAGACAAAGTGGTCTTTGGTGCGTTGGAGTCACAAAAGCACCGTTATGTAGGGGGAGTGACCACCAAAGACGATCGTTTCTTGATTGTCACAGGTGCGGAATCTACATCAGGAAACCGACTGTTTTATGTGGATCTCACTTCGGAAGAACAGGCAGTTATCACGCTTCGAGATACAACCGATGGTGATACGTATTTGATTGATAACCAAGATGATACCTTGATTTTCTACACTAACTTAGATGCGCCTAACGGTAAGGTGGTTGGTTACCACACCCAAAGTCAACAATGGGAAGAAATCATTGCCGAGCAGGAACAGCCACTGGATATCAGCAAAGGTGGTGGTTACTTGTTTGCGACTTACATGGTCGACGTTTTGTCTAAAGTTCAGCAGTTTACTTATCAAGGTGAGTTAGTACGTGAAGTTACTCTACCTGACCAAGGTACCGTATATGGCTTGCAGGGCAAAGCAGAAGATAAGACGCTTTATTACACCTTTACTAACTACGTGACACCACCAACCATCTTCTCTTTTGATGTAGAAAGCGGTGAGTCAGTACTTTATAAAGAATCGAAAGCACCGTTCGACCGTAAAGAATACGAATCTCAACAAGTGTTCTACACCTCGAAAGACGGAACAAAGGTGCCGATGATCATCTCATATAAAAAAGGCACCAAACTGGATGACAGCTCGCCAACCATGCTTTATGGCTATGGTGGCTTTAATATCAGTTTGACTCCTATGTTCTCAGGAAATGTCGCAAACTGGTTAGAACTTGGTGGCATCTACGCAGTCGCTAACATGCGTGGCGGTGGTGAGTACGGTAAAGCTTGGCACAATGCGGGTACTCAGCAACAAAAGCAAAACGTATTTGATGACTTTATTGCAGCGGCGGAATACTTGATTGAGCACGACTACACTAGCTCAGAGCGTCTTGCGATTCGTGGCGGCTCAAATGGCGGCTTGTTGGTCGGTGCGTGTATGACTCAACGACCAGAGCTGTTTAAAGTGGCGATTCCTGCGGTTGGTGTATTGGATATGCTTCGCTACCACACTTTTACTTCTGGTGAGGGGTGGAAGTACGATTTTGGTACCTCTGAGCAAAGTGAGGCGATGTTTAAATACATCCTAGGCTATTCACCAGTGCACAACGTGAAAGAGGGCGTTTCATACCCAGCAACGCTTGTAACGACCGCAGACCACGATGACCGTGTTGTCCCTGCTCACTCATACAAGTTTATCGCAGAGCTGCAAGACAAGCATCAGGGAGACAATCCTGTGCTGATTCGTATTGACGTGAACGCAGGTCATGGTGCGGGTATGCCATTGAGCAAACAAATCGACCTTACTACCGATGTTTATGCGTTTGCATTGCACAATATGGGAATTGAAAAGCTCGATATTTAATGGACGTTTACTGGTGCAAACCATCAAATTTAATGCACCAGAATGACAATAAAAAATGCCGCGATTTCTATCGCGGCATTTTTCATGGTTGGGGGAACTCAATTTGATTGTTAGGGTGACTAAGCCTAACTTTGAACCAACCAGTCTCGGCGGCCAAACCGAATGGCAGCTATACCATTTTCGGGACTGTGACGACTTGTCGTCACAATATAACTCTAGTTTATGTATATGAAACAGTGATAAATTTAAGCAGCATCATGTTGATTTTCATTGTTTTCAAGATCAAATGAGGCATCAATCAGCTTTCTTGTGTAATCACTCTTAGGATTATGGAAGATTTCTTCTGCTGTGCCTTGCTCCATCACTTCTCCCTTTTGCATCACGAGTACACGGTCAGAGAGCGCTTTTACTACAGAAAGATCATGACTGATAAACAGGTAGCCGATGTTGTGCTTCTTCTGTAGATCTTTTAGCAAATCAATCACCGTTAACTGAACAGAGCGGTCCAGTGCCGATGTTGGTTCATCAAGCAGAATGAAAGAAGGCTCTAGGATCAGCGCGCGCGCTATGGCGATACGCTGACGCTGACCACCAGAAAACTCATGCGGGTAGCGATTAATGGATGCAGGGTCGAGACGCACTTCACGAAGCACATCTCGAGCTTTTTGCATTCGTTCCGCTTTGCTCATTTGAGGTTGATGTACAGTGAGTCCCTCTGTGATGATCTCACCAACTGTCATACGTGGAGAAAGTGAACCATATGGGTCTTGGAAGACCATTTGTACATCTTTTTTCAGTGCAAAGCGTTCTTTATCAGTCAGAAGCGCTAGGTCTTGCCCTTTGAACTGGATTTTACCAGTTGACGGCAACAATCCGATCAATGCACGACCAAGCGTTGATTTGCCTGAACCAGACTCACCAACGATACCAAGCGTTTCACCTTGTTTTAACTCTAAGGAGATCCCTTTCACTGCTTCAAAGTATTCATTTTTGCTCGCAATAAAGTGAGGTTTTACAAGAAACTTAACACGAATGTCGTCTGCTCTGAGTAGCTCAGTTGCACCTTCTTCGATAGGGTCTTTATTGCCTTTCGGAATCGAGTTAATCAGCATCTTGGTGTAATCATGCTGAGGGTCAGAGAAGAGCGTTTCTGTGATGCCTTCTTCGACCACTTCACCTTTACACATCACTAATACTCGGTCAGCAAAGTGCTTCACGACACCTAAATCATGAGTAATGAAGAGAATTGCCATGCCCATTTTGGCTTGGATCTCTTTGATCAGGTAAAGCACTTCTGCTTGAACGGTCACGTCGAGCGCCGTAGTTGGCTCATCGGCGATAAGAATATCTGGCTCGTTAATCAATGCCATCGCAATCATGATGCGTTGCAGCTGACCGCCTGAGAACTCGTGTGGATACTTATCGTACGCTTGTTGGGGATTTGGTAGATGCACTAAATCAAACAGTTCGAGCACTCTAGCTTTAGCTTGTTTTTTAGTCACTGAGCGATGGCATATGATCGCCTCAGCTACCTGAATTCCAACGCGCATGTATGGATTAAGAGAAGTCATTGGCTCTTGGAAAATCATGCCAATGCGATCGCCACGAATGCTTTGCATCTGGCGCTCAGATTTATCCAGAATCGATTCACCTTCAAAAGTGATAGAGGAGTTGGAGTGCAAAATAGCGTTATCTGGTAGCAGCTTCATCAACGCATTGGTTGAAACCGACTTGCCTGAACCAGACTCGCCTACGATAGACAGTGTTTCACCAGCTTGTAGATCAAAGCTAACATTCTTTACTGCATCGACGATACCATCGTTTGTCGTAAAGCTGACAGACAGGTTGCTCACCGAAAGAATGGTTTGTGTGGACATCACGTTTCCTTGTGTATCGAGTTGTAATTACTTTTATTGCTGTCGAATTTTGTCGCGGCAGACTCCTATGCCGAGATGCTTAATTGTATAGTGGAATCACGCCTGATTCTGCTGCAGTCATGGCTTGCAAGTACAAGAACTGCTCATGGGCGCGAGTCACATTATCAAGTTCAATCATCCATTGCGCATTGCGTTGTGCAGAGCAAAACGCAGCCATATGAGCTAACAAATCTTCACTCTGCTTGCTAAGCAATTGGCTGACTCTACTGATTAGATCATGGCTTTCTAGCTGCAAGAACTGGAACAACGCATAAGATTGGTTAAGTGCTGAAAATGCTTCTTGTTGAAGTCCCAGTTTGTTGAGTATTTCTGATTGCGCAACGCTGGCGTCGCGCAAACCACTAATTAAGCATACGAACTGACACGGCTTGGTTTGTTCGTTTTCGAGTGCAGAATGAATATGGCTTGGTAAATGACTGAGCACATCTTCGTACAAGCGATGAGCTTCTGGCCAGTGGCCTTGCTCCATTAGCTGCTCTGCTTTTAAGTAGCGCATCCAGCATTGCTCAATATTCATCTTCGTCTCCACAAAATTCGATTTGAGTAGATATTAAATGAAATTAATTATCAATTGCAAGTGCGACTTGTTTTCATTTTGAAAGCGTATAACTGTTCGTAAAATGTCCAATTGAACTGCGGTGGAAGATAAATCACTTAAATTTAAACAAATTATCTCTACACTGAGGTAAAGACAATAAGAAAAAGGAGGCAAGTATGGCAGTACAAAGATTGGAACCTAAACAGCTGTATTCAGCAGCTGATTTGGAAAATATGCCATGTAAGTCGACCAAGGAATTACCTCCAATTGATGAGATCGTAGGCCAAGAACGCGCACAAAAAGCGGTTGAGTTTGCTATGTCAATCAAGGAGAAAGGGTACAATATTTACGCCATCGGTCAGAATGGCCTAGGTAAGCGCACGATGATTTTGCGTTATCTAAATCGTCATCAGCATGATGACGCAGCGCTGTTCGATTGGTGTTATGTCGCGAACTTTGAAGACACTCGCATACCGAAAGTGCTCAAATTGCCATGTGGTATTGGTAATAAGCTGAAAGCGGACATTGAAAAGTTGATGGGCAAATTACTTAACGCGTTGCCCCTCGCATTTGACAATGAGATGTACTACAGCCGTGCCGATCGCCTGAAGAACCAGTTGGCTAATAAACAGCAACTTGAGCTCGATAGCATTAGTAAAGAAGCAAAAGAAAAAGGCATTAGCTTAACTATCACCACTCAGGGTGACTATCAGTTTGTTGCGATGAACGGTGAAGAGTTACATACCGAAGAATCGTTCGACGAGCTGAGTAAAAAAGAACAAGAGTACTTTAGCAGCAGCATTGATGAGCTAGAAGTGAGTTTGCGTAATATGATACGTGAACTGACTGAGTGGGAAGAGACGTTTAGTGAAAAAATCAAGAAGCTGAACGATGACGTGACATTAGACGTGATCACCCACTTTATCAAACAGTTGAAAGTTGATTACGCTGATTATTCGGAAATCAAAACTTACTTAACCGATCTGCAAAAAGATATTGTTGAAAACGCCGACATTTTCCTTGAACAGAGTGGTGAGCAAGGTGAAATCGCAACGGCGTCGTTGGATAAAAAACTGCCACGTCGCTATAAAGTGAACGTACTGGTCAGCCGTAACAACACTGAATTTCCAATCGTTGTTGAAGAAAACCCTAACTACCATTCATTGTTTGGTTCAATTGAAACTGCGACCTTTAAAGGTACAGTGTTTACCGATTTTTCTTTGATTCGAGCTGGAAGCCTGCATAAGGCAAACGGTGGTGTGCTACTGATGGATGCACAGAAGGTGCTTGAGCAGCCTTATGTGTGGGATGGATTAAAACGAGCAATTCGTTCTCGCCAGCTAAGTTTCACCTCGCTAGAGAAGGAAGTTACATTAACGGGTGCAGTGTCGTTAGATCCAGAACCGATTCCTCTGGATATCAAGATCATTTTGTTCGGTGATTATCGTACTTATCAATTGCTGCAGCACTATGATCCGGAGTTTGGTGAGCTATTCCGAGTGACCGCTGACTTCGAAGACGAGATGAAACGCACACCGGATTCAGAGCTGCAATATGCTCGTTTTATTTCTAGTGTGGTAAACGATAACAACATGCTCCATTGCGATAAGAAAGCCATCGCACGTATTATCGAGTATAGCTCACGATTGTCTGGTGACCAAACCAAGCTTTCACTTCACTCTGCGAATATCGCCAACTTATTGCGAGAATCGAACTACGTTGCTCGCCAAGCGAACTCCAACATGATTCGCATCGGACACGTGGAAGAAGCGCTGAGCAATCAGGAAATGCGAGTGAGCCGCTTGCAAGATAGCGTGATGGAAACCTTCGTTAATGGAACGACCTTGATTCACACTGATGGCTCTGCCATCGGGCAAGTGAACGCTCTATCGGTGTTGAGTACCAGCGATCACATGTTTGGTGCGCCAAATCGAATCACAGCGACAACCTGTTACGGTGACGGTGATGTGATTGATATTGAGCGTAGTGTGGATCTGGGTGGCAGCATTCACTCGAAAGGGGTCATGATCCTATCGGCTTATTTGTCGTCTGTGTTTGGGAAGACGGCACGTGTTCCACTGACAACGACAATTACCTTTGAGCAGTCATATGGCGGCGTTGATGGTGATAGTGCAAGCATGGCTGAGTTCTGCGCTGTAGTATCGGCGTTCTCGAAGCAACCTAACCGTCAGGACATCGCTATCACAGGTTCGATGAACCAGTTCGGAGAAGCGCAGCCTATCGGTGGGGTCAATGAGAAGATCGAAGGCTTCTATGATGTGTGTGAAATCAAAGGTCGTCATGCTGGGCAAGGGGTGATCATCCCACGCTCGAATGTGCACAATTTGATGCTTCGTTCTGACATTGTGAAAGCAGTAGAGAAGGGAGACTTCCACATCTGGGCGATTGATCACGTCACTGAAGCAATCGAGCTATTTACAGGGAAAGCCGCTGGTGAGCCAACAGATGAAGGGTCATATCCAATTGATACGATATTCGGTTTGGCTCAAGCGAAACTGAACTCTCTACGAAAATAGCTGCATTAATTCCTATATCTTTTGAGATAAAGACATAATTTTTCATAAATAAAAATAACGACAATATTCCGACGGAATGTCGGAATATTGTCGCTAACTTTATGAAATTATGTGCCTTTTACCTAGACAAAATTGTGATCTACCTCTAATATTGGCGCGTTGTTTATTCATGTGGGAATAATCCCACAGGCATGGAAGCAAAGACCAATCTATCCGAGGCTAATCATGCAGTTTTCATTGAAAAATCTGTCAGTACGAACGCAGGTACTTGTCCCTGTACTCTTTACCGCATTCGCATTGTTTATTGCACTGTGGATCACAAAAAATAACCTTCAAGCTGAGCAAGAAGTTGTCGCTTCAAACTCAGATTCTCTTGTCTTTTATAAAGATACCCTTGCTCATATTGATGACCAAGTTTACCCATTGCGCATCAGTGCCGTTTACGCGATCTATGACGTTTCTCGTCGAGATGGCTTCTTAAATGAGTTAAAAGCAGGTATGAAAGAGATTGAGTCTGATCTAGACAAGATCGAAGCCCGCGAAACGTTCCGTAAAGAAGCCGTTCAGGTTCGTAAAGGGATTGAAGCTTATGTTGATTACTCAACTCGTGCTGTAGAGTTCTTTAATCGCCATGATCGCGGCCAAGTATCGGATAGCGAATACCGTAACTTTATCTCTCAATACCGCCGCGTAGGTAACGAGATGGTATCAACCATCAATGCGTTATCTCAACGCGTTAACGAAATTGCGACTGAAGCGACAGCAAGCAGCAACCGTGAGAACATTCGCGTTCAAAACAATGCGATGATCACTGTTCTATCAGTATTTGTATTCTCGCTTGTCGGTGCCTGGTTCTTGTCAGGAATGATCGTTACACCAATTCAAAAACTGCAAGAAGTGATGCGTAAGCTGGCAGGCGGTGACCTTTCAGTGCGTGCAGACGTTGACGGTGATAACGAGATTTCTCAGTTGAGCAAAGACGTAAACCAGACTGCTTCTCAACTGCACGATACGGTTGACCACTTGACTCGCATTAGTGAAGAGGTTGCGTCTGCTTCAACAGAACTAGCGGCAGTTATGACTCAAGCTGAAGCGAATGCTCAACAAGAACTAGCAGAAATCGAGCAGGTTGCTTCTGCTGTTAACGAGTTGGCAAGCACAGCAAATAACGTAAGCGATAATGCGACTTCAGCAGACGCGACAGCGCGTGAAGCGGATGGCTTAGCACAATCTGGCTTAGCAATCTTCCAAGAAAGCGCGCAAGCAAGTGAACAAATGTCGCAAGCACTAAACGACGCTGCACAAGTTGTAATGCGCTTGAAAGACCAGTCAGTACAAATCAACGATGTGATTGAAGTGATTCGTGGCGTTTCTGAGCAAACGAACCTGCTAGCACTAAACGCGGCGATTGAAGCAGCACGTGCTGGCGAATCTGGTCGCGGCTTTGCTGTTGTTGCGGATGAAGTGCGTATGCTTGCAGCTCGTACTCAGGATTCAACTCAAGAAATCTCATCGATTATCGAAGAGCTTCAAGCACAGTCGGGTCTGGCGAATGACAGCATGCAAGTTAGTCTAGAAATGCTGGCTCGAAACAATGAACTGACGCAACAAGCGAATGACGCACTTGTCGGTATTACTGAGTCGGTAGCAAACATTAATGACTCAAATACCCAAGTAGCGACAGCGGCTGAAGAACAGTCTCAAGTAACACAAGACATTAACCGTAATGTGGTGAATATGTCGGAGCTAGTAAACCAAAACGTTGCTGGTATTAGCCAGAGCGCAAGTGCAAGTACAGAGCTTTCTCATTTAGCTGAGAAGCAGAAAGAGCAACTAAGCTTCTTCAAACTGTAATAGCGGTTGTTGATAGCAACAATAAAAATCCCCGAGCATTGGCTTGGGGATTTTTTTTGAATCTAGGAAAATATACTCAAGCACCTCAATGTTATTTGGGCATAGCCATTTTCTTTCTTCTTGCTAGTGAGAGAATTTTGTTGTCGTGACGATAGTGGGATTTTGATAGTCGCTTGACGTACATTTCTATACGATGCCTGCCCTTTTTATAAAACAATATGCATTAGGGTCTGTTGACCTTTTGAGCTGATTTTTGCAGCAGTTTGTGGGTTCTTTATACAAGGAAGAGGCTTTGAAATGTAGTTACCCTACCTGATAAGCCGATAACGCAGTAGAAAGGAGCCACAAACGCTGCCCGAAGGGTTCGGCTAAAAGCGTTTTACTCTTTGTTGAGAGGATTTTGCTTAGAATAACTAGGCTACAAACCTCTCGCCGCGATTAAAACGCTTTTATCTCGAACAAAATTTAACCGCAAAAGGTCAACAGACCCTAATATTGAGGCGAAAATGCAGGCTTTATTAAAAAACTTGTCAGTTAGAATGCAAGTATTGCTGCCAGTTTTGGCAACCGCATTGGCAGTAATGGTTGCGCTAGGTATTGCTCGTAATGATTTACAAGCTGAATTAGAGAAGAGTACTCAAAATAGCGAGTCCGTGATTCATTACAAAGATCTTTTGGCAACGATAGATAATCAGGTTTACCCCCTTCGAATTAGTGGCATCTATGCCATGTATATCCCAGAACGTAGATCGGCATTTGTGTCTGAGCTCAAATCTATATCTAAAGACATCCATCAAGAGCTGAATCAAATTGCATCCAATCCAGCGTACCGCCAGCAAGCGATGGTAATGAAGAACAAAGTGGACGCTTACAATAAGCATGCACACGACGTGATCGATACGGTGTCGCGCTTTGAACAAGGGTTGTTATCCAATGCTGAGCGAGAAGCTGTAATCACTAATTATCGTCGAGCAGGCAATGACATGGTGGCAGTAATGAATGCCCTTTCAAAACGTGTCAATGAAGTTGCTGCTGAAAGTATGAAGCAGACAGAAGCCGAGAGCCAACGCGTACAGAGCAATGCGACAATGATTGTGTTGTCAGTATTCGCATTCTCGCTGTTATGCGCTTGGGTTCTGTCAGGAAAAATTGTCACACCGATCGTCAGCTTACAACGAGTTATGCGTGAGTTAGCTCAAGGGAATCTGAATGCTCGAGCAGAGTCTGATGGTAAAAATGAGTTGGCAATGTTGAGTAAAGATGTCAACCAAACTGCGGAACAATTGCGTAGCACTGTTGACCAGCTTATGCGGATTAGTGAAGAAGTTGCATCGGCCTCTACTGAGCTGGCAGCGGTGATGACTCAAGCAGAAGCCAATGCGCAGCAAGAGCTAATCGAGATAGAGCAAGTCGCCTCGGCTGTTAATGAATTGGCTAGCACAGCAGACAATGTTAGTAGCAATGCAACATCTGCTGATTCAACAGCTCGTGAAGCTGATGGGTTAGCAAAGTCAGGCCTTGCTGTGTTTAAAGAAAGTGCGCAAGCCAGTGAGCACATGTCACAAGTGCTAACAGATGCAGCCCAAGTTGTGCAGCGTCTACAATCGCAATCTGAGCATATCAGCAATGTGGTTGAGGTAATCCGAGGCGTTTCTGAGCAGACCAACCTACTGGCATTAAATGCGGCGATTGAAGCTGCACGCGCAGGGGAATCTGGACGTGGATTTGCTGTTGTGGCGGATGAAGTGCGTATGCTTGCTGCGCGCACTCAGAAATCAACGGAAGAGATTCAATCTATCATTGAAGAGCTTCAAGCGCAGTCTGGTTTGGCGAATGAAAGCATGCAAGTGAGTCTAGACATGCTTTCAAAAAACAATGAGCTTGCCCAACAAGCAAATCATGCACTTGTCGGTATTACGGAATCAGTAGCAGATATTAATGACTCGAATACTCAAGTCGCAACGGCTGCTGAGCAACAGTCACAAGTCACTCAAGACATTAACCGAAACGTGGTGAACATGTCTGAGCTGGTCAACCAAAATGTGGCAGGAATCAGCCAAAGTGCGGCCGCGAGTAGTGAGCTTTCCCTTTTGGCAGAGAAGCAAAAAGAGCAATTGAGTTTCTTTAAAATATAAAGAATAAGGCGCTATTGGCGCCTTATTTTTTATTGGTAGTTTGACACTATTTGAGCATAAGTTTTGTGCCGTTAAACTTCAGTTGCCCCAGCAGATTTTTGGCGTTGGCTTTACCAAAGTCGTCAAATTGAACGCCATAACGAGCATAATGAGTAGATTTTTGTAAATTACACACTTTTCCTTTCAACGGCGCGAGCATCGGACCTCGCTCACCCAGAACGATATTAAGAGAAACCATTTCACCAACTTGTATTTGTCTGCTCATAGGCGAGGTTATAAAACGGCAACCGCTCTTGGAAAGGTCTCGTATTTCACAATCAGTTTTATAGTCATTAAGATGCACTTTGGCTTGCAGGTTTACTTCATAACGGACTTCTTTGCGAAGTTGATACACCTGCATCGTGTTTGGCAAGGTCAAAACTAATACTGGAAATGGCTCTTCAAGACGGTGCTTTATTTGGGCTCTAAAAGGAATAATCGCACCTTCGCCTCGATGCGATAGTGCTTTCACGTTAACCCAGAAACCTTCTTGAAAATAGAACTTAAGGTCGTCATCAGAGATATTGGGGATTTCTATCAATGCACTATTGTTGGAATGACAACCAATAAAAAGGCTAGTAGTAATAAACTTAGTTCCTACTGGTGTGGTGACGTTTAATGTCACTTCACTACCATGTTCTACCATCCCCATAGCATCGGTACTATTTAATGTACTTGCCTGTCGCTGTTGTACAGACTTTTCATGAAGGGCTGCTCGATTGTCCCTTCCACTAGCCGTCGTATTTCTCATTATTATATTCGTCCCTAGGTGTAACGCGCTTCGGCAAGTTTTGCTACAAAGCCGAAACGTAGCAATAATTCTATGCAGTGATATAGTTTGAATCAATAAAACGTTTGCCAAAAATAGGGGGTAAAAGATGCATAAAGTGACACATGACACTGAAAATTCCATCTTTTGGGTTGATTTGGTGAAAGACCATAAAGCGAAAGTGGTTTATGAGCTTAAGGCTAAAGAGATGCATATTACGTCTACCTTGGTACCTGAAGTACTGCGAGGACAAGGTTATGGCAACGTAATGATGGAAGCGATATTGCCGAAAATAGAAGAATTAGGTTATCGCGTTGTGCCTGTTTGTCCTTATGTGATTAAATACATGGCAACGCATCCTCAATGGGCACACTTACTGGCTTAATGGAGTTAGTGATCAATCCTCTCTATCAAAACATCGGTGACGAATTAGAGCTAGGTCAGCTTGAACATGTCACTGTGATCCAATCGCTATGGGGTGGCTACGGTGAGTTAGTTAAACTGACTTTTCCTCAGCAAACTGTCGTAGTCAAACATGTCCAACTTCCTAAACCATCAGAGCATCCTCGAGGCTGGAACACCGATCGCTCACATCAACGTAAGTTGCATTCTTACCAAGTTGAAGTCAGTTGGTATCAAGATTTTAGCCAAGCAGTAGATGATCGCTGCCGGATCCCTCGAGGGCTTAAATGTTTTCAAAACGAAGCTGAGTGGTTGATTGTAATGGAGGACCTCTCTCAAGCGGGTTTTCCAAACGTAGTCAAGAAAGCAAGCAAAATTCAGATGCAAGCCTGCTTAGCATGGCTGGCTAACTTTCACGCTCGTTATGTTGGTCGCCGTCATGATGCGTTATGGCAAACGGGGACGTATTGGCATTTGGATACACGACCAGATGAACTCGCAGTACTGCAAGATGATAGGCTTAAGCGATATGCTGAGTTAATTGATCGCATTTTGCGTCAAGCTCAGTTTCAAACCTTGGTACATGGTGATGCTAAACTGGCAAACTTTTGTTTTAACGATGACGGTTTGGCGGTCGCTGCGGTAGATTTTCAGTACGTGGGTCATGGCTGTGCAATGAAAGATGTTGCTTTGTTTATGAGTAGCGCAGTAGAACCGAGCGAGTGTGCGGAGATGGAATCTTGGGTACTGGATACCTATTTTGCCGCACTAACGAATGCGCTGAATCACTATCAACCACAACTCGATGGTGAAGCCGTTGAGCAAGAATGGCGCCCGTTGTTTGCTGTTGCATGGGCGGATTTTCAGCGCTTTGTGAAAGGTTGGAGTCCTGGCCACTGGAAAATAAACCCTTATACCGAATCGTTAACGAAACGAGCGCTAGACTATTTGGACTTGAAGCAATAAAAAAACCTCCCGCTGGATTTCAATAGCGAATAAGAGGGAGGTTTGTTCTGGTGGATAGCGGTTAATTTTTCGGTTTTCTGATGCGGGCCATGCTGTAGGTGTTAATAAACTCACCGTCTCGGAAAGAGGCATCGATAAGCTCACCTTCAATCTCAAAGCCGTGTTTCTTATACAAGCCTATTGCAGCCTCGTTATCGGCATTCACTTCAAGATGTATGCGTCTTACATTCAACCAATTATCTGCTAACTCAATTACGGTACTGATCAGCGCGCTGCCGATGCCTAAGCCGTGGAAGTTGTCATGTACACCAATGCCAAATGAAGCAGTGTGCGAAGTTCTCGGGCGCTGTGAATGATGAAACCCAATATTACCCACTACCTTGCCATCGATTTCTGCGACATAGCTATACACACCGGCAGGTATGTTTGATAACCGATCGACCCACATTGCGAGAGATGGCTTAGGGAGCTGCAGGGTTTCACGTTGTGCTTTTGGTTGCGAATAAATTTCGACTAGCGCAGCGGCGTCTTCAACAGTGGTTGGACGGACGATAATTTCCATGCTTCTCTCCTTAGGTTTATTGGAATTAACTTCAATCTAACCAGAGAACGTTACTTTGAATAGCATTTTTTGCCTTTACTCTTCAAATGGCTTTTAAATTAGTATGTTATGAATCTCTAACTTTCATTTTTTATAGTGAATTATCATTGAAAACACTAATGAGAGTGATTTTTCGTTGAATTTTTGTACTAAGGAACTTCACCTTTATGGAGAATAATGGTGAATTTTGATTTCTAGAAATAAGGTCATTTTTATTAAAGTGTGAAGTTGGTATCTGCAACGAGTTGATTTTAATCAAGACAGGTTGGAGTTACCTCTTATGGGGTATGGGGAGCACGCCTTTTTAGCGCTATTTATGCTTAACTTATTTAAGAGCAATTAGAGCGTGTTTGAGGAAAACTATAATGAAATCCTCTCAGTCAAAAGTCTCGCAAGGTCGACGTCGATTCTTGCGTGACACTGCCCGAACTGCGGCTGGTGTTGGTGCAGCAGCGTGTGTTCTTGGATTGCAGTCATTGCAGAGCCAAGCCCGCGAAACCAAAGGTGTACCCATTCGTCCGCCAGGCGCGTTACCAGAAGGCGACTTCGAGTCCGCCTGTATTCGATGTGGCTTATGTGTCCAGGCATGTCCTTACGATACCTTAAAACTTGCCAGTTTATTATCCCCAGTCGCGACTGGTTCGCCTTACTTCACCGCTCGCGATATTCCATGCGAAATGTGCGAAGACATTCCTTGTGTCGTGGCGTGTCCTAGTGGCGCGTTGGATCATGATTTGACCGACATCGACGATGCGCGCATGGGAACGGCTGTTCTCATCGACCATGAGACGTGCCTTAACTGGCAAGGTTTGCGTTGTGATGTCTGTTACCGTGTTTGTCCGTTAATCGATGAAGCGATTACATTAGAATACATTAGAAATGACCGTACGGGTTATCACGCGAAACTGATCCCGACAGTAAACTCCGAAGTGTGTACTGGCTGTGGTAAGTGCGAGCAAGCTTGTGTGTTGGATGTCGCTGCCATCAAAGTGGTGCCGACTGATTTAGCAAAAGGTAAAGTCGGTAGCCATTACAACTTTGGCTGGCAAGAAATCGATAAGCCGTTAGAGAACGTGTTGCCAGAAGAGACCCCTGTTCCAAGTGGAGCGCTTGAGTCGCTTAAAGGAGGTCAATGATGGCCAAGAACTTAGCGCAAGATGCAGGCAAAGAAGCTATCGAGAAATTGGGCTGGTGGCGAGCGCATCGCTTCCTGATTCTGCGTCGTTTATGCCAGCTGATGATCATTGTGTTGTTTATGGCCGGGCCGACATGGGGCATTCTTCAAGGGAATTTGTCTTCCAGTATGTTGCTTAATACGGTGCCGCTGAGTGATCCTTTGATTGTCCTTCAATCGCTGGCCACAGGACATGTTCCTGAGTTTAACGCTTTGCTAGGTGTTGCGATTGTGTTGGTGTTTTACGCAATTCTTGCTCCTCGAGCCTTCTGTGCTTGGGTGTGTCCATTGAATATGGTGACTGATTTAGCGGCTTGGTTAAGGAGAAAACTCAACCTTAAAGCGAGCTACCGTTGGTCGCCAAATATCCGTTATTGGTTGATCCCTGCCTTGATGCTAGGTAGTGCGATTTCTGGATCGGTCCTGTGGACATGGTTAGATCCTGTTGCTGCTCTTCACCGTGGTTTAGTATTTGGAATGGGGGCGGGCTGGGTACTGATATTGCTCGTATTTGTATTGGACTTATTGTTGGTAGAGCATGGCTGGTGCGGTCACCTGTGCCCATTAGGTGCAACCTATGGTGTCATTGGCAGCAAGAGTTTATTGCGTGTCACCGCTGTTCGACGAGAAGACTGCACTAAATGCATGGACTGTTATTACGTTTGCCCTGAGCCAGACATTTTGCGTCAACCACTCAAAGAGGGGGATCGACGTGTAATGGACCAAACTTGTATGAGTTGCGGTCGTTGCATAGATGTTTGCCCTGAAAAAGTATTTGAATTCCACAACCGATTGAATGTGAAAAATATCGATTAAGGCATTGGTTTTTCTAGATAGCACTCAGCTTCTTCTTCTTCTTTGCTGATCAAATAAGTACGCTACAAATTGTTGCGTACTTTTTGCTCTTTAGCAGAGGTAATAATGATATTGCGAATTTGTTACATTTGGCAGTATGATGGCGACTTCATATTCTAAGGACTCGCCATGAACACGCCAACGAAAAACTGGAGAACGCCGCAAAACTTTCTTCTACTGATATCCATTATTGTTCCGATTGCTTTCTCTACTTGGATGGCGTTGCTTAATAACTTTGTTATTGAAAAAGCCAACTTTGATGGCGCAGATATCGGGCTGCTGCAAAGTGTTCGTGAGATTCCTGGGTTTCTGGCGTTTACAGTAGTGTTTGTATTGTTATTTATTAGAGAGCAGCGATTTATGTTGGTCTCACTTGCAATGCTGACACTGGGTACGGCAATCACAGGTTATTTCCCATCTTTGTTTGGACTTCTTTTTACTACCTTGTTGATGTCGACTGGCTTCCACTATTTCGAAACGTTAAAGCAATCTTTGTCTTTGCAATGGCTTTCCAAAGAAGAAGCGCCTGAGATGCTAGGAAAGTTTATCTCGGTAGGCGCGCTTGCTTCTTTGTTTACCTATGGTGCAATTTGGGTATTGCTAGAGCAATTGAAGTTAGATTTTAAAACCGTCTATCTGCTGGCTGGTGGTGTCGGTTTCGTCTTGATCATCGTCATGGCCTTTGCTTTCCCTGAATTCAAAACAGAAGTGCCTCAAAATAAAAAACTGGTTCTGCGTAAGCGCTACTGGCTTTATTACGCCCTAACTTTTATGAGTGGTGCTCGCCGCCAAATCTTTACGGTTTTTGCTGGTTTCTTGATGGTTGAGAAGTTTGGTTACTCGGCAGCAGATATTACGCTTCTCTTCTTAATCAACTACTTGTTCAACTTTCTATTTGCTAAGCGTATAGGCCGTTTTATCGGCGCTGTTGGAGAGCGCAAAGCTCTGATGTTTGAATACGTTGGTTTGATTTTTGTTTTCGTAGGTTACGGTTTAGTGCAAACGGCAGAGTGGGCCGCGGCATTATACGTGATTGATCACTTGTTCTTTGCTTTAGCACTCGCGATCAAAACATATTTCCAAAAGATTGCTGATCCTGCGGATATGGCCTCAACGGCGGGGGTTGCGTTTACCATTAACCACATTGCCGCGGTCGTGATTCCGGTAACCTTTGGCGTCATTTGGTTGGTTTCACCCTCGAGTGTGTTTTACATCGGGGCAGGTATGGCGGCGATAAGCTTACTGCTTTCTTTGAATATTCCTGTGAAGCCACAAGAGGGTAATGAGACTCGTGTTTTAAGGTGGAATTGATTCCTCGAACTTAAAATGTCGAACAGCGGATGTTGTTAGACCTACTTTCATTAAACTTGCGCCACTTATGATCAAATAAGTGGCGCTTTTTGTTAGTGAAAAGGTGGGTTAATTTTGCTGTGTCGATTCACTACATACTTGTTTTTGCACCGCGGGTGGCGCTGGTTCGTAGTGGCTGAGCGTCATGTTAAAGCTGCCTTCACCGCCAGTAATTGATCGTAGACGACGAGCGTAATCTTGTAACTCGTTCACTGGAGATTTCGCTCTTAGCATGGTGAAGTTAGCATCGATTGGTTCAGTCCCTTCAATCAGTCCACGATTGCCAGATAGGTCGCCGGAGACATCACCCACATTCGCAGTTGGAATGTGAAGCTCCATTTGAACAATCGGTTCGAGCACAATAGGATCTGCATTGTTGATCGCATCTAAGAAGGCTTTCTTACCGGCGATGACAAACGCGATTTCTTTTGAGTCGACCGAATGATACTTCCCATCGTAAACCGTGACTTCCACATCTTTGATTGGGTTACCAGAAATTGCTCCTTCTTCTAGTGCTTGAACAATGCCTTTTTCTACGGCTGGTATCAGTGCAGTCGGAATAGAGCCGCCCACTACTTTATTTATGAATTTAAAGCCTGAACCACGCTCAAGTGGACGCACCTTTAGTTGTACTTCGCCAAACTGTCCCGCGCCACCGCTTTGTTTTTTATGGCGGTAGTGACCTTCTGCTGGCTTGGTAATGGTCTCAAAATACTCAACGCTTGGTTGGCTGGTTTCGACTTCCAGTTTGTAGACTGCAGACATTTTCTCAAGCGCGACTTTTAGATGGAATTCACCCTGACCACTGATGATGGTTTCATTAGTGCGTGCGCGATGTTCGATTCGAAGAGAAGGATCTTCACTGGCGATTTTGTTCAGTACGTCACCGAGTTTTTGTTCGTCCCCACGTTTGACTGGTTTGAGGCATAGCGAGTACATCGAGTCCGGGAAGTTGAGGGTTTTGAGTTGTACGCCATCTTCTTCATGAGAGTCATGAACAATGGAGTCAAACTCTAGCTCATCGACTTTAGCCAGTACGCAGAAATCGCCAGCAAGTGCTCTTGGGATTTCCGTTCTATCTTTGCCTTGCAATTGGTAGAGATGACCGACTTTAAATGCTTTGTTGCTCTCACCAATGTAGAGCTGGCTGCCTGCGTTGATTTCGCCTTGGTAAACACGTAAATAGGCGAGCTTGCCCATGTAGGGGTCGACGCTTATTTTGTACACATGCGCCACACTGTGCTCTAGAGTTTCACAGTTTACTTTGACCTTCTTACCGTTTTTCTCAAGCAGTGGCGGGTTACCTTCATTTGGCATCGGCATGATTTCCGCTAGGGTTCTGAGCAGCAGTTCCACCCCGGCGCCTGTCTCGGAAGACACAAAGCAGATTGGGATCACGTGCCCGGTTCTTAATGCTTCTTCAAATGGATCATGCAGCTGCTCTGGTGTCAGTTCGGAACCCTGTTCGAGATACAGTTCCATCAACTCTTCATCGACTTCGATGACTTGGTCAATCAAGGTTTCATGAGCTTCATCGACTTGAGAAAGTAAGGTTTCGCGCTCGATTTCTGGCTCAAAGTAGCAATCTACAACCGATTGACCATCGGCAGCAGGTAAGTTGATCGGTAAGCAGTTATCGCCGAAATGCTCGATGATGTTTTCCATCACAGCCTCGAGTTGGTTACCGTGATTGTCGAGCTTGTTAATGATGATCATCTGGCACTTTTGCTGCTCTTTGGCAAAGGCGAATAAACGGTCAGAAGTTTGGTTGATGGGCATTTGTGGGTCGATGATCAGCGCTGAAGTTTCAACGGCAGGGAACACGCTGAGCGTGCGTCCGAGCAGTTCACTCTGTCCGGGAGTGTCGATGATATTGAGGCGGTGTTTGTTCCAGCTGAGGGTGACTGGAGTGGCTTCGATGCTGTGTTGATATTGGATGGATTGTTGGTCGAAATCGGTGACGGTATCGCCTTTTTCCACACAACCTAAATGGCTGGTGGCTTGGCAGGTGTAGAGCAGTTTTTCTATCAGAGTGGTTTTGCCGGTACCCGTTTGACCGACAAAAGCGACGTTGCGGATCTTATTGATAGGCATAGAGCCTCCTTGCAAATGACTTGCGAAACCGAACATGTCTTTGTAGACATCAACGATTCCAAAGCAAACCTGATATCAGGCCATGAACTGCATTGGAGTAGGGCGGGTTTACCGCCTTTTCGTCTTCCATGTCATTTTTCGGATGACTCTATACATACAACCACCACCTTGCTGAAATAAGATAAGGGGTTACTACAACACTAGCATGCCGTAATAGCAGTATAATTTATGTGACTTATTTCATGCTGGAAGTGATTGTTTTTTAATCTGGATCATGAAATGGGGAATGCGATGATCGCCTACTCATTAGAGAATAATTTTACCCTGTTCATAAACCAGAGCTGAGTCGACGTCTTGACCAAGTAAGACTGGGCCGTCTAAGTCGACCACTTTCGATTGTGCCGCTATGGGTAGCGCTGCACGCATTGCTAATGAAGTGCCTAGCATGCAGCCAGACATCAAGGTAAAGCCAAGGCGTTTCGCCTCTTCTGCAAGCAGCAGGGCTTCAGTCAAGCCTCCGGTTTTGTCGAGCTTGATGTTGACCATTTCGTATTTACCCACTAACTCATGCAATTGCTGACGTGTATGACAACTTTCGTCAGCACAAAGTGGAATAGGATGCAAAATGTCTTTCAGCTTGTCATCGTCACTCGAGGGCAAAGGTTGCTCAATCATTGCAATATTCAGTGGCTCTAGCGCAGCAAAAGTGGCGCCTAAGTCGAGATCTTGCCACGCTTCGTTTGCATCCAGCACTATCATCGCCTCGCCAGCTGCTTCGCGAACAGCGCGCACACGCTCAATCACTTGTTCGCCATCAAGCTTTACTTTAAGCAATTTAGCGCCCTGTTCGATGTAACTGCGGGTCTGGTTTGCCATCGCCTCTGGTGTGTTAATCGACACGGTCATCGCCGTGACAATCGACGTCGGTAACTCAAACAATTCTTGAGCATGTTGCTTGCCAGCTAGCTTGGCCTGTAAGTTCCACATCGCGCAGTCGAGTGCATTACGCGCAGCGCCACCAGGGAGAAGGGTTTGCAGCTTTTCTCTTAGGGAGGCAATGTTAATGCCCCCTTGGGTAAACAGAGCTTGTAGCTCATTAGCCGTTTGAGAAATGGCTTTGAGAACCGATTCCACTGACTCGCCGTAACGTGGGTATGGCGTACATTCACCTTGGGCACTGATGCCACTCTGCTCTATGGTCACTCTCACCACATTACATTCTGTTCGACTGCCACGGGAGATACGGAAAGGTGTCGCCATCGCAATGGTGACGGGCTCTACATGAATTTTCATTGCGTCTACAACCCTTAAATCGCAATAATCTGTTGAGCAATTTGCTCGACGCCAAAACGGACAGGATCGGTCACTGGCACTTGGTATTTCTCAGCCCAGTCGCGGCAAAGCTGGGCGGCACCACCTTCATCGATTGCCGAGGTATTCAAGCAGATCCCAACAAGTTGTGCGTTAGGGTTAGTTAAACGTGCTGCTTGCAAATTTGCCTCGATGGTTTGCTCAATCGTTGGCAATTTAGCGTGAGGAAGGTTGCGAATATGTGGGCGCCCGATCTCGTGACACAATACCAAAGCGTCTGCTTGTGCGCCGTGAAGCAAACCTAAACTCACCCCCGCAAAAGAGGGATTAAACAGCGAACCTTGTCCTTCAATGATGTCCCATTCGTGGTCAGTAAACTCAGGGCTGATAGTTTCAGCCGCGCCAGAGATAAAGTCCGCGACGACCGCATCAATGGAAATACCGCTGCCAGCGACTAAGATGCCAGTTTGACCTGTGGCTTTGAATTCGGCTCTACAGCCAGATTGTTGCAGTGCTTTCTCGATCGCGAGGGCTGAGAACATCTTGCCAACCGAGCAGTCAGTACCCACAGTAAGCAGGCGTTTACCCGAGCGTGCATTTCCATTGCCCACTTTAAGTGGCTCATCATAATGGCGTACATCGTGTAACTTGGTTAAGCCACGTTGCTGCAAGTCATTCAAAGGTGCAAGTTCCGAAAGACGTTGGTGCATACCCGAGGCAATTTCAAACCCCATTTCCGCCGCTTCCAGTAACGTCGCCTGCCATGATTCAGGAATTACACCACCAGGGTTTGCGGTACCGATGACAAGCGTTTTTGCGCCTTGCTGCTGAGCCTGTTGCAGCGTCATGTCAGTTAAACCTAAGGAAACAGTTTCTGATGTTAGACGGAGCTGGCCTAAACAAATCTCTGGGCGCCATTGATGAATACCACGCGCGGTTTTTGCCGCGAGTGGATCGGTGACGTCGCCAAGAAAAAGTAGGTAAGGTTGAGCGATTTGCATGATGGTTCCCTTATTCATTCGATACGTTTTCAGACAATGTAGTCAGTTTGAAGAGGGAAGCCGAATGCCTATTTGTTGTACGCCTATAACTTGAAGTTATAGGTGAGCATGAGTGCTAACTTACTGATTCACATGCTGCTTTAGCGACGCTATAAACAGCTTGGTAGAAATGGATTGCGGCGTGTGTTCAGCAAACATGATAGAGATAGAAAATGACAGCGCTGGAGAAAGTGAGCGCACGCTTACTGATGTATCATTTTGATATTGTTTTGCTGTCCATGGATCGACGATCGCAAAGCCGGAGTGGTGCTTGACGAGTTCAGCGGCAGCGGCGTAACTGCGTACTGTGATCTCATGGTGATAATGTTCATTACGTGCAGAGAGTGTTTGATGAAGCAATAAACCAAGCGGGTCACGACTGTCCAAGCCGATGATCGGCAATTCGTGCTGAATCAAATCATCAAACGAAATCGTGTCGTCATTCGAGTTGAGCGCCTCTTTTGGCGCAATCAGGACAAGTTGCTGCTTGAGTAAAACTTCACTTAAAATCGCGGGTGGGGCTTCTTCACCAAAGGCAATAGCCACATCGAGCTCGTGCTTAAGTAAGCCAGAACACAGCTCATCACGGTTTGCAGTTAACAGTTCAAATGAGATGCCTTGCTGCTTAGACAGTTTCGCAACCGTTGGAACAAGCAACTGGGAAGCCAATACTGGCGGAGCTCCGACTCTCAAGTGCTGAGAGCCTTGTTTCACCTTGTTGGTGAGAGAGCGAAATTGCCCAAGCTGTTGATAGACTTTCTCTGCTTCTGGAAGCAGAGCTTTGGCTTCTTGGGTTGGTACTAAGCGGCCTTTGATGCGCTCAAATAGGGCGAAGCTAAGTTGCTGTTCCGTATGAGCAAGTACCCGAGTGACATTGGGTTGCGAGACATGCAGTAGACGTGCGGCACCAGAAACAGTTCCGGTTTGCATGATTGCGTAAAAGACTTCCAACTGCCTTAAATTCACTGCGGTTTCCTTCGCTGTTTGAGATTGAGGAGAGCTCCTAATTTACTTCATTGCAGTCTCTAACTCTATACCCATATATGTTGTCTTGTTGGTTTAGTTTTCCTTGCAAATGCCACATAAAGAAGACTGCTAACAATACGGTGGCAGCCGCGAGCGTGAAACCGTACTGGGTTAAGCCATAGTGACTTAGCATTGCAATGAGGACATAGCTAAGAGATTGTACTGTCGTTGCAAACATACTGATGCCACCATCCACTCGTCCTCTTTGGTGTACAGATACGGAATGGTGCATCCAATTGATTCTTGCTATTCGATTGAGCGCATTAAAGGTGCCAAATAGTGCCGTAAACATCAGGATGGTGACTGGACTTGCGGATAAGCTCATACCAATCAGGGCAAATGCTAAAACACTCATCGATACGACAATGATGTTGGTATGAGAAAACTGACGCAGTATCTTGGTGACAACAAGCCCAGTAAGTAGGGAGCCTAATCCAAAGCTGATATTAAACCCGGCGTACCAATCGCCGGAGATACCTTGTTGTGAGAACCAAATCGGTACCAGTTTTCCAAGATAAGTTAAGATCGGATACGACAAGCAAGATAGCAGAATAAAGGCGTAAAACGTCGGTTCTCTTGCAAAGATCTGTTTGCTCTTTTTCAATTGAGTCATGAATGCAATTGAGTGGGATTCCCTGATTTGCTGTACGTAAGGCGTTACCATGTAGAAAAGTGCTGCGATGGAAGAGGCTGAGGCAGCAAATAAGGCGAACTCCAACATTCCCCACATCTCTAGCAATATGATACCCAACGCCCCAGCGCCTAAAGTGGTTGATTGCATGATGATTTCTTGCTGACCTGAAATCTTAGCGTATTCATGTGGTTGGTAGTTTTCTTGGGTGAATGCGTTGTTGGTTGTCCATGCGAAATTACTGGATACCCAATAAACCATTTGCGCAAAAGCTAAAAGCCAATGTGAACCAAGTTCAAGCCAGTAAGCGATAAAAATGATAAATGCCATGCCCGCTTGTAGCCATTGATTGAGTACCAGGAGCTGCTTTCTTGAATGGCGGTCGATAAAAGTGGAAAAGAAAGGGGTCGCCAAGAAGGAAATAGCGGTACAAGAGAGAGCGACCAATGCGACGAAGGTCCCCATGTCTGGTTCAGCCAACATAACCCATGGCAGCGCCATCATAAATAGTCCGGAAGAAATGCCATCAAAGAAGCGTCCAGCCAAGTAGGGAATTGTTTTATTTTTCATCGTTTTTATCTGCTTAATTTGTTAACGTGGTGTAACTTTAAAACCTCAAGCAAACTTGAGGTAAAGCACTTTATTGGATAAAAGAGGCTAGAAATGGAAATCAGCGTAGGCGAGGTAGCAAAGCGTTCTGGAGTGAAGGTATCGGCATTGCACTTTTATGAACAGAAGGGATTGATTTCAAGTTGGCGGAATCAAGGTAATCAACGCCGTTATCATCGCAGTGTGCTTCGCCGTGTTGCGGTGATCAAAGCTGCGCAGCAAGTCGGTTTATCATTAGAAGAGATCAAATTGGCACTAGAAGAGCTGCCTAAGCACCAAGCACCGAATAAGCAGCAGTGGGAAACCATGGCCAGTCATTGGCATAAACAGTTAGAGCAAAAGATTCAAAAGCTTAAAGCGCTACAAAACGATTTGGGTGGTTGTATCGGTTGCGGCTGTTTATCACTAGAGACCTGCGCGTTAAGAAACCCAGAAGACGTTCTTGGTAACGATCATGCTGGGTCGAACTTAACGTTAGATGAAGAAGGTTGAGCCCCCCCTTCATCGAATTATTTGAAGGGAGACTATTGCTCTGCGGCAGAATACAACAAGCGTTCAAATCGTTCATGACCGTGAAGCAGCTCGAGATCTTGTTCTTCAGCCAACAAGTCACGGATTGAAGGGCTGGTATCAATCGCACGTTCCAAGTCCTCAATTGCTTGTTCTTCAATCCCTAAACGAGAGTATGCACAAGCTCGTTGATACAAGGCTGGACCGTTGGTGTCATCCACTTCAAGTACGCGGTTACAGAGACTCAATGCCCAGTGATACTCTTTGATCTCCATGGCTGCATCCGCTTTGTAAGTTAGCGCTTCTAAATCACCTGGACGAACGAGCAAAATTTCATCGTAAATATCGATACGCTGCTCAGGTGTTTGTGAGCTCTGTGCACGCAACCATAAGTTGTGGATTTCGTTGATCTTTTCAATTTCTTTATTGTTTTCGCTGATGATGCGAGTCTTACGCTTTAAGTCGCGTTCTAATGCTAAAAACTTCTTCTCGTACTCTTGGGCTATTTTTTCTAATCGCTTGTCTGCCATCTCTTTGGTGTTGTGTTTAAATTCTCGTAGTGATTGCCAACCTACAAAAGCGATGAGCGAGGCAACACCAGCAATGATGTAGAAGAAGTACGTGACGGTGACATTCGCGTAGTTTAATGATTTGTCGGCCACTGTTAACTCACGATCCGTGATCTCGACAATCATACGTCGTTCTAGATCTTGTTGCTCCTGACGCAGTGACTTCAGCTCATCGAGGATATAACGCTCCATCAGAGGTCGGTCTAAAAGGTCGGACTCTGAGTACGTTTCTTCTGATGCTAAAGTTGGAAAAGAGAGCAGAGCAGCGAAGAAGATGCCGATGATTAAGCGCATAAAACGTCCTTTTGCGTCGAGAATGGATGAATCTCTGAAACCATAGCAAATAGAGGTAAGGTTTAGCAAAAAACTCATGAAAAATTATTGTTTTATAAAGTGTTCTGATGTGCTTTTGCGTTGCTCTTTTTGTGGTGAATAGATACTCTTTTCTCCACTGGAAACCAATGGCAAGCAATATGGACGCAAAATCACAAGCCTACCTCGAACAATACCTTCAATTACTGTCTCAGCAAGAAAAAGACGCAATCCCGTCAGTGAGTGCGGATTACTACTGTGCAGATGAGTACAACGCCAACAATTGTGCTGAGTTGGTAAGAATTGGTCAGAAAACCGCATCTTGCAGCATGGAACTTTGGTATAGCCAACAAGGAGAAGTAACGCCGCAAGTAGGTCACTTACAAGTTGTGACAAACTGGGATGGAGAGCCTGTGTGCATCATTCGAATCACCGATGTTAGTACTTGTCGATATGCAGACGTGAGTGAGGATTTTGCTCACGCAGAAGGGGAAGGTGACCGCACCATGGCTTGGTGGCGAGACGCACACACTCGGTTTTTCAAAGCCGAGTGTGATGAGTTAGGCATTGAGTGGCACGAGCAGCGATTATTGCTGCTAGAGCGGTTTGAAGTGGTTTATCCGAAATTGACATGAACCTGATAAAAAAGGCTTGGAGCATTGCCAAGCCTTTTCATTAAATACAATGACTTAAGCTAACTGTTCTTGACTATACAGTTGCTGGATAAGAGTTTGCCACTCTTCTCTTAATACACCGTATTTGATCGAGTCGTAGTACTCGCTTTGGTAATAGCGTACCTTACGAATGCGAGCTTCTTGCTGCATGCCAAGCTTTTCAGCACAGCGCATCATTCTTGGATTACCCGACCAGGTTGTTAACCCGACTCGTTCGATTTCTTGAGTATCAAATATGTGGCTTATCCAAGGCACTAGCGCGCAAAAGCCCAGACCTTTGTTCCAGTAGTCGGAATCGTAGATGACGATGCCTGCTTCTAACCAACGTGTGCTTTCACATTCCCAATACCAACTGACAGAGCCGACGGGTTTGCCCTCGAACTCAATCAACAACATGTCTTCGCCTTTCATCAGTCGTTGTAAGGTGTTGTTGCGAAAGCCCTCTAGTGTTGGTGTCTGATATGGAAAGTAAGGGCCATTGAACTCAGCCCATCGTTCATCTTCAGTGATCAACTGATAAAGTGCCTTTGCTTCTTCCGGAATCGCTCTTCTTAATGTGACACCTTGAAAATGGTACATAACGCTCCTTGTTATAATGCACTAACGTTTAATTGCAGTGATGCTGAACATATGCCAATGCTTTGTACTACCAACGGCTGTGCTGCCATCTTCATCCCTCTCATAAAAGTGGACGATCTCGTAATCCTCAAATAATGCTTCGACTTCTTCCTTAGTAAACGCACTGATATTTGGATGCGTGTTTGCGCCAACCCAAGAATCGTGAATCCCCAGTAAATCCCCGCAAAATACACCACCCGGCTGTAATGTTTCGTTGATTCTCTGCCACACGCTTTCGAAGCGTTCGCTAGGGCAAAAGAACAAGCTGGCACTGGCAATGAACAAGCTGCATTTCGGGTAATGAAAGTCACTAAAGCAAGACTGCGATATGGAAAAGTTAGGATTGCCTTCGAAACGCGTCAAGCAAGTTTCCACCGCATCTTGATGAGTGTCAAACGCGTAAACGGTAAAGCCTTGTTTGAGAAGATAGTTGGAATCTCGACCGATACCGCATCCTGCATCAATGGCGATTTTGTGGTTGAGCGTAAGCAGATTGGCGGCTCGTTCTACGTTTGGTCGGTGAGGTTGGCTCGCAACCTTCTGATAGTATTCGTTCCATGTTACTGACATTGCGATTCCTTTCTAGTTATAAAAAACGCTACTCAACCATGAATAGAGCTTTGATTTTTCAAAGGTTAACCAATTTCTTCGAGTAAAGAACTTTTAATTTACCATAGTGTGAGTGACTTAAAGTTGGTCTTCGATTGGAAGAATTCCCGAAAACCAAGCGCCCATTTTTCGCCACACACTCGCTTCTGGCTCTGAATTGAATTCTTCGCCAGTCTCTTTATCTAGCCATGCGATATCACCATCTTTAATGGCTATTTGATAAGCACTTTCTTTGAGTTGCTCAGGCAATAGTGCTAGAGATTTCTGTACATACTCTGGTTGCTCTATAACCACAGCCATTTCGGTGTTGAGCTCTGCAGAGCGAGGATCCCAGTTCATCGAACCGACAAATAAGGTTTTACCATCGATCATCATGGCTTTGGCGTGTAGACTTGCTCGGCTGCTACCCGTTAAGCTCCACTTACTTTTGATGTTCGCACTTGCTTTGACCTCCCACAGTTTAATGCCTGCTTTGACGAGATCTTCTCGATATTTTGCATACCAACCATGAACGGCGAAGACATCGTTAGATGCTAAGCTGTTTGTCACAATAGTGATATCAATGCCGCGCTTCGCTGCTTTGACAAGTGCTTTGGTTCCCGATTCTGTTGGTACAAAGTAAGGGGAAATTAGCACAAACGAATCTTCAACGCTTTCTAATAGCTCACCTAAATTGGCAACAAGTTGGCTGTCTTGAGTTTCGATTTTATCGGGTAAGTCAAACCAAACATCACCTTGACCCCAATACAATTTCAGTTGACCCTGTTTTAGCTTCTCGTATAGATCCAACTTTTTGAAGTTATACCGACCGGTTGAGAACTTCGCTTCTAACCCCAGCTTTTTAACTTGGGTTTGAATTTCGTCATCATCGACTTTGTTGGAGTTTGGGACAATCCATTCCATTGGAACGGCGTAAAGGCTATTCCAGTAAAGGTCAAATTGGTCTGCTGTTTGTATGACTACTTCACCAAATAGCATCACATCAAAATCCCCAAACTCTACATTGGATTCAAAAGAAAAGTACTCATTACCAATGTTTCTGCCACCCACTATGGCAGAGACGCTATCTGAAATTAGAGATTTGTTATGCATGCGTCGATTTAATCGACCGAAATCGCTTGCGAACGCAAAGACTCGGGCTTCGCGATAATGATGGGGATTGAATAGACGAATCTCTATGTTTGGATGAGCGTTCAGCTCCGCCATACCTGCATCATTACGTTTTTGCATGTCATCTAATAATAAACGAACTCGGACACCACGCTGAGCGGCTTCATATAAACGCCAAGTGATAAGTTGGCTAGTCTCGTCACTGCGATAAATATAGTACTGCAGATCTATGCTTTTCTCTGCAGATTCAATTAGTGCGATTCGAGCCAAAAGCGCATCATTTCCTTGATTGAGAGGATAGAAAGCAGTGTCTGAATCAGGAGCTTTATCGTAGCTTTCAAAAAATTCAGCCAGTGCGGAGTCTGCTTGGTAGCCAAACTGAAAGCTGGTGGACTTCTCACTAGGATCTCTTGGCTGGATCGACGAACATGCTGAGATCAGGACAAGCATAGAGACAAGTAAGGCTTTAGAGAGATAACGTAGCAATACACACTTCCTTGTTAATACACGACGCAACCCTTTGATTATATATCAAGCTTCAAAGACTAGTAACGTGCATGCTTGTCGCAAAGTCGCAGATTTTTCAATAGACCACGGAGTCCGGTTTGGATGATAGCCATTTTGGAAGCGATATTATTCGGGCGGACAATATCATGTTTTTTGGTGATGTTTCCGGTGTAATTGGTCAATATCACTAATATCTGGTGGTTATTGCCAACACTGAACTGTGAAAAATAACACTTTCAAAGTAAGTTGTTGATATTTAATGGTTAATGCTTTGGCATGCTCATTGCGTATAAAGAGTGAGCGAGAGAGGCTGTAACTTGCGAAGATGGTTAACTTTTTGTTAATTTTATTAACTTGCCATGGATAGTTTACTTGTGATGGATATTTGCAAAAACAACGCAAGCACGGCTCTCTTATAAAGTTGTCTATTTCAGATGCAAAACCTCACTGTTTGTCCGCGGGGAGTAGGTAGCAAGGTTATTGAGCAATTGGCTTTTTAACTTGGCTTTAAGGCAAGGCCTAATGGGGACAAATGGGAGAATACAAAAATAAAAAGGATTTTCGATGTTAGCAAAACCAGTATTACGTTGGCTTTTACCTTTCGCTGTCATTGGTGGCTCTTATGCGGGTTATGCCGCAATCGCTGCAACGGCGCCGGAAAAAGAGTCAATCAAAGACACCATCAGTGAACCGACAGTACAAATATCTTCACTCTTTCCTACCGATCATAAAGTTGTCATTACTAGCCATGGCGAAATGGTTCCGTTTGAAAAGACACACCTAGCTGCTCAAGTTAGCGGTGAGGTGGTGAGTTGGCATCCAAACTTCGTGACGGGTGGTATTGTTAAGCGTGGTGAGGTTCTTTTCACGATAGAGAGTGATAACTACGAGGCGGCTGTTCTACAAGCTGAAGCGGGACTAGCGAGTGCGCGTGCTTCGCTGATTGAAGAGCAGGCAAAAGCGGAAGTGGCGAAGCGTCAGGCGAAGAAACTAAGCGACAAGCAAGTGACCGATCTTTACCTACGTAAGCCGCAAGTACTTAGTGCGCAAGCGCAAGTTAAGTCTGCTCAAGCTGCGTTGAAACGAGCGAAACGCGATCTAGAAAACTGCAAGGTAGTGGCACCTTATGATGCGCTAGTGGTTGAGCGTGAAATTGGGGTCGGGCAGTTTGTCTCTTCAGGTTCTCGCGTTGCAACGTTGAACAATATCGAAGTGGCAGAGATTCATGTGCCTATCGCAGGCTTTGACAGTGCGTTCTTACCTGAATCATTGAAAGAGCTACATGCTACGGTGACCCAACAAGGGATTCTCTCTACCACTCGTGAAGGTAAAGTCGTCCGAGATCTTGGCATGATCGATAGTGCGACGCGCATGATTAACATGGTGATCCAAGTTAGAGACCCATATGGCCTAGACAACAATCAGCCACCAATTAAGTTTGGTTCGTATGTTGAAGTGAGCTTTACTGGTAAAGAGCTCAAACACATTTACCGCCTTCCTCAAGAGTTGGTGAAAAATCGCACAGTTTGGGTTGTGAACGGTGAAAATGAACTGCAACCAAGAACCGTTAATGTGCTTCGTGCAGAAGGTGAGTTTCTCCTCGTCGGTGAGGGCCTAGAGCAATCGGACAAGCTGGTTTTGACTTTGCCTGAGTACCCACAACAGGGCATGGCAGTTCAAGTCGCAAAAAAGAATGACGACTCCGAAACCGTCGTACAGTAGTTAGGAGTCAAACATGGAAGATAATCAACAAAAAGGCATCATCGCCTATTTTGCGAATAACTCTGTTGCCGCAAACCTAATGATGGTGTTCATCATTGTGATGGGTATCGTGAGCTTCATGTTCATTCAACGCCAGATGTTTCCAAACGTTGAAGTCAACTACATCAATATTCGAGCAGCTTACCCTGGTGCGTCTCCTCAAGAGATTGAAGAGAGTATCCTGGTTAAAGTGGAAGAGTCGATCAAAGACGTTACTGGGATCAAAAAGACCGTAGCGCGAGCTTCACGAGGTAGCGCTTACGTGTCGATTGAAGTCGATGTGAATGCGGACATCAAACGTGTATTGGACGATGTAAAACAGCGGGTAGACACCTTATCTAATCTGCCTGCAGGCATGGAACCCATCAACGTTTATCAGGTTGAATGGCGACAAGAGGTGATAGAGATGGGCTTGGTGGGCGACAGACCACTAGAAGAGCTCAAACCGATTGCCAAGCAAGTCGAAGATGAGTTACTGCAACTGAAAAACGTCATGCTGGTGGACTTGAATGCTCCCGAAGAAGAGATTGCGATTGAAGTCGATCCGCTTGTTTTGCGTAAATATGACCTGACGTTGAACGATGTGAGTAATGCGATTCGTCGTTATTCTGCGAACTATTCTGCTGGTGAAGTAAAAACCAATGCAGGTATGATCGCGGTACGTATTGAGAACCAGTACTACCATGGTGATGAGTTCCGCAATATCCCAGTCAAGCTTGGGGCGAATGGCGCGAAGGTACTCCTACAAGACATAGCAACGATTAAAGACGGCTTTACTGAGGAAGACCGTTACTTCGAATACTCGGGCCAAAACGCAATCTACATGGCGGTTCAAGCCACGCGTGATCAAAACATCATTCCAGTTGCCGAATCGGTTCGTAACTACATCGAAGCGAAGAACAAAACCCTACCTGACGACATTCAGCTCAAGGTGTTGGTTGATATGACCTATTACCTCAATGGTCGTCTCGACATGATGCTGAAAAACCTGCTTCAAGGTGCAGCGCTAGTTGCAATCATGTTGACGGTGTTCCTTCGTTTCCGATTGGCAATGTGGGTAATGCTGGGGCTGCCAGTGTGTTTCTTAGGTGCTGTGATGATGATGCCAATGTTGGGCATCACAGTGAACATTGTTTCCTTATTCGCCTTTATTATGGTGCTCGGTATCGTGGTGGATGACGCCATCGTGACCGGAGAAAGTGCCTACAGTGAGATTGAAGAAAAGGGCGGTGGTGTTGAGAACGTTGTGACGGGTGTTAAGCGCGTTGCGACACCTGCTACCTTTGGTGTGTTAACCACGATTGCGGTATTTGCCCCATTCCTACTCTCAAGCGGTATTGATAGTGCATTTTTCTATGGCATTGCGGGTGTGGTAATTCTGTGTCTTATCTTTAGCCTGATTGAATCTAAGCTGATTCTTCCGGCGCACTTGGCACACACCAATTTCACACCTATCAAGCCAGGTGGTTGGCGTGATGGCTTCAACAAGCGCTTCTTCGGCTTTGTAAATGGTCCATACCGTAGCTTTGTCAAAGCTTGTACACATTGGCGCTGGACGGTGTTCGCCTTCTTCTGTGGCCTACTATTGATCAGCGCTTCTTTAGTGAGTTCGAACTACGTGCGCGTGATTCCAAACCCGAAAGTACCAACGGATTACCCAGCGATCACGATTGAGATGAATGACACGGTATCGAGTGAGCAAACCATCAATGCGTTAAAAACCATTGAAGGAGTAATGCAAGACATCGAAAATCAGATCATTGATGAACATGGGCAGGGCATGATTCGTGATGTACTTTCCTACAATCGCAGTCGAACAGAAGGTCGTATTCTCGTGCCACTCGTGGATGAAGAGCTACGCCCATTCAATACCTTTGAGCTTGCTCGTCGTTGGCGTGAAGCCATGCCTGTGATTCCGGGCATGAAGAGCTTTAAGATCCGTGAGCAAAGTGCGGGAGGCGGTGACCGTGATGAGTTTGGTTACCTGCTATTTGGTTCGGACATTAACGAACTAAATGAAGCGGGTCGCTACTTGATTGGTCGCTTACAGCAAGAAGAAGGTCTGTACGATATCTCCTCGTCTATCGATTCTGGTAGTAAAGAAGTGTTGTTATCCCTTGCTCCTGTCGCTTATGACTTAGGCTTGGATCTCACCATGATCGCAGAGCAAGTGGGTGGTAGCTTCTATGGTGGTGAAGCGCAGCGTATTATCCGTGACGGTGAAGAAATCAAAGTTATGGTGCGTTACCCGCAACTGACGCGTGAAGCGTTCTCTTCTTTACGCTATGCAGTGATCACGACGCCAGCAGGCAAAAAGGTCATGCTTGGTGATGTGGTGAAGATTAGTGAGCAACCAGGGGTAAGCAGCATTCGCCGAGAAGGTGGTTACCAAACCGTTTACGTTTATGGTTCTATTGATGAAGAGCTGGTTGAACCTCAAGAAGTTGTTAAGGTAATTGACGACAACATCTTGCCGGACATGAAGCAAGCCTTCCCAAGTGTGAAAACGGAATTGGGTGGTGATATCGAAGAGCAAGCCGCGCAACGTAACGAGCAAATCATGTTCTTTATTGCAGGCATGATCATCGTATATATCTTGCTGGCTGTGCCACTTAAGAGTTACACCCAGCCGCTTATCGTCATGTCGGTGATTCCGTTTAGCTTAACAGGTGCGATTTGGGGACACTTCTGGCTGGATATGGACATCAGCATGATGTCGACGTTTGGTTTGATAGCGGCAGCGGGTGTGGTTATCAATGATTCCTTGGTGATGACGGATTACGTTAACCAAGTGCGAGAAAAAGGCATGAGTATTAAGCAGGCGGTCGTTGAAGCTGGTTGCGCACGTTTTCGAGCGATAACGCTGACGTCGATTACCACCTTCGCAGGTGTTCTACCTATCATGTTTGAAACCAGTTTGCAGGCTCGTTTTGTTATCCCTATGGCAGTAGCACTTGGTTTTGCCGTTCTATTTGCAACTGTCCTTACCTTGATTTTGGTACCGTGTTTGTACCTGATGTTAGAAGACATTAAAAACATCTTCCGCATTGTGAAGCGATTCTTTGGTCGTTTGATTGGTAAGTTCAAATCACAGTCATCAAATACTGTCGGTAACGAAAGTACGCAAAGCTAGTTTCACCTAAAGTGAAAATCTAAAGCAGCCTTCGGGCTGCTTTTTTTATGCCTTAAGCGAACTGGAATAGACTCTCTATACTATAGGTTGAGTGAATGATTAAATATTCATAGATTTACTTGGTTAATTTAACACTGTGTGTGTGAAATTCACCATGTAGCAGTTGGTTGGAAAATTAACCAAAACATAAATTGTTGATATTTAAGGTTTAAAAAGTTGGCATCCTATGTGCAATGTATAAAGTGCAACCCAATGAACTGCTAATCCTTAAGGAGCTTATTATGCAAAGCGTATTTCTATCTACTCTAGGTCTTATTGCTGTAATGTCATCACCAATCGCTGCTGCCAACACTCTAGACAAAGAAGAGTGGAGTGCGGATCTACGTCAAGAATTTACAACAATGAAGCATGAGGCAGTAGCGGACATCGAACAAATGAACATGGACGCAATTGATGAACGCGATGACCGTATTGTTAAACACATCAAAGAACAACAAGCTCAACTGGTAAAGATCAAATGCCAGAAGACAGGGGCAACCAAGTCATAACCTCTGACCACAAAGATTCCGTGTTAGTCACAAGGATGAGTGATTAACCAGAGTGCATCCGATACAAGTGTGGCGCTAGTGAGCAGTCTGCGTCAACCTTGTTGCTCTGTTTGCCAACCTATCAATTGGGTTGGCTTTTTTATGCCTGCTAATTGAAGAAGTTTAGCTAGAAGCTGGGGGTAAAGGTTAAGAGAAAATATGGCAGATAGAAAAAAGCCCGCGAAGAATACCTTCACGGGCGAAAAAAGGGCACCAAATTGGTGTCTATTCATTTTGGAGGTGGTCGAACGTCCATATCATACTGACAATAGGCTTGGTGAGAGGCTTACCACCAGTGCGACCAACGGGGATAAAGTTAACATTGTTGTAATCATTGTTAAAATGTTAATTCTTCAATCAATGATTTCATTATCGTTAGTCCAGATTGTGAATGTGTTGTTTGTGTGTATTTTTACTGTGCCAAATGCCGCTTTTGATAATAAAACTCATCATGAACTCCATGTCTATCATTTGAATTGGTTATATAAAACTCGACATACTGCATTCTCAACTGTTCATATTTGCACTTAATTCCACATAATAACTATGCTTTTGTTAAGTCTTTGTGTTGTTTTTAACGCTATTTGCCGAAAACAAAAAGAGCGACCTAAGCCGCTCTTGTCCATATTGATAAGTTTACTTATCAGCCGTTTTAGATTTCTTCGTGCTTATGGACTAATCCGAAGTCGGCCAAAATGGCATACGCCGCTGGGATCATAAACAGAACTAACAGAGTAGAAGCAAAGATACCAAACACGATGGAGATCACCAGAGGTTGGATAACCTGTGCCTGCAAACTGGTTTCGGTGAGTAATGGGAGCAAACCAGCTGCAGTAGTCATCGATGTAAGGAATACGGCGCGAAAACGCTCTCGACTTGCTTTGACTACTGAGCCATGCACATTATCCCCTTCATCTACATGGTGGCGTATGTACTGAACCAACAGAATTGAATCGTTCACCACAATTCCTGCCAATGACACAAAGCCCATCATACTCGGCATGCTCAAAGAGTGGCCAAGCAGAATGTGTCCCCACACTACGCCAATAAAGGCAAGCGGGATTGCGAGCATCACCACGAATGGTTCTAGGTAGCTGCGGAATTGGTAACTCAGAATCGCAAACACGCCAAACAAACCAAGTAAGAAGCCTTTACCCATTGATGCGCCAGTTTCGGCAGTGTCTTTGGCTTCGCCTTCAAAATCAAAGCGAAGGCCAGGATACTTTTGCATAAGCTTTGGCGCTTCATCCTGTTGGAACTGACGAATGATGGCGGTCGAGTTGGCTTTTGTGTTGTCGATATCACCGAATACGCTCACAGTGCGCAAGCCATCAATGCGCTGGATTCTTACGTAGTTACGTTGGAAATCCAAAGTCGCAATGGTTGCGAGTGGAATTTGACTGCCATCGGACAAGATAATTGGGAAGTTTGCCAATTGCTGTAAGTCACCCGCTTGTGCTTTATCGAGGCGAACTTCGATGGAAATGTTTTCTACCCCAACTTGGATCTCGTCTGCGGTTTGGCCAAAGAAAGCCGCACGCAATTGATTGGCGATGAGCTGGCCGTTAATCCCATAAGCTTCCGCCCCCGGACGCAGTTTAACCAAGACTTCTTCTTTACCCATACGCATGTCATCCAACACGCCATGCACACCGTCAAACTCATTCAAGTATTGCTGAATGTCGATAGAGGCTGCTTTGAGCGCATTCAGATCATCATGCTTCGCTCGAATTTCAATAGCTCGTCCACCCGGGCCCATGGTCGGTTGTTTAAATACCAGTGAGATAGGATCGGCAAGTTCACCAATGTCTTCGCGCCATGCATCGATAAATTCATCGATGAGTGTGTTACGACTCTCTGCACCAAGTAAATCTAGACGTACCGTGGCAATGTGAGGGCCAGATTCATTCGCGTCGGCGTTAGCGTTGAATTGACTGGTGATGTGCAGAACCAATGGATTGCCATCTTCCACTTTCTCTGTCCATTCTTTATCTAGCTTTTGAGCGGAAGCGACGATCTTATCGACGACAGCTTCCGTTTGAGACAGAGAAGAACCCGGAGGAAGAATAATGCGTGCTTCCGCAATATCGCCATCCAATTCAGGGAAGGGTTGGAACTTAAGAAGACCACCCACTAACGTTGCGGCGGAGATAAGAAGCAAGGTAATTACACCTCCCATAAAGGCATAGCGATATTCAACTACTTTATCTACCGCATTGACCAATGTGGTGTTGCGGAAATTTTCAAAAGAAGCGAGCAGCTTTTGTTTGAACTTTGGCGTCTTTCGTTCTTGCTTTTGTTTATGCAGGGAGTGAGAAAGGTGGTTAGGTAGAATCAAGAAGGCTTCCACCAAGCTTAAGCTCAATACGAGGATCAGAACTTGAGGAACCGCTTTAAGTACCGCCCCCATTTCACCTTGCAAGAATAACAAGCTACCGAAAATACACACCGTGGTTAGGAAGGAAGAAATTACCCCCGGCAGTACCTTTTTCACGCCTTTAATTACGGCATCATCGATCTCTTCTCCTCGGTCGAGGTGAGCGGCGATCGATTCGGCAATAACGATGGCATCATCCATCATGATACCGATGGCCATGAGTAACCCGACCAAAGACATGATGTTGATAGACAGGCCAAGTTGTGCCATCAAAAATAAACCACCTAAGAAGGCAACGGGCAAACCAGCCGCGACCCAAAAAGAGTAGCGAAAACTAAAGAACAACCACATGGTGGCGAAGACCAAGATGATACCCTGCCAACCGTTTTTGACCATCATGGTCAGGCGATCCCAAAGCACGGATGAAAGGTCATTGGTCATTTGTAGCATCACACCGTCTGGCGCGATGGCTTGTTGTTCTTCGACAAATTGAGCAACACGTTCTTTAATGCGCAGTGCATCGTCTTCTTTGTTTTTGCTGACTTTTAGTAGGGCTGAAGGGTGGCCATCGAAGAGGACTTTTTGTTCGTCCAATTCAAATCGATCGGTAATCGTCGCAATGTCTCTTAAGCGGATGATCGAGCCATTTGGACCAGAGCCCACGACGATGGTCTCAAGTTCCTCAGGCGTCACACGGCGCTCGTCAAAGCGGATCAGAAAGTTCTTATCTGGCGTTTCTACATTACCACTTGGTAATTTGACGTTTTGACGACCAATCTGCTCAGCAATATCACCAACACTCAAGCCAAGTTGGCGAATGGCTTGGGTATCTAACTCTACTCTGAATTGGTGGTCTGAGAAGCCAGCAACGTCAACTAAAGATACGCCATAGTCGAGCTTTAACGTGCGCTTAAGCTGTTCAGCATACGCTTTTAACTCCGGCCATGTGGTATCTGCGGTGATGGCGACATCCACAACAGGCTCATTCCAGTCGAGCTCTTGAACCACCGGAGACTCAATTTCTTGTGGGAAATCGTTTATCGAGTTGATCTGAGTTTGAACGTCGACCAGCATACGGCCGATGTCGGCTTCTTCATTCAGTTTTAAGATAAGACGTGCTGAGCCCTCAATTGCTTCACACTGAGTTTCTTCAATGTTAGCAAGGCCATCAACCGCATCTTCCATTCGGACACAGATACTCTCTTCGACTTCTTGAGGGGAAGCGCCAGGGTATACCACACCAGCTAGGATGTAGGGCGGATCAAACTCAGGAAAGGTTTCACGCTTAATCGTGGAAAGTGAAGAAATCCCCAATATCAGCAGCGTTAGCATCAGCAAATTGGCTGCTGTTGGGTGCTTGGCGAAGAATCGGATCATGAATCAGACTCCTCAATAGTGGCTTCTGACTGTTCAGGTGACTCTTTCAATAGCATGCCGTTAATAGCAGGAAGCAAATCGTTGATGATCAGCTTCTGACCTTGCTCAAGTTCACCATAAATCACCACTTGGTTATTGCGGCGGTATAGCACTTCAACCGTCACGACTTGCAGACGATTATCATCGCCCATCAGGTAAATCTTATCGCCATGAAGCGCACGCTCCGGTATGACCCAACTCGGGTTTTCTTGTCCCTCAATCAAGGCTCGAACAAACATGCCGTTAACCAGTGGGGGAACAGAGGTTGGGTTCAATGCTCGGTAGTCTTGTTCAATCTCTAGAATCACACCAGCAGTTGCTTGGCTTGGATCGACGGTTTCACTGATGCGTGCAACTTTAGCAGGCCAGCTTGCAGAAAGATTACCGCTGTTGAGTTCAATGTTAGCGTGAATCGCATTCATATCAGGTTGTGGAATACCGGACTCGTCGCGAACAAACTCGCCAATGCTAGCTGCCAAGGTTTGCATGTCATGAATGGACAGTTGAGCCTCAACTTCCATGACATCAATACCATGCCCGGTCACCATGGTTTGTTGGAGATTGACCACTTGGTTTTGTTCAATTTCTACCTCAGCAATACGCAGATCGTAAGGTAGAGTGATGATGGTTTTGTCGAGCGAGCGTTTGGCTTCATCCACTTTTGACGCATTAACCTTTACTAAGGCTTCAGCGACGCGCTTTTCATCTGGCATTAATCCGATTTGGTTTTCAATATCCAGTACTACCTTGCGTTGAGAGAGTGCGCTTTGTTCTTGTTGGTCTACATCTGATTGGGAAGTTAGGCCTTTCTTGCGTAGGTTTTGTTTTCGGTCCAACTCTTTATTGGCGATAACAAGACGATTAGCCTCTATTTTTAGTGTACTTTTGAGATTCGCTTCTTCTTGGTTCAGCTTAGCCAGAGAGGTTTGTGCAGACTTGAGGTCAGCTTGAGCTTGAACCAGTTTTAACTCGTAATCTAGTGGGTCGATACGCAAGATTTCCGTTCCTCCTTGCAGCACTTGTCCTTTTTCCAGTTGCGGGTGGCGGTAAACTACCTTGCCGGATACTTCTGCTATCGCTTTCCACTCGACTTTCGGTGCAATTTTACCAAAACCGATAGCGATAGGAGCAATGGCTTTAAGTTCTAGCGGGATGGTTTCAACCAATCTTGCACGATCACTCGCTGGTTTTACGGGCAAGTCAGGCTTAAGGCTAATAGCCAAAAACAGAATGACGACCCCAACAGCAAGGGCAGGAAAGAAAAGCAATTTTTTATTCATTTTCATATTGGTCGCCCGAGTCTAAAAATCCATGTTTCATCAGTTGTATGTTGTGTTCGAATAATCGGTTCAAGAAGGCTTCTGAGAGTTCGATACCGTGAATGGCTAGGAGTGCAGGTGGTGCCATAAAAGGAAATACCATTAAGCTGATATAAGAGACGCGACAAAGTTGAGGGTCTGCGTCTTTTCGTAAAACGCCGCTTTCGACCAACTTATCAAAGAGAACGCCTTGCATTGGCTGGCTGATATCAGCGAAGACTTTCTCGAGTAATTTACGTTGAGTCTCGGAGGGGGGCATGTGCATGACTTGGGCAATCAAGCGTGGAAACTGTGGCACTTTGATCATTTCGCGGTAGTAAGTCCGCATTAAATCGAAGAAGTTTCGCTCGTTGCTGTCAGCTACCAGTGCTTGCATCTGTTTTTGCATTGGCGACAGGGTTTCGCGCAACATGGTCTCAAACAAGCCTTCTTTGTTGCCGAAGTAGTAGCGAATCATCGCTACATTCACGCCAGCTTTCTGTGCGACTAAGCGAGTTGACACCTTGTCATAAGCCATAATGGTGAAGAGTTCGCGCGCATGGAAAATGAGTTTTTTCCGCGCATCGATTTTGTCTGTGGGTCTTCCCGCCCTGCGATGAGCTTCCGTCACAATCTTCTCTCAAAATATTCAACATTTGATTAATTATAAGACGCTGATTTCTCATGCGACATGCGAAAAATTAATCAGTATTTAATCAAGTGATTAATTTTTGCTAAGAAAGTAAAGGATACATTACGACTGATATTTTCTATATGGGATTACTTGCAATTAGGAGTGTATTTGGGGCTTGTTGTCACATATGCCACTGAATATGTTATTCGTTGTACAAATAAATTGACTGTATCTTATTGATTTAATAGAGTTCATCACTCAAAATTTTTTATAAATTTCTATAATAATCATACGGTAGTGGATAATATGAAGAAAATTTTTCTTGCAGTTGTATTAATCGCATTCGCAACACCCTCTCTTGCTTCAAACCTCTGGAAAGACTGTGGTATAGGTCACTGGATAGCTGGCCCAACTCTGAAAGGATTCCCCGCACTAACAACCAACATTGTTTGGGATTTAGGAACGACGGCGACGACCTCACATGTTTCTACGCCTGAAATCTGTGCTGGCCCATTTTGGGCTGCAGCAAAATTTATTAATGATACTTACCCGCTAATCGAGCAGGATACAGTTCAGGGCAGCGGTGAACATATGATGGCGATGCTAGATATCTTTGAGTGTGATAACTCAGTACGCCCAGAAATCGTTAATGGAATTCGTCAGGATTTCGGCAAAATGATTCAAGATACAAACTATGTAGGATCTACTCAAACTGAGAAAGCGCAAAACTACTACAACGTTGTAGTGAAAGAAGTTAGCCAGTTTGCAAATCAATGTAACGTTGCATAGCGTTTACTTTCTTTTTTAAAGGAGCGCCACGAAAGCGCTCCTTTTCTTTTTATAATTGCAGTTTACTAGACCCCATGCTCAAACCTTTGTCATCTATTGCCTACTTATCTTTTGTTGCTTTTCTCCCTGTTAACGCTAGCGCTTCACCTATCGATAGCCAAAAGGCTGCAATTGTCGAACAGCTAGGAAACCACCCTCAATGGTTAAAGCTCCTACACTTTCAAAGGGGCGAAAGTTTGATTGAGTCGGATGCGTTTTTCTTTGCGCCTGAAGGTCGCGTGAACCCAAAAGCGGAGTTGCTTGCAACATTAGGAGAATTTGAAAACGACGCCAATCGAACAAATCAGGAGCTTGCTCAATGCCGTTTCCCTGCACGATATCTATGGTTGAAAAAGCAATTAGGATCTCAATTCTCTGCGCCAAAAGTGCGCTGCGAAAAGCTCGAAGGTTGGCAGGAAGAGAATCAACTAGATTCGATTAGCTTGATTTTTGTGACGGGGTATATGGGAAACCCTGCGTCTTTCTTTGGTCATTTATTGATGAAGTTGAACAAAGAAGGACAATATTACAGCTCAAAGACACCTCTACTCGATAGTAGCGTTAACTTTGGTGCAAACACGGGGCAGAGAGACAATCCAATCAAATATGTGACCTATGGACTTTTGGGAGGCTACAGTGCGAGTTTTAGCCAAGAGGATTATTATCGGTATGAGTTTGGGTATGCTGAAGGAGAGCAGCGTGAGCTTTGGGAATATGAACTAAACCTAACGGAAAATGAGCTCAAATTACTGGAATCTCACCTTTGGGAGTTGCAAGGCAAAGAGTTTCGCTATTACTTCTTAGATGGGAATTGCGCGACTTATATGGCTAGTTTCATTAGCATTGTTCTGGAAGAACCTTTACTCAAAAATGTTCAACCTTGGGACATGCCTCTAGATATCTTCAAGGCGCTGCCAAATAAGCAACACAACAACCAACCTTTAGTGAAAGCGATCGACAAAAGAGAGTCGAAGTACTCTCGTATTAAAGATAAATATTTAGCACTTACGGGGCGTGAGCAAGAAGCTGCTAAAAGTTTGACGATTGATAAAGTGCTCTTTACTAACAATTCATACGCCCAGCTCTCATCTTATGAGAAGAGCCGAGTGCTAAACGTGATGTTTGACTATTATGAGCTTACGATAGTTGATGGCAGTGAAAGTGAAGCGAATCTTGCCAAAAGTCGAAAAGTTAAGCTGATGCAAGAAAGACTTAAACTGCCAGCTTTAGATTTGGAATGGGAAATGTCCAAATCTGCACCGCCACATCTCGCACAAAATCCGATGAAAATAGGTTTATCTACAGGCTACAATTCAGAATTGGGTGGATTTGGTCAACTCAATTTTAGGGCCGCATATTACGATTATCTTTATCTTGAGACTTCTCGTTTTAATGATTCAAATGCTACATTTTTTGACGGAAATGTAAGGTTTTCGAATCAAGACATTTGGTTAGATAAATTTGATGTATTCAATGTTTCAACATTGAATATCCGACAAGTTGACTTGTTTGAAGATAGTCAATTTGCATGGAGTACCCGTTTCACGATTGAACAGAAAGACTTAAGCTGCAATGACTGCGAGCGTGCTCGTTGGTTTGGAGCGTTAGGAAAGGCTACTAAACTCAAGGGCGTCATTTCTTTTTACGCCATGCCAGGAGTAAATGTCGACCTATCAAACTATAAAGACTCAGAGCTAAACATAACGTTTGGTGCGTTGTATACCGCTAGTGAATATTGGAAAACACATTTGAAAGTGATGTCTGCTTCTAGCTTGGGGGCTGATTCAGAACAGAAATTATTGATAGATTGGGAAAGCAGGTTAGGGAATGCAATGGACTGGGATGTGAGACTAAATGTTAAGCATAATAAGAGCAGTGAAGTTAGCATGAGTTATGCTCACTACTTTTAATTCAATCTCCCCAGCTCACCACACGCCAATTCGTTCTATCTGAGTGTTCTTTCAGGCGAGGGCATGGATTGACCAGATAGGCGTAATCGGCGTATTCACACAGTGGCAAGTCGTTGATTGAATCCGTATAGAAGTGGATTTCTGAATAGCTGTCAAACTGAGCCTCTAGCCACTGTTTTAATCGGGTAACTTTGCCTTCGCGGTAACTTGGGATGCCTTCGATTTCTGCGGTATAACGGTTATCAGCCACCACTAAGTCAATTCCGAGAGCCGTCGGAATACCCAGATGTCGTCCAACAGCCGCCACTAAAAAAGTGACACTTGCAGATATGATGACCATATCAATACCATCACGAGACAGTTGTTCAACGAGCGTTTTGGCTTGAGGGTACTGTTTAGCCAGAATATGGTTTTCAACGCACTCTTCTACCAAGGCGTTTACCTGTTCAATAGGCATGTTTTCTAGCGGCTTGATGGAGAACGTTAGGTAATCTTCCATGTCCATTTTGCCTTCTGCGTACAAGCCCATTAGGCGCAGATCTTCCTCAATAAAGTTAGGCTCAGTTGCGATGCCTTTCTCCACCAAAAATTCATTCCAAATCATTGTACAATCAGCGTTGATTAAGGTCTCATCCATATCAAATACATACAAAGGCTTGAACATAGTTGGCTTCTCACTGGTTGGGTTGAGTTCGATGTAACTTGTCGCTCAGTATAGAGCGAGGCTTATGAGTGTGTGAGGTATGCTAACGACAAACTGTGACGGTTTCGTTGCATTTTCTCGGACTATCACAAAACTTAGTTTCAATGATTAGGGGTGAAGCATTTCTGAGTTGGGGCTAGAGAGCTACAATAGAACTTTCGAATCTAATCTCATTCTTGTGTACTGAATACAGTAACGCTTTTGAGCGATAATAGAGTCACTCGCAAAGCGAACGTTAAGAAAAATACAAAAAGAAACCCCGATATGAACCAGTATGTAAATGATCCATCCAATTATCAGTTACTCATTAAAAACTTGCTGTTTTCCCCAGTAGCTTTCAACCCCGAGCAAGAAATCGTATATGCGAACCACCGTCGTCACAGCTACAAAACGTTTCATGACCGTGTGAGACAGTTTGCTAACGCGCTGACCAAAATGGGTGTGAAGAAAGGTGATACGGTAGCGGTCATGGATTATGACTCTCACCGTTATCTTGAATGCTACTTTGCTATCCCAATGATTGGTGCCAAGCTGCACATGATCAACGTGCGCTTGTCCCCAGAACAGATCCTTTACACCATTGATCATGCGGAAGATGACATTCTCCTTATTAACGAAGAGTTTCTGCCAATTCTGGATCAGATCAAAGGCCGCATTGATACGGTCACGCGTTACGTCGTTTTACGTGATAACGATGAGTGTGAGTATGAGCGTCTGCTTGAGCAAGAAAGTACCGAATACAACTTCCCAGATTTTGATGAAAACACCGTGGCCACGACCTTCTATACAACGGGAACGACAGGCTTCCCGAAAGGTGTGTTCTTTACTCATCGCCAGCTAGTTCTGCATACACTTGGCATACTGAGCACAATCGGCACCAATGCGTCGCAAGGTCGATTGCATCAAGGCGATATTTATATGCCGATTACGCCGATGTTCCACGTGCACGCCTGGGGACTTCCTTACATGGCGACCATGCTTGGCGTTAAGCAGGTCTACCCTGGCAAGTATGTGCCTGATGTTCTGCTTAACTTGATTGAGCAGGAGAAGGTGACATTCTCGCACTGTGTGCCAACCATCCTGCATCTGCTGTTGAGCTCGCCAAAATCCAAGTCTATTGATTTCTCGGGTTGGAAAGTTGTGATTGGTGGGGCTGCACTGCCAAAAGCATTGTGTAAAGCGGCACTCGAACGCGATATCGATGTCTTTGCGGGGTACGGCATGAGCGAGACAGGCCCAATTCTGTCTATTGTTCAATTGACTCCAGAGCAGCTTGAACTCGACCTCGATCAGCAAGCGGAATATCGCTCGAAAACCGGTAAGAAAGTCGCGATGGTAGAAGCTCATATTGTCGATGATGAAATGAACAAACTTCCTCACGATGGTGAAACTGCAGGGGAAATTGTCGTACGTGCACCTTGGCTAACGCCGAACTATTACAAGGACAACAAGAACTCTAAAGCGCTTTGGCGTGGGGGCTATCTGCATACGGGCGATGTCGCGCATATCGACGATGAAGGTTTTATCAAGATCACTGACCGTGTAAAAGACATGATTAAGATTTCTGGTGAGTGGGTAAGCTCTCTAGAACTAGAAGACATTCTGCATCAACACCAAGCGGTTTCCGAAGTTGCAGTGATAGGTATGCCACACGATAAATGGGGCGAGGTGCCACTAGCGTTGGTGACGTTGAAAGAAGATGCGGAAGTGACAGAGAAAGCGTTGTTAGGCTTTGCGAAAGACTTTATCACGAAAGGCATCCTTGCCAGAGAAGCGCTACTACTCAAAGTAAAGCTGGTGGACGAGATTGCCAAGACCAGTGTAGGTAAAGTGGATAAGAAAGAGCTGCGTAAACTTCATCTGTAAAGTAGTGACGCTGTTTGAGTCCAACCCATAATATTCGGCCCCGACACAGGTTATGTGTCGGGGCCGTTTTCTTATCTAATTGAGAGAAAGACTTGGGTTACGTAGTTAAACCAAGCCTTGCTCTCTAGCCATGTGGTTGGCGATGCTTGGCGCTTTCCAAATGCTTGGTAGCAGTATGAAAGACACTGGTACGGCAGTAATCACGATGAAAGATTGCAATGCGGAGATACCGCCTGAGCCCATCGAGATAAGCGCAATAGCCACGACACCCATCATTAAGCCCCAGAATGAGCGAATCACGGCATTGGGTTCAGTAGAGCCTGTCATTACCACACTGATGGTGTACGTCATCGAGTCACCGGTTGTCACGATGAAGGTCGTAGTCAAGATCAAGAACAATACCGAAATCACCATTGGGAAAGGCAGCTCAGAAGTAATCGCAAGCAGAACCGCAGGCAGGTTAAAGCCTTCAAATGCCGAAGAGATCAAGCCTGGATTTTCTAGCTCGAATGCCAAACCACTACCGCCAACAATGCTGAACCAGAAGCAGGTGATCAAAGGCGCAGCGATGCTGATAGACAGGATCAACTGACGGATGGTACGGCCACGTGAGATACGCGCGATGAAGATTGCCATCATCGGGCCGTAACCAATGAACCAGCCCCAGAAGAACACGGTCCACCAACTTAGCCATTCCGTGTCACCACGATACAGTGCCATTGGGAAGAAGTTATCGACCATGCGGCCAATACCCTGTACATAACCATCAACAATAAAGCTGGTTGGCCCGAAAACAAGGATGTAACCGATCAGAACCACAGACAACACGATGTTGTAACGGCTCACAAGCTGAATGCCTTTGCTCACGCCGCTTAGCGCTGACAAGGTGTACATTAGAATTGCAGCCACAATCACCATGCTTTGGGTGATAAACGTATCAGGTAAACCGAACAGAGAGTTCAATGCGTAGCTGATCTGTAAACCAAGAAAGCCGATAGGGCCAATGGTACCTGCCGCAACGGCAATGATGCTACATGCATCTGCTACATCACCAATCCAACCGTTAATAGCCTTGTCGCCAAATACAGGGTATAGCAGAGTACGTGGTTTAAGTGGTAAGCCCTTATCGTAGTGAAGGTGCATCAAAACCACAGAAGAAAGACAACCTAAGATTGCCCAAGCAAGGAAGCCCCAGTGCATGAAAGACTGAGAAAGTGCATTGATTGCAGAAGCTTTTGGTGAAGCTTCACCATATAGAGGCGGCGCAGAAACAAAGTGCGCGATAGGCTCAGCTGCAGCCCAGAAAACACCGCCCCCCGCGAGTAGGGTACAAAGTACGATCGACAACCATTTAAAGGTATCGATATCTGGTCTCGCTAAACCACCCAAGCGCACGTAACCCGTACGACCTAGCGCAATAGCCAAACCAATAAGGAAATTCAGAAGGAGTAATACTTGCCAGAAGGCACCGAAGTATTGAGTTGCAAACCCGAAGCCTGCGTTGACCATAGTGGTCAGAGATTTTGTATTCGTTAGAGCGAGTAGAACAAATACAGTGAGGAAGCTACCACTTAACCAGAATACAGGGTTAGTGAGTTCAAGGCGCTTTAGAAGGGAAGGAGGATGGATCGCAGAATAGTCTGCCTCCTGAATAGGAGCATGAGAGGCGGCGTTCGTCATATTTGACATAATTACTTCGCTTTTTAGGGCTCGGAAGCCGTGCATTTCCCTCACACCAATAGCTCGAAAAGTGTGAGGATGATCAAAAAGCCGCTGATACTAGCACGTTGAGAAGCTCAATATAACCGCAGAGCGCGATTAATTGTCGATCTCTAAAGTAAATAACTGATTTATGGAATGAGATTATTTGCGTGAAGTGCGCCGCATTTCATACGTAAATGACATTTCCCTTATTTTTGTAAGGACACCTCAGGATTACATTGAGCCAACCTGTTCTAATAAAAATTAAAGGTCTTGCCCTATGGCTCAAATTGAACTCAACGGGACGTGGCAGCTTACCTCGCCACATCGTCCAGATATCGATATTCCTATGACTTTGCCCGGTGACAATGTATCCGCATTATTGCAAGCAGAGCTCATCCCGAATCCCTATTTTGCTGATAATGAAGCGAAAGTTCGTTGGATTGAAACTTGCGATTGGCACATTTCACGCGAGTTTGATGTCGATGGTTCTGTGTTCTCTGCCAAACAAGTGTGGATGACGCTCACCCGTGTAGACACCTTAGCGACCTTTTATATCAATGATGAGCAAGCACTAACTTGCAGCAACATGTTTGCCCAGCAACGCATTAATATCAAACCTTACTTAAAACAAGGCAATAACACGATTCGAGTTGAGTTTGCCCGTGTGGATTTAGAAGGGCGAGAACGCGCGAAGAAATTGCCATTCCCTATTCCTTCGGCGATGGGGAACAACCAGATACCGCACATGAATTTGATTCGCAAAACCCAATGTCACTCGGGGTGGGACTGGGGCATTTGTTTGATGGTGTCTGGCATCTATGATCCAATTCAGGTCGATGTCATAGGTGATGTGTGGCTCAAAGGATTCTCTACAGAGCAACAATGGCAAGCTGACGGTAGTGTGTTGGTTGATGTATTAACCGAAGTAGAAACCAATACTCAACCTCATGAAATCACGATTGAATTTGATGGTCAGCGCCAATCGATTCAAACCGAAGGAAGTGGTCACTATCACTGCCAGTTCCATATTACCGAGCCAAAACGCTGGTGGCCTGCGGGCTATGGTGAAGCTTACCTTTACCCAACGACAGTATCTTGTGGTGATCAATCGCTATCACGCAAGATTGGTTTGAGAGAGCTGAGCTTAAACAACCAAGCTGACGAACATGGTTCGGCGATGGAGTTTGTTGTCAACGGCACACCAATCAATGCCAAAGGCGCAAACTGGATTCCGGTGGATGCAATGCCGGGGCGTGAGTGCGAAAGCCGCTATCGTGCGTTATTGCAAAGTGCTGTCGACGCCAATATGAACATGATTCGAGTCTGGGGTGGCGGCCAATATGAGAGCGAAATTTTCTACAACCTGTGTGATGAATTGGGTCTGTTGGTCTGGCAAGACATGATGTTCGCTTGCTCGCTGTATCCATCTGATGATGATTTCTTAAAAGACGTGGAACAAGAGCTGCTGTTCCAAATCCCGCGTTTGAAAGAACACCCGTCGATTGCACTGTGGTGTGGTGACAACGAAGTGATTGGTGCAATTGGTTGGTACGACGAATCCAAGCACAACAAAGTCAAATACACGGTGAACTACGATCGTTTGAATCGAATGATCGAACAAGTCATCGGTCAGCAAGACGAGTCACGTCGATTTTGGCCAAGCTCTCCTTGCAACGGCGAGCTGGATTTTGGCGATGCGTGGCACGATGACAGTAAAGGCGACATGCATTTCTGGGATGTTTGGCACTCAGGAAAATCGTTTAATGCTTATCTAAACATCAATCCACGATTCTGTTCCGAGTTCGGTTTCCAATCTTGGCCTTCGTTTGCTGAAACAAAACAGTTCGTACCAGAGCAGGACTGGAATGTTACCTCACCAACGTTTGAGCAGCACCAAAAGAACCCGCGCGGTAACAGTATCATCACTGAGATGTTTACTCGCTACTTCCGTTTCCCTTCCGGCTTTGAACAAATGTTGTACCTCAGCCAAGTGCAACAGGCGATGGCAATCAAAACCGCTTGTGACCATTGGCGCGCGATCTCTCCAGTATGTCGTGGCATGTTGTACTGGCAATTAAACGATAACTGGCCAGTGAGTTCATGGTCCAGCTTGGAGTACAGCGGCCGTTGGAAGCAATTGCATTACCATGCGAAACGCTTCTTTGCGCCGCAGTACTTGGTGTTCTCGGAGCATACTGGCAAGTTGAGTCTTCACTTGTTAAATGATGCCAAAGAATCAGTTGATGTGAGTGCGCAATTGCATTGGGTGAACTGGCAAGGTGAAGTGAAACAAACTTGGTCGTTAGAGCGCACCGTTTCCAATGACAGCAACACCATTGTTTGGCAGTTGGATGAGCAGTTTGATTCGTCTGAGTTGGCATCGGGTTTCTTCTACGTAGAAGCACAAGTAGGGAAAGATCGAATCACCAATACTTGGTTTAGCACTCATGAACTAAAAACATTGCCGATGGAAAGAGCGAATATTGAAGTAACGATTGAAGCCAATAAAATCACGCTCGTTGCCGATAAGCCAGCGTTCTTTGTTCATCTTGAATGTGATACGGTTGGACGCTTTGACGACTCAAGCATCACGCTATTGGCGAACCAACCTGTCACGGTTGAGTTCTTGGGTGAAGACTTAGCAACGATGGCGGAATCGCTACGCGTCTACCATCTAATGCAATAGCGTTGATTCAGAACCAAATAAGGGGCGCAGTGTCGCGCCCCTTATCATACATTTTTAAATGTATTCACGGTTTCGAATTCTAGGCTGCATGAACTCATTGCCGACTTGATGGAATCGATATAGAACCAAATCGAGTAGCCAAAAATTAGAGCTATGATGATTAACTTTTGATTCGGAGAGGTGTTTAAGGCTTGTCCAAACCAAATATACAAGCTGCAGATAAATGCCGATAGCAGGTAAGGAATGTAAGTGATAGTCGGTTCATTCCTGTACACACTCACCACTAAGGTAACAGCAATCCCCAAGCTCGTTAAGCAAACATAGTAAAACGCAAATACCCTATCTAAGGAAGTTCTTTCCATACAAACATCTCTGAGGAGCAACGAAGGCGAAGTAGAGGTCGATTTTTATCTAGTATCGATGTTTGTTTTTTTCCAATGAAACAAGGAAATACGCTGGTAATTCTATCTTTAAGGGTAGCCAAAGGTTTGTATTAACACTTCATTTTCCCAAGCACACTACACCGACCTTTATAGAATTACTCGATACAAACCGCCGTTTTTATAAACCATTTTATTGTTCGAAGTTGCATAACACTATTCGGTTTTCGGGAAAATGGCTCGATCTCAATATGCTTATAGAAAAAGTGAGCGGCTATACTGGTGCCAATGTAACCTTGAGCTCGGCCCGAGTGCCTTTAGGAAGGAGATGGCGGCTGTTTTAAAGCCACTATCTTTAGTTAGGTATATATGGGGGAGGTGCTTATCTTATCTTGTTGAAAATGCGAGAGCCGATTGCGTATCCAATGTAAAAGAGCGCTGCTAGCGTGATGAATGCTGAGACGTAAGCAAAGAAGTGATTCAAACCCAACCCAAAAGCTAGGGTGAAGGCAATGCCATTCACAGCTTCCAACGGAATTTTGTACCATGCTGAGTGCACGGTAGAACCGAATAGAATAAGAGTGCCGATTAAAAAGAGGGTGCCAACCATAAGGCCTGCCCATCTGCTGCTGTTCATGTGTTTTCTCAAGGGTGAACGAGTACGTAACAAAATATTTCAGAGATGTCATTATACAACTGAGTACGGGGAAAGGTGGTAGCGATATTTATGCAAATAAAGTAAGAGGCCACCGAAGTGACCTCTTTTTAACCGTTTGGCGTTTTAATTAGCCAATCCATTTAATGAAGTAGGGGATGATGAGCGCGTTCGCTAAATCGATAAAGAAAGCGCACACCAGTGGCACGATGATAAAGGCTTGGTGTGAATTACCGTACTTTTGCGCTACCGCAGACATATTGGCCATCGCAGTTGGCGTCGAGCCTAAAGATATTCCACCAAAACCAGAACACACTACCGCCGCATCGTAGTTTTTCCCCATCAATGGGAACACAACGAAGATTGCGATGCAGATTGCCACCAAAAATTGCGCGCCAAGAATAATAAAGATCGGTCCCGCCAAATCAACCAGAGCCCAAAGTTGCATGCTCATTAATGACATTGCCAGGAATGCTCCAAGCGCCATATCGGCAATTAATGCAACAGCAGGTTTCCTTGCTGGCCAACGTGTGCCTGTAATACGAGGGTACGATGCTGGAATAACGTTAGAAATCAAAATACCGGCGAACAAACAGGTTACAAACAGCGGAAGTTCGAGACCTAAGCTACTGACCCCTTCATTCAAAATCGCACCCAATATGATACAAACATGAATCGCGAGCATCGCATCTAAGAAGTCGTAAGCATTGATGGATGGCTGAGGTTCATTTTTCGCGGTGCCAACGTCCATCTCTTCCGCTGTGGTGGGTTTGAGGTTGTGCTTGTTTATGAGGTATTTCGCAATTGGGCCCCCCATCAAACTTGCTAAAATTAGACCAAATGTTGCGCTGGCAATACCGATTTCCATTGCGGTATTGAGATCGAAGATCTCAGCAATTCTTGGTGACCAAGCTATGGCTGTTCCATGACCACCAATTAACGATACAGTACCACTTAACAAGCCGACTGCTTCTGGTTGTCCAAGCATGGTAGCAATACCAATCCCTGTTAGGTTCTGAACTAGCATATAGCCGATGGTCACTGAAAGAAGAATCAGTAGAGGCTTACCGCCTTTGAACAAGTCTTGCAGGCTGGCGTTGATGCCGATAGTGGTAAAGAAGTAAACCAAAAGTAAGTCACGAGTTGCGAGATCGAACTGTACATCTATCTGAGTGACGTAGTGGAGAATAGTGAATAGCACAGAGACCAAAATGCCTCCGGACACAGGTTCTGGAATGCTAAACTCTTTGAGAAATGAGCTTGCCTGAGTTAAGCGCCTGCCCAAAAATAAAACGACGATCCCAAGGGTCACCGCGAGAAAAGATTCGACTTGTAATACGCCGTCGACAAAATTCATAATCACTCCTGTTGAGGTGAATACACACGATATGAGAATCAATCCGTATGCTCATCTTCTAAACATACTGACATGTTTACATTTCATCCAGTTACATAGCGACGAATTTGAACTTAGTCGGATTGCTATGGATAAAAAAGGGGAGCGGTTGAATTCTTGGTCCCCTATGAATTCGTAACTCGCTCCCCAAAATCAAATACTGTTCATTTAATTTTGTTGAATTGTCGTTTTTTCCAACTCCCAATCACCACCTAGCGACTTGTAGAGCGCGACCGTGACCTGAGCCGTTTGTAACTTGGCCGCGACTTGTCTGTCTTGCATCATGCGTTGTTGGCGCTGAGCATCGAGCACTGACAAGTGATCAATCAACCCAGCACGGTAGAGCGACTTGGCTTTACTCACGGCTTTGTCTGTTGCTACGAGTGCATCATCAATTCGACGCTGGTTTTCTTGGCTTCTGCCATAAGCAAACAAGGTTGAATCCACTTCAGCAAAGGCCGAATCTACGGCATGTTGGTAAGTCAGCGTTGCTGCATCAAAACGAGCTTGGTTGATCTCTTCAAGCGCATCGCCGCGACCACCATCGAAGACATTCCAACTGATACCAGCCGCACCAACCCAACCGAAAGAATCACTGCTGAATAGATCATCAAAGCTAGAAGCAGACACGCCCGGCGCTCCCGTTAGGAAGAACTTCGGATACTTATTCGCGATACTTGCCGCGAGTTCTTCATTGATGGCTGCCATTTCACGTTCTGCAATACGAATATCAGGACGACGTTGTAACAAGTCAGAAGGTAATCCTACTGGTACCATGTTCTGCATCGCTGGCACTCCCTGAGTGTCTGCAAGTCTGGTCTCGACTTTTGACAGCGGCTCACCAATCAGTACCGCGATGCGATGTTTATGAACTTGCTGTGCGATTTCCAACTGAGGAATGATTGACTCCATCGCTGCAAGTGTCGCTTTGGCTTGAGCTAAATCGAGATCCGAGCCATAACCGCTACGAACCACTTTTTCGACCAACGCCATGGTTTTCTGTTGGTCTTCAAGGTTCGATTTGGCTAAGTCGAGACGCTCGGTTGCCCCTTGATACTGCAAGTAGTTATGAATCAAGTCTGCGGTGAGCAAGGTTGTAAGCCCGCTTTGATAGATCTCTGCTTGCTCAACTCGAATTTTTGCAGCATTGGACTGGCGGTCAATACGACCAAATAAGTCCAATTCCCATGCGATACTTGCTCCGGCAAACACACCATCATGCTGGTTATCCAACAGTGTCGTGTTACCAATCTGTGGTGGTAAGCCTGCTGCCGAGTCGCCAATAGGATTGAGCGCAGGACCAAGCAGTGAGTCGTTCTTACTCAGTTGGTAATTGAAGTAACCTGCACCTACATTGACGGTAGGTACTTTGAATGACTCTACGACGGTTTTGTAGCTGTCAGCCATCTTGATACGCTCTGCCGCTACCTTGAGCGGGATGTTTTGGCTTTGCATATCGAGAACTAAATCATTCAGTGTTGGGTCATTAAACTCTGTCCACCAAAAGGCTTCGTTGTCACGATTTTGGCTAACGCCATCTTGCTCAACATGCAGATAGGTCTCTGCCATGCTGGTGGTCGGTGCTTGGTAATCTGGACCAACCGCACAACCAGACAAACTCATTGCCAGTACTAGTGGCGCAATAACGAATTTTTTCATGATTACGCCTCCTTCAATTCAGCGTCTGTTAGGGTCGTTTGTGGTTTGTCTTTGTATGCCAAGCGATACAGCGCAGGCATGATGAACAGTGACAATACGGTTGCCGCTGCTAATCCACCGATAATAGTTGCGGCCATTTGGTCGAACAGTAGGTCCGACAGCAAAGGGATCATGCCAAGAGCCGTTGTCAAAGCACCCATCGATATCGCCATGGTGCGGTTAACGGTTGCTTCTTTGATGGCATCTGCCAACGGGCGCCCATTTGCTCGTTCAAGCTCGATTTGATCCATCAGTACAATACCGTTTTTAATGATCATCCCCGTTAGTGTTACTGCACCAATTAACGCCATGAAACCAAATGGTTTATCAAAACCAAGTAGCGCAAAGGTGGCGCCCGTCGCGGCTAATGGCAAAGTCGCAAAGATGATGATTGGCTGTTTAAAGCCGTTAAACATCGCCACCAAAATGATCACCATGATCAACATTGCTTTCGGTAGCTGCTTGAAGATATCTGTGACCGCTTTGTGCTCGTCGTAGAACTCGCCACCCCATTCCATGCTGTAACCCGCAGGAAGGTGAATAGCTTCAATCTGTTCTTTAACAGCATTTCTTACTGTTGCCGGCGTCGAGTGACGCGCTACACCCGCTTGTGCAGTGATGGTTTTGACTCGGTCTCGACGCCAAATCATGCTCTCTTCCGGTACGAGTTCAAAGCCATCAACCACTTGCCCGAGAGGCACACTGTGCATGCCTAGCAATGAACGCACTGGAAGAGTTTCTAGTGACGCCATGTTTTGAGATGTGCCACGCAGCTGAATCGGAATCAGCTCATCATTAAGGTTCATCTGACCTAGCGGCATGCCATCAGAAGCGCGTTTTAAAGCAAAGGCGATGTCCGCACGGTTAATTCCAGCTTGACGCATCTTGTCTTGGTTGATGATGGGTTTGAGCACCTTGCTTTCTTGACGCCAGTCATCACGAACGTACTTTGCATCTGGGTGAGTAGCTAAGATGGCTTTAGCTTGATCCGCCAACTGGTGCAATACCACTTCATCTGGACCCGAGAAGCGAGCTTCTACCGCGTACTTGTCTGACGTCGCCAGTTTTAGTGCTCTAAAGCGTGGCTCTGCATCTGGGAACTGGTTTTGCAGCCATTTGTCTCCACGTTCAACGAGCTTATTGATGCCTGCGTAATCTTTGGTATTAATCAAGATCTGGCCATATGCAGGATCAAACGGTTCTGGCTCTACGGTGACTGAGAATCGAGGTGCACTTGCGCCCATGTAACTAGAAATACTTTCTACTTCAGGTTGCTTTATCAGCCACTCTTCAACTTTGCGCATGTCAGCCGAGGTCTTTTCAATCTTGGCGCCATTCGGTAGCCAGTAATCAAGGAATACAATAGGGCGGTCCGATTGTGGGATAAAGTTCACCGCCACATAAGGCACGGCAAATGCAGTCACCAAAATCAGCGGAATCAGTGTTGTCAGTGCTTTGATTGGATTATCGACCGTCCAAAACACCAATTGCTTATAACGACTTGGTTTAGCATCTTCATCGACAGGCGTTGGTTTAATGAACATCCAACACATCAATACAGTAAAGGTCATGGCTACTAGCCAAGACAATAGTAGCGATGAAGCAACAATGTAGAATACTGAACCCGCAAACTCGGCGGAGTCTGTTTTGGAGAACAATACAGGGCTTGCACCCATGATGGCAATTACGGTCGCGCCAAGCAGAGGGACGGCGGTTTCCTTGACCGAATCAATAGCAGCACGTGTGCGCTCGATGCCTTTGCTCAGTTTTACGATCATCATGTCAGTGATCACGATGGCGTTGTCCACCAACATACCTAAAGCAAGGATGAAGGTTCCTAACGAGACGCGATGTAAGTCAATGCCTGCGATGTTCATGTAAATCAGCGTGAGCAAGATAGTTAGCAGTAAGCTAGAACCAACAATCGTCGCACTCTTAAAGCCCATGAAGACCAATAGCACTACAAATACAATGGCGACACTTTCCAGTAGGTTGCCGACAAAGTTATCAATCGCTTTTTGTACTTCTTCAGGCTGATAAGCCACGGTAGAAATATCTACACCAAGCGGAAGCGTCTGCTCGTAGCTATGGATAATGTCACGAATGGTATCGCCCAATGACACTACGTTAATGCCTTCTACTGGACTTACAGCTAGAGTCACCGCAGCTTCACAGTTAAATCGGCTTTCTGTCAGCGCTGGCGTTTGGTAACCCATGGTGACGTCAGCAATATCACCTAAGCGAATCAAACCAGTTCCTAGTTCACTTACGCCACCTTTGATCACCAAGTTTCGAATATCGTCTAATGATTGAAACTCACTGGTTTGTGTGACGCGAATACGCTCTGTCCCAGCATCGAATTGACCCGCTTCGAAAGTCATGTTTTGTGTGCTGAGCTGGTTCCACACTTGCGCAACAGATAAGCCGTATTGTGCTAAACGCTCATCGGGCATATCGATATGTACGACACGTGGCTGTACACCGTGAAGTTCGATCTTTTTAATGCCTTTTACCGCTTTAATTTGGCGTTGAAGCTCTTCTGCATAGCGGCGCAGTTCTTCTGGAGCAGCATCGTTACTGTGGATAGAGAAAAGCATGCCGTACACTTCAGAGAATTCATCTTGCACAATACTGATTTGTGCAGTGGACGGCAGTTGTAGCTTCACGTCATCGACTTTGCGGCGCAGCAAATCCCACTGTTGAGGCAATGCCTTGGAGTTGAGGCTTTCCTTTAAGTCGACAAATACCATCGACATGCCTGGGCGAGACAATGAACGCAAGCGGTTCAGCTCTGCCATTTCCTGCAGTTTGGTTTCAATAGTATCCGTAACTTGGTGTTCAACCTCTTGGGCTGACGCCCCTGGATACAATGTGACGACGACTGCTGTTTTTACGGTGAAACTTGGATCTTCTAACTTACCCAAATCGAAGTAAGAGTAGATACCCGCCACCACACTTAAGGCGATGAAAAACAGCACGAAAGTACGCTGCCTAATCGCGAATTCAGCTAAATTGAGCATGGTTCAGACCTATAGCGTTTTAATGGTTAGGTTTGGCGTGTTGTCGCCAGGTTTGAGGTAATGCGTTCCGCTGATCACGACATAGTCACCTGGGCGGAAAGTGCCTGAAACGCAAGCTTGATGAGCATCGATAGATTCCAAACTCACTGGCTCGGTATGGACAACCGCATCGCGCACGACGTTAACGTGAAGCGTTTTCTTCTCGCCCAAAATTGCAGAGTACGGGAAGCAATGGCTAGATTGGCTAGGCTGGAATGAAGTCGTCACTGTCACTGCTTTGCCATTGAACAACTCAGTAGAAAGCGAGTCGATCGCTAGGGTGACAGGATATGTTTGCTTGAGTAGATGCTTTTTCGGCGCAATTTCAGTCACTTTCGCGTCATAAGCGTGTTCTGAAGCATACCAAGAAAGTGCCGCAGACTGACCAAGACTGAACTGGCGAATCATGTTTTCAGGCACGTCGATATCGACCTCCCATTGACCGTCTTGTTGGATGGTAGCAACACTCACTCCTGGCAGAGTTTGCTCAAATGCATCAATGCGAATTTCACCAATGGTGCCAGTGAATGGTGCCCGTAGTATGGTGTATGCCAGAGCGTCTTCCGCGCGTTGGATATTTTTCTCGACCACTTTCACTGCGGACAAGCTGCGTTCATAACCGCTGATGGCACGATCTAAATTAACGCTGGCAATCGCGTCGTCTGCCGTCGCTTGTTTCACGCGTTTTAGCTCAGCCTTTGCAAGTTTATGTGCGGACTTTGCTTCCAACATTCGCGCTTGCAGTTCTTCCAAAGAAACTTGGTAATCGTGAGGGTCAAGCGTAGCAATGATCTCTCCCTTCTCGACATGATCGCCTTTCTTTACCAAAACACTCTCAACGGTGCCAGGGACACGGAAAGAAAGAGATGCGCTCTCTTTAGCTTGAACAATGCCGCTGAAAGATCTGTTCAATGCAGCGTTTTCAGCAGAAACCTCGACCACTTGAATAGGGCGTGAAGATTTTGGCTTTTCTAGAGTGGCTTGACTTTGATTGCAACCCAATAGGGCAAGTGTCGCAGCACTCAAAGTGGTGATTTTGAATAGACGATTCATACGTTGGCTCCATAAATTTGGTGCCATCATACAATCGAACAGCGTTCAGATAATCACTCAACGCTGAGACTCACTGTCTCATAAAATGAGACAATTGTTTGAACTAAACAAGCTTTGGTATTTCTTGAATTAGGTGTTCAATAAGTAGTCTACTTGCCTGGCTAAGGGTTTTGGGTTGAGGGTAGAGCAGCCAGCCCGACTCTTCTGTTACTGAATACTGTGACAATAGCTGCACTAAACTGCCAGCTTCCAGTTCTCTTTGCACCAATAACTTAGGCATAAAGGTAATGCCACGATCTAAGATAGTGGCATTCTTAATAAAGCCGATGTTGTTGGAGATAAGCTTCGGGTTAAGCCGTACGCTTTGTTCTTGAAAGTGCCATACATTATCGACGTCACCATTTGGCCAGCGAAAACACACGCATTTATGCTCGGTTAGTTGTTCGAGAGTCTCCGGCGTACCATGGGTTTGAAGGTAGTTCGGGGAAGCGACCAAGCAGCGGTCGAGCGTCAGTAACTTGCGCGCGACGATATCGGAATCAAACAAAGCACCGCCATGAAAGGCGATGTCTAGCCCTTGCTGGAACATGTCATGAAACCCGTTGTTGATGTTGCGAATATCTAACTCAACATGAGGGTATTGGTCGTGGAAATCGAACAAAATTGGACGAACCAGTTCGTCAGTTTCTGGTAGCAATCCAAGCTTGATACGACCACGAACTTCGTTGGTGTCGTTGCTGACTTGTTCGTTCGCCGAGTCGAGCATCGTCAGCGCTTTTTGTAGGTTCTCATAATAGGCTTCGCCGTTGTTGGTCAGCGATAAGCTGCGCGTGGTGCGATGAAACAGCTGGGCTCCAAGGGACTGCTCTAATTCACCGATCCGTCGACTCACATTTGCGCGCGGCAGATCTAATGCGTTTGCCGCGGCGGTAAAACTTCCTAGCTCGACCACTTTAATGAAGAGTTTAAGATCGTCGATTTTCACAATGGCGCTCCATGCTTATTGAACACTGTATTAAACCGTGACACTCTAAAGCATCATAACGTTATGCACAAAATATAACGTCAATTTTGCTATAAGAAGAATAGGGTATTAATGTGCTTAGAGTCATTCAACGCCGTCGAATTAAGAAGGTCATCAAGCTGCTCTCCGCCCGATTGATTAAGGGCTATGGAAGCCGCGAGTATTTCTCTATCGGACAAGTGCAAAGCAGCACAAGCGAGTTGAGCAAGCGCCAACAACAAATCGCTTTAGCGCTTTATGCTAATCCTGAAGAACTCAACTCAGGAGAAGCAGCTCAAATTCAGTCTCTGCGTTCTGATGTTGCCAACGATTTCTTCGATGGTGGTGATTACACCGCACAAGATGTTTTGAATCTACTTGGTTCGGGTGGTTGGAAAGGCGGTCGTATGGACGACGATATGTCCCACCGATTTGGGATGAACAGTCGATACTAAACAGGGTTGTATTAGGGAAACGAACCACAATGAAGCAACTGGATCTCAACTTACTTCGTATCTTTCTGGTGTTACTTGAAACTAAGAACACGCGTATTGCTGGGGACCGACTGGCTCTTAGCCAACCTGCAGTCAGTAAAGCGTTGGGAAGGTTGCGTGATTACTTTGGTGATGAGCTGTTTACTCGCGTTCACTCTGGCTTAAAACCAACGCCTCGTGCACTTGAGTTGGGTGACAAGTTGCCGATGATCATGGAAAGCTTGGATGAGGTCATTCTGGATTCCCCAAGCTTTAATCCTTCTGATTATCAAGGCAATATTACCATTGCAATCAACGGCTTTATTTCTAACTGGCTCGGTGCACGTTTGTGTCTTGCGGTGATTGAAGAGGCACCAAGCGCACAAGTAAACATAGTGAATTGGGGTTCTCAAACACTCAAAAAGCTACTCGATGGCGAGATTCAAGCGGCCATCAACTATTCGCCAATTGAAACCAATAAGCAGTTTACCCACCAAGTCATTGGTGAAGATGATTTTGTTGGTTTAGTTAAAACTAACCATTCATTGGCGGGAAAGACTCTGTCTCAATCTGAAATCAATCAAGCAGAATACGCCAGTTTGGTGGTGCCGGGATGGAACGATACCCAGCCCTTTATTGCCAAGCACCTTTCAAGTGAAACGTTGAAGGTAAAGGCACGAAGTTCCTATCTGCATACCTTGCTCGATGTGATCAAGCAGAGCGATATTATTTTACCTTGCTCTAAACAGCTCGCTCGTTATCTTTGCGATGAGTTTGACTATGTCACGTTCCCAAACCGCGCACCGGATGAGCTAAAAAATATTGTGTTGGTGGAATCGCACAATAAGCGTATGCACCCTATGCACCAGTGGCTCAAGCGAAAAATCATCACAACTTCTCAAGCCATCATCGAAGAAAAAAATAAGCCTCTCGGTTGAGAGGCTTATTTCTTGAGGCTGTACCGTCCTAAATAGACTCAGCCTGTCCTGCGTTATTTTGCTGTCACGTTAGGAAAGTTATACATCTCTTTGATAACTTTTGCTTTGTTATTTGGGCGATAAGCTCGCGTTACAAATTTCCATTCAGCGTCATTAACCTCAATGACATTGTTAGCATCACCACATGTCTCGCCTTGTGGCGCGAATTGAATGGTATAAGAACCATCTTTATTTGGCACGGCGGAGGTTGAATTCATACTGTTATTGTTGGTCATCAACCAGCCTTCACCAGAGTATGCTGTAATAGACCAGTAACCACCTTTCTCGTAGCTCAGCGATGGTTTGTCAAAGGTAACGCTGGCACATTGGACTTTACCTGAGCCTGCTCGTGAAGAGTACACGGCGTAGTCTGCCGGTAAACCCGCCCAGCCGGATGCAGTGCCAATCATAAAGTCTTTATTTTTTGAAGTTGCAGTAATGCCAGTAGTGAAGGCTTCTTCTGTCTTAATCGTGTTGACTTGCTTCTCCCATTTCGCACGCACCGCGTCACGAGAGGTGCTGTCCCAATCTTGCGCTGGCTTAAATGGTTTTGCGGATTTTGCATCAATCACGGCGGCATCTTGTAAGCGATGTGCTTCTTCCATGCCTGCCGTCGTAGCGGTACGCATTAAGATGTAAATGTAATCCGAGCCTGCAATTTTCGAATCAATGTAGATCTCGTCACCACCATAAATCGCCATGTGGTTGTCGTGATTGTTGTTAAAGAAATGCATGATTTGGTAAGCATCACCTTTCGCTAAACGGAAAGTGGCCCCTTTCGATACATCTACCACGGCTGTCGAGTAGAGTAAGTCGGTATTTGAGCGAATGATCATCTGATTATCAACGGTGACGCTGTCTCGGTTGTGGTCAAACACATTGATTGGTTGGCGCTCTAGTTGTTGAGTGAAGTACAGGTCAGTTTCTGCACGGGCGAAGTTTTCGTCGGTCACTTTAACGGCTGCCATGGTCTGCATAGAGGTGATGGCAATAAGAGTCGCTAAGATGGTCTTTTTCATGTCGCTTACCTTGAGGTCGTCATTAAGAGATGACCTCACTTTATCGACATGTCTTTGATGACAGAAATGAATTGATGTAATTCAGTTAATAACTAAATCGAATTGCAAGCTCGGATTGCCAGCCGTCACACGCGATGCTGTTTTCGATATTGCAAAGGAGTGGTGCGATTGGTGCGTTTGAACTGTCGGATAAAAGAGTCGGCAGAAGCGTAGCAAAGCATGTCAGCGATGGTGCCGATTGGATATTCGCTGTTGGTGAGCAGCTTCTTGCTCTCGGTGTCGCGCACTGAATTCACGATATCTCGGTAGGTGAGGTCATTTTTGTTCAACAAGTTCTGCAATGTTTTCGGGTGGGTGCCGAGCATTTTGCTGACCAAGGTCTTACTGATATCACCGAGAGGAAGCAATAGCAGAATCGAGTTGGTGGTGATTTCCAATAGCGTGTTGTGATGTTGAAGGCCATGAGAGACTTTGCGTCGCATTTGATTGGTGATGGTCATTTCCAAATCGGGCTTTTCTGCGAGTAAGGCTTTGGGGAACTCAAAACCATCGAACTGACTACCCAATATCACTTTGCATTCAAAGAAACGTTCAAGACGTTCTATCTGTGTTTGCTGCTGTGCTCCTGATTCACCTTGGTAGCGCGCTTTGAAATGGACTTGATGCAACTTCAACCGTTCGCCCAATACCATCTTGAACGTTGTAATAATGCCTCCGATGGAAAGCAAAGCGTGTTGGCTTGTATCGACATTGGGTTCGAATAAGAACTGGGTAAAGTGGCGAGCAATGTCTTCACGAATATCAAGTTGATGGCGAGAAGCGCGCTGTTGATAGCTGTATAGACCAAACAAAACCGGATAGATGTTTGCGAGAGATTCCTGACTGGCAATCAGCAACATAGCGATGTCCAAAGACTGGTAGTCAATCAAGGTACTGAGCTCTAGGGCGAACAGCGGGTCTTGGGCCTCTTTGGCGGCCAAGTTCAGCAGTTCTGAAAATTGCTGATGGCTAAGCTCTTGGTTTTCATCGTGTAAGGTTGAGATTTGAATATTGAGCTTTGAGGTTAAGGTTTGAGGCTCAACATCATATCGTCTGCACAATCTAGGAAAAGCAGAGAGGTATAACGCACTCAATCGATATTCGTTTTTCACTCAAATATTCTCAAAATGTCAATTTTCAGTCTCGGCTTGTTTTTATACTGCGCCATATTGAGTTGGTCAAGAAATGACTGATTTCAACTTCGTCCTCCCGATACCGCCTGAAATGACGAGTAGAGAATAGACATGAAAAAAGTAACGAAAACCCTTATCTCTGGTTTGATATTTGCCGCTTTAACCAGTAGCGCATACGCAGACAACAACATCAAGATTGAGAACATGCACACCCGCTCTGGTGATTTTGCTTTTGAAACCAGCGTGCTCAACGGCATTCCAACAGAGGAAAGCTCAAAGAAACTGTTTAATCTGATGGATTTTCAGCGCGCGACACAAGCTTACATTTGGTCTATTCCGCTGACGTCTAACTACGCGTGGAAGGTGGCGTATGAAAAAATGGGCTCAGAAGATGGCCAAATTACTTATGTGGCATCGCATCAGTCTAAATTGGGCGGCCTAACTTACAACACCTCAACGCCTTACGCGATTACATGGTTTAACGTAGAGAAAGAGCCCGTAGTGGTGAACATCCCGACCGATGAACTGCGTGGCGCGGTGCATACCATGTGGCAGATTGGCATTGCACAAATGACCAAACCAGGCACATACGTGATAAAAGCTAAGGGCAGCGAAACACCAAAGAACCTACCAAAAGATGCGGTGGTACTTGAATCGGATACCAACTATGTCTTCTTTGGTGTGCGTTTAATGGCGAAAACCGAGAAACAGCGCATGATGGACTTGGAGTCGATGTCTATCACGCATCTGGATGGCAAACCCCTTAGTGATCGAGGTGTTAACTTCCCGAAAAAAGGTCTCGATGCGAAACACCCACGTGGTATGGAGTTTTGGCAAGTGCTCAACGAAGCCATTCAAACAGAACCTGTTGCAGAACGCGATCGCATGATGCATGACATGTTGCGTCCATTGGGTATTGAGAAGGATAAACCTTTCGAACCAAATGCCGAGCAAGTGAAGATCATGAAAGAAGCGGTAGTGCTTGGTGAGGCAATGACTAAGAATATCGACTTCAACAAAACGGGTCGCTTACATCAATCAGAATACGGGCCTGAAGGGAACCGTTGGGAAGTTGCAACAGCATCAACACCAAACCAAGATCGCGCTTATGGCATGGATCTCGATGGTCGCGCGGCATGGTTTTATGAAGCGGTGACGAACGATATTGCGATGCATGGTTTTGAAAATGGTGGCTGGGGTCAGATATACCTTGATAACTATCGTGACGGAGAAGGCTATGGCCTAAATGGTAGCAATCACTACACGCTAACTTTAGATGGCGATGTGAACTACGCCGATTTGTTCTGGACCATCACGGTGTACAACGTGGAAAACCGCGCCATCATCGATAACAATATTCAACGTGCCGATGTGGGCTCAAACGTTCCGGGCACAGTGAAAGATGCAGACGGGAACTACACGTTCCATTTCTCACCAACTAAGCCAGAAGGTGTGAATGAAGCAAACTGGGTACAAACTCGACCAGATGAAAACTGGTTTGTGTACTTCCGTGCTTACTCACCAAGCAAGGCGTTTGTTGAGCAGAAACCAGAAACGATTCTGCCAAACTTTAAACACGTGAAGTAACCCTAAAAGCCACCATGATGAAAATTGTCGTGGTGGCTTTTTATTTGTCCGGATACTTACCTGAGAGATTCAGATTTCGTAATCAAACACGATGACGTCTTTAAGCAGTGGTCTAAACACCTCTTTCAACGCATCGTGCTCTGGGTGAGGCAGATAATTCTGACGACCCGCTTCATCGGCAAACGTCATCATCACAGCGTGTGTGTAGTCTTTGTTTTTACCTTCTGGGCTGTTGTTTAAGCCCCATTCAACGTCGGTTACGCCTTCCACTTTCGTTGGCATAGCTTCGAATAGTTCTCGCAATTGTTGGATTTTGTCGCTGGTGGCAGAAGCTTGAAATTTGATGAGTAGAATGTGTCTGATCATGGTTTTGTGCTGTTGTTATATTTTGTTGTGTTTGAAGAACAACACTATAACGGGCATGCACTCTAAAGTTAGCTTTTGGCTTCACAAAATAGGGAATCAAAAATGCGAGCACTTTGGCTCGCGTTTAGTTGGTCTAGCTAGGTTGAAGGTAGTTAGATGGGAGCGATTAACCCTCGATGCGTTTCACTAAGCAGAAGTGCTTTTTACCGCGTTGAAGCAACCAGTATTGGTCAAACAGTGGGAAGTTCAAACTTGGGCTTTCTGCATCAACTTTCTCGCCGTTCACACTGATGGCGTTGTTGCCAATAAGCTCACGAGCAATGCGCTTGGAGTTGGCTAAGCCTGATTCAACCAGAAGTTCGACCAAGTCTTGATCGGCACTTAGCATGCTTGGTAAGCCATCGAGTTCCAACTGCTTTAGCTCGCTCAAACTTAGTTGTTGCACATTGCCACTAAATAGTGCTTGAGTGATTCGCTCTGCACTTGCTAAGCCTTCTTCACCATGGACAAAGCGCGTCATTTCCTCTGCTAAGATACGTTGTGCTTGCGGTTTGCCTTTGCTCTCTTTGTCTTGTGCCTCAATCGCAGCAATCTCATCGCAGTTCAAGAAGGTGTAGTAGCGCAGGAAGTGGTAAACATCGGCATCTTCCGCGGATAACCAGAATTGGTAGAAAGCGTAAGGCGAGGTCTTACTTGGATCTAACCACACTGCACCACCTTCGGTTTTACCAAACTTAGTGCCGTCAGATTTGGTGATCAAAGGTAAGGTTAAGCCAAATACTTGTTCTCCATTTTGACGGCGAGTAAGGTCGATGCCGCTGACAATGTTGCCCCATTGGTCATTACCACCGATTTGCAAACGACAGCCGTACTGACGGTTTAATTCTGCGAAGTCGTAAGATTGCAGCAGTGCGTAACTGAATTCAGTAAATGAGATGCCTTGATCTGGGCGTTGCAAGCGTTGCTTCACCGACTCTCGGCTGATCATGGTATTCACGGAGAAGTGTTTACCCACATCGCGGAAGAAGTCGATCACGTTAATCTGCTTCACCCAGTCCGCATTGTTTACCATGATCATTGGCTTGCTGACTTGGTTATTCATCAACTGTTGAATTTGATTCGACAGATCTTTCACCCAACCCGTTACGGTCTCTTCTGAGTTTAAGCTTCGCTCTGTGGCTTTAAAACTCGGGTCACCAATCATACCGGTCGCACCACCAATCAGAGCGATGGCTTGGTGTCCTGCATCTTGAAAACGTTTGAGCATAATCAGTGGAACAAGGTGGCCAATGTGCAAGCTACCTGCGGTTGGATCGAAACCGCAGTACAAGGTTTGTGGCTCAGATAGCAGTTGTTGAACTTGGTCTAAATCACTCGCTTGGGCAATCAAACCGCGAGCTTGTAAATCTTCTATCAGTGTCATCGTCTTATCTTTGTCTGGTTTGGTTGTATTCAGATTAAAAGGCGATGCGGAATCGAGATATATCCCTAAAGGGACAGTTTGTTATCTTGATTGAGTGATCAGGTGGTTGAGAAACAACTGAAAGAGCTCGCTTAGCGATGCGACATTCAGCTGCGCGTAGATGCGTTTACGGTGGTTCTTCACTGTGCCTTCCTTAACATCTAGCTGCGTTGCAATCTCTTTGCTGTCATAGCCCTGCACGATCAATGCCGCGATTTCCTGCTCTCGTTTGGTGAGGACAGTTTCACCAAAAGATGCCAGTGCAGATTTAATCGCGTCACGCATTTGTCCTGAATAAGCGTTAGGGCTGAAGACTGGTTCGGCGAGTGTAAACTCAGTCTGTTTCCAGTGCTGTTGGCACAAAGACTGAATAATCGCGAAGTAAGATTTAAGCTTGGTGACTTGAGGCTTGGTGAAGCGCTTATCGTCCTGCATAAAACCGAAGTAGAGCATCACCCAACGCGTCGGTTCGATTTCTATCAGCATGCTGAGTTCATCCTTCCAACCCGTTTGATGGTAAAACTGCTCACAGTAGGCTTGGTAATCGAGATCGTTACGCGCGACGTCTTTGCCTACGACATCTTTGAGCGTAAAAATGCCTTGCTCTTTGCTCGTGTTAAGCTTCTGGTAAAACGGGTCGTTTTGAAAAGAGGTGGTGAGATAACGCTGGAACAAAAGCTCGCGTTCATTCTCAATCGAATCATACAGATAGATAGGGTGCTTGCCTTCGCGGTAGCCGAGGATCACCGCACAATCAAAACTCAATAACGAAGCAATAACGCGCATCAGTTTAGGCGTAAAGCTTGTTGAGTTAAGCGCAGAAATTGTTTCTGCAATTTGAGTGTTGAATGCGTCGTTCGGCATGGGGATTCGAGAGTTCGATAAAGGGTGAGATAAGCATAACGCAATAGACAAATATCCCAAAGTGATCAAAAAGGGGAGCGTTGTGCTCCCCATCAATAAATCATTGTCACTAAGCGATTACTGCGAATCGGTCAGCTCTTTGTTGACCCAGTATTTCGAGCCAGAAATGTTAGCATCAACCAACAAGCCTGTTGTGTTTAACTGATATACCGCCACGCCGCTGTTGAACTGTGCTGTCATTTCTTCACCATCTTCACCAGCGACTAAAGAAGCTTCGCTCGATGCTTCCCAGCCTTCCTCAACAAAGGTGTTGAAGTCTTTTTCTTTCTCAAACAGCACGACTTGTTGGTAGAACTTACCGCCAACACCAAGGGCAACACCCGCACCAAACATATTCATGTAAGTGCGCTTATCCGTCGACTTGTTGACTGCAACACCAGAGCCGGAGTTGGTATGGAACATCAGCGACAGTTTGCGTGAATCAAACACCGCGTAACCGTAAGCTTTGTCGTAGAGCATTTTGGCTTCAGGTTTCTCATTAAACAGTTTGAGCAAGGTGCTATCCGCCATCAAATCAATCGCTTGGCGCGCTTCTTCTGGCGTATCACCTTCCATCAGCTCATCAATTTTCTTGTCGGCTTCGTCGATCCACTCTTTACTGGTTTCAATACTTGCATCCGTCCATTCGCCAGCGGTGTTAATCGCATCTTCTGACCAATTAGTAAAATCTTCCCATGCTTGTTTTGAGAATTCTTTGGTGCTGTCCCACGTCTCCTTCGCCGTATCCGAAACTGCCTCCCCTAAGTCTGAAAGGCTGTTAGAAATGTCGTCCCAGTCGGCATAAGCCGGAGAAGTGAGCATGACTAAGGCAGTGATAAGAGCAAGAGGCTTTTTCATATATCCATTCTTCTATGAAATAGGTGTGCTTTAATTTTAGGTGAAAAAGGGAAGGGGGAGAATATAAGGAAGACATAGCTTGGGATTGTGGTCACGAACTCACATAGCTTTGACATGGCAAGCAAAGAAAAAGCCCTCAAACTCAGGAGCTTGAGGGCTTCGTATTACAAGTTAGAAAGGCTCGCTTTACTTGCTCACGTTACCTAGTTGCAACCAAGTATCGATAACGGTGTCTGGGTTGAGTGACACAGAGCTGATGCCCTGTTCCATTAACCATTCAGCAAGATCTTCATGGTCTGATGGGCCTTGACCACAGATACCGACGTATTTGCCCGCTTTGGTTGCCGCGTCGATCGCCATTTGCAGCATGGCTTTAACCGCTGGGTTACGCTCATCGAATAGGTGAGCAACGTCGCCAGAGTCACGGTCAAGACCAAGTGTAAGCTGAGTCATGTCGTTCGAACCGATAGAGAAGCCATCGAAGTACTTCAAGAACTCGTCAGCAAGTACTGCGTTTGACGGCAGCTCACACATCATGATGACTTTCAGACCTTGGTCACCACGGCGTAGGTCGAACTTAGCCAGCAAGTCGATAACTGATGCCGCTTCGCTTGGTGTACGAACGAATGGGATCATGATTTCAACGTTTTTCAAACCCATCTCGTTACGAACGCGTTTGATTGCCTGAGTTTCTAGCTCGAAGCAGTCTTCAAACACTGGAGAAATGTAGCGAGATGCACCACGGAAGCCCAGCATCGGGTTCTCTTCATGTGGTTCATAACCTTTACCGCCAACCAAGTTGCTGTACTCGTTCGACTTGAAATCAGACATACGAACGATAACGCGTTTTGGCCAGAATGCAGACGCGATAGTCGCAATGCCTTCGGTAAGCTTGCTAACGTAGAAATCGATTGGATCTTTGTAACCACGGATACGCTCAGTAATTTCTGCTTTTAGCTCGTCACTTTGCGTATCGAAGTTCAGCAGCGCTTTCGGGTGAATACCAATCATCTTGTTGATGATGAACTCAAGACGCGCAAGACCCACACCTTCGTTTGGAATCTGAGCGAAGTCGAATGCACGGTCTGGGTTACCCACGTTCATCATTACTTTGGTTGGTAGCAGTGGAAGTTCATCGACCGCAGAGCGTTTGATTTCGAAATCTAGCTCGCCTTGGTAGACGTAGCCAGTTTCACCTTCTGCACAAGATACGGTCACTGTCTCGCTGTCGGTTAGCTTGTTGGTGGCGTCACCACAACCTACGATTGCAGGAATACCAAGCTCACGTGCGATGATGGCTGCGTGACAAGTGCGGCCGCCACGGTTAGTAACAATCGCAGACGCCTTCTTCATCACTGGCTCCCAATCTGGGTCGGTCATGTCTGTCACCAGCACATCACCGTCTTGGACCAATGACATTTGGTCTAGAGAGTCCACCAAACGCACTGGACCTTTACCAATACGTTGACCAATTGCACGACCTTCAACCAAAACGTCTGCTTTGTTGCTGAGCTCGTAACGTTCAATCACGTTTTGCTCGCTTTGAGAACATACTGTCTCTGGGCGCGCCTGTACGATGTATAGCTTGCCGTCGATACCATCTTTTGCCCACTCAATGTCCATCGGACGTTGGTAGTGCTTCTCAATGATCATAGCTTGCTTCGCGAGTTCTTTGATCTCTTCATCATTCAGAGAGAAGGCGTTGCGCTCTTCCACTGAGGTATCGATGATCTCAACTTGCTTACCGATTTCTTGACGGTCTGAATAGATCATTTTGATCTGCTTAGAGCCAAAGGTCTTTTTAACGATTGGGTGTTGACCCGCTTCAAGCATTGGTTTGTGGACGTAGAATTCATCAGGGTTAACCGCACCCTGAACCACCATTTCACCCAAGCCCCAAGAAGAGGTGATGAACACCACCTGGTCGAAGCCAGACTCGGTATCTAGGGTGAACATTACACCAGAGGATGCAATGTCAGAGCGCACCATGCGTTGAATACCTGCCGATAGCGAGATGCCACGGTGGTCAAAGCCTTGGTGTACACGGTACGAGATAGCACGATCATTGAACAGGGAAGCGTAAACGTGCTTAGTCGCTTCTAGAACGGCATCAATGCCTTTTACGTTTAGGAACGTCTCTTGCTGACCCGCAAATGACGCGTCCGGTAGATCCTCTGCAGTTGCAGAAGAGCGAACGGCAACAGAAATCTCAGGATGATTGTCTGTCAGTTCTTTATAGTTATCACGGATATCTTGTTCAAGATCCGCTGGGAACGGGGCTTCTAATACCCATTGACGAATGGTGGCACCTGTCTTACGCAGGGCTTCTACATCATCAACGTCCAGTTCATCGAGTAGTTGGTGAATACGTTCATCCAAACCTTCATAGTCAAGGAATTGATTAAACGCATACGAGGTTGTCGCAAAACCGTTTGGTACCGATACACCAACATTGGCTAGGTTAGAAACCATTTCACCAAGTGAAGCATTTTTACCGCCGACTTTGTCGACATCATCCATGGATAGGCCATTGAACCAGAGGGTGTTCTTTTGCATGTCTTTCTCCAGAAACATTGCAGCTTTGTAGGGATTTATACCAACCTCGAGCAGCAGTTGAGCATCCTTGCAGGTCAATGTCATTGAAGACGCAGTATCGAGCTGACTAGCAGCCATTGTAGATAAGGGGCATTAACTACAACTTCCCAACTAGGGCTTAAACGAATTTTCCGACGCAAACATCTATCAACACTTTTCGTGGTTGATATGAAAGGCAAACGATTACGTCTTAGCTTAAAAAAACTCAGAAGAATTTCCAAAGCTGTGGGGCACGCAATTGCAAGCCAAACTCATTTATTAATATTATGTAAACCATCCTACTCAAATGAATTTGAAAAATTAAACTAAAATGCAAATAAATAACCAAAGTCGTGATGTATTCTATGTTTCTGACGGAACGGCGATAACATGTGAGACATTAGGCCATGTTGTTCTGGGTCAGTTTTCCTTTATTCCTAATGAAAAAACCTTTCCTTTTGTTGAAAGTGAAGACAAAGTGGCCGATGTCATCAAAGAAATCGAGATTTCCTACCAACGTGATGGCGTGAAGCCTTTGGTTTTCTTTTCGATTGTTGTACCAGAAATCCGTGAGATGCTTATACAAGCTCCAGCCTACAGCTATGACGTGCTAGAAAGCATTGTGCAGAAGGTGCAAGATGACATTCAGATGGCGCCACAACCAAAGATGCAGCGCTCACGTAGCGTAAGCAAAGATTCGGACACCTATTTCGACCGTATTGCGGCGATTGAATACACCTTGGCTCACGATGATGGCATCACGCTTAAAGGCTTGGATGAGGCCGATATTATTCTCCTTGGCGTGTCACGCAGTGGCAAAACACCGACCAGTCTTTATATGGCGATGCAGTTTGGTTTACGTGTGGTGAATTACCCGTTTATCGCTGAAGACGTCAAGATGATGCGTTTATTGCCGGAGTTTGAAATCCATCGACACAAACTGTTTGGTTTAACCATTAACCCAGAACGTTTGAATGAGATCCGTGAGAACCGATTGTCAGGCAGTGAATACGCGAGCACAGAGCAATGTAAATTGGAGCTTGATACGGTAGAAGCGCTGTTTAGACGGGAAGCAATTCCTTACATCAACACTTCGTCTTTGTCGGTGGAAGAGATCACCACGCGAATTCTTGAAAGGGCAGGGATGAAGCGTCGCTTGTTTGGTTAATCAGACCCATAGCAAAAGAGCGCGCAGAGCGCTCTTTTGTCTAACAGTTTACGCTCTTAATTGAGTCCGCGACTTTGTCGCTTTGCTCAACAAATGTCATAAACTTATCGTGAGGGATAGGTTTCGAGAAATAGAAGCCTTGGATGTTGTAAAAGCCTAATTGGCGTAAAACCATTAGTTGCGATTCTTCCTCAACCCCTTCCACAACAACAGACATATTAAGTGTTGTTGCTAGTGTGCGCATAGATTCGAGTAAAGGTCGTATGGTTTGACTGTCATTCAAGTTATTGACAAAGACGCGATCGATTTTGATGATGTCAAAAGAATACTGAGTGATAAAATCTAGCCCTGAGTATCCAGTTCCAAAATCGTCAATCGCGATTCGTATCCCTAGCTGAGATAAGCTGTTGAGGTGTTTTTTTAGTGTTGATAGCTCAGACTCAGAAAATATCGCCTCTTCCGTTATTTCGAATACCAATCTCTCACAAATAAAGTGTCTGAATCTCAGCCGAGCTTCAATTTCATTGATAAAGTCGGCTCGTAAAATAAGGGATCGGCTAATATTCACGCTGATGTAGCGGTCTTGGAAATGGGATTTGTTTTTCTCTATTAACAAGGCCGCTCTCTCTAGCACTAAGTAGGTGATCTTGTCGATCAGGCCGACTTTTTCCGCTAAGGGTATGAAGATTCCAGGCGAAATAAACCCTTGAACTGGATCAATCCATCTTACCAGTGACTCACCACCGATAACTTTGTTGTCTCTTTGATCAACAATAGGCTGAAAGTGGACCGTTAGGTTTTTGTTTTTTATCGCTTTAGCCAAAGAAAACTCTAAGCTGTTTTGCTCCACTTTTCTCGCGGAATACATCAGGTAAGCAAGCATGCAAAATGTCATTGCCAATAACCCAATCCAAAGCTTACTCAGGAGGTAGGTAAAGTAGAAATTTATCCCAACGCAAGAGAAGACTTTAAGCGGAAAAACGGATGACTCAATTTCTTCAATTCTGATTGGCTCTTTGCCTTTCGCGCTTTTCACCGTTCGGCCAATTACATCGATTCGATAATCCATATCACCAAAGCTAAAAATATCTTCTACCATTTCAACGAGATATTCTTTGGGGTAAAGAACGCTTACTCCTCTCCCATTGTAGCGAGAGAATAATAAAATCAAGGTTTTATCTGGGATTAAGGCACTACGCGTGTACGATAGAGTGACATGTGATTCACTCTCCGCGAGGCGGGCTAGTATCGTTTTGTATATGTGGAAGGATGGTGCGCGCTCACTGCTGGTGCAGCGCACTTTACCATTAGCGTCGAACGTAGCCGCTTCCTTAGCCATACCTAGACTGAAAATGCTACTTCGTAATTCGTAGATTAAGTGGTCGCAGCTTTGCTCATAGAAATCATCTTCGAGTAAATAACTTAACTGATCGATACTCGATAACAATTCAGATTCTATCTGAGAAACGGCAGTTAAAGTGAGGCTCTTGTGATGTTGATTGGCGATTGGAATCATTGCCAACATGGTAACGGAGAAAGATATCACCGCGACAATAAGCATCTTAAAGTTGTCACCAAAGCCGCGATAAGTACGAGTAAGAAGATGATAATTCACAAGAATTTGGAAGCAAAATCGAAAATTTACACAAAGCTATATGAAGCGTCTCAAATTTAGGAATTATTCTACGTAGAATGTGAGCCCGATCTTATAAAAAATTTAGCTAGAGATATTTGGTTATAAAAAAAGCGGCTTTACCCCGGAAAAGATAAAAGCCGCTTGCTAATATAACCAAGCACTTACTGTAACTTGGATATAGACGTGTTATTCCACGTCTTAGCGCATAATCATTTGTTCACGACCAGGACCGACCGATACCATCTTCACTGGTACGCCCATTAGTTCTTCAATACGTAGAACGTATTTTTGTGCCGCGACTGGTAGCTCTTCGAATTTACGACAACCAGTAATGTCTTCGCTCCAGCTTTCCATCTTCTCGTAGATTGGTGCTAGTGCAGCCGTTTGAGGCCAAATTGGGTTTTCGCTGTGCTCGCCTTCGTAACCAACACAGATTTTTAGATCTTTAAGACCAGTCAGACAGTCCACTTTTGTCAGTGCGATTTCAGTCGCTGCTTGAAGCTCAACACCGTTCTTCGTTGCTACTGCATCGAAGTAACCCATGTCACGTGGACGGCCTGTTGTTGCACCGAACTCACCCGCTAGTTCACGGAATGCATCTTGCTCTTCCATTGCGGTGATTAGCGTACCAGTACCTACTGATGAGCTGAACGCTTTTGCTACTGCAATAACACGCTCTGGACGCAGAGCAGGAAGACCACTACCGATACCTGCGTACATAGACACAACGTTTGAAGATGTTGTCCATGGGTACTCACCGTAAACAAGGTCACGGCCCGCACCTAGTTGTGCTTCGAACAGTAGAGTTTGGTCTTTTGCTTGCAGCTCTTTTAGCGGCAGCGTTACGTTGCAGATAGCATCACGCCATGGGGCAGACACTTCCAGCAACCAGTTCGCCATTTCTTCAGCGGTTTGCTCGAATTCGAATGTTGGGTAAAGGGCACGTAGTTGAGGAAGTTTCCAGTCCATCCAGAACTTGATGCGTTCTACCAGAACTTCTGGTTGTTTCAACCAACCAACTAGGATGCCTTTTTTCATCACACGGTCACCGTATGCAGGGGCAATACCCTGACGAGTTGAACCGTATGCGTTGTCGCCTAAGCGTTGTTCTTCTAGCGTATCTTCTAGTGCGTGTAGAGGTAGACACAGTGTTGCGCGATCAGAGATGCACATTTTCACTTTCACGCCCGCTTCTTCAACTTCCGCAATCTCCTGAGACAGCGACGCAGGGCTGATAACCATACCCGGACCTAAAACTGCCAAACAGTCAGGGTTGAAAACGCCACTTGGTAGCTGGTGCAGCTTGAACGTACCTAGGTCGTTAACTACGGTGTGACCCGCGTTGTTACCACCTTGGAAACGAATGCTTGCAGAAGCTTGCTCTGCCAAAAAGTCAACGATGCGGCCTTTGCCTTCATCACCCCAGTTTGCACCCACAACAACGATAGACGACATAATTCATTCTCCAAAAACAGACCGGAAAATCTTAGGATGCTCGCATGAATAAGAGAAATTAATTATACTCATTAACTTAATAAGGAAATCATATCGGGTAATTTTCTATGTTAGATTTGAACTGGTTACGCACCTTTGTCACCTTGGCAGAAGTAAAACATTTCGGAAAAACAGCGATTGAACTGCACATGACGCAGCCAAATGTGAGTCTTCATATCAAACAGCTTGAGCAAGCGACGCGGGCTAAGTTGATTGAACGTAACCCTGTGCAATTGACCCAAGCCGGAAAGCGTTTGTTAGACACCGCACAGCACATGCTGAATGAGCTGCAAATCTGCCAATCCGATCTCAACGCCATCAATGACTTAACGCAAGGGACACTCTCGATTGCGGCGAGTGATATTGTCTCGCGCCTGTTGCTTATCAAACCATTCCAACAATTTAAAAATGAATATCCTGGTATCGACTTAGCACTGTTCAACACCACTTCATCACAAGCGGTAGATTTAGTAAAAAGTGCCCGAGCTGACATTGGTTTTGTTATTGCACAGAAAGAAAGCCAACCACTGCACTTCACTCCGCTCACACAAATCCATTGGTGCGCTTTCGGCGATAACATCTTTGATTGGCGAGAAAACAGTGAAGAGAACCAAACATTGATCTTGCTCGGTCACGACACCCGAACGCGCGAGTTGATTGATGCCTCTTTGCCTGAATTGAAATTACCTAAACACAGGGTGATGGAAGTCGGTAGCGTAGAGGCGCAAATCGACTGGGCCGAAGCTGGCTTTGGAACGGCGATTGTGCCTGATTTCTCCCTCGACCCAAGGTTGAAACTCTCGCGAGAAGTCACGCCATTACCCAGTTTTCCCAACACTGATTTTGGCTACATAGTGCGCCAAAACCAAGTGCTGTCCAAAGCCGCAAAACAGTTATTGAAGTGGGTGGGTGAGAATGTATCGGTAGTAGAGGTGTAATATATTGAAAGACACAACCATTACCATCCCTCTACCATCTTTAATACACCGAATTGGTGGTGATAATGCTAAGCGGGCTAAAGCAATTGCGGTGGAGAAAAAGTGCGAACTGAAGCGCATCCGACGTTCACGTAATTGGCAAATTACTGGTGAGGCTTTGGATTTGAAAGCGTTTCTCGATCACATTAGGGTCGAAGAAGCTGAGCCGATGCGATTTATGATCAGCAAAATAGAAGTTGGTCTCACCAAACACAGCGATAAGCTCGAACCTTTGGAAGCCAAGCTCGTTAGATTGGTATCAGAAAACCCAAATATTACTTTGGCAGAGTTGATGTCAGAAACAAACTGTACCATCGCGCAAGCGCGAACGGCGCGCTTTGAGGCAGAGATGCTTTGAAAGAGCACATTGAACACGTTTACGGTGCTGGTAGTCATTTATCTTGGCTTATTTAGTGAGGAAATCCGTTATTGTGATCAGCAGTAGTGCAATGTTGCTCACGAACTTATAAAGTCATACCTGTTTAAGCAATTACGTGAATATTTTAGAAATATCAATAGCTTTAGAGGATGAGATAGAGTGATGAGGAAGTTGGTATTAGCTCTGTTGCTTGTGTTGCCGTTACATGTAATGGCTTCAGAAGAAACCAAATTAGAAAAACTCAGTGAACTGCTAGAGATTATGGACATGGATGCGATTGTTGAAACAATTCATGCCCAGGTGAATGAGGTCACTATTCAAGCCTCCAAAGAGCTCAACGTCTCAGAGTCGAAGCAAGCCATCATTGAGCAGTACTACCAAGATGTTAACCAGATGCTTAGAGAGGAAGTGAGTTGGGCTAAACTTAAGCCTATGACAATGGATGTCTACATGAGACAGTTTACTGAAGCTGAGATTTCAGCAATGCTGGCTTTCTATCAAACGGACGAGGGTCAGAGCATTTTGAAGAAGATGCCTCAAGTGACTCAGGAGTCGATGATTTTAAGCCAAACTATGATGCAGAATTTAGCACCAAGGCTTCAAGCAAGAATCAAGCAACTTCATGCTGATATTGAAGAGCAGTAAAGACACTGTTTTTAGATTTTAATGCATCTCGGGAAGAAAAAAGGCCGCTTAGACAGCGGCCTTTCTTATTATAAATTGAGGTACTCTTACCACATCAAATCGTCTGGTACGACGAAATCTGCGTACGGGTCATCTTCTGCAGGGATGTCTGCTTCTGGTTCTTTCTGTTCGATGATCACAGATTCATCACGCTGAGCAATCTTGTTCGCAACAGGACGAGGAATAACCACATAGCTCTCACCGACAATCGCAATCGCCAAGATGCCTTTGATCAATTGATCACGAATGATTGAATCAACGTAAAGCGACTTCACAAGTGTACCGTGTGTGAAGTTGTATTTGATGTCGCCATCTTTCAAATCAACCTTGTTCATTTCAATCAGTTGGTTGATTTGCGCTTTAATTTCTTTGTTCAAGCGCTCTGCGTTTTGTTGCTCGCTCAATTGCTTGTCACGTTCTAACTGCTGACGTTTGTTCTCTTCAACCGCCGCTTTTACTTCGCGAGCTTGAACGCGTGATTTTTTAGAGCCTTTCTTCGCTTTCTTCAGTTTTTTCTCGTTAACCAAGCCTGCTTTTAGCATCTGCTCTTGAAGGGTAAGTTTTGCCATGATCTATCCAGTTAGTGCGCAATTTTGTGCATTTTAACCAGTCATCCGCCGCAAATAAAGAGGGATATACTCAAGTGACTTCAAGGTGCAGGATTCAGAGCGTTGTCACTGATTCAAGTTCGAGGAAAACAACGAAGCGGAATAGTTAGCTCTTTCCAAGTTGTTTGACGAAGAAATTGCTTCAGTGACACGCTCCCGAAGGGCGAGTTGTCTTGGTTAGTATGCTTCGTTAACAATTATTGATTTAGAATCACTAGATCTTCAAATTGTTGCCTCGCCTTCAAACCAAGTCATTCTCGCTGAACCAAGCACCTCGAGGTTACTTGAGTATAAGCATACGGCGGGATATGACTCGGCGCTTTGTTGAGCAAAAAAACGAAAAATAAATCGAGAAAGTGTGCGTCTTATTGCAACTTCCAGCGTCTTAAGTACATTAGGCGAAAAATTTTGAAGCAAAAACATGAGTACCTCAGACAAACAAACCATCCCGCAACAAGTGATTGAAGAAGCTTGTGAGTGGGCAATCATGCACGGCGTGGCATTTCGTCAAGCAGATAACACCGCAAGACACTGTCCTTTTAGCTTTGCGCCAATGACGATAGAGCGTGATGTATTCGCACATTTGAAGAAAGTGACGCCGTTGATCGCCAAGCTGATCAGTCATGTGTCTGAGGATTATGAATTCCTGCAAACCTCCCTAGCCGAGCTAGGCAAAGCCGATACTTTCTTTGAACGTTTATTGGAGCTGCATAAAGAGGTTCACCATGAAGCTGCGCGCCAACCGCTGTTGTTAATGCGCACCGACTTTATGGATGATCGTCAACACGGTGCGAAAGTGATCGAGTTTAATGGCATTGCGGCTGGGATGGCGCCTTTTGGTCAGCGTGCCACAGAGCTGCATCAATTCTTAAGCTCACAGTGGGACAGCATTTACCAACAATGGTTAGAGGATAAAACGGCAACACCAGCCGATAACCAAGGCATGCAGCAACTTGCGCTTGGCATTGCCACTGCCGCGAGAAAAGTCAAAGCGCATTTTAATGAAGAAGGCGCGCCGACGTTTCTGATGGTGGTGCAGAAAAACGAAGACAATGTGTATGACCAACACTTGCTCGAAGTGGAATTGCAGAAGCTTGGCGTTCGCACAGTAAGACGTACCTTTGAGCAGCTAAGTTCACAGCTATCGAGCGGCGACAAGCAACGCCTCTTGTTAGATAACATTGGCGGTCTTGACGTTGTGTACTTACGTGCTGGTTATCAATATATGGATTACTTCTCGCCAGAGCTGAACGAACCAATCTGTTGCCATACCTTGAGTCAGACTCGTTTGTTCATGGAAAAGCACTACGTGGCGATGAATGCAACTATCAGCCAACAGTTAGCGACCAGCAAATCAATGCAAATGCTGTTAACCATGATGCCAGCAAGTGAGTATCAGCGCTGGGGACTCAATCTTGAAGAAGCCGAGTTAGTCAAAAGCGTATTGGCAGAGATGAAGCCAATTAACACTGACACGATTAAATGGTTTGCTGCTTCTGGTAACAAAAACGAATGGGTATTGAAGAACCAAGGTGAGGGCGGTGGTCACTGTATCTTTGGTGACGATATTGCTAAACAGCTGAGTCGACTGCCGCAAGAGCAATACAGTGCTTGGGCCTTGATGCAGCGTTTGTATCCGCATGAAAGAGAAATACCAACGATTGCAGTGCGTGATGCACAGCAGAGCGTGGTGACGGACCTTGTGAGTGAAATTGGTTTATTCACGGCGCACTATCAAGGTGAACCTGTAACGCAATTGGATGGCTACGCGGGCTATTTGATTCGCAGTAAACCAGCCAGTGAAAACGAAGGTGGCATCCACAGCGGCAAAGGTATCTTAGATTCTTTAGTGCTGGTGGATTAAAAAGAAACACTCTCCATGAGTAAAGTATGGAGAGTGTTTTTATTTTTGGATTAGTTGGTTACATGTGGCCCATACCGTGGAACATCCCTCCGAAAAGTGCCCCTAAGATACTGAAAATAATACCTAGAATGATCATCGCCGGGATTGAAGCGATAGCGAACTTGACCATAAAGATCACCATCGACATAAATGGCATTTTAATATCAACAACCGTCACTTCTTGTTTTGTAGTTTCATCAGACACGAGCGCTCTCCTAAACTTGCATTCTTAATATGCAGTCAGTTTATTACACTCAAACTTAAGAAAACGTTGAGCTGCGTTGCGCTTTTCCCTTTATGGGATAGCAACTGATTAATCTGAGAAATACGGCACGCTATTAATCGCTATCAGAAGTGGGTAAAGTCTCTCAACCAAGCGCTGGGTAATCTGTATAGCCGTGTTCATTACCACCAAATAGTGTTGAGCCATCCAGTTCAGCCAGAGGTTGTTTGTGCTGTAAGCGCGCCACCAAGTCTGGGTTAGAAACAAACGGGCGTCCAAACGCGACTAAATCCGCATAGCCTTTCTCAAGCACCTCGTCAGCACGCTCTTGGGTGTAACTGCCAGCCACGATAATCGTATTGGTGAAGTATTTGCACAGCTCGATGCGGAAGCTTTCTGGAATCACTGGTGCGTCGTCCCAATCTGCTTCAGACAAGTGTAAGTACGCAATATCACGAGCTTGAAGTTGTTTCGATGCATCGAGGATGGTTGGCACAATGTCTGGGCAGTTCATGTCCTTGAAAGTGATGAAAGGTGCGAGTCGTACTCCCACTTTGTTGGCACCAATGGCTTCGCTAACCGCATCGACCACTTCTAACAAAAAGCGAAGTCGGTTTTCGCGAGTTCCGCCGTAGTTATCAGTTCTGTGGTTTGAATTGGTACGTAGGAACTGGTCAATCAGGTAACCATTACCGCCGTGGATTTCAACGCCATCGAAGCCTGCTTCAATCGCACGTTTCGCAGCATAGGCGAAATCACTCACTACACGGTCAATATCGGCTTGAGTCATCGCTCGTGGCTCTACACAATCGACCATGTTGCCATTGCCTTGCTCGTCGGCAATCCACACTTGGGTTTCTATGGGTTTTAGTGCTGATGGGGCAATAGGCTGTTCGCCTCTTTGGAATGTCGGGTGTGATACACGGCCAACATGCCATAACTGACAAAACATCGCTGCGCCTTGCTCTTTTGCTGCTTGAGTGACGGTTTTCCAGCCTGCCACTTGTTCATCAGTGTAGACGCCTGGTGTGAACGAGTAACCTTGCGAATCGTCTGAAATCTGGGTGGCTTCAGAGATGATTAAGCCTGCGGTAGCACGCTGCTTGTAGTAAGTCGCCATCATTTGGTTTGGAATGTTTCCCGGTTGGCTGGTGCGCGCTCGGGTCATTGGAGCCATGGCTACGCGGTTTTGCAGAGTTAGTTGTTTCAGCTGTGTTGGTTCAAATAGTTTGCTCATGATCGATTCCTTACTTAAGTAGTGGTACTTGGGTTTTGTTGCTTACCGATTCCATCCAATCTTTCACGGCGTTGTCCCATTGGATTTCTGTGGCACTGAAGAACCCGCGCAAAATAGAAAATAGGATCGCTTCGTCTACCAAAGTCACATGCTGATAAGAGTCGAGGTTCAACACACTTTTCGCACGTTCGATGAGCGCTTCTACCTCTTTGGCAATGTTTGGTGTGTCTTGCAGAAGTGTGTCAAAATTGAGTGCTTCAGTTTCCTTTTTCGCGCGCCAAGCGAGCTGTGCAGACTGAGTGGCAAACTCTGGTAAATCCATGTTTGACCAACGTGGGTAACCCACTTTTTGCAGTGGAAGAAACGCAATTTTTTGCCAATCCAGCGCTTGTTGAGATGGTTGGCTTGTTTCGCTTGATGCTGCCAATTCAAGGAAGTAAGCGATGATATCTAGGCTTTCTGCCATCACTTCACCGTTGTCTTTGATAAGAAGTGGTACTTGTTTGGTTCCAATCAGGTCTGTTGTGGTTTTGTCGTCGTCATAAGCAATATTGATGACGTCGAGTTGGATATTCAGCATGCCAGCAACGTAGCGGACGCGAGCACTGAATGGGCAATGTTCGTAAATGTAGAGTTTCATAGTGTTTTCCTATCGATTCGTATTGTGTAGCCCCGCTTGTTCGGGTGGCGTTAAGTCAGGGCTACCAGTAGGGATGAAATTAGTTGTTGAAGCTTGGTGTTAGCTCAGTTTGTTTGCTTTCTTTGCGGTTTGCCTTGGCGATGAATAGCAAACCAATCAGTGGAACAATGATGGCTGCGTAAGGGATCATGCTTGCGCCCATTTGGCTATCGAGCACCATGCCGCCTAAGAAACCGCCAAAGGCATTGGCTAAGTTGAACGCCGAGATGTTTGCTGTCGCTGCTAATTCTTGACCTTCACCACCGTGGTTCATTACTCGAAGCTGCATAGCTGGCACGTTAGCGAATGATGCAATACCAAATACAAAGGCGGTGGCAATAAACAGCACTTTGCTGTCGACAGTTAGGCCGACCAGTACCAGTGACACAATCATCGCGATAGCCCAGAACATGGACGCTTTTTGTAGGTTTTTATCTGATGAACGACCACCCATGGTGTTGCCGACAATCAGACCGACACCAACGATAACCAAAATCCAAGTCACGGCACTTTCACCAAAGCCAGTGATGTGCATGGCGATAGGGGCGATGTAGCCATACAAAGTCATAAACCCCGACCAAGCAAATACGGTGATCGCAAGGCTGATAAGTAGCATTGGGTTTTTGAACGCAGCTAATTGTGCTTTGACATCTTTTGCTTCCCCATGACCAGTCGATTTGATCACTGAAGTGATGAAGAACAGAGCCACTAAACCAAAAGCGGCAACGGTTAAGAAAGTAGTGTGCCAGCCGAATTGCAAGCCAATCCAAGTACCGCCAGGCACACCTAAAACGTTAGCCAATGTTAGGCCTGCGAACATCTGTCCGACCGCACGACCTGCCATTTTTTCTGAAACCAAATTGGTCGCGACCACGGCTCCGATACCGTAGAAAGGACCTTGAACCAAGCCCGTGATCACTCGGCTGACCATTAACACAAAGTAGTTAGGTGCGAAAGCGGACAGTACGTTGCCGATAATAAACAGCACCATTAGCCCAGCCAGTACGGCTTTCTTGTTAAAGCGTGCTAAGTAAATCGTAAGTAGCGGGCCGCCAAACACAATGGCAAGTGCGTAGGCACTGATTAGGTAACCCGCTTGCCCTTCCGTGATGGACAAAGAGTTGGCGACTTGAGGAAGGATTCCTGCAATAACAAATTCTGCGGTACCGATAGCAAAAGCTGCAAGCGTTAAGATCCATACCTGCAGCGGCATTTTTTCTTTATTCATGGGGGAGTCTCTTTTTTTATTTCGTTTGAACCCATTGGTGCCATGCTTTTTTATTACTCTGACACCTTGTTTTTATTTGCGGTTAGCTAAGCGTGTGTTGTTAACCAAGCAGTGCGCCACCATCAACATCGATCACGGCGCCAGTCATGTAGCTGTTTTCAATCAGAAGTAAGTAAGCTTTTGCAACGTCACTGGCTTCACCAACTTTACCCACAGGTAAGCTATTTTGTGTGCGTTGGTACATAGCATTTCTGTCGTCTTCGTTCATGCCTTGATACGCCTCAGTTTTGGTCAAACCTGGGCTGACTGCATTCACTCTGATCGGAGCCAATTCTTTCGCCAGTACTTTTGTGGTTGCTTCAATGGCCGCGTTGATGGCAGTTTTGACGTAGGTGTTAACAACAACTTTGCGCGATAACATGCCGGACGTTAGCGTGATTGAACCGCCTTTCTTGATGTAGCGTGCGCCATGTTTCGCCGCGTTGATGGCGCCCCAAAACTTGGTATCAAAAGCGTATTTTGCTTGGGAAACTTCCACGTCTACGACTTTACCTGCCGGAGCATAAGAACCTGCTGTGACGATCAGGTGGTCAAAAGCACCAATGGTTTCGAAGTAGTGGTAAACCGACTGTTCATCGCTGATGTCTAGCCCTGTTTTGCGGCTTGCTACGTGGACAACCGCATTGTCGCTCGCAAGTTGTTGGCTAAGTTCAGCACCAATACCTGATGTGCCACCGAGTACGACGTAAACAGCTTTTTTTGTTTTCATGATTTGTTTCTCCAATCTCGTTTCGTTGGAGCCAGTATATTGATTGGAAGAAATTTGATAATTGGGTAATATTTGAATTGATTATTCAACTCAGCCGAATAATGAGATTTGAGGAGGGAATGTGGATAAGTTTTCGGATATGACGCTGTTTGTCAGCATAGTGAAGAACCAAGGGCTGGCAGCGGCGGGTAGAGAGCTCGGCTTATCGCCAGCAACAGTAACGGCAAGATTGCAGTCGCTGGAAGACCGTTATGGGGTGAAATTACTTAATCGCAGTACAAGGCATATCTCATTGACGGACTCTGGTGCTATGTACCATCAGGCATGCTTGGAAATCATCGACAGCGTTAAAGAGACGGAGAACTTACTCCAAACTGGCACCAAAGAAGTGCGCGGCACACTTAAAATCTCGGCTCCTCGTGATATTGGTAAGCAATATATTTCGTCAATACTGTCGGAATTTAGTCAGCTCTATCCCGATGTGATCCCTTATCTGTATTTGAACGATAACTTATCCAACTTAGCTGAGTCCGGTTTGGACATCGTTATCCGATATGGGGAGCTAGCCGACAGCAACCTTATCTCTCGCAAACTGGCATCCAGTCGCCGAGTGCTTTGCGCTTCTCCTCAGTATTTGGCAAAGAAAGGCACGCCGATCACGCCACAAGATTTAGCTCAGCACGATTGTCTAGCCATGGTTCGCAGCAATGAAGAGCTGAAAACATGGCACTTTCAAGATGAAGAGCAGCACAACGTTGTTACCGTCGTACCAAAGCGTTTTTCTGATGATGGCGAAGTGATTCGTCAATGGGCGTTAGATGGGGCGGGTATTGCGTTGAAATCGATTCTCGATGTACAAGAAGACATCAAACAGCAGCGTTTAGTGACGGTGTTAAATGGCTATATGAAGAACTTCAACGCATCGACCTCTTCTGCAGGTGCAGATTTGAACGTGATTTACCTGAGCCGCCAGTATCAACCCAAGCGACTTCGTTTGTTTTTGGACTTCTTGATTGAGCGCTTCCATAGCCAGTTTCCTGAATAAGCAAGACTTAGACGGCAACCTGCAATTGAGGCCATGTGATCAGCCAGTTTTTGGATTCTACCCGAGATTGAAACAGCGCTAATTTTCGCTTGGGATTGTAAGTAATCTGACTTTCAAACAAAGACTCAAACCCGAACGCTGAAATGCACTCTATCTGGTTCTTTTCGTTCAATCTGGCAGCGACCGCTGTCTCTTTTTCTGGCCAGTAACTCATTGCATCTAAGGTACTTTGGTATGGCTCGTCACCATTCCTTAGGTGCATGTTTGCTTGATTGCGAACTTGCCAGTTGAGCTCTGGCATTAAGGCGTTTAGTTGAGCTTCGTATTCGAGGTAGGCTTGTTCGTCCAACTCATTCGGATCGAAATAAACCACATCAAGATCGTTTAATGGTGTCGAATTTTGCTTTTGATGAAGGTGATCCCAAACTAAGTTTCGAACAAAGCCAGCAGCAATGTAGCAATCTGGTAAATTTAGCGAGCGGACGCATTGCAATGCTTGAACGCGAATTGGATCCTTCGCCAATAACTGGACGAGTTTATCTTCAAACATCACTATTGCTTCGCTGGTGGCAGCTCAATGCCCAATTCTTCGCGTTTTCGCTTACTCAAGCCAAGTGCAACTAATCGATAAGATTCTGACAAATAGTACTTTAGCTCTTCGTCTAGGCGTCCGGAGGTTTCCGTTTGTTGAATCCACTTCATACCTCGATTTGCAAAGTATGGCGCAGGAATATAGCCCTCGTAATCACTTAAAAAGTCGAAGTTTAAAGGGGAGGTCTTAAACGTAAATGCAGGCTGCTTTTCTTTACTCCAACCGCCAATGGCAAATACCTTTCCACCGACTTTCCAAACGTGCGCATCGCCCCATTGAACTACATGGGAAGTGGCAGCGAATGAGCCACAGAATTGATTAAATTCATCGTATGTCATCGTTACACCTCGTTCATTTTCAACTTAAACTCTGCGCCAGTTTGGTTATTCTTTCGATCAAAGCTAAGTGAGATTCCGAGGTCTCTCGTCGGTGACGATAAATTCCTACCGTTCCCGGTTTAGCTTTTTTTTCCATAGTTAGTTTCTGCAAACCGAACGACTCCAAATAATCACTCAGATGGCTGGTATAGGACATTACAGCAACGCTGTCTTTAAGGGTATCAATGCTGGCAAGTAATGAGTCAATTTCGTACGTCGGTCTATCATCCAGTTGCTGGCGTTCTCTTTCATTTTGCTTTGGAATGGGATTATCAATGACGTGATTGAACTTTTTTGCGTCATAAGTTACTGAGAGCGCGGGGTATTCATGCAGCATTCGCTCTGTGACGACTTGACTGAGAAGAGGGTGGCTTGGTGAAACAAAGAAGTCATCAGCGGTTTGAAACAAAGGGATAAACGTGACATCACATTTTTCTGATAGGCCAACGATCTCATGGCCAATAAAGAATTCGATTTGCTCGTTGATTAACGAATCCATCAAAGCGAGGTGATTACCAAACTCTACGTGAGTAGATGCGGAGGGAGATTGAGCAAGGTGCTCGTCGAGTGCGCGTTTGGCAAACAAAGGCCACCATGCATCGCCCGTTCCCATTTTAATTTTGCCTACTTGGTATTGTTTTCGTTCACCAATGCTTTGCATCATCTGGTTGTACTCGTGCTGCATTGCATTGCTATGACGATAGAGGATGCGCCCATACTCGGTTAGCTCCATACCATTTGCGTGTCGTTCAAATAACATGACACCAAGGTTGTCTTCTAGCTTTTTCAAGTTGTGGGTGACCGTAGGTTGGCTTAACCCTGCTAGCCTTGCAGCTGCACTGATGCTTTTGCAGCGAGCTACAAGTAAAAACTGCTGAAGTGATTTATCCATACGTGTTACCCATAGTTTAAGTGGGAGTATTTTGCACAATAATATTTATAAATCACAAATTTAAAACCTCATTTATTCGAAGATAAATGCCTTTCGTAGATCTCAGTCACGTTCGGTTTAGTGGATATAGATGTTATCTATATCTGATTACGGTTCGCCTATTTTTCGTTGAACCAATGGTTTCTTAGACTATCGCCCAAAATAACAATCTAAGGGATAACTATGAAACCAAGTATTATTGCGCTTGCTGTCGCGTCATGTATCGGTTTATCGGGCTGCGGTTCCGATTCAGATAGTCCGGAAGTAGTGGACAAACCAATTATTTCTGCTGACCTGTACTTACGTGGCTTAAACGGCGATTGGGGAACCGGCGAACACGCTAAGCTTAACTATTTAGGCAACAATGAATATGAGACGGTTCTGCGCGTCGCTCGTGGTAGTAACCAATTCAAGATTGCCGATCCGGGTTGGCAAATTGAATACACACACTTTTCAGATCCTGCGGTATTTGACCAGCCTCAAGACTATCTGCCTAAGCCAGAGACGAATGAAGCGTGCATGAACAATGACTGTAACTCGGAAATTACGTTTGCTGATAAAGGGTACTACAAGTTCTCAGTGAACTTTGCCAGTGAAAGTAGCGCAACGATGACGGTCACCAAAGCGACGCAGGCCGAAGCCGAGAAGTACTATTCTGATGCCATTATTGATCCCGCCATGGTGCACGAAGGTCACCAAGTAAAAGAAGTCAAACTCTTCGCTAATTACGACGGTAGTAATGAAACGGTGACTTTCTCAGTCAACGATCCAAAAGCGGCACAACGTGAGTTTGGTATATCAACGACAACTGAGTTACGAGATGCTCTCGATCAAGGTATGGTGATTACCGAGCAGGATGGCCCACGAGTTGTATCTGGTGACACTGCGTTTGACGCGTTGTTTGCGCTAACTCTTAAAGAACTCGATCAACTCGCTGTCTCTGAAATCAAAGATGGCAACTATAACTACAACAAACCAATTAAAGCAGAAGTGTTCGAAACAGGTGCTAAATGGCACTATGTTTGGACGCGTGATCTTGCCTATGCGGCTGATTTGTCTTTGGCGTTGATGAACCCTACTCGTGTTGAAAATGGTTTGGAATTCAAATTGTCTGCGTTCCGTGATTCAACCGATAAACAATATGACGGTGAGCAAATTGTTCAAGATACAGGCACTGGTGGCAGTTGGCCAATCAGTACTGACCGAACAACTTGGGCGCTAGGTGCTGAACGTTTGCTGTCTGCACTTGATGGGGAAGACTACAACCAATTTGCCGAGCGCGCCTACAATGCGGTTAGCAATACACTAGAAGCAGATCGATTGGCAGCGTTTGATCAAGACTTAGGTTTATACACTGGCGAACAGTCTTTCTTGGATTGGCGTGAACAGACATATTCTACTTGGACGCCAGATGATGTTAATGCGATTGGTAGTAGCAAGGCGCTATCAACAAACGTGGTTCACTATCGAGCAATGCGCTTAGCAGCGAAGTTGGCAGAGCAGTTTGACTCTAAAAATGCCGTCAAATATACCGATTGGGCGAATCAGTTGAAGCAATCAATCAATACGCACTTTTGGAATGAGAACCGCGGTATGTACGTCAGCTACCTGTTTGACAACGGGCAGGATATTGCGGTCGATAAATATGACATGCTAGGTGAAGCGCTTGCAATTATAAGTGGCATTGCCAGTGATGCTCAGGCGAAACAAATTATGGAAAACTATCCTCATAGTGAGTTTGGTGTGCCAGTTTATTTCCCTCAGCAGCCAGGTGTTCCTGTTTATCACAACCGCGCTATTTGGCCATTTGTCACCGCATATAGCTTGCGCGCTGCACATCATACCCAAAACGTGGCAGCGGCTAATAATGCGATTCAATCCCTAGTGCGCGGTACTGCAACGAACTTGTCAAATATGGAAAACTTGGAGTGGTTGTCTGGTAAATCGTTCATTATTCACAGTGATCATGGTGCAGATGCTTCTCTTGATGGCCCAGTAATTAACTCCCAGCGCCAGCTATGGTCGGTAGGTGGTTACCTCAATATGGTGGTCGAAACCATCTTTGGTATTCACACTGAAACAGGGCAATTGGAAGTTAAACCGTTCATTACAGGATGGGTTCGCAATCAACTTTTTGCTCAATCAGATCAGATTACATTGGAAAACTTCAGCTTCAAGGGTAAAAGCTACTCTGTGACGATTCACCTGCCAGAAGTACAAGGTGAGTCAAACGGTTACTATCCAGTGGAAGAGGTGACGGTTGATGATAATGGTCACTACCAAGTCACCTTGGGTAGTCTTGTTGCTGACGACAGCAGTATAAAAGTGGTGGATGGTGTTAAACCTTACGTAACGGAGAGCGAAAAAGTCTTTTCTCCAAAAGAGCCTGAGCTCGATGTCGCTCGCACCAACAATAATGTGACGATTGGTGTAACTAGTGACTACAACATTAACTTGTACCGCAATGGTCAACTGATCCAAAGCAATGTTAACGGAAAAGAATACAGCGATACCTTAAGCGGTTTTGCGTGTTATTTAGCTGAGAGTATTAATGAACAAGGCTTCCGTTCTAACCCAAGTGAACCTGTTTGTGTTGGGGAAGATATTCGCGTCAAACTCGAGGGTGATTACCAACCGCTAAAAGACGATGTATCGGTAGTCACTGTGAGCAAAGATAGTGGTGATGTAAATGGTCTGAGTGCTTTCTCCGTCCCTACTAGCGGGCGATACCAGTTGGCGGCGTGGTATAACAATAACCTAGGCCAACTAAATACTGGTATTACTAACGCAGTGAAAGAGCTCGAAGTTCTCGACGAATCTGGTCAGTCAGTTGGTAAAGGTTATATTCAAATGGGCCATATTGGTGAGAACAAAGGTATGCGTTACTCAACACCGATTGAAGTCTCTCTAGAACAAGGCAAATCATACCGACTGGTTCTCAAAGACCATTTCAATATGAGTTACTTGAAATCTAATGAAACCTACATTTACTCAGGTGGCGTAGATGGCGAGATGAATGAAGCGCAGATTGCTGATATCCGCATAGCACCGCTTCAATAACGTGAATTGAAGTTCTAAGAAAAAGCCGCTGATTTATCCAGCGGCTTTGTTGTTTTAACAAAGTAAAGAGTGACTACGCAGTTTGCGGACGAGGCTTACGACGTTGCCCTGATGGCTTGTTGCCTGACGGTTTACCGTTTGAAGGCTTTGCGCCTGCTGGTTTGCCGCTGTTAGGCTTACGGTTACCCGACGGTTTACCACCGTTACCGTTTTTGCTCGCGTTTGGCTTATTCGCATTCGGCTTGCTACCGCTTGGCTTGCCGTTGGATCGCGCTTGACCATCGCGGTTACCTTTTGGTTTACCAGCGCCGCCTTTGCCTGATTTGTTTTCGCCTTTACCGTTTTTGTTGTCGCTGTTGAAACGACGCTTTGGTTTGTTGTTACCGCCGCTGTTTTTCTTCTCAGCGGTTTGACCGTTTTCACCTTCTGCTTTTGGCTTTTTAGGCTTTTTCGGTTTCTTTGGCTTGATAGGACGAGTATCAAGCTTCGACTCTGGCAATAGGTTAGTTGGTGCGTAGCCTTCCAGTTCTTTACGAGGAAGCAGCTGTTGAATCAAACGTTCAATCGCAAACAGCTCTGATGCTTCAAGTGCGCACACTAGAGAAATCGCTTTACCCACTTCACCAGCACGACCAGTACGACCAATACGGTGAACGTAGTCCTCTGCTACTTTCGGCAGCTCGAAGTTCACCACTTGAGGAAGTTGTGGAATATCGATACCACGAGCAGCAATGTCGGTGGCAACTAGAACGCGAACTTCACCAGATTTAAAGTCAGCCAGTGCTTTGGTACGTGCACCTTGGCTCTTGTTACCATGAATCGCAGCTGCTGTAATCTTTTGGTCGATTAGGAACTTGGCTAAGCGGTTTGCGCCATGCTTGGTTTTGGTAAATACCAATACTTGTTTCCAGTCACCGTCTTTGATCAGTTTGACCAACATTGGCGCTTTCTTCTTCACGTCTGCTGGGTAGATGCATTGTTCTACGGTGCGTGCTGTCGAGTTTGCAGGGTTAACTGAAATCTCTACAGGGTTGTTTACCAAACCTTTTGCAAGGTCGCGAATTTCGTTAGAGAACGTCGCAGAGAACAGCAGGTTCTGACGTTGCTTCGGTAGCAAGTCAAGGATCTTACGAATGTCGCGAATAAAACCCATGTCTAGCATGCGGTCCGCTTCGTCCAGAACCAGCATTTCTAGTTGGTCGAACTTCACTGCATTTTGGTTGTATAGGTCCAATAGACGACCTGGTGTTGCAACCAATACGTCCGCACCTTTACGAAGGCGAAGCATTTGCGGATTGATCTTCACACCACCAAATACCACTGCACTCGTTAGAGGTAGGTGACGGCTGTACATGAATACGTTTTCTTGCACCTGAGCTGCAAGCTCACGAGTTGGCGTTAGCACCAATGCGCGGACTTGGTTGCTGCGTACTCGTGGACCGTTAGACAGACGTTCAAGAATCGGCAGCGTAAAGCCAGCCGTTTTACCTGTACCAGTCTGTGCTGCTGCCATTACGTCTTTCCCTTCCAAAACAGCTGGAATTGCTTTTGCCTGAATTGGCGAAGGGGTGTCGTAGCCTTTTTCCTGAATAGCTTTAAGGATTGGAGCAGATAGACCTAACGAGGTAAAACCCATATGTATGATTCTCAATTGTCGTTTTAAATAACAGGCGCGTCGAATTTATGCTCGACACGAAAAGTGCGCCATTCTGAGGCTTTTGTGCGTTGGCTTCAACTATTTCCGTCGTGTATGGATATTTGATGTGGATCTCATTTCTTATCGCGGTGTAAAAATTAGCGCTTTACCTAAAGCTAACTTGAGGTTTTAAGGTGTTTAACAAGCCAAAGGAAGACCCTAACAAATAAGGAACAACGTTATGAAAAGCTATGTTGAACACGCCAATATTTCCGTCGTCGATGCTCGTAAAACCATTGAGTTTCTGACGACAGCTGTCCCTGAGTGGACGATTCGCGGCAGCGGCAAGATAGATGATTGGTTTGGCCGTCCAATTGAATGGTTCCACGTCGGAGATGAACACTCTTATATTGCTATTTCGGATGGCGGTAATGGTGATGCTGGGCATTGGACGACACATTTTACTGGTATGAAGCACCTCGGCATTGTCGTGTCAGATGTAGAAGCGTTAGTCGCTCGACTCAAAGAAGTTGGCTATGAACTTGACCACTGGGGAACTGATCATCCATTTCGCAAAAACGTCTATTACTTGGAAGATCATGGGATGCAGTTTGAGTTTGTCGAGTATCTGTCAGACAAAGACAGCGAACGAAATGATTACACTCAGTAACGGTTGTTGCAGGCCGGTTAGAGCAAGGTGTGAAGTGAGTATCTTGCTCTTACATAATAGGGCTAGCGCTTCGCGTGATCCAAAAACGCTTGAGTCAGCAATTGAAACAACGTATCAACACTTGGTTTTTGTTCTATATGGTCGAATAGGGGAGTATGAACGTCGCCACGAATATCATCGTTATGCCCGCAAAGGCGATTACATAGCTTTACTGGTTCAACGATTTTTTCTACGTCAGCATCTATGAGAATACAGGCTTGAGAGAGCACTACTTGTCCTCCGCCTTTTTTCAGTAAGACACGTTGTGCTGTCCCAACCACTTTTTTCCCATCAATATTTAAGTTGTATTCGCCATCACAATAGGAGTTTGGCGTAGCGTGCACATCAACCTTTACACCGAGTTGTTCAAAGAAAACCTTTAAGACTGAACATAAGTCGAGATACGCTTTTTTGATGTCATAAGGCTGATCTTCCGGCCAGTGATAGATATGCGAGAGGTTAATGATCCCCGGCACTTGTGGGACAGGTGCTCCACCGGTTTTACGTGAAAACAGCCTCCAACCTGAGTCTGCTAGACCTTGTTCTAGTTGTTCTGAAATTGTCCACTTCTTACCTGCTGGAAGCACTAGCGTTGGGCTTTTTACCTGCCATAGCATCAATACTTGTGACAATTGATCCGATTGAACAAGTTTGATCAGTTCATCTTCTTTACTGAAAACATCTGCGACTTCAGTGGATTGATAGCGGATCAGTTTGTTTTTGGAAGCCAAATTCAGTTCCTCTTTTCATCTACCCTTCAGTTTTACTCCAATTCCTTCACAAAATCCAATCACAACTCTGTTTTTGTTTGAAAGTAAATGTTCATTAAAAACATTAAGTTAAAACCTTCAGGCGCAAATATCTAGTCAGGTTTATAATTTGTTTTGAGCGCAAATATTGCGCATGCAATGATTGTTGTGTAATCTTTGTTTTGTACCGCTACTTACATCAAATCGAAAAAGAGAATATCGCTATGAAAAAGAAACTCAGTCTAGTTCATCGAATCAGTTCTATTAGTGCTTATCTGCTTATTATGAGCTTTTTTATCAGTACAGTAGTGGTTGAGCTCTTTGGTGATCAGCATGCAATATTGGCAGTGAAAACCTATATCTCTTACGCAATATGGGCGGTAGTGCCTTTAATGGCAGCGGCTGGTATTACTGGGGCAAAGATGGCACCTAATGTGAAAAAAGGCCCATTAGCTGCAAAGAAAAAGCGCATGCCCTTCGTAGCGATGAACGGTGTTTTGGTTTTAGTTCCAGCGGCGATTTACTTGCAGCACTTAGCGGCAATCGGACAGTTTGATACAACTTTCTATATCGTTCAGATAGTTGAGCTAATAGCGGGTTTCACTAACCTGACTTTGATGACACTGAACATTCGCGATGCAAAAGCAATAAAGAAGCCTAAAAAAACGCCGAAACAAGCGGTTATGTAAAGCATAAAAATAATTTGTTGGTCATTGCCTGAACGATAAATAGAATCCGCAGACTATTTAATTCTAAGGCGATGAAATTATGAAAAAGTTAATGACTGGTGCAGCATTAGCAACGTTATTAACTGGTTGCGTGACGTTCCCAACCCAAGAGTCTGAGCAAGTTAAAGTGATTTGGGACGATGTAAGCGCAATTGCGAACTGTCAACACTTAGGTACAGTAATGGGCTCTGAGGGTCACTTCTACGATTACTGGCTACACGCAGATAAAGACATGGTGTGGGGGACGTTAAACCAGATGCGTATCAAAGCCGCTGATCTTGGTGCAGACACGCTATACCTTTACCAACCGCTTGGTTTTTCTAGCTCAGTGACGATGTTCGCCAACGCGTATCAGTGTCAAAACTAACAAAAAGCAGACGTCAGAGTCTGCTTTTTGTTTTCAAACCGTAGCAATATGCATCGTTTGTGACGTTTAGTTCAGCCCAGCAGTCGCCATTGCTACAGAATCAGTGAAGTATAGAGTGAAGGCTTCATCCGTATTGAGCACCTTTGCAGGGAATTCTAAGCTGAGCTTTGTTTCTGGTGCGACTTCAGATTCAATGCTAGTAATGAACTTACGTGTCTCGCCCGCTGCGATACTTGAGTTGTTTTCGCCACTAGAATTTAACTCTGCTATTCCTAATGTTGTCAGCTCTATCCCTTCTGGATCAGATAAGCCTAAAAAGGATTCTGATTGGAAAACCAGTTCTCCTTCTTCAGTTTGAAATGCTCTGTAGTTATTAAAGTTTGGTTGTAGCTCGCCATTTGAACTTAAGTTAGTCACTGAGAACGTGACATGTGAGCCATCAAAGTCTTCGACGACAACCAGAACATTCGCATCTTCATAACGAGCTTCTTCCGCTAATATACGTAATTCCGCTAAACGATAAGATTCGTCGACTAGTGCAAGGAGTGCAGGGATTGAGTACTTAGAAAGACCTTCTAAATGGTCAAAATCGATCTTCGCATTCGTTGTTAGCTGGTTGGTCGAGAACTGACAATGACCGTCAATCAGGCTGACGAATGCAACCTCAAAAGTCCCCTGTAGCTTGCCAACCTCAACACCTGCTTTTTCAATGTTGGCGCGAACTTTATTGATCTCTTCCAACGACTTGCTCGGTAGCGAACCACTCGGTGAAACATCGTTTGAAACAGCAATAAGGGCTTCGGTTACGAACGGATTGTTTTCGGCTGGGACAACTGTTGTCACTAAGTTAGATTTGGTGATGTCCTCACCTAATAACACCGTCATTTTCTGAGATACAGCGGTGATGTTACCCGCGAGAACGTCACTACAATTTGGTGAGTCGCTCGCGGATGCGGTTTGGATTGCAGCGAGTGAAAGCATGGCGGACAGGCCTACGACGACGAGTCCTTTCGATGGTTGATTGTTCATCCTGATAAACCCCTCTGTAATATGATGCGCTAAGCCGACGTGTATAAAGCCAATCGTGGATTGGTATCGCGACATTCAGAATGGTTGTCGTTGAGTCCTCGCTACCGTCATCCTTTCGTAAAATGACCAAGTTATCCGCCTTTTTCACTTCTCGTCAGTAATAAGCCGTACCGTGCGCAAAAGTGCTTGAATTCGCAGATCATGCTGCAAGGGTGATGTCTTTTTCTGAAAGATAGACGCAACTTTTCCAAGCTTCAAATCTGTGATCTAAGTCTATTATTGGCCAAATGGCGAGGATCAAAGCGAAAACAGACACTTAAGCTAGAGAGTTGATTTTGAGAGAAAAAAATATATTTTTTCGGGAACTTTTTGAAATGTTGCCTTTGAGACTTAATTCGCATCTCAAAGGCAGATATTTGGAAATGAAGAGGTTTTACAATGCCTTGAGCACCTCGGCTAAACGGTTCACGGCAATCGTTAGCTCTTCAGGTGTCGCATTAGTAAAGTTAAGGCGCAATGCCGCTTTTACTTCTGAGCCCTCAGGGTAGAACACTGGGCTCGGTACAACGGCAACACCATTCGCAAGCAGTGACTTTGCCAGTTCGAAGGTATCGCATTCTGGGATCTCCACCCACACGAACATACCGCCATCAACGGGCTTGAGGACGCAGCTTGCTGGAAGCTGTTTTTCTAGCTCTGCATACATCACATCGTAGCGAGACTTGTACAGTTCACAAATAGTGCTGATGTGGGTTTCAAAGTTGTCGTGCTGGAGTAGCCCATGTAGGAGCGCTTGCATTGGTACACTAGAGTGCAGATCTGCACCTTGCTTGATTTTTATTAGTGGTTCTAGATAACTGCTTTTGCCTGTTACCACACCGATGCGAAGACCCGGAGAGGCGATCTTAGAGAACGAACGCAGTACGATAGAGTTCTGTGGACAGAAATCAGAGACTAGTGGCAGTGCTTCACCAGAGAAACGAAGCTCTCGATAAGGGGCATCTTCAATAAATGCCACCTCGTATTGAATGCACAGTTCTGCTACTTTTTGACGCGTTTCTAGCGCCCAGCAAACCCCTGTTGGGTTATGGAAATCAGGCACCGCATAGAACATTTTCGGCTTTTGTTCAGCGAAGCATTGCTCTAGTTCTTCTAGGTTTGGACCGAACTCAGTTTGAGAAACGGTAACGATGTTCGCTTGAACCAAACCGAACACCTGCATTGCACCTAAGTAGCTTGGTGCTTCCATTACCACTTTGTCACCAGGATTAACATAAGCGCGTGCGATCAAATCTAACCCTTGTTGAGAGCCAGTGGTGATCATTGCAGAGTGCGTTTCCGGCAACTGAAAGTAATCGTTTAGGAAGTTCAGAAGTGGAGTGTAACCTGCTGTCGAACCGTATTGGAAAACCTCCGGCATGTTTGCAAGGTTTTCTAATGTCGGCTTCATTAAATCGATTGGAAAAGTCTTTTCATCTGGCAAACCGCCAGCAAGTGAGATGACGTTTTTATCGCTAGCGGCAGCGAGGATCTCTCGAATATAGGATGACTTTATTTGTTGTAGTGACTGTGCGATTTCCATGTGTTGTGCTTCTCGTAATTCTCATTGTTATGCGAGAAATAGTACATGGTAATTGCTAACTTAGGTGTGTCCATTTATGCTGTTAAATATGTCCATTTATGCTATTTAAGTAAAGTGCCTACTTATGAGCCAACAACGGGTTTCCAGAATCAATGACGTACTGTTCTACATTCACCAGGACATTAGCAGGGAGTTATCCGCTAAAGACCTAGCTGAGGTAGCGGCGTATTCTGAACAGCACTTCCATCGTATTTTTAAAGAGGTGGTGGGGGAGTCGATTCATCAATACATTCGTCGCACGCGAATGGAATACGCAGCAAACCAGTTGATGTTCGATACCAAATCGTCGGTATTAGAGATTGCCAATAAGTGCGGTTTCAGTTCGGTGTCGTCATTCAGCCGCGCTTTTAAATCCACGTTTGATATGTCGCCCGGTGCTTGGCGTAAGCATGATTTGCACGTCGCAGAAAAACCGTATCTCAAAGATCCAGAAGTGGCGGCGGGTTACCATCGAGTGGCGAAGCGTATTTTGCCCGAGCCAAAGATTGTAGAAGTGCCACAACGCTTTGCTGCTTATGTTCGCCATGAAGGCTACAATCGTTCTATTCGCAATGCTTGGCTGGTACTGAAGGCGTGGGCAAATTCAGAGAATCGAGACTTTTCTACTCAATACGGTTTGCATCATTCCAACCCTGCGTGGGTAGAGCTTGATAAGTGCCGCTATGTGGCATGCATGGCGATTGATAAACCCCTTAAGTATCGCGGTGTTGTGAACCAGATGATCATTCCTGGAGGTTTACATGCGGTGTTCAGGTTGACTGGTGTGTATGGTGAGCTGCTGCCTCAAATCAGTATGGTGTTGGAGAAATGGTTGCCAGATTCGGGCTTTAAGCAGCGCTCGACTCCTGCGTATGTGCATTATCATAAAAATCATTTTCTGAATCACGAAGAAGCATTCGAGTTAGATTTTTATTTACCGATCAGCTTTTTCTGACGAGGAACAGCAAAGCCATATTGCTGGCTTTGCTGTTTGAGGATAGTTGCTTTATAGGTCAGCGTTAGTATCGCTACCTTCAGTAACATTTAACCCACTTTCGGACGTATAGATACTGAATGTTTCACCATCCACAATGCCTTCTTCTGAGTCATCATTAGCGGTACAGGTGTAACCAATCGAGTAAGTGCCAGGTTCTACATAACCAAACTCATATTGATAAGTGGCACCTTCATCTTCTGTGGTCACATTCGCAGAAGCGATAGGGGCTTGAGACTCACTTGGGGCAAACGATCCCATGTTTGCTTGCGCGATATCACCTTCATAGAGGTATACGGCATGCGCATAACCGTTGCCCGATGTCGTGTCAGTTTCGCAGCCTTGGTAGGTTGTGAGATTAACGTTGCCACCAAGATTACCAGTCGTAACCGTGTTGATTAGGCTGATTGACGTTCTTTGAATCGTGTAACCTTCGTCTTTACCCGTTGCATCTTTTAAGCCTCGACGTAAATCGAATTCCACCACGTAATCGTTGTTGTCTGGATTGACGGCAAATTGGTTATTGAAAAAGAGTACGCCAGAATTAGGCTCATCGCCGACACCTTGTGGGCACTTACCGTTACCCTTTACCGTTAATGGCATTTGGTTTCCTGTGCCTTCTTCAACGACGTAAGATGGGTATTCAGGATGGTCACCGTCGTTTGCAAAAACACACAGTTGGTAGTTACCAGTAGGAATCACTTCGTTATCAACGAGCTCCTGAGCATCACTGCCTTGGAAGTCTAATAAGTTCACACTTAATGGAAGCGGATCTGCATCGTCCGGGAGAAGATTACCTTCTTCATCAACGTAGTTGCCATCTTCATCAGTTTTGTAGACGTTGAAAATTTGAGGCTCGCCCTCACCAACAGGAAGAAAGGCGACTTTGCTGTAGGTTACTACGACTTCAGAAACATCATCTATGGGCGCATCTGATACTGAAAGGGTAACGGGAGTAGTTGCGCTACCTGAACTGCTATCTGAGTTACATCCTGTCAGTGCAAATACCACAGCTGCGCCGATCAGGCTAATTTTAAAAGTGTTCATTTGTATTTCCTTTTTAATACAAATCTCAATAAATGTAGCTGAAATTTAGCGATAAAAAATGTATCTATTGCCAGATTATTGAAAGGCTATGTCAAGATTAAGAATGAGAACTTGTCGATTCAATGAGTTAAGTAAAAATGTGCTCAAGTCGACGATTTGATGGCGGATGAAATGCTATGGTTATGAATAAGTGCTGCTCAATAAATGAGCAGCTTCTTTAACAAAAATACGCTCAGCCAAAGAGGTCTTTATGTTAGGCGAAAATCACTCACTAACTCATGAATTTCCGGAACATTTGGATACAATCACTCAACTTACGGCGAATGACGCTGACTTCGCTGAAAATGCTAAAAATTACAATACGCTTGATAAGGAAATCCGAGAACTCGAATTGCAAGGGAACCCTATTGACGATCATCAAATGAACACACTCAAACACAACCGTTCAGAGCTGAAAGATTGGCTTTACTCAAAAATTATGAGCGTGTAGTGATAACCTAGTACTGCATTAATGGCGGCTCGAACATTCGGGCCGTTTGTGTTTCTGAGTTTTAACCAACGGGTAGATGCCCTGTTTTTACCCAGATAACCGTTTCTTGAATAACAAAAGGAAAGTGCTCACTCATATGTGGGCAGCGCAGCCACGTGTGTTTTGGATAATTACCAAACTCATCATTGAACTCTCCAGATAGTACGAGGATCTCCTCGCCACCAAAATGATGGTGTGGTTGAAACTTTTCACCTTTTGGCCACTTTACCAATGCAACGTGCTCGTGCGCAAAGTTGTGCAGTGGCATGACTTGCAGTCCACCAATCCCCGGCAACCATTCAGCTTGACTGGTATTAATACGCACCGTTTCGAGATCGTTAGGATCAAACTGGTTCAGTTTTACTAAGAGCACGCAGCCTTTCTTGCTAAAAGGTGCGTGTTTACTTCCTGGAGGGTTACGTAGGTAAGTACCTGCCGGATAGTCCCCATACTCGTCAGAAAATACGCCCTCAAGTACCAATATCTCCTCTCCATGTGGGTGAGGGTGCGTAGCAAACTTCGAGTTTGGTTCGTACTTCACCAAGCTGGTGGTATGCCCGGACTCTTTCGCCTCTCGCTCTAATGGTTTGCGCCATACACCCGCTGCAGGGCTGGCTATCCAATCTTGCTCAGAGGTTTTGATAACCAGTCTTTTTGAAAAGTCCATATTTAACATGTTGAAATACCGAGTGATTATGAAGAGTGAGTCCAAGTGGGATTCATAATGATATTGAATGAATTGTAGATAACGCTTTCACAAGAGGAAATGTATTTTTCTGTTACATTTTCTTACATTCTCCTTGTTGAATACGAATTGTTATATTATAACATTGCGCAAGCCTAAACGTTATAACATAACAATAAGCAAGGAAAATGCAGTGAATAAAAAATTGGTCTCTCTAGCGGTTGGTAGTTTGTTTGTCTCCCCAGTGTTTGCAGATACACTTTCGAATCCTCAGATTGGAGTGGTACTAGACGGTTACTATCAAGATGGACAGCGTCATAACTCAGAGCGCGAAGAGGGTTTTGGTCTTGGTCATACTGAATTAAATATGTCAGCAAACATTGATGACAAGTTTCATGGTGCACTGACGGCAGTACTAGAAAGCCATGGTGATGAGACAGAGTTTGTTTTGGAAGAGGCATTCATCGAAACACTCGCACTTCCTTACGGTTTGAATGTGCGTGCTGGTCGATTCCTGTCTGACTTTGGTTACCTGAATAATCAACACATGCACACCGACAGCTTTGTTGAGCGCCCAATCGCTTACCGTACGTTCCTAGGTTCGCATTATTACGACGATGGTGTTCGCGCAAACATCGTGTTGCCAACGGATCTGTATGTAAAGTTTGGTGCTGAGGCGTTAAGCGGTAGCAAGATGTCTTCAGTTGAAGATGGCTCTGAAGTTGGCGTTTACACGACGACACTGAAGCTAGGCAGTGATTTCTCTGAATCATCTAGTTGGCAGTTTGGCTTGAGCTACTTGTACAACAAAAATGGCAAAGTGAAAGAGTTCGAAGATCACGACCACGGTCATGCAGAGGAGCATGGTCACGATCATAGCCATGCCGCAGCAGTTACGGGTGAGAACCTTTACGGCGCTGACTTTGTATGGAAATGGGCGCCAGATGGTAACTACAAGTACAGCAACTTCACGCTTTCTGCTGAATACATGTTGCTAGACGGTGCGGTAGACAGCAAGTTCAAAGATGACGCGGAATCTCCAGACAAGCTTACCGCATACTACGTATCGGGTGTTTACCGCTTTAACCCAAGCTGGTCAGCAGGCCTGCGTTACGGTGAAGCAGAAAGCTACGACGGCCACGCACACGGTGACCACATGCATTTCACGGCACTAAACGATAAAGAGATGGATGCGATGATCGCATGGGATTCTTCTCACTTCGGTACTATCCGTGCGCAATACTCTCGCATTGATAACCAAGACAGCGAAACAGACAACGTATTCACACTGCAATACGTGATGACGTTTGGAGCGCACGGTGCACATGCGTTCTAAGCTGACGTTAAGTAAATGCAGTTTAGCAATGATGGCGGCGGGGTCTGCCATCATTGCTTCGCCTGCTTCGGCTCTCAACATCTTCGTTTGTGAGCCAGAATGGAAAGCCTTTCTTGAAAGTCATGCGCCAGACGCCAGCATTTATTCAGCGACAACGGCTAAGCAAGACCCACATTACGTACAAGCTCGCCCTTCATTGATTGCCAAGATGCGCCAAGCGGACATGGCTATGTGCTCGGGGGCTGAATTAGAAGTGGGGTGGTTACCGATGCTGCAAGTTCGTAGCAGCAATGCAGCGGTGCAAAATGGTGCGCCGAGCATGATCTATGCGACGGACTTCGTGCGCATGTTAGATACTCATGATCACGTTGACCGTAGTATGGGAGATATACACGCTCACGGTAATCCACACGTCCAGTTTGCAGCTAACGATATGATTCCGCTCTCACGTGCGGTCACTGAACGATTGAAAACCATCGATCCAGACAACGCCCACACGTACCAGTTTAATGGCATGAAGTTCCGCGCTCATTGGCGTAAAAAGCTCGATGAATGGAATGAGAAAGCCGCTGCTTTAAAAGGTAAGCAAGTTGTTGGTTATCACGCGACGTATCGTTATTTGTACGATTGGCTAGGAATGAAGCAGATTGCCGATCTCGAACCTAAACCGGGCATTTCACCGACCACATCTCACCTGCAATCACTCACCAAGTTAGATGCCGACAGCTTTGATGCGATTGTTTACTCATCTCATCAGGATCAGCGCCCTGCGAACTGGTTGCAGCAGCACACTAACAAGCCTGTGATTCAACTGCCATTGACCGTTTCTAAGGGGGAGAGCTTGGATGAAATGTACGATCAAGTCATTGATGATTTACTGGATGTGTTAGTGCCGCCTGTACCAGTGAAGATCTAAGCCATGGCAGATTATGCATGGCTTTTACCCGCGGTTTTGTGTGGTTTAATTGCGTTAGTCGGCAACATCGTACTGGGGCAGCAAGTTCTCAATCGTCAGATCATCTTTATTGATTTGGCGGTGGCGCAAGTCGCGGCATTGGGGGCCGCGCTCAGCCATTATTGGTTGAGTCAATACGCGCTGTTCTCAGGTTCATTCTTTGGTGAAATGATTGGCCCTTGGGTGATGTCTTTGATGCTTTGTGGACTGATTGCTTTGATGGAGAAACGATACCAACAGCATTTGGAACCCATGATAGGTAGCTTGTTTGTGGTGTCTGCATCGCTGGCGATACTGCTGGTGAGCAAAGACCCGCATGGCGGAGACTTTATTCAAGGTATCCTTAATGGGCAGCTGTTATGGGCGACTTGGGCTGACGTTTGGCCTTTGGCATTGATTACCGCTGCGATGTTGCTGTTGGTATGGTTAAAACCTGCGTTTATGCAGGGCAGTGGTTTCTATCTGATCTTTGCTATCTTAATGCCGATTACGGTCAAGTTAACGGGCATTTATTTGGAATTTGCCTTGTTGGTGATTCCAGCTCTATGTGCAGCGGCATTAAAGGGAACTCGATTCTTTATCGCCAGTATCAGCATTGGTATGGTTGGGATCATATCTGGCATTGCAGCATCGGCTCGTTACGACTTACCAAGTGGCGCGAGTATCGTGATCACCCTGTTTATCGCGGGTATGTTGTTTAATCTCTTGCTTCAGCCTTGGTTGCAAAAAGCGCAATCTGAGCGTGAAGAGCGAGAAGAAATCGCACAATGATAAAAAGGCTCCGCGTTAACGGAGCCTTTTGTTTAGCACTGCTTTTCTTATTAGTAACTGCATGATGCGTTACTTGATTGCCTGATAACTCAGCTCTAAAACCCGAATTACTCTACTTCTTGCTATCTTAGCAAGGTTTGAAGATTGGGAGCGTCTGAGGCTTGATGGAATCTGTCAAAGTGTTATCCAGCGCAGGGAATAATTGGTTTATCCCTATTTCAGACAGCCCCAACCACGCCATTAAGCTCGCATGAAGTTGGTCTGAAGAAATGGTTGGAATCACTCGCCCACGGGAGAGTAAATAAGGGCTCTCGTCAGATAAATCTGGGTACTCACCTACAATCGTTTTTCCTGCCACACTGCCACCCATCACTAATGCATGGCTTGCCCAACCGTGGTCAGTGCCATCGGTGCCATTTGGGATCAGGGTTCGGCCAAACTCTGAATGGGTGAAGGTCGTGACTTGATCAAATAAGCTGTGATTCTCTAAAGCTAACTGAAATGCCGCCATCGCTTCTGCCAACTCTTGCAACAGGCCAGTTTGGCGGCTGATTTGTGCAGAGTGGGTATCGAATCCGCCCAACTTGCAACTGAAGTACTGAGCAGGATGTTGGAACTGATCTTTGTGTAGAATTAGCTTAAACACCGCTTTCAATTGTTGACCAATTCGCGTCTCAGGGAAGACATCGGCGATTTCTGAATTCAGAATTGCACTGAACTGCTCATACATTCTGGTTGAATCCACCGCGACGCCAGCATAATGACACTGAAAAACGTTACCGTAGTTGCCCCCGCTTTGCAGCCGATCAAACAGATCTCTTGAGCGCTGATCATTGAAGATGTCGCTTGGTGGTTTAGATCCCACCGAGTTAGATTGTGCCTCAATACAGTTGGTCCACACTTGTGTGCCACCAATATCAAACATGGGTGATAAGTCGTTTAAGTTACGTAGCATCGAGCCTAGTTCAGTCGATGTTTTTGCGCCGAAGCCCTCTTTTGATAGTGACTTGGTGGCATGGGATTGAACCATGGTGGATTGATGTGAGTGGCTGAACAGGTGCGCCGGGCGCGTACTTTCGTCATAAAGCATGTTGTTCACGCGTTGTGTCAACGGACCTAGGTTAATCACAGGCACTAGGTTCGAGCTGTCCCAATAGGGCTTAAGGGCCGCCATAGCAGGGTTGAGTGCCAACTTAGCAGCATCGTTGACTGCGTCTAAGTAGATACAACTGGTTTCATCCAAAGCCAAATTGCCACGCAGCGCGCGGTATTGGCTGTTAGCATTAGCGGCGGTTGGGATAAGCATGTTGTACCCATCGTTACCGCCCGCAAGGTCAATGCCGACCACGGCACGATAACCGCTTTGGCATTGGTTAAATGAGTCAGCAAAAGCTGGAAGCGCAGTAAGGTTAAGCGCAGAGATCCCCAGACCAGCGGAACTTGCTTGTAAAAATCGACGTCGAGTTAAGTTCATGATGATTACCCCTGTGTGATGAATTCTGGTGAAAGCAGTGCGTTCATAACGAGATTCTTAATCTCCTTGCGCCATTTCGATTGACGACTTGAGCACAGAGCGAGGTAATCGAGATAACATTGACGCGCTTGCTCACTCATTTGGTAAGCAAACAAGTGTTGGTTAAGGTAATCCACGACACCTTCATCATCGAATGCGAGGTATAGGGTGAACAGTTTTTCATCCATGTACCAATCTTTGGCTTCTTCCTCAAAACGAGCAATAAGCTCACGGAACTGAATCCCATATTGGTAGATGTCGTGCCATTGATACACATTGAATTCTGGCGCGACCAGACCATTAAAATCAGGATGGTTTGGTGCGTCGTCAGGTTGGTAATAATAAAATACCGATGGGGCTGACAGGGGCAAAGTTCGGTTATACCAGTTGAACTGTTTTGGCCACATCAGTACACCGTCACGTCGTTTCACTTGCAGCGCGCGCATCGCATGCGTGAACACAGAAAGCGGATCACGCAATTTGCCGACGGTACTGCCAGAGCGAAGGGCATCCTTATCGGTCAGAATCGCAATCACAAGGGTTTGCATATCACCATCAGAGCGTTTGAATGCACGGCGTACGCGGCGAATATAACCCGCTCTAGGGTTACTGGTGACCAGCTTGTTGATGAAGAACTTCGTCACAAAAGTGTACAGAGTACTTTGATTCATCAAGTGCTCAATCACCGCTTCCAGTTCATCCTCTGCGCTTACACCCGATGAGAAGGTTTTACCAAGAATGCGCTTCTCGCCCATATCGTGTTCACCACGAGGTTCCATCGGTTGGCTGTATTTGTCATTACCGCGAATATCGATGAACTTCCAACCAGTAAATACGCGCGCTAATTCTTCGATGTCTTCTTGGGTATAGGTCGCGATTTCATTACCTTCTGCATCCAAACGGACATCACCGTTGTTCTGCAATTTGACTGGCCCAAGAGTAAAAAGTTGAAGCAGCTCTCGTGCGTAGTTTTCATCTGGCGCCGTGAGCTCATTAGAAACGTTGTTCACGAAGGTTAGGTACTCACCCATGATTGGGGATTTCGATACAAAACGAATCACATCACGGAAGTTTCCGAAGGCATTATCGAGCAGTCCATCGAAGTAATTGCACATGTAACGGCGCTTAGACGCGGCACTAAACGCAGGGTCCTTCACACTGACCACAAACAGCTGAGAAAGCGTGTAAGCAATGCGTTGGCGCAGAATGTCTTTTCCTTCCACCGTCATACGCGTCCAACTGCTCGCGTAATACAAGCCTTGGCCTAAGTCGGGTACGTTGAGTTCATCTTGCTCAAAGTGAGTGAGCCAAGAAGAGGAGGGAATAAGCGTTTGTTGAGCAACCCAGTTTTCAATGCTTCCTGATTGAACAAGGTCATTAATGTCACGTTGGGATGGCCCGAACGTGCATTGTTGCAGCGTTCTTGCTGCATCTATGTAAGCCTGATTCATTTTATCTCCCGCAGGTATTCTTATCATTGTCAGGTACTGTGTGTTTTCTTACGTCCTGTTTAAAAACACGTTGTATCTTTAAAATCGTAATCCAGAATGTTGATAACAAAAATGTAAGACAGGCAGGTTTACTGTGACTTTGCTGCACAATCTAGGAATTAGTCCGGTGAGCTTTTAAAGAAAGGAAAGTAAATCCACGTTTGAGTTATGAATTGACTGAGAAACATAACCAGAACGGTGACACAAACGTGCTATTTGGCAAACCATCATCAAGTTGTCTTGATTAGTTCACATCCGACTCCCAGACTGTTTCTATAGTTTTTATAAGATATGAAAGACCCTGCGTACGAGAAGCGCAGCTGTAACGCGACTATGCATAAAAACAACAAACGCTAGGGATTAAAGCGAATTTGTAATCTCAACATTTAAGGAAGACCAAGATGAAACCGGAAAAAGTAGCAGTAGTCACTGGTGCGGCGCGTGGTATTGGCCAAGCTATTTGTGAGCAATTACTGGAGGATGGACTCTACGTCGTCGGGCTAGACATATCGCCTGTGGAATGGAGCCAGTCGGCGCAGCTAAGCAGTTATCAAGTCAACTTGTGCGATGCCGAAGCTGTTAGCGAAGTGGTAGACAGTATTGTAGAGCAGCATGGAAGAATCGATGCGTTGGTTAACAATGCAGGCATCACTCGAGATGCACTGTTGCCAGACATGTTAGAGCAAGATTGGGACAGCGTTATCGACGTGAACCTAAAAGCGGTGTTCTTACTCACCCAGCGCGTTGCTCCTGTGATGTTAGAGCAGGGCGCAGGCAGTATCGTCAGCATCTCTTCTATTGTAGGAACGGATGGCAATATAGGCCAGAGTAACTACGGCGCAAGTAAAGGCGGCGTGATTTCAATGAGCAAAGGCTGGGCGAAAGAGCTATCAAGAAAGGGCGCACAGATACGCGTCAATTGTGTCGCGCCAGGTTTTATCGCCACCGACATGACCAAGAACCTGCCAGAGAAAGTGATTCAAATGATGGAAGGCAAAACCCCATTAGGCCGAATGGGCTCAGTGCAAGACATCGCCAATGGGGTCTCCTTCCTCACCTCCGACAAGAGCGCCTACATCACAGGCCAAGTGCTGAAGATTGACGGTGGCTTGGTGCTTTAACACATAAAACAAAAACTCAAATAACAAACGCCCTTCATCTGAGTGAAGGGCGTTTTTGTTAGCACACTTTTGCCCCATTATCATTTAGAGTAGATGCTCTTCACTAAACGAGAGCGTTTCGATAGACCAACATTTCCCAATGCCAAATACTTATCTGAGACAGTCTACCAAAGGGATAACTCAAACTAACTAAGGGCATTGAGCTTGTCTTGTAACACTTGGATTGCAATTTTATAGTTTTCCGGTGTCTGGTCATTAGCTGCCATGAGCAACACTGCTTGGGTTATTGGGTCAACATGCGTTCGGCCTCCTTCTTCGTGATATCGCAACAACCCACAAACTTCTATAGTGTTCCACCCTTTACCATGTTTTCCCCCTTTATGCCTATAGGTTAGCCCAGGCACCAGTGCGGTGATGTGGTCTTCGTATCTATCGTAGTGTGCATGGATAATAGTGTAATTAGATGACTTTGAGGGAAACCTAGTGTAAGAAGGGGATTTGGTAATTAACGATGTACCTTTGTATCCATTACATTCTTTACAGGATACACATAGGTTCTCTGGGTGAAACATCCATTTATCAAAATCATTTTTGTGCATGATGTGTTCTAAATCCCAGTCCCCACCATGTTTGGAAGGTTTGTGAACCTTGCAATAAGCACAGCAATATTCCTGTTGTTCAATATAATGCTGTTTCATTCTAGCTTTGAGCTCTGCTACCTCATCGCCCCCCCATTTTTCATTTGGGGATACGTTTTTTTCCAGCACGCCTGTGATGATCGCTTTGTCGTCTTCGTTCAGGACAAAAGGTGTCATAAGTACCCTCCAGACAGTAAAGTCGAGCGCATAATTCCCAGTAACACTCTAACTTTGTCGTGTTCTTCCAATTGAGATTCAAAGTTCAATAACCAATTCGCGTTTGCCAAGGTTTCTTCGGGAGGGTTTTCTGTTTTACAGACACAATCCAAGACCTCAATAATTTGAGTAATCAAATATTCATTGTTGTTGCCTGGATTATGAAACAACCTAGCCAACTGGTAATCAGCGGAGCGCTCTTTATGAGGGTTAGAATCAATTAGTTTGCGATTGACCATATCATACACGCAACAATTTGAGGCGGAGATGTCTGACACAATCAAAGGGGAATGAGTGGCAATGAGGAAGTGACATCCTTTATAACTCGAAAATGAGTCATTGAGAATGTCGACAAACTTTTCTTGCCACTGTGGGTGAAGACTGATTTCAGGTTCATCGATGCAAATTAGCGCATTATCTTCGATAGAAGATATGATCCCCATAAACAAAAGAAAGAGGCACTGCTCTCCAGAACTGCGTTTTGATAAACATGTAATCGCAGAGTTATCTAAATTCAACTCGCCTTCTGAAAATCCAGTTTCTTTCTCATATACGGTTTGAATACTTGCTAGAGAAATGAGCCCTGAGCGGAGTAGTTTAGCAATAATGCGTTTAGAAAATGAATAATTCTCACTTTTAGTTATGTGGATTAGATCAAAAGAGTTCCGTAGTATGTCTAAAACAAAAGATGGGTAATATGATATTGCTTCGCAAGTCTGCAGCATTTCTGCCAACTCACTGCCTTCGTACTCTTCGTAAGCTTTCCTCAATATCAACTGGGTTTCTGGCTCAAGTGCTGAACTGTTGTGTGTTTCACTTGTGACTAATTTCTCTAAATCTGCTTTAGGGAAAGTAAGGTTAAACTGTAGAGCCAGTTTTCGACCAAAATTGAACTTAGATAGAAAACGCGTCAGCGCTTCTTGCTTTCTTGGTTCAATTCGATCTTCGGTTCCGAGAAGTTGCTCTATAGCTTTTGATGCAATACGAACAGATGGAGATAAGGTAGGTAGATAGGGTTTAGAACCAACATACGCGTAGAAACCACTAGGTATGATATCTCGTTTTGTCTTCCAGCTATCTTGAAATTTCTCAAACTGGCTTGTCGATGCTGCAATGAGTTTTCTGGGAATGGGATGCTTGAATTCTTTACCAATGATTGGCCACAACGATAGATTCTCTCTCGCATAATACACCGCTGAGGAAACATTCCGACGTCTACTCGCGAGAGCTTCTACATAAAGTGATTGATAGTAATTGCAAGTGTCTTTTAGGAGTTCTGTTTTACCACACCCATTATTACCAATGATAACCGTAAAGGCATTACTTTCATCATCCTCTTTTTCCCAGAGGATATGCTCTCTAATTTTGTTAACCCGAAACCCCATATCTTACCCACAATACTTTGATTTAATAGCATATAGTACATGGGGGACATCTATTCTCCAACACACCTAATAGTAATGATACCGCTACAATTTTAAGAAGTGATAGATGAAACGTGATTAACTTTATTTGCCCGAGTATGGTTTATCTAAAATACTTGATTTGAGTTTCAGATCGTAACGCACTTTTGTCCAAAAACGAGCTTCACAAATCCAGAATAATTTGAATTAAAACGCCCTTCATACCTCCATGAAGGGCGTTTTTCTTTTGTTCAAATTACCTAGGTAGACTACCTTTCACGCACGTAAGTGGTTTGAACTAAGGTATCCAAAACAACATCACTCTTGGTGACTTTGAAGTTCAGCGGTTGTTCCAAATCCCCAAATAGAGGTGCGCCGCCGCCAAGTAGGATAGGGAAGCGTGTGATCACCATTTCATCGATAAGATCTTCTTTAAGGAAGTTTTGAATCGTCACCCCGCCGTCGATGTAAAGATCGTTAAAACCTTTTGCGTTTAGATCCGCAAGTACATCTTTTAGCTCGCCTTTTACTAGAAAGACTTTGTCTTCGTAGCCTTGTGGTACTTCTGTCATGGTGTTGCTGAGTACAAACACAGGTTTGCTGTATGGCCAATCGCAATCAAAACTCAGCACAACATCTAAGGTATTACGCCCCATGACTAAGCCGTCAATACGTTCCATTAGTGGGAAGAAGCCAGTATCAATATTGTCGGGATTTGGTACGGATTGTAGCCAGTCGAGTTTGCCCTGCTTATCTGCGATGTAACCGTCCAGACTGGTTGCAATAAATACGATATTTGCCATGAGTACCTCATCAAAATTGCGATGCTTGAGCCAAGCTAAAGTATGGTTTAAAATTAATTCTACAATGTAGAATAACTCTGAGTTTATCGGGAGGATCAAATGTCTGTCAACGAAAAGAAACGCGGGAGACCAGCCGCTAAGCAGTCGCAGTTAAGCGCAGAAAGCATCCTAGATACGGCTAAGTCATTGATGAAAAAGGATGGCAAGGTACCAAGCATTCGCTCGTTAGCGACGCAATTAAATGTGGATCCTATGGCGATCTATCACTACTTCAAAAACAAGAATGCGTTGCTTGAAGCGTTAACCACATCGCTGGTGGAGGAAATTTATCAACCGAAAGTGGATGACGATTGGCAAGGCGAACTCAAAAATTTGTGTGTTAGCTACATTGAACTGTTGCGTGAGTACAACGGGTTATTGCAAACCATGCTGAGCATGACATCTCACGGCCCTGCCCAAGTCTTTACCGAGCGTTATCAATTGATTGTTCAGTCGTTGGGTTTATCTCAGCAAGTGGAGAAAGATTGTTTAGATCTGCTGGCGGATTACTTGCACGGTTTTGCGCTGTCGATTAGCTGCTGCCACGATACGAGCTTGATCAAAACAGAGATGATGGATGGACCGTTGAATCTGATCTGTTCTTCGTTGCTAGCATCTCGAACCTAGCTCACATTAACGTGTACTTTTTTACTTATAGCGTGAAAGAAATTCCCATAACCAAAGGTTCTAACTAAAAGAGATTGCAGGACTTTTATTTGGCGAATTCGACCTAATATCTTGAGTATGCCCAATCGCAGTTGGCGAAGTGGTGATTTTAATAATGCTTGCTGGCGCGCAAAAGCCGTCAGTTTGAAGATGCATTCAAACACAATAAGGTATAACAATGACTAACGAATACATTCCACCAAAAGTTTGGACGAACGATAATGAAAACGGCGGTCAATGGGCGAGCATAAACCGTCCGGATTCTGGTGCACGTCACGAGCAAGAGCTTCCAGTTGGTGAGCATCCATTTCAACTTTACTCAATGGGTACACCAAACGGTCAGAAAGTAACGATCATGTTTGAGGAGCTTTTAGCGGCAGGCGTAACAGCAGCAGAATACGATGCATACCTGATTAAGATTGGCGATGGCGACCAGTTTGGTTCTGGCTTTGTATCAGTTAACCCGAACTCGAAGATTCCTGCGTTGGTAGACCGTTCAGGTGCCGAGCCAGTGAACGTGTTTGAATCTGGTAACATCTTGTTCTACCTAGCGGAGAAGTTTGGTCACTTCCTACCTACAGAGGGTGCGAAACGTGCTGAGGTAATGAACTGGCTATTCTGGTTGCAGGGCTCTGCACCTTACCTAGGTGGTGGTTTTGGTCACTTCTACGCGTACGCACCAGAGAAGTTCGAGTACCCAATTAACCGCTTCACTATGGAAGCTAAGCGTCAGCTAGACGTGCTAGATAAGCGCCTTGCAGACAATGAATTCTTAGGTGGCGATGAATACAGCATTGCCGATATCGCAACTTGGCCTTGGTACGGCAACCTTGTATTAGGTCGTGCTTACGATGCAGCTGAGTTCCTAGACGTATCAAGCTACAAAAACGTTGTGCGTTGGGCTAAAGCGATTGATGAACGTGAAGCGGTAAAACGTGGTCGTATTGTTAACCGCTCATGGGGTGAAGAGTGGGAACAATTGGCAGAACGTCATAGCGCAGCAGATATTGATGCCGTATTCGCTAAGGCTCCGAAGTAGGCATTGAACTGCACTTCATTGATTAAACTTAGGAACCCTCTCTAGCATAAAATCGATTTTCGTTAGCGACAAAAATGACACACTAAATGCATCATTAATAGGCTTGGTGATGTCTTGGCAGTAAAAAAATGGAGCTATTGTAAGCTCCATTTTTTCGTCAGTTGTTGCTTGTGTTTGCCTTAGCGAACGACGGCTTGGCCTGCTAATGGATCTTGATAAGCAGGTAGCTCTGAGCGCAACCCTTTGATTAGGCTGACACACATCAGCAGTAGTACCAGAGTGAACGGAAGTCCTGTTGCCACTACGCCAGATTGCAAGGCTTGTAATGCCTCTTTACCACCAATCCATAGCATGACTGCGGCGATAGAGCCCTCAATACATGCCCAGAAAATACGTTGTGGTACTGGAGCATCAATCTTACCGCCAGCGGTAATGCTATCGATAACTAATGAGCCAGAGTCTGAAGAGGTGATAAAGAACACTAAGATCAGAACGATAGACAATACTGAAATGAGCGAGCTAAATGGCATTGCGTCGTAAACATGGAACAGTGTCAGCGAGATATCGGTAAGGCCATTGGCACCAAGTTCACCCACTTTGTTCACCACTTGATCAAGCGCGATACCGCCGAATACTGCCATCCAAACTAGCGTTACAGTGGTTGGAATCACGATAACGGCAAACAGGAATTCACGAACGGTACGACCTTTCGAAACACGTGCGATAAACATACCGACGAATGGTGACCAAGACACCCACCATGCCCAGTAGAAAACAGTCCAACCATGCATCCAGTCAGAGTCTTCACGTCCGTGCGGATTACTTAGGGCAAAAATGTCTTTCGCATAAGCGACTGTGGTATCCCAAATGGATGTTGTCGCAATATCAAAACTAATGAACATAACGAAAGCTAATAGAGCGAAGGCTACTGCCATATTAATGTTGCTCAGTAGTTTTACACCACCATCGATACCTCGAATTACAGAAAGTACTGCAATAAAGGTAACGAAGGCGATAACAATCATTTGCGTACCAATACCGCCATCTAAGCCGAAGACGTGATTAATGCCACTTGTTGCTTGTTGCGCGCCTAAACCAAGAGAGGTTGCTAGACCAAACAAGGTTGAAAGTACTGCCAGAATGTCGATCACGTGACCTAACCAACCCCATGCACGATCGCCAAACAAAGGGTAGAACGCCGAGCGTAATGAGAGTGGTAAGCCTTTATTAAAGGTAAAGAAAGCAAGTGAAAGGGCAACAATCGCGTAAATCGCCCAGCCGTGAATACCCCAGTGGAACATGGTGGCACCCATCGCGAGTGACTTTGCTTCTTCAGTGTATGCTTCGACATTCAGTGGAGTGCCGTACCAATTAGTAAAATAAGCGGTAGGTTCAGAAACACTCCAAAAGAGTAGGCCAATACCCATTCCGGCAGCAAATAGCATGGACAGCCATGACACTGTTGAATGTTCCGCGCGGGCATCTTTGCCGCCAATTCTAATTTTACCAAGTGGTGAAAGTAAGATTGCTAGAGCAAATAGGATGAAGAAGTTTGCTGACCACATGAAGAATACATCGAAGTCGGTAATGATGCCGTTCTTAAGGCCATTTAAGGCGTCACGGGCTGTTGAAGGGTCAACAATTAAAAGAGAAGCAAGACAGAGAAGAACAAGACCAGCACTAATCCCAAATACTGGATTGTGGATATCAAATCCCCACTTTTGAACGTTATCTTGACCAACCTGATAGTCGGTAGTGTCGATACTATATTTTTTTAGTGCATTATCCATAAATACAACATATACGCTTTATTAAATGTGTCTTTCTTGAACAAGAAAAACACTAAAACCGCCCTCCAATTATTTTGAGTTCAAATTAAAAAATGCGACGCGATCATAGTGTTTTATGTAAAACAATGCAACTCAAAGGGTTTTTTGAGCGTTTTTTCGATGTTTAGCGGGGTTTTATGTAGAAAGTGTAATGATGTGTAATGTTTTGATGTGTAAGTATTAGCGTTGAGTTGACCATGCATGGTTTAATCAAATGGTATTGTCTTTGTTCGGTTAACTATGAGTGAGCAGCGAGAGTTCGTCACAAGCCATGATTTCATCGAATTGGCGAACGAATAAACACAAACTTCAACCGACTTCGCATTCTTTTCGACAAATATCGAGTAAACGTAACTAATCGTAACAGAGCTGCTGTAACTGCACGCCGTTTCAATATACTCCCCTAAGTTTGTAAGCCACAGAATGCTGCTATGAGAAAAAACACTTTATTCAATGCTACGTTAGTGACCACCCTGACTGCTGCTTCCACATTCAGTTTTGCTGCTCCTACCGTTGTTCCTAATGCCCCTGAACTGAGCTCGCGTGGCTATGTTTTAATGGATTACCACACTGGTGCTGTGTTGGTGGAGCGTGATGCTGACAAGCGTCTGAACCCAGCAAGCTTAACCAAGCTGATGACTGCTTATGTTGCCGGTCAAGAAGTGAAGTCTGGCAACATCAGTTTGGACGATGAAGTAGTGATCAGCCGCAATGCATGGGCTAAGAACTTCCCAGATTCCTCGAAGATGTTTATCGAAGTCGGTACATCGGTCGTACTTTCCGATCTTTACCGTGGTTTGATTGTTCAATCGGGTAATGATGCCAGTGTAGCGATTGCAGAACACGTTGCAGGCAGTGAGGCTGGCTTTGTCGGTTTGATGAACAGCTGGGCGAATCAGCTTGGTTTGTCGAACTCAGCGTTTACTAACCCGCATGGTTTGGACAGCGATGGTTTGTACTCAACCCCACGTGATATTGCGACACTAGGCCGTGCCATCATTCGTGATTTACCAGATATTTACCCGCTTTACAGCGAAACATCGTTTACTTACAACGGTATTACGCAGTACAACCGTAACGGCTTGCTACGTGATCGCAGTATGAACGTGGATGGCATGAAGACGGGTTACACCAGTGGTGCAGGCTATAGTCTTGCGACGTCTGCAACCAATGGTGACATGCGCCTAGTCGCGGTTGTTATGGGCGCGAAAAGCCCAAGCATACGTGAATCAGAAAGTAAGCAATTACTTAGCTATGGATTCCGCTTCTTTGATACTGTAATGCCAACACAAGCGGGTAAAGAAATCGCGACGGCTCGAGTATGGATGGGTGAGCAAGATGAGCTAAAAGTGGGTGTGGATCGTGACGTGTATTTAACGCTGCCAAAAGGTGACGTAAACAAACTCGAAGCAGAGGTTGAATACAATGGCGATTTGATGGCTCCCATTCAGCAAAACCAAATTGTTGGTAAAGTGCTGTACAAAGTTGACGGCGATGTTGTGAAGGAAACCGAGTTGGTTGCACTGGAACCTGTCGATGAAGGTGGCATCTTCAAACGCTTGGTGGACTGGTTTAAGCGCTTGGTAGCAAGCTGGTTCTAGCATTTCTAGTTTGAGCTTTGCTGAAGCCGTACCTTAGTTTTAAGGTGCGGCTTTTTAGTTTGTGTTTGAGATGACTTTGATTTTTCGCCTATGTCATTGTCCATATGGCAATAAAAGTTGCCATTAGAGTAATTACCTAATCTTTACATTTATATGTCTATCAGTTCCTATGCAAGCTTGGGAATGCATTTGATTGATGTTATTGTCCGCTTATGAATCAGATGCTTCTAAAAAGAAAAGTCTTAATATAACTGAGATGGAATGTAATACCTCGTGAGAAAAAGCTATGTTGTCACGTTGCTAGCTGCTCTGCTTTGGGCAGTGGTTGCTTTTGCTTTACACGATTACTGGCGTGACGATACGTCAGTGCAGCAGTTACCCACTTTAGATCCTGAAGAGTTGCTAGCCAAGTCACCCGTTGGGCAAGTATTGCTTGATGTCAGTGAGCTAACGTATGTGGATTCGAAACGCGCACAAGAAGTATTGGCAGCCGTCGGAATGCCGTTTACCACAGATCTTGAAAAGTCTTTTGCACTCTATTTGCAATACCGTTTAGCTCGAGCAAATGACGAGCCTATCCGTGCTCAGAGTTATCGTCAGCAGTTACAAGACATCACCCAATCATCCGAGCAACCTTGGTTAGAGGCCTTATTACTGGCCGATAGTGCAATGGACCATACCTTACATGGACGAAATGAGCTTGGTATTACTGAAATTCAACTAGCGATCAAGATTGCTGAGCGCGACCGCCTTCACTCCCTATTGCCAAAGCTCTACAACATTGCCGGCGCATTGAGTAACGCAACCAATCAATTAGTGGATGCACAACGTTACTTTTTAGATGGGCTCAATATTGCAAATCAGATTAATCAAGAAGCATACAAGGGAACGATTTATAACAACCTTGGACTTCTCTATCTGCATATTGATAGTTGGGATAGAGCACTAGAATTTATTCAAAAAGCACAGCAAGTCTATTTGGCTCGTCATGCTCGTGGTGACAAAGCCAAAGGGCTTCAAGTGATGTACCTGAATGAGGCGCATATTTACAATCGCCAAGGCAAAGTTGACCTAGCGCGACAAGCGTATGAAGAGTCAAAGAAATACTATAAACCGACCTCAACCAACTTGCGCTATCACCTCATTCAGTTAAAAGGCAAAGCAGATCTATTGCTGCTCGAAGAAAACTATACCGATGCGCTTAAAGCCACGCAGCAATGTGTTACCTTGCCTTCTGCTGCAGATTACCCTGTTGAGTATGGACAGTGTTATCTGATCATGTCCAAGAGCCAGCTTGCGTTAGGGCTACCTGATCAAGCTATGAAAAGTGCAGCGGCGAGCTTGGCCGCATTTGAGTCGATTAAACACGAGCGTTGGATTATTAGAGTCGCGGAGCAAAAGGCGAAAATTTTTGAAAAGCTTGGCGAATATGAGGAAGCACTAAACACGTACAAGCACTTTTCCATCAATAGAAAAAAACAACTGCTGGGTAAAGTATATGATTTGGAGCAAGCCTTTGCGACGGAGCATATTCAACGTGAAAGAGACCTATTAGAAGTAGAGAAACGCTTGGCGGAATCTGAATTAGACCAAGAGAAGCTTCGTTTTCAGATCGCCATTTTTTGGATTGCGATCTCGGCAGTGGTATTGGCATTTGCCGTTTCTAGAGTTTTAGTGACGCAACGTAAAAACCAAGAGCTTCAACAACTTTCTCTGCTTGATCCTCTTACTCAACTGCATAACCGACGTTATTACTACGATCAAATTGATCACCCTCACCAGTTAGATGCGCAAACCCCGTATCGTGTTGTGCTTTTTGATATCGACAACTTTAAAAAGGTGAATGATGTTCATGGGCACGAGGCTGGAGACCGCATTCTAGAGGCGTTCTCAGAGCGATTGAGATTGCATTTACGCTCTCAAGAATTGCTGATTCGTTGGGGTGGGGAAGAGTTTTTGATGTTATTAAAAGGTACCGATGACCTGCCGAAACGCCTTGAAGCCATACGCCAACACATTGATGATGTATTGTTTGAAGCAGAGGAGGAAAACCTGCATATCACGACTTCTATTGGTGTCAGCCATGGCGGTTTGATAGAGACATTTACCTATAACGATGAGTATTTCCGCCGAGCAGATAAAAGCCTTTATGAGGCGAAGCGAAACGGGAAGAATCAGGTGGTACTTCCCTAGTGAATCCATTGTTAATCAAGCGGCAGATTGAAATGTTCAGTCTGCCGTTTTTGTTTTTAGTTTCATATTCTTGCATTTATGGTCGCCTAATCCGTAAGAGAACCATTCAGAACAACAAACGGAGTTACGCGTGCGCAAGATTCTATCTTTGACATTGGCTATTTCACTTACTGGCTGTGTAATGCCTCAGCATCAACCAACAGAGGCAGGGCAGTGCGTAGGTGTGATGTCATCGCAAGATGCTTATGGCTACCTCAACCCAAACCATTACACCATGCAAGTATTGGCGCTGAAAAAAGAGAAGGATGTAAAAGAGTACATTCGCTACATTGATCCGAAGCACCCGGTGTGGGTGAACTGGAAGAATAGCCGAGGCACTCGCTGGTACACGGTAACGGTGGGAGACTTCAAGAGTAAGCAGGACGCCTACAATGCGTTGTCTTCTTTGCCTAGTCGAGTTAAGCAGTCTTCGCCGTTTGTTTTGACGTTTGGAGAAATGAAAAGTAAACAAGAAACTAATGTGGTTCGAATGCGCTAGTGCTGTTCTTATCGTTCAAATAAGCGCTTTATTGGTACACATCGAGCCTTTGCAACACGTTGGAAAGGCTCGATCTCACAGCCTGTCACTCATCTTCTCCAATATACGCGAAAGATCACGCTTCTAACGCGCTTTTGACTTTACTTGTTATCGGGTATTTTCTAGTCTTCGCATCCCACTTTTTCTGTTGGAGTCACCATGAAGCAAGAAATGTACACCACCTACGCAAAGCAATACGATTTAGCGGCGCAAGATAACCTGTACAACGCACACTTTGAGCGTCCAAATACGCTTGAGCTTATCGGTGACGTTACGGGGAAAAAGGTTCTGGATTTGGGCTGCGGTTCGGGTATTTACGCACAGCTTCTTTTCGATCTCGGTGCGAGTTCAGTAACTTGTATCGACGCTTCACAAGAGATGATTGATATCGTCAAAGACAAGCTCGGTGATTCGGTAAAGGCTTACGCCCAAAACCTTGCTATAGGATTACCCGAAGAGCAAGATTCACAGTATGACCTAGTGATTTGTCCTCTGATGGTTCATTACATTGAAGATTTATGCCCATTGTTTGACGACATTCAACGTGTTTTAAAAGCGGGCGGTCAGTTTGTATTTTCAACTCACCACCCTTTTGCGGATTTCGAATGTTCGGCTTCAGGCAATTACTACGATAAAGAGTTGGTAGAAGATATGTGGAATACGGTAGGAGAACCAGTTCCTGTGGCATTCTACCGCCGCTCGTTGCAAGATATTACCGATGCAATTACTGGCAGTGGCATGGCGATGCTGGCGATTTCAGAAGGTAAGGTGAATGACAAGATTCGTGAAATCTCGCAAGAACATTACCAACGCTTGGCGACGTTCCCTAATTTCATCTTTATTAAATGTGTGGCGCTGAGCTAGTTAAATCGGTGAGTTCAGATAGAAAAAACGGAAGCGATGAGGCTTCCGTTTTGTGATCTTAGCGATGAGCTTAAAGTGCAGCGAGAATGGTTTCCGCTTTGCTCGCTTCAAACGTTTTTGGTTCTTCAACGTTTAGTGTAGTAACCACACCATTGTCGATGATCATCGCGTAACGCTGTGAACGAACGCCACCGAAACCACCCGTATCCATCTCTAGACCCAATGCCTTGGTAAAGCTTGCGTCACCGTCACCAAGCATCAGAAGCTCAGATGCGTTTTGCGCTTCGCCCCAAGCTTGCATTACGAATGCATCGTTTACTGATACACAAGCGATCAGATCTACGCCTTTCGCTTTGAGCTGATCAGCCAATACAACATAACCAGGCAAGTGCGCTTCAGAACAAGTCGGCGTAAATGCGCCTGGTACGGCAAATAAAACCACTTTCTTATCTGCAAAGAGTTCGGTTACTTGGTGGTTTACCATGCCCTCAGCCGTCAGTTCGCTTAACGTTGCAGCAGGCAATGTTTGACCTTGTTGAATCATGACTTCTTTCCTTTTAGGTATATATCGTTCACTCAGTCTAGCGCCAAAACTACGGGCTAACCACAGACGAAATGTAAGGGTTTAATCTGATTAAGAAAAAGTGCATTCAGTGAGCGCTTCCCTGAGCTCACAGTGACGATTAAAACTGATAGTTGAATAAGACGCCAAAGAAGTGAATATCGGCATCGTAATCACCGCGCAGTGTACTTTCTGCTGGTGAACCTTCAAACAGAGTATACTCAATGCTAGGGGTTCCACCGTAGTAGTATTCATAGTACATTTGCATGCGCCATTGCTTATTAATGTCATAGCTTGCACCAGTGCCGAACTTCCATATCTCACCAGTAGGCACATCTGGATACTGATAGCGAGGGTCATCTTGTGGTGATGTTTCATAATAAACGCCACCTTCTAGACGCCATTGCTCCGTTAGTTGATAGTGCATACCTACGCTAGCAGAGAAGGTATCCTCCCAGTTTCGAGCGATATCAGCTTCGCGGTTTGTCAATGAGATCGAGGTATCAGAGATCTTACTGAAGTCTGTCCAACCTAAACTCCACATCGCAGCGACTTTCTCATTTAGGCTGTGATAGCCACTTAGTAGAGCCGTAGCAGGCATAATGATGTTGACTGAAGAATCCACTTTGTTTGAACGAGTTTTTAGCTCCCCATCCATGTCGTGTTCGATTTGGGAGCGATAAGCAAAGCCAAACTGGTTATGCTCGTCCAATTTGTAAAACGCACTTAAGGTGTAGCCGAACTCAAGACTAGAGCCTGATGCATCAATTTGTGGAACTAAACCGCTGCCTGAACCTGCAAGCGTTTGGTTGAGCATGCCGTATTCAGTGACTAAACCTACACCAACAGAGAAGTTATCTTGCACTTGATAGGCAATACTAGGATTGAACTGAACCGTAAGAAGTTGAGCGTCTTGTAGTAATAAAGCGCCAGAAAATTGAGGGCCATAATCAATCACAGAACCGCCTGAAGAAGCGATTGCTAAACCCGCTGTCCATTTATCATTAATGGGCTGAACAAGGTAAAACGAGCTCACCGGCATCGCTGTTCCTGCTTGGGTTGAGTTTTCACCTCCACGGAATAAGCCAGTTGAACCTGCATCAGTGTACTCAATATCAGACACCATGCCTTGTAGATTAAAGGCGATGGCAGTGGATTCGAACTCGGACATGGCGGCTGGGTTAGCAAACGCTGTTTCAGCGCCTTCTGCGATAGCTTGTGCTCCGGCGCCCGCAGTGCTGATGTTCATCATGCCTAGTTCAGGGAACATGTAACCTGCGGCAGATGCATTTGCAGCAAATAACGAAAGAGTGATAAGAGAGAGTTTTGTTTTTTTCATTGTAAAACCTGTGAGCCATTCGAGTTAGTGAATGGCTTGTTGGTGTTTGAAGTAAGAAATAGACAGTTTTGATAGGGGACAAAACCGCCTATTAAAAAGTTAAATTGCGTTTAAGTAGGATTTGTACGAATGCAGGCGAACGGTTGCTGCGCCAATCACATCAATGAAACCAAACAGGCTGTGTGGTTTACTCGCCGCAATCCAAGCAGAGCCTGTCGCGCCAATTGGGATGGTTTTGCCTTCGGGCTCAAAGATTTCTAGAATCACGGTGCGGCCATGACTACTAGTGTTTGCACCTACATGTTGACGCACGCTTTGCGGCCCCTGTAATGGTGAAACGGATGATTCTCCGGTACCCGCAGTGATACTGTGGACGCGAGCACGGAAGACTTCACCTGGGTATGCATCAACGTAGAATTCAGCAAACTGCCCTTTCTCGATGTAACGGTAGCTTTGATCTGGAATACGCATTTCTAGGAATTTACGTGATGTGTCGTAGATGTGCATGTTACCTACGCGGCTGCCGTCTGCTACGTTCACGACAGCTACTTGGCCGTCATAAGGAGCGCGAACGGTTTTACGTTCTTGCTCAAATTCGGTCTTTTCTAGATCTGCGTGTAACGACTTTAGTGACGCTTCTGCTACGCGGAGTTGAGACTCGTAGTACTCAATATCTCGACCTTTGAAGATCTCTGGTGACGTTTTCCCACGAACGATGTCGCGTTTTAACTGCGCAACGTTCTCTTCTTGTTGAACGATGCTTGCTTTGATTTTTTCGACGTCCGCCAAGGAAGTGGTATCGACTAGGGTGTAAATCACATCCCCTTTCTTTACGACTTGGTTGTGGTCTACATAGATATGGTCAATCTGCTCGCGAAACAGTGGAGACAGAACTGAGTGAGGCGCTTTCACTGTGGATGAATAAGTCAAATCAACCGGAGCCCAAAGGCGCGAGAGAATCCCTAACACCACAAGAATGAAAGCACCACCGGAGATGATCCAAAAAGCGCTTTTAAACGTCCACTTAATTGCCCCTGTTGAGACCAAAATCCACATGATCAGAATGTATGGAATCATTACCTCTTTCATGGTTTATTCCTCCGTCACTTTGGTTGGTGTTTGGGGCTTTGAAGCCAGGCGACTATTACGAATGATGTTGCTTAACGAGCTGCCAATGTGCTCCCAGTTAGCGAAGGCAATGATCAGTGCGAGAACCCACCACGCTTTATGGATGAACAAACCACAAAGGGAAAGGGCAAACACTAGTTGGATGTGAGAGCTTTTCTTCTCTTGAGCTCGATGTAGGGCTACTTCATGGATCTGCCATAGCAAATAGATAACAAAAAGGGCAAGCGCTATGGTGACAGAGAAGAGGTAACCGCTGAAGTATTCGGAGTTGAAGATCACCATCATGGTGTCGTTTGGGGTATTGGTAAACATGCTCATATCAATGTCTTTCGAATTGATTGTGCCCATGGGAGCGAGTAAATACGCACCACCAAGCATCAGAGCCATAAAGATTGAGAACTTTAGTAACACCATAAAAATCGCAAAAATAACGCGACCTATGGCTTTTATGACGTTCATAGTTATACCTTTTGTCTATATTGTGAGGGTAAAACGTTGAGCGCGTGATTGTTATTATTCTGAGTGTTATCACGTGCTCATGATTGTACGAAAAAGCGTCATAAGTAGGGTGATAAACGATATAAGTTAAGCTAATATCACTTGGGTATATTTAGATATGGCATAAAATATGAAACACTCTGACTACAGCCTCATCCCCACGTTTGTTGCTATCGTGGAAGAGAAAAGTTATACCAAAGCTGCGCAGCGACTTGGGGTCAGCCAGTCAGCCGTTAGCCAAGCTGTAGTGAGACTTCGCGAGGTGTTTAAAGATGTGTTATTTGTTCGAGGTAGCCATGGGGTATCTCCGACAGCGTTTGCCATTGATATATATCCTACGCTGGCAAATGCGGTTGAGAATATTGCTTATATGCTACCTGAGCACTCCCGGTTTAATCCTGCGGAATGCGATAAGCGTTTTGTGATTTCGTCCCTCAGTGTGTTTGGTTTCACGCTTCTGCCTGAACTCTCTGCGTTAATCAGTGAAAAAGCCCCCAAGGCAACGACACGTATTGAGCCACTTTACACCATGGATTTAACTAACTTGCTTAGAACGCAGCAGTGCGATTTGGTGATTGAGGCACAAACTAATTTACATCCCCATCTTAGATCTCAGGTCTTGATGTCAGATAAGCTTACGGTTATGTGCCGAGCTGATCACCCCCGACTCACCGGGGAGACAATCAGTATTGAAGAGTACCTAGCTGAAAAGCATGTAACTTTGTCTCAATTAGACCAGCAAAGTGGTTACTTGATCGGGAGGGGTATCAAGGATGAAGAGATATTGGGGCAACGAAAGGTCGCGTGGCAAACAAGCAGCATTATGGAAATGTTACCTGTGGTTCAACATTGCGATTATTTGGCGTTGATGCCCCAGATTCTGTTAGATCAATATAAGGGTATGCATAACTTAAAAGCGCTAGAAGCGAGCTTCTTAAAAGAGCCTATTGAAGTTGCAATGTATTGGCACTCTTCACGTACCAATGACCCTAGTCATCAGTGGTTAAGGGAGCAATGTTTCTTAGCTGCTGAGAAGTTTACGGTCAATTATTAGATTTAAGCGAAGATTTACCAAATGCCATATGGAAAGCTAATTCATGCCAATCTAGACTGTAGATATATTCCTCAGTATAGAAAGGTCCTTGTGCGTTGGGAGGTGAAGAGTTCGTTATTGTCGTTGTCGAAGCGCAGTTGGAATAAGCTAAATTTGGCGCTTCTAACCTTCTTAAGTAATTGAAGGATGTTGATTTTTAGCCTGTTTCTAAGGTGACAGTCAGTGCTGGCGTAGCCACATACCGCAAAGAAGAGTCATTTAGTGGCTTAGTTATGCGAGCTGACAAAGCGCTATATCATGCAAAAAGGTCGGGTAGGAATTGCGTTAAAACCGAGCGAGATGCATCATGAGGTGCGTAGCGAAATAGGAATGCCAAACAACAAAATAAGGGCTAGATTGCTAGCCCTTATTGATTTGTATTTATAATCAGTGATTCGCTAAGTAATCAGTCACTTGAGCGCGGTACTTCGCTTTAAGCGCTTCGCTAATGAAACTCGCGTCAATGGCATTAATTGTAAACTGAGCCAGTTCTAGCTTTGTCATTGGGTGAGCGTTACTTACCGCCATGAAGTTATCCGTCATATAACCACCAAAGTAAGCCGGGTCATCCGAGTTTATCGTCACTGCAACACCTTTGCGCAGCAAGTCGACAATATTGTGCTGCGCCATTTCATCAAACACGCACAGCTTGATATTCGATAACGGGCAAACCGTCAGTGGCATCTTGCTTTCAATCAGCGCTTGCATCAGCGATGCATCCTCAACACAACGAACACCATGGTCGACACGACTGACGCTAAGCATCTCGACAGAATCGACAATGTTTTGCGCTGGGCCTTCTTCACCTGCGTGTGCGACAGTCAATAAGCCAGCTTCTTTTGCTTGTTGGAAAGCGCGTTTGAATTTTTCTGGTGGGTGACCGAGCTCTGAAGAGTCCAAACCGACACCGATAATTTTGTCTTGATGGTCAAGTATCGATTGTAGTGTTTCAATGGCGCTCTCTTCAGATAGGTGACGCAAGAAGCATGCGATGATTTGAGAGGTAATAGCCAACTTCTCTTTGCCATCTTGCATCGCACGGTAAATACCGTTGATGACAGTTTCAAACTCAATACCGCGGTCGGTATGGGTTTGTGGGTCAAAGAAGATCTCTGTATGAATAACGTTGTCGGCTTTGCAGCGCTCTAGGTATGCCCAAGTCAAGTCGTAAAAGTCTTGTTCCGTACGCAGCGCGTTGGCGCCCTGATAATAGATATCTAGAAAAGACTGTAAATCTTCAAACTCGTAAGCTTTGCGCAATGCCTGTGGTGATTCGTATGGAATGTCGATGTTGTTGCGTTGTGCCAGTTCAAACAACAATTCTGGCTCTAGTGAACCTTCGATATGTAAGTGTAACTCTACCTTAGGAAGACCTTGAATAAATGCGTTCATAATAAACTCCCACTTTTTCTTATGGTTGTTGTGGATGCAATTACTCTAAGGATAGGTATAGATTGAGAAAAATCGAACGCCATTACAAAGAGTAAGATCCACAGTGATCTCGACTCTTCGTAATCAGCACTTTGCGGGAACTGGTAGAGACCCCCAAACCATATCATTGGGGTTATACGAAGCAAACGGTCGCGATTATACGCCAAAACTGAGGCTTGGCTAGAGTTGCTGATGAATTTGTTATTTTTAAAAAGGGAGAACGTGTTGGCGTAGTTGAGCGATAGATTAATCGCGCAAGGGCTGATTCATCGCATGATGGTTTCGTTGTCAGCACACACCTTGCTGATCTTCGAAGTTCAGTGGCTAAAACTGAATATCATCACGCGAGAAACATTGGGAGTTATATCGAATCTACTGTGCATTGCTCATTGTGAACTGAGAAGGGGTGGCGATACCTTGCACATCGATATTTAGATTGGGAAGAATAGAGAAGAGAGACTGAAAGGGAATGTGTTTATAGTTCGAACATTCTATCAAATTCTCTTTGCTCCATGATGTCTTCAATTCGGCGGCGCGTTTGTTGTTTTATCGCAGCTGCGTTTTGTTCAGACTCTTTCTTTTCTTGCTCAATCTGCTTTTTCGTTTTCTTTGCCATGTTTTTACCTTGGGAGTTTCTTCCTAAATATCCGCATTAATTATTAATGCACTAAAATTGATTTATTTAATAATAAAACTTCCTAGCTTTGAACCTGAGTCACACAGAATGTCACCAGAATAGGTTTTTTCGCAATATTTAAAATCAATGAGATAACAAGCGGATTGGAGTTTCGGTAATATGTGACGCCTTAAAATATCGCTGTTCAGTTGATTTATTTTGGCGCACCAAGAGATGTCGGGTTGTTTTAAACGGAATTCAATCTCTATCATTTATTCTCCTGTTTTTTAGTGATCTTTTCTTTATTCATTAGTTGATACCAGTGTCTTTGACGACCTGTTCTTTTAGACATAATTTTTCCTAATTTTAAGTAAGTGAAATACCAACGATGGCTATGGTGTTCTAACGATAGATACAGCGATCCAACGATGGATATCGTATCCGCGACCCATTTATTTTAGGCAGCAGAAAACCGAGCAAATTTAAATTGCGGGCTGTTAAGTGTGAGGAATTTTTGAAGGGGGAGAGAGTTTGGTGCAGCAAGGAAATGCTGCACCAAGAAAAGCTATCTTATAGAGGAGTAACTTCAGTCGCTTGAGGACCTTTTTTACCGTCTTCTACATTGAAGCTTACTTTCTGACCTTCAGTCAAAGTTTTGAAACCGTCAGCAACGATAGCGTTGAAGTGTACGAATACATCTTGGCCGCCGTTGTCTTGAGTTAGGAAACCAAAACCTTTAGTTTCGTTGAACCATTTTACTGAACCAGTTACTTTACCAGACATAAAAACCTCTGAAATTAAACAATAATATACGAATTGTGGTGGATCTTTTTTAAGCTATTGAATGTGCAATCAAGAGGAAGTTTTACGCAGGAGTCTGAATCAATGATTCAGGATGTTACTGAGAGGGAACTTAAACTAAATGTAGCATTAACAGCTCTTTTCTAGAGCCAGCCGCCACTATACAGGGTGTTTAAAAAATAGCTACCTTTATTTTTCAAATTTTTGTTCGAAAAAACTGATGGTGTAGAACAACTTCATCCCCTCATGATTTGTTTTCGCCCTTCCTACAATGAATCCATACCAATAAGGGAGGCAATATTATGAGTACAGTGAGAGAGATTCGTCAGATCATTCCATCGCACGCAACGGCGGATGGTGATGGAGTGAAAATTCGTCGCGTAGCCGGATTCAATAACACGAGCTTTTCGCCATTTTTGATGGTGGATGAGCTGAAATCAGACCAACGAGCAGACTATGTTGGCGGTTTCCCTCCACATCCACACCGTGGGATCGAAACACTCACTTATATGCTGACAGGGCACTTCCAGCATCGTGACCACATGGATAATGTTGGCGAGTTGCGCTCCGGCGGCGCGCAATGGATGGCGGCAGGACGCGGTGTGATTCACAGTGAAATGCCAATCATGGAAGACGGTGAGCTGCATGGTTTCCAAATTTGGATTAATCAGCCAGCGCGAGACAAGATGTCTTCGGCTCAGTATCACGACTTCCAACCAGAAACCATTACCGAGCACCGAGGAGAGACTCATGGTCTGGTTCGCGTTATTTCTGGTGAGTTGAACATTGGTGATGAGGTTATTCAAGGCCCACTAAGCAAAACGGGTGTACCAGTTACGGTTGCCGATTGGCGAGCTCATTCAGGCGCATCGCTAAATCTTATGACGCCTAACCATCACAATATGATGACCTATGTTTATAAAGGCAGCATCAAAGTGGGTGAACATGTCGTCACGCAAGGCGAGATGGCATTGCTTTCGCAAGCGGAATTGGTCGAACTACAATCCGATGAAACCAGCGGTCTACTGCTCTTTATTGGTGAACCGATCAATGAACCTGTTGTGCATTACGGTCCATTTGTGATGAACAGCATCGACGAGATTGAACAAGCGATTCAAGACTACAATTCTGGCGTGTTTGAAACCTACTAAAAATCCGAAGGTATCCCATTAAGGATGAGTAGCAGAGAAGCATGCTAACTGATTTGGAGACCGTTAATTGGGCTCATACGCAAGCAAAGACGATATCCACTGCCATCGAATTTGCATCAGCCACACCTACATGGTGTGGCTTTTTTTGTTCTGCTGCGTTTTGAAAGTTGTTTTTGTGTTTAGCTTTGTTCCCAACGCGTTATGGCATGCTTGCCAAATTCCAACCCCAATTCATAGGCTTTGCGCAATGGTTCTGGCGAGCGGCTCAAGCGTTTTAACTTAAAGCCTTCTGGCGGGCAGATTTGAATAATCTCGACACCAGTTGGTGGATTCTCTATCAATTCCAAGCTCTGGTTATAACGAATATGGCGCGTGAGCATTGGCTCGATCAAAGCGGGATGATCTTTCAGTAAACGTGAAGTGAGTTTTTCAAACTTAGGCTTGGATTTACGATAGCTAGCAGGACGGCTCCTTAGCACCATGATTTTGGTTGCGCCCCGTTTGATTGCTTCGGCAACGGGGATCGCATCAGCCACACCACCATCTACGTATCTGACACCATCTAATGGCACACCATTACGGTACATAATTGGTAAGGCGCTACTGGCTTTCATGGTTTCTGCTAGCATCTCTACGGAAGGCGTGAGGTATTCTGGTTGTCCATTGTCTTGACGAGTTACTCCCAAAAAGAACGGTCGAGAATCAGAAGAAAGTACCTTTCTATCAATGCCAAGTTCTTTGAGCGTGACCTGCCACATCCAATCCAAGTCCATCATATCGCCTCCGCGCACCAATTGAGTCGGTGAGATAAACTCTTTGCGTAGGCTGTAGTCGAGGTAGATCTTGAGGTTTCTGCCCGGCATTTTTGCAAGATATGCAGCTAAGTTGCTTGCGCCTGCCGAGACGCCCCAAAAACTGTCAAAAGGGGAGAAGTTTTGTTCCATAAAGTGGTCGAGTATGCCACAGGAGAATACCCCGCGCATTGCGCCGCCTTCTACAATTAGCGCTCGTGAGCCGATATGTTTCATCCTTGCCATCCGTTTTGATAATTCTGATTTGGGATACGAACTAATTAGAGTAACGGATCTAATGCGCATACCCAAGTTGTCTTCGTTTGGACGTCATCTTGATGAATTTGTTTTTTATGTTATAACATAACAATTACTCAAATAATTAAAAGGTAGCGTGTGTCTTGTGTGAGGTGAGAATGAGCGATGTCGACGCCATTATTAAGCATGTAGAGATGAGCTTTAAAGCTCAAGGAAAGCAGTTAACCTCGAAAAGGAAATTGGTGCTGCGTGCTTTAGTTCATGCCGATAAAGCTTTGTCCGCTTATGAGTTAGTGGATTATTGTAAAGCCCACTTTGAGCAGAATATTCAGGCGATGTCGGTGTATCGAATTCTGGATTTTCTTGAAGTAGAGCATTTAGCTCACAAGCTCAAAGTCTCCAATAAATACATCGTCTGCTCCCATATTCTCTGCGAACACGAACACGGCGTTCCTCAATTTCTTATCTGCTCCAAATGCAACAAGATCAGCGAGCAAGCCATCGACCCCACCTTGATTCACGGTCTGCAATCCCATGCAAAAGAGGAAGGCTTCACCGTTGTCAGCCCGCAATTAGAGATCAATTGTGTTTGTGATGACTGCGCCAAATCTAACTAAAGGTGCTCGGTATTGAGCGCTGAGCTATCCGCCACATTCACTCCCACAACGTCATGACTTATTTATCCCTTTCCACCATTAGCCTATTCAGCAAGGAGATACTGAACCGCTATGTCTGCAACACTGATTAAAAACGCCCTTGTCGTCAATGAAGCGAGTATCACTGAGACCGATTTACGAATTGTCGATCAACGAATCGAAACCATCGCCGTAGATATCTCCGCGAACCCGGAAGATACGGTGATTGATGCGAAAGGGTGCTACCTTATTCCCGGTATGATTGACGACCAAGTGCACTTTCGTGAGCCGGGGTTGACTCACAAAGGATCGATTGCGACGGAGTCGCGTGCAGCAGTTGCTGGGGGTATCACAAGCTATATGGAAATGCCGAACGTCAGCCCGGCAACGACCACCATTGAAGCGCTAGAGCGCAAATTCGCGATTGCTGAGCAGAACTCGCTAGCCAACTACTCGTTTTACCTTGGCGCAACCGAAGACAATCTTGAACAAATCAAACAGCTTGATCCGAAGAAGCACTGCGGCGTGAAAGTGTTTATGGGTGCGTCGACTGGGGGTTTGTTGGTCGAAGCGCCTCAAGCCTTGGATGAAATTTTCCGTGATTCACCTGTGCTTATCGTAACGCACTGTGAAAGCGGGCCTGTGATTGCGCAAAACAAACAGCGACTACTTAAAGAGAAGTCGGAATTCACCATTGAAGATCATCCGGTACTGCGTGATGACGAAGCGTGTTATGCGTCTTCCTCTTATGCGGTAGAGCTGGCCAAGAAGCACAACAGTCAGCTGCATGTTCTGCACATCACAACAGCAAAAGAGCTGGCACTGTTTCAAGCTGGCCCTATCGAGAACAAAAACATTACCGCTGAAGCTTGCGTTCATCACCTGTGGTTTAGCAATGAAGATTATGAAGAGCGCGGTAACCAAATCAAATGTAATCCAGCAGTGAAATACTCAAGTGACCGCGAAGCAATTCTAAAAGCGTTGAGTACAGGCCAAATTGACATTATAGCGACCGACCACGCGCCTCATACGTGGGAAGAAAAGCAGGTGCCTTACGAGCAAGCACCTGCTGGCTTACCTTTGGTGCAGCACGCACTACTGACGTTGTTCGATCAAGTGAGCCGCGGACACATGACGATGGAGCAAGTGGTAGAGAAAACCGCTCACAACCCAGCCATGCGCTACGGTATTGAGCAACGCGGCTTTATCCGTGAAGGCTACTTTGCTGATTTGGTGCTGGTGGATGCAAATACGCCGACCTTAGTGACCAACGAAAATAGCTTATACCACTGTGGTTGGTCGCCATTTGCTGGTCACCAGTTCTCGGCTCAAATTAAGAATACATGGGTCAATGGCGGCCTAGTGTATGCCAACCAACAAGTGAATGAGCAGGCTGCACATGCTATGCGATTGGTCTTTGATCGCTAGGACTCACGTTTTTCAAAAACTTAGATTATTTGAAAGCTCAGTTTATTTTCGAAAGCTTACATTTATCCGCTTTCTTTGGGCTTTATTTGTAGAAGTATAGTTGTCGTAGCTTGAGTGTCTTTGAGGCACCGAATAAAGAGAAATCAATATGTTAAGAAGAAATCCTACTGGTCACATGCCTGAAGTTTCGGAAACCGCGTTCATCGATCCGACGGCGATCATCTGTGGCAAAGTAATCATTGAAGATAACGTTTTTATTGGTCCTTACGCGGTGATTCGTGCCGATGAAGTGAACGAGCAAGGCGACATGGAAGCCATCGTCATCAAGCGCGATACTAACATTCAAGATGGCGTGGTCATCCACTCAAAAGCAGGTGCTGCCGTGACCATTGGAGAGCGTTCGTCGATTGCGCACCGTTCTATTATTCATGGCCCATGTGAAGTCAGTGATGACGTGTTCATCGGTTTTAACTCAGTGGTGTTCAACGCTGTGATTGGCACAGGTTGTGTGATTCGCCATAACTGCGTGGTGGATGGTCTAGACTTGCCAGAGAATTTCCATGTTCCGCCGATGACCAATATCGGTGCCGAGTTTGATTTGAACAGCATCTCGAAAGTGCCACCAGAGTTCTCGGCATTTTCAGAGTCTGTGGTTTCAGCAAACCACGAGCTGGTGCAAGGCTACAGGAGAATTGCCAATGAGCTCTGAGAACCAACCCATACTTGGTGTTCCTACTAACATCATTACGGGGTTTCTGGGGGTGGGAAAGACCTCAGCGATTTTGAATTTGATGGCGAACAAGCCAGAGGACGAGCGCTGGGCAGTATTAGTGAATGAGTTTGGTGAAATCGGCGTTGATGGCAGCTTAGTTCGGGGGCAACAAAGCGAAGAACAGCAAGTGTTTATTCGTGAAGTACCCGGCGGCTGTATGTGTTGCGCGGCGGGGTTGCCAATGCAAATCGCCTTAAACCAACTGCTTAATGAAGCGAAGCCAGACCGTCTGCTGATTGAGCCAACTGGTCTTGGGCATCCAAAAGAGGTGTTACAGGTTTTATCTACTGATCATTATCGCCAAGTGCTTTCGCTCCAAAAGAACATCACCTTAGTTGATGCTCGTAAGCTGGCAGATCTTCGTTACACCGAGCACGATACATTCAATCAGCAAATCGCCATTGCCGATACGGTGGTGGGTAACAAGCTCGATCTGTATCAAGAAGGTGATCCCCAGAAGTTAGAAGCTTACGTGGCGGAAGTTGGGCGCCCGAATACAAAGGTGATTTTTGCTCAGCATGGTGTGATTCCGTTTGCTGAATTTGAAGGTGAGACCACAATTCATGAACATCCACCACACCACCATCATCACGCAAGTGACAAGACGTTGGCTTCAGATATGCCAATGCCTGAGAGTGGCATGCTCAAAGCGACCAATTCAGGCGAAGGTTTCCAGAGTGTCGGTTGGCGTTTTTCACCAGAGAAAGTGTTCGATCGCCGGAAGTTGATCCCTCTTCTGGTCGAGCTGGAAGTGGAGCGCATGAAAGCGGTGTTTATTACTGGCGATGGCATTTATGGCTACAATCTAACGCCTGATGGGCTACAGGAAGTGGAGTTGGATGACTGCGCGGAAAGCCGAATTGAACTGATTGCAGACAGCATTGATGAGCAATTTGAAGCAAAGCTTCTCTCTTGTGAATTGGTTTAAGACTAGACTAATAACAGCGGGCATTGTTCTCATTAATGCCCGTGTTTCTTTTTTTATCTCCCTCTTCGTTTGTTTCCCTATTCTTATTCTTCCTTAACACCGCGATCATGATCTTTTGGTGATGATGTCTTTCTGTATTGACATTGTTTGACTGTCAAACTAAATTAAAATCAAATAATTTGATAATCAAACTAAAATCAGAAGGTAAGTGTCTCAATGGCTGTATCGCAACATTCACATGATTTCGTTTCTCATAACCAAAAGGGTGAAAAACGTACGCTCTATGTATTGATCCTAACCGTGACCACAATGGTGGTGGAGATTGTCGCAGGGACTATGTTTGGTTCAATGGCATTGCTAGCTGATGGTTGGCATATGGGGACACACGCAGCGGCATTTTGTATTACTCTTTTTGCTTACCGCTACGCGAAAAAAAATGCGAACAATGACCGCTTCTCATTTGGTACGGGTAAGGTCAGTGTGTTAGGAGGCTTTACCAGTGCGATTGCGTTGGGGATTGTGGCATTAATGATGATGGTCGAGTCAATTCATCGTCTCTTCAACCCAGAAAGCATTCAGTTTAATGAAGCCATTATGGTGGCGGTGATTGGTTTAGTGGTGAACCTTGCAAGCATGCTGCTTCTACAAGATCACCATCATCACGGGCATGACCATCATGATCACCATTCTCACGATCATGAGCACGAACATCATCACGACCACAACTTAACTGCAGCGTACTTCCACGTGCTGGCGGATACGTTGACGTCTTTGTTGGCGATTGTCGCGTTGATTGTCGGTAAGTTTTACGGTTGGATTTGGTTGGATGCCATGATGGGTATTGTTGGTGCTGTTGTGATTGGTAAATGGACCTTGGGTTTAATGAAACAAACCGCACCAGTCTTGTTGGATGAGAGCATCAACAAGTCTTACCAAGATGAGATTACAGAGACGCTTGCACCTTATGCTGAGATTGTTGATTTACACATCTGGAAGGTGAGTGGTCACCATTACTCTGCGGCAATTGCGCTTAAAAATCACAGCGACAAAACGCTGGATGAATTTAAGCAATTATTGAGTAAATTTGATAAGATTCACCACCTAACTTTGGAAGTACAAACGACTGAGTGATGCGCGAATTAGAAAAGCTGAATCAAACGCTTACCGAGTTCTATGACAAAATGTCTTCTTGGGAGCAATCTGTAGTAAAAGGCACCGGTTATTCACTGGCTCAAATCCACACGATTGAAGTGTTAGGTGGGCATGGTGCGTTGCGTATGAAGGAGCTGGCGGAAAAGCTCGGTATTACAACTGGTACACTAACGGTTCAAATTGAGAAACTGGTGAAAGCAGAGCTAATAGAGCGTTGTCCTCATCCAGAAGACCGTCGCGCAATTGTAGTGAAGCTCACTCCTGCCGGTGAAGAGATTCATCATCATCACAATCAACTGCATTTAGATTTGGTTCAAGACTTAACGCGCAATATCGACCCTGAGCATCAGGCGATTTTGTTTGCTTGCTTACAGAAGATGAACAAAGAATTTTGATTGCGCTTTTCGTTTCTACACTCAGATACTGAGTCTCGAATAGCAAAAAGTAGAGCACCGAAATGCTCTACTTTTTTATAAGCTCGATAGAATTTGTTCGATTGGCAGTTGTGTAAACGCATACGTAATGCCAACACAGAATGCAGCACCGGTAACGCCCATGGCTACAGTCGTTGCGAGTAGCAGAAGGGTAATCTTAGGCATTAGAGATTAAACTCCTTCTCAAAGGTTGGGTAAATGACACCATTTGCTTCTTGGTAGGATTTAAAGCCATAACCAAACGCAAGTGCTGCCACCACAATGGCAAATGCCGCAATGTTTCTTCCTTTCATCCTTAAACTCTCTACCAATCGTTTTTATTAAATCGGGTTATTCAATTACTGACTAAAGTAAACAAACAGCACCCATGCTGTTGTTAAAACAAGTAGCGGTGTGAATACTTTTTGAATTGAAGCGCCATCGGTCAAGTCATAAATTACGATAGACTCTTTATAGAATGCGCGTTTGAATGAACCAAAGCTGATTTCATTTTTAACGTCAGATTGCTCGTAGTGCTTGCGAGCAGAGTCTGCCATTTGAGACTCTAGATCTTGCATCTCGTATTCTTTGTTAAAAAATGCATCCCACGCCGAAATACGTGCAATAGTTTTTGGTGAACGATTGCTCTTCAGTTTCTCTAGACGCTTAGCGTATGCAGCTTGATATTTATCCACGATGATTTCCTACATGAATAGACTGTAATGTTGAACACAGCGTTAAATGCTCTGCTCAGTGGTTGTAAAAATTAGAAAATGGGAATCAAAAGGAAATCTTTACAGCAGGAGAACAGTGGCCAGATTAGGAAGTGCGGCATTTGATTGTTAAAGAGCGTAAGGAAGGTTATCCCTTGTGTTGCGGATAATATGGGCTGCTTTGGGATGCGACAAACAAAATAAATTGTTTAAGCCAACAACGGATATTGTTTGATGGAGTGGCTAATCTATGTTAACTGCAGCTGACTTGATGACGCCTTTATCCCTTTCAAACTACGTATGTTTTTGAGTGAGCTTCACTTAGCCCACTCTTGTTGTGGCACGGTATTCTTGTGATGCTTACTGAGCCACAGGGTAGCGCTCTTTCAAACTCCAATAAGTCATGTTGGTTGGTTCACAGTAGTAGGTATCTAATGTTGTTCCTGATGTGCTATTGGAGTTTATTGCAAATGTCGTGCGTATTGCGCGTGAATAGTCTTCAAAAAACATCCACGAAAATAGTGTACGCTCGTTCTTTCTTGATACGTAGGAATCTCCGGAATGATAGTTAAATTCCATTCCATCACTTAAGATAAATTCATTTTTGATGTTTTCATTGGTATTTCTGAGAACCCGAAACCCTTCACCATCGATGATGTAGATAGGGGTTTGTTCTGCGTTGCTTTTCGTGAAGGTGTGTATCGCAAATTCGTCATCAGTTTCTTTTGTGGAGTCGAATAGAACATATGCGCCTGTCTTTTGAATACACTTTAGATTCGGAAGTTGTTTTGCTTCTGCAATATTGCTGATGCTCAGTGCGATGAAGAGAAAAAAGGTTAGGGTTTTCATTTGATTCTCTATGTTAATAGTTGGACTAATTCCCTAGAGTTTTCAAAGTTCCTTTTTTTGACGATTAATCGCCGTTTGCTGAGTGAAGCACCCCCTGTGACATAAGGTATTGCTCTAAAGCTTTATCCACATGCCTGGCCATAGGAACATCGTCCTTTTTTGACAATTGTTCTAGTGCTTCAATGTGCTTTCTGTGGAAGCGCCATCCAATCTTAACTTTTGATTCCTTCTTTGCCATCGGGCATTACCTACTTCACAGCATTAGTGGCGTTAATATGGGGTGGAATAGTAGGAGTCGAGACATGTCGAGACAAATAGATATTGTTATCGACTAGATTAATTTTATTTATCGAAAAACTTTGGAAATAAAAAACCGCCTGTTATTAGGCGGTTATGATTTGCCTGCTTATGCTAGTCACTAATAGGGACCACAAGAATATCGACAGGTGATTTATTTATTAGGTGTCTAGAGTAGGAAATGATTTTACTCCAGAAGTCTTGGTGATGGCCGCAGATAAGTAGGTCTACTTCTTGCTCTTTGATTGTCACTTCCAATTTATCACCGAGGTCACCGGTACCGACAAAGAAATGTTTTAAAGGATGGTCCATATAATCGCTAAACGTTCTTAGGCATTCCATAGAGTGCTCGTTTAGAGGTCTCTGATCTGGCTCAGCAACGATGTCGACAAGTTCACGATAGATCTCACCATGAGTCCCATCGATATGAATAAATGAAATCTCTGAACCGAGATAACTCGCCATCGATACCGCTCGGTCAATCAACACAGTGCTTTCGTCAGATAGTTCTAGTGCTACTAGGATATGTTTGTATTTCATAACCACGCCCTTATGTGGAATACGTTATCTTTAGCATAGTATGCCTTTGGCAAAAAATGTGTTGATAAGATCCCGAAATCGCTCAAAGTTTTGGCAAATTATCATGAGGAGGAAAGGGAGAGCAGCAGGTTAAACGGAGGGATAGCTAAGCTGGCTCTAGTACCAGCTCAATTCAATTTCCAATGGCATGTCGCAGCGTATTCTCTCGCCGCACATTTCGTCTGATGCGTTGAGGTGAACCAACTTCGCTGAAGAATAGCCTTCACCACGAAAATGTTCCCTTGCTTCACAAAGGCTTGCAAACGTTAGCGGACTTTTTTGCTCATTTAAGATTAATGATCTTGTTTGGTTTTCTACGTTGTATGCGAGGTAAATACCACCCTCGACCGATTCAATCAGAAGATTCATAGCCATGTCCCATTAGTGTTGTCACTCTTTGGCTATTACGGTCAGTAGCGGAGTTTGGTTCACTTATACCTGAGTAACCTCGATATGCTTAAACTGATATCTCCAACTTTAGGTTGTGACAGAAGTCGCTTGCTTTTTATACAAGAAAGCCTTTAGACTTTGCCCATCACTTCTTTAGGAGATTACGCCAACATGAACAACTAAACCTGTCATCCAACTCTCATTTTATTTTTTGGATTTACAGGGTTAGTAGGCGTAGCTCACTTTCCGATATTTCTTTGCAGTTACCATTTTTCTGTTTGAAGCGCTTCTATGGGCGCGTGTATTTGCATCGATCTCATCTCTAGATTTATCTCAAGCTACGGCTGTTGTCCCTGTTATACAGGAGGCAAATTATGCCAGTTTTACAGGCTTACAATATCAGTCATCAATTTGGTAACGGCGAAACACTGTTTCAGCAAATCTCATGTTCAATGACCAAACGTCGTGTTGGGTTAGTCGGACGTAATGGTGTTGGAAAATCGGTGTTTGCATCGATACTCAGCGGTGAGCAAACCCCGACCAGCGGTACGGTCACCTTACCAACGTCATTTGCAGTATATCGTCAGCAACCATCGCACTTGTTAGGTGGTGACCTTTCTATTGCCCAGTTTTTAGCAAAGGACAAAGTGCTCAGCGCGCTCAAGCAGATCGAAATGGGCGATTGCTCAGAGCATCTTTTTGAGGTGGTGGGTGAACAATGGGACTTGCCTATCCAACTTGCTAAGCAGCTTACAGAGATGGGCTTACCGCCACAGCCTGACTTTCCGTGCGCACAATTAAGCGGCGGGCAGTTAGCGCGTTTGCGACTGTGGCAATTGTTCGAAAGCGAAGTGGAATTGCTGATCCTTGATGAACCGTCGAACCACCTCGATAGGCATGCCAAGCAGTGGTTGATTCATTCTATGCGCAATTTTTCAGGCGCGATTCTGCTTATCAGTCATGACAGAGAATTGCTGCGTGAGATGGAAGAAATTTGGGAACTATCAGGGTTAGGTTTGCAAGTGTTTGGCGGCAATTACGATGTGTATGCCGAGCAAAAGCGAACAGAGCTACAAGCGGTGGAACGCCAATTAGCCACTGTTGAAAAGCAAAAGAAACACCTGGAAGAGCAAGCTCAGCGCAATCGTGAGAAAGCGGAACAAAGAGCGGCTCAGGGTAACAAGCTAAGAAAGGATGGCAGTCAGCCAAAGATCTTACTTGATGGCATGAAAGACAAAGCCACAGCCCGAGCTGCCAGTCGTAATAAAAACGAGCAACTTCGCCAAACGCACCTGCAAGAGAAAGATCAAAGCTTGCGAGCGCGTAAAGAGCAAATCAAAGGGCAAAAACTGTATTTGGCAGACAGTCAAAGTCGCTCACGAAAAGTCGTGTCGTTATTAGAAGCCGTGTTGCCATTTGGGTCGGCTCAACCCATCATTGTGCAAGTTCATGCGGATGATAAAGTACATTTGTTGGGCAAAAATGGATGCGGCAAATCGACTTTACTGAAAACCCTGTTGGGCAAGTTCTCACTGCACAGTGGTGAGCTGAAAATCAATACGCCGTTTTATTACCTCGACCAGCACTTTGGGGCGATACAGCCTGAAATTTCCATGTTGGAAAACCTGATGCAACATTGTGAGGGGATGAAAGAAAGCGATGCCAGAACAATACTAGCTGGCATTGGCTTTCGCCGAGACAGTGTATTTCGTTTGGGCAGCGTATTGAGTGGCGGTGAGAAAATGAAACTCGCTATGTTGATTGTCAGCCATCAAACAACTCAGCCTTTGCTGCTCTTGGACGAGCCAGATAATCATCTCGATCTGGATTCGAAAATCATGCTCGCTCAGGCGCTAAGCGCTTATCGAGGCGGCTTTATTCTTATCAGTCATGACCAAGATTTTGCCGAGGAGTCGGGTGTGTCTCGAAGCATTGAACTGAGTTAATGCAAGTCAGTCTATAAATCGAGGTTTGTTTCTTACTAAGAGGGCAAAGCGATTTACTTTGCCTTCTTAATTTCACACCTTTTTTAAAGCAAATAGATTCATTACTTCGATATAGGTAAGATGATTGATGCATTGCACAAAAACAGAAAAGGAAGTCTATGAAAAAGAAAGCGTTAGCGCTGGTCACTGCGTTTGCGATGACAGGCGCAGTACCTATGGTTTATGCCGAAGACTCAACGCAGAAGTTGGTTGAACACGTACATAAAATGGCAGTGAAGTACCCTACGACAAAGAAAGTCGATGTGGTGGATGAGTTTTTTGGTACCAAAGTCAGTGATCCATATCGCTGGTTAGAAGATGACCGCAGCAAAGAAACAGCAGATTGGGTGAAAGCGCAGAACCAAGTGACGTTCGATTACTTGGCGCAAATTCCTTATCGTCACCAGATTGAAGAACGCTTAACTCAATTGATGGATTACGAGAAGTTAGGGCGTCCATTTAAAGAAGGTAAATACACCTATTTCTACAAGAACGACGGTTTGCAAAACCAAGATGTGCTGTACCGACAACTTGATGATGGCGAGCCAGAAGTTTTCCTCGATCCAAATACCTTTAGCGAAGATGGCACGACTTCGTTGGCGAACGTGAGCTTCACCAAAGATGGCTCTTTAGTGGCTTACAGCATTTCAGAGGGCGGCAGTGATTGGCGTAAAGTGATTGTGCTTGATGCAGAAACCAAAAAGCCCGTCGGTGAGACGCTGGTGGATATTAAGTTCAGCGGCGTAAATTGGCTGGGGAACCAAGGTTTCTACTACTCAAGTTACGACAAACCAGAGGGCAGCGAGCTTTCGGCAAAAACCGACCAACACAAGCTTTACTACCATGAGCTAGGTACTAAGCAAAGTAATGATAAGCTTATCTTCGGTGGTACAGAGGCAGAGAAGCACCGATACGTTCGCGGTTACACTTCGGACGACCAACGTTACCTATTTATCTCAGCAAGCACTTCAACGTCTGGTAATAAGCTGTTCTTCAAAGATTTGACCACGCCAAACAGTCCGCTACAAACCATTTTGGATGACACCAATTCTGATACTTGGGTGATAGATAACAAAGGATCCAAGCTATATTTAGTCACCAACTTAGATGCACCAAACAAACGCGTGGTGACGTTGGATGCAAGCAATCCTGAGCCGAAGAATTGGAAAGATTTAATTCCTGAAACTGACAATGTGCTTAGCCCATCAACCGCGGGCGGTTACCTGTTCGCAAGCTATATTGTTGATGCCCTTTCGATGGTCAAACAATACGATATGGACGGTAAGTTCATTCGTGAAATCAAGCTGCCAGACATCGGCAGTGCTTACGGTTTTTGGGGCAAGAAAGAAGACGCTGAAGTCTACTACTCTTTCACCAATTACAAGATGCCAAGCACGACCTATCGCTTAGACATCAAAGAAGGTGACAGCGAGGTTTACCACAAATCGAACGCGCCATTCGACTCTGCTCAATTTGAATCTCGCCAAGTGTTTTATAAATCGAAAGACGGAACTAAGATTCCGATGATCATCACTTACAAGAAAGGAACGTCGATGGACGGCAGCGCACCAACAATCTTGTATGGTTACGGTGGTTTTAATATCAGTCTAAAGCCTTACTTTAGTCCAAGCCGAGCAGCATGGTTAGAAATGGGCGGTATCTATGCTGTTGCGAACATTCGTGGTGGCGGTGAATACGGTAAAGAGTGGCACAATGCAGGTACAAAGTTAGAGAAGCAAAACTCGTTTGATGACTTTATTGCCGGTGCAGAGTTCCTTATCGATAAAAACTACACCTCGTCAGATAAGCTCGCGATTAACGGTGGCTCTAATGGTGGCTTACTCGTCGGTGCAGTAATGACGCAGCGTCCGGAACTGTTCAAAGTGGCACTGCCAGCAGTTGGCGTATTGGATATGCTTCGCTACCACACGTTCACGGCAGGAGCGGGCTGGGCTTATGACTACGGTACAGCAGAGCAAAGTAAAGAGATGTTCGATTACCTCAACGGTTACTCGCCAGTACACAACGTGAAAGCCGGCGTTAAGTACCCTGCAACTATGGTAACAACGGGTGACCACGATGACCGTGTGGTTCCTGCGCACTCGTACAAGTTTGCGGCGCAGCTACAGTCTAAACAAGCGGGCACCAATCCAACCTTGATTCGCATTGAAACCAATGCAGGGCACGGTGCTGGTACACCAACTAGTAAAATTATCGAAAAAACAGCGGATGTTTACAGCTTTACGCTATTCAACATGGGTGTCGAAAAGCTATAAGTTAGGCTTGAACTGAAATAAAAACGCAGCCTGTAGGCTGCGTTTTTTCATTCGTTGCTTACCAGTGTGGCTCGATACTGCTCTTGCAGGATATACATGCGTTTTACATCGCGGTAGCTTCCGTTGATAAAGAACTCTTGTACTAAATGCCCTTCCTCAATAAAGCCACATTTCTGGTATAGGTGAATCGCTTTCTCATTGTCCAACGCGACCAGCAAATAGATTTTATGAAGATTGAGAATGGAGAATGAATAGTCTAAAGCACGATGGATTACTTCTTCGGCATATCCTCTTCCCTGATGATCTGGTGCGATTATAATTTGGAATTCCGCACTGCGGTGAATGTAGTTAATCTCGATTAACTCTACCAAACCAATTAATACGCCGTGTTCATCTTCCACTACAAAGCGACGCTCAGCGTCATCATGAATATGCTTTTGGTACAACTCTTCCAATTCATCATGCGATTCGTATGGCTCTTCAAACCAATACGTCATGATATTACGGTTGTTATTAAGATCGTGAATAAAGCGCAGATCTGAACGTTCTAATGCACGAATAGTAAGACCATTTTTCATCGTTTATCTCCAGAGAGCAAAAGCATAATCAAAGGCAATTATGACTCCTCCATCTTAGCTCATTAGGGGGAAATCTCCCCTTTACTGATGTAAGTCGCAATGCGTAAAAGCGATCTCCATCAAGCTCTGATAAAACCAATAAAAACAAGGCTTAGAGCGATAACAAAAGTTAATCATAACGACAAAAAACCTGATTAGGTTAAGGGGGTAATTTCAGATTAAATACCGCCAACGACTTAAGGTCATAATCTACATAAACAAGGTATTAAATATGTTTTCAATCGGTGACGTAGTAGTAGCTACTAAAGGTATCGATCTAGGTGAAATGGTTGTTACAGGTCTGAGCAGCGGCGGTTTCTACGTACGCGTTCAAGCTGGTGAAGCAACTCTGACTTACCCAGCTAAAGATGTTAAGAAAGCATAATTTAATTTGCTGACTTACAAAAAAGGTGGCTCATGAGCTGCCTTTTTTTGTGTCTATAACTCCTTATCTAATCCGATCTGATTTATTTTTGATCAATTTCAATTAATCCCAGTTATATATTTTCTCTCCCACCATTTTTGACTCATATCAACAAAAGACCCACTTTTAACTTGTTGTTTTTATGTTGTGTTTTTCACTTTTATCTACAAGTAACTGATTTAGAAAATGTTAGATGTTAAATAAGCTACTCATCTAAATATTCGATTAATTTCAATTCCTTTTTCCCATTTTTAAAAGTTGCTTCATTTAAATACCTTTCGCCGCAACTGATTAAGGGGAATCTTCATGAATAAAAAGAAAATAGCGCTAGGGATAGTAGGTGCAGGCTTGGTGGCTTACTTGGGTGCCATTTACATGGTGAACCAAGACGATAAAAAAGTGGCTCAACAAAATCTAACGCAATTTAGTTCGTTAGATCAATCGACACTGGATTATCAAGCGATGAAGGTATTGGCGGATAAAGGTTGTGGCTACTGCCATACGCCGAGCAGTGAAATGCCTTTCTATTCTGAAATGCCAGTGGCGAAACAAATTATGGAAGCAGATGTGAAGGTGGCGATGCGTCACTTTGACATGACCAACTTGCTGGATGACGTGAAGCAGAACGACCCAGTTTCTGAAGTGGCTTTGGCTCGTCTTGAGAAGGTGCTTTACGACGATTCTATGCCGCCAGCGATTTACCTCACGATGCACTGGGCAGCGAGTATGTCGAAAGGCGAAAAGCACACCTTGTTGAAGTGGATTCGTGAGAAGCGTGCTGAGCGCCACGCACAATCGCCAGTATCTGAAGAACGTAAAACCAAAGTTCTACAACCAATTTACACTACGTTTGAAACCGACGCAGACAAGGCTGAGCTGGGCAAGGTGCTTTATCACGACACGCGACTATCAGGTGACAATAGTGTCTCATGTGCGTCATGCCATAGCCTTGATACAGGCGGTGTGGACCGACTCGTAACGTCTGTTGGCATTCATGGCCAAGTTGGTGGCATAAATGCGCCAACCGTATTTAATGCAGTGTACAACAAGCTGCAATTCTGGGATGGTCGTGCTGCCGACCTACAAGACCAAGCGGGTGGTCCTCCGTTTAACCCGATTGAAATGGGTTCTATGGATTGGGATGAAATCGTCGATAAGTTAAGCCAAGACCCAGATATGGTCGCGATGTTCCAAAAGGTTTACTCAGGTGAGATTAATGGCAACAACATTACGGATGCGATTGCCGAGTTTGAGAAAACCCTAACCACACCAAACAGCCGCTTCGACCAATACATGATGGGTGATACAAAGGCGCTGGACTCGCACGAGAAATATGGTTTGATGTTGTTCAAGAAATACGACTGCCAAACCTGTCACGCGGGTGAAGCGATGGGTGGTGAAACGTTTGAAACCATGGGCATGAAAGCGGATTACTTTGCGGACCGTGGTACCGACATGACGGACGCAGACCTTGGTCGTTACAACTTCACTGGCAACAAAGAAGACAAACACAAGTTCAAAGTGCCAACCTTACGCAACATTGAACTGACACCGCCATACTTCCACGATGGTCATGCTGATACGCTAGAAAAAGCCATCTACGACATGGGTAAATACCAAGTCGGAGTGGAAATGTCGGATGAAGAAGTGGATGCCATCAAAGCGTTCTTGAAAACACTGACGGGCGATTATGAAGGCCGCCCTTTAAGTTAAGTTGAGGCATCATCGACAAGTTTATTATCGCTAAAACGATAGACGTCGCAATCAAGACCACCTTTGACTAAGGTGGTCTTTTTTATGGAATAAATTCAATCAAGTAGGGATAGAAATGATTGATCATTTTGAAATTAAGGTTGTGGATTTCGGTGCCTGTGTCGCGTTTTACTCCAAGGTACTTACCCCTTTGGGCATAGAGTTAAAATGGTCGGACGAAGCAGCGGCAGGCTTTGGATTAGTTGGTGAACCCAATACGCGTTTCCTGATAGAAAAGGGTGGCCAAAGTGCCCCTTGCCACATTGCGTTTAAAGCCAATGACAAAGCATCCGTCGAGGCCTTTCATACAGCAGGTATTGAGGCTGGTTTTACTTGTCATGGTGAACCAGGCTTGCGTGAACACTATGCCCCGAATTACTACGCAGCGTTTTTTTATGATCCCGATGGGAACAACATTGAAGCGGTAGCTTATTTATAGGGCGTTAACTATAGGATGAGCCAGTGGGTATTTACTGATCGAACGATCGTTAGGTCATTGGTTTTACGATCAAGATAGAAGATAATCGAGCTCCTATTTCATCCCTATAAAAAGAACGAAAATACTATGAAAGTTGTCGTCACAAAGGCACAAAAACAGCACGCTCAAGGCATTTCCGAAGTTCTCAATCCCATCATAGAAGAGGGCTTATATACAATCCTTGATACCACCTTCACCCCAGAAGAGGAAGAAGGCTTCATTGAAAGCTTTCCTGAAACGGGTGTGTTCAATGTGGCATTGAATGTAAAAGAAGCGGATGAGGAAGGCAGCGCCGTGCTGGGTTTCCAAAACGTAGAGCCTTTCGCCAGTTATACCAAGGCATTCGCGCACGTTGGCATTATTGGTACGTTCGTCGGTGCCAAATGCCGTCGACAAGGGGTCGCTTCAGCGCTGTTTACCGCCACCTTTGCTGATGCTAAATCCAAAGGCTATGAAAAGTTGTTTGCTTATGTACGAGAGGACAACCCCAACGCGCTCGCAACGTATCTGAAACATGGCTTTGAAGTGGTCGGCACCGCTAAGAAGCATGCCAAGGTTAATGGCCAATACATCAATGAAGTTATGATCGAGAAGTTTCTCTAACGCCTAGAAGGAAAGCAAGATGCACAAGTCAGCAGGTATCATCATTAAAGACGGCTCACTGTTGGTGCTGCGCTCAAAAGGCAAAGACACCTTCTATGCGCCGGGCGGAAAACTGGATAGTGGTGAAACACCAGAGCAAGCGTTATGTCGCGAACTTCAAGAAGAAGTGAGCATTGCCGTGAAGGAAGATGCCTTGACGCTGTTTGGTCGCTTTGAGGCGCCTGCACACGATAAAGACGGTATTACTTTGGTCATGGATGTGTTCTTCGTTAATGATTATTCGGGCGAGGTGGTTGCTAGTAATGAAATCGAAGAGTGCCAATGGGTAGACTCTTCAAACGTGGATGACATCGCGATAAGCACGATTTTCCGCAATGAGGTCTTCCCGAGTTTGGTTGAACAAGGATTAGTGAAATAACGTCTAATCACGAACAAAATACAAAAACGCCCACAATGCGAACGTATTGTGGGCGTTTTGTTATGATCTGTTACTTAGCCAGTTTTTCTGCGTATTCGCTCAGGATCTGTTTGTAGACTTCAACTGGTTGAGCACCTGTGACTGCACTTTCCATATTGAACACGACTGTTGGTACTGAGCTCACGCCAAGTTGATGCCATTGGCTTTCTTGATACTCTATAGAGTCAGCATTACTTGCATCGTCTAGGGTGGCGATGCCCATATTTGCATCTAAACCAATGTCAGTCAGAATCGTTGCCAGTGTGTTTCGGTCAGAGACATCTTTGCGTTGACCAAAGAAGGCCTCAAACAGGGCTAACTTCAGTTCAGTTTGCTTACCAAATTGCTCCGCCCACTGCAGCAGTACGTGTGCATCTCGCGTATTGACCATCTTCATGTCATCAAAGTAGTCAAAGTCGAATCCCACTTCTTTACCCAGATTAGTCAGGTTATCGCGTGCACGAACACTGTCTTCCGGCGTTGTTCCGTATTTATTCGCTAGGTGTTGGCGTAGGTTTTCACCTTCTGCTGGCATGTTTGGGTTCAATTCGAACGGTTGCCATTCCAACTCAATTTTATCTTCCAATCCTAGTTCTTGAATTGCTTGTTCTAAGCGTTTGTAGCCGATGATGCACCAAGGGCAAACCACATCCGACACTACGTCGATTTTGATTACTGATTCCATAAAACAGACCTTACTTTTTCGAGTTATAAAATGGATATGGAGACCAAGAGTGTGAATTCAACCAGTTACCTTTTAGTAACCTGAAGCTTTTCTCACCATGTTTTATCCTTCATCGTATCTTTTTCTACAATTCATGTTGACCTATCTATAACTCTACAGTTTAAGATGCTTTCATCAGCGCTGAGGAAAATTACATGTATCGGATATCGGAACTGGCAGAGATGCTGGGTTTGTCTCGCACCACATTGCTCTATTACGAGAAGATTGAGCTCATCAAAGGGCAACGGTTAAGTAACGGCTACCGCGCGTATAGCGATGCGGATCTACAACGCTTGCGTTTGATCCAGCAATTGCAGAGCGGCGGACTGACGCTCAAGGAGTGTAAAGCCTGTTTGGAAGCTAAAGTGGATCGCCAGTTGATGTTGGAAAGGCTCAAGCAGCTCGATGAAGAGATTGAGCAAAAGCAGAAATCGCGTCAGCTTTTGGCGGCACTGCTTGGTGAAACACCGTTAACCGATTGGCATGAATCGTTGGATGAAGTCGCGCCGGATGCGCACTTGAAATGGCTGATGACGCAAGGTTTTAGCGAGAAAGAAGCCCTTCACTTACGTTGGTTATCAAAAGATATGAATACTCACGACGACTACATGGCGGACTTCTTCCGCGTATATGAAGCCTTGGAGTTTTGGGGGCCTGGTTCAGAGCAAGATACGTTGAAAGCGTTGAGTCTATTACCAACTCAATCTGATGAGATATTGGAAATCGGCTGTGGGCAGGGCATTGCGACTCGCACTTTGGCAAAACACGGACATGTCACCGCGGTCGATAATGACGAGCCGTCTTTGCAACGCTTGCAAGGCAAAGCTCAGGCTCTTGGCCTAAGTGACAATATCACCACGGTGTGTGCCAGCATGACTGAACTGCCATTCGTCGACGGGACGAGCAACCTAATTTGGGCGGAAGGCAGTGCTTACATCATGGGCGTGGAAAACGCATTCAAAGCATGGCGACCATTGCTTAAAGACGGCGGTATCTTAGTGGTGAGCGATTTGGTTTGGAATACAGATACGCCAAGCGAAGATACGGTGGCATTCTGGCAAAAAGAGTACCCAGATATGGGCAGTGTTGAGAAGCGTATTGCGCAAGCGAAAGCAGCAGGCTACCGAGTGTTAGAGACATTCCCAATTAGCCAACAGGCATGGGATAACTATTACGTTCCTTTAGATGAGCGTGTGCAAAGTTTGGAAGCTGAGATGCCAGTATCACAAGCATTAAAAGACATACAAGTTGAATTAGATATCGTTAAACGCCGTGGTGATGAAGTGGCGTATCAGATGTATATCTTACAAAAAGATTGATAGAAAAATGAACGAAACAATAAATCAGAATATTCAAAAATCTAACTACACACTTTCTCAATATGAGAGAGGTATGAGCAGCGAGATGATTGCTTTGTTTACTCAAACCTTTTCTGATTCTGAAGGCGAAGCAGAAGGCAAAACCATTGGCGCATTAGTCGGCGATTTGTTAACTACAACGTCAGAGCAAGAATTGAAAGGCTTTGTTGCGAAACAAGGTGAACGCTTGATCGCAGGCGTGTTGTTTACACCGCTACGCTTTGAGAATGGTGAAGTGGGTTACTTATTGTCTCCAATGGCAACACTAACAGAGTGCCAAAGGAAAGGCGTAGGGCAAGCCCTGATCAACTTTGGTCTTGAACACTTGAAACAACAAGGCATCGAGTTGGTGTTTACCTATGGCGATCCTAACTTCTATTCGCGCGTTGGTTTCCAACAAGTGACGGAAGCGCAGTTCAAAGCACCTCATACTTTGAGCTTTTCACATGGTTGGTTGGCACAATCACTTGTAGGTGAATTGACGCCAATCCAAGGCTCATCCTCTTGCGTGAAAGGCTTGGATAGTCCTGCTTACTGGTAGGTTACCCGCAATAAAAAACGGAGCCCGAAAGCTCCGTTTTTTATTATTTAGCGAGCGTTAAATAGTATTGTACTCATCCAATATTAACTGGCTCACTTGAGCGATAACCTGATCGCGTGCCTGCAAGGATAAATCGGTCTCAGTAATGTAAATGCTGATGTAAATCGGCTTGTGATTCTCTTTCCATATCATTGCCATGATGCCGCGTGAACCAAAGCCGCCTGCACCAGAACGGTCGGCAATCGACCAACCTTTTGGTAATACGGATCGCATCAAAGAATCAGAGACTTTGTTATCCTGCATCCAGATCTTTAATTGAATGCGTGATTCGTAGGATAGCGCATCGCCCTCTAACAAGGTATGTAGAGTGTTTACTATGGCGTTAGGCGTTGTCGTGTCTTGCTTGTCGCCCGGTTTCGCTTCATTTAATCTCGGCTCAAAACGGTCAAGACGCGTTGCTCCATCCCCGATAGAACGCAAGAATCTGGTGACACCATTTGGGCCACCAATGCTACGTAAAACAATGTTGGCTGCGGTGTTATCACTCATCAGCATTGCGGCCTCACACGCATGTTCAATACGGGTGGTTTGCCCAGCCATGCGATCCATCACTGGTGACCACACAACTATGTTGCGTTCTTCTACTTTCGCAGTGGCATTTTTATCAAGTTTTTCGCTGTCCATTTCACTGAGCATGGTCGCACACGCAAGCGTTTTGAATGTGCTCATCATTGGGAAGCGTTCATCTCCGCGGTAATCCCAATGTTCATCGTTTTGTGTATCCCAAACTGAAACGCCAATACGCCCTCCAATGTGCTGCTCAATTGCGGCTAGATCTTCATTTAGCTTAGCGGCGTAAGTTACGTTCGAAGAGGCCAGTAGTCCAAGTAGCAGCAAGAGCTTTTTCATAATCGATTTCTTAGTGTTATTTATTCAGGCTCGCTCTCTGCGAGAAGTAGGAGCACTATAACGAGCGAATACTCTAATCACTGTTAGATTCTTGTCTTTTTTCTGTAGGAATCTTTGTATATGTCAAGCTTTACTAGCTTTTACGTTTATTGACGTTGCTTTACATGTGGATAGCTAAAGTAAAGTTGTCAATTAACCGAGTAACCAATCATGAAAATAGTCCGCAATATTATTTGGGCAATGATCGCTGTGATGTCCTTATTATGGTTTGTAATGGAGTCACAGCTTTTCTCTTCAACCAATGTGTTTGAATGGCGTTCTGGCATGATCCAATATTCAGGGATTTTGTCGTTGATGATGATGTCGATGGCCATGGTGCTAGCGATGCGTCTGCCTGTAGTTGAAAACTGGCTACATGGTATGGATAAAGCGTATCGAGTTCATAAATGGTTGGGGATCGCGGGTGCTAGCCTCGGTGTGGTGCATTGGCTTTGGTATAAAGTACCTAAATGGTTGGTTGAGGTTGGGGCACTAGAAAAGCCAGCAAAGCACCAAAATGCTTTGGGCATCAACAACTTTTCCAACATAGAAGCGTGGTTTCATAGCTTAAAGGATCTAGGAAAAAGCTTCGGTGAAATTGGTTTTTACCTACTGTTGATTTTGGTAGCGATTTCTTTATGGGGAGTGGTGAAGTATAAGCCATTTCGACTCTCTCATCGCTTGATGTCGGTCGTCTACTTGCTAATCGCAGTGCATTCAGTTCTATTGATAAAACGTGCTTACTGGGGAGAGCCTGTCTTCTACCTCACAGTCGCTTTTGTCATTGTTGGATCAATTGCTGCTCTTTACAGTTTGTTTGGTTTTGTTGGCCGTCGTAACCAACATCTCGCCACGGTGACTGCCACTCATTACTACCCACAAGCGGGAGTGATGGAACTGGTGCTGAAGCCAGATGTTTCTTGGCAAGGTCACAACGCGGGGCAATTTGCTTACTTGCGTTTCGGAAATGAAGACCCGCATCCATTTACTATTGTATCCGGCAGTGAAGATGGTGAACTACGATTCTTGATCAAAGAGTTGGGGGACTTTACCACTGGCTTGCATGAACGAGTGACGGTGGGTGAGAGTGTAAGAGTTGAAGGGCCATATGGTCGCTTGACGTTTGATCTCTCCAAGCCGCAAGTGTGGATTGCTGGTGGCGTAGGTGTTGCGTCTTTCTTCTCGGCATTAGAAGCCCTAAAAAACCAACCACGTCGTGGCAATATACACCTGTTTTACTGTGTTCGAGGTATTGATGGTAAGTTGACGGATAAACTGTGGCACCTAGTGCATGAAGCAGGAGTGAAGTTTAGTGTGATAGATACACAGCACTCTCCTCGTTTAAATGCTGAACGTATTGCGGAACAGTGTGGTGATTTGAACCAGTATGAAATGTATTTTTGTGGGCCAGAAGTGTTTTCAAAAACACTGAAAAAAGAGCTAGCTGCACATCAATTTAATATTGATAAAAGTTATCACGAAGAGCTATTTATTATGCGTTAAGTGTCAAGAATAGGTTAGCTCAGTGATGAGTTTTTTAAGCCTCAATTTCGATAGTCAGAAATGGTTAGGGTAGTTAGGTAATCCAAACCGAGAGAGTAAAGATGATTATCACATCAAAACGCATTCTAGCGCTAACGACATTGGCAACTCTAGCAGCTTCTGGTCAAGTACTGGCTGAAGGCCGCAATAATTCGATTGAGGCAGGTGCAACATTTGTTGGTGGCAACGAAATGTTCGCTCTAGGCTACAGCCGTGACCTAGGCAACAACATTGTGACTGGCGGTGGCGTCTTTTTTGGTGACAATGCCGTCGATATGTCAGAAAGCAATGACCAAGACGCATGGGGGATGTATGCGAATGTTGGTTACCGTTTCGAAATCGCTGAATTCGATATTATTCCAAAGATCGGCCTGAACTACTTCAACGCTGATGTAGACATCAAGAGTGGCGAGCACTCTGGCGAGAGCATGAACATCGATAATATTTATGCCTCAATAGGCGGTACAGTTAACTGGCGTATGGTTGGCCTAACTGTAGACTACGGGAAGATCAATGATTCGGCAATTAACCCTATGACCAATAAAAAGTTCGAAGAAGACGTAGTGAGAGCAACGCTGAGCTTCAACTTCTAACGTCTAACATTCCCCTTATTTCACTGCTTTATAATTCTGCTTGTTTTGCCGCCTTTTACGGGCGGCCTTTTGTTTCTCTGAGCCAGACTGTGACCGCGATTATGGTTACAACCCCGTCAAAATCTCTGATAAATGCTTTTCTAACTTCATCATCGTTGGGTGCTGGTAATAACCCCGATGAAACTGCAGACCGATATCGAAGGACATTTGCACGTTGTTTTGTATCAGCGGGATTTTTTTTATGTTTTTCGGTAAGGCTGAATCAGGTAGTGACAAGCAAATTAGCACATAGTCAGCCTTCGTCAGCCAATCTAGCGCAGCATGAACTGACGGTACGGTTAAGCGTCTTGATAATGTGAAGCCAAGTTGACGTTTTATCCTGTCATAGTAGGGGGTATCGTCTAGTCCACCCATGGATACTCTTACTAGCTTTTCTCTTTGCAGTTGTTGTATGTCAATGATTTCCTGCTGCGACAAGGCGTTGTTTGTCGAGGTGTAGAGGAATAACCCAAGCTCGCCTATCTTTCGTTCTACCACGCGTTCATTCATTACTGATGGATAGCCAGAAATGCCAACAGCAAGTGAACCCGCTTTAGGGAATTCGATGCCTTCTAGGTTCCAATCCACCATCGAGAAATCTGCGATATTGCTGTGTTGATTGAGAAGTTCCAGTAATGGAGTAGTGAGGATAGCACTGAGTGGATTTGGCATAAAAAAGCGAAACTCTTTTGGCTGAGTTGCTGATTCTAGAACATTGACTTGAGTTTGGGCCGATTCAAGCTGTTCTAGTGGCTCGTCAATAATATGCATTAACTGACTACAAAATAGCGTGGGGTGATAAAGCCCTTTGGTTGCGATAAATAACTCATTACCAAACTGTTCCCGACAATCTGCTAGCTGTCGGTTAAATGTTGCACGGCTGATGTTAAGAGTGTGGCACACTTTAGGTAACGACTTCTGTTCGAAGATCAAGTTTAAAAAGCGGTAATGATTTAAGTCTATCGAGTGTTTCACAGCGTGCCTTGGATTATAAATTTTTGTCGTTAGGTACGACATTGTGTGGCGTTCAAAGGTTCAAATTTGAGCTTCTTAACCTTCAAAAATGCGCATGGAATCCACGTAATCTGATAGTGGCAAATTAATGTATTCACTACCCGGAGGTGTCATGCTTAAAGATCTATTTGGCTTATTCATTTTGGTGCTCTTAAGCAGTGCTCCAGTATTTGCAGAAGAGAGCGACCCCTTTGTGGCGGGGGGAGTGACATTTATGGACGACCATGAGATTTTAAGCATTGAGATTGGAGCAGAAGTGTTACCGAACTTAAATTGGTCGATTGGGTTTAATGCGCCTTTTGATAATGGAGAGGAAGAACATGTTGGAACTCATTGGGCTGAAAAGCAAGTGTGGGGGCTACACACTGCTTTGGGATATGAAGTTCGGTTGAGTAGTGCTTTCGCGATCACCCCTCGTATTGGTTTGAACTACAACAATGTCGAAATTGAGTATTTTGAGGAAGAGACAGGTGAATATGTGGACTCTTTCAACCAGAATAACTTTACGCCAACAGTAGGCATTAAAGTTGATATTGCCAAGGTCGGATTAATTGTTGAGGGGTACAAAATAGATGAAGACCTGAGCCTTTCAGAAGAAGAGGAAACCGCAATTCGCGTGATGGCGGCTTATAACTTCTGAGTTTCCCCTCACTGTTATTGGCTCAAATAGAAAAAAGGAGCTTAACTGTCAGCTCCTTCGTTTTTATAGGTTCTTATTTACAGTTCAATCTTTTTAACCATTCCCGCTTCTGCGTGACCTGGAATGTTACAAGCGAACTCAACCTTGTTGTCTCCGTGGAAGTGCCACAGTAATTGCTTGGCTTTACCCGGCTCAACCGTGACTGCGTTGCCTGAATCGTGCATGTGGTCACCACTCATGTTCTTCATCATTTCGCGGTGTTCTAGCTGCTCTTTGGCAGAACCGATAGTGAACTCGTGGTTGATTTTACCCGTGTTCATGACTACAAACTGCACCACATCGTTTGGCTCAATCTTGACGTCTTTCTTGAACTTGATCGTCATGTCATCACTCAAGAGTACGTGTACCACTTTATCTGGCTTTGCGCCTTTTGCTGGCATACCTACCGCAGACATGCCTGGCATATCCATCATGTTGGAGTGGTCCATTTTGCTGTGATCCATCTTCATGCTGCCGTGGTCCATGTTTTCATGCTTCATATTGCTATGATCCATATCGCCATGATCCATGTTTGAATGATCCATTTGTGCAAAAGCAGTCGTTGTTGTTAAGGCTAGAGCAAGAGTGATTAGTGTCTTTTTCATCTTTTATATCCTTGTTTTAATTCATTAGTAATTTGGTTGTTTCCCCTCAAAACTGAACGTTTGAGGGGAAAGTTGGGATTAAGCGTTGTTGTTTACATCACTAGCTTGTGTGCTAGCTTGGTGATTAATCGCATTGCTTTGGCACAACTCGCGTTGTTTCCACAGCTTGAAGATGGCTGGCAGTACTAATAGCGTGAGCAGCAGTGCTGATGCCATACCACCAATCATTGGCGCGGCGATACGTTGCATTACTTCTGACCCTGTACCTTCGCCGTACATGATTGGAATAAGGCCAATAATGACCGTTAGTACCGTCATCATTACTGGGCGAACACGTAAGCCTGCACCTTCACGAATGGCATCGGTTAGGTCTTTCGCCTCAAGCTTTTGCTCGCTCTCTTCTGCATCCAGCTTTTTGTAGTGCCAAGCTTGGTTGAGATACACGAGCATGATGACCCCAATTTCAACCGCGACGCCTGCTAGGGCAATAAAACCGACCCCAACGGCAATCGAGAAGTTGTAATTGAGGATATGCATGAGCCACAAACCACCGACCATAGCGAGCGGCAGGGTAAGCATGATGATCATCACTTCGCCGACACGACGGAAGCTGAAGTAAAGCAGCAGCATAATGATGGCGATGGTGATTGGTACCACGACACTCAAGCGGTCTTTCGCACGTTCCATGTATTCGTATTGACCAGACCAAGCCAGCGAGTAGCCCGCAGGAAGCTCCAGTTGATCGGCCACGACCTGTTGCGCTTCCACGACGTAAGAACCAAGGTCTCGACCATCGATATCGACAAACACCCAGCCGTTTGGGCGTGCGTTTTCTGTCTTGATCATTGGAGGGCCGTCTTCGTAACGGATATCCGCGACATCAGCTAGGGCGATGCGAGCGCCATTTGGAGTCACTAACGGCAGGTTTTGCAGTTTTACCACCGAGTCACGGTAGTCTTGTGGGTAACGAACGTTGATTGGGTAACGCTCTAATCCTTCGATGGTTTCACCCACATTCATGCCACCCACTGCGGTGGAGACAACTTGCTGAACGTCTTTAATGCTCAAGCCGTAACGAGCCGCCGTACGACGCTTAATGTCGATTGTGACATAGCGACCACCTGCCACACGCTCTGCGTAAACCGATGCAGTACCTTGAACGCCATTAAGAATTGGCTCCAACTGAGAACCGATCTCCTCAATCACTTTCAGATCGGGGCCGGCGATCTTAATGCCGATAGGGGTTTTGATGCCCGTTGCTAGCATGTCGATACGCGTTTTGATAGGCATTACCCAAGCGTTAGTAAGACCAGGGAACTGAACCAACTTATCGAACTCTTTGCGCAGTGACTCGGTTGTTACCCCTTCGCGCCATTGATCGCGTGGCTTCAACTGAATCACGGTTTCAATCATCGTTAAAGGTGCTGGGTCGGTCGCGGTTTCTGCACGACCAATTTTGCCCCATACCGTCTGTACTTCGGGGACGGTTTTGATCAGCTTATTGGTTTGCTGTAGCAGCTCACGCGCCTTACCGATCGAGATACCCGGATAGGTTGTTGGCATGTACATCAAGTCGCCTTCATCCAGCGGTGGGATGAACTCGCTGCCTAGCTTGCTGGTTGGGTAGTAAGCCGATGCCATTAGACCTAAGGCGATAACGATCATGGTCTTAGGGTATTTTAGGCTGGTATTCAGCAGTGGACGGTACAACGCGACTAAGCCACGGTTGACTGGGTTTTTGTGTTCCGGTAACACCTTACCGCGAATGAAGTAGCCCATAAGTACAGGAACAAGCGTGATAGCCAAACCTGCAGCCGCTGCCATGGCGTAAGTCTTAGTGAACGCAAGTGGTGAGAACATCTTGCCTTCTTGACCTTCCAAGGCGAACACTGGCACGAAGCTTAGAGTAATGATCAGCAATGAGAAGAACAGCGGAGCGCCAACTTCTTCGGCCGCCTTACTGATGACTTGCCATCGGTTTTTATCGGTCAGTGGCGTTCGTTCAATGTGCTTGTGAACGTTTTCGATCATAACGATTGCACCATCCACCATGGCGCCGATGGCAATCGCGATACCACCAAGGGACATAATGTTGGCATTAATGCCTTGCCAATGCATCACGATAAACGCCGTAAGAATACCGACAGGTAGGCTCAGAGCGATAACCAACGAAGAACGAATGTGGAATAGGAACAACGCACACACAATCGCAACCACGATGAACTCTTCTGCAAGTTTCTTCCATAGGTTTTCTACTGCTGCATCAATCAGAGTCGAACGGTCGTAAGTTGCAACAATTTCAACACCTTCTGGTAGACCGCGCTGTAGGTCTGCAAGCTTTTCTTTGACTTTCGCAATGACTTCACTCGCGTTCTCGCCAAAGCGCATTACGATAACGCCACCTACCGCTTCTCCTTCGCCATTTAGTTCTGAGATACCACGACGCATCTGTGGACCAAGGTTAATGTCTGCGATGTCGCCTAGTAGCAAAGGCGTGCCTTTCTCGGTGACTTTTAGAGGCAGTGATTTGATGTCTTCAATGCTGGTTAGGTAACCCGTGGTACGAACCATGTGTTCAGCTTCCGCCACTTCGATAACGGACGCGCCGGTTTCTTGGTTACCATTTTGGATTGCCATGTTCACTTGCTGCAAAGTGAGGTTGTACGCACGGAGCTTGGCAGGATCAATTTGTACTTGGTACTGCTTAACCATACCGCCAACGGTCGCGACTTCTGAGACGCCATCAACCGTCTGCAGTTCGTACTTCAAGAACCAGTCTTGCAGGCTGCGAAGTTCGGCCAAATCGTGCTTACCGGTTTTGTCTTGTAATACGTAGCTGTAAACCCAGCCTACGCCAGTCGCATCAGGACCTAACGTCGGTTTTGCGTTTGGTGGTAGCTTTGGTGCTACTTGGCTTAAGTACTCCAACACGCGTGAACGTGCCCAGTACATGTCGGTATCATCGTTGAAAATGATATAAACGTAAGAGTCACCAAAGAAAGAGTAGCCACGAACTGTCTCGGCCCCCGGCACGGCAAGCATGGCGGTGGTGAGCGGGTAAGTGACTTGATCCTCAACAACTTGAGGAGCTTGGCCCGGATAGCTTGTCTTGATGATCACTTGCACATCAGAAAGATCCGGAATTGCGTCAACAGGCGTATTCTTTACACTGTAAAGTCCACCCAGCACGAGCGCTAGAGTGGCGATCAACACTAGGAAGCGGTTGTTGAGCGACCAACGAATAATTGCACTGATCATAATTACCCCTCAACGGCCTCTAGCTGTTTAAGAACATAGTCAGAACCTTGTTTTTCAACTAGAAATCGAACCTTTTGTCCTTCTTCAAAACCGGATAAATCCACCTCTTCACCGACAGAGAAGTTCATCTCGCCTGCATCCCAGTTCCATTCAGCTACTGGCAGGTGGTTTAAAGTGATCATGCCAAAATCAGCCATCAGCATCGTGATGTCACCAGTTAGCCAAACTTCTGCTGCAATGACGCTTTCATTAGCCTTATAGTCGATGATTTTGTACTGACCGGACTCCGTCTTTTGCATTTCAAATTCGATAGCCTGACCTTTTTTCAGGTCACCCATCTCAACGCCATCTGCGAAAGTGAAGTTCATTACCATACCCGGCCAATCCCATTCTGGTACTGGCTGGTGGTTGATGGTCAGCATGCGGTGATCTTTCATTACATCGGTGATTTCACCTTTTGCCCATGCCGTCTCTGCTTCCGGTTCGACACTGTTAATACGAGATAGATCCGCCGATTGGCTAGATTCAGAATCGAGCATGAAGTGCGCAGAGGTGACAATCTTGTCATCTTGCTTCAGACCTTGTAATACCTCGATTTGCTCTCCGGCTTCACGACCAACTTCAATTCGAGCTGAGCGGTATTTACCATCGCCTTCTGCCAGGACCACACGAGTCATACCACCGGAACGAATGACGGAGGACTTAGGAATGGTTAATACGGCATCGTCGGTCACGGGTTGCAGCGCGATGTTGGCAAACATGTTTGGTTTTAATTCGCCATTTGGGTTAGGGAATTTAAGGCGTACACGCAATGTACGTGTTTTCGGATCAAGGATTGGGTACACGTAATCTACGACACCCTGCCATTCATTGCCCGGAATCGCGTCAAGGGTCATCGTGGCTTGAGAGCCTGCTTTCATCCAGTGTGCTTGACGCTCAAAAACTTCCGCATCAACCCAAACATTCTCCAGTGGACCAGCACTGATTACCGCTTGTGCAGGGGACAGGTAGCCACCTTCACGCACGTTTAGGCTTGCAATGACACCGTCAGCCGGTGCTTTAATTTCAATGGTTTGAGAGGATTTTCCGCTACGTGTGATGGATTTGATTTGACCACGGTCTACACCAAGCGTCACCAAACGCTCTGTCGCACCTTTCACTAAACCGTTGCGACCAGTGCGGTAAGCATTCAGCAATTCTTCTTGTGCCTTAACCAACTCTGGTGAATACAGGGTGAAAAGCACATCGCCTTTCTTCACTTTTTCACCGACGGCGTTGATGTAGAGTTTCTCAACCCAACCCGCAACACGTACGTTGGTCTGCCACAACAGACTTTCATCGAAGGCGATATAGCCGACGGTCTCAATGCGCGGTGATAATTTTTCCAGCGTTACTTTTGCTGTCTTTACACCGAGGTTGTTTTCAACGGAAGGGTCGATAGTGATAGTACCCGGTGCACTTTTCTCACCAGATAGATCTTCCGCGTAAACCGGAATTAAATCCATGCCCATTGGGGATTTGCCCGGCTTGTCGCGTTTGTAGTTCGGATCCATTGGGGCAACCCAGTAAAGCGGATCATTAGAGCTTGCAGCAGATTCGCCACCCATCGCACTCATGTCGTGAGCCGAGCCCGTAAGAAAATGATTAGCACCAAACCCTAAAGCACCACCAACAATCAGCGCGATGGTTGCAATCTTAAATGTTTTCATTGTTTTACCTTATTTTCCCGTTTGCGCATGACGCCACAACGTTGTTGACTGCTCTATATCCGTCACATACCTGTAGCCCCAACGCTTTTGGGGAACCACAAATTAATATGTCGAAATAGAGCGAGCTTCTGGTGAAGCCACTTGATAGTCGAAACCACCGAGTAGGGTGGCTAAATTGCTGTTTGCGATGTTGAGATCGGTCAGCAGACGTTGTTGCTCTAATTGCAGTGCTAACTCGTCAGTCGTGGCAGAAATCACATCGTTAAACTGCGCTGTGTTGTTTTGATAACCCCGCTCAACGGCTTGAATGCGCGCTTTCGCTTGAGGCAATAAGGTGGATTGATAACGTTCTAAACGCTGGGTTAAGTTGCCGCGATCAACCAGCAAAGTGTTCACTTTGGCATTCATCTGCGTTAGTAAGGTGTCTTTTTGCGATTGTGCCGCGCCAACTTGATATTGAGCGGCAGCAAGATTGCGATCTTGGCGGTCACCGGTGAACAGTGGAATGTCCATGGTTAGGTAAGCGCTGACCAAGTCTGATGCTGGCTCTCCCATCATGTTGTCGGCTTGGCGGTAGGCGTACATTACTTCGACGCCAAACTGCGGGTTGTAGGCTTGCTCAGCAATTTCTACCTGAGTTTTATTGGCAGAAATGCTGATGTCGGCCATCTTAACCATCGGGTGTTGGCTGAGTTGCTGGTAGTGCTTGGTGGAGTCGATGCTGGAAGCAAGTTTGTTGTTCAGCGTGTCCCAGTTCAATTGATTACTCGCGTGCAGAGCCTGTTCGTTTGCCAACCAATCTGACCCCAACCATTCGGAGAGTTGAGAGATAAGACGACGTTGCATTTGTGCGTTGGCTTGCAGTTTCTCATCTAACTTGCTGACTTGAAGTTGGGCGTTGAGCAGGTCTTGCGCTTCACTCTTACCAATCGAATAGTTGGTTTGAATAAAGTTTTCCATCTCCTTCATCAACTTGCGGTTCTCAAGCATGATTTGCTCCGCACGTTGCTGATAACCGAGCTCTAACCACAGTTGAGTCATGCTGTTAGCCACCTCAAGTTCACGAGCGTGAACTTGAAGTCCAAGGCCGTCGGCTTGTTGATTGGCTTTCTTCTGCTGTAAATCAAGCGTAGAGCCACGCTCAAACTGTTGCATTAAACCAACGGAGATGTTGGTCATTGGGTCTTCATCGAATTTGAAGCTGTCGACAGGCAAGCCACCAAAACCCACTTTCAGTTTTGGGTCCATCAAGGTAGAGCTTGCAACGCCCGTTTCACGCATGGCTGCAGATTGCGCTGAGTATTGCTTACGATTGCCATCATTACTCAAAGCTACGTTGATCAGTTGGGCAAGCTTGTTGGTTGAAGCTCGCTCACTTGATGCGGAATTTTGCGCTGCGTGCGTCTCGTTACCTGCGGCGTTAACCAAGGTTGGCGCAGCGACCAGAGCCACCATAAAAATAGGTGCAGCTAAGCGGTATGGTTTGATATCCATAATCTAAATCCAGTGTTCGCCGGATCGATGGAGGTGCGGATTTTATTGCGGGAACAGTAAAGCCTTGTTACCTCATCGTTCAGGCGCATTAAAACAACCTGCGATACACGCGCAGGGTCGAATGCTAGGACGGATTTAGGCTATAGGAGGTCGGTACAGGTCGCGGCTGACATGTACGACTGGGGAAGCAACTTCAGGAGTAATGGTTGCGCGATAAACGAGAGGCATTGGGCTATTGATAGGATTCGGTAGGGGGACGAAAACTATCGTACATGCGGCAGTACAGCAGGTATGAACCATGCCGGAGCCTCCACCACAGTTCATGCTGGTTTCTCTTACACCACCATTTTCTGCTACGGACGCTTCGGACATAGAAACGTCTGTCATGGAGACGTCCATCATGCCAGGCATGCCACAGTGTTCGTTATCACTCATCATAGCAGGATGGTGAGCCATGCCAGTAGACATCATTTGAATATTCATCAACGGCTCACTATTCGCCACACTAGAGACTAATAGCACTAGTGTTGTGAAGAGAGTTAACCAGATTGTATGCAGCGATTTTAAGTGCATACCTTTTCCCATGTGTTTGATGAAAATGATGAAAACCCTTCGATTCTAAAGGTTAACCTTAGGGGAAGGTCAATATTTTATTGCTCTTCTTATCAAAATAGTTGAGTTCACCAGTTTTCGCACAATCGAGGGAGTAAAACGTTTGTTGAGTTCTCACTCGTGATACTTCATGACAGAAGCTCATGCTTTTTATGACACGAAAAAAATGTGGTTTATAAGTTTTGTATCACACCACCTTGTCTAACAAATGTTTATCCTTATAGAATGCATGGCTTTATTTTGGCAGATGTGGATTTGCTTTGCTGCGGAGGTTGTATGATAGAAATTGTCATCGATGGAAAATATAGAATTGTAGAAGAGGGGCTGACCCTTTTAGAAGCAGCAAAAGTGTGTGGGGTCGAGATCCCATCGCTGTGCGGAATGAACAAAAGTAATGAAAAAGTGCCGTGCGACTTGTGTGTGGTTGAAGTCGAAAGTGGCGGCACTAAACGCGCGTGTGAACTCGAAGTTTATCGTGGTCTCAATGTGGTTACGCAATCTGAACAATTAAGTGAACACCGCAGAAAAGCACTCAACCGCATCATGACGGACCATTACGCCGATTGTGAAGCGCCATGTAAAACCGCGTGTCCCGCGGGTGTAGATATCCAATCGTACCTTTATCACATCGCACAGAACGATCATCAAAAAGCGATTGAAGTGATTAAGCGTACGCTTCCTATGCCGTTATCGATTGGTCGTGTGTGTCCAGCATTCTGTGAGAGCGAATGTCGCCGCTCTTTAGTCGACGAGCCTATCGCAATTCGTCAGCTAAAACGTCATGCCGCGGATGCGGATTTGTCTGCGCATGAAGCCTATGTACCGGAAAAGAAACCAAGCAAAGGTTTGAACATCGCTGTCGTCGGCAGTGGTCCTGGCGGTCTAACGGCAGGCTATTACCTGTCGAATGAAGGCTACGACGTTACTGTATTTGAATCCATGCCAAAAGCGGGTGGTTGGCTTCGTTATGGTATTCCTGAATACCGTTTGCCAAAAGATATTCTCGATAAAGAAATCGAACTGATGTGCCGCAATGGCATGCAAGTTCACACCAATCAAAAGCTGGGTGTGGATTTCACGCTTTCTCAATTGAGCGAAGAATACGACGCGGTGTGTTTGGCGGTCGGCGCGTCTCAAGCGGTCGAAATGCATTACACAGGCAGTGATCTTGCAGGTTGCTACTTAGGCGTTGATTACCTAAAAGATTACGTTACCGAACAAAACTACGTCACGGGTCAGAAAGTCGCGGTGATCGGTGGTGGTAACACAGCAATTGACTGTGCTCGTACTGCGCGTCGCGCTGGTGCAGACACCACGTTGATTTATCGTCGTACACGTGACGAAATGCCGGCAGAAGACTACGAGATTGTCGAAGCGGAACACGAAGGGGTGAAATTCCACTTCTTGACCAACCCTGCAGAAAACCTTGCCGATGAAACCGGACGCGTGAATGCGATTCGCCTAGAGCGCATGGCGTTGGGTGAGCCGGATGCATCTGGTCGTCGAAGTCCTAAACCAACCGGCGAGTTCTTTACCGAAGAGTTCGACACCGTGATTGCAGCAGTATCGCAAAAGCCAGATCTGAGCTTCCTAGAAGGTGAAGACTTATCTATTCCGCTTACGCGCTGGAACACCTCTGATGCTGATGAAAAGACCATGCACACCGGCACGGGCAACATCTTCAGTATTGGTGATTTCCGCCGTGGTCCAGCAACGGCAGTTGAAGCGGTGGGTGATGGTCGCGTTGCGGCAAAAGCCATTGACCTGTTTTTGAATGGCGATATGGCGGATATGCCAAAGGCGGCGTTCAACTCGCGCAAAGAGAAGAAACTCTCTCAAGTCGATCCGCTTCACTTCGAGAACATCCAAAAAGTCGCTCGCTCTATCATGCCTGAACTGACTCCAGCACAACGCGAGCAAAGCTTCGCTGAAGTTGAGTTGGGCTTTGATAACGAAGAAGCGATGAAGGAAGCCGCGCGCTGTCTTGAATGTGGTTGTCAGGCCAATACCGATTGTGCGCTGCGTGACTACTCCACCGAATATGAAGCCGAGCAAAGCTTTGACTTCTCCTTGCAGATTAAATCACATCAAGATTGGTTAGATCTTCGTGCGAAAGACTTGCGTCATAAGTACGAAGTTGACCGTAGCTCTGAGTTTATTGAGTTTGATGCTAACCGCTGTATTAGCTGTGGGCAGTGTATCCAAGCGTGCCGCGACAAAGCCGTGCACGGTGTACTGAACTTCGTGTGCGATAAACAAGGGCGTCCGGCATTACGTCCTGACGATCGTCCACACTTTGGAAGTAACAAGAATGGCTTAACCCTAATGGGCGATTCGAACTGTGTGCAATGTGGCGCGTGTGTTCAAGTGTGTCCAACAGGCGCGATGGTCGATAGTCGTGACCGCTCGCAAGGTCGTACCGAAGATCTGAAAGCGGTCGACACCATTTGTACATACTGTGGTGTGGGTTGTAAGTTGACTATGTTTGTGGACGAGACAACCAATACTATTCGTTACGTGAAAGGCGGTGACTCGCCGGTGAACCAAGGCATGTTGTGTGTTAAAGGTCGCTTTGGTTTTGATTTCATTGGCAGTGAAGAGCGTCTTACCACGCCATTGATCCGTAAAGACGGTTGGTTGCAGCCTGCAAGTTGGGAAGAGGCAATCCAACTCGTCGCGAGTAAGTTCTCTGGTATCAAGCAAGATTTTGGCAGCAACGCATTAGCGGGTTTCTCTTCAGCGAAAACCACCAATGAAGACAACTACGCATTTCAAAAATTTGTCCGTCGTGAACTGGGCACCAATAACGTCGATCACTGTGCGCGTTTGTGTCACGCATCGAGTGTAACGGGTCTTGAGGCGTCACTGGGTAGTGGTGCAATGACCAACGACATTCCAAGTATTAAGCACTCGGATGTGATCTTTATTATCGGTTCGGATACCACATCGGCACACCCGATCATCGCTTCACACATCAAACAAGCAATTCGTCACCATGGTGCTCGCTTGATTGTAGCTGACCCGAAACGTGTCGATATGGCAGAGCATGCTGAGTTGTACATGGCGCACCGTCCAGGTACGGATGTGATGCTCCTAAACGGTGTCATGCAGCAGATCATCAAGAACGGCTGGTACGATCAAGAGTACATCGAAGAACGTGTCGACGGCTTTGATACCTTGTTGCAAGAGGTGATGTCGCCAGCTTACAACCTCGACAAAGTGGAGTTGGTTACGGGCGTTAAAGCCGAAGACATTCAAGCAATGGCGCGTATGATTGGCACGGCAGATCGTACCGCTGTGTACTACTCGATGGGTATTACTCAGCACACGACAGGTCATGACAACGTGCGTTCTATCGCTAACCTGCAATTACTGTGTGGCAACATCGGTATTGAAGGTGGTGGTATCAATCCGCTACGTGGTCAATCAAACGTGCAAGGCGCGTGTGATATGGGCGCTTTGCCAAACAGTTTCCCGGGTTACCAAAAGGTATACAACCCAATTGTGCGTCAGAAGTTTGCGATTGAATGGAACGCGCCAAATCTGCCTTCTGAGCAAGGTCTAACCCTGACAGAAATCATTGATGCGGCTTGCCATCGTGACGTTCGTGGTATGTACATCATGGGTGAGAACCCAGTATTGAGTGACCCGAACCAAGCGCATGTGATTGAAGGCTTAGAAGCGCTCGATTTCTTAGTGGTTCAAGACATCTTCCTAACGGAAACCGCTCAATACGCGGATGTGGTTCTGCCTTCTTGCTCGTTTGCAGAGAAAGCGGGGCACTTCACCAATACGGAGCGTCGTGTTCAGCGTGTGAATCCGGTTGTCACGGCACCGGGTGAGGCAAAAGAAGATTGGTGGATTATTCAAGAAATCGCCAATGCCATGGGCAGTGATTGGGACTACCACTGTGTGTCTGATATCACTAACGAAATTGCACGAGTGACACCTCAATACGCAGGTCTTCGTTGGGAGGCGATCACGCCAAACGGTGTGCAATGGCCGAGCAATAAGAACAACCCTGCGGGTACTCGCATCATGCACCAAACCCAGTTTACTCGTGGTAAAGGGCAAATGGTGGGCGTCCCGTTCCGTTATGCGGCTGAGCTGCCAGATGAGGAGTATCCACTGGTGCTTACGACGGGTCGCGTGCTTGAGCAGTTCCACACGGGTACCATGACGCGCAAAACCAAAGGGTTGGATAACCTTGCTGGCCCACGTGCGATGGTGAGCGTGGAAGACGCAGAAGCGCTAGGTATCAGCAATGGTCAGCGTCTCACGGTGTCTACACGTCGCGGCAGCATTGAGATTGATGCCTTTGTGACTAAGCGTATGCAAAAAGGAGTGGTGTTCATTCCATTCCACTTTGTTGAATCGCCAGTGAACCGTTTAACGACAACGGCTACTGACCCGCATGCGAAGATCCCTGAGTTCAAGGTCGCTGCGGTTAAAGTGGAAGTGAGCGAAAAAGCGCGAAACGCAGAGCCTGCAACGGAAGCGGTTCATACCATTTAAGCTTATAAGCTGCGTATTGGTCAGCGACGCACTGGCGAGTTAGCAAACTGCATATAAGCTTATGATATGTAATCGCTAAACGAGCAGTGCGTGTGCTGAGAGTCATTAAATGGATTGTGTTGTTTCTACCTGCATTAATTTGGCTGCTAGCAAGGCAATATCATGATATTTGGTGGGCGGAGAATCTGACCTCGATTCCCGCCCTCATTTTATTTGTCTATTTCAGTCTCGCTATCGTGCTTTTCGTCTTTCGTCGCTGGTCGAAGGCGCTCACCTCAATCGTGATCAGCGGTGCTTTTTTTCCATTCCTCTTACCCACTCAAATCACGAACAACCAAACCTGCGAAAATCCGCTGACGATCGTCCAATTCAATCTTTTCTACGAAAATCCGGATATCAATCAGTTCATTAATTACTTGCTTAAACACCCTGCGGATTTGGTGGTGATGCAAGAGCTCTCGCCTCAAGTGGGGGAGAAACTTCATCTTCTCGACGATATTTATCCTTTCTATTATGGCGGCCAGCGCGGCGTTGGTTACCCGTCAAATCAGATGATTTTGAGCCGTTATCCATTGGAGCCAGTGTCGATTTATCACACCCCAGATGGACAAGAGGTGATTCGCGCTGTATGGCAAGTAGATGAGCCTATAACCTTAATGACGGCGCATCCTCCATCACCAAGAACCGAGCCGCTGTGGCAACGCAGAAATGCGTTGATTCGAACCATAGAAACCCTTACCGAATTGTACCCAACATCGGAAATGATTGTGATTGGGGACTTCAACCTTTCTGCTGCAAGCCCAAGGTTTAACAAGCTGTTCTCTCGTTTTCAATCCCGACCAGTGGCCAGTTGGCCAACATCGATAAAAGGAGTATCAGTCCCATCCTTTGCCATGATTGGGATTGATCACCTTTGGCTTAAATCAGAAAAAACGGACAGGCAAATCTGTACTCGCCTATCGACAAGTCAACCAAATGGTTCTGATCACCGCTTGGTGACGACGGTGATTGGTAACGTTCTGAATTAATTCCTGTTTCATTCTCAAGATTGTGAGTGAAATCTGCTCAATACTGACAAAAACGATCTTTACTTTACACACCATACTCCTTTCTTTTTGGAACGGGGTTCCATAACTAAAGCAGTATCAAACTGGCGATATAAGGTAAACACATGAAACCATTCAAGCGAACGTTAGTGGCAGGAGCCATCTTAGGCTTTATCGGAACTATGGCAGGATGTAGCCCAGCAGAAGAAGCGAAACAACAAGAACCAAAGCCTGAGTCCCAAGTAGAAGAGCAAGCTCAAGCAACTGCGCCTGCGGAAAGCGGTGAGACGATCTATATGGCTGATACCATCATCACAATGGACGAAGACCAACCTCGTGTAGAGGCGGTTGTAGCGGACGATGACGGCAAGATTGTCTTTGTTGGACAAGAAGCGCAGGCGCTGAAGCAGTTCCCAAATGCGGATAAAGTCGATTTAGAAGACAAGGTGATCATGCCTGGCTTTATTGAGCAGCACCTGCATCCATTCCTTGGTGCACTTACGTTGAGCATGCCGGTCATTGCCCCTGAAGAGTGGCAGTTACCAAGTCGTACTTGGCCTGCGGTGAATGGACATCAAGAGTATCTGACCGCGCTGACTGCTGTTGAAAAAGAGATGCAGGATCCAAATGAAGTATTGTGGACATGGGGCTACAACAACTTCTTCCATGGTGAATTGACGCGCGCTGATCTTGATAAGATCTCTAAGACACGTCCAATTGGTGTGTGGCATCGTTCTGCACACGAGTTCTACGTAAACACGGCATTTGTTGAGAAGTTTGGTCTGAACCAAGCGGACATCGATAAACAAGGCAAAGAGGTAGCAGCTCAGTCAGATTTGGCAAATGGGCATTTCTGGGAAGGCGGTGCATTGATTTACTTGCTACCACGTATCTACAAAGATCTTGGCAGTGAAGCGCGATTCCGCGTAGGTCTAGAGCAAATGGTAGAGATGCTGCACGAGAAAGGGGTGACGGCTTACAACGAACCTGGCGCGTTTATACCAGAGGATATGGTGGGGTTGTATAAAGAGATCTTGGGTGCTGATGAAACGCCAATGTATTCCTTCTTTACACCAGAGAGTAAGTCACCTTACTTCCTGAAAGGCAAAGAGGGTGTGGTTCAAGCGGTTGAAGAGATCACCAAAACCTTCCCTGATGAAGGCAAAGTTCGCTTCTTTAAAAACCAAGTTAAGCTACTATTCGATGGTGCAATCATCTCTCAGTTAATGATGATGAAAGACGGTTATCTGGATGGTCACCATGGCGAGTGGATTCAAACCCCTCAAGAAGTCGAAGACATCACCAAGCTGTTCTGGGAGAAGGATTACCAAATCCTCGTTCATGTAAACGGTGATGAAGGCGTTGAAAAGCTGATTGAAATTTTGAAACGTCGTCAAGCTGAATACCCACGTGAGAACCACCGTTTTACGATCGTTCACTTTGCCAATTCGACCGACGAACAAGTCAAGGAACTGAAAGAGCTTGGTGCGATTATTAGTGTTAATCCATATTACGTGACGGGTTTCGGTGACCGTTTTGGTGAAGTCGGGTTAGGTGAAGAGCGTGCGCACGCTATGGTTCGATTGGCGACGATCGAGAAAGAGCAGATCCCAGTGTCGTTACACTCGGACATGCCAATGGCGCCTGCTGATCCGCTATTGCTAGCATGGAGTGCCGCTACTCGCCAAACCAACAACGGAAATGTGCTGCGTAAAGATCTTGCGCTCTCTCGTGAAGCCGCTCTAAAAGGCATTACCATTGAAGCAGCATATTCGTGGGGAATGGAAGATACGCTCGGTAGTATTGAAGTAGGTAAAGTAGCCAACTTTACGGTACTTGAAGAAGACCCTTACAAAGTTGATATCAACAAGCTAAAAGATGTGCCAATTTATGCAACTGTCTTCGAAAGCAAGTTGTTCCCTATCGATAAGTAAGTACTGAGTGTCTAGTTATCTAGAATTAGGTTAGATAAAGGGGCTGCTTGTCATAGAATTGACTGATTCTGACTGTAAGCTGTTATTCAAGTCAGTTTCATAACCTAAACTTTATGAGTATAAAAAAATTCATAAAGATAAGAGGAAGCTTCTATGACAAGAACAGCCTCAGCAGTGTTAATACTTTTTTTGATGAGCTCGTACTTTGCCTACAATCGATTTTATGTGTATCCACAGCAGTTAGAGTCGCAAGCTGAGTCGATGTTGATGCAAATGGCCAATCGAGAAGAATGGCTTGATATGTATGAGAGTAAAAAACGTGTTCACGCACATACTGCGCATTTAGAGTTTGCTGCCCATGTAACGTCATCTGATGGACAAAGAGCTTATAGTGAAGGGTACATCACCTATAGTGAGCGGGGACACAATGTCTGTAAAGAAGTGATTTTTAATTTCAAAATCAACTCATTGAGAAACTATAGTATTTCCGATTTGCATGATTGCTCACTGGGTGAATACTACTGATACTAAAAGTAGTTTTAGAAAGCGCCTCCAAATTTGGAGGCGTTTTTAGTTCTGGAACCTGGTCGATTAATCGAGTGACTTCTTGAAGCGCAGTGAGGCGACAACTAAACCGATAACGGTAAAGCCAAGCAGCCAAACCGTATCCCGCCATAGCTCCATCAAATCTGCCCCACGTAACACCACACCGCGAATGATGCGCATAAAGTGAGTCGCTGGGAGCGCTTCGGATATCCATTGTGCTGCAACGGGCATCCCCTCATAGGGGAACATAAATCCTGATAGCAAAATGGATGGCAGCAGAATAAACACTGTCATTTGCATCGCTTGAAGCTGTGTAGTGGCGATGGTTGAGATCACCAGACCTAGGGTTAGACTCGCGGCGATAAATAGTAGAGTTCCGAACAAGATCTGACTAATGGCTCCGTTTATCGGCACGCCAAATATCCAGTGACCTAGACCAAGAATGATGAACACCTGAATTAAACCAACGAAGATGTAGGGAATGATCTTTGCCACCATGAGTTCAATGGAATGGATTGGCGTCGTAATCAGTAGCTCCAAATTGCCTCGCTCCCGCTCTCGAACAATGGCTGCACTGGTGAACAAAATCATCGTCATGGTCAGGATTACACCTAATAAACCGGGAACAATGTTCACCGCTGAGCGGCGACTCGGGTTGTAATACAGCGCAACTTCAAAGGTTTTGGTTGGAGCTGGGCGTATCTCAAAATCAAAATCCGTCAACGGCATGGTTTGCAGAGAAAGAATCGCAGAGCTGATCATGGTGTCTGAACCGTCCACAATCCACTGCCCAAGCTCTCTACCTTGCACCATACGTTGGGTTAAATCGCTAGGCAGAATCAAAGCCGCACGAACAATACCATCCTGAATGGCTTGTTCTGCTTGCTCTGCGGTAGCGAAGGTTTCTACCACATCGACCACTTGAGTCACTTTGACGGATTCGGTGATCACGCGCCCGGCGGTACTGCCACTTTGATCGACGACACCAACGGGAATGTTGCGAATATCGGTATTAATGGCAAAGCCGAACAGTAAAAGCTGAATCAGCGGGATCATCACGACCATGCCAAAGGTAATGCGGTCGCGTGAAAGCTGGCGGATCTCTTTGATCATCACCGCTTTCATACGGGCAATAGATTTCATCATTGGCGACCTTCTCCCGTAACACTGACAAACACATCTTCCAAGCTAGGACGAGCAATGTTCATTTCGCAGCCTTCAAGCTCGGGAAAGGTTTGGGTTAACCATTCGATTGGTTGTTCGATGCGCAAGCGGATTAAAATGCGCAAGCGGATTCCTAGTTGTGCGGCTGAGCGCACCTCTTCACGTTGAAGGACTTTCTCTTTTAGCTCGCGTAAGTTATCCGCTTTGACTTCAACGATGTTCACGCCCATTTGTGCCATGAGCTCTTCAGGCTCACCATCGGCGCGGATCTCACCCGCTTCCATAATCGCCAGACGATGGCAGCGCTCCGCTTCGTCCATGTAGTGCGTAGTGACCAAAATCGTCGTGCCTTGGTCAGAGAGATCAAATAATTGCTCCCAGAAATCACGTCGGTTCTCTGGATCTACCGCAGACGTGGGCTCATCGAGAAACAACAGTTCTGGTTTGTGCATTGTCGCTGCGGCGAGAGACAAGCGCTGCTTTTGGCCGCCACTCATTCCGCCGACGCGCTGTTTACGCAATTGGTCGAGCCCGTAGGTTGATAGTTGTTCTTCGATACGAGCTTTCAGTGCCTTGGTTTCCATACCAAAGATTTGGCCAATAAACTCGAGGTTTTCTTGAACGGTCAGGTCATCATAGAGGGAGAACTTTTGTGTCATGTAACCAATCTTAAGGCGCAGAAGCTCAGATTGTTTTGGGATCTCCAGTCCTAGTACATCCACATTGCCCTCGCTTGGGCTGAGTAGGCCTGTTAACACACGAATGGTTGTCGATTTACCGCAACCATTGGGGCCAAGAAAGCCATAAATACTGCCTTTGGGCACATTAAGCGTGATGTTGTTGATGGCAGTGAAGTCACCAAACTTTTTCACCACATTTTCAGCTTGAATTGCGTATTCGGTCATTGGCTTACTCCACCAAATCCACTTGCGCAGGGATACCAGAAGGCAAAGATTGCGCAGAATCTTGTAGGTCGACTTCTGCTAGGTACATCAAACGGGAGCGTTCTTCCTCGGTAAGCGCGAAATAAGGCGTAAATGAAGGCTCAGTCGCAACCCAGCGAACGGTGCCGCTATATGGTTGCTCAACGCCATCTACATGCACCTTGACTGTCTTACCCGGCACAAAGTCGACGCGGTAATTCGCTGGTACATATACGCGAGCGTATGGGACGCGGCTAGCTTGAATCACAGCAACCACGCCATTGACAGGGACGCGTTCGCCAAGGTTAAACGGTAGGTTATCTAACAAGCCATCTCGCGTGGCCGTGATGGTGAGTTCTGCCAGTTTCTGTTCTTGCAGTGCCACATCGGCTTTTGCTGCCATGAGTGCGGCTTTCGCTTGTTCAATATCTTCAGGGCGAGAGCCAGCCGTCAGTTTGCTGAACTCTTCCTGTGAGGAGTCTAGCTCTGCACGGGCAGAATCTCTGGCTGCTAAAGCGGTGTCTTTCTCTGATTGGCTGATGAGTTTCTTGCGAACTAACTCCGCTTTACGTTGGTAGTTCTTTTGCGCTTCAACCAATTGAGCTTCCGCTCTGGCAACGCGTGCTTGCGCTGCGGCAATGTCTTCTGGTCGTTCACCATTGGTCAATTTCAAAAGGTAAGCGTCAGCCTTGGCTTGTTCGGCTACGGCGTGAGCTAAAACGGCTTCTTGGTTCTTTGTATCGAGCTGAACTAGCACTTCTCCTTCGGTGACTTGACTGCCTTCCTTGATGGGTAGGGCACGAATGATCTCGCTAGAGGTTGCAGTGAAGGTTACGCGGTCACGTTCTAGTGTGCCAAGGGCTTGCTGTCCGTCATCTTTGGAACAGGCAGTTAAAAGAGTCAGGGCTAGGGTGCCAAGAATGATTCGCTTCATCATGCGACGCTTCCTCTAAGAAGGTGAGCTCGAATTCGTATCAAGCTATAGAAGAGTGTGGGACTGCATTCAGTGTAACGTGAGTCAGTTTTGTTCGACTAGGAAGATAATTACTTCAATATTCATCAATTGATTAATTATCGAAATTGGCTTCACTATTGAATGCGTTTCTAAGAATATTCTTATTCAAATATAGTGGCTTAGCTTAAATAAGGTAGCGTTAGAGAGGATTAGTTGGAGAATCGAGATCGGGATCCGATTTTCGGTTTAACAAGCAAATAAAAAGCCCGGAGGGGGAACATCGGGCTTTTGAGATAAGTTTATCAGGGAGATAAACTAGGGTTACGCAGTTTTGAATTGGCCAACGATTTCTTGTAGACCAACCGCAAGTTCACTTAGGTCTTGGCAAGCAATTGCAGTCTGGCGAGAGCCTGTCGCCACTTCACTGGAGAACTGATTTATGTGCTCAACATTACGATGCAGTTCTTCTGTTACAGAACTTTGCTCACTGCATGCACTTGCGATTTGAATACTCTTCTCGGCAATGTTGTCTGCACTTTGCTCGATCTGACCGATGGTAGTGCCAGCTTTTTGGGCTTGTTCGACACAGATTTGAATTAAATCGCTGCTGTTCGTGGTTGCCGATACTGCACTTTTCGAGCAATTTTGCAGCTTACTAATGATGGCTACGATTTCCTCTGTCGATGATTGGGTACGACTTGCAAGGGTTCGTACTTCATCGGCAACCACCGCAAAGCCTCTGCCTTGTTCACCAGCTCGTGCTGCTTCAATTGCTGCGTTTAAAGCAAGCAGGTTGGTTTGTTCAGCGATATCCTGAATAACATCAACTACAACGCTGATGTTGGATGCGTCATGCTCAAGTTCGGTCACCATGGTGCCAACAGACTGAATGGCCACAGATGCTTCTTGAATCTGATCGATACACACTTGAACGACTTCTAAACCCTGTTTAGCGTCGTTTGAAGCGCCATTCGCTGTTTCCGAGGCAGCTTCTGTATTATTGGCTACTTCATTGACCGTGGCTTGCATTTCATTCATTGCAGTAGCAATTAAGTTCAGTTGCTGTTGTTGCTCATCCATGCCCGAAGAGGTTTGTTCTGAAATAGCGCTAACTTCTTCCGTCGCGGTACTTACCTGAGCCGTTGTTGAAGCAATACTGTCGACAAGACTAAGAAGCTTTGCTTGCATGTCCACACACGCATCAGCCAATAGACCTAATTCATCATTGCCGATTTGATCACGAGGTAATTGATAAGTCAGATCACCTGATGCAATTTTTGATGCCATTTCAACAACATAATTAAGTGGTGTGCAGATTTGTTTGGTTAAGTACATGCCTGCAATAAACATTAAAATTAACAAACCAACAATTGCAGCAATGCTGTATTTGATTGCGTTGGCGACAACAATATGCGCACCGTTAATGTCTTCAGAAATATAGGTTTGGTTTAATTCAACAAGCCCACGAATTGCTTGCGATAACTCATTGAACGTAGAGAAACCATTGAGGAGAATTCTATTAGCTTCGTCTATGTTATCATTCAACAATAATTGTGCATAATTATTGTTGAATGCGCGATATCTTATCCAAGCATCTTTAACTTTATTAAAGGCATTATGATCTCGTTGGTCCCATAAGCCTTTTTCATATTCATCTAAATACTGGTCGATTTTTTTCTCTGTGTCTTCCAAACCTTTTACCCAGCTTTGAAATTCAGGGTGATCAACGTTTGTAAGTAAAGAAAACTCATCTTTTCTAAGAATGCCAAGTTCAATCTCGGTATTCTTTACTAGAATAACACTTGGTACTGTTGTTTCTGAAAATACAACCAACTTGCCTTCAATTGTTTGTATTTGAGAAGCAAAAAAGAATGACAGCGCTATAACTGAGAATGCAATAACTAAAATCAGCGCTCCGATTTTTTTTCTAACACTTAAATTGGATAAATTCATAATTCCACTGAATGTATAGGTTGTAAAAGATCGGATTCTAATTCTTGGAATAATAATATTGTGTGATGGGTGTCTCGAAATTTTTTAATGCGCTGTAAAATAAGTTGGTTATCAAGTTATTGATATTTAGTTATTTTAGTTGAAGGGGTATGTATATATAAATAATAAGCTCAATTATTATTTAGGTAAATAGTTATTTTAGAGTTTATTAATATAAGGTGGTTAACTATGAAATGCTAGAGATTTATTCCCCCTTGTTTATTGTCACATTTCGCCATGAAACCATAACTATGGTCTTGTAGTCCTTACTAAGAGTAGGCAAAGTCACCTCTTTAGTCCCTCTTAGGTTTAGTTTTCATGGAAGTTAGCAACAGCTTACGTTTTTTGGTTGGCACATACACAGATTCCTTGAGCAAAGGAATTGAGTTTATTTCATTAGATACAGCGACTGGTCAACTATCGAGTCACTCAACTCTGTTGAATACCTCTAACCCTTCATATCTGCACCTAACCAAAAATGGCTTATATAGTTTTAATGAAGTGGAAGAAGTAGAAGGCGCCCAGCTTATTTTTTTGACTAAGCAGCAAACCCATTATATTGATATCAATGGCGACTATCCTTGTCACTTAGAATCTGATAGTTCAGAGAGTTTGCTTGCCGTAGCCAATTATGGTTCAGGGAATGTGAGCGTTTACCAACTTGATAGCGAGGGGAAACCATTAAACCTGATAGCAAACTTATTCAACGAAGGTAGTGGCCCAAATTTACAGCGACAAACTTCACCGCACGCGCATCAAGTCAAGTTTTTGCGTCAGAGTTCCGAGTTATGGGTTGTCGATCTTGGCGCTGATCGTGTGTACATCTATGGCTATGCGGATAGTCAATTTGAGTTATGCCAATCAATAGAATTGCCTGCGGGCGCAGGGCCTCGACATTTAGTATTAAATAAGAACGAAGACATTGCTTACATTGTTTGCGAGCTGTCTGAAACACTCGTTACGCTAAAAAAACAGGCTAACGAATGGTGTATTGAACATGAATGTGATCTTTTAAATGATAGCGAGAAAGGAGAGGCGGCGGCTGCAATTAAGCTTTCTTCATGTGAGCAGTTCTTATACGTATCGTGTCGGCACCAAAATAGAATTGTGCTATTCGATGTGAAGAGTGGGCAACCAGAAAGAATCCATGATATTGATTGTGGCGGGGCGTTTCCCCGAGATTTCACGATCAGTTCTGATGGTAAGTGGTTAGTTGTTGCAAATCAGCATTCAAATAATATTGTTAGTTTCCAACGTGATGAACAGAGTGGGATGTTTAAGCCAACAGGGTTTGAAATTGAAATAGGCTCGCCAGTTTGTATCCTTGAGAGTAATACGAAAGATACCCAAGCTTTCTAAAATTGTTTGGATAACTGTTGTTCACAAAAAACGCTCCGAAAGTCGGAGCGTTTTTAGTCGGTTAGATGAGTGGTCATTGGTTATGCCAGTTTTAACTCAGCTAATACGTGATGCAGTGAAGGGACAATCGCATGACCAAACCCGCGGACTTCGTCACAAGGCTCGACGAGGTCTGGAATCTGAAATGTAATCATCTTAGCTGAGACTGCAGAACGAACACCATTATTGGAGTCTTCAAAGGCTAAGCACTTCGTTGGGTCAACGTTTAAGCGGCTTGCAGCAAGTAAGTAGATTTCTGGATCCGGTTTTCCGTGCGTGACCTCACAACCTGTAGTTAGGTTGTCAAAGTATTTACTTAGGCCAGCCAGTTCCAGTTTTTTCTTCGCAACTTCATTAGCTGTTGATGTCGCTACTGCAGTTGGGATGCCATTCTTTTTCAACCATTCCAGTAATTCTATGACCCCTTGCTTTACTGGGATGGCTTGGTGTTGTACTACTGCGTTGTAGCGAGTGCGCCACTCCTTGTGCAGACGATCAAGGTCTTCGCCATAAGCTTTACGGAAAATTACCTCGATTCCAGCCGCGTTGCGACCAATGATGGAGAGGTAGACGTCTTCATGAAATGGTAGGTTCTGAACTTCACACGCTTGTTTAAAAATGCGCATGCAAACTCGCTCAGTATCGAGTAGTAGACCATCCATGTCGAATATAGCAGCTTGGTAATTCATCACTTTACGACTTGTCGGTTGAGATAGTGTATTTTGACATAAGCTAACGGAATTTTCTTGGGTTATTCTAGTTACTTGCCTTTTACTTTATACCTAAGCGCTTCGCTAATCGGTGTAAGTTGCCGTTGTCCAGTTCCAACTGACGTGCCGTTGCTGCCCAGTTACCTTGGTTCTCTTCCAGTGCTCGAACAATCATTGCTTTCTGGAATGAATCTGTGGCTTCTTTCAATCCGCCTTCTGGCAGCTCTAGCCCAGAGTTTTGCTCCGCTTCCTCGACGTTTTTGATGTTCTGAGCCGGTGTTCGGATGTCAAAATCTTGCTCAACTAACTCAATGTTCATAGCGTTGGTACGCGCTTTTGCCAAAACACCAGCACGTTTAATGACATGTTCAAGTTCTCGTACGTTTCCAGGCCATGAATAGTCTTTGAGTGCCTGCACCAAAGTGGGAGACAAACGAATGCTGTTCAGTCCCAGTTTGCTTCTTAAGTGTTCGGCAAAAAAGCCTGCTAGTAACACCACATCGTCTTCACGTTCACGAAGAGGTGGAACGTGAAGCGGGAAGACGCTTAAACGATGATACAAGTCGGCTCGGAAACGGCCTGCTGTGACTTCCTCATGTAAAACACGGTTGGTCGCAGCGACAATGCGCGTGTTGACTCGGATATGGCGGTCATCACCTACGCGTTGGATGTCGCCATATTGCAGGGCGCGAAGTAACTTGGCTTGCAGCTCTAACGACAGTTCGCCGACTTCATCCAAAAACAGTGTGCCGCCATCGGCTTGTTCGAATTTGCCTTTTCGATTGCTGATGGCCCCAGTAAACGCGCCTTTTATGTGCCCAAATAGCTCACTTTCAGCAACCGATTCTGGTAACGCTGCACAGTTTAGGTAAACCAAAGTATTACCAGAGCGACTGGATCGATGATGAATAGCATTAGCGACTAACTCTTTACCCACTCCTGTCTCGCCCGTAATCAGCACGGACAATTCAGTATCGGCGACTGCATCAATCTGCTCTTGAAGATTTTTCATGCCTTGAGAATGACCAATGATTTCATTGCTCAGGGTGCGTTTCTCAGCGTAAGAATCACGTGGCAAGCTCGCTTGTGTTTCTAATTGCTCTAGCAGGAGTGCAGTGTGTAAGCCACCTGCTGCCAATGCACTGACAAAGCGTAATTCTTGATTGCGCAGCCCATCAAATTGATTGGGGTCGAAGGCATCGATCGTTATTGCGCCAATCAATTGATCGTCGATCAGCAAAGGTAAGCCAATACACGAATGGACATGGAGTTTGTCTTCGTGGTTTGGGATCAAGCCATCATAAGGATCAGGTAAGTCGCTGTCAGAGGGAAAGCGCACGATGTCGCCAGCTCGGGCAATGGCTTCTAATCTTGGATGCTGCTCAATGGAGAAACGGCGTCCAAGCACTTCTTTCGCCAATCCATTGATCGCTAGAGGTTTAAAGTGCTGGTCTTCATACAAAAGAAGGGCAGAAGAGTCACACTTCAATACCTCTCGAATCGTGGTTAATAACGTATCAAAGCGAGCCTGTTGAGTGAGCGCCGAGTTTAGGTCTTGCGTGATGTGTAGCCATTGCGCGATTAAAGAAGTCATAGCCAATACCGATTGTGTCAATATGACTATTGTAGTGTCTTAATGACAATTTTCAACTGTGTCTAAATGACAGTTGTCAAAGTTGAGTTTTAATTAAAGCATTGAAATATATAGCAATTAAAAGTTGGCACGCCCAGTGCAATACAAGAAGAAATTATTTTTGTTTATCCCGTCATTCAAGGTAGTAATTATGACAATTCACGTAAAAAACAACATCCACTGGGTAGGTCAACGCGATTGGGAAGTTCAAGACTTCCACGGTACAGAATACAAAATGACAAAAGGTACCAGCTACAACAGTTATCTAATTCGTGAAGAAAAAACCGTACTGATTGATACGGTCGATCATCGATTCAGTCAACAATTCATCCAAAATTTAGAAATGGAAATCGACCTTAAGTCTATCGACTTTATCGTAGTAAACCATGCTGAAGAAGATCACTCAGGCGCATTATCGGCTTTGATGGAGAAGATTCCGAACACGCCAATTTACTGTACAGAAGCGGCGATTGATTCGATTGTGGGTCATCACCACCATCCTGAGTGGAACTTCAAAACCGTAAAAACGGGCGACAGCATCGATATTGGTAACGGTAAGCAATTGGTGTTCGTGGAAGCGCCGATGCTGCATTGGCCAGACAGCATGATGACATACCTAACTGGCGATGCGGTGTTATTCAGTAATGATGCATTTGGTCAGCATTACTGCGATGAACGCTTATTCAATGATGAAGTGGATCAAAATGAGTTGATGGAACAGTGTCTACGTTACTACTCAAACATCTTAACGCCATTCAGCAGCTTAGTAACAGCCAAAATCAAAGAAGTGTTGAGCTTCAACTTGCCTGTCGACATGATTGCAACTTCACACGGCATTGTATGGCGTGATAATCCCGTTCAAATTATCGAGCAATACTTAGCGTGGGCAGACAATTATCAAGAAGATCGCATTACGATTTTCTACGATTCCATGTCAAACAACACTCGAATGATGGCAGATGCTATTGCGCAGGGCATTCACGATGTTGACCCTGGCGTGGCGGTTAAAGTCTTCAATGTCTCTAAACATGACAAAAATGAAATCCTAGCTAATGTGTTCCGCTCAAAAGGCATCTTGGTTGGTTCGTCTACGATGAATAACGTCATGATGCCTAAGATCGCTGGCATGCTAGAAGAAATTACTGGTCTACGTTTTAAAGCTAAAAAAGCCGCTGCATTTGGTAGCTATGGTTGGAATGGTGGTGCGGTAGACCGTATCCACGCTCGATTAACTGATGCAGGCTTTGAAACTGCAGTCAGTCTGAAAACCAAATGGCGACCAGATGGTAAAGCGATGCGTGAATGTCGCGAACATGGTCAGAACATCGCGAAATTGTGGGCAAAGCATGACCTGACTAGTCCTGTTCTTGCTCCGGCGATTGCTTCGTCCGCACCACAAGTTCAATCACAACCCGCTGCGCCAGCGACAACACAAGCGGTAGTAGATGCCGCTCCTAGCAACCCTAGTACAGAGGCGCATCCAGCAGATTGCCAATGCATGGTTTGCACCGTTTGTAATTGGGTATACGACCCAGCTCAAGGCGAGCCTAACCAAGGTGTTGAACCGGGTACAGCTTGGTCGGAAGTGCCAGATTACTTCTTGTGCCCAGAATGCCATTTGGGTAAAGACGTTTTCGTTGAATACAACGGTTAGGAGGGAATATGCAAGCACCTATTGTAATTATTGGCAGTGGCTTCGCCGCTTACCAATTGGTGAAAACTGTCCGTCGAATGGACGCAGATATTCCATTGCAAGTGTTTACTGCCGATGATGGCGCTGAATACAACAAGCCTGATTTGAGTCATGTATTCAGCAACAAGCAAACCGCCCAAGACTTAGTGGTCAAAAGTGGTGAGGCGTTTGCACAGGAACACAACATCGAACTGTTCGTCCATTCCTTGATTGAGCATGTCGACGTGCAAGCTCAGCAAGTAGTAGCCAATGGTCAAACCTATCCTTACTCCAAACTGGTGTTTGCGACAGGCGCGAAAGCCTTTGTGCCGGCAATATCTGGTGATGCAGCACCGAAGGTGATAACGCTGAACTCGCTACAAGAATATCAATTAGCGGAAAAACAAATCAGCCGTGCGAAACGAATTCTAGTAATGGGTGGTGGTTTGATCGGCGTCGAGATCGCCATGGATCTCGCAACCAGTGGTAAAGCGGTCACGGTGGTTGAGCCAAATCCCCGTTTGCTCGCTAACTTGATTCCTGAATTCGTCGCATTGCCGCTTGAAAACCAACTTAAGCTGCAAGGTATTCAACTTGCCTTGGAGACTGGGGTTGTCGCGATCAATCACTCAGATGATTCGCTGGTGGCAAGCTTGAGCAAAGGTAAAGCAATCGAAGCCGATGTAGTGATTTCAGCGGCGGGTCTACGTGCTAACACTTGGTTAGCGAAGGCTTGTGGGTTGCGTGTCAATAAAGGCATTGAGGTGGATGCTCGATTGCAGACATCAGTAGCCAATGTGTTTGCATTAGGTGATTGTGCTGAGATTCAAGGCCGAATGATGCCGTATCTCCAACCAATCGTGCTAAGCGCCAATGTGTTAGGCAAGCAACTATTGGGACAGGAAGCTGAGTTGAAGCTACCGCCTATGATGGTAAAGGTCAAAACACCGAGTTATCCAATTCAATTGGCGGGTGATTTCAGTTCGGTGACGAGTTGGAGTGTGCAGATTTCTCAAACTGGCATTGCCGCGAAAGCAGAAGATGAAAATAGCCGACTCATGGGCTTCGTCGTGACGGGAGAACAAGTTACGCAAGCATTTCCATTACTTCGAGAGTTGTCTCAAGCCGGTCAGGCTTAACTGATTTAAACGAAAAGAATTGTAATTAGAGAGGGTATCATTATGTCGCATTTACGAATTCCTAAAGACTGGACCGTTCAACGTTCAACGCCTTTCTTCACTAAAGAGAATGTACCACCAGCGCTACTGACTCATCACAATACTGCTGAGGGTGTATTTGGACAGCTGTGCGTCATGGAAGGGCAAGTGACTTACTACGGCTTTGCTGATGAACATGCTACAGAAGCAGAAGTGATGGTGGTGATTAATGCAGGCCAGTTTGCTACCAGCCCTCCGCAATATTGGCACCGTATTGAGATGAGTGATGATGCTCAGTTCAACATCAATTTTTGGTCGAATAAAGACAAGAGTGGACAAGCGATGTTCCACACGAAGAAATAACGCATACAGAAGTTAATACAGCGCTAATTTGTCGGGAAGAGGCGTTTACTATCAAGCTTTTTCATTAAGCTATGTAAAAGGGCAGAGATTCGTCTCTGCTCTTTATTTGTTTCTGAGGTAGGGGCTTTAAGTCATTCATGAGTTTATTTTGTGACTATTATCACTAAGCAATCGCTACTCACTAATGAAATAAGTGTTATGTTATAACATAATTTAGTGGCCGTTCGAGCTAGCTAAAACAGCGTATCTCTTTACATAGAGGCTGTTGGGAACGGTTAAAGAGTAAAAGTGATTTTAGGTTTGTTGCTTGTACCGGGCTATTAATATCCGTTTAGAGAGATGGAGGGGTCCGATCGATTTTTCCGGAATATTTACTGGTCTAGCAACCTTATCCAAAGCGATATCAATATTGATATCGCTTTTTTCTGTCTTCAGGGAATCGTGTTAATAAGTGTTTCTTTGCATCTATAAACACTGCAATAAACGACGAGGAAGCGATGTTTTATCCATCCAGTGATTTGGAATCGACATTGGTGTGTCGTAGTAACTTGCTCCAAGAATGGCACCGAGCGGAATAGCCCGCCCACTTGAATCGCCGCCACAGTAAATGTTCTCACGCATGGTGGTTTCGTAACTTTCGGAATTCATCAACAAATGACAAATCACCACAAACGAAGCGTCTAAACCGCAATGCATCCCAACCGACTCCGCAACGCTGGTGGCGGTTCTGCCGCTCATCGCTTCTGCACGTTGAATGTCGTTGGCAATCGTCGGAGAAACCGTCTGAGCTGCCATCACACACGCTTTGGGCGCAGCGCCTTGCAACGCCATCTGAATCATCACTGCGACAGCTTGGGCATACATAACTGCGGTGTCGTTGTTATTGGTAACCCGCACCGCGGAATCAACCAGTTTAGCGAGTTTGTCATCATCAGAATGAAAAGCCACCAACGGCGGAAGCTTGGATAATGCTGGGTTCTGTGTGTCGTCAGCCCCGCACAAAGTTACGCGTAATTCTTTGTCTTCTAATGCATGAATGTTGAGTAGTGTTTGCTTGGTGGGTTTGTCTGTGTAGCCCTGCCATTTACCACCAAAATCAAACCATTCTCTAAAGGAGCGAATGTAACGCGCCTCGTCGTAGTGTCCGGTTTGAACCAGGGCGTCTAACATGGCAATAAGCTGTGCGCCATAGTGGGTGAGGTCACCAACTTGCTTGCTACCGTGGGCAAAATAACCTTTGTCATGGTATTCAGTTCGGTTAGGTTGATGAAATTCCGGATGCGGAGAACCAAACTGCCTGATGAGCTCTTGATCGTAAAGCCAATGAAATCCGAGAGATGCTGCATCACCGACGAGTGCGCCGATAATGGCATGAAGAGAGCGAGCGTTTCTATGAGTCATCTTGCCACCTTTATCAACAGGGCTACTCAATAAGTCTTACACAGTTTCTTGGTTTTGTAGGGAAATTTTTCTGTTTTGGATCAAGACTATAGTGCTCAATTAACCATTGCTTTACTAGGGTTAAAAAGACTAGGGTTAAAAGCAAAACGCCCCGCGAGTCGCGGGGCGTTGGTTTTAGTGGCGTGCTATTAATAATTACGATTAGCTGTAAGCGCGTGCGACACGACCTTCACAATCCAAAGTGACCTGTTTTGCGTAAGCCGGAATGAAAACTGATTGTCCTTTTTCAACCACGCACGTTTCGCCGTTTGCGTGAGTTAGCACAAGCTTGGTATCCAGAGGCATGAGGATCTCAGCGGTTTGCACTTCTAGAGTACGCTGGTGAGCTTGCTTAACGATAGCGAATTTGAAATCGTCTACAGGAATTGGGTATTCCAACATATCGTCGATTTCATTGGGTGCAAGCAATAAGCTGTCGAACGGCTTCTCGTTGAAGCGTGTACATGCAACGAGCTCTTTCACGTCCATGTATTTTGGTGTCAGACCTGCGCGTAATACGTTGTCTGAGTTCGCCATGATCTCAAGACCTGTACCTTTTAAGTAAGCGTGTGGCGTTTCTGCATCCAAGAACATGGCATCACCCGGTTGTAGAGTAATCACATTAAGCATCAGTGGTGCAAATAAACCAATATCACCAGGGTATTGCTTCTCTAGTTCAAGAATGAGGTTGAACAGAGGCAAGTCTGTGATGCGAGCTTGAGCCAATAGCACCGTCAACGCCATCTCTTTCTGTTCGCCTTCTAGTGACAGTAGACCTGAGAAGAAGGTTGCTAAGCCCGTTGGCGTTTGGTTTGCGATAAGATCATCCACCAAGCCTTGTAGCTCAGGAATTGCCAGCTCAGAGAAGAAGCTGATGATTTCACTGGTTGGGCGGAAGCCATTCATCGCTTGGTATTCGGTTAGCGCGTAAACCAACTCAGGTTTGTGGTTTGGATCTTTGTAGTTACGGTTTGCAGCGGTTAGGGGGATGCCTTGTTTTTCTTCCAGTGCAAAGCCTAATTCTGCTTGTTGTTTGTTTGGGTGAACCTGAATCGACAGTGCTTTCTCAGCAGCAAGCACTTTAAATAGGTATGGAAGTTCACCAAAACGGTTTGCGACTTCTTCACTCAGAAAGGCATTCATGTCTTGAGCAATCAGTGAAGAGAGTTTGGTCTCCTCACCGTTTATCATCACCAATGAGCAACCGTTTGGATGCGCGCCCATCCATACTTCTGCTTGTGGTTCGCCCGTTGGGTTTTCAATGCCAAACAGTTGGTTAACAGAAGTAGTACTGCCCCAAGCGTAGTTTTGAATCACGTTGTTCATCAGGAAAAACATCGGATGCTTAGCTTGAGTTTGAATCGTTTGTGTATCGGACATCGTTAAATCAGACATAGAGTGTCACCATGAGAGAAAATCATGGCTTGGGCGACATTGCCCAAGCCATAGGAGCCATTGGGGGTAGGGGTGATTAAGCGGCTGCTTGCATCATTTTTGCTTTGCGAACTTTCTTCAGAGTTACACACGTTACTGCGGTAACTACTGCGCCAGCTGCCATACAAATCAGAGCAAGTACTGGGTGGTTCATTGCGCCAAGTAGAGCGACAACTGGACCGCCGTGAGCAACACTGTTGGTAATGCCGAATGAGAACGCCATTACTGCCGCCACCATTGAGCCAAGTACGTTTGCAGGAATCACTGACATTGGATCTTGCGCTGCGAATGGAATCGCACCTTCAGAGATACCAACTAGACCCATTGCGCCTGCTGCTTTACCCGCTTCGGTTTCTGATTCTTCGAACAGGTCGAACTTACGACCCAGTGCCGTTGCCAGTGCCATACCTAGAGGTGCAACTGGGATTGCACACGCCATCGCACCCATGAACTGCGTTTGACCGCTCGCAATCATGCCCACAGAGAATAGGAATGCGACCTTGTTGAATGGACCACCCATATCGAAGCCAGCCATACCACCAAGTACAATACCCAGTAGAACGACGTTACCTGTGCTCATGCTCGTTAGTAGCGCAGTCAAACCGTCCATTAGGCTTGCGATTGGCGCGCCGATAACGAAAATGAATAGACCAGCGATGAATAGCGAACCTGTGATTGGTGCAATCATGATTGGCACCAAAGGTTGAATGAACTTGTGATAGTTAATCGACGTAATCCACTTCACGAAGTAACCCACAAGCAGACCAGCGATGATGGCACCGATAAAGCCTGTACCAGCTTCTGCGCCATAGAAAGAACCGTTGTTTGCAATCCAACCACCGATCAAACCAGGAGCAAGAGCAGGACGGTCAGCAATCGCGTAAGCAATGTAACCGGCTAGGATTGGAATCATCAGCGTAAAGGCAACCACACCTACGTTGAGGATTTGGTTCCACATGCTGCCTTCAGGAATTGCCATACCGGCTTCACTTGGCTGCCCACCAACTGCAAGAGCAAGTGCAATCAACAGACCACCCGTGACAACGAATGGGATCATGTGTGATACGCCGTTCATCAAGTAGCGGTATAGGTCAGAGCGAGCCTGAGAGGCCTTGTTTGCAACAGAAGTTTGCGCATTGCTGCTTGCTTCTGCTTGGTATTCTGGAGCGCTTAACGCTTCGTTAATCAGACCTTGAGCATCGCGGATAGGGGCTTTTACGTTAGTTTTAACCACGCGTTTGCCCGCAAAGCGGTTCATGTCGACTTGTTTGTCACATGCCACAATGATTGCGTCTGCACGTTCGATTTCTTCTGCGGTTGGGCTGTTTTTCACACCGATTGAACCGTTCGTTTCAACCTTGATTTCGTAACCCATCGCCGCTGCACCTTTCTCTAGCGCTTCTGCTGCTAAGTAGGTATGAGCAACGCCCGCAGGACAACCAGTAACACCAATGATGAAGCCTTGGTTTGCTGGTGCGTCTGCCACTGGTTGCGGCTCTTCTTTAGCAAGTAGGAGTGCCAGTGCGTCTTGGCTGTTTGTTGCACCTAAAAACGCATCAATGAAACCATCTTCAATTAATTTTGAAGACAGCTCTGCAAGTACTTCGATGTGGTGGTTATCGCCACCGTCTGGAGAAGCGATCATGAAGAACAGTTTTGAAGGCAAACCGTCTTCCGCGCCGTATTCGATACCAGATTTGCTTACGCCGATCACAACCGCTGGTTCGATGACTGCAGCACTTTTTGCGTGTGGGATAGCTACGCCATCTTCAAATCCGGTATTACCTAATTCTTCACGTGCTTTTATATCTGTTAGAAATTGCTCTTGGTCTGAAATACGACCTTTGGCGTGTAGAACTGCAACCAGTTCTTTAAATACGTCTTCTTTTGAAGTCGCTTGAAGATCAAGCTTAATCAAGTCTTCATTTATTAGTTTGGTGATCATTGTCGAACCCCTATAAATATAATTTTTATTTCAGGGGTATTTTGAAATTAACCAAGCGGAGACAGTAGTGAAGAAAAAATGCATTTACTGGACGATTGTAACCGCCCGACTAGAGTGTGACGTAGATCGTCTACTGGATAAACTTACTGCATATCTGTGACATTATGTGGTGGCAGGCGAATGATAAGTAAAATGTGCTATTGCTCCAATATATAAGGGTTTGAGGACCTTGTTGATGATTTGTTAGACTGGATTATTGATGCGTTAACTGGATTTTTGTAACCTTGAAATGGAAGTGTGATTTTGCTCAATAGCACAAAAATCCAGTAGGGTGTATATCTATAGGTATAGCATCATGGATGCGTGTTTAAGAGTACGTAAAATGATTTTTCATGATTTGATTTCATCAGTATTAAACGAGCGAGAACCATTCCACAATATATGGTTTGCTGGTGATTTTCATACACCCCCTGAATTTAGTTATCAGGTTAACTTCCCTCGATTAGAATTGGTCTTGTCTGGTGAATATATTAATGAAATGGAAAGTCATGATCGCAAAGTGACGCATATCGTGGCGAAAACCGGTGATGTGATATTTATTCCGCCAAACTGTTGGAATAAACCTGACTGGGACACAGATTGCTCGGTATTGAGTATTCTCTTTGGTCGCCGTCAATTGGGTTTGAGTCTTGTGTCCAAACGTAAAGGGGAAGCGAGCTTTTACGATATCCAAAAGCACAGTATTCAAACTCGTTCTGGATTTGCCATTGATAATATCTTGGAAGCGCTGAGTTCATTGGCTCGTGAGTGTAATAAGAAGCCAATGGATGAGTTGTTGCTGCAAGCCTTGTTGCAATACGCTAAGTCGATCTTAGATGCGCCTATTGAGACGCAGGCGCACAGCCGAGTGCAAGACCTGTATCAGGGTATTTGTATCTACATCCAAGAGAACTTCCACCGCCCAATAACGCGTGACAGTATTGCGTCGAGGTTCAGCATCTCTTCTAATCATTTATCGCGTTTGTTCCGTCAGCAAGGTCACATGACGTTAGCCGATTACATTACGTGGGTACGGGTAGACCGCGCGAAGTTTATGCTCAAGAAATACAACTTTAAGTTGAATGAGGTATCGGTGCGCTGTGGATTCAAAGATGTGAACTACTTTTGCCGGGTCTTTAAGAACCGAACGGGCAGAACGCCGACGGAATATCGCGGTTCAATCTAGGACGGAAATCATTAAGCAAGCAGCCTCGACATGGCGTACATCAGAAGCGCCTGTAAGTCGACGCTGCTTTTTGTTAGCAGTAAACGCTCCGCCATTTGGTCAGTGAGCAGGTTGCGGGTTAGGTTGGTGGCGGCGATGATTTGTTCTCGAGTGGGCTTAGCTGGCATCACCAGTGCTATGGCGAGATGAACTTCACCCATTTTGGACGCCCAATCCATTGGGATTTCGTTGGCGATAACCGCGATGGAAATGTGTTCTACACCTTCGAACATCACATGGGGTAGGGCAATACCCGGAGTTACGGCAGTTGAAGAGCGTTCTTCGCGTTTGATAAAGGCGAGAATGAGTTCGTCTGGGTGAATTGGATGAATAAGCTGAGCCAAGCCTTTCAAGCATTCGAACTTGGTGAGCTCGGTGTGTGCTTTGGCGTAATGCCATTGGATTTCACACGGCGGACAAATTTGCGGAAGTCGCCCGGCAAGTTGGCTTGAGAACTCGTAATTGATGTGGGAACCCACAACAGTAAAGTTTTCGGCGATGATGTCTTTGATAACGAAACAGGCAAGCTCGGCGTCAATACCGATGGCAGTGATTTGGCACAGGTCGCCTTGTTGCAAGCCGACCTGTAAAACCGCGACTGACTTGGTAAGTTCAGCGATGCGGTTTTGGGTTATGTTGATGATGTGTAAGGTGCTTTTGAACTTTTTGGCGACGCGATTGAGGGGCTGTGCGATATGAGCACTAGCATTAATATCATCGACAAAAAAGGTAATCTGGTATTCGTTCATCTGCAAAGAGTATCATCGACAGTGTACAAGGAACACCTTATCAACATTAAGTAGCACGTCTTCAATTGGGATTTGGATTTTGTTAGTGCCTTCAAAGCGAGCTGGCTGTTCAATCTCGATATCGGACACAATTAAGACTCGATCTGCTTGTGCAATGTCATGGGGAGTGAGCTGATTCTCAATACCCATCGCACCTTGCGTTTCGACCTTAATTTGTACGTTATGCTTAGGCGCAGCTTTCATAAGAGCATCTGCTGCCATATAGGTATGAGCGATGCCTGTAGGGCACGCTGTCACCGCTACGATTTTCATGTTCTATCCACTTTATATTTTTGTGGATATTAGCATAGTGGTCGTTGAAAAGATGGATTTAAAGCAGATAATCACAAGAGCTCTATCACAGTTTAAATCTCATGTTACATTAATCCAGTTAATGCACTTTTTGTCCTGTATTGAAAAGGACGAGTGTTGGTTACTCTGTACGCAGTCATAGATGGAAAAATTTAACTCATGACTCACGAGCGTGAACATTGCAAGGTACAAACAATGGACATATTAAACCTTATTGAGCCGGAAACCATTTGCTTGGATTTGCAGGCTCAAACCAAAGATGAAGCGCTCAAAGAGCTCGTCGAATTGTTGGACGCGGCGGGCAAGCTCACTAGCAAAAGTCAGTTCTTGGCGGACATTTGGAAACGAGAAGAGATTGGCAATACCGGCTTTGACGAGGGTATTGCCATTCCTCACGCCAAAAGTAATGCGGTCGCTAAACCCGCAGTCGCAGTGGGCATCAGCCGAAAAGGTATTGATTACGGCGCTGATGATGGCGAACTGTCTGACGTATTTTTCATGCTGGCTTCTCCGGATGGGGATGATCACCACCACATTGAAGTCTTGGCACAAATCTCCACAAAAATCATTGAAGATGGTTTCGTTAATAAGTTAAAAGCAGCGGAGTCAGTGGATGAAGCTCGCGAGCTACTCACTGATATTCAATCGAATGCGAATGACTCAGGGTTAGACCCTTTGGAGTTTGCGCCTGAGCCTCTTAGTCCTTGGGCGCAGAAGCTGAGTAGAATGAAAGAGCACTTGCTGTTCGGTACTTCTCACATGATCCCGTTTATTGTCGCGGGCGGCGTGTTGCTGTCTCTTTCTGTGATGATTTCAGGCCATGGCGGCGTTCCAAAAGAAGGTATTTTGGCAGATATTGCTGAGATGGGTATCGCAGGTTTGACGCTGTTTACCGCGGTGTTAGGCGGTTACATTGCCTATTCGATTGCGGATAAGCCAGGGCTTGCTCCGGGCATGATTGGCTCATGGATTGCGGTTAGTCACTACAACACCGGCTTCTTGGGAGCAATTGTGGTCGGATTTTTCGCCGGCTTTGTGGTTTGGTTGCTGAAGAAGATTCAATTGCCGGACAGCATGAGTTCGCTCGGCTCGATCTTTATCTACCCACTGGTTGGAACGTTTGTCACCTGTGGTGCAGTGATGTGGGTGATCGGCTCACCGATCGCCAGCGCAATGACGACCATGAACGATGTGCTCACGGGTATGGCGGGCTCAGGCAAAGTGATGTTGGGCACCGTACTGGGTGCAATGACTGCGTTTGACATGGGCGGCCCCATCAACAAAGTGGCGACTTTGTTTGCTCAGACTCAGGTGAATACTCAGCCGTGGCTGATGGGTGGTGTCGGTATTGCAATTTGTACCCCGCCTCTGGGCATGGCGTTAGCGACTTTCCTATCGCCAAGTAAATTTAAACGTGATGAGCGTGAGGCGGGTAAAGCGGCGGGCATCATGGGCATGATTGGCATCAGTGAAGGGGCGATTCCGTTTGCTGCTGGTGACCCAGCTCGCGTCCTGCCTGCGATTGTTGCTGGGGGCATTGTCGGTAACGTGATTGGATTTATGTTCCATGTGATTAACCATGCTCCGTGGGGCGGCTGGATTGTACTGCCAGTCGTTGACGGCAAGATTGGCTACATAGTTGGCACAATCGCAGGCTCGTTTACCACAGCATTGATTGTTATTGCACTTAAGAAGACAGTCACAGAAGACGATAGTCCGGTTGGTCAATCTCAAGCTTACACGTCTGTGCAAGGCGAGGGCGAAGCAGACATTCTTGCCGTGACGTCTTGTCCATCAGGTGTGGCGCACACCTTCTTAGCGGCGAAGTCATTAGAAAAAGCTGCCTGTGCGTTAGGCATTAAGATCAAGGTCGAAACGCAAGGAGCGAACGGTATCATCAACCGCATCACTGACAAAGATATCGCTAAGGCGAAGTTTGTTATTTTCGCTCACGATGTAGCCATCAAAGAGCCAGAACGATTCAGAAAAATGAAAGTACTGGATGTCAGCACTAAAGACGCGATGCTCAATGCCGCAGCACTGTTGCAGGCGAAAAGAATCCCTTAAGTACATATCCCCAAGTAACCTCGATATGCATGGTTCAGCGAGAATGATTTGGTTTTCAGACGAGGCAACGATTTGAAGTTCTAGTGGTGCTAAATCAAAAATCGTTAACAAAGTATGCAAACCAAATCAACTCGCCCTTCGGGAGCTTGTCACTGAAGCGATTTCTTTGTCAAACACCTTGGAAATAGATCACTATTACGCTGCGATGTTTTCCTCGAACTCGAGTCAGTGACCAAGCTCTGAATACTGCATATTGAAGTCACTTGGGGATAATCCCATTAAGGCTATCTGCTAGTTAGCTCCATCATTTTTGATGGAGCTTTTTTTATGCCTGAGAAAAGTGCTGAACTAAGAAATCAATAAAGGTGCGAATGCGCTGAGGTTGGTACTCACTATCTTTGTAAACCAAGTACATTGGTAGCTTAACTGATTGATATTGAGTTAATACTTGAATTAACTCACCGTTATTAAGCTCTTGTTCTACCATCCATTTTGGCATTGCAGCGATGCCTTGCCCAAGCTTTGCCATTTGCATCAGCATCTCAGGACTATCACTTCGAACCTGCTCTCTCACTTTGACTTTAATGGCTTCATCACCATCGCTGAAACGCCACAAGTTAGATGGATTAGAGAGTGAGTAGGTTAAACAAAGATGTTTGCTCAAATCGTTAGCGGTATGAATAGGTTTGTTCTTGTCGAGGTAACTGGGAGACGCGAAGTAAACTAATTCGTTATCCATCAACCAACGAGCTTTTAACCCCGAGTCTTTTAGGTAGGCGGCACGAATCGCGATATCAACATTGCCTTCAACTAAATCGACAAACTTGTCTGAAACCGACACATCAACGCTAAGTTCTGGATGTTGGTTGAGAAACTCATTCAGTGGCGCAGATAATAAGTGAACGCTAAACGCACTCGGCACTGAAAGCTTGAGCTCGCCAGAGACTGACGCTTGCTCTTGTCTAAGCTGCGACTCGAAGGAATCCATTTGTTCTGTGAGTGTCTGCGCCAGCTCGAGATATTGTTTTCCACCAGAAGTTAAGCTGATAGCGCGAGCATGACGATGAAACAAAGTGATTCCGACTTCACTCTCAAGCCACGCGATTTTCTTACTCACTGCGCTCTGAGAGGTATTGAGTTCGTTGGCCGCGGCAGTAAATGAACCTAATTGAGCAATACGAGAAAAGACTTTCAAACAATCAAATTTATCCATAATGCATTCCTTTTTGGAATGATAAGTAGCTAAATACTACTCTCCTTAAGTTTTTAATGGAATGCTTTAATACTTCCATCATTTGTTCGGGAGTTAAAATTATGGTGTTGATTCAAGGGGTATTAATCGCGTTTTTCTTGTTTGCTAGTTCGATCAAAGTCATTGGTTGGGTGAAGCCGATTTTTGAGCCACAGCTCGCTTTCTTCCATAAATACGGCTTGAATCGTGCGGCTATGTTTTTGGTTGGAATGATTGAGGCTACGGGTGCAATTTTGATGTTAATTGGCTTGTTATCGGCGAACAACTTATTAAGTGCGATAGGTGCAAGTTTTATTGTTTTCACCTCAGTTGGTGCGATGTTTTTCCATTTTCGTTTTGATACTTGGAAAGATGCGATTCCGTCAATGGTGACGCTTTTATTATCACTTTTGGTGGCTTCGCCTTTGATTGAGTTTATTGCGCTTATTTAAGACGAAATTATTGCAAGTAATGTTCTGAAATCTTTAGTAACATGTTTCAAATAGTAACAGTTTCAAAACATAACTCATTTCGAATTCAAGGAGGCTTGCAATGGAAAAACTAAGAGTAGCATTTATTGGTCTGGGTGTGATGGGATACCCAATGGCTGGTTACCTAAGTAAAGCGGGCTTTGAAACCAAAGTATACAACCGCACAAAGGCGAAAGCTGACAAGTGGGCTGAAGAATACCAAGGCGTAGCTTGTGAAACACCACGTGAAGCAGCAGAAGGCTGTGATATCGTTTTTACCTGTGTGGGTAATGATGATGACGTTCGTAGCGTTGTTTACGGTGAAGAAGGCATTCTAGTCGGCTTGAAAGCGGATGCAGTGTTAGTGGACCACACAACGACTTCTGCAGACCTAGCGGTTGAGCTGGCTGAAGCGTGTGTTAAGTACGGCAATCACTTCATTGATGCGCCAGTTTCTGGTGGTCAAGCGGGTGCAGAAAATGGTGTACTAACCATCATGTGTGGTGGTGAACAAAGCATTTTTGACCGTGTGTCTCCAGCGATGGATGTGTACGCGAAGCAGATGACGCTACTGGGTGAAAACGGTCAGGGCCAACGTTGTAAGATGGTAAACCAAATCTGTATTGGTGGCGTTTTACAAGGTCTGAGTGAAGCTTTGCTGCTGGCACAAAAATCAGGTTTGGACATTGCTCAAGTTGTAGAAACGTTGAAGCATGGCGCTGCAGGTTCATGGCAGATGGAAAACCGCGCAAATACGATGGCGGAAGATAAGTTCGATTTTGGCTTCGCTATTGATTGGATGCGCAAAGACTTGGGTTTCTGTCTGCAAGAAGCAGAGCGAGTGGGTCTAGAGCTTCCACTGACTAAGAAAGTGGATGAGCAATACGCAGACCTTCAACGCGATGGCTTGGGTCGCATGGATACATCAGTACTGATCAAAGCGGTAGCTAAAAATCAGTAGTTGATGAATCAGTAATAGATAAACAGTTCTTTGGTATCAAAGAGCTTAAAGAAATCTAAGTTGATCATAATGAATCTCCTTGAGCATGGTCTGTGACTAGTGATTAATGATTTGTAATCGGGAGGTGCTTTAGAGCACCTCCTTTTTTATGTCTTTTAATCACTCGGTGTGATGATTACAGCGTTTGCTTACTTGTTTAAGCCTAGCGCAACCTCAAGACCTTTGCCGTACGCTTCGTCCGCTTGGTATGCATGTTGAACGTGGCGCTGTTGGATGAACTCTGGCACGCCGTCCATTGCGCGAGCTGTGTTGTCGAACAGAGTTTGACGTTGCTCTTCGTTCATCAGACGGAATAGGTCACCCGCTTGGCTGAAGTAGTCTTCGTCTACACGGTGATCGTAGTGATCAGCGTTGCCATTGATGCGTAGAGGTGGCTCAGAGTAATCTGGTTGCTCTGCCCATTCTTGTTTGTAGTTTGGCTCGTAACCTAGTGTTGAACCAAAGTTGCCATCAACGCGCATTGCGCCATCGCGGTGGTAGCTGTGAACAGGGCAACGAGGTGCGTTCACTGGGATTTGATGGTGGTTCACACCTAGACGGTAACGCTGAGCATCGCCGTAAGCGAACAGACGACCTTGTAGCATCTTATCTGGTGAGAAGCCGATACCAGGTACTACTGCTGCTGGGTTGAACGCTGATTGCTCAACCTCTGCGTAGAAGTTTTCTGGGTTACGGTTCAGTTCGAACTCACCAACTGGGATCAGTGGGTAATCTTTCTGAGACCATACTTTTGTTAGGTCGAATGGGTTGAAGTTGACTTCATCCGCTTCTAGTTCCGGCATGATCTGTACGTACATCTTCCATTTAGGGAAGTCTTGACGCTCAATTGCCTCGTAAAGGTCACGGTGGTGGCTTTCGCGGTCTTTACCTACGATCGCTTCAGCTTCTTGGTCAGTCAGGTTTTTGATGCCTTGCTGAGTTTTGAAGTGGAATTTCACCCAGTAACGCTCGTTTTCTGCGTTGATGAAGCTGAATGTGTGGCTACCAAAACCATGCATATGACGGTAAGACGCTGGGATACCACGGTCACTCATTACGATAGTCACTTGGTGGAATGCTTCTGGTAGTGATGTCCAGAAGTCCCAGTTGTTGGTAGAGCTACGCATGTTAGTGCGAGGGTCGCGTTTCACTGCGTGGTTTAGGTCTGGGAATTTTAGTGGGTCACGTAGGAAGAATACAGGTGTGTTGTTACCAACCAAGTCCCAGTTACCTTCTTCAGTGTAGAATTTTAGTGCGAAACCACGGATGTCGCGTTCTGCGTCTGCTGCACCGCGCTCACCAGCTACGGTAGTGAATCGAGCGAATAGTTCGGTTTTTTTACCGATATCAGAGAAGATCTTAGCGCGAGTGTATTTAGTGATGTCGTGAGTGACGGTGAATGTACCGTAAGCGCCAGAACCTTTCGCGTGCATACGACGCTCTGGGATCACTTCACGATCAAAATGTGCTAGTTTTTCAAGGAACCAAACGTCTTGTAGTAGTTGAGGGCCACGAGGACCAGCAGTCATAACGTTTTGGTTATGGGCGACAGGGCAACCTGCTGCTGTAGTCAGTTTTTTGCTCATTTGAGTTTCCTTGCAATATAGTGATTATTTATCGACTTTTCGGCAACTGCTCGAAAGTTATGCGAGGAGAATAGCGCTGCAACTGAGAATAAAAAAACTGTTATTAGCAATCAGTGTGATAGGTATCACCTATGCTTTAAGTGGTTGTTAATTAATGGCTTTGTGTCAATTAATATTATTTATCGTATGGATTAAAGATAACTTCTAACTGTGGTCTGTGTGAATAATTTCTGTCTATTTTAAATTGTTCAAAATAGACAGAAATTCTCTATGGTTTGAAAGGTCCCAACTTGATTAACCGAATTTCACTTCAAGTTCTTCTGCTTTAGTAAACGCAGGATGAGTCGCGAGCTGTGCTCCATAACGTTGGATGTTAGGGAAACGCTCAATAACCCCAAACTTGTTCAGGACATCGACGACAAACGACATCATGAAATCAGCACCGGTTAGGCGTTCTTCAACAAAGTAGCTTTTCCCCTCTAAGCTTTGATCAACGTAACCCATGACTTTCATGGTTTCCGCATCTGCATAGTCCGCTAGGAAATTCGTTTGCGCGCCATCTTTAGCGACAAACATTTTGAGAAGCAATGGAACCATGGCTGAGCTCTCTGCAAAGTGCATCCATTGAATGTATTGCGTGTAAGCTTTGCTGCCACGTTCTGGTGCAAAACGCCCGTCCGCGTACTTCTCAATTAAGTATTCAGTGATTGCACCCGACTCTGTAACGATCTCTTCGCCATCTTCCAATACAGGTGACTTGCCGAGTGGATGAATGCTTTTTAGCTCAGGTGGTGCAAGAAAGGTGACGCTGTCACGAAGATAGGGCACGATCTCGTAATCTACACCTAGTTCTTCTAATAACCAAATGATGCGTTTTGAGCGAGACTGATTTAAATGATGCAGTTTAATCATAGAAGAATCCTTTCTTATACGGGTTGATTCGTTTGAATAACAAGCTTGCCGAAGTTTTTGCCTTGCAGAAGACCGATGAAAGCCTCAGGCGCGTTTTCCAAGCCTTCCACTAAATGTTCACGATAGTGGATTTTGCCTTCTGCTAGCCATTGGCTTACATCTTTGACGAAGTTTGTGTAGCTTTGCTCGTAGTGGTCAAAAATGATGAAGCCTTGCATCTTGATGCGTTTGACCAGAATGTTCCCCATCAGCATCGACATACGATCTGGACCTTCTGGTAACGCTGTCGCGTTGTATTGAGAAATCAAACCACAAAGTGGCACGCGAGCACCGACGTTAAGCAGAGGTAATACGGCATCAAAGACTTTTCCGCCTACGTTTTCGAAGTAGACATCGATGCCTTTGTCACATGTTGCTGCTAGTTGCTCTCCAAAGTCTTCAGCGGTGTGATCAAGACATTCATCAAAGCCTAAGGTCTCTTTTGCGTACTGGCACTTTTCAGCGCCGCCTGCGACACCGATTACGCGACAACCTTTTAGCTTACCGATTTGACCAACCATAGAGCCCACCGCACCAGTTGCAGCTGCGACAACTAGGGTATCGCCAGCTTTAGGCTGACCAATTTCCAATAAACCCACATAAGCGGTAAAGCCAGGCATACCAAGCACACCAAGGGCATAAGAAGGATGCGTCGGCTCACTGCCTAATTTAAACAGACCTTCGCCGTCAGATAGCGCGTAATCTTGCCAGCCTGTGTAAGCCACAACCCACTCGCCAGTTTGGAAATCAGGGTTCTTCGATTCCACCACCTGACAAACGGTCCCGCCAACCATCACCTCGTTTAGCTCTACAGGATCTGCGTAGGATTTGCCTTCATTCATACGGCCGCGCATATATGGGTCAAGAGACAGATACACGCTGCGCAAAAGCACTTCACCTTCACTCGGAGTAGGGATGGCAGTTTGTTCTAAACGGAAGTTCTCTGGGACTGGCGAACCTTTTGGACGGTTAGCCAATACGATTTGACGGTTGAGCGTTTGGGTCATGGTAAGTTCCTATATTAATTATTAGACCAGTCGTCTAGTTTTGATTCCTAAAAAATCCGCCGTACTTTTTGGGTAAAGATAAGGCGGATTAAGTGTGGTTCGTTATTTGCCTTTTAGCATACTTTGAGTGCTCTCAAAGCTACGCATTAAACCGGAACGATCCTGATACAGTTTGTTGAGTAAGCTTGCACCAATCCATTGATGGTAAATCAAGTGGGCGGTTTGTTCTGCTGACTCAACTTGGATTGAGCTGTCTTCAATGCCCGCTTGGACACAATCTTCGATGGCTTTCACCACTTGAGTGGCACCCGAAGCCAGTTTTACGCGCATTGCTTCTGAAAGATCAGAGACTTCAGCACTCAACTTCACGACCAAGCATTTGTTGGCGTTACATTGGCCATTTTCAATCGCCATCCAGCGCTCGAAATAGCTCAAAAGTCGGTCGCAACCAGAGCCTTCACTTTCAGTAAAGTGGGCTGTGATCATCTTAAGGTAGCGAGAGAAGTAATCTTCAATCAATGCCTCACCAAATTGCTCTTTCGACTTAAAGTAATGGTAGAAAGAGCCTTTCGGCACATCCGCTGCTTTTAAAAGTTCTGAGAGCCCAACACTGGTAAAACCTTTGGTCACTACCAATTGGTAGCCGACATCGAGAATGTGTTGGCGTGTATCGTTCGTTTTTGCGTTCATGAGCAATACTATAAAAGCGATTAGACCAGTCGTCTAGTAATTTGTGGTTCTTACTTGATCAGCTCGTACTCAATGACATACAGCTCATCGATGTTCGGGTAGATCTCGCGAATAAGCTCTTTCAGTTTTGGCAGTTCAATCGCTTCTTGTTCTGCGTGGAACTCGTTGATGTCATCAAATTTTAGTGGTGCAACTGATAGGATTTTGATGTCACATACTTTGCGGTCTGTTTCTAGGGTAAATACTTCCACTTCGGTGTTTGGCACGTAGTGGCTTTCTGATTCATCACGAATCGTGATCGTCTTTTTACCTGCAGTGATAAGTGGCGTTAGGAATTCAAAGAACGTGATTTTAGTTGGATGTGAAGACATAACCGATGCTCATATTAATGTAATAGGGCGAGAGTATATCTCGCCCTTTAAGAAAAATATCCAAAAAAGTGCTCACCAAAGACACCTATGTTGAGTTGCTATTTCGAGGCATGTAGTTTGTCGCTTTAGAGTATGAGTGCGCCGAAAATATTATTGTTTAACAATGAGTTTCATAAGTTTGGCACAGAAATAACCTAATATAATCCAGATCCAGTTAGTGCTTAAGTCATCAAAACTAAAAGAGCGAGTTGAAATAAATAGTTGGCTGAACTCCTCTAAGGAGACAATGAGCAGTAAAAGGATTAGGAGCCGAATCCCAAAAAGGTCATGGCCTGTCGTACGAGCGAGAGCCGGAAAACTGAATACGGAGGTGAGTCCAATTAAGAAGCTAAACAGGGCATGAAATGTAACGGATCCTCCAAAAAAGTTCTCGAAGTGAAGGTATTCTGGATGATAAAAACTTGAACTCTTCCATGTAGTGAGAGACAAGGCGATGAGAATGACAATGATAAAAATGATTCGTGAAATCGAGAGGTACATATTTGTTAGCCTATGGGTGAAAATCCAAGTCTCACTCTGACGTAGTAAAGGGATAGTAGATTTTGCAGTGTCATACTAATCGTCATTGCCCACGCGGAGCCGATTACACCATAAAGATAGGTGAGGATAACAAGCGAAAGTATGAGAACAAATGATGAAGTAAAGGAGATTTTTCTTACTGTTTCTTCAAATCCTGTCATCAGTAAGAGACAGCCTGTTGAGCCAGTAGCCGCATTAACCATTTGCCCTAGCGAGAGTATTTTTAAGATAGACGCTGCTGAGGCAAATTCGTCACCATACAATCGCATGATGTACTCAGAATAGAAGAGTAAAGCTAGCACAGGCAGTATCGATGCGATTAGACTTAATCGGCAAGATACCTGACTCAATTTTTTGAGTTTGTTGAGTTCTTTTTGTTGATAAAAAGAAGCAAATTTCGGTGCAAATACAAAGTTAATTGTGACTAGTATAAAACCGACAACAAGTGATGTTCTTTGAGCTGTTGCGAGTAAGCCCAGTTCACTTGATGTCACTAACGTCGCTGCTAGCGGAAGGCTAAGCCACTGTGTAGAGTGCAGGACAACATTCCCTGCCCATATTTTCCGTGCAGACCTAGTCAATGCTCCGTTGCGTGCTGGCTTTATCGAAGTAAGAGCTCCGAATTTAATTCCAAAAATGGTGGAGAGCATCGCCACTACTGCAATTACTGTTAGCAGAACTGCCATAAGCTCATCGCTACTTAATGGTCTTTTTAGCGGTATGCTGATTAGCGCCAATACAATTAAGCTGTTAATTCCAAGTTGAAATGAAAATAACGATGAAAACAGCTTGTTCTGTGCCTGCAAGGCGCGACTAATAAGCTGGCTGAAAGCGACCAGTGGTACACCGCAAAGCATCATTATAAAGGCCGATTCCGGTATCGTTGTTTGTAACATAAACAATCGAAAAGCCATGAATGATAAGCCGCAAAGAACGAAACAGAAGACCAGACTATTTTGTAGAGCTACGTGAAGATTTTGACATTGCTGTGTTCTGTGTTGGTGACTATGAGCAATTGCATTCGTTTTCAGTAAGGCATGGTCATATCCGAGCTGACCAACGATAGATAGAAAAAACAACAGGTTGAACATAAGGAAAAATTCACCTGTGGTTTGAGCATTTGAAATATGCGCCACCAAAATGGTTAGTGAAATGGCGCAAGCTGAGCTAACCACTCTCAACGCTCCAGCAATTGCCAGCGAGCTGAATAACCTACCTTTGTAGCGGCTATATTCTTTTAGATAACTAAAGGCTCTAATTTGCATTGCTACCCGTAGATGTTAACGAGTGCGAGGCGTTGATTATTTTCACTGAAAGAATGATTGACCTCCTGTGAATAACGCTTGAAATCTATCTCATCATAATTATTTATACAGTGAGCGATTTGCTTAGCCATTTCGACGGATGTTTTAGCCAAAAATGGGTAATTAAGATTTTCGGTTGCCCCTATAGAGCGGATTACCATTGGGACGTGCAGTTTGGATGCTTCAAGGATCGTTAATGGCATCCCCTCCCAAGCAGCAGTGTGTAAATATAAATCGGATTCTTTTAGCCGAATCATTACTTCATCGCGAGGCAGCATACCAGTGACGTTTATACCGCATTTTTTAAGCGCCGCTTCTAGCTCACTGTCTCCTCCACCAATCCAATTAATGGTGTACTTCCTAGCTACCGGTAGATGTTTTAGCTCTGTAAGAGTATCAATCAGAAATTGAGGATCTTTTTGGGGTGCTACGCGGCCTAGTATTGTGATTTTGATGGTATCTGTATCGATAGAAGGGGAACTAGCAATATCGGTATACGTCACGAAGTTGTTTAACAGCTCTGACTTTTTGGCCCCTAGCTGTAATGCCAAATCACATTCACGCTGACTGCAACCTGCGACAACATCGATACGCCGAATCAAGAGTTTTTCTAGAGTCCGATAAACCGCTCTTTCAACAGGAGTAATGTCTTTACGTTCGAATGAGTAGCAGTGTGGCGTGTAGACAAGCTGCGCTTTACCTAAACGGAGGAAACGACCAAGAAATCCAGCCTTGCTTGAGTGCAAATGAACAAAGTCGGGCTGAACTTGATCTATAAACTTATTTGCATCCATCATAAATTGGAGGACATTACCTTGACTCCATTGAACGTGATTAAAACCGTCTTCGCCTCCTTCTCTAGTCATATCTTCTTGGCGAGCACGGGCAAAGAGAAAATGTTGGTATGGCTCGTCTCGAGAAGATTGAAGATAACTATAAAGTGCGGTTTGCACTCCGCCACCAAATGCTTCTGTTATGTGGAGAATCTTTTTCATTATCGAGTGCCTTCCATCGCCGTTAACCACTTATTCTTAAATTGTTCTATTTCCTGAGCGGAGTAGAGGTGGCGATAAAGAGGAAGATCGTACATATAAAATAGTTTTGAGAAGTCATACCTTTTCTTAAAGTATGCATATATGTTTGAATACCATTTGTTTTTGGCTTCATTACTGTTTTTTAATTCAAAGTCGTCTATCTGAAGAAAATCAGATAATTCATTATTCAGATTTGATAGTGATTCGCACTTAACTAATAGAACATCCCGATTGTTGTGGGTGAATCGGAAAGATGGCTGTGAACAGTCCGTCTCTTCGGTGAAGATATCTATGTTGAAATTTCTCTTTAGTTCATTATCGAACCAATTTGAAAAGTAGCTTTTATTAATGTGATTATCAAAGCAATGTTCGAGGTGAAGATAAGTTTCATTCATATCCTTATGGATAGATTCGTTCTTTTTTCCTTCGATAAATTGTATATGTAAGTCTTGAAAGAAACGTGACAAGACCGTAGCAACAGGATCTCTAACCAATGTGATTATTTTTAAGTTATCTCTTTTTTGAAGCAAGTGCCTGCGGTGCTTAAGAACCATACGGTAAGCAAATCTCTTGGTCGGCTCAAAAAACTTTTTGACATCATGGGTATTGTGATACATGTGAAACTCTTCATGATCATCAAATGTATGGATATGGTAACTAGGGATATTGTTTAAGTTTAATGAGTGCTCGATCGAAGACGACCCAACTTTGCCCATTTGATAAACAAGTACAAAATTTTCATCATTAAGATATTTATTTTTTTCTAATTGTCGACGAATAGAATACTTCATTAATTCTTCCTTGATTTTTAAATAGTAATCTCATTCAGAGATTGCAGTAAATTTGCTTTTAAATACATGTGAGTGTTGGCTCATGGCTACCGGTATCAAAAGCAGTAAAATAATGGTTGTATTAACAGCAACAAAAAAGACCATTATTAAGGCGTAGACAGAAAGTAGTACCGTTGATCTGTTTTTATCTAGTGTTTTCAATCCTTTTAAAATGAAAGATAAATAACCTCCAAATAACAGAGCAATACCAATCACACCATACTCAATAGATGTGTCGAGTATAAAGTTATGGGTATAAATAGCGAGTTGGTCGTAGGTAAAGTAATTGATCATATAAGAAGGAAGCATTTTTGCACCGACGCCGAGCATAATATTATTCATCAAAATGTCAGTGCCATTAACTAACAATAGCTTTCTATGTAAGTTAGATACCCAGCGGGCCTCACTTTGATTAGCAAAAACGATGTCTTCTCGGGTAATTTCTAGTAGCTCTGACAACTGCTCTGAACCGAAGTAAAGGAAAAAAGACCAGAAGGCCAAAGCGATTAAAAGAAAGGTTGATATGAGCAAAACAAAGTGCAAGTTGCTTGACCGTTTATTTAGCTCTTTTTGTAATATCACTTGATCAAAAGTGACCATGCAGAAAAATGCGAGTAGTGCTTTTCGCTCTTGGGAAAGAATCAGCATAGCAAAGGCACATAGCATCATAACTTTGAACCAAGGCACATGGTTGCGATAGATGTAAAGTAGGGCACAGAGTGCACCGAATGCATACTTACTGGTCCCGAGTAACTTAAAGCCAGATTGGTATCCTTGTATGAAGTGCCATGCTGCGACAACGAAGCAAATCAAAAACAGCCATTGAATAAAGCAAATGATGGTGAGTTTGTCTTCAAAGCACTTGTAAGCATAGAGAACACTGAGCAGGCTTAAGATAGCTAGCCATTGAATTACCTCTGTTATTACAAACCTAGCAGGCACTTGATTTAATAAACCATTAAGCCCGATATAGGCAATGAAGCAGAGTATAAAGCCAAAAAATGGGTGATAGAGCCTTGTGGCTTTCCCTTCAAGAATAATAAGCAATGAGAGGCCAAGTGAAGCAAGACTGGCGATATCGGAGAGCGCCAGTTTTACGCCAAACATTGATACTTTTACGGGAATAAAAAATAAAGCCAGGATCAACGCAGCCAAATAACTATATGACTTACTTCTCGGGACATAGTTGAGCGTAGGCTGCATAATATCCCTCCCGAAACTTATCGATAGTATACAGGCTGGCTCGTTCTACGGAGTAACGGCTCGCCTCGTTATATGTGTCGATATCATTGGTGATGGTAAGAATTTTATCTGCAAGTAAAGTGGGCGATCCTGTAGGGAAAAGGTAGCATGAGTCGCCAATTACTTCATCGAGCCCTGGAACATCAGAGCCCAATACGGGCAATCCACTTGCCATCGCTTCAACAGAGGCTAGGCCAAACCCCTCTACCAAAGATGACTGGACGTAGACGTCCAAACTATTTAAAAAATTCGGTATATCAGAGATAACACCATACCAGTGTACTCGCTGCTCTATTCCTAACGATGTAGCAAGTGCTTGCAACTCTTCCTGCTTAGGGCCTCCACCTGCTAAATGCAGCTCATAATTCTGCGGCAAAGTTTGCATGGCCCGTAATAAAGACTCGTGGTCCTTATAGTTATGTAGGCGGCCAGCCATGCCTATTTTGAAAACCTTATCTTTAGCAAAAGCGCTGCGGATTTTCGGCTGCATTGTAAATTTACTTAACTCAACACCATTGTAAACGACGCTATATTTGCTTTGGTATCGGGGCATGAACCTAATGAGCTCTTCTTGAACTCGGCCCGTAATGCAAATGGTCATGTCGAAACTTTTATACAACCAATACTCCATAAATTTGAGTATTGGGTAGTCTCTTCTGCGATTTGTCGTGTTGTGCTCGGTCTGTAACCTTTTTTTTCCAATGGCGAGTAGGGCCAGATAGATTGAAGGATAGAGGTGACCATGGACTAGGTCTGGCCAACGCAGTAGGTTCCACTTTTGTTGAAAAGTTAGGGATTTCCAACTTAGGTATTCAACCCCACACTCTTTTAGCTCCGCCTGATACTCATTTTCATCTGAAAGGATTAAAACCTTGATCTCGAAATGTGGGTCATAGTGCGATACGAGGTCTATTAGGAATCGTTGTGCTCCACCATTTTTTGATAAGTCATTAATAATATGTAAAATTTTCATGTAAACGGTTCCCGTATAATTACTGGTATGCGTATCGTTTTATATATTGTGTTTCACCAATATCGAATTGAGCCTGAGTAATTAACGAGCCTAATATAGGAATTGAGTGGTTAAACTGCTTTGAAAGGGCGAGTTTAACCAGTGAAACTTTGGTTGATTCATAGCGAATGACAGTAACCAAACCATCTGCGATTTTGCCTAAAATGAGCGCGTCCGAGACAGACAGAAGCGGCGGAGTATCAATGATGATTCGATCATATTTAGTCGAAAGCTGCTCTATCAGGGATTTAAACTGAGGCGAAGATAGAAGCTCTTGTGGGTTTGGTGCATGGAGACCTGCTGGTAATACATCTAGTTCTGTATCATCTATATGATAAATACAGTCTGATAATGGGATCCCCATGGTTAGGTGGTGTGTTAAGCCTATGCTATCTTCTGGTAGCTCAAAGCGTTTGGCTACCGAAGGCCTTCTTAGGTCACAATCAATGATGATGACCTTTTCCATCGATGAAAGTGACATCGCCATACTGATGGTGGTCGACGTTTTTCCTTCTTTCGGAATAGCAGATGTGAAAGGGATGACCTGCTGTTTCTTGTTCACCATTTTAAGTAGTAAGGAAGTACGAATTGAGCGACAAGCTTCCCTGAACAGCGTCTCTTTCTCATGATTATATGCGCGGTGATCAATACCGTTTTTACGCAATTTAAACTGTTTAACTTTAGGTATCGAGCCTAAGCAAATCACCCCCAGTTTTTCTTCTACTTCCTGCGGTGTTCTTACTACGTTTCTCAGTGTTTCAATGATAACGGTTAACACGCAGGCAATGATGAATCCAAATATTGATGCGATAGCCACCAATTTGATGCGCTTTGGAGCCACGGGTAGCAGAGGGATGATCGCTTGATCGGTAAATCGAGCGGTTACATTCTTATAGTCGCTAGTTGCCGTTGTCTCTTTTTGGCGGCTCAAGAATGTTTCATACAGGTTTTTGTTGGTTTCGACTTCTCTTTTTAGTTGGTCGTATTTTGCTTTTTGTTTCCCAAGGGATTGGAAATCAGACTTTTTGTTATTTAGTTCCGTTCGCAGGAGGTTTTCCTGAGCCTGTGCTGCCAATAAGTCTTGTTGCTTACTCATGGACAGTTCTTGGATCAACTGACGTACTCGACTTTGAATAGACTTAAGCTGTGCTGTTGCTTGAATCATTTTGTCGTGTTTTGGCCCATATCGCTGTGAAAGCTCAGACAGCGATTTTTGAACTTGAGCCTCTGAGTGTTTTAAATCTCTAATTTGCGCGTGGTTTGCAAATTCATTGATGGATAATAAGCTATCCAGGTTTTGTGATGATTTACTCTGCAGTAGCTCGATGAGAGTTTGTGCCTCAATTCGCTTATTAACGGCAATGTTTAGCTTCTTATTGAGCTCTTCTAGCTCGTTAGCGTAGATATCATCGATACCATTGATATCGATCAGACCTTCTTGAAGAAGGTAATTTTGTAATGCTAATTCGGATGCGCGCAAACGGTCTTCTAGCTTGCTAGCGTTGTTTGTTAGCCAAGAAGCCGCGTTCTGTGTCACGACTAACTTGGCTTCAAAATTAGATTCGATATAGGCCTGTCCTATAGCGTTGGCGATATCGGTAGCTAGCTGTGGGTCAGTTGAGCGAAAGTGTATTTTTACGAGCTGTGTATTTCGTATTGGTTCAATATCTAGCTTGCGCTTATATGAATGGAGTGCTTGGTAAAACGTGTTTGAGTACTGTGATGTTTCTTTAGGGTTTGGTGATACATTCAAGGCCTGCTGAACAAATGGTATCGATTTAAGCTGATTAAACAGCTTTTTGACTTTGCTTGTTCCAGTAAACTCTGGGTGGCGAGTGAGCTCAAACTCATTGATGATTTTTTCAGCGATGTGATTGGATTTCAGTATTACAATTTGAGTTTGAAAATACTCTTTTTGCGTGGTGTCTACACCATAGACTTCTTCAATGGAGAGAGCACTTTTTTGCTGCTCTTGTATAAGTAGAGTAGCTGTCGCTTGATAAACGGACTTTTTTGAGTAGATGTGCCATGTGCAGGCTAAAGAAAAGATCAGTGTAAATAGTGCGATACTAAACCAGTGCTTTTTTAGTGTTTGCCAATGCAGGCTAAAGCGAATGAGTTCAGCGGTATTTGATTGAGGGCTTGTCATGTGAGTTCCATTCATTGGTGTTGCCTGCGAATTAAAAAAAGCTTTGATCGATAAACAAAATGTCGCCTGGCTTAACTGCTCTTGTCATCTTCGCTTTCTCTATAGTTTTTCCTGTAGAGTGCTGCGTTAGGTGAATTTGCGTTCGTGAGGCTCGATCGGTTAAGCCTCCTGCTAGCGCGATGGCTTTCTCGATGGTCAATCCAGGTTGATATGCAAAACCACCAGGTTTTCTTACCTCGCCGTTGACAAAAAATAGGCGAAAACTTGTGATGGTAACCATGACTTTAGGGGTGACCAAATAGTCGCCTTTTAAGCCTGCCTCAAGTTCCTCCTTTAGTTGTTTGGGTGTCTTTTGTATCGCTTTGATACGGCCTAAATAGGGGTAGTCAAAGTAGCCGTCAGAAGTAATCAGAATGCGTTCGATGGACAGGTCTTGCTCACCGTAGACTTGAATCGAAATAGTATCTCCCGTATCAAGAACATAGTTTTGCTCGATAGGTTCGGCTAGTGCGGGGGTGAGTATGAGGCTGAAAAATAAGATAAAAATATTTCTGAACATGTTGTTCCATCCTTGCTAGAGGGAAAGGTTAAAAGCGAGAGACCACAGATTTTGGTCATAACTATAACCAGCCCAGTTAGACTCTTTTTCTATGAATTGCCATTGGCCACTAACACTAAGCCAGCGTCTAAACTGGTAATCGACTCCTACCTTCAATGTGTATGAGTCTTCTTTTCTGTCGACTCCGGTATAGTCTTCATTGAGGTAGGAAGTAGAAAAGTCGCTTTTAAGGTAACTGTTCCAATTGTGTTCAATCGTCAAATGAACGCGGGTTTGTAGGTTGTAGTCGCCATATAGATCTGGATTGATTGCCGCTTGTTTGGTTGATAGGCTGACTAAAGTTTGATTTTGTGGTGTCCACTCTGCACCGATATCCCAACTAAGGCCGGTAAAGTCTTCTCTCTGCACTGAATCAAAGTGTTTGTCTTGTACACCTATGCGTGCAACCCCCGTTGTTTTTCCGGAAATCGCCCAACTTACACCGGTAAAATACGTTGAAGATAAACCGTCACGAGAGATTTGGTTTGGATTAGGTGTTATGTAGGTTGTTTTCTTTTGTTCGGTACCAATCAACCAATAAGTATCAGCGGCCATTCTCATATAGAACTCAGCTGTCATTGAAGGCGACCGAAAGTCGTTGTACTTAGCTTTTTTAGTTTGTGAAAATGGCAGGTTCTCACGGTAGTTGGTATAGCGTTTATCAAAGTAGTTGATACCTAGCTCGATGTTTCCACGTGCGCCGTTGGCGCCAAATCGATATTTGGTGTTCAACTGATGAGTTTGAAAATAAACAAGGTCGGGAAGTGTGTCACCTTGTCCTTCAGTCAAACCTTCACCGCGATTCTCATGTTTGCGTTGATACTGGTATCGCACATTAAATCGGTTTCTATGATTGAACTCGAAATGGTTAAACCATCTAACGGTATGATCATTGAAGTCGTTACTTTCATCGGAAGAGATCCCCGAATCCAACTGATAGCTAAGTAAGCTTTTGTATAAGTTGCGTTCAATTGCGATATCGATACTTGGAATAGCGGAATAAACCGATACGGCAGGAGAATGGTTTTTCTCGATCCTAGCGATGTTGTCATTGTACTCGTAGTCCAACGTTAGTTTAGGAGTGAGCTCTATTCCTGATTCCGTCGTGTACGACATCGGCTCACCTTTTAGGTTGTAAGACACCAGTAAAGAAATCATGGCGAGAGCAAGTGATTTAATACGCATTTGAGCCAGTAAATCCTTTGAAAATAGTCATAAAGATGATTTTGATGTCCATCCATACTGACCAGTGATGGATATAATCTAGGTCGAATTCAACTCGCTTTTCCATTTTGTCTAGGGTGTCCGTTTCTCCACGGTATCCGTTAATTTGCGCCCATCCAGTAATACCAGGTTTAACCTTGTGGCGAAGCATGTAGCGGTCAACGATCTGACGATACTCTTCATTGTGTGCTACCGCATGTGGACGCGGGCCAACGATAGACATAGTGCCCTGCAGTACGTTGATAAACTGAGGTAATTCATCAAGCGAAGTGCGGCGTAAAAATCCTCCAAATGGTGTAATTCTAGGGTCGTTTTTTGTTGCTTGTTTTACGTCACTACCTTGTTCCATGGTGGTCATGGAGCGAAACTTCCAAACGGCGATTTTGCGGCCATCTAACCCATATCGGTCCTGCTTGAAAATAACGGGTCCTTTTGACGTCAGCTTTATCCCTAAAGCGATAGCGAGTAGAACAGGAGAAATAAGCAGTAAGATGAGACTCGATAGTACTATGTCTTCTACTCGTTTTACCCACGTCGCAAAGCCAGAAAACGGTGTATCAAAAACACTTAATGTTTGTACGTCACCAATTTGATCCCAACGTGAATGAAGTAAGTTGTAGGTGAAAAAATCGGGAATGAGATAGGTGTTCGCCGTCGTGTCAGAAAACTGATTTAAGAAAGTCGTAATGCGTTCGTTTGCATGCATTGGCATCGCGATATAGACGTAATCAACCTCACCATTTTTAGCGCGCTCAAGCGCACTGGCTACGTCACCTTTAATTGGATAGTTCGGCGTTTTAGGAAGACGATCCGGTGTGCGTTCATCATAGAATCCATCGAATACGACGCCGTGCTCGCTATGTTTTTTCAGTTCTTGAGCTAGCGTAAGCCCGTGAGGTGTTTGTCCGACAATAATTGCGGTGCGAGTATTGTATCCCTGCTTACGTAGGTAAGAGAGCAAGCTTCGCACAATCAGTCTCCATGAAATTAAGAAGATTGGTGTTGATAGAACCCAGCTTGTGATGAGTGATTTATTGAATAGCGTATAAGTTTGCGAGTAATAAACAACGATGAACAAGAAAGCACAGCTAACAAACCAAGAAATACAAACGATGAAGACTTGCTCTTTAAACGAACTGGTACGCCACGAGCGATAGAGTTTGCCGCTCTCGGCTAATACCAAAAATGAAAGGCTCGCTACGCCAGATAGGATCATAGAGTCTTTTGCGACAGTTTGAGGGCCTGTGATGAGAAATACCATCATAAGAGAAATAATGACGAATAAGTCTGCAACTCTATATAGAAAGGCGAATTCCATTTCATGAGAGCGTATCAAACCTTTGTGTTTCATAAGCTAATTCCTTTTTACGCATGCTACCGCCCTTGAGTTTCGTCTCTCAAAATCCGTGATTTATAGGGTGGTTTAGAAGGGCTAGTTCGGCTTGTTACTAAGTGCCACAACTAAGGGTGGCGGAGCTGAATAGCGCAAAATAGTGTAGAAATTCACACCCTTTCGTTAAGTGGAAATAAGCATGAAATTTCGCTTTGAGCTGAATTCAGTTGAGTTAAGAAAAAAATGGTACTTTTGGAAAGTTGAGTGGAAAAAGTGGTAGAGGAAGGACTTTGCATTAAAGACTAAGGTTTACTGTTACTTATTCAATCTCACAACAAAGTAGAGAGTCTAAGTTAGCGATTATGGTTAATTGGTTTGAAAATAAAAAATCCCTCTCGAATGAGAGGGATTGGTAGCAAGCAAAGGTGATTGAATTCTTATTCTACGTCGATGCCATTTTCTTTGTATAGGCGTCGGCATGCGCGACCATCACTATGGAAAAGGTGACAGCGATGAGCTGGGATACCAATTTCAAGTTTATCACCAGTTTCCACTGGTAATGTGTCAGGTTGACGGTAGATAACGTCTGCGTCTGCGCCTTCAAGGTTTAGGTAAACCTGAGTTTCGTTACCTAGCTTCTCTACAATCATTACCTCACCGTGAATGGTTGCGTCAGACTCAGATGCTGAAAGTAGATGCTCAGGACGAACACCTAGAGACATACGATCACCACGGTTTACAGTTGTACCGTCTACTGGGATCCAGAATGACACGCCATTCGAAAGCTGTACTTTCACGCGCTCCGCTTCTACTTCATCAATGAACACACTCATGAAGTTCATTTTTGGTGAGCCGATAAAGCCCGCTACAAAACGGTTCTGTGGGTAGTGGTATAGCTCTAGAGGCTTACCGACCTGAGATACGTAACCACCATCCAGTACTACAATCTTATCTGCCATTGTCATTGCTTCTACCTGATCGTGAGTTACGTAGATCATGGTACAGCCTAGCTGGCGTTGTAGTTTTGTTATTTGAGCACGCATATTTACACGTAATGCTGCATCAAGGTTAGAAAGTGGTTCATCAAGAAGGAATACGTTTGGTTGAGAAACCAAGGTACGACCAATTGCAACACGTTGACGTTGACCACCAGATAGCGCTTTTGGTTGACGCTCTAGTAGGTGACCAAGTTGAAGGATTTCTGCCGCGTGCTCAACTCGCTTGTCGATTTCTGCTTTGTCTGCTTTTGCCAGCTTAAGACCAAATGACATGTTGTCATATAAGTTTAGGTGTGGGTAAAGAGCGTAAGACTGGAATACCATACCAACACCACGTTGAGATGGTTCTATGTCATTCATGCGCTGGTCACCAATATACAAGTCACCTGAAGTAATGTCTTCAAGACCGGCAATACAACGTAACAGGGTAGATTTACCACAACCTGATGGGCCTACGAAGACAACGAATTCACCTTCGTTGATCTCTAGGTCTACGTTTTTAGAAATCAGTACGTCGCCATACGCTTTACAAACATTTTTTAACGTGACACTCGCCATGTAGCTCGTCCTCGATCAATTTTTATTATTCACCGCTCATCATTATATGAATTATCTAGCGAGCAGTAACAGTAGGAATTGGTAAGTTATTAATGGAGGTAAGAAAAACAGGGTAGCGCTCATGTAAAACTCTTAACGAGCGCTACCCACCAAGGCCAAGTACGAGTTTCTCTCCCCCACATTATTCGTGTTGTCTCCCCCGTGAAATAATTACCACAAACAACACCAATAATGACATTCCACTCGTATGGCAATGCAAAACCAGCAAATCTTGTAACCTATAGGGTAGGTACTGCTGGGAAAGGGTTCTTACCATCCACTCTTGGATGACTGCAGTTTCTAAGATTCTGTTCACTGATACATCCTCCCAATAGAAATAATTGCAGGGGGAGTAGGCAGGGAGGAGTGAAAAAGGAGGAGTAGAGAGCAAGTTGGGCGGATATCACATTATTGCGTGACCCAAAGGTGAATTCGATCACAAGAAGTGCTCATTTTGTGATTTGGGTCGCTAACCCTTGGCGATTCAGATCACGAAAATACGTCATAATTACAAGGGCGTAGGGATTAGGAGGATGAGACATATTGGATAATTTCAGATGATATATGTCGAAATACGGCTGAACCTCAATGGACTAGCCCTACATCAAAAATATAAAAAGGATACGAACATGAAAAAATTAAGCGCTCTAGCACTAGGTACTCTTGTTGCTTTGGGTTCTTTTGGTGCTAATGCTGCCATCGAAGAAGGACAACTAACAATCTGGATCAACGGCGATAAAGGCTACAACGGTCTAGCAGAAGTTGGTAAAAAGTTTGAAGAAGACACTGGTATTAAAGTAACAGTGGCTCACCCAGATGGCCTTCAAGACCGATTCCCTCAGACAGCGGCTACCGGTGATGGTCCTGATATCGTATTCTGGGCTCACGACCGTTTCGGTGGTTATGCAGAAGCAGGTCTACTTGCTGAGATCAAACCTTCGAAAGAAATCCAAGAAGGCATCGTTGATTTTGCATGGGATGCAGTACGTTACGATGGCAAACTAATTGGCTACCCAGTAGCGGTTGAGTCTCTATCTCTAATCTACAACAAAGACCTTGTTCCAAACCCACCTAAAACATGGGAAGAAGTTGCAGCACTAGATGCAAAACTTAAGAAAGAAGGCAAGTCTGCAATCATGTGGAACCTAAAAGAACCGTACTTCACATGGCCACTAATGGCTGCTGACGGTGGTTACGCGTTTAAATACACGTCTGAAGGCTACGATGTGAAAGACGCTGGTATTGCGAAAGAAGGCGTGAAAGACGCAATGAACTTCGTTAAAGGCTTAGTTGACAGCAAAGTTATCTCTCCAGATATGGACTACTCAGTATCTGAATCAGCGTTTAACCAAGGTACTGCTGCGATGACTATCAACGGTCCATGGTCTTGGGGCAACATCGAGAAATCTGGCATCAACTACGGCGTAACAACTCTTCCTAAGTTCCAAGGTCAGTCTTCTAAGCCATTCGTTGGTGTTCTAACTGCTGGTATCAGCACAGCATCACCTAACCGTGACCTAGCGGTAGAGTTCATCGAGAACTACCTACTGACTAACGATGGTCTACGTATGGTTAACAACGACAAGCCACTAGGCGCAGTAGCACTTAACTCATTCCAGCGTGAACTAGATTCAGATGCACGTATCGCTGCAACAATGGATAACGCGATGAACGGCGAAATCATGCCTAACATCCCACAAATGAACGCATTCTGGGGTGCAGCTAAGAACGCTATCATCAACGTTGTAGACGGTCGTCAAACTGTAGATGCTGCTCTAGCAGATGCAGAAAAACAAATGACAAAATAATTCAGTAATACCTTTTAAGGAGGAGGCAACTCCTCCTTACTTTTCTATATTTATTCTATATCGCTAGCAGGTTCCCTATGCAGTCAGTTCAAGGTACAGATGCTATGACAGCACCAGATGCAAACCTTCCGAGCAGCAAAAAAGTGTTTATCAAGTGGGCACTATTAGGCTCAATCGGTTTTATAAATGGTTACGCTACTATTCTAATGTATTCTCGTGGTGAGATTGCGTTTGCACTGCTTACGCTCATTCTTACTGCATTGGCGTTGTATATCTTTGGTAGTAAAAAGACCTACGCCCACCGTTATATCTATCCGGGTATTGCCGGAATGATTCTGTTTATCCTTTTCCCATTGGCGTACACCGTTGGTTTGTCGTTTACCAACTACAGCGCGAAAAACCAACTCTCGCTGGAACGTGCTCAAAGCGTCCTATTAGACAGAACTTATCAGAGTGGCGACAGCTACCCATTTACCCTTTATAAAACTGAACAAGGTCACCAGATCGTAGTTGAAAAAGGTGGTGAGCTACTTGCTACGCCAAGTTTTCAACTTGAAGGTATGTCAGTCTCAGATCTTGATTTGACGCCAGTGACAGAGATTAGCGGTGAGAAAGAACCGATCAAAACGATCGTGAAAAACCGTAGTGCACTGAGCAGCGTCGATCTGCATTTGCCTAGTGGTGATGATATCCGTATGAGTGGCTTACGTAAGTTCGCTGCTGTGGTACCACTGTTCACACTACAGGAAGATGGTCAGTCACTGTACAACAATAAATCAGGTGAAACTCTACTGCCTAACATGGAAGTGGGTTACTACCAACCAGTCGATGAAAGCGGTCAATTTGTTGGTAATACTGTTTCACCAGGTTTCATAGTAACGATTGGTTCACACAACTTTGAACGTGTATGGAAAGATGATGGCATCAAAGAGCCGTTCATCAGTATCTTCATCTGGACGGTTTTGTTTTCTGCACTATCAGTATTGTTTACTCTGATTATCGGCTTGGTATTAGCGAGTGTGGTTCAATGGGAAGAACTGAAAGGTCGTTCCATCTACCGCTTGCTGCTTATCTTGCCTTACGCCGTACCAGCGTTTATCTCTATCCTGATCTTCAAAGGTTTGTTTAACCAAAGCTTTGGTGAGATCAACATGTTGCTTGAAGGCTTGTTTGGTATCAGCCCAGCGTGGTTCTCTGACCCATTCATGGCAAAAACCATGATCTTAATTGTGAACACCTGGCTAGGTTTCCCTTACATGATGATCTTGTGTATGGGCCTACTAAAAGCGATACCTGAAGACTTGTATGAAGCTTCGGCAATTGATGGTGCTAACTTTGTTTCTAACTTTACGCGTATCACGCTGCCGATGATGATCAAGCCGCTAACGCCGCTCCTGATTGCCAGCTTCGCGTTTAACTTCAACAACTTTGTACTGATTGCATTGTTGACAGGTGGTGGTCCGAACATGATCGGTACTTCAGAACCTGCGGGTTACACCGACTTATTGGTTAGCTACACATACCGTATCGCCTTTGAAGGTGCGGGCGGTCAGGACTTTGGTCTGGCAAGTGCAGTAGCAACGCTTATCTTCCTGTTGGTTGGCGCACTAGCACTTATCAACCTGCGTGTAACTAAAGTAGCTCAAGATTAAGGAGACATCACAATGGCAATGGTACAAGGTAAGTCATTAAAGTATCGTGTATGGGCTACGCACGCCGCAATGTGGGCGTTCTTAGCACTGATTATTTTCCCTTTATTAATGGTCATCGCTATCTCATTCCGTGAAGGTAACTTCGCAACGGGTAGCCTGATCCCAGATAACCCAACGCTGGACCACTGGAAACTGGCCTTAGGTATTGCTGTTACCAATGCGGATGGCACGGTAACACCACCTCCGTTCCCAGTTCTAACTTGGTTGTGGAACTCAGTTAAGGTTGGCGGCATTTCTTCAATCTTGATTGTGGCACTGTCTACTACGTCGGCATACGCATTTGCTCGTATGAAGTTCAAGGGCAAGAACACCATCCTGCAAGCGATGATGATCTTCCAAATGTTCCCGGCTGTATTGGCATTGGTGGCATTGTACGCGCTGTTTGACAAGCTTGGACAATACATTCCGTTCCTTGGCCTGAACACGCATGGTGGTTTGATCTTTGCCTACCTTGGTGGTATCGCACTACACGTATGGACAATCAAAGGTTACTTCGAGAGCATTGACTCTTCACTAGAAGAAGCTGCGGCATTGGACGGTGCGACACCATGGCAAGCGTTCCGCCTGGTACTACTACCACTGTCTGTGCCAATCCTAGCGGTAGTGTTCATCTTGTCATTTATTATGGTGATTGGTGAAGTTCCGGTAGCATCGTTACTGCTTTCTGATGTAGACTCATACACTCTAGCGGTTGGTATGCAGCAATATCTATACCCTCAGAACTACCTGTGGGGTGACTTTGCCGCAGCAGCAGTTCTTTCTGCAGTGCCAATCACAGTAGTATTCTTGCTTGCACAGCGCTGGTTAGTTGGTGGACTAACAGCTGGTGGTGTGAAAGGTTAATCTTAGTGGGTTGCTAAGGATTAAGAATAAAAAGAATAAGGGCGACCGCTTGGTCGCCCTTGTATTTGCTTCGATATTACGTTTTTGGTTTGGCCGCCGATCAGTAATATCAGCAATATTGGCGTTACGCATAGCTGGCTGTTAGCTTTGTTCCTTACTATGAAAATCACTAACAGTTTTTGTAACCATTGCCTGAGTTTTAGCTCGGGCATTTTTATATCTATAAATCGTTTGGTTAGTCAGGTGAGATTAGCCGTTTTGCAAAGGATTACACAGCACGGTTAGAACGCTGTGCGTCGCACTTCACATAAATAGTGGGAGGTTGTTCGGTTCCGTTAAGCGCGAGGAGAAAGTTAAAACTCTTTGTTGGATGGTGCGCACCCTACGTATTGAAGCAATGTATACATGCTTGTTTGTTGCAATGCGACGCGACGGAATAGATCGGCAAAAGTAGCATCACCTCCAAAGCAAGTTTGGATGTAATGGTTTATTTCATCATCGTTATACCCTTCGACATACATGGTTCTTACCCATTGATACTCTACGGCTTTAAGATTAGTAAGAGTGGTTTCACTGAGAGTTGTAATTATTTTCAAGGCTTAAACTCAAGCTTCCTGACAGTGCAGAGATTTAAGCAAAATAAAGTGAAAGAAATATGACAGTGGAAAGGGAAGGGAACTGAGCTGAGCCCTCAAAATGAAGCCATAAAGAAAGAAAACCTTGAGAGCTAAGGAGCGAGTATGCTTAGGAAGTTATCGCTCCACACTAAACACTCTATTTGAGATACTTGACGTGAGCTTCCATCTCCTCGCCAATTTCTTTGCGCATGTTCATTAGACGTATTGCCGACTGCTCTAGAGCTTTGTCTTCAGCTGATTCAGGTATCCATTTAGGTACGTCAGTAGGTTTTCCATCCTCATCTACCGCAACCATGATAACGATACAATGCGTAGTGAGGCAGTTTTTAAGTTCTTTAGGATCGCTAGCCTGTACATCAATCGCGATATGCATTGAACTGCGACCAGTATAAATAACCTTTGCACTTACCTCTACCAAGTTCCCAACATGAATCGGAGCAACGAAACGAATACCACCCGCGTAAGCAGTTATACAGTATTTACCACTCCAAGCCGCGCTACATGCGTAAGCGGCTAAGTCGATCCATTTCATCACGGCGCCACCGTGTACTTTCCCACCGAAGTTAACGTCTCCTGGCTCAGCAAGAAAACGAAGGGTAATGTCTCTTTGACCACTGCTCATCTGTCATTCCTTTGTGCGTTGTTACTGATTTCAATGTATCAGTAAGGAGTTGAATCTGGAATAGGCAATGCAACAAAATATTAACTTTTATATCAGCGCTACCACCCGTTTGTGTTCGATAGAAAAAAGCCACGGTGATTACCATGGCTTTTTAAACGCTTATTGAGAGGTTGCGGGTAACTCTGGGGGCGTAGTAGGTGCTTTCTTACGAATCTTAATTTGTGAAAGAATAACGCCGGAGATAACCAGCATGCCGCCAATGATGTGGTAGACATGTACCTCCTCCCCAAGCATGGTCGAAGCTAAGGCTACCGAAACCACTGGCATCAGGTTCATAAACATGGCACTTGAATCTGCACCAATCAAATCAATCGCTTTCACCCACATTAATGGGGCAAAGATAGATGCAGCAATACCAGCGTAAGCAATTAAAGGTAGTGCGCTTTGGCTTGGCAGGAGTTGATCGCTGCTCAACCACAATGGTGCTAGCATTATTAACGAGAAAAAGCCCTGCATGTAAACTAAAGTCATGCTGTTGAAAGGCATTTTCCAGCGTTTAAGCAATACACAGTAAATCGCGTAACAAAGCGCAGCAAGTAGCATCAGACTATCACCTTGCGTCATATCTTGATGCAAGAAGTAGGTGATATCGCCGTGGCCTAGCATAAACGCCAAGCCACCTAATGAAATCACACCACCTGCCACACTCAGCATGGAAATTGACTTGCCCAACAAAGGCACACTCAAGAAAACGCTGATCAAAGGAACCAGAGATGTGATCAGTGCCATGTTAGAAGCGGTTGTAGTAAGACCTGCGTAATACCCTAGCGATTGGTTAAGTACCATGCCCAGTAGTGCAAGACATGCTAGCTTAGCAAGGTATGGACGAATCACATGACGCTGTCTGATCACCGCAGGTAAGCAAAATGGTGTTAGTAGCACCATGGCAACAAACCAACGGTAGAAGCTCATTGCGCTCGGTTCGATGGCACTTGCTGCCATTTTATTTACGATGGAATTCCCACCCCAAATCATGACAGTAAAAAACGGAAGCAAATAAACCATGAGAACCTCATCGCAGAATAATTGATGGCGCTAGTCTGACAGGTCTTTATAATGAAAAGTATCTCTGGAAAGACATAGTAAGCGATAGGAAGACAAATTTGAAAAAGAGCACTAGGAATCTTCATCCGTCATTATCGATTGATAGAGCACCATCAGATGTATTTATGAATTTTGAGGCCTTCCTGTCGAATACGGAAACTCGTATTCATAGCCACCCATGGGGGCAAGTTCAACTAATCAGTGGTGGTATCTTAGAAATGGATGCGGAAGATACTCGCTTCTTAGCTCCTCCTCATCTTGCGATTTGGGTGCCAGCGGGTATTCGACATAAGAGCTATAACCGCAAACCATTGGAATACTGCTCTTTAAATATTGCACCTGAGTTGACGAAGCACTTCCCCTCCAAAACCAGTTTGATCAAAGTGACGCCCATTGTCTCGGCGATCGTAGAAGATTTCCGTCAGCGCGATATTAATGTTGCTCAAAACGAAGAAGATAAGCGTCTTGTCCAAGTCCTTCTCGATCAGCTAGCCAAACAAGAAGTTGAGCATCACTTCTTGCCAACCACTGACAATAAGTACCTAGAGCCAATCTTAAAAGCTGTTGAAGAAGCTCCAACCGATGAAATTAGTTTGGGAGAGTGGGCGGAGAAGGTGCACACTACAGAGCGTACGTTAGCTCGCCATTGCCAAAGTGAATTGGGGATGAGCTTTACCGAGTGGCGATTGCGAGTGCGTTACCTGCATTCGATGGAGTTGCTGAGAAAGGGGCAGACTGTAAAAGAGGTGGCGTTGACACTGGGCTACAACCAAGCCAGTCCTTTTATTGCTATGTTCAAGAAATACTCCGGCATAACACCGGAGCAATATAAGAACCGCTTGTTATAGCTGAGCGAGCACGTAGTCTAGACCACCGACAACCGCCGCCACTTGAGCGTCGTTACACTCTTCGTCAGTGACTTTCGGGCTGTCTGGGTAAGCTTCTGTTGTGGTGCCGTAAGTACAGTTGGTGACGCCGCCACACAGCCCCAGTTTCACCATTGGGTAATTAATCACACCAAATTGCACCACTGGCGAGCCAATGATTTCGCCTTTATCGTCAGCAGGTGCAATGTGCGTTACTTTCGCTACTGACTCGATGACTGCTTTTTGGAACTCTGGTTGCGGGTTTTCTGTATCGCCCACCGTGTAGAAACCATCTGGGATCATGCCTTCGATGTATTCAAGGCCATCACGCGCCGCTAGAGCAGGGCGGAACTCGGTCTCGTCAGAATCTGTTGTTTCGTGTAGGTCGATGTGCATTAGAACATCACCCAAGGTCGCAACAAGCTTAATCAAGTTTGCTGACTCTTCTGCTGGACTGTTTGCGTAGAAAGAGCGGTTTGGGTCGATCGCATTTGGGTTCCAGCGGTTAATCACTTCGTAACCCCAAGGGCTGACACATGGTGCGACAACGATATTGAAGTGTTCTGCATAACGGTCTGCTTGCGTATCAACAAACTTCAGTGCGCCATGAACACCACTTGTTTCGTAGCCGTGTACGCCGCCAGTTACCAAAACAACAGGTTTTGCTGCATCCCAATTGCGAGTCTTGATACAAAACAGAGGGAAGCGTGCCTCGTCGTAAGAAAGTGCACCGTATTGCTCAACATCAAAACGCTCTCGAAGGTCGTCAATTTTTGTCACGACTTCTTCTTGGTAGCTACGTTTTACGTCACGTTGCTCACGCCAAGCTTTACGTTCTGCTTCGTCCCATGGCTGACCTGGGGTACCGATTGGGTAAGTGTATCCGCTTTTCATCTATACTTTTTCTTTTGTGTGCTTGAAAGGTAAGACAAGACTAGTCCTGTCTCAGAGTGACGGCAATAGAAAACACAATTTGTGACCTTATTCTTTGCAAAATCATAACTTTGCTGAGTGGTTTAATGGTGTTACATTTTGTTACTTATTCAATTCCATAAAAGAGATAAATAAATGGCTGGAGCAAGTTTACTGACACTGTTGGATGACATTGCAGCTGTATTGGATGATGTCGCGTTGATGTCTAAGATGGCAGCGAAAAAAACCGCTGGTGTACTGGGCGACGATTTAGCGCTAAACGCGCAACAGGTTTCTGGCGTAGCGTCAGAACGAGAAATTCCTGTGGTTTGGGCGGTGGCAAAAGGATCATTTAAAAACAAATTGATTCTGGTGCCATCGGCGTTGTTGATCAGTGCTTTTATTCCGTGGTTGATCATGCCACTGCTTCTCATTGGCGGTTTATTTCTTTGCTTTGAAGGGGCGGAGAAGATCTTAGAAAAGCTTTTTCCTCATGCGCACCAACATGACGAGAAAGAAGAGGAGGTCCCTACCGGAGAATCGGTTGAAGAGTACGAGAAAAGAAAAGTGGCTGGTGCGATTCGTACTGACTTTATTTTGTCTGCTGAAATCATTGTGATTGCTTTGGGTACAGTGACAGGTTCAAGCATCGTGACGCAGATTCTGGTGGTGAGTTTAATCGCAGTACTGATGACTATTGGTGTTTACGGCTTGGTCGCAGGCATCGTTAAGCTTGATGACTTGGGCTTTTATCTTGAGCGCACATCAAATGGTGAAGGTCTGAAAGCGAAGCTAGGTGGGGCGCTAGTGGCGTTTGCACCTAAGTTGATGAAGATGCTTGCTGTGGTGGGTACCGCGGCCATGTTCTTGGTTGGTGGCGGTATTGTCGTTCATAACGTACCTGCGATTCATCACCTTATTGAACCGATCATTATGGACTTCCGTGGTCATACGGTTGCGACAGCGATTGTACCAACACTGCTCAACGGCGTGATTGGTGTGATTGCCGGTCTAGTTGTGGTTGCTGCTTGGACTGTGGTGGAGAAGGTTCGCGGTAAATAAACTCGAATTTTGTTTTGAGGTTTTATTGAAGCTAAAAGAAAAGGGTCATGCCTTTCCATATCGAATATGGTGACATGACCCTTTTTCATTTCTTGAGGGTGGCTATTTCACTTCCCACTCAATCTTTTCATTTGCACGGATTGGCACAACGATGTCGCTGCCAAACGGCATGGTTTCTGGTACATCCCAAGATGCTTTTTCTAGCGTCACAGTATCTGTGTTACGAGCGATACCGTAAAAATCAGGGCCATTCAAACTAGCGAATGCTTCTAGGTTTTCTAGCTTGCCTTCGTTCTCAAAGACTTCAGCGTAAAGCTCTAGCGCTGCGTGTGCAGTGTAAGAACCTGCACAACCACAAGCTGACTCTTTTGCGCCTTTTGCGTGTGGTGCTGAATCTGTACCTAGGAAGAATTTCTTGCTACCGCTCGTTGCTGCTTCGATAAGCGCTTGTTGGTGGGTATTGCGCTTAAGAATTGGTAGGCAGTAGAAGTGTGGCTTAATGCCGCCGACTAGCATGTGGTTACGGTTGAACAGCAGGTGGTGAGCAGTGATGGTTGCTGCAACGTTATCAGAAGCGTTGTTTACGAAATTAGCCGCGTCCGCAGTCGTGATGTGCTCAAGAACGATTTTTAGGTTAGGGAAGTCGTTGACGATAGGAGCAAGAACCGTGTCTAGGAATTCCTTCTCACGGTCAAAAATATCAACGTGGTTGTGAGTCACTTCACCATGAACCAAAAGCAGCATGCCAACTTCTTCCATCGCTTCAAAAACGTGGTAGATGTTCTTTGCATCGGTTACGCCAGAATCAGAGTTGGTGGTTGCGCCCGCAGGATAGAGCTTTGCAGCGACAATCTTTCCTGTTGCTTTGGCTTTGCGGATTTCGTCTGGTGTGGTGTTATCTGTAAGGTACAGCGCCATAAGAGGCTCGAATTGCTCGCCGTGTTGCTCAGCAAGGATTCGATCACGGTAGGCTAGCGCCATTTCAGTATTGGTCACTGGTGGGACGGTGTTCGGCATGATCAGTGCACGACCGTTATAACGGCTAATATCGCGAACGGTATCTTTTAGAACTTCACCATCGCGTAAGTGAACGTGCCAATCGTCAGGACGAGTAATAGTCAGTGTTGTCATTAATTGCTCCCACCATTAAAAAGTTATGTTTGGAGCCTAACCGCTGCATTTACCTCAAGAGCAAACGCTTGCGCTTAGGCGACAGGATGATAGTGGAATTGCTCTTCCATTTCACCCCATTTTTCACATTTCTTTACGGTAGGAGCTCAGTTGGTTACTTCATCGTCAACCAAAGCGCGTGAATTGTGCCCGGTAGGAAGAAGAAGAAAGTCAGGATAAGGTTGATGAAGAAGTCTTTCTCTAGACCTTTTTCCATGTAAACCGCTACTGGTGGAAGGAAGATACAAAGTAGGATTAGAATCAGTTTGTTAGTATCCATGGTCTATGCTCCGGATAGGTTATTTTTAGTGTCAAAAAGTTGGCGAATTATGTGCTCAATGTCACATCTTGGCAATCCTAATTTCGTCAATAATATGCAAATTTATGGGACGTTATTCATAAAATGCGACGCACTGACACATATCCTAAAGGCCAAGAATGAACCCCTTGTGAACATATCGCATGCAACTTGGAGTTTTATACCCGAGTAACCTCGAGATACTTGGGTCACTAAGCTTATGGGGATATGATAGTAGAACAATTAAAAAAGCACCTGTAGGAAGTAGGTTATGTCGCAATCAGTTTTATCCCAAATTAATGTTTTTCCAGTCAAATCCGTCGGAGGCGTCGCGCTATCTTCGGCTTGGGTTGAAAAGCAAGGATTGAGTTTTGATCGTCGATTTATGATTGCGACGTCAGACGGCTCAATGGTGACAGCCCGTAAATTCCCACAAATGGTGACCATTAAGTCAGCTTTGTTGCCAGATGGTGTGGTGTTTACCAGTCTTGGGGAAGAGCCATTAAAGATCCGTTATCAAGACTTCAAAATGCAGGAAGCCCCCGCGACGGTTTGGAAAGACAGCTTTACCGCATATACCACCACTGACGAAGCAGATGATTGGTTTAGCAAAGTACTAGGTCTTCGCGTTGAGTTGCTTTTTATTGGTGAACAATCAAATCGTGTGAGAGAGAAGCTGGGTCACAATGTTAGCTTTGCCGATGGTTATCCAGTGCTTGTGATTAGTGAGGCGTCACTGGAAGAGCTAAATCGCAGAAGCTCTGAACAGCACTCGATGGATCAGTTTCGAACCAACCTTGTGGTGTCCGATACCAAGCCATTTGAAGAAGACTCATGGAAGCGCATTCGTATTGGTGAAGTAGAATTTGAATTAGTAAAACCTTGTGAGCGTTGCATCCTTACTACCGTTAACACTCAACGCGGTACATTCCGAGAAAGCAAAGAACCGCTGAAAACACTGCAAGAGTTCCGTGCTAATGAACGTGGTGGTGTGTTCTTCGGTCAAAACCTTGTTGCCCTTAACGAAGGTATTATTCGTCAGGGAGACAAGGTGGAAGTGCTGGAATACAAAGAAGCTGAGTTCTATCCAGATAACTCTCCTAATCGCATGTCGCTCACCTGTGTCGAGCGAGAAGAGATTGCGCGTGACTTCGTCACCTTATGGCTTGAGCCGAGTAAAGGCCAGTTGCCAACATACTTGCCGGGTCAGCATTTACCAATTGAAGTGGATATAGACGGTAAGAAAGTTGGGCGTCGTTATACGCTTTCTTCTAGCCCATCTCGCCCAGGCCGTTATGCGATTTCCGTCAAGCGTGTTTCTGGTGGTCGTGTATCTAACGCGTTACTGGATAACCTGCAAGTGGGGGATGTATTGGAAGCGGAAACGCCAGATGGTCAATTTCATTTAAAAGAACACTCTGTTCAGCCTCTACTCTTGCTGTCTGCCGGTAGCGGTGTAACGCCAATGCTATCGATGGTGCGTTACTTGGCTGATCACAACCAGCTCGATGACGTGGTGTTCTACCATCAATGTAGTAGCGAGATTGATATCCCGTGCAAAGATGAGTTAAACGAACTAAAACGCGAGCATCCAGGCTTAGATGTGAAGATCTGCTTAACTCAGCCTGCGGTGGACTGGTTTGGTCTGAAAGGGCGTATAAGCCTGTCTCATATAAAACAGATTAAAGATGTTGAACAACGCCAAGTGTTCGTTTGTGGTCCAGATGGTTTTATGCAAAAAGCGAAAAACCTTCTGCTTAAGAAAGGGCTACCTGAAGATAACTACCATCAAGAAGCCTTTGGCGTTTCGGTTGCGACGACCAAACCTGAGAAAAGTGTTGAGGTCGAGTTCAATGGCTTTAAGTTGATGGGGAACAATCAACAAACGTTGCTTGAACAAGTTGAGAGTTCAGGTAAGAGTATCACGAACAGCTGCCGTGCGGGCTTGTGTGGGGCGTGTAAGGTGCAATTAGAATCAGGGCAGGTCGATCATCCGGATGTACCTGCATTAAGCGCAGAAGAACGTGCAATGGGTAAAGTGCTCGCGTGTTGTGCTATTCCGCAGACGGACGTGACACTTACGGACTGAACTCCAAAAAATAAACCGTAACAAATAAAAACGCCGCTAACTTAGCGGCGTTTTCTTTATTTACTTCAGAGCAGATTCAGAAAGAAATCGCTCAGGAATAAAATCGCATTTTAGTCGTAGATCGTTGGGATTGGCTGACGTTTGTGCTGAGTCATTTTGTAGATTGCTACAAGACGATCGCTCACTTCTTGCGATACTGGCTTACCTTCTAGGAAGTCATCGATCTGTTCGTAAGTTAGGCTCAGTGCATCCTCATCAGCTTTTTGTGGTGCAAGCTCTTCCAAATCTGCGGTCGGTACTTTCTTCACTAGCTGCTCAGGAGCACCTAGTGTTGCAGCTACTTCACGAACTTGACGTTTGCTTAAGCCGAATAGTGGCGCCATGTCGCACGCGCCATCACCAAACTTGGTGTAGAAACCAGTGATGTTTTCTGCCGAGTGGTCAGTACCTAGAACCAAGCCACCAACGTAACCAGCGATTTCGTATTGAGCAACCATGCGAGCACGCGCTTTTACGTTACCTTTCACGAAGTCAACTTTCGCAGCATCCGTTGGAAGAAGGTCAGTATCTTTTAATGCAACGTGAGAAGCGGCGTGAAGGCCATCTACACCTGCTTTGATGTTTACCGATACAGAGTGCGTTGGCTGGATGAAAGAAAGTGCAAGTTGTGCTTCATCTTCATCTTGTTGCTCGCCGTAAGGCAAACGAACAGCGATAAACTGGTAGCTATTGTCGCTCGCTTCTTCGTTTAGTTGGTCTACAGCCAGTTGAGCTAAACGACCACATGTCGTTGAGTCAACGCCACCGCTGATGCCAAGAACAAGAGACTTACAGCCTGCTTCTTGCAATTTACGCTTAATAAAAGCGACACGGCGTTCAATTTCGAAATGCGGATCGATAGAAGGTAGTACACGCATTTCATCGCGGATGGATTGTTCCATTTCGGGTTCCTTTTCCTGCAAATATATTAGACACCAAATCAGTATAAAGAGGCTCATACCGAGGCGAGCGATCATGGTTCTTAAATGGTGATAAAACACTCACTTGATGCTCACAAACGTCGCATTAGTGTCAAAAAACTCTAAAGATTAGTAGTATCATACCGAATTCATTGGATTAGAAAACTCTCTTCAACCAGGTAATCACCGGATATGAAAAAAATCGCCGTTTTTGGTAGTGCATTTAACCCGCCGAGTTTAGGTCACAAAAGTGTGATCGAGTCATTGAGTCACTTCGACGTTGTGCTTCTTGAACCAAGCATTGCACACGCATGGGGCAAAGACATGTTGGATTACCCAACTCGGTGCAGACTTGTCGATGCATTTATCAAGGATATGGCGCTTTCCAATGTTCAACGTTCGGATTTGGAGCAAACTTTGTACCAACCTGAGCAAAGTGTGACGACTTTTGCGTTGCTGACAAAAATTCAAGAAATTTATCCGACGGCCGATATAACTTTTGTTATTGGTCCTGATAATTTTTTCAAATTTGCTAAGTTTTATAAAGCAGAAGAAATTACCAAGCGTTGGTCTGTTATGGCTTGTCCAGAAAAGTTGAAAGTCCGAAGCACTGATATTCGAAATGCAATCAACCAAGGTGAAAGCATAGACCGTTATACGACGATTTCGGTCAAGCGCATGTTGATTGATGAAGGTTTATATAAGACAATGCCGTTCGGTAAATAAGAGGTCTTAGATCTATGTTCAGAGCGATTTTAGTGAGTACATGCTCCTTGCTTGTTATAAGCCAGGCGTATTCTGCATGTAACTACGAATCGGATCGCTCTGTTGTATTTGCCGATAATACGATGTCAGTGTGCGAAGAGCTCTTTGATAGTGTCGGTGTGTTAAGTTCCGATGCTCTGAGGTGGTATAAGCCGAAAGTCCTTTTGGATGAGCCGATAGAAAGTTATTGGGAACAATGGGCCATCAAGCCGGAAGATACTCCAATATTGACCCAAAGCTTGGAAAAGAACTACTTTGGGTTAGGTGTTTGGATGCCTGAAGAGCTGAGAGACTTTGAAAGAGACATGACGACAGAAGAATGGCTAAAAAGCCATGGGTTGATGTTTAGTGTCGGTTTTGGAGACAAAGGGGATGGAGAGCCTCGAATGAGATTTGATTATCGATGGCATGACTATTATGACGCCAATTGGATGATGCAAATCGAAGTCCCTTTCTGAACCAATAAAAAAGCGTGCCAAGTGCACGCTTTTGAATTTCTTTGGTTACAGTTTCTTGCCTAATAACAGTTCACTTAGCTGATCACATTGCTGCTCACTGCCGTCAAACAAATCCTCAACTACCTGCCTTTTCTTAATGCCAGAAAGCGTTCTCTTTCGAGCTTCTCGTACCAACAGAGCAAGATGGAGTTCTTTTAATGCCTGATCTTTACTCTGCGGGCTCCATTGCTTCAAGGCTTCGCTTACTTTAGATGTGATGATTTTCGGCTCAACTCCGAGCACTTCATGCTTGATAATGCGCAGTAGATCATTGTGAAGTGACGTTTCTGCGTCACATACTTGTATTTTCTCAAGTGCGGCTTGAAGCAGAAGAGAGCGCTCAACAAAACCAGCCTGCGGAGCAAAGTTATCTCGCAAACGAACAGAGAAATCGCAACGAATAACAATACAGTTTGGAAAATAAGTGATGGAACTCAAACATCCTTGAGGAATCCAAAAAGAGTTACCCGGCTCAATGGCATACTCATGTTTACCTAATCTGATGGTTGCGAGCCCTTCAACAACGGTTAACAAGCTGTGTTTTAACGCCTTCTTTCGAGCTGTTGTGGTGAGAAGGGAGTATGATTCGTTGTGAAATTCAATCGCGTAGTTCATTAGAAAGACCTGAGTTTTCGGGGCGCTAAGGGTAACGCTAAACCCCCCAAATGCCAACCAGATATAAAGGCAAATTGGGGGATTATCTTGTGATGTTACTGGTATGACCATGTTAAAAGTATGGGGAGAAATGCTGCGGGCTTGCAAAACTCCGCGTAGAATGTGCCAGCTTTTTTTGAAATGTAGTGAACAATGACTTCTAATACAGATCCTTATTTTGAAATTCGTCCATACAATGACGAAGAAATTCCAGCAGCGCTGGACCGCCTGATCAAAGACGATGAGTTTATCAGCGCGATTTTAAACCACCGTTTTGCAGACAAAGCGGCGTGGTTCAAAACACTCATGAGTCCGATTATCCGTGTCTACTTAAAAGCGAAGTGGAGTAAACTGGATTCTGTGGAAGCCATTCAGCTAGAAGTAAAGAAATACCTTCAAGATACGTTGGATACAACGACTGATGGTGTCACCTTCTCTGGTTTGGATAAACTGGACAAAAACACATCTTACTTATTTGTTTCTAACCACCGTGATATTGCGATGGACCCTGCGCTCGTTAACTATGGTTTACATCAAACGGATCATCGTACTGTACGTATCGCGATTGGTGATAACCTGCTAAAGAAACCGTGTGCTACAGAGCTAATGAGACTGAATAAGAGCTTCATTGTTAAACGCTCAGCCAAAGCCCCGCGTGAAATGATGAAAGCACTTGGCCAGCTATCAGGCTACATCAAACACTCTCTAGATACTGGCAACTCTATTTGGATTGCCCAAAAAGAAGGCCGAGCTAAAGACGGTAATGATTTCACCGACCCAGCGATCTTAAAGATGTTTCATGTTGAAGGTCGTAAGCAAAAAATTAGCTTTGGTGAATACACTCGTTCATTGAAGATTGTGCCAGTATCAATTTCATATCAAAACGATCCTTGCGACATTGCGAAAGCCAAAGAGCTGTATGAAAAATCAGAGAACGGTAGCTACGAAAAAGGTGAGTTTGAAGACATTGAAAGCATCATCCAAGGTATCGTGGGTTACAAAGGTAAAGTGCATGTCGCATTTGGTGATGTAATTGACCAAGAATTTGAGACGCCAGACGAGTTAGCAAACGAAATCGACCGCCAAATTCACAATAAGTATCGAGTATTCCCTATCAACCTGCTTGCTGCAGGGTGTGAAGATGAGAGTGTTACAGATGACGTCAAGTCTCAACTAGCAGCAAAGCTTGAGATGTTACCAGTTGGTGCCCAGCGTTTTCTCGTAGCAAGTTACGCGAATCCGGTTAACAATAAAGAGGCTTAGACGGTTAGCCGAAATTGACCAGTTCAGAGGAACGAGGTAAATAAGAACTTAACATAGGCGTGTTATCTATAGGTTCTTAGCTCGTTCCTCCCATCGAAGTCTAAAAACACCTCATGGTGCGACCGCGCCGCCTAAGTTAAGCGTCGTAGGCCATTTAGATATTCGATTACCACCTAAGAAAATATTACCCTTAACTGTCATAGTATCGGGAAACTCTCTTAGCGCAGACCCTCCAATATATAGGTTACCTTCCACGACTAAGCCTTCTGGTAATGATTCGATAGGCGTTCTGATTACGCTTAGGTCACCCTTAACTTTGAGCCTATTAGGCAATCGCTTTAGTGGTGTGTCGGTTAAGTTTAGGTAACCGCCTAATTTGACGCCTTTAGGCCAACTCTCAATTTGACTGCCTAGTAGGTTGGCATAGCCCTTAATGGATACGCCGGGCATCACTTTCTTCAAACTACTGTTTGTCGCTTCTAAGCTTCCCCCAACGTCGAGGCCTTTGGGAAGTTTAGTTATAGCGGTTTTAGATATGTTCAAGTTGCCTTTAACAACAAGGCCACTTGGCAAAGATGAATATGGCTTGTTTCTTAAGTCGATATTGCCATAGTTATCAACGTGATTGAGCTTACTGTATGAATCGAGTTCATAGGAATTTGCTGCCCATGGACATAGTAGACAAATTGTGAGAAGAAAGCCGCGAAACATATTATTTGAACCAAGTGGCAACAACATACTTGAAAGAATAACTAAATCACGAGATATCTGCTAGAACGTTATATCTATTTAACTGAAATAGCGACGTTAAGAAATGCGTATCAGCAATTATATTACTTATTAAGTTTTATAGGTTGTTTAGCAATTTATAATATTCGGTAACTTGATGTTCTTTCCGGTTTGTGGCCCTAAATAATGATAAAGTCTATAAATAGAACAATACCTCTAAGCATCTTCTTACTGGGCGGAAACAATATGAATTACTTAACACCATTATTCGCTATTGCGGTTTCGGGGACATTATTAGTCACTGATGATGCGCATGCGAAAACATATACAACATCCGACATAAAGCCAGTGATTGTTGCAGATGGAAGTACCGGTAAACGTGTTTGCTATTATGAGGATAAGGCATACAGTATTGGCGCTGTACTTAAAATCGATAGTGTCTTAATTCAATGCGCCCCGGAGAAAGATTTTGAGCTCAATGGTGCTTTAAAATGGGTTGTGTTTGAAAGCAATAACTAAAAAAAGCGAGCATAAGGCTCGCTTTATGTAGAGGGAGTGACCTTTGATTAACGAGCTAGAGAGCGGGTCTTTAGTTCAAAGATTAGTTTTTCAGCACTTACATCAAACTTGAAGCGAGCTTTTAACTCTTTCGATTCTTCAGTAAGTTCAGATGTGTTGTACTCAACGTCTGCGCATACTGCTTTTGCTAGCTCTAGGTATTTTGCAAACTCTGCTTCTAATGCCGCTTTAGACTCAGCAAAAATCGTTACGTCAGCAACATCGTCACCTTCTTTGATGATGAAGCCGATTTCACCAGCGCAGCCACAAGCTTCACATACTTGGTTTTCTTCTAATTCGACACTCATAACGAATCCTCTTGTAAAAACTATGGGTATTCTATCAGGTATTTGATCTGTATCTACAAAAATGAATGAATTTGGATAAAAAAGGCTCGGCATGCTATGTTGTTAATCGAAGGTTAATACTGATGAAACGCTACAATTTGATTGATAAATGTGATGTGTATCAATATTTAAGAGTAATTGATGAATTGTGCAGTCAGTTTTTTGTCAGGTGAGTTGAACTAAGTATTAATTTATAAGACTATTTCCTGATTGATTATTTTTACATAATTATCATTCTTGGCAAAAGCATATTCATGATGAATAGTCTGGCATTGGTTTTTATTGGATTGAACTAAGTGCCATATTTTTAATCACAGATATTGATAAAAAGGTCAATGTAAGCCACGATTTACGCCGCGTGGTTTCGAGTTGATTGAGCTTATATTGAAGAAAAAGCTCATCAATAGATAATGCTGAGATGATTTTCATTCTGGCCTCATTTAACTGTGAGTTAGATGGATTTAAAAAGAGAAGAGCTTAAAATATGCCAAAGCGTAGTAAAGAAGATACCGAAATCACTATCCAAAAAATAATGGATGCTGTTGTTGATCAGTTGCTTAGACTTGGTTATGACAAAATGTCATATACAACGTTGAGCCAGCAAACAGGTGTATCGCGTACAGGTATTAGCCACCATTTCCCGAAGAAAACGGATTTTACCGCAGCACTAGATGGTCGAATTTTTAAGATGTTTGTTGAACATCTAGAATTTGACAAAGGTGTTGATGCGTTCTCTCAAAGCTGGGTTAAGGCCTTAGAAGACAAAGAATTCTTAGCAATTCTACGTCTATTATTCCATCATATTGTTACTTCAGAAAGCGCACACGAGTTTGCTTCAAACGGCATTGATCGTTTGTACAAAATGGCAGAAAGCCAATTTGGCGCTGGTAGTGACAGAGAGCTAGAGTGGTTAATAGGTAAGTCTCTAATTCAAATGAGCAAATAACACGAATCAAATAAAAAACCCGCTATTGAGCGGGTTTTTTTGTTTCTTGGAGCACTTTGCTGTGGTCGTAGCACAGACGCTCTGTTTAAGCCGCTGAGTGGACTTGCGGGAAATCCATACTTGGGTGCTTCGTTACGATAGAACGATAGCCATAGACACGTTCAATGCGTTCTGGTGTCAGGGCGTTCCAAGGTGTGTCATCACAAACCAGCTTTCCATCATGCAACAGCACTAATCTGTCGGCATATTGAGAGGCTAAGTTAAGATCGTGCAATACGATAACAACGGCGGCGTTGTTTTCTTTCGCAGCCTTGCGAGCGATCTTGAGTGTGTTGTGCTGGTGGGCAAGATCGAGCGCTGAAGTTGGTTCGTCTAACATTAAGATTTTCTTATCACCGGACAGGTGAAGCTGCGTTAATACACGAGCTAGGTGTAAGCGCTGTTTTTCACCGCCAGAAAGAGCAGGGTAGAGGTTATCTGCCAAATGCAAAACATCGGTTTGCTTCATGTATTGCAAAGCAAGTTCTGTGGTCTCTTTATTTGAAATCGATAGAGGAATCGCACCTAGCTCGACGACTTCTCTTGCTAAGAACGGAAACGTCAGCGTGCTGTGTTGAGGTAGCATGGCAACGTGTTTTGCACTTTCAGAGGGCTCCCAGTCATTTTTTTGTTTGCCAAAGAATTGGATGTCACTCTGAGAGGGAATTTCACCACACAATAGCTTGAGCAGCGTACTTTTACCCGCGCCATTTGGCCCCAATAATGCGGTGACCTCACCTGCACGAATATCGATACTAATGTCGTCTAGTACTACTCGGCTCCCGTATCTCATAGAGATATTTCTGCCGGACAAAACGATGTCATTCATTACAGGATTTTCCCTTTTTGTTGGAACAGTAAGTAGATAAAGAATGGCGCGCCAATCAGCGCAGTCACAATACCTACAGGTAATTCTGCGGGCGCAACAGCGACGCGTGCAAACATATCTGCGGCGGTCAAAAGCAGTGCGCCCATCAGCGCTGAAATAGGAAGTAGGGTACGGTGGTCAGGGCCTGCAAGCATACGGCCAAGGTGTGGAATCACCAGACCAATAAAGCCAATTGCACCACAGATACTCACCGTAATACCCACTCCAACTGCAGACAGCAGGATAAGTTGGCGTTTGAGCTTTTGTACCGGCACCCCTAGGTGTTTGGCTTCTGACTCGCCCAAAAGCAATGCATTTAATGACATGGCTTTTCTCTGGAACCAGAACATCAAGCTGATGAGCGTAACAGCGGCTAAGCCAATCCCTGACCAGTTTGCTCCTGCTAGTGATCCCATCGACCAAAGCGTTAAGTCTCGAAGCATTTGATCATCGGCGATGAAGTTCATAAAACCAATCGCAGCACCAGAAAGAGCACTAATTGCTACGCCCGCTAGTAGCATGATGGTTACTGACGTACCAAACTTATTCGTGCCTAGCCAGTAAACTAATACCGTTGTAATCGCACCGCCTAGAAAGGCGAAGAATGGTAATGCAGCTAAGTTCATTAGTGTTGGGTAGTTTTGGCTGAAGTCGGCAAATACGACTATTGCAAATGCACCACCAAGCGCAGCACCAGCAGAAACACCGATGATGCCTGGCTCGGCAAGTGGGTTACGGAATAACCCCTGCATTACAACACCACAGATAGCGAGAATCGCACCAATAAACATACAAAGAATGGTGCGTGGAAGGCGGATTTCGTTGATGACGAGCTGAATATGAGGAGCAAGGTCTGAACCTGATCCTGTTAAGCCTCTCAGGCTGTCTGAGAGGCTAATATTCATTGGACCTACTGTAATGGACGCTACAGCGATAAAGGCTAAAATGCCCGATAACGCAAGTAGAGTAGTAGATAAAGGGATACGTCTTAACAGCATTGAGTCTCTCTATGGGTACAGTAGTTCGTTAAGGCGCTTGGCTTCTGAAAGACTCTTAAGTCCTAAACCGCCAACCAAAGCATGGCCATCAATCGTTACGATGTTTTTATTCTTTCCAGCAGGGGTAGCGGCAAGAAGTGGCATTGCTTTCAAAATCGCATCTGCACCGCCCATTGTTTGATAGCTACGGCCACTCACAAGGATCACGTCTGGTTGCATCTCGACCATTGCTTCTGTTGATAGTGGTTTGTATGAAGATAGTTTGCTCGCTGCTGGGTTTTCGCCACCTGCAAGTTGAATGATTGCATCCGGTGTGGTTTCTGAGCCAGCGACGTTTGCTGGACGGCCTTCGTGAATCAGTAGGAAAAGTACCTTCTTCTTGTCAGCTTTTGTTGGTTGGTTGCTTTCTAGTGCTTTTACTTGCGTTTCAACTTTTGTTTTCAGTGCTATTGCTTGATCTTCACGATGCATGATGGTCGCTATTTGGTCGATACGATCAACCAAACCTTCCACGTTTGCTTCTGTGTTGACGATCTCGACATTAACACCCGCTGATTTCAATTGGTCTAGCGTGGTGTTTGGGCCCATTTCATCTGAGCCAATCACTTTAGTTGGACTAAGTGCTAGCAAGCCCTCAGCAGGCAGGCGGCGGTGGTAACCAACTTTTGGTAGCTCCATCCCTTCCGGTAGCTGGCTTGTTACGTCGACAGCAACAAGGCTGTCTTTGGCATCAAGAGCAAGCAATAGCTCAGTCACAGCGCTACCCGCACTGACAATACGTTCATTTGATGGTGCTTCGTTGGCAAACAGGGTCGCACTTGCAAGCATAGTAATAGCGGCTGTCAATGCGGTACGAACGGGCAAGAGTGTTTTATTCATTAGTTTTTTCTCAATCTATGTTCTTTTATTGCGACTCTTCAGTGAGCAGTTGAGTCGCTTGAATTCCGTTTTCTTGTAAAAAGCCAAGAAGCTTCACCAGTGATTGAATATCTGCGGTCTTTTCCGCACCAATCACAATGGGTTTGTCGGTTGATTTGCTTTCTTCTAACAGAGCTATCGTGAAGTTTTCCCAATCGATGTACGCCTTACCATTGATCGCCCAATGTGGCTCTTCTTTAAGGATGTTCACTGTGATCGATTGTTTGTCTACTTCAGCCACTGCTTGGGAATCAGTACTTGGTAGGTTCACATCGAGGGAATCTAACTTCACCGCGGCGGTGAGCATCAAAAACACCATAACGATGAAGATGATGTCGAGCAGCGGAGTTAAGTCTGGTGTTAAGCCGTGGCTGTTATTGTCTTGCGGTGCCTTTATCATGAGCTTCTCGCTTCAACATGACTTGCAACAGTCGCGACTTCTTTGCTGTTTTCAGGGGATACGTGTTGAAGCGAAATGCCTTCAAGCCATAGATTCACGTAGTTCAGAGTGTGTTCAAGCTTTGCGATAACACGATCAGCCCATAGACCAATAAGTTGTGCGCCAGAAATTGCTGGCAATGCAATGATCAAACCTGCAGCTGTCGTGCGCATCGCAAGGCCAAGACCATCGGCCAGATCGTTTGGTGTGATGTTGCCTGTAGAAGAAGCAATACCTTTAAACATGTCGATAAGCCCAAGTACCGTACCCAACAGACCAATAAGAGGGCTGATCACGCCAATCAGGGTCAATAAACGCAGCCCTGAGTGCAACTGATGACGTTTTTCTTGTAGCCAAATCCCTGCTGCGTCTTCTCGTAATGACTTAGAAAATGAGTGGTGGGCAAGCAGCATCGCAACGCCACGGTATAAGAGGGGGCGCTTGCCGGAAAACTCATCCGCTAGGGCTTCGATGTCTTTGTTGTTGGTTGGATCAAGGTCGGTCAACTTTTGGCGAATCGCGCGTTTTCCGACGCCTAAGCTAATGAATACTTGAAAGAGTCTTTCCGCAATGATCATGACTGTAAGTGCAGAGCAAATAACTAAAGGCCAAGTCATAAGACCAAATTGGTTTTGTAAATGTTGTAGCTGTTCCATTATCCATCCAACTTAAAACGAACTGGGATTTGAACTCGGTGAGCAACTTTTTGCCCACCAGAAATATGTGGTGAGAATTGCCATTGTTTGATGGCACGTAGAGCAGAAACATCAAGCATCTCTGCACCTGATGATTCAATAAGAACCTGTTTAATCTGGTTGCCGTTTGCATCTAGCCACACTTCATAGAGGGCGACACCCTCAATACCGCGTTTGCGTGCTGAACGTGGGTAGCGGGGCTGAACTGGTTGAGACACGAAAGCAGGCTGATCAACCATCACAGGCTGTGATGTCGCCCCTTTAGATTGATTATTAGGAGCCGCTTGTTGCGGTTGAGGTTCTTTTGCGATTTTCTCTTCCACTTTTTCTTTTGGTTGCGGATCTTTCTTTGCAACGGGTTTTGGTGGTTGAGGTTTTTTAACCGGTTCAGGTTTCTTTTCAACGGTTTTTTTCTTCACCGCTTCTTTTTTTACGATCGGTTTTTCCACCGTTTTTTTAACCGGCGCAGGCTTTGGTTTCTTAGGTTCAGGTTGTTTCTTTGGCTCCGGTTGCTTTTCTTCCACCACTTCTTGTGGCGTTGGAGCCGCTTGTACCGGTTTTGGCGCTGAGACTAAATTCAAGCTTACCGAGCTGGTGGGATTGCCTGCTGGCATTGCAAACACTTTCGTCTCTTGAGAGACAAAAAGAAGCGCAGCGTGCACCACTAAAGAGGCGCCTCCGGCAATGGCATATCTTTTAACGTTCACGGATAAATCTCGGTAGTAGGAATCATTATCAAGTGGAAGGGATTATTACGCGAAAAGGAAATAAGATCAATTATCAATTGCATTATCATTACGCGCAAATTATGATCTTTGCAGTTTTTTTGAAATGAGCCTCAATCCTTTGTGTGGTGGGCTTTAAGTGAGTAAATATGAGCGTCGACATTTATAAATTTGGCGAATCAATTCTTGGGAGTGATAGCCCCGATCCACTGCGCTTTGCTTTTGTGAAAAAACACTCCGCACATGCGGGTGGTAGCAGCATGCCAGTGCCACCGCCACAACAAGGTGAAATTCTGTCACGGATCACTTCCGAAACAACGCAAAAGACCAATAAGCGTTGCCTGTACATTCATGTGCCATTTTGTCGTGTGCGCTGCACTTTTTGTAACTTCTTCCAAAATGCGGCGAGCCGTAAGCTTGTTGATGAGTACTTTGATGCTCTAATGAAAGAGCTGAAAGAGAAAGCTGCACTGCCATGGACACAAAGTGGCATTTTTCATGCGGTTTATATCGGCGGAGGCACGCCTACAGACTTATCTGCAGATCAAGTTCGTATTCTTGGTCAGGCAATTCATGACTACTTCCCTTTAGCCGCTGATTGCGAAATTACGTTGGAAGGTCGCATCAACCGGTTCTCAGATGAACTCTATCAAGGTGCGCTAGATGGTGGGTTCAACCGCTTCTCATTTGGTGTACAGAGCTTTGATACTAAAGTTCGCCGTAGTGCTAAGCGTTTAGATGATCGTGAAGATGTATTGAATCGCGTTGCTGAGCTCGCTAAAGAAGACAAAATTCCCGTCATTATCGACTTACTTTACGGTTTGCCGTATCAAACCAGAGAAGTGCTCGAACAGGATTTGAATGATTTCATGTCTACTGGGGCGCACGGTTTAGACTTATACCAGCTTGTTGTTGGTGGTACCGCTCCTATGCTGAACCTAGTTGAGAAGGGCAAGATGCCACCACCAGCAACTACACCAGAAAAAGCTGGCATGTACGAGCTTGGTGCGAAATTCATGTCGAAGCACCACATGAAGCAGCTCAGCGTTAACCACTGGGCGATCGATAACCGTGAACGAAGCTTGTACAACAGCCTAGCGAAGACGTATGCAGAAGTGCTTCCTATTGGCTGCGGTGCTGGCGGTAATATCGGTGGTTACGGCATGATGCAACACCGCACGCTAGACACTTATGTCAAAGCCGTTAATGAAGGGCAAAGCACTATCGCGATGATGATGAAGCAAAGCCCACTAGAGCCACTCTTTGCTGCGTTTAAGTCAGGTTTTGACCGTGGCATTGTCCAAGGGAATAAACTGCCAAACTTCATGGGTGAAGATACCTTTAACTTCCTAATGCCGCTGTTCAAAGTCTGGCATGGCAAGGGCTTGGTCGAACTTCAAGAGCGCAGCCTAGTGCTAACCCTTGCAGGGAGCTTCTGGGCTGTTTCTCTCGCGCAGGCATGTATTCAGGTACTAACGTCGGAAATGAACGAAAACGTACCAAAAGTATCTAACAATTAACCTGAAAGAAATGGAAAAAATAATGGAATCAATTAAGCAACAGGTCGAAGCCCTACTAGAACAAGAACCACAACTGCTGCCAGCGGCGATGGCAGAGCGCCTTGGCGTATCTGAATTTGAAGTGGTTGCTGCATTACCTCAAGAAATGGTAGCGGTGGCTCCGGGTGAGCAAGCACAAGGCATTTTAGAAGGTCTTGTTGGCTTTGGTCCTGTAACGACGATTGTTCACTCTTTCGGCTCAATATTTGAAGTGAAAGCACCGTTCCCGAAAGGCAAAGTAGCACGTGGTTACTATAACTTAATGGGTAAAGAAGGCGAGCTTCATGGCCACCTTAAACTGGATAACGTGAAAAACATCGCGCTAGTAAGTAAGCCGTTTATGGGACGCGAAAGCCACTACTTTGGTTTCTTCTCTGAGTGCGGCAGCAACATCTTTAAGATCTACCTCGGCCGTAATGAAAAGCGCGAACTGATTGAAGAGCAAGTAACAGCATTCCGTGCAATGCAAGCTGAGTTCAACCAGTAGTTTAATAATGTTAAATGCATACGACGCTTGCTCCATCCGCCAATAGGTGGGGTGGCGTCGTTTATCAAAGAATAACCGAGTTTAAACTCGGAAACCCAAAACAAGTAAAGTTAGGTATCAAAATGGATCAGCAAGTTAAACAAGAGCGTTTACAAGGTCGTCTAGGACCAGAAATTAAGGAATTTCGTCAGGAGCGCCGTACAATTCAACTAGCAACAGTTGATGCGGAAGGTCGTCCAAACGTAAGTTACGCGCCATACGTTCAAAACCAGGAAGGTTACTTCGTTCTTATTTCTCAGATTGCTCGTCACGCACGCAACCTATTAGAGAATCCAAATGTATCTTTGATGATGATTGAAGATGAAGATTCGTCGAAGCAGTTGTTTGCTCGTAAGCGTCTAACGTTTGATGCGGTTGCAACCGTTGTTGAGCGTGATACTGAAATGTGGCAACAAGTTGTTGGTCAAATGAAAGAGCGTTTCGGTGAGATCATTGATGGTCTGAGCCAACTAGAAGACTTCGTTCTGTTCAACCTAAAAGCAGAACAAGGTCTGTTCGTGAAAGGTTTTGGTCAAGCTTACCAAGTATCAGGCGATGATCTGGTTGATTTCGTTCACCTTCAAGAAGGTCACAAGAAAATCGAAAACGCATAAGCCGATTTTCTAACTTATTATCGTCTAAACGGATGTGAATGCCCAAAGGGAGTTAGGTTATACTAACTCCCTTTTTTATTAGAACCAAAGCACAGAGAAAGAGCATGAGACCAGTAAGTAAGGAACTTGGCGAGATTTGTTACCCATTCATTTATGAAGACAGCCCGGTCTGCGATTTTGAAATTACGGCAGACGAATTGTGCAGTCGAATTGGGCTTGTGCTATCGATGGAGTTGGATGATTTTAGCCGCGACGTCCTAACTCGCATGCAGCCAAACGTGTACCATGTTAATGGTTCTATCCGCGGCAAGCTAGCAATTACAGAAGCGGAAGTTGATGAGCTCAAAGCCGACTACGATGAAATCAAAGCGCGCATTGACGGCGGCTTTAAGGGGTTTGTACTTCCCGGTGGTCACCCAACTTCCAGCCAATTGCATTTGTGTCGCTGCCAAGCCAAAAAGGTCGTTCGTGCATTGGTTGCGGTAGAGCATTCGGGTAAAAAGCAACCCGCACCAATTTTGTTCCGATATTCAAACCTGCTTGCCAACGTTCTCTACAGCTTGGCTTCCTATATCAATCACATCTATCAAGTGGAAGAAACGGAGTTTGTGTCTCGCAGCTACACAATGCCAAGTAAATAACGAGACAAATTAAAGTCGTTAAGAAGCCATCGCTTTTGCTTCTAGCTCTTTTGCACCGCGCAGCATTGCTTCAATCAGTTCGCCAGCATTGAACTTCTCTAACGCTTCATGCGCGCCAACTTGGTGAGCTCGGTCGACACAAATCTCGCTAGAGAGTGATGTGTGAAGAATACGGTAAGAATTGTTCAGCGAAGCATCATTTTGAACTTCAAACGCAAGTTCGTAACCGTCCAATCCTGGCATTTCAATATCGCTCACCAGAAGGTCAATAGGGCGGTTGGCTTCAGCTTCTCGTTTCATTAAGTCGAGCGCGTCAGTACCGTTTTTACAAATCTGATAAGGGATATTGATGCGGTCTAATGCATCGCTTAACTGTTTACGTGCAATAGAAGAATCGTCCACTAAAAGGATGCTTAGGGCTTTCAGGCGTTCACGTTCGATGTCTGTCAGCATTGGAATCTTAGTGTTTTCGTATTGAGGGTAGATCTTCGAAAGCAAAAGCTCCACATCCAGCATTTGAACTATTTTCTCTTCATAACGAGTAATCCCAGTTACAAAGATGTTGTGACCTGCACTTTCTGGTGGTGTTTCAATAGCTTTCCAATCACATTCAATGATTTTCTCAATACTTCGAACCATGAACGCAACTACCGTACGTAAGCAGTCGGTCACGATTAAATAGCAATTCTGGTATTCCTCTTCTTGAATAGGACGGAATCCAATCGCTGCAGCCATATCGATAACGGGTACAGTTAAATCGCGAATTGTTACGGTTCCAATCACATGGTGATGTGAATAAGGGATCTTGGTCGTTGGCATGTAAGGAACAATTTCACGGACTTTAAGTGTGCCAATTGCGAAGTTCTGTTGCAGGGTGAGTTTAAACACCAACATGCCTTGAGATTGGTTCGCTTTGCTTGCGACTTTTGCCATGAAATAACCTTATCAATGTTACTGATTTATGTAGTATATCTTATCTTATAATCCTTACTCTTCAACTATTGGCTGAAGAAAGTTGAGCTCTTAACGAAATATCGCAAATCTCATTTGACTTTTATTTTCATACAAAAGTGTACTAACGCTTGAGCGTAGGTGGATACATTGGTTAAACTTGCGCCCCCACAAATAGTGAGAGACAGACAAATGGCAAACACAGCAGCTGCATTGCATATTCTTGTAAAGCACAAAGAACAAGCTGAAGACATCATTAAGCAACTTAAGAAAGGTGCTAAATTCCAGGCATTGGCAAAGAAATACTCCACTTGCCCATCTGGTAAACGTGGTGGCGATCTAGGTGAATTTCGCCGTGGTCAAATGGTGCCGCAGTTCGATAAAGTTTGTTTTTCAGGAGAGGTACTAACTCCACATCTAGTCAAAACCAAATTCGGTTGGCACGTAGTGAAGGTGTTGTACCGCACTTAAAAAGTAGCGCGTTTATCGCGCTATTTTTGTATCTAGCGTTCTTATTTGTCCCCCTTTCGTCATCTTTTCGAGTCTTTCTCTTCTTTTCTGTCAATTTATAAACCGCACCAACTGTGACATAAGCTACAGTTTCGTCTTCTTAAATATTTGTTACATATTGAATTTGCGTATCGACTTAGACGAAGTGCTCAAGGAAAGGCGTAATAGCGATATCATTATTTTCCGATGTTTATTTTAAAAATGCCTTTAAAACAAATACTTATGAGTTCCTCTAAGTCGTTCTGGTGTTTGTTTTTAGTGAACATTGTATTCAAGTACTCCTTTAAGCCGTACCCAAGGTGGAGCTACGCCTCGTTTTTCCCCCCTAGCACAAACATATTAGGGGGGAGGGAGAGGCGCCAATACTTCTTATAATTTCAGCTATTGGATTCGCTCACGACGAATTCGAGCAATAAATGGGTGAGCGAACGCGACGAGGAGAGAAACATGAGTGGCTTACAAGACACACAATCGACGGGTGCAAATGTAATCTTGCATGCTTTTGATTGGAAGTATGCTGATATTGGCCAACGTGCAGCGGAGATTAGCGAGCTAGGTTATGGCTCGGTTTTGGTTTCTCCACCAATGAAAAGTGCACAAGACGAACGCTGGTGGCAGCGTTACCAACCTCAAGATTACCGTGTTATCGATAATGCACTTGGAGACACCACAGATTTCAAAAACATGGTTGAAGCTCTCGACCGTGTAGGTGTATTAGTTTATGCCGACGTAGTATTTAACCATATGGCTAATGAAGCCCATCTCCGTGCGGATTTGCAGTACCCGCGCCAACCTGTGATGGACGAGTACCAGCAAAATGCAGATAAGTATCAAGACCTCGTTCTATTTGGGGACTTATCTGAGCCGCTGTTTGATGAAAATGATTTTGTCGAAGCTTTTGGAATCAAAGATTGGAAAGATAAGTGGCAAGTACAAAATGGCCGTATCACAGGGGGGCCGACCGATCCGGGTTTACCTACCTTACGAGTGTGTGAGCATGTTGTCGCTCAGCAGAGACTGTATCTTCAAGCTTTGAAACAGCTTGGCGTGAAGGGGTTCCGTATTGATGCAGCAAAGCACATGACGCTGGAGCACTTGAAGCAGGTTTGGACTGAGGATATCACGCATGACGTCCACATTTTCGGTGAAATAATTACTGATGGTGGCGCGACTGAAGAAGAATATGAGCTGTTTCTTGAACCTTATTTGAAAGAAACACGACTCGGTGCGTATGATTTTCCGCTGTTTTCAACAATCTCGAAAGCGCTTAAGAAAAGTGGTAGCTTCAAGTCACTCATCGATCCGTATTGCTTTGGGCAGGCGTTATCCAATGGCCGAGCTATCACCTTTGCCATTACTCACGATATCCCAAACAATGATGTATTTTTAGAGCATGTAATGGGTGAGGAAGAAGAATGGTTAGCGTATGCGTATATCATGGGGCGCGACGGAGGAGTCCCTTTGGTATATACCGATCTTGACCCAAGTGGTATCAAAGATCGTCTTGGAAATCCTCGTTGGCAAAACTCATGGCGTGATCCTCGAATGGCGAAGATGATCGCATTTCACAACCTAACGCATGGTGAGCCGATGAGAATGGTAGAAGGTAATGATGATATGCTTGTGCTGCAGCGAGGTGATAAGGGGATTTTGGTTCTTAACAAGTCTCTACGCTCCCAGACGTTAGAGCTACCTGGCGATGCATTAGTTACGGATCTACTCTCAGGTGAAAAGTTTGAACTTGGCCACCCCATTAAGGTACCAGCTCTTAACGCTATGATGCTGGTAAACTGCTAGATCGATTTAAATACTCTTCTCCTCATAGTGGAGAAGGGTATTTATATGAAAATAGGATTTATTTACAGCTAAGTTACAGATATTTAAGAAAAATATTGTGTGAACAATGTCACGTTATTGGTTGCCCAAATTTGTTAGATAGGCCGCAGCAAGTTGTTCAGTCATGAGATCACGGTATCTCCGGTAACTATCTTTAAATTCTGATAAATATTTATAATATCATTGCGTTAGTTGAGATATAGATAGATTCACACTCAATAAACATCTTTACTTTCCCGCCTTGTACACTTTAAACGATATAGTGTTGTTCATGTAATTTCATAATCAGTTCGTATTTCATTCACATCACGACATTCTCCATTCACACCTGTTAGATACAATTTCCTTTCCTACCTTATTTAAATATTAATCCAGCTACTAGCCTGTTGGAGAAACAAGTATGTTTAACAGTATACGAACAAGAATTGCAGTGAGCGCCGGTGGTGCAATGGCTTTCACTTTATTGATTGCGATGGGGATGACAACCAGTGCCTTCACTGAAGTAAATCAACAGATTACAACACAAGTAAAAAACCAACTGACAAATGCGACCACCTCTGATCTAAGAAATGCCGCTGTACAGCAGGAGCTTAGTATTTCAAATCAGTTGGAGCCAGTGCTTGCCAACCTGAAACAAGTGCGATCAATTCTCGAATTAAGTGCAGAGTCTAGTGCTACACCACAGGCGGTGGTAAAACAGTTCATCGCTTCTTTGGAGGCTCAGAATAAAGCTGTATTTGCTGGATATATGGTGTGGCAAGACATGTCTTGGCCTAGTGAAACAGCATTTGACATAAAAGACGGCTTCAATACCAAAGGCTATTTGGCACCATTTTTCTCTCCTAATTCCAAAAATAGCTTTGATGTTGTTGCAATGGAAAGCTTCAGCAACGCTGAACTCAATAGTAGTGGTGAACGTAAAGATGACTGGCATTTGAAACCATATGAAACGGGTAAAACGTTTGTTATGGAGCCGTACATGTATCCGGTTCGTGGTCGAGAAGAGCTAATTACTACAATCAGCCAGCCAATCAAAATGAATGGCGAGATCATTGGTTCTGTCGGCTTTGATTTATCACTAAATGAGTTACAAGGACAAAGTGAGAATCTAGCGAGCGGTTTATTCGAGGGCCAAGGTAAGATTCTAATTTCCTCTTGGAAGGGCGCTGTTCTTGCGAACAGTGATGATTCTGCTTCTGTAGGGATGAAAGTACCTTCCGAATTACTATCACAGTGGAAAAATATCCAATCGTTAGCGACACAAAAAGAGATCGGAATTATTTCGTTTGATGGCAATGAGTACGCTATAACTTCGATTGATACCAATGATGCACCATGGGTCGTGATTGTTTCGGTTCCTAGTAGCCACCTAACAAAAAGTGTGGCTGACTATGAGCAATGGAGCGACGAGCAGAACCAGTCAGCCATAGAAAAAGGTGTTTGGGCTGGTGGGATTGCGGCACTTGTCGGTATTTTGGCAATGGCATTCATCGCTAACTCGTTAGGCAAAGTACTAACGAACTTAGTCGAGCGTTTTAAAGATGCGGCACAAGGAGAAGGCGATCTTACCTATCGAATTGAGGTCAAAGGGAAAGATGAAACGGCTCAATTAGCGCATTGGTTCAATTCGTTCCTAGCCCGCATACAGGAAATGCTGTTAACGGTCACTGAAACGGCTGATCAAGTTGACAAAAGCGCAACTGAAGGCCAAACGCGTGCTGATATTTCGAAAGAGCAGTTAAACGTTCAAGTTAATGAGGTGAACTCCCTCGCTACAGCCATCAATGAAATGAGTGCAACCGCTCATGAAGTGGCAAACTCTGCGGTTCAAGCTGCAGCAGCAGCGAGCCAAGTGCAAAGCAATAGTGTGAATGGCATGGCTAGAATGGACAACGCAGCCAACGCGGTGGCACATCTTGCTAGTCAAGTGAGTGATGCACAGAGCCAAACGCAAAACCTTGTTGCGTCAAGCACCGCCATCCAAGGTATCTTGACTGAAATCGGCGGTATTGCGGAGCAAACAAATTTACTTGCTTTAAATGCTGCCATTGAGGCGGCTCGCGCAGGAGAGGCTGGTAGAGGCTTTGCGGTTGTGGCAGATGAAGTGCGTAATTTGGCAACAAGGACTCAAGGTTCTACTGAAGAAATTCGTACTATGCTGGCTCGTTTAGAGCAAGAGACTCAATCAATAGTTGTTTTGATGGAGCAAAGTCAGCAACAAGCTGTCGATACTCGAGATGAAACTCAAGCTGCGCAACAAGCGCTTTCTGAAATCAATCATGCTATCGAAGTAATTAATGATATGAACAATCAGATTGCGTCGGCTGCTGAGGAGCAAAGCTCGGTGTCGGAAGAAATTAATCGCAACGTTGTCACTATCAACGATACCGCAATGGATGTGATGGACTCGATGACATCTTCTGTTGAAATCAGTAATGAGCTAACGCGAAAGGCTACCGAGTTACATGGTGAACTAAGCAAGTTCAAATTATCCTAGTTGCGATATAAGACGATTGTTGAAGTTGGGCAGGGTTGTCATTAGGCACCTTGCCTTTTTTATACTCAAATAACCTCGCCCTTCGGGAGCGTGTCACTGAAGCACGTTCTTTGCCACCTAAATAGCTTCGTCAAACAACTTGAAAAGAGCTAGCTATTCCGCTTCGTTGTTTTCCTTGCTTACTTTCGGTAAACAGAGAATCATTGACAACGCTCTGAACCCTGCACCTTGAAGTTACTTGAGTATATATCTTCAATAGGGGAACAGGACGCGTGTAAATAGCTGTAGCAGGGTGCTGGAAAGGATAGGCTTAGCCAGAGAAAGAATAGCAAGAAGAATAAAAATGCTGGGGAACCAAACCCAGCATTCGGAACACTCATTTACCTATATTTTCGAACCGTAAATCAGTGTTTAGAGGTATGTGAACCGAAACGTGTCGGTACGGTGCGAATAATAACGATATTGCTGAATCTAGGCTATGTTCCGGGTTTCTAACACCTTCTAACAAAGTGTACATTTTCATGTACACCTTAATAATTGAGCGCTACAGCTCATTTCCTACGATCTATAGCAACAAAAGACTAAATAATCGGCGGTTATACAACATATCTGTTGCATCAACTGATAGTTGTTAAAACATATGGCTATAAGATGGAGCTTTTGCTTTTCAATCGTCCTATTTATGCCTTACAATCCTTTTGAACCAAATCCATTCAGCAGAGAATGGGATTGACGAAAAAGGATGCGCTGATTTTGCTTCGAACCCAAAGTGAGACATTCCGTTAATTGAACTCTGCCCGGAAATGATTCCCTACATCCCTAATGTACTCAGACAGGATAGATCCATCTTGAGTTTAGGCTTTTTGCACCTTGAGTTTCTGTTTCATAGTGAATTTATTGGCTGCAGGGTAGGGGGTCTCCGTAGATCGTGCTTCGAACCAAAAGCACGATAAGTCACAACAAAACGGATTAAATTTAGAGGTATTAACCGTGAACTCAAAACTTGTCGGCAGCTCCCTGATCGTTGCAGGTACTGCTCTTGGCGCTGGTATGCTCGCTATACCAATGGTGCTAGCTCAATTTGGCCTCCTATGGGGCACTCTTCTCATGCTGTTCATCTGGGCAGGTACGACTTATGCGGCACTTCTTCTGTTGGAAGCAAGCTGTAAAGTAGGTGGTGGCGTGAGTATGAACGCCATTGCTCGTGAAACCCTTGGTAAAGGCGGTCAGCTTGTTACTAACGGTCTTTTGTACGCATTGCTTGTTTGCTTATTGATGGCCTACATCATCGGTGCTGGTGACTTGGTACAAAAAGTGACCACGTCATTGGGCCTACCACTTTCTACTATTTCTAGCCAAGTTGGCTTTACCGTTTTGGTTGGTCTTATCGTATCAGCTGGTACAGGCGTTGTTGATAAGCTAAACCGTGGCTTGTTCATCGGTATGATTGTCGCGCTTGTTCTAACGCTGCTCTCTCTTGCGCCAAATGTATCGTTTGAAGGCCTAAGTGAAGTAGTGAACGCAGACAAAATGGCACTGATCAAACAAAGCTCAGTTCTGTTCACAAGCTTTGGTTTCATGGTGGTGATTCCTTCTTTGGTCACTTACAACAAAGAAGCGAGCAAAAACCAACTACGCAACATGATCATTGTTGGCTCTACGATTCCTCTTGTGTGTTACATACTGTGGTTGTTCGCGGTAGTGGGTAACTTGCCACCACATGAACTTGTTCAATTCTCAAACGTGTCTGAGTTGATCTCTGTTCTTGGTCAGCAGTACACAGGTCTTGAGTTCATCCTGTCTATGTTTACTGGCTTGGCACTATTGACGTCTTTCTTAGGTGTGGCAATGGCGCTTTACGACCAAAATGCAGACCTTCTAAAAGCAAGTAAGCCAGTGGTATTCGTAACTACGTTTATTCTGCCGTTACTTGGTGCGGTATTCGCTCCAGAGCACTTCTTAGCGATCCTTAGCTACGCAGGTATTATCCTTGTATTCCTAGCGGTGTTTGTTCCACTATCGATGACCATGAAAGTGCGTCGTGTACCTGTAGAAGACAGCAGTGTGTACGAAGCGGGTGGTGGTGCGATGGGGATGAGCATTATCTTCCTGTTCGGCTGTTTCTTGCTGTTCGCTCAAGCGGTATAAATCGACTCGACGAACACACAGTAATTGAACTATAGAAAGCCGCTTGTCCACAATTGGGCAAGCGGCTTTTTTATGCGAAGGTGTTAGTGCTGCATTAGCTGTGTGTATGGCCTGCCCATTGCCTGATAAATCGCGATGATATTTGACGTTAATGCGAAATTGTCTCGCCAGAGGCTGACATGACTTGCTGTTACTCTCTTTATGATGGCGAACAAGTTATAAAGTAAAGGGGAACCGAGTGTCGAAGCGATTTTCTTTCAAAGTCGTTGGAATGATGCTTTCTTTCTATAAATAGAAAAACAGCGAGCACATGGGCTCGCTGTTTGCTTGCTTGTCGGTTAAAAAAGAGAAGTATCTAAACTGTAAAGCGGTTTAGAATTTCATCTTGTTTACGAACGTTTTCATTTTGTTTCTGCATAGCTTCATCGGCAAGGTCAGCTGAGTGAGATACTTGTGTCGACAAATCTTTAATATTGACCGTGTTATTGTTGATTTCTTCAGCAACCAAGCTTTGCTCTTCTGCAGCAGAGGCAATTTGCAAGTTCATATCAGAGATCTGCTGAATTGAATCACGGATTCGTTGCAGAGCGCCGTTTGCTTGTTCCGCTTTATCAACCGCCTCAACGGCACTATTTTTACTTTGGTGCATCGCACTCGCCACAGAAGATGCGCCGGATTGAAGTTGTTCAATCATGCTGCGAATTTCCGTCGTAGATTCTTGCGTACGCTGTGCTAGGGTACGAACTTCATCAGCTACAACGGCAAACCCTCGACCGGATTCGCCTGCGCGAGCAGCTTCGATGGCTGCATTCAGTGCAAGTAAGTTAGTTTGATCAGCAATATCGTTAATTACTTTCAAGATTGTCTCAATATTCGCTGTTGCAGACTCAAGGCCTTGAACTTCCTCAACTGCTTGGTCGATGTTGTCTGAAAGTAGGTTAATCGTTGCAGTTGATTCATTAACTACATTGGAACCTTGTATGGTGGCCTCGTCCGCTTCTTTCGCTGCACTTGCGGCGCCTTGAGCATTATTCGCAACTTCTGTCGCCGTTACAGACATCTCGTGCATAGCTGTTGCTAATTGCTCAAGCTCTTGCAGCTGAGTTTGCATCGCAGAAGCTGATCCTTTCGCCCCTTCTGCAGTTAACTGAGTTCCCGTTAAGATCTCATCAGAGATTTGCTTGGACTCGATAATTTGATGCTGAAGGTTCTCCATAAAGGTATTGAAGCCATGTGCTAACTCGGAAAACTCTTTATCTGTCTCTGTAGACAAGCGTTGAGTTAGATCACCTTTACCGGAAGCAACACCTTGAATAGCGGAATTCAGCTCATCTAATGGTCGCATCAAGAATCGAATCAACATAGTAAGCGCAGCAATTGAAAATACTACGGCAATAAGTGAGTAAATGATTGCGCTAGTACGTAACTTATCTACGGCTGCGTAAGCGATACTCTCATCAACAATTGCACCTACGTACCAATTCTCGATCTTAATGTGAGATAAGCTCACCATAAAGCTTTGGCCATTGACTTCGATATGTTGCTCACGTTTACCTAAGTCAATCTGGGGTAGATAACTCGACAGCTTTTTGCCATTGTTTGCAGCTTCTGGGTGCGCGATAGTTGTACCGTCGTTGGTTACAAGGAATAAGTATCCCGCATCAAATACATCTACCTGGTTTACCAATTCAGCCAGCTTAGTAAGCTCTAAGTCGTAGAACATACCTGCAATGAATCGACCATTCTCTTTTACTGGGGTGCCGATAGAGATAATGACATTTTTAGAGGAGGCATCGACATAAGGGTCAGTAACGACAAGGCTACCTTGATTCTTTGCTGCTTGGAACCACGGACGTTGGCGAGGGTCATAATCAGAACCAGCTTCCCAGTTGTCATCATTTTCGATGACTGAACCGTCAGCCTGGTAACCGAAACCTATCGCGAGAAAGCTTGACTTAGGCTTGGGCTGCTCAAGAATGTCTTTTACATACTGTCGGTCTTTAGGAGCTAACTCAATTACTTCTGTTAGAGATTGTGCCAGTGCTTTTTTTGCATCCATTTGAGACTCAACGGTGTTCCCAACACTCGTTAGAATCTCCCCTAGTGATTCATTGATATGATCTTCGATTTCTGAACGTACCGTCATTACCTGTTGAATAGACAGAAGCGAAACTGTCACTAACAATAAAATCGAGGACGCGGTTACTACTTTATGACTGAATTTCATAGATTTTCCTCAAGTCTCCCTGTTTACACTATCTCTGATTCATCTCTTATTGGGGGGATGATTTACGACAACAGATAGCAAAAAACGTGTTGTTGTTATTTTGTTATCGACAGTTTTATCAGATTCCTGAATGGATTTTTCATGTTTTTTAACTTTCACAGCAACATTGAGCTAAATGTGTGAGTTTGGTCATCTTGATAAAGTTTGATAATAAAAGTGTCAAAAAACGAAATGTTTGTCGCTTGCTGTCAATCGAGATGGGATGGTGTGAGGTTTATAAAATCAATCTTATTGGGGAATTGAATCGATTAAATGTAATCTGTGTGTTTCACTTATGAGACTAAGTGGGAGAGGTGTTGGCTAGAGCTCTATTTTGTTGTGTTTACTTTTTATGTTGATCTCAGAGTTGGGCGTAATAAAAAGCCCTGCAAAAGCAGGGCCTTAGGAAAAAGAACTTTAGAAAATCAAATGCGCTACACCTGCAATTACAGGCAGTGTAATTAATGTTCGCAGGATGAAGATAACAAATAGCTCGACAATATTTACCGGAATCTTGCTACCCAGTAGTAGAGCACCAACTTCAGACATGTAGATAAGCTGGGTTACTGACATTGCAGCAACGACAAAACGCGTCATCTCATTGTCAATTGAGGCAGCAAGAATTGCAGGGATAAACATGTCTGCAAAGCCAACAACGATAGTTTGAGATGCAGCCGCCGCTTCAGGTACTTGTAGAAGCTCTAGGTACGGGATAAATGGTTGACCTAGGATTTCAAATACGGATGTGTATTCGGCAATTACTAAAGCCACGGTACCAAGACCCATTACAACAGGCAGCACACCAAACACCATATCGATAGCGTTATGTACGCCTTCTTTAAATACCGACTGTACAGAAGTCACTTGACCAGCGCGTTTTAGCGCAAGATCCATGCCCCAAGAGAATGTTGTGTGACCTGCTGGAACTGCATCAGCGTCTTTCTTTGGTTCACTTCCGTCCATGTAACGATCTTTCTTCAGGCTTAATGGTGGTAAGCGAGGAATAATGATCGCGGCGATGACACCTGCCAAACAGATTGCACCGTAGAAAGGTAGGAACAGGTGTTCTAGCTGAACTTGAGCAAGAACAACCAAACTGAAAGTGATGGATACTGCGGAGAAGGTAGTACCAACAACCGCCGCTTCACGTTGAGTGTAGAAGTTGTTTTCGTATTGCTTACTGGTTAGCAGGATACCGACGCTGCCGTCACCTAGCCAAGAAGCCATACAGTCAATCGCACTACGGCCAGGTAGGTTAAACACTGGACGCATTACTTTACTGAGCAGTGCTCCAAATAGTTCAAGTAGACCGAAGTTCAATAGCAGTGGCAGTAGAAGACCCGCAAAAATGAACACTGCAAATAATGTCGGTAGAAGACCAGTTAAAACAAGACCACCAGTATTCTCTTCCCAGATTGCTTTGGGACCAACTTGGAAGAATGTCATCAATACTGCCGCAGCACCAATGAGACGAACAAACAACCAGAGAGGTGATGGGTTAAACAAACCGTTTAAGAAACTGTTACGCAGGATTGCTGCTGGCTTGAAAATTTTACAAAGAACAGAAGCGACAGCCATAAAAGCAATAATAGCGGTTACAATAGCAATTAATGTATCGCCAAGAACTGCTGGAATGACTTTTGCCATTACTGCAACGGGAATTGTCAGGCCACCATCGTAAGAGATAGGAGCCATGAAGAGTAGAAGACCAATCAGGGATGGGATGAAGAACATCCAGAAATTGCCCTTAGGCGCTTCAGCAGCATTAGTGTTGTTATGCATATTTGTCTCGTGTTACTACTAGTCAATACTCGCCATATTCCATGACATAAATATTCACTAAACATCCGTATTTAATCACAGTGTGCGGAGATTACCCGCAAACTGTACCCTTTGCAATACTATTCATTAAATACATCTAGTTATTCAGCCGTTTTTTCGGCTAATCTGATCAAAACTAGAATCTTGTATATGAAATTGTTGCTCGTGTTAGAAAATTGTAGCACGCAAACTGCTCGTTGCATTCGGCTAGACAACACAATGTGACTAGAGCAATAAAAAGCATAGTAAATGTGATTCGGATCTCAAGGGTGCCTCAGGAGCTTCTCATCCTGGTGGCACTAATTGTAAAGAGTCAGATCAGACTTTGATAAACATATTTGGAAATGAGCACAAGGAGTAGGGAAGGACGGCTTAGGAGTATTACTTAAACCGTCATTGAAATTAGATCAGAGATAGGTGCTATGCGGCTTGCTTTCGGCTGAGCAAGTAAAGGTAGCCCCAGTAAGCGATAGCAATAACAAATGCCAATAATGCAGGAAACACCAAAGCATAAAGCTCATAGACGTTAAAAAGCGCAGCTCCCGCTGTACCACCAAGTAAAAAACCTAAGAAGATAAAGATAAATAGTTTTGCTTTTCTTCTATCAAACTGGCGTCCACGCAAACTTTCGCCAATCATTATCCCAAGATCAGTGATAATCCCCGTCATGTGTGTTGTTCGCACTACGGCACCGCTAAACGTTGTAATCATTGCGTTTTGTAAGCCACAAGCCGCCGAAGCGAGATATTGGCCGTATACGTCGCCCTGCACTAAGAAGCCCAAACTTAGAAGTAGTAAGCTTCCTTCAATACAAAGCGCTACACCGTAGCGGCGTCCTAGTTTTAGCGCGCTACTTTCAATAAAGAAGCCACTAAAGGCTGAGCCAATTAAAAAGCTGAATACAATGAGTAGTAGGTGGATGGTACTGTCCACACCGACTAAAAGGCTGTTCCCTAGCTGAGTTACCGTTCCGGAAAGATGTGTTATCGCTTGATGTTGAAAGCCGAGTAGTCCTACGGCATTGACGCAACCGGCCAGAAGAGCCAGCAGAAACGCGCCATATTCCACCCAACGAGGAAGTCTGGAAATCACAATGAAGCCTCACCAAATGTTAGGAGCAGATTATAGCGCTTACAAGTTATAACGAAAGCCTTTCACACGATACTCGGTTGATCATTCTCAATAAAATTTCAACTATTGTTGAGCGGATTCAAATATTATGGCCTGCGACCTTACACGCTTTTCTATTCGATATGCTCCATAGTACATTCAAAATGCACCCATCCATGCTTCCTTTGCTCGTAAATAGAGATAGTAGGCCGTGGGAACTCATTGTTATTAAACAAACCTACCGGAACGACGACAAAGTCAGTCGCATCTGACAATAATAAACGCATTGTGGTGCCGCAAGCTGGACAAAACTCATATTGTACTTGGTTGCCAGAATCACATAATCGCGTATAACTCGTCACGTCACCGTCTAAGATCACTTGCTCTTTATTGAACTTGGCTTGCACGCCAAAGACGCTTCCAGTGCGTTTCTGACACTCGAAGCAATGACAAATTGAAGTCCTAATGGGTTCTGCCATACAACGTAGTTGAACCAAACCACAGGCACACTCGCATGTGTGGGTGATTGTTGTCATTGTTATTACCTATTGGATGTCAGTTATTGTGATTGAAGTGATGTTGTAGTGCTGGGAGCAACTAGGCTGCTAGCGAATCACTTGAGTATAGTTTAGTTTAACTTTGAAACACTTGAGTCAAAATCGTACTGCGGTCTTAACGATTGAATTGGTATATACTCATCGCAGAATTATGAGAACAAACACAAGGAAGCCCGCATGACTCGTAAGAGAATTCTACCTATTCCACTTATTCTTCTCATCCCTGTGCTGTTGTTGGCCATTGTGGTGATTGCTGGTATTTACCGTTTTAGCCTTTCCGATGAAGACATCATGGCGAAGTTTCCTCAAACTCAGACCCAAACTAATTCAATCGTAGCGGAAGTACTTGGGATTCAGTCACGAAATCCGTGGACGGTTCAAGTCCCTGAACAAAGTGCGGTGACGTTTCTAGATGAATGGGACAAAGAACATGGCTTATTGAAAGGTCAATACGATGCGGGCGCGACCAAGGGTGAAGTGCTGGTTCCTACCGAGTTTGTTGCTCAACGAGACATCAATGGTACACCTTGGATTATTGCGCCAGTGATTGTAACAACACAGGGTTCAGGCGCATTTTATTATCTCGGATTGTTCAAGTTTGATGCAGTGCCAAGTCGAGTAGTGTTGCTCAATAGTGTTTTTCTTGGAGACCGCATCAAAATATCATCGCTGGAATGGGTGAGTGATACGAAAGTTTCGCTTTCTTATCTTGAACATGGCAAAGAACAAGCGCTCGCGGAGCAACCAAATCAATTGATCTCAGCGACAATTCTTCGTGTAGGTAATAGCTTGAGTATGCAACAGTGATGATTTTTTTTTGCTTATGTAAAAAATAGGCATTTTCTGCGCTAGATCTCGTAATTTGCTAGTGATTTCTGATTCGGGAATGCATAAGCTATGAGCCTTATTTATAAGGAGATAGTAATTCCCGTGTCTGAAAATGTGTCAACAAAGCGGTTTCCTAGCTTCACAAGCCGTAAAGCGTTACTGCTGTACTCCTTACCTGTGTTTGTTGCGATTGGTGTTTCTCACTCGATCAACGAGTCTTCTCTTACCAAAACGATCGCCCTCAATTTACCTGAATCACAGGTTGTAGAAAGAATTCTAGATGCCAAAACGGCATCTCTGGCTGTGACCACGCCTCCAAGTTTTGAGTATCAAATTCAAGCTGGTGATAATCTAAGTTCAATTTTTAGCCAGCTTGGCTTTGGTTATAGCTCTTTAATGAAGGTCATGGAAACAGACCTCAACTTCTTAGCACTCGATACACTAAAACCTGGTAATACGCTTCGCTTTTGGCGAAATGAAGAAACGGGTGACCTAGAAAAAATGGAGCTTCAGTTCTCCATTGCTGATAAAGCTGTGTATCAAAGAAACAATGACGGTAGCTATGACTTCAAAGACGTTTCTATTCCTGGTGTGTGGCATCAACAACCTTTAGTTGGTGTTATAAATGGTAGTTTTTCATCTTCTGCCAACCGATTAGGTTTGACGACAGCTGAAATAGGTCAAGTCGTCAATTTGCTTAAAGAGCAAGTCAATTTTGGAAAGGACCTGCGTGCAGGTGATCGTTTTGAAGTGGTTCGCCGTTCTCAAACGATTGATGGTATTGCTACAGGTAAGAATGAAATTGAAGCGATCAAGATTTACAATCGTGGTCGTGAGATTTCTGCATACCTTCATACCGATGGTCAGTTCTATAATGCTAAGGGCGAGAGTCTTCAACGCGCATTCCAACGTTACCCAGTAAGTCGCAGTTGGCGTATAAGCTCAAGCTTTAATCCAAAACGTCTTCATCCTGTAACTGGGCGTGTTGCGCCGCATAATGGTACAGACTGGGCAGTGCCTATTGGTACTCCTGTCGAGGCTACGGGGGATGGCACAGTGATTATGACCCGTAAACACCCTTATGCTGGTAACTATGTCGTGATTGAACACGGCAGTAAATATAAGACGCGCTACTTACACTTGAGCAAAATTTTAGTGAAGAAAGGGCAGAAAGTATCTCGTGGTCAACGAATTGGTTTGTCGGGTAAAACTGGTCGCGTAACTGGACCGCACCTTCATTACGAGTTAATTGAATATGGGCGCCCAGTGAATGCAATGCGAGCGAATATACCAATGGCGAGCTCGGTACCTAAGAAAGATATGGCTGCGTTTATTGCGAAACGAGATGAAATGGATCGTTTGCTGCATAAACAAGAATTAGCATCTCTTTAATCTAAAAAAGGCCAAACAGTGTTTGGCCTTTTTTATGCGCTTTTAATATCTCTTTCATTTATGATGCAGACCATTTCTGCTACTTCCATTGGTTTAGAGAAGTGATACCCTTGTATTTTATGGCAGCCAATATCTACAAGTTTATTGAGTGCAATATCGTCTTCGACCCCTTCTGCGACCAAATCGACACCAAGCAATTGTGCTAGTTGAGTGATGAGCTTAACCACCTGCTCTGACGTTTGATTGGTTAGCATATTTCGAATAAATGTTGCGTCTATTTTTATGCTATCAATTGGGTAACTATGGATATAGTTTAAGCTTGAGTAACCAGTACCAAAATCATCTAGAGCGACTTTGAACCCGAGGTAGCGAAGTGAGTCAAGAACCAGTCTTTCCTGCCCTGATTGAGCAAGCAATACTGTCTCAGTTAACTCGATAACGAAATCGCAAGGCTGATGCCCGTATTTTTCGATTGTATCAGTCAGATGGTTAATATAGCGTTTTGAGTTGAGTAGCTCATAGGCGGAACAGTTCACGCTAAGTTTGATCGGATAGCCAAGTTGAGATTCCAATTGCTGTTTTGCTTGACAAGCGAGCTCAATGATCCGTTCACCGAGTTCTACGATGAGACCAGATTGCTCTGCTGCTCCAATAAATTCCATCGGCGATATTGGACCGAAATTTCTACTGTTCCAACGTGCAAGAGCTTCAAAGTAATCCCATCGTTCTTGAGTGATATCGACAATAGGCTGCACGACGACATATAGCTCATCATTTTCAGAAGTTGGATGGCGTAAAATATCTCTAAGTGCTTCAATAAGCTGAGTTTGTTTATGGTATATCGCGCTCAGATGCGTGTCATAAGGTTGAATGGAAATGTCTCGATGCTTCTTACAGTCTTTTAAGGCAAGGCTGGCATTCAAGATTAACTCATCGCTGTTTGTCAGACTTGTACTTGCTTTCGCCAATCCGATACTGACGGTAAAGTTGATTCGATTAGCGTTGTCTTGATATCCGGACTCAATTTTATCGAGTATTTCTTGGCAGATCGTCACGGGGTCTTTTTCAAAAGTGATAAAAGCAAATTCATCACCTGCGACTCTGAACGCGCTATTTTGTTCCCCCAAAGTTTGCTGAATGACATTGGCGGTAAACTTAATGATTTGATCGCCAATGTAGTTGCCGTTGATATCATTGATGGATTTGAAATTGTCGATATCAAGGTAGGCAAGGTGAAAGGGCTTTGTTGATTGCTGCGTTAGCATTTCTAGTGAGTCCGCCAAACAACTACGGTTGAGAAGGCCAGTCAAGTTATCGTGGGAAACTTCGTAACTGAGCTGATTGAGCAATTTATCAGATCGTTCGCTGATCCACTTTTCTCTTAAACTATGGACGATTAAGCTCGCATAGAATCGATGATGCCTGATTATTTCTTGGGCTTCTTCATCGAGTATTGGCCGTTGATATGTGGAATGAATAATGCCCAGAACATCACCATTGTGGTTCTTTAGCGGTAACCCAATGTAAGCCTGTATTCCGGCGTCTTGTAACAGGATGTCTTCTGGAAAGAGTTTGTAGACTTCATCCTGATAGAATACTTGTTTGCCAATATCCGCACATACCTGTTCGCAAGGCGTTTTTTCAAGTCCGTAGGTACTGTTGTCAATAATTTGATTGTTCTCAGCGAACGATAGGGTGACTGCATGATGGTACAAATGCGCCACCTCTACCACACATGTGCAATAGCTATCAAACCTCTGATGTAGGTCTAATGTCGTTTTATTTAGTAAGTCGAGTCCATCAAGGCTTAACGTTTCTTCTAGATCCGAGACGCTGATGTGTGACTCATCTAGTGAATACTTCATCTGACGTTATCTCTTTGTTCGTGATTTTGATATTTTTGTTACACGCTAAATCTCAAATTATTTCGATATGCATCACGTTAAATATCGGTGAAAACTAAATATTTTTCAAATTCAACTTATCTCAATGTTGAGAAAATACCTAAAAGAACTTCCTTCACTACGGGCATCAATCGGTATGAGCATCGGCACTACGATGAATTACAATGCAAGCAGCTCATTTTTTTCATCTTCTAAGCGTTTCCTTAGGTAGTCTAGAAATAATTTAGTACGAGTGTGTTGGTAGTCTAGCTTGGGGTAGTATGCATACACAGTTGCTTCGTCTGCTGTAATTTCGGGCAATACAGGGACAAGGTTGCCTTGCTTCAACTCTTCTCTGATCATGACATTGTTAGTCAGTATAATTCCCATTCCTCTCTTAGCGCCGTGAAATAAGGCTTCAGGATTAGTGGTAGAGAAGTTGCCAGATATAGTAAACCGATGGCCATGAATGGTCTTAACGTCTCTAGATGGTTTTTCACCCCAAATAAGTACGTTGTGGGTGCTTAGCTCTTCTATTGAGCGAGGGGAACCGTATTTCTCTAAGTACTTGGGTGCCGCATAAAACTGGGCTTTGTGCTCGAAAAGGGGCGTTGCTTTGAAACTAAGTGAGTTGAGCTGTTCCAGTTCTCGGCTAATAAATAAATCCAAACTCAGTTCTGGAAGTTGCCCTGGTAACGTTGTAAACAACTGAAGTTTAATGTCTGGGTATTGATCGAGAAAATCATCCAGATAATGCACTAGAAACTTTGATCCTACCGCAAGAGTGGCTCCGATTTTAAGTAGACCTGCAGGGGACTGGTTTACTGAGCGTGTTTCATCTAACACCGACTGCCAAGAATCGAGCTGTACCTTAGCACGCTCATAAAAAAGCGCACCAGCTTCGGTTTGGCTTATTGACCGTGTTGTTCTTTTTAGCAATTGCACGCCAATCTTGTCTTCTAGCCATTGAATACGCTTACTAATCGCCGAACTGGTCGTGTTGAGCTTTCTAGCCGCCGCATTGAAGCTTCCTTCTTCTACCACACGAATGTAACTCCGCACGCTCTGAATCCAATCCATACTATTCTATCCTAATAGGAAATAATGCCTTTCCATTTTAGTTTATTATCATCTTTGAGTATCAAATATACACTGTCTGTCGTGAAACTGTCATGTTGTTAGGAGGGTATATTGCGTAAAACACCATTATTGTTAGCTATGATGATCATCGCGACCGGTCAAGTTGGCGTCAGCATTTATCTTCCCTCTTTACCACTTATTGGTCATGACCTTAACCTTCAGCAGCACGAGATACAAAACCTCGTCACACTATTCCTCGTTGGGTTTGGTGTCTCTCAATTGTTCTATGGTCCATTATCGGACTCAATAGGGCGTAGACCAGTGTTTATTATCGGTCAAAGCGTCTATTTGGTTGGGACGGTAATCTGTATTGCATTTGCAGACCATATCGCAGCGCTAGAAGTAGGGCGACTATTGCAAGGTTTGGGGGCAGGAAGCGCTTCTGTGCTTGGGCGCTCGGTATTACGAGACAGTTATGATGGGGTACAGTTGACTAAAGCACTTTCTTATATCTCTGTGACCGCTTCTGTAATGCCGATTGTTGCGCCGTTATTTGGTGGATGGATTGCCTATCACATCAGTTGGCATGCGGTTTTTGTGTTCGTTCTCCTTTATCTTGCGGCGATTTTTGCCCTTGGTTTTGCGGTGCTGCCAGAAACACTACCTTATCCAAAGCGACGCTTTGAGCCAAAGCGAGTGATACTAAGTTACATTGACTTACTGACCAATAAACAAGTAATTGGTAGTGCCAGTTACAACTGGCTGAGCTATCTATCTGCTTTGGTGACCTTGTCTTTGTATCCTTTTTTAATGCAGCAAGAGCTTGGGCTTACAGCGGCAGACTATGGCACTTTGATGATTGTGCCTTCGGCTGGGTTATTAATGGGAAGCTTGGTACTCAACTTTATTAACGCTCGGTATAAAGAGCAGCAAATACTGTTAATGAGTTTTGTGATAGTAGCGTTTTCTGGAGCAATGCTTCTACTACTGCCGTTTACAGTGACTTCACTATTGATTGCGTTTACTTGTTTGAGCTTTGCACAAGGCATGTCATTCCCTGTCTCGATAAGTTTATTGCTGTCGCCTCACAAGAAACAAGCAGGAGCGGTTTCTGCATTGTCGGGGTCGATACAAATGTGTCTCGCAGGTTTGTTGGGAGGTTATTTGGTAGAACATTGGGTAACCAGTCAACAGCAATTAGGTTTCTTTTACATGTTGATTGCACTGCTATGTTGTCTAGTTTTGCTACTGAGTCAGATTCGGAAGCCTTATCATCGCTTTGTCGAACCAGAAAGCTCACGTTGAATCTGCTTGCAAGCTTACAATCTCCTTTCTAAAATGCGCCATAAATTACGCTAGCTTTGCGTTGACTCATAAAGGGGTCGCGTGAGCAAGATACCAGTTAATCGTTAGGTGAAACCATGCAACAGAACGAATTTGAAGCACTACTAAAAGAAATCGGTGAGAAAGAGAACCTACCTCAAGCCCTTGAACTGCTAAAAGCATCTGATGAAGAAGAGATCGCACAAGCTGCAGAATCACTTACAGGTCAATTTGGTCTTGCTGAAGTCGATGGTGAAAAACGTATTTACCATATCACGATCCAAGCTGATGAGTCTGGTGAAGAAAAAGAGTTTGTAGAGCATGTTATGAATGAAGGCGAGCACTTGATAAAGTTTGCTGCTTGGTTCTTTGAAACTTTCTTTGAAATCAAACAGAAAGATACATATAAAGCTGCGGGTAAAACTTACCAACAGCCTAAACGTTGATAATCAAAATTTATCGCTAAGGTTAGAAGTTCTTGTAATTTAATTACAGAAAAGTGTGATCCGAGTCTTGTAATTGCGGTTTTTAGGTGTAAAATTACAACATAAACCAGTCAATTATATCTTAGGAGAAGGTCATGGGTAACGAACTAGGTGGCGCTTACATTGGCCAAATGATAGCTAAAGACGCAATGCATAAAGCGCTTTACGGTAAAGCAAAGAAGAAAAAACCTTCGATGTTTACTCGCCTAATGAAAAAACTAGCGAATTAATAAGAAAAGCCCTGATGTGATATCAGGGCTTTTTGCTTTTATGTATGTATTATTTTTTCGATGAGTGATATTTATGCGCTTTGACTAGGGATCTCAACCACGTTATCTGGCACACTATCTAACCCTTTCTCTGCTAACCACTTTTCCAAGTTATCGGCACCCCCGATGTACTCACCATCTAACCAAATCTGCGGTACAGTTACCGGTGTTTTCTCTCCTATGATCGCTTTCACTTCAGGGATCATTCTATAAAGTGCTGCACTGTCTTTGACAACGTCATGGTATTTGTACTCAACACCGGCTTCATCAAGCAGCTTTTTGGCTTTTACACAGTAAGGGCAAGTCGCTTTCCCGTAAACGATGTTTCCTTTCAGCTGGTCTCGTTTAGTCCATTCAGCAATAACAGATTGAACAAGCACGCCTCGGTTTAGCGCTTCCCCTTGGCTGACGACTTTACCTTCAACGACGAGTATCGGGGCGTGCCATGCTCCAAGTTTTAATGGCTCCCACCAGTGAGACAACCAATCTTTCACTTCTAGCTCAACGGGTACATCTGCGAGTTCATTTTCAAATGTGTCAGCAAGAATATCTTTGGTTAATGTGCATTCTCCACATGGGATATTTACTTTGAATGGTCCCCAGCTTCCGCCCCAACGATATAGTGTCATTTTGATTGGCTGTGTCATACATTGCTCCTCATTTCTTTCCTGAAAATATAGAACCTAAAACTTGAATATTTCTTTCAACTTACTTTCTTTTTTTTGCTTCCCAATGGGTAATGAAAGCAATTGAGCCGACAATAATGGCAGCGCCAAGCCATAACCGACCAGGTGGCACCCAGTTAAATACTAGCCAACCTGCGAAGACGTTTAGAGGCAGTTTTGCATGGTCAAATGGTTGTACAAATGATGCATCAGCGACCGCGTAAGCTTTGACTACAGCCCATTGCGCTAAAGCAGTGAGCACGCCTGCGGCAACTAAAATGCCCCAGATACTCCAACCTTCTGGCATCGCAAAAGTAGGAACCGCTAATAGAATATTAAATGGTGTGATCAGTAAAAGCAGATATACCACCATGGTTGACGGTGGATCATTCACAGATAGCTTCTTTACCATTAAAGAATAGGATGCCCAGAAAAAAGCAGCACCGACAGGCAGTAGCGTTGCCCATGTAAATGAGTCTGACCATGGTTCGAGAATAATCATGGCACCGATAAAACCTGTAAGTGTCGCAATCCACCGAGCGACGCCAACTTTCTCTTTAAGGATTAAACCTGAGCCAACCGTCGCAAATAAAGGGGAGGTCATCAGCAGTGCGATACCTTGCCAAATTGGGACGGGGTAAGCGAGAGCCCATAGCCATAGTTGGATGCCAATGACCGCTAGGAAAATGCGTAATGCGTGCCACCCAAAGTGGTTAGTGCGTAAAGATTGACGAATGCCTAATGTGCGCAGGTACGGCAAGATGGCAAAAAATGCGATAGCGTATTGGAAGAGTGCAAATGTTGTGGATGACACACCAAAGTGAATACTTGCGATTTGAGCAAAGCTATTAACGATGGCAAAAGCCAAGCCTGCGGTAAGCATCCAAGATGCTCCTTGGACAGGATGATGGTTCAATTGGATATTTCCGGTTTTAAACAATGGGCAGGATCATACGTTCTATTGATGGGGGAGCCAATAAAAAAATGCCTCCCGGAGGGAGGCGACATTACCAATTCAAAGGACGTGCCTACCTAAGTAGGTACAAAGAACGAGAAGCACAAACGCTGCCATGCATTTGCTCGATTTTACTGTTGCAGCTAGCGTGCCAACTTTGAATTTATTGATTTTAAAGGGCTAGAGCGGTCTTGCTCTGGAGGAACTAGAGGAAATGCACTAACTTCGGGATTCGGTGCATTAAAATGGAGCAGTGTTAAAGTGTCAGAGGAAATAAAAGAGGCTAGCATCAAATGCTAGCCGTCTGATTGTTATTGAACTGGCCAACTCGTTTAGAAGTCGTAGCGAATACCTGCTTGTAACTCGTCATCACCCGAGTCGATTTGCTGGAACTTGTATCCTGCATATGTACGTAGGTGACCATTGAACTTATAAACGGCTTCGATAGCAAATTCATCTACGGTGTCTTCTTTAGAGCCTGCTTTTGGATCCACTTCTTGGAAGTTATAAACACCAACTAGCGATAGGTTTTTCATTGGTTTGTAGATAGCTGACAACTCGTAACCTGTGTAATCATCGTCCGCAATTGTGCCGATAGTAAAGAGGGCACCTAGAGTGAACGCATCCATTGAGTATTGGCCGACGAGGTTAAATTGGTCGTCATCATTGTCACCATTGCTTTGAGATACGTAACCTGCACCGATATCAAACGCGCCAAAGTTGTAAAGGCCAGCAAGACCAAAGCTATCTTTGTCTTTCGCATCAGAAGCGATGAAGTTTGCCTTAATAGTCAGTGCGTCAAACTCACCAGAGTAAAGGAAGTTGTTTTCACGTTTGTCTTTGTTGCCAGCAACGATATCTGCCGCTTCAGCACCAAATGTTGCCATTGTATCCGTAATATCTGTAAGCATTACCTGAGCAGAGTCTTGCTTACCGTAAGAAAACTCACCGATAGAGGTACCCAAGCCTGCGAAGAAGTAACGGTTTGTGATATCTGAGCTATCATCAAACTCCGCTTCGTACTTACCAAAGCCATATAAGTCGTCAGAGATTTGAGACTTGCCCTTTAAGTTAACACGAGCTCGTGATTTGTCTTTGAAAGAGCTGTTACCGTCTTTTTCATGTTTGTCAGAAATATTAAAACGCGCTTCTGCACGGCCGCCAACTTTTAAAGTTGTTCCTTCGTTATCGTAAACAGTTGCTGCGAATGATGGTGCCGATACCAATGCTGTTAAAACTGCAGTAGAGAGTGCTGCCTTTTTCATTTTCTTATTACCCTAGTTGTAATCGATGGGCTTACTTGCCCGATGAATTGATGACGCTAAGGTAAATCGTGAAAATGAAAGATAGATTTCCGTTAAGTTATGATTTGGTTGCATTTTTATTTCAAATGCATGAACCACATTCTATTCATGAAGGTAAAGGGATAAGGGGTTTTAGCTTTTTTGATGTTTCTGTTCTTTCTAATTGACAGGGTATTTTTAAAAAAGTTCCTAATCATATTTCTTACCTCAAAATGTAACATTAAATTTCAAGTTCTGTTCATTGTTTTACCAATAAACAATCACTTACCTATTTATTGCTCATTAAATGTAACAAAATGTTTCTATGGTTTAATGCTCGTAGCCAAGTTTACATATGAAAAACAGGTAAACGTTTGCCTGTTTTCTTTTTTCTTACATCTTTTCACTCTGCTCTTGGGAACTTCTGAAATACATTGATGGGCAGTTGTTAAGCAAAAGTGACGCAACATTGGCGGAAGAGATGAGCCAGTCCGCTTTTGTATAAAAATGACTTATAAACTAATACATAAATACATGGATTTTATAATGAACAAGAAATTATTAGCAGCAGCGATCGCAGCAGCAACTTTCGGTACTCAAGCAGTAGCAGTGGAGCTCTACAATAACGACGGCACTACTTTCTCTATCGGTGGTCACGTTTCTGTTAATGTGAATGGTTCAGAGCAAGGTGACACTGATGTGGGCCAAAACTCACCTCGTATCAACTTCAATGCAACTCATGACATTGGTAATGGCTTCACTGCCGATGCTCGTGGTGAATGGGCTCTAAACTATCTAGAAGGTGGCGAAAACTCTTTTACTACTCGTCTTGGCTACCTAGGTCTTACTCATGACACATATGGCCGTGCAGTAGCTGGTACTCAGTGGGCACCTTACTACGATATCGCTGGCGTTGCAGATATGCCAATCGCGTTTGCGAACGACTTTATTTACGACAACCACGGTAACCTAGGTACTGGTCGTGCAGAAAAAATGCTTTCTTACCGTAATGCGATTGAACTGGGTGAAGCTGGCGCTATTAACTTCGGTCTAGGTTGGCAAGGCAGCAACAGCGATGCATCGTCAGCATGGGAAATTGTAGGTGAAGCTAATGGTGAGCCAGTATATGAGAAAACATACTCAGGTGCTGATTACGATGATCGCTACCAACTAGCTCTTTCATACACTGTATTCGGTGCGCAGCTTGGCTACACATACAACACTGGTGATTTCACAAGCTCTGGTGCAAGCAAGAAAGAAACTGCTGAATCTCACCTAATCTCTGCGGCTTACGGTTCTTACGGTCAAGGCTTATACGTAGCAGGTGTATACGCTTCTAACGAAAACATGAACTCAGGCCTTGAAGAGAGCAAAGCGTACGAAGCTCTAATTGCCTACGCATTGCCAAGCAGCCTAAACCTAAGCTTGAACTACGAGATGGTTGAAGGCGAAGCGGCTAAGGGTGACAAGACAGAAACAACTCGTGAAGAGATGGCGGTACAAGCAGAGTACAACTTCACTTCTAAGTTTGTAGGTTTTGCTGGTTACCAATTTGATCTTAATAACGAAAATAACCGCAAAACAGACGACAAATGGGCAATCGGTGCTCGTTACTACCTATAATAGTAACCTGTCCTAGTTACTATAAAAGCCAGCCTCGTGCTGGCTTTTTTCATACTCGCCATTGTAAGAATTGGGGTAATCCGATTAAATTTATACTCTCTCAAAACGGGCTGAATGTCTTGTTTTTAACATCTCGAAAAGATAACTAGTGTCAACAACGTAACGTGTTGGATTATTATGCGTTTTTTGTTTTGCAGGGAAGAGCAATGAGCGTCATTCAGGTTGAAGAGAAGAAAGTCAAAGTCGGCAAAGTTCTTTGTGTTGGGCGTAATTACGTTGAGCACATTAAAGAGCTGGATAATGCCATGCCTGAGCAAATGGTGGTATTCAATAAACCTGCGACTTCTGTTTCAACCAAACTCATCGCATTCCATCAAGAGCCTTTGCATTACGAAGCAGAAATCTGCTTTCTGATCAAAGATGGTCAATACAGTGCGGTTGGACTCGGTCTGGATCTGACCAAACGCGGTTTACAATCTACCCTCAAAGAAAAAGGATTACCTTGGGAGCGCGCCAAAGCGTTTGATGGAGCTGCAGTGTTCAGTCGTTTCCGTTCCCTCCATGGTGTCAATATAGATGATCTCAACTTAGAGCTTTTGATTAACTGTGTTCATGTTCAAAAAGGGCACGTTAAACAGATGCTTTACCCCCCAATGAAAATCCTCGACGAACTGAAGAGCTACACAACGCTAGAAGATGGCGATGTTGTGATGACAGGCACACCAAAAGGCGTGGGAGAAGTACATCAAGGCGATGTCTTCCTCGGGCGTTTGAAGTGTGGAGACATCACCTTGTTAGAGATTGAATGGTTAGCGGGTTAGTAACCTCCCTACAACCAAATTCGAAGCAGTAAAAACGCCACCATACTCACAATTGTGGTGAGCAATACATTCTTAGTGAGGTATGCAATCACAGCGGCTAATAGCGCAGCCAATAGAAATGGGTTTTGCCAACTGATGCTCAGTTCACCTTCTGGTAGAAAAACAATTGGAGCCCAAATAGCAGTGAGTACTGCAGGGCTTGCATAGCTCAAGACTTTCTGAGTTCTAACCCCTAACTTAAGCGGCAATTTTGGTTCTAGAAATAGATAACGGCTAGTGAATACCAAGGCTGTCATGGCTAAGATAGACAAAAAGATCATTGGCGCTCCTCCGAGGTATCCTCAAGGTTTGGTGCTTTCGTCGTCAATGGTTCCACAAAATAGCCCGTCAACATGGCGAGAACACTCGCGAACATCAAGCTTCCTTCCACTTGGAAATAATTCAGCGCCACTGAGCTGACTAACGCCACCAGCACACTAAACAACACGGGCATACTTTTGATCGTTGGCACTACAATCGCGATAAAGGTTGCAGCAACGGCAAATTCCAACCCGAGCTCATTCAGTTCAGGTATCAAACTGCCAGCGACTATGCCTGCTAGCGTTGCGAAGTTCCAAAATAAGTAGAAACTTAATCCAGCGCCTAGGGCATACCATCGATCAAATTGTTTATCGGATTGGTGCCCGACGATGGCAAATAGCTCATCAGTGAGTAAGAAGCCAAGTGAAAGACGCCACTTTAATGGCAAAGGCGAAATTTTACTGCGCATCGAGACACTATAAAGAAAATGTCGAGATGTAATGAAAAAGGTCGTCAGCAACATGGTAGTCAAGCCCGCGCCTGCTTTAATCATCCCCATGGCCACAAGCTGTGCGGAGCCTGCAAACAGAATAGCGGAAAGTGCCTGACCTTCCATAGGGTGTAAGCCAGTATCAATGGCAAATGAGCCCGCGAGTAAACCCCAAGGCAATACAGCGATGCTCAGTGGCATCATTGCGATGGTGCCTTGTAAAAAGAGCGAGGTCTTTGAGTCTTGATGCGTTGGCAAAGTAGTATCCATAATTTCAACTTGAATAGAAAAATATGCTGTTAAGGTATGCTGACCTCAGCATGTTGCCTTGTACAAAATTGCTAACAATGCTTGATGTACTGCCCGGGTGTTACACCCATGGCTTTTTTAAAGTGACGATGCAAATGGCTTTGGTCGTGAAAACCGCATTCTTGAGCAACATCGGAAATCTTTTGCCCTAGCTTGAGTAGCTTTTTCGCCATTCTTAGTCTTTGTTGAATTTGAAATGCGTGCGGTGGAAAGCCAAACTGCTTTTGAAACTCACGCAACAGGTGAAAAGGGCTCAAGCCCGCCAATTTGGCAAGTTCTTCTAAAGAGACATCGGCTTGAGGAAAGTCTTCAAGAAACTCTTTGACCAGCTGCACTTGCCTTTGTGCTTTTGTTGCGTCTTGAAGCGGGGCTCGATGTGTACTGTGCTTGCTGGCAAGTTTGACTAACGTACCGTAGACAAGTGTCTCTCTTAGTAAGCGGTTATCGGACTTCTCTAGAGTATCGAATACCAACCGAAGTTGGTTCGCGAGTTCTGGATCGTAAACAACGGGTTGGGTGAAGTATGGTTGAGCTACATTGGGTGCGCCGAGTTCTTCACCGAGTGTTTGAAATTGCTCTGGCACGGGGTACATGGCCTTGTATTCCCAGCCTCCTTCTGACGCTGAATGCCCGTTATGTACTTCGTCTGCATTCACCAGAATGATGCTGTCTTGCGGCGCAATATGGTTGCCGCCAGTGCGAAAGAACTGTTGTGCGCCTTTTTCGATTACGCCAATGGTGTAGCCTTCATGACTATGGCGAGAGAAGTTTTGCTTTTCGTATTTTGCATCGAGCAGCTCCAAGCCACCCAGCTCTTGAGCAATTTTAAAAGTCGCGATTTCCTTATTCTTTTCTTTCATCTCTTTTTGTTTTGCTCAAGTGTCAGGCTTGTTGCTTTGAAGTCTACCGGATACATCCTGCTTATTTTTGTACAAAATTGCTATCGGTATTAAAAATAAACATCAAAAAGGTTAATTGTTTTTAAATTGAGCATAAAACCTTTTGTATTTTCTGATTTTATCTTGCGGTAAAGGTATTTGGTCTGGTTGTTATCTATTCATTGGTATAAGATCCGCCGCCTGTTTTTGAATAGCTAGTTCCACCATGATCGATTTATCTGTACTTCCTGTTTATCTCACCGCTGTTATTGCGCTTCTTCTATTGCCTGGGCCAGACATGCTGCTAATAGCCAGCTCTAGCATGAGTTATGGTAAGAAAGTCGGTTTGTTCGCAAGTTTAGGCAATGCAACATCAGGCGTAATCTTAACCTTACTGGCAGCAATGGGCGTATCGACCTTAATTGCGATGAGTCCAATCGCGTTAAAAGTGCTTCATCTACTTGGTGGCGCGTACTTACTAAAAATGGGATGGGACTGCTTACGAGCGGACGCTTCAGCTGCACCAGAGCTAGATCAGAAGAACAAAATGGCGTCGACTTACTATCAGCGTGCATTGATGAGTAACCTGCTGAACCCTAAAGCCTTAGTGTTCTTCGTGATGTTTTTGCCACAGTTTGTATCTAGCAACATTACCGCATCCTCGGGTGAGCAGATGCTTGCGCTTGGTTTGCTTTTAAACGTATTGGGATTGCTATTCAACATCTTGTTGGTTGCGCTGGCGGGTACATTAGGCAAAGGGTTACTGGAAAATGAAAAATTCCGCATGTACCAAGGCAAGTTAATGGGCTTGGTTTTCGTTATCCTTGCGGTATGGATGCTCAGTAGCTTCGCGATGTAAGGTGTAGGAACAATCAGATTTTTAAACAAAAGCCAGCACTCGCTGGCTTTTTGTTTTAGTATCACACTGATTTCCAAGGAGTGGCTGTATGAAACTTGAATTTAAACTCAATCCAGAACAAAACGATCTCGACTTTATCCGTGATGGCATCCGTGCTTATAACAACATGCACCTTCCGGATGGGGATGTAGACGCTGTTGGTTGTTTTGCTCGTAATGACGAGGGCAAGATTGTTGGCGGGCTCACGGGTGAAATGTTCAATAACACTGTGTTCGTTGAATACCTTTGGGTTGATGCAGATGCGCGCACGTCGGGGGTAGGAAGCAAACTGATTGCTTTACTAGAAGAGCAAGTGAAGCCACACGGGGTGACGCATTTGTATCTCGATACTTATAGCTTCCAAGCGCTCGACTTTTACTTGAAACTGGGCTTTGAAAAAGTCGGTCAGTATTCGGGTTACCCTGCCGCGGGTATCGATAAACACTTCTTGCAAAAGCAGATTGTTTGATTCGTTTTGAATAGAACAAAAAGAGGCGCTCGATGCGCCTCTTTTGCTATTTACTATTGTCACAGAGTCGATGCTTCAAGCTTGGATTACAAACTTTGTTGATGTGCTTCGATCAGGGCATTCATCTTCGCTTCCGCTGCTTGGTTAGCTTGTGCGTAATCCATTTCTGCAGGGAAGTCGCTGATAACTTCGTAGTAACACTTCAACTTAGGCTCCGTACCTGAAGGGCGAACAATCACACGTGATTTATCTTCTAGGTGGTAAATAAGTACGTCACTCGCTGGTAAGTTGATGGCTTCTGTTGGACCATCGGTTACGAAGCGAAGTGATGACTTTAGATCCTCAATGACTTCAATACGCTTACCGGCGATCTCTTTCGGTGGATTTGCGCGAAGCTTGTCACCGATTGGTGGTGATTTAGGATCAAGAGCAATGCTGCGCTGTGCGTTAAAGTAGAAACCGTGTTGGCGGTATAACTCTTCTAACTTATCCCAAAGCGTTTTGCCTTGTGCTTTTAGCTTACCTGTCAATTGAGAGAAAGCGACCAGTGCTGACAAGCCATCTTTATCCCATACCTTGTTTCCTACGGTGTAGCCAAGCGCTTCTTCGTAAGCGAATAGGAATGGATTAGCCTCTGTCTCTTGCGTCATTGCTACGTTGGTTAGCCATTTAAAGCCCGTTAGCGTTTGGTAGTATTCTGCTCCGTGTGATTTAGCAATGCTGCTCAATAGGCGAGAAGACACAATTGTATTACCAACGAGCGCGTTTGGTTGACCTTGCAGTAAGTAATCACCAAACAATGAACCCACTTGGTCACCCGTCAGCATTTGGTATTCGCCATCTGGGCGTTTTACTGCCACCGCAAAGCGGTCTGCGTCAGGGTCGTTTGCGCAGGCAATATCGGCATCGACAGATTTACCTAGCGCCATCACCATGTCCATCGCGCCTGCTTCTTCCGGGTTCGGGAAGTTTACGGTAGGAAATGTGCCGTCTGGTTCACGCTGTTCCGAAACACTTGCCACTTTCTCAAAGCCAGCATCTGCAAGTAACGTTTCTGCCATTTCCGCTCCGACACCATGCATTGCCGTGTAAACGATCGAGATATCTGTGTTGTTATCTGGCGTAAGCAGTGCGTTGTCATTCATTGCTTTGCGGTACGTTTGGTAGTACTCGTCTTCAAGCCAAACCAACAATCCTTTTTGCTTTGCATCATCTAGAGACATCAGAGGAAGCGGTTTAGTTGTTGCATCATCAATTTTTGCAGCAATACCAGAATCGTGCGGTGGAATAATCTGTGCGCCATTTTCCCAGTAGACTTTAAAGCCATTGTACTCAGGCGGGTTATGGCTTGCGGTAACGACAACAGCAGCTGCTGCATTCAGTTCACGGACACCAAAAGCAACAATCGGCGTCGCCGCTACTTTATAGGTCAGGTAGACCTTGATGCCCAAAGCAGTCAGTACGGAAGCTGTATCGTGTGCGAACTGTTTAGAATCCGGACGCCCATCATAGCCGATAACAACACCGCGAGACGATGCATCTTTCACTTGTTCAATCAGGTAGTGGCCGAGACCTGTCGCGGTTTCTTGAATCACTAAGCGGTTCATGCGATTTGGGCCTGCGCCCACTTTGCCACGTAGGCCTGCAGTACCAAAAGCTAGGCGTGATCCGAATCGATCTGTCAGTTCCAGTTCGTTGTTAGCATCGACGAGCTGCTGAAGCTCTTCGCGAGTTTTAGGGTCAGGGTCTCGTGCTAGCCATTGGGTAATTTGTGCTGTCATATTCGTCTTTCCTTAGCAGGGGGAGCCTACTTGTTTAGACACTTTTATCTAGAAAGTGTCTCAATGTTTTCTATTTACTAATGTAAATGGTTATCAATTACATTTCAAAGAGGGCAATCGATAAACCGAATTTATTTTTTCAACCTGTACAGAATTTATTCATAGTTAATTTCTTGAAGAACTATTGAACTATAACTAGCCTTTTAACATAAATATAACAAAGAGTGCTGAAATCGTAGTTTTTGTGATTTTTCGTAAATTTGTTCGATATTTGCATCGGGAAGCAAGGAAGCTCGCGTAAGCGCAGCGGCTGAGCAGAGGAGAGATCTTTTGAAAAGATTAGCAACTACTCTAGCCTTATTAACGAATGTGATTTTTATCACATTTTCGTCGTCAAGTTGGTCAGAGCAAAATGATTACAACATGACGCGGGGTGTTACGGGGATCAGTGAGCAAGTGTATGAATTACATATGCTGATCTTCTATATATGCTGCGCCATTGCCTTTATTGTATTTGGTGTGATGTTCTATTCCATCTTCCGACACCGCAAGTCAAAAGGGGCAGTTGCGGCTAATTTCCACGAAAGCACCAAAGTGGAGATTATCTGGACTGTCATCCCCGTCATTATTCTTGTCGCGATGGCGATTCCAGCAACCAAAACACTGGTTGCGATGGAAGACACTAGCCAATCAGACCTCACCGTTAAAATTACTGGTTCTCAATGGAAGTGGCATTACAGCTATTTTGGTGAGGATGTCGAATTCTTCAGTTTACTCGCAACGAGCCAGAAAGAAATTGATGGTATTGAAGCAAAAGGGGCGCACTACTTACTCGAAGTGGATAACCCGCTCGTTCTGCCTATCAATCGTAAAGTTCGCTTCTTAATGACCTCAGACGATGTGATTCACTCATGGTGGGTGCCTGACTTCGCGGTGAAGAAAGACACCATCCCAGGTTTTATCAATGAAGCGTGGACCAAGATTGATGAGCCGGGCGTTTATCGCGGTCAGTGTGCCGAGCTTTGTGGTCGAGCACATGGGTTTATGCCAGTAGTTGTTCATGCAATGGCAGAAGACGACTTTGACCAGTGGATGTTAGACAAGAAGCAAGAGCTTGCTTTACAAAAAGCGGCCGCACAAGAAGCGTTGACTCAAGATCTGTCGATGGAAGATTTGATGGGGCAAGGCGAGTCGATTTACACCGCGCGTTGTGCCGTGTGCCATCAAGCAAATGGTGAAGGCATTCCGGGCGCATTCCCGGCGATTAAAGGCAGCGAAATAGCTAAAGGCCCGGTTATGGCTCACATCGATGTACTAGTAAACGGTCGTGCAGGGACAGCGATGCAAGCTTTTGCTAACCAACTTAGCGACCAGGAAATTGCTGCTGTTATTACCTATCAACGAAATGCTTGGGGAAATGACACTGGCGATACCGTTCAAGCATCCGATGTTAACGCCTTTAAGGCACAAGACAGTGCTAAGGAGGAAATATGAGTAAGCCAATTGAAAAAGCGGTGAAGTCTGCTCCAGCAGAAGCGCAAACGACCGCAAATACCACCATTGCGATTGAAGACGATCACGACCATCATCACGCGCCGAAAGGACTAACGCGTTGGCTCTACTCCACCAGCCATAAAGATATCGGTACGCTTTACTTGTGGTTTAGCTTTGCCATGTTCCTTACTGGCGGAGCAATGGCGATGATCATTCGCGCTGAGCTATTCCAACCGGGTTTGCAATTGGTTGATCCTCAGTTCTTTAACCAGATGACAACCGTGCATGGGCTTGTAATGGTATTTGGTGCCGTCATGCCTGCGTTTACTGGCTTAGCCAACTGGATGATTCCAATGATGATTGGCGCGCCGGATATGGCGTTACCACGAATGAACAACTTGAGTTTTTGGATCTTACCTTTTGCTTTCCTCATTTTGATCGGCTCTTTGTTCTTACCGGGTGGTGGTCCTGATTTCGGCTGGACCTTCTACGCGCCACTCTCTACAACTTATGGCCCTGACAGCACGGCATTGTTTGTATTCTCAGTACACATCATGGGTATCAGTTCCATCATGGGGGCCATCAACGTCATCGTGACGATTGTAAATATGCGCGCACCGGGCATGACTTGGTTCAAGCTGCCTATGTTTGTCTGGACTTGGCTGATTACTGCGTTCTTACTGATTGCGGTGATGCCGGTATTAGCGGGTGCGGTGACCATGGTTTTAACCGACAAGTACTTTGGCACTAGCTTCTTTGATGCTGCTGGTGGCGGTGACCCGGTGATGTTCCAACACATCTTCTGGTTCTTCGGTCACCCAGAGGTATACATCATGATCTTGCCGTCGTTTGGGATTATTTCGGCAATCATTCCGGCTTTCAGTGGTAAAAAACTGTTTGGTTACCATTCGATGGTTTACGCGACTTGTAGTATTGCGTTGCTTTCATTCCTAGTCTGGGCACACCATATGTTTACCACGGGGATGCCGGTATTCGCGGAACTCTTCTTTATGTACTGCACCATGTTGATTGCGGTGCCAACTGGGGTGAAAGTGTTTAACTGGGTGGCGACCATGTGGCGCGGAGCCATGACGTTTGAGACGCCGATGTTATTTGCGATCGCCTTTATTGTCTTATTCACGATAGGTGGTTTCTCCGGCTTGATGTTGGCCATTGTGCCAGCAGACTTCCAATACCACGACACGTACTTTGTTGTCGCTCACTTCCATTATGTCTTGGTATCAGGTGCGGTGTTCTCGATTATGGCAGCGGCGTATTACTGGCTACCGAAGTGGACGGGCAATATGTACGACCAAAAGCTCAGTCTGTGGCATTTCTGGTGTTCCATCATCTCGGTCAACGTATTGTTCTTCCCAATGCACTTCTTGGGTTTAGCGGGGATGCCAAGACGTATTCCTGATTACGCCATCCAGTTTGCGGACATTAACCAAATTGTATCGATAGGCGGGTTTGCCTTTGGCTTGTCTCAACTTATCTTCCTGTGGTTGGTGATCAAATGTATTCATGGTGGTGAAAAAGCAACAGCCAAACCATGGGAACGTGCAGAAGGTTTAGAGTGGACGGTGCCAAGTCCTGCTCCTCATCATACGTTCACAACACCGCCAAAAGTTGATTAAGAAAGCGTAAGGTGAGTGAGATGCAAAGTACTTCATCCAATAAGAAACTCACTATCAAGTTGCTGTTAGCGACTGCGCTGATGTTCGGCTTCGGTTTTGCTCTTGTGCCACTCTACGACATCATGTGCGATGCGCTTGGCATTAACGGCAAAACCAGTGATGTGGCAGCGATTCAACCCACGGGTATGCAAGCAGATATCACCAGAACCATTCGCGTGGAATTTATGGCACACGTAAGCCCAGATATGCCTTGGGAATTCAAACCCAAGGTTGTATCCATGGATGTTCATCCGGGCGAAGTGATTCAAACTGAATATCTTGCATTTAATCAAAGTGGTGAAGACTTGGTAGGGCAAGCTGTCCCATCCGTATCGCCGGGTACTGGTGCGGCTTACTTCAATAAAATCGAGTGTTTTTGCTTCAATCAACAACCATTGGAAGGTAAGCAACAAGCGAGTATGCCTTTGATTTTCTACATTGAACCGGATGTGCCGGATTCAATTCATACATTGACCTTGTCTTACACACTCTACAAATTTCCTCCTCAATCGGGCGAGTCGTCGGTAGTTAGCCTCTCAAGGAGTGAGCAACAGGCGGGTGAGCGTCTGTAAGGAGAGAACTTATGAGTAACAAGCCTGAGACCTATTATGTTCCTGCACAGAGCAGCTGGCCTATTGTTGGGGCATTTGCGTTATTCCTTGTTGCGGTCGGTGCTGGGATGACGGTTCAAGGTACCCAAAGTGATGGAGCGGTTGGCACACTTGGCGGCATTATTCTCGCGGTTGGTATGCTGTTTCTGCTTTACATGCTAGCAGGGTGGTTCAGTAACGTTATCACGGAGTCCCTTACCGGAAAATACAGTGCGCAAATCACGCGTTCATTTAGGCAAGGAATGAGTTGGTTCATCTTTTCAGAAGTGATGTTCTTTGGCGCGTTCTTTGGTGCTCTGTTTTACGCAAGAATGATTTCGGTACCTTGGTTAGGCGGTGCCGACAACAACTTCATGACCCATGAAGTGTTGTGGCCAAGTTTTGAGGCGATATGGCCACTCACCACGACGCCAGGTGGGGAAACAACGCAAGCTATGCCATGGCAAGGGATTCCATTAACCAACACTATATTGCTGTTATTGTCTTCGATTACCTTACATATGGCGCACATCAGCTTAGAACAAGACAAACGAACCGCACTGATTGTTTGGTTGGAAATCACTATCGTCTTGGCGGGCTTCTTCCTTTATTACCAAGCCGTTGAGTATGCGCACGCTTATCAAGACATTGGACTAACGCTGCAATCCGGTATTTACGGAAACACCTTCTTTATGCTGACGGGCTTTCATGGATTGCACGTTTGTCTCGGCACCATTTTTCTCATTGTATTGCTGTTCCGCATCGCCAAAGACCATTTCTCGCCGAAAGACCATTTTGCATTCCAAGCGGGCAGTTGGTATTGGCACTTCGTTGATGTGGTTTGGCTATGCTTGTTTGTTTTCGTTTATGTGCTGTAAAGCTAGTAAGGGCGAGGGTTAGGGGCAATCCATCCAGCCCCTAGAGCAATCAGAAGGAGTATCACGACTAACGCAGAAAACATGACACGACGACCGAGGTAATGGCTCATTGGTTTACCTTTTTTCGATGAATCTTCAGGGTCTTCGCGAACCATTTCGATAAGCGCTTTTGCGAGGTTAAAGATGATGAAAAGCAGCAAAAGGACAAGCGTTAATTTGAACAGAAATACGGTGGACATGGCACCTCCGGTTTCGTCGTCGATATTATCGAAATGGGTTTTGGTTGCTGTCTTTTTAACTGTGGCTGTGTTTTCTCTATTGGTCAAACTGGGCTATTGGCAATTGGAACGTGGCAATGAAAAGCAGTTTTTGGAGCAAGCGATTTTAGCAAGGGCAAATACCTCATATAAGGACATGTCTGAAGTATTGGAAATGAACGATTGGCGAGAAGAGAGTGTTATAGGGATTAAAGTAAAAGCGAATGTGACACCTGAACCACTCCCAATAGTTTTATTAGATAACCAGACGTATCAGAGCGAAGTGGGTTACCTTGCGTTTCAAATCGTGTCGATGTCTCATGATCCTGCGACTCTGACGTTGCTTGAACTTGGGTTTGTGAAGGGAGAACGCTCCAGAGCCGTGTTACCGAAGGTTGAACATCTGACTTCACCATATGACATCACCGGGCGTTTGTATCGTAAATCAACTAATCCGTTAAGTTCAGATCTGATGGCTGAAATCGGCGATACGATCAGAGTGCAAAACCTCAACATCAATCAACTTAGTCAACTACTTAACATTGAGTTAATGCCAACGGTCCTCCAACCCGACAATCTAACGCGATGGCCGTATTCATTTCCTTGGAACCCGTTACCTTTAACCAGTGCAAAGCACTTTGGCTATGCTTTTCAGTGGTTTGCTATGGCTGGTGTATTTTTGCTTATCACAATCCTGATTTTTATTCGTTGGATTCGACAACCACGCTCACAAGGAGGTGAAAAATGACAAATGCAGTCACGAAAGGACGAATTGTATTGGTGTCTCTGATTTGTCTATTTGCGCTCCCCGCGATTATTGCCAAGGTTGTATTGAGTCAAGGTTGGTACGAAACGGGAGTAACCAATCGAGGTGAATTGGTTGATCCATATATCACGCTCGAACAATTAGGTCAGCCATCGCCGTTAGAGGAAAAAGGTTGGCAGTTAGCCTATGTGTTGCCATCGGAGTGTAAAGAGCAATGTCAGCAACAAATACATTTGATGCAGCAAAGCCATATTGCATTAGGTAAATATCAGGAGCGTGTTGTGCCTGTTATATGGACCTCGGAAGAGGCGAATGACGTTGACCAGAGCATTGTGGTGATGCAAATGAATGACGCGCTTTCATCGAGAGTGAAAGCAGGTCAGGTGTTGATCGTCGATCCGCTCGGGCAGCTTGTAATGTCCTATACGCCAGAAGCAAACGAGGATTTGGTGCGGTTAAGTAAGGACGTATTGGCGGACTTACGAAAACTATTGAAGTTGTCACGCGTAGGCTAGGGAGGGGGCAATATGACGTTAAGTGGTTTGGTTAGGTTCAGCCTGTGTCTTACTCTTGTGGTCATCATGTTAGGCGCATATACGCGACTGGCTGATGCAGGTTTGGGGTGTCCAGATTGGCCGGGTTGCTACGGTCAGTTATTCGTTCCTCAAACCGAAGCCGAAGTCACGAAGGCAAATGCGTTGTTTCCGGAGCGCGCAGTGGAGCAAGGGAAAGCATGGTTAGAGATGATTCATCGTTACTTCGCTGGAACTTTAGGCATAGTCATTCTGATGATGGCAATCATGGCGGTGAGAGCAGAGCGAGTCGATCCGACGATTCCGGTCTTGCTTTGCATTCTTGTCCTTGGGCAAGCGGCATTAGGAATGTGGACTGTGACGTTAAAGTTGATGCCGGTGATTGTGATGCTGCATCTACTGGGTGGCTTTACGCTGCTTGCACTTCAAGCGGTATTCTATTGTCAATTACAAACTCGACACAGCGTGTACTTTTCGCCCTCCTCTAAAAATGTAAGAACCTTCTCCTTGCTGGCTTTTGGAGTGGTGCTGATGCAGGTTTTGCTTGGCGGTTGGACCTCATCAAACTATGCCGCTCTAATGTGCACTGCTTTACCAATATGTGAAGGGAACTGGACAAGCTATTTATCATGGAAAGAGGCGTTTTCGTTCTGGCAGGCAGGGGTTGATAACTATGAATTTGGTGTATTAGATTATCCAGCTCGAATGACGATCCATGTCAGTCACCGCATTGGTGCGATTGTTACTGCGTTCGTTGTGTTGGCATATTGCATTCTACTACTAAAACAAGATTCACATCATTCTCAACGTCTCGGTATCTGGATTGGCTGTGCTTTGACTTGCCAGATTTTACTGGGTGTTAGCAATGTTGTGTTCCAACTGCCTATCTATGTAGCGGTGGCGCACAATCTCGGTGCAGCCATCATGCTTACACTTATCTGCGTTAGTCAGTTCTATTTATGGCAAGGAAGGGCTCGTTGGAGTCATCAAGCGAAAGGAGTTCGCTATGAGTAAAGAAATCGCATTACCTCTAGAAAGTGGTAAGAAAAAGATTGGTTCAACCTATTTAAAACTGACAAAGCCCAAAGTGGTCGCCCTAATGCTTATCACAGCTGTCGTTGGTATGAGCTTGGCTCCGGTTGTTGACTTCCCATGGCTACAAGCTGCGATAGGTCTCATTGGCATTGGTTTGATGGCGGGGTCGGCGGCAGCGTTTAATCATCTCATCGATCGCCGTATTGATGCGCGCATGGCTCGAACGCACAAACGACCATTACCTTCGGGCGATACCAATCCTATGTCTGTCGCGATTTTTGCTACTGCATTGGGGGTTATTGGTTTTGTGTTGCTTTATGCCTTGGTTAATCCACTAACAGCATGGATGACTTTCTTAAGTTTGCTAGGCTATGCGGTGGTTTATACCATGTACCTAAAGCGAGCGACGCCACAAAACATCGTGATTGCCGGAATTGCAGGCGCAATGCCGCCATTGCTTGGTTGGACGGCGGTAACTGGAGAGTTACACGCTCACGCTTGGTTGTTGGTGATGATTATTTTTATTTGGACACCACCACATTTCTGGGCGCTCGCGATTCATCGAGTTGAAGATTATCGCAAAGTGGATATTCCAATGCTCCCCGTGACTCATGGCATTGAATACACCAAAACTTCGATTCTTCTGTACACGATTCTACTCACGCTTGTTTGTATTCTTCCTGTGTTGGTGGGTATGGTTGGTTCGGTTTATCTTTTCTCTTCGCTGCTTCTCAATGCAGGTTTTATGTATCACGCTTGGAAGCTGAAGTTTTCCCCAGAGCAAAACAGCGCAATGGAAACCTTTAAATTCTCCATTTATCACTTACTCGCTCTGTTTGTTGCCTTGTTAGCTGATCACTACATTAGTTTGTTCTTTGCGTAATAAATGCGCTTTGTCAACGCTATTAAACCGTGCTTAATAGGCGCGGTTTTTATTTGTATCCCACATTGATTGCCATACGTTATGGAATCCACACCGTTTTGAAACTGCTTACCTAAGCTTATTCGCTAGCTATTGGTAACCTTTGAAGTGTTCTCTGATTGGCTATGGGAGCATCAGGTTATGCATTGCTGTTTACGAAGAAGAGCTTGAAGCAAGAGTGTGTGAGAGCGAACAACTATATTGTGTTAAACCATGTGCTAGTTCGGGAAGTTCGAGTGGTAAATACAAATAGGAGGCAAACAAAAAGGGATGCTGAAGCACCCCTTAGACTAGGAATTAGAGCACAAACTCTTATTCTGGTTGTACAAGTTCTTCGTATTGGAACTCAGGAACGAGTACTTCAACACGACGGTTCTTCTCACGACCTTCATGTGTGCTGTTGTCAGCAACAGGGTTTTCTTCACCCATACCTTTAACTGTAAAGCGGTCTGCGTCAATACCTGCAGCGATTAGGTAATCCGCAACAGATTGAGCACGACGCTCAGACAGTTTTTGGTTGTAAGCTTCTGGACCAGAGCTATCTGTGTAACCAGTGATTTCAACTTGAGCTTGTGGGTATTCATTCAAGAAGTTAACGAAGTTGTCTAGACGCTCAGATACCGAATCAGTTAGTTTCGCACTGTCGAATTCAAACGTACCTGTACCGTACTCTTCTTTGTGCGTCTTCGTCATCATCACTGGTTCTGGCTCAACGACTTCTTCTACCACTTCTTCTGTCACTACTGCCGCCGCTACTGGCGCTGCACCAAACGCATAGTTCAAACCAATACCGAAGAAGTTTGCGTCCATATCGTCAATCACATCGTCAGACATACCCTGATAACGTTGGTACTCGGCACGCAAGCTAAGGTTATCATCGATCGCATACTCTGCACCAAGTGAACCGGTTGGAACAAGATCTTTCTCATCACCAGAAATCATGTAAGCACCACCGATCTTAGCGAACAGGTTCCATGTATCGTTAAGAGGTAGATTGAATTTAGGTGCAAGCGTTAATGCCCATAGATCACCGTCAATGGTATTAGCACTATATGGACCGGTTTTAAAGTTAGCTTTGTAGTTGCCTAAATAATCGACACCATACTCTGCTGCTATATAATCGGTGAAGTTGTAACCAATGTGCATGCCAGCGGCAAAACCATCATCATCACAAGGGCTACTTAAATAGCACGCATCGTCTAGCGAGCTCATGCCTAGTTTGCCCCCGATGTACATCTCAGCATTTGCAACGTTAACGAAAGCACTACTGCCAGCGACCACTGCTGCTACTGCAATTGCTACTTTTTTCATAATGTTTCCTTGTATTGATTGCATATTAACTTCTACTTTGTTTACGAATTAGTGATTATAAGAACTTAGTTTAATAGCCGTGCTATTTAACATCAAGCTACAAAATCTTATACCTTGATACATATTTTGTCCTACAAGCTCCCACAAACTTTTGATATTTCTTACATTGTAGACGCTTTTTTTTCATTCGATTGAAAATATTAGATTATTTTTACCTTGAGGTGTAATTATTTTTTTACGGTGTGTTTTGTTTTGAACGTTAGTTGTTAATTTGCTTTTTTTGACAAAAAGTGTTTGCAACAAATGTCGCAAGCCTATAAGTTAAGGCTATCGATATAAGTAAATGTGCCCGCAACCCTTAATTTTACTCGTGTTGTGAATGATGTTGCAGTGAGTAAAGTAGGCGCCAATTTGTGGGACAGGGATAGTAACTAGGAAGTAGAAGTAATGTTTCAAACTGATGATGTAAGAATTAATAGAGTAAAAGAGTTATTGCCACCTGTAGCAGTACTAGAGAAATTTCCGGCAACTGAAACAGCTTCCACAACAACTTTTGAATGTCGTAATGCTATTCATAACATTCTTGAAGGAAAAGATGACCGTCTTCTCGTGATTGTCGGCCCATGTTCGATTCATGATCCAGACGCTGCGGTGGAATACGGTAAAAAACTGAAAGTACTTCGTGATGAACTCGGCGAGCAGCTGGAAGTTGTAATGCGTGTTTACTTTGAAAAACCGCGTACCACAGTAGGTTGGAAAGGACTCATTAATGACCCTTACCTAAACGACACTTACAAGCTGAATGATGGTCTTCGAATTGGTCGTAAGCTGTTACTTGATCTAACAGATATGGGGCTTCCTACAGCAAGTGAGTTCTTAGATATGATCACGCCACAGTACGTAGCGGACCTTATTAGCTGGGGTGCTATCGGTGCACGTACGACTGAATCTCAGGTACACCGTGAGCTAGCGTCAGGTTTGTCTTGCCCAGTTGGCTTCAAAAACGGTACAGACGGCAACATCAAGATCGCGAGTGATGCAATCCGTTCAGCAAGCGCATCTCACCACTTCTTATCTGTTACTAAGTATGGTCACTCTGCGATTGTCGAAACGGCAGGTAACCCTGACTGTCACATTATCCTACGTGGTGGTAAAGAGCCGAACTACAGTGCATCTCATGTAGCGCAAATCAAAGATGAGCTAGGTGCTGCAGGTCTACCGAAGAAAGTGATGATCGACTTTAGCCACGCGAACAGCTCTAAGCAGTTCAAGCGTCAAATGCTGGTTTCTGATGACGTATCGGAGCAGATTACTGGTGGTGAAGAGGCAATCTTCGGTGTGATGATTGAATCTCACCTGATTGAAGGTCGCCAAGATTTGGTTGATGGAAAAACTGCAACATACGGTCAATCGATTACTGATGCATGTATCGGCTGGGAAGATACAGAAACAGTTCTACGTCAGCTATCCGATGCAGTAAAAGCACGTCGCGCCAAGTAAACGTAAGCGTTTCAAATCCTTGAAAAGCCAGCACTCAGCTGGCTTTTTTAGTGCTCGAAATTGTTTTATCCCATTGATAGCCGAAATGACTCGATAACATAGGCCAATCTGTTGCACATATCCGATGTGTTTTAATCTCAAATCCGTTATGGTGTCTGAATAGATTAAAATATACTCAAGGATTGAGATGAATAAAAACGTCTGGCTACTCTCACTTTGCCAAGCTTTATTAATGACTGGGAACATACTTCTTATTTCCGTCATTGCTCTTATCGGCAAACAAATCGCGCCTTCTCCAAGTATGATCACGCTCCCTGTCGCATTTCAGTTTTTAGGATTGATGTCTGCGACTATTCCTGCTTCTTTAATTATGGGCAAACTTGGCCGCCGTTTAGGTTTCAGCTTGGGTAACGTTATTGGCATCCTTGGCGCATCATTGGCAATGTATGCGTTGTCGTTAGAGAACTTCACCTTGTTTTGTACTTCTACTTTTTTATTGGGAGTAGGGATTGGCTTCGGCACACTCTATCGATTTGCAGCGATTGAAGTTTGTGATGAATCTGCGAGGCACCGCGCAATTTCTATTTCAATGGCGGGTGGGGTATTAGCGGCAGTATTAGGACCAAACCTTGCAGTCTACTCACAAAAGTGGTCAAGTGATGGACTCTATATTAGTGCTTTTGCGGTACTCATTGTTTTGTACATCACGGCATTAGTATTGCTGCAAACGATACGATTTCCGCCAGCGCATGCTCAAAATGTCCATGCAAAGCCCGACACTCTCAAAGAAATAATCTATCGCCCTAACTTTATGATCGCAGTGTTAGCAGCGATGGTTGCTTATGCCGTAATGAATATACTAATGACGGCAACACCGCTAGCAATGATTGGCTGTGGCTTTGATTTTACAAGAGCTGCTGGGGTTATTGAATGGCATGTATTGGGGATGTTTGTTCCCGCTTTCTTTACCGGCAGCTTGATTGAGAAGTTTGGTGCAAAGAAGATGATATTGGCTGGCGGTGTACTGTTTATTGCTTGTATTGCGATTAATATGCATGGGCTTTCTATTTGGCATTTCAGTGCGGCGTTGATCTTACTCGGGGTTGGATGGAATTTTATGTTCATTGCAGCAACCAGCTTGTTTAGTCAGAGTTATAAAGCAAAGAATAAGAGTAAAGCACAGGCGTTCAACGAGTTTTTCGTGTTCAGTTGCGTCACCATTACCGCACTTTTATCTGGTTGGTTGGAGTCGACGGTAGGGTGGCAGAAATTGAACTTGTATGTATTGCCCTTTGTTTTACTGGTGATGGCAATATTCTTAGCGAAGGAAAGAAACACAGCCCAACAAGAGACGATTAACGAATAATGCCACTTGTTGAGTAAGTTATATTTTTGTTATTTGGCTCATATGCTTATCTTTGGCGAAAGATTGTAATAAAAGTCACCAGTTCGGAGTAAAAAGTGTCGTTTGGTTAAGACTTTTTCTCTAATATTTTGTAATAAGTTTGATATTTGTGTATATATCTCGCCACAAAAATAGAAATTTCAAAGAAAATTATATATGTCAGCCACTCTTTCCAATAAAGCTCAAGAAACCCTCGTAGGAGATTCTGACGAACTAGTCTCCACTACGGATCTCAAAGGCGTTATCACTTACTGTAATGACGCGTTTTGCAGAATTGCTGAATACAGTCACGATGAATTACTCGGACAAAACCACAATATCGTTCGTCACGGAGATATGCCAAAAGCTGCATTTGGTGATATGTGGGCGCGCCTAAAACAAGGAAAAGCGTGGCGGGGAATTGTAAAAAACAGCACCAAATCAGGTGGTTACTACTGGGTTGATGCTTATGTAACGCCCATTTATGAAGGCCGCCAAGTAGTGGGCTATCAATCGGTTCGTGTTAAGCCCAAGCGAGAGTGGGTAGATATTGCCTCTAAAGCGTACCAAGGGCTTCTAAAAGCAGAGAAATCTGGTCGAGCGTGGGCATTGAAGTTAAATGACACCTTGCGCTATGCGATTCTTCTGGGGGCGTTAGCTGCACCCGTAACAAGCTTTGCTCTGTCATTAGAAGGACCACTAGCTTGGCTTGCGACATTGCTTCCTGCTAGCGTTTTGGCTGTACTATTTCGCCAAGAGCTTATCGATACACCCCAACAGTTTAAAAATCTGCAAGCTCAATACGATAGTGTTAGCCGCCTCGTGTATTCCGGTAATAATCAATTCTCGATTGCCGACTTTCACATCAAGATGCTTTCAGCTCGCATCCGTACCGTTCTAGGGCGTATGACCGATTCCGCGCTACCATTGCAAAGCTGTGCGGAAGAGCTTAACAGTACCACAGCAGAAGTATCAGCGGCGTTAACTCAGCAGAACAAAGACATAAGGCAAGTTCGAGACGCGACTGAGTCGATGGAAGCTTCTGCAAACTCGGTTTCATCCAGCACGAACGATGCGCATCTATTGATAGATGATACGTTGCAGTCATGCCTGATGGCGAAAGAGACCATCGACCAAACCCATACCAACTTAGCTCAACTTAGCTTACAAGCTGAGAAAGCGACCGAAACGACATACCAATTGAGCGATCAAGCACAAAAGGTAAGTCAATTAATGGAAGAGATTGGGGGGATAGCCGATCAAACTAACCTGTTAGCGCTTAATGCTGCAATCGAAGCAGCGCGGGCGGGTGAACAAGGTCGTGGCTTTGCTGTTGTTGCTGATGAAGTAAGAGCGCTTTCTGGGCGTACTTCAAATGCGACTGAGCAAATTAAAGCATCCATCGACACCATGTTGACAACGATTCAGGGCTGGCAGAAAGATATTATTGCCAACAAAGAACAAACTGACACGTGCTCAAATGTCGCTGAGCAAAGCGCATTGCGTTTGTCTGAGGTAGAGCAGATGATGCAAACCATGAGTGGTTTGATGGTTAATGTCGCGGACTCTGCCAATAAACAGTTGCAGTTATCTAGTGACGTGAATCAGCACATTCATTCTATTGCCTCGACAGCAGAGCAGAACCTAGCGGCGACGCATTCTGTAGAGCAAAACAGTAAGCAGTTGAAAGAGCAAGTTCAAGACTTTTATCGACTTGCGAATCAGTTTGAAGAAAAGTGAATTCAATTTGGTTTTGCGAATCATTGTTGAAAATGGATAGATAAAATAAAGCCCCGCCTAAGCGGGGCTTTGCAGTTTTCAATTTCGCAATAGAGAAAACTGATAATACTAAGCGGTTAAGCTAGAACTTCTTTTGCTGTATTCACTACATTTTCTACAGTGAAACCAAACATTTCGAACAATTGGTCTGCTGGCGCAGATTCACCGAATGTTGTCATACCGATGATGCGACCTTCGAAGCCAACGTACTTGTACCAGAAGTCTGCAATACCTGCTTCTACAGCAACACGTGCAGTCACGTCTGAAGGCAGTACAGATTCACGGTAAGCCGCGTCTTGCTTGTCGAAAGTATCAGTAGCTGGCATTGAAACCACGCGTACTTTCTTACCTTCAGCGGTTAGTTGTTCTGCCGCTTTCACAGCTAGCTCAACTTCTGAACCAGTCGCGATTAGGATTAGCTCAGGCTTACCATCGCTGTCTTTCAGGATGTAACCACCTTTTGCGATGTCTGCAACTTGTTCAGCAGTACGCTCTTGTTGTGCTAGGTTTTGACGAGAGAAGATAAGTGCTGATGGACCATCTTTACGTTCAATTGCTAGTTTCCAAGCTACCGCAGACTCAACTTGGTCACATGGACGCCATGTGCTCATGTTTGGAGTCAGACGTAGAGACGCGATTTGCTCAACTGGTTGGTGAGTTGGACCATCTTCGCCAAGACCGATAGAGTCGTGCGTGTAAACTTGGATGTTCTGAACTTTCATCAGAGCAGCCATACGCATTGCGTTACGTGCGTATTCCATGAACATTAGGAATGTCGCGCCGTAAGGAACGAAACCACCGTGTAGTGCGATACCGTTCATGATCGCTGTCATACCGAATTCACGTACACCGTAGTGGATGTAGTTACCAGAGAAGTCGTTCGCTTCTAGAGACTTAGAGCCAGACCACATAGTCAGGTTAGAAGGCGCTAGGTCAGCTGAGCCGCCCATGAACTCTGGAAGCATTTGACCAAACGCTTCTAGTGCGTTTTGAGATGCTTTACGTGATGCGATGTTCGCTGGGTTTGCTTGAAGGTCAGCAATGATTTGGTTTGCTTTCTCTTCCCACTGTGCAGGTAGGTCACCGTTTACGCGGCGTTTGAATTCAGCTGCCAGCTCAGGGTGCGCTGCTTCATAAGCTGCAAATTTCTCGTCCCACGCTGCTTCCTTAGCTGCGCCTGCTTCTTTCGCTGACCATTCTGCGTAGACTTCCTGCGGAATTTCAAAAGGACCGTGCTCCCAACCTAGTTCTTTACGTGTTGCTGCAATTTCTTCAGCACCTAGTGGCGCACCGTGACAGTCGTGTGAACCAGATTTGTTTGGAGAACCAAAACCGATGATAGTCTTAGTACAAATAAGAGTAGGGCGTGGATCTGCTTTTGCCGCTTCGATTGCAGCGTTGATTGCTTCTGCATCGTGACCATCTACAGCAGGGATTACGTGCCAGCCATACGATTCAAAACGCTTAGGTGTATCGTCAGAGAACCAACCTTCAACGTGACCGTCGATAGAGATGCCGTTGTCATCCCAGAATGCGATCAGTTTACCAAGGCCTAGTGTACCAGCAAGAGAACATGCCTCGTGCGAGATACCTTCCATCAGACAGCCGTCACCCATGAACACGTAAGTGAAGTGGTCAACGATGTCGTGGCCTTCTTTGTTGAACTGAGCCGCTAGTGCTTTCTCAGCCATTGCCATACCAACAGCGTTAGTGATGCCTTGACCTAGAGGGCCTGTTGTTGTCTCGATACCAGGTGCGTAACCGTACTCTGGGTGACCAGGAGTCTTAGAGTGAAGCTGACGGAAGTTCTTCAGATCGTCGATAGATAGCTCGTAGCCTGCAAGGTGCAGTAGAGAGTAGATAAGCATAGAGCCGTGGCCGTTAGACAGTACGAAACGGTCGCGGTCAGCCCACTCTGGGTTTGATGGGTTGTGGTTTAGGTGAGAGCGCCAAAGAACTTCAGCGATGTCAGCCATACCCATAGGTGCACCTGGGTGACCAGAGTTAGCTTGTTGAACACCGTCCATGCTTAGTGCACGGATTGCATTAGCTAGATATTTACGATCCATAGTATTTACTTCTCGATATTTGATTTAAATAGAGGGAACTCGTCGAAACCAGTTCAAATAGAATTTTTTGAGTAAAACGCTGATGCTAAAAGCGAGTAGACTGGCTACTCGCTTTTGGTAAGCAATTAAAGCTTAGCTTCGATCATTGCTTCTAGTTTACCTTGGTCAACAGCGAAGTTACGGATACCTTCAGCCAGTTTCTCAACAGCCATTGCATCTTGGTTGTGATCCCATAGGAATTCAGCGTGAGTCATTGCTGCTGGACGCTCTTTCGCGCCTTTAGAATCAACCAGTTTCTCAACAACTTCGCCTTCCGCTGCTTCTAGCTCTGCAAGTAGAGCAGGAGCGATAGTTAGACGGTCACAACCTGCAAGTTCTAGGATCTCGCCGATGTTACGGAAGCTTGCTCCCATAACTACTGTGTTGTAGCCGTATTCTTTGTAGTAGTTGTAGATTGTTGTAACTGATAGTACGCCTGGATCTTCTTGAGCTTCGAAGTCACGACCTTCTTTCGCTTTGTACCAGTCCATGATGCGACCAACGAATGGAGAAATTAGGAATACGCCAGCTTCAGCACAAGCACGAGCCTGAGCGAATGAGAATAGAAGCGTTAGGTTACAGTTGATGCCTTCTTTTTCTAGGATCTCAGCTGCGCGGATACCTTCCCAAGTTGAAGCTAATTTAATAAGGATACGGTCGTTAGTGATGCCTGCATCGTTGTACATTTTCACTAATTGACGTGCTTTCGCTACGCTGCCTTCCATGTCGTAAGATAGACGAGCATCTACTTCAGTAGAGATACGACCTGGGATTGTTTTTAGGATTTCTTTACCGATGTTTACAGCAAGCATGTCACAAGTGTCTTGAACTTGCTGTGCTTTGTCGCTGCTTTGCGCTTTTGCGTATTCGATAGAAGCGTCGATTAGAGGTGCGTACTCTTCGATTTGAGCTGCTTTTAGGATAAGAGATGGGTTCGTTGTTGCATCTTCTGGTTGGTATTTTTTGATAGCGTCAATTTCACCAGTGTCTGCTACTACTGTTGTTAGTTTACGAAGTTGCTCTAACTTGTTGCTCATAATCGATCATCCTATATAAATGGGCTTAAGTGTGGTTTTGATAACCACGACTTGTGCATTTGCAAGCGTGTCGGCTAATCGTCTCATCATAATTAACGAGACATCTTCTCAGCCAACTACGGAAAATTTCGGCACCGAACATTTGCTATGAGCATTTGATCGGTAGCTGAGTAAATGATGAATCCATATTTATCTTATCTAGTGCGAATGTCAATCGTCGAAACTGACTTTAAGTGAACTTCATCAACGTTTTTTTACTGTTCGTTCAGACTGTAATCCAAATAAACGTTTGCCCTTATTGCTCAAGGCTTGAGCGCCAACAAAAAACATCAAAACATAGCGTGAGAAAATGTCATTGCACTGAGCAAATGTAGCGGTTAAATTGAAAAGGAACATATGCTAAGTCAATGAGCGGATGCTCACTAATGCATACAATGTCGATCCTCTAAAAGGGCGAGAAAAACCATGAGCAGTTCAAACCAAGATATTTCTATTGAAAGCACGGACTTATTAACGGAGATTTCCGTTGCCTACTATCAAGATGGTGCTACACAGGAAGAGATATCTAGAAAGTTTTCCATATCACGAGCCAAAGTTGGGCGAATGCTTAAACAAGCTCGTGATGAAGGCATTGTTGAAATTACCGTAAAGTACCACCCAGTGTTCAGCGCCAAGATAGAGCAGCGTCTCATCGAACGCTTTGGTGTGAAACGAGCGTTGGTGGCATTAGATCAACCCAACGAGGAAGCACAACGCTTACAAGTTTCTGGGTTGGTTTCTAACTACCTCACTAGCACCCTAAAAAACGGCATGGTGGTAACTGTTGGGCAAGGGCGTAACGTGTCTTCTGTAGCTCACCACATTGGTGTTATTACGCCGCGCGATTGTAAGTTTGTATGCGGTATCGGCGGGATTCACCCTCGTGGCGGTATGTTCAACGCGGACCACATTTGCCGACAATTCGCCAAGAAATACGGCGGCACATCAGAAACCCTATACGCGCCTGCCTATGCTGAAAACCGAGAGCAGAAGGTCGCCTTTATGCAAAACGCTACCGTTAAGCAGACTCTAGACTTGGCGCGCAAAGCGGATGTCGCTCTTGTTGGTATCGGCGACATGAGTGAAAACAGCTACATGGTTGACCTTGGCTGGTTCACACCAGACGAAGTGGTTCAATCTCGTTTGATGCAAGGCGTTGTCGGCGATTTTGCTGGTTACGACTTCTTTGATATCCACGGTAGCGTAGCGAACACAGTGATGAGTGACCGAGTAATCGGCTTAGGTATTGAAGAGTTTAGGCCTATTGCAGAAGTAATTGCGATTGCGGCCGAAAACAGTAAGCCATTGGCGTTATTAGGCGCTTTAAGAACCGGAGCCATCGACGTGATTGCAACCAGCGTAAGTAACGCTCTAACGGTCCTGAACTTGGACGAGCAAATGCATGACAACAGTACATCAGAGATTTAGCACAAATAATATGCAACTTATGTAATCCGGCTGCGAGGATTTATAAATGACTCGCAGCCTGATTTCGTTTCCAAGTTAAAAATAATCCTCAGGAGTAGTTTGTAGTTAATTACTCTGGAGGAAACTATGAAAAAGACACTTCTCGCAGCTGCGCTATTTACGGGGTTAACAGGCATGGCGCAAGCCGAGCAAAAAGTCGTGGCAGGCTATTTTGCTGACTGGCAGTACGCTAACGCAGATAACCCATATACGGTAAAAGACATTCCAGCTGACAACCTGACTCATATTATCTACGCGTTTTTGAGTATGTGTGGTCCTCATACTGGCGCGTCAGAAACCATACAAAAACTGGTCGCAAAACAGTGTGAAGGTAAAGAACCGTATAGCGCGATTCTGGTTGATACCGAGGCGGCACTAGAAAAAGACTTTGGTCCTGTTTCTGTTGATGTGCCATATAAAGGGCACTTCGCTCAACTCGCCGAGCTTAAGAAGCAACATCCTGATCTAAAAATTCTCCCTTCTTTTGGTGGCTGGACCATGTCAGAGCCTTTCCACGCGATGGCTAAAAACCAGCAAGCAATGGATCAGTTCTCTAAAACGGCTGTCGAGTTGATTGCAAAGTACGATTTCTTTGATGGTATAGATTTGGATTGGGAATACCCAGGTGGCGGCGGCTTAACGACTTCGCCTTGGAATCCAGATACCAAGCTTACGGATGAGCAGAAAGCTTTAGAGCGCGACGCTTTCACTTACCTCGTTAAAACCATGCGTGGTGATCTAGATGCGCTAGCGAAAAAGACCAAGCGCGAGTATGAGCTTTCAACAGCGGTGGGTGTCGGTCCAAAAGCCGCGGGCATTGACTGGAAAGCCGCCCAGCCTTACTTGACCAATATGTTTGCCATGACGTATGACTTCCTTGGTGCTTGGGGGCAACAAACAGGGCATACCACTAACTTGCATGCGACTGACCGCAGTTGGTGGGGCATGGGCGCTGACGTGTTCATTAATCAAATGATTGAGCTGGGTATTCCGAGCGAAAAATTGGTGATTGGCGCTGCGTTTTATGGTCGCGGTTGGCAAGGAACTAAAGATTTCTCTGGTGACCTACCAACGCAAGACCTAGTTTCTGAACAAGGCGCACAGTTTGGTACTGGTGAGAATGGCTACTTCATGTTCTGGGACCTTATGAAGAACTACAGCGCAAAACAAGGTTACCAATATAAGTACGATGAACAGTCTCAAGCCCCTTACTTATGGAATCCAGACAAGAAAGTGTTCATCTCATTTGAAGATAAACGTTCTATCAAAGCCAAAGCAGATTGGGCGAAGCAAACTAATCTTGGCGGTATCTTTACGTGGGAGTTATCAGGTGACCCGAAAGGCGAGCTTGTTGAAGTAATGTATAAGGAAATGCAAAACTAGCGCAGTACTTAAAGCCGAGCAGAAGCCGCCTATATGGTGGCTTCTTTTGTTTTTTGGTTTTGCATTACATAGCTCTCTAACTCATCAATTGGTATTGGTTTTGAAAAAAGATACCCTTGATATAAATCGCATCCACATTGGGTTAGTTTTTCTTGCTGTTTTAAGGTTTCGACGCCTTCGGCGAGTACAGTCATACCAAAGTTTTTGCCAATATCGATGATGTTTTTTGCCATGTTGAGGGCTTTCTCGTCAGTTTCAATGTTGTCGATGAAGCTTTTGTCAATTTTCAGCTCATCAATTGGCAAGGCTTTAAGCATACTCAAAGAGGAGTAACCTGTACCAAAGTCGTCAAGCGATATTTGGAAACCCATCAGGTGTAATTGCTGACAGATTGGTGAAAACTTATCTAGATCTTCAATAAATAAGTTTTCTGTAATCTCAAGCGTTATAACGTGACTAGATACATTGTGAGCATTAAGTGTTGATACTAGGTGTTCAATAAAGTCTCTTTGTAGAAATTGTTTGACCGATATATTTACCGATATGCGAATTGGTTGCTCTACATTTGTGTATAAGCTGGCGATATCTTCGATGCTTTTTTCTAGAATCAGTCTGCCTAATCTAACCATTAACCCAGAGCTTTCGGCAACTGGGATAAACTCATTTGGTGGTACAAAGCCTAATTCATGGTCAATCCAGCGCACTAACGCTTCTGCTCCATACACTTTACCTTGTTTACAAAGTTGTGGTTGGTAAGCCATAAAGATATCTCGATGCTCAACCGCAATACGTAGGCGCTGCTCAATTCTCATTTTTCTTAGGTGTTGAGCCTGCATCTCTTCATTAAAAAGGCAGTATGCGTTTCTTTCTTGCTTCGCTTTGTACATGGCAATATCGGAAGAAAGCAATAGAGCGTCTAAATCTTTACCGTGCTCAGGATAGTGAGAAACGCCGATGCTGCAACTCAACAAGAATTGGTTGTCTGTAATGGCATAAGGTTGCGATAAAGTCATAATTAATTCGCGAGCAAATTGTTTCAATTGCTCTTCATCTATCGCTTTGGTCAAAATAATGAACTCATCACTGGCCTCTCGAACGATTAGGCGCCTGTGAGAGTCAAAATGTTTGAGTCGTCTGGCTATTTGCTTCAAAACAAGATCGCCAAACTCATGGCCATGCGTATCGTTAACTGATTTGAAGTTGTCCATATCAACAAATAAGAGAGCAAATGGCTCGGCTTTGCCGTCTGTCCATTTGTGAATATTGTCCCTCAAGTACTCTCTATTAGGCAGGGCTGTTAATGTGTCGTGAGTCGCCTGAAAATAGAGTTGTTGTCTAGTCGCCAGTTCATTGCTAGCAATGGACTTAACCAGCGCATAGAAGCCCGCTTGAATAAAGATGAAAACTAAGAAATATAGCGAAAATTGCTCTAGAAATGTGCTTTGAATATAACTCAGGCTAGTAGACGAAATTGCCCATAAAGAGTAGTCCGGGAGATATTTTAGTGTAATGAGCTTGTCTACTTTTGGATGGGAGCTAACGATATTGTATGTCTTATTAGATGTTCTTACTTGCTCCGGGGTTAAGCCTAGCTCCTCTTCAAATAAAGATTTTAGAATTTTTTGGTTCGAGGTCGTTACTGGTTGTTGATAATTTCTGTAAGAAGCTCCAGATGAAGAAGTAAACATGAGGTAGCTGTCCTCACGTATTAGGCTCACTTGATTATGCTGATGGGCATGAACATCACTTCGAAAAACCAGTGTGGAGTTCATTTTTAATCCTGCCGTCATGACGGCAAGTGTATTACCTCTGCTATCTCGAATGGCTTTTCTTATTGGAATAACCATAGAGTCAAGTGCTGGCATAAAGTAGGTTCTGCCAAGAATCATTCTATCGGAGCCTAAAGCTTCAATAAATGTATCTCTTGTTACAGGATCTTGCTTAAGGTTATGTAGTTTGGATAGGTTTAAGTTTGAACTAACCGCAAGAAAGTCACCATTGGGGTTTGCCAAGCCGAACCCTGCGATTACAGGGTGAATATTCAATAAGTTGTCTAATATTGGGCGAATTTGAAGTGCTGCTGTGCGAGTAAAATCATTTTGGTTAACAAGCTGGTACCCAACAACTTCAAGTAATGATTCTTGCCCTTTTAAAAGCGATTCAACAGAGTTGGAAAAAAGTTCAAGCTGGAGCAGTTGCTTGTCTTTGTACTTGTTTAAATTTGATTCGTAATGATAATGGCCAAATAAAAGGAATAATCCGATACTGGCTGCTAGCAGTATTAGGTAAAGAGTCCAAATATTTTTCTTAATTCCAGCCATACATTACTTCTTAGTTATCTTATTCGCATTTAATTGGTAGTGAGGAGTCTGCGCCCCATTCTGTCCAAGACCCATCGTATATGGAGAGGTTACGAAACTCTATTTCGTGAGCAGCAAGCAATAGAATGCATGCAGTTACGCCAGACCCACAACTGAACACCAGTGGCTTATCAGCATCTAAATCTAAATCCGCATATGCATCTCTAAGATCTTCAAGCGGTTTAAAAGCCCCATTATTGAGTAGGCGACCAAACGGCAAATTTATTGAATGTGGTATGTGACCACTACGTAAACCTTCTCTTGGTTCGGGCACTTCCCCATAAAAACGAGCTTTAGATCGCGCGTCTAGAATATTGGCAGATTGCTCTGTTGAAAATTTGAGTACCTCTGCAGCGGAGATAAATGCAGATGCGTTGTTTTTGGCCAGAAAACTTCCACCATCTTGCGGTTCATTAAGTTTTTCAACGGTTTCAAACCCTGCTTCAATCCAAGCGGGTAAACCTCCGTTCAACACTAATACATTTTTTGCCCCCATCGCGGATAACATCCACCATGCTCGAGGTGACGCGAGTGTTCCTGAGTTGTCATAAACAACGATACAATCGCTGTTATTTAGCCCTAGCGCTCGAGCTTTTTTTTGAAATACCGTTACGCTGGGCATCATATGAGGTAGGTCTGAATCGGGTGCACAAAAGTCATGGTCGTAATCAAATCGTATTGAGCCAGCTATCCATTGGTCGGTTATTTTTGGTGCTTCTGAAGGTATCTGGAATGTGATGCTCGCATCTAGGAGTTTTACCGATCTGGTTTCCATTAACTCTTTAAGTTGTATTGCTGAAATCAGATTACTCATTTTGTGAACCTATCTTTTTTACGGGGCAGTGAGATTATATGAATGTATTCGTAACTATTCGTATCGGCAGCTTAGAAACTTGAAATGCGTAGCAGAAATTAGTGTAGACGTTACTTCGAATGAGGCATTGGCACCTACAGGGCAGTCTGAGGATGGTGGTACAGATACTCTTTGCTGACCATATTGTTCGGATCGCACAACTAAGTATCGCCTGTGACCGTCGAGAGATTGCGTCAAAGTATTACTTTCTACCGTCATCGTTACTATACTTTGCTCACTTTCTGACTTGCTAAGCAGTAAAAACACTAGCAATACAACGGTCAATGCCAGAAACGAACAAATGTATACCTTTGCGTTATCCATTTACGTCCTTGCCTTTTTTAACACCTCTTTGTTTTACAATAAAAAAAGCACACTATCAAAGAGATAATGCGCTCCAGTTCAATATTTGAACAATTTAAAGTACCCAGTTTGTTTCTTCTTTAGTAATGACTTTCTGTAGTGGTTGAGTTTGGTCGAGCAACCAAATTTCTACTAATAACTGTCCTTGGCTATCTGATGTTGAATACCTAAGTTTGGTGGCTCCTTGGTTGAGTGAAGCAGATGCAATAACACTGTTGTAGTCTGCTATATAGCGGTCTGAACCATCACTCTTAAAGTTTGTGTAGATAGTTAAATGAGCTCTTTTAGTCGAATAGTTGCTAATGTCTACGCTTAACGCCCCCTTAACCACTGGGCTATAGTCAAATCCATCAGGCACTTCAAGTTCGTGCATTGTAGGTGCCTTCACAGGAGTTGGCGTAGTCGGTGGTGTTGAGCTACCACCACTGTCACCGCCGCCACATGCCGCAAGTAATAGGATAGTATTTAGAGCAAAATAACGTTTCATATTACGGCCTCCTATGGCGTATAACATTTGCTTGCTTGAGGGAGTTGATGCCAACTTGTTGATTGGGTTCCTCCTGATTCTGCATAACCTGCAAATGAGGGGTAGGCTTCAACAAGATCGACGGTTTCTAGAGGCCATTGCCAGTTTTCTACAATGAGTAGTGCCCAGGGGAGGTTGTTGGCTGTTTTAAAGTAGGTACCTGTAGAAGGGTTGCTAGCATCTACGCCAATGCCGAACAAGTTGTTTCCATCAAACTTTTCTGTAGGGCTTTGATCGGCGAGGTGCACTTCCCACTTACGCCCAGGCTGAAAAGTAATCCCATCGCCGTGATATGTGTTTGGTGTTGCGAATATGAAAGGGTCATACGGCATAGCCTGCAGGCTACTGGTATCCACATCGTCATTTAGGTAGATATCTAAAGTGAACGAGAATGTTGTATTATCGTTGCATCCTTCTTGTGTTCGGAAGAACTTACAACTGGATGAAGCATAGTCACTTAAGTTTTCGTGAATAATAAAAATTGCTTCACTGGCGTCATTTTCCAAACCGTTACTGTCTTGAATAACGTCATTGTAAGAGAGCGTTGAGATGGATGAGTTAATATCACTTCTAGATATTCCTGGCAGTCGAAACGCAAAACCGTTGCTATAACTTGCGCCATATGCAGCCAAATCCCCAACAATCTTAATGTTTTTTACTTCGCCGCTTAAACTGGTTTCCTTGATATTAAATTTCATAACGAGATCATTCATATCGTAGTCTGCGGTATACGGCCAGTTATCTTCATAAGCAACAGTCGCGTAGCCACTTGCACTTGGAAAATGCTGAATAGAGTAACCGTTATTGGTAATCGTAATGGGATGATCTTCTACCTCGCCAGATGTCGAACCTCCATCGTAGTTGAGCCCAGTTTGTTGGCTAAAGCGGAAACGGCTCCAACTGTTACCAGCAGTGGCGGTCATGGATACAGTAAATGGCAAGACATTGTTGCCTGGTGATAGAAGCTGGTCAGTGAATACATGTTCGTTTTCATCATCAAAGTCACCATCACGATTCCAATCGAACCAAGCGTTCAAATAACCGGAAGTTGACGCGTTCACTGTCACTACAGATCCGACGCCTGGATCAAGAGCGAAGACAAAACCCACACCATCTTCATCTGCAATGCCGACCTTGTTATCGCCTGAAGGTGCGACTTGACCATCAGCGTCGCCGTCTGGCGCTAAAGGGCCCAACCAAGTTACGCCGTCTACTTCGTGGCGGGGGCCATTCGAAGCAAGCGTTGTACTGTAACTATCGGGAGCATCGCCAAAATCAATGGGGTCATCTTCATCAATAATAGGGGCATTCGCGCAACGCGCACCATCATTTTTGTTTGAGCTTGGACCGTTAGAGACAAACTCAACAGCAGGGACAATACCTGCAGCAATGTTGGCTGAGTTATCTGAAGATAAGTCGATGCGGTAGATCTTACCGTCTTGGTTCCGTGAAACATAGTAGTTGCCGTTCACATCGAAGTAACCAGCGCCAAATGTGCCTGTTTCGCCGGTATCACCAATAGCTGTTGCGTTACCGTTGCTAGGATTGAACTCATACAGGACACCTGAATTATTATCAATGCCGTAAAGTGAGCCATCGCCTGGGTGAAAAGCAAAGTCTGTTAGGGTAACACTAGCCGTTGATGTGATTTTTTCGACGCTTAGCGTTGCGTTTGGATCCGAGTCAAGCGGGGAGAGATCGATAGAGAATAAGCCTTTACCTTTGCGATACAAGTAGTAAACGTGATTGTAGACGTCTCCGACAAAGAAGGTATGGTCTGTAGGCAAACCCGAAACGTTCAGTGTTTCAGCTTGAAAGTCTTTACCCAGTCGAACGATTTTCTTATTTGTCGTATCGTAGCCATAAATGTAACGGTCAGTAAAGTCAAAACCCACACCGTTAATGCCCGAAGCTAACCCCGTGTCGTCCTCTAAAAGAGTCGTTGAGCCTGTCACTAAGTTGACGCCATAGATTTGAACTGGAGCTGATTGGAAAAGATACGCCTTGCTTGGACATGTATCAAACGGAGCGGCTTGTGCGTATGCACTCGCCAGTAGCGGCCCGAGTAATAGTGACATCTTTTTCATAATTCACCCTCTCATTGGTTTGTGATATATGCAATGAAAGGAATGTGCCATATTTTAAAGCTTTGATTTTTAAAGAATTGATTTTGAAGTGAGAAGGGGTTTTATTTATGATTGTCAAAATGAGAAAAAGCCCAACTCGGTGTTGGGCTTTTTGGGAGTGATTTGAAGTGTATACCCAAGCATCTTGGGGGGACTTGGGTATAGAACTAACCGCAAACCGGACAGGTTGGCATTTTCATCAGATTCATTTCTCGCCAAGACATGCTGAGCGCATCCAAAATCAGGATTTTACCTTTCTTTGGTTGCCCGTAGTTAGCAATCACTTTAATCGTTTCCATCGCTTGAACTGCACCGACAATACCGACAACAGGCGCCATTACTCCAGCTTCAACGCAACTTAGTGCACCGCTGCCAAACAAGGCACTCAGGCACTGATAACATGGTTGCGCTGGGTCATCGTAAGTAAACACGCTTACTTGTCCCTCCATGCGAATGGCCGCACCTGAAATTAGCGGTGTTTTGGTCTCAAAACACAAGCGGTTAAGTTGATTACGCGTATCTACGTTATCTGATGCATCAACAACAATTGTGTGCTGCTCGATCAAGCCTTTTAGCTCTGTATCATCAAGACGCTTTGCGATGGTATCTACAATGATGTGCGGGTTAAGTTCGCGTAGTGCATCTGCCGCCGATTCTACCTTCTTACGGCCAACATCCGCATCGTGATGCAGCACTTGGCGCTGAAGGTTAGACAACTCGACGATATCATCATCAATCAGCGTTATTTTACCGACACCGGCAGTGGCCAAATATTGGCTTGATGCGCAGCCTAAACCGCCAGCACCTAGCATCAACACTGACGCTTGTTTGAGTGCTTCTTGCCCATCAAAGTCAAATTGACGAAGAATGATTTGGCGGTTGTAACGCAGCATTTCCTGATCGGAAAGAATATCCACAACGATTTCCTAGTAAAGGGTTGAGTTGAATAGTTGAATCTGAACCGTTTCGCCCACTTCAACTCGGCCGCGTTCGCGTTCCAATACAACAAAACAGTTCGCTAGGCTCATTGAGCGGAATGCGCCAGAGCTTTGGTTGCCCGTTGTTTCAACCACAAACTTGCCATCTTCTAATGTGTAGATACCACGTTGGTAATCGGTACGCCCCGGTGCTTTCTTAAAGGCGGTTTTGGTTGTTGCAGGAATAGACTCAGGTGCTTTCCATTCAGTGTGACCTGAAAGTTTTGCCAGCATCGGTTGAACAAGCACGTACATGGTGAGCACGGCAGAAACAGGGTTACCCGGCAGACCACAGAACCAAGCTGTACTTAGCTTACCAAATGCGAAAGGTTTACCCGGCTTGATTGCTAGCTTCCAGAAGCCAATTTCACCAAGCTCTTCAAGAATGTCTTTAGTGTAATCCGCTTCGCCTACACTGACACCGCCTGAGGTCACGACCACATCTGCCAATGTTTGCGCTTGTTCAAAGGTTGCTTTTAGAGTTTCTGGGCAATCTGGAATGATGCCAAGATCAACGGCTTCACAACCGAAGTTCTCAATAAGCGGTTTAATACCGTAACGGTTGCTGTCGTAGATTTGGCCTTCGTCTAGTGATTCGCCCAGTGGTTTAAGCTCATCACCTGTAGAGAAGAAAGCAACTTTTGGCTTACGTACTACAGTCACATGGCTTACACCAAGAGACGCAATCATCGGAATATCGCGAGGTGTTAAACGTGCGCCTTTTGCCAGTACGATGTCACCTTGTTTGATGTCGTCACCTGTTGGGCGGATGTTGTTTTGCGGTTTCACGTCAGTTTGGTTGAACTGAATGCCAGCATCCGTTACTTCTGTGTTTTCTTGCATGATAACGGCATCACAACCCTGTGGGATTTTTGCGCCAGTCATGATGCGAACACAGGTACCTTGAGGCCATTCACCTTCAAAAGGTTGTCCTGCAAATGATTTACCTGCCAGAGGCAAAACAGAAGATGACTCAAGATCTTGAATGCGAATAGCGTAGCCATCCATTGCTGAGTTATCGAATGGCGGTACGTGAATAGGAGACAAGATGTCTTCTGCCAGTACAAAGCCAAGAGCATCAGCAAGTGGAAGAGAAAGCGTAGTTTGGATAGGTTTGATTCGCGATAGCATTTTATCCATCGCTTCTTCAATTGGCATCAAGCCAGGTGCGTCGCAGCAGCCCATTGAGAAAATCCTGTGTTCTTTTGTTTTGTGGCAACTTTACCATAAAAAGGGGACTGAGTAGGGTCTGTTAATCTTTCATGGTTAAATTTTGTTCGGATGGGGGCGCCTAGTCAAAATCGTTTTAGGCGAGGCAAGGAGTGTGTAGCCTAGTCATTCTAAGCAAATACTCCTTAACAAAGCATAAAACGATTTTAGACGAACCCTTTGGGCAGCGTTTGTTGGTCATTTCTACTTCGTTATCGACTTCTCATGTAGGCTAACTACACATCAAATGTAGGCTAACTACACATCAAAGTCTCTGCCTAGCATAAATGCCCAACAATTCGCTGCAAAAATCAGCTCGAAAGATCAACAGACCCTAAGAATGTCCACCTATAAAATATGGGTGTAATTATTCAAAAATCCGAGTATCCTTGTCAGCCATCCGAAAGGGGTAAAAAACCTGCGGAGCTCAAGAAAATCAGCTCAGTACCTACATTTGATGTGCCTTGGTGTGAAGACACAAACTGAGCAGCTCAAAGCGAAAAGTATGAATGCAATTTTGATTGGGTTCGTATCAAAGCGGAAGTAACAAAAGAGGAAGTGGAATGTCAGGTCTTAGCGAGTCAGCGAAGTTAGTAAAAGAAGCGCTAGAGCAACGCGGTTTGGAAACGCCAATGCGTCCAAACAGCGTAAGTCGTGAAGAGAAGAAAGAGAAGATCGAACACCACATGCGTGAGATCTTAGGTCTACTTCAACTTGACCTTACCGACGATAGCCTAGAAGAAACCCCTCACCGCATTGCTAAGATGTACGTTGATGAAATCTTCTCTGGTCTGGATTACTCCAACTTTCCTAAAATCACTGTGATTGAGAACAAGATGAACGTGAGCGAAATGGTTCGCGTGAAGGACATCACAGTGACCAGTACCTGTGAACACCACCTTGTGACCATTGATGGCAAAGCTGCCGTAGCGTACATCCCGCGTGGTAAAATCATTGGTTTATCGAAGATCAACCGTATTGTTCGCTTCTTCGCGCAGCGTCCACAAGTACAAGAGCGTATGACTCAGCAAATCCTTGTTGCACTACAAACGTTGCTCGAGTCTGATGATGTCGCGGTGACGATTGACGCAACCCACTACTGCGTGAAATCTCGAGGTGTGATGGATGCAACTAGCGAAACGACAACAACAGCATTGGGCGGTATTTTCAAAAGCAACCCAGCGACACGTGCCGAGTTTCTCCACGGTTTACGTTAAGTAACTAAGCAAGTTTCTAAGAGGATGGCAAACGCCATCCTTTTTTGTATCTATCTGAAAGTCATAGATAAGACGGACTGGAGGCGACAAAAATCATTTATCGAACTTCGTATTGACAGTTATCTGAGTTACCCTTAATATCCGCGCCCAGCAAACGGTTGCGAGGGCTTTCTCTCTTATTTGATTTGCTTATCTGAATCTTCAAGTTCAGCTGATCTCGGTCAGTTGTCTTTCTTTTTTCTAATAATAGAAAGGCAACAATATTGAGATTTGGCATGACCACACAAACTACCATTCAATCTTCCATTCCGACCTCTATCCAATCCTCGGAAAATAGCTGGCAAAAGAAGGCAATTCTTAGCGTAGCGTTCCTAATGGCGACAACCTCTGTTGGTCCTGGCTTTTTAACTCAGACAGCGGTCTTCACCAACATCTACAAAATCGATATGGCATTCCCTGTATTTGCATCCATGTTTATCACGTTTGGTATCGTGATGAACTTGTGGCGCATCGTGGGTGTGTCTGGTATGCGCATTCAAGACATTGCCAACAAAGTCGCTCCGGGGATGGGCTATGTGGTGGGCATTCTGCTGGCACTTGGTGCGGTTGCGTTTAACTTCGGTAACGTCAGTGGTTCTGCGCTCGGTATTAATGTGCTAACGGGTGTGGATACGACTTGGGGAGCTCTCTTCACAGGCGTGGTCGGTTGTTTGTTGTTTGTGGTGCACAACGCTTCTAAGCGAATGGACCAAATGGCACGCTACCTCGGCTTGTTTATGATCATCTTAATTGCGTATGTCGCGATGACCAGTTTACCGCCAATGGGGGAGACCTTGAGCGCAGCGGTGATGCCGACAGATATTGGTAGCTTACTGCTGCCAACTTTAACCATTGTGGGTGGCGCAGTTGGTGGCTACTACACAGGCGCACAACGCTTGGTTGATATCGGTTTGCAAGGTAAAGACAACGTTCCTGCTATCAAAACCGCAGCTTGGGCAGGAATTTCTATTGCCGTGGTGATTCGCATCCTGTTGTTTATGGCAGTGTTCGGTGTGATTGCAACAGGCGCGACTTTGGATTCTACAAACCCAGCCGCAGACGCGTTCCTTCAAGGAGCTGGTGAAGTAGGTTACTTTATCTTTGGTTTGGTATTGTTTGTTGCTTCGATTACCTCGGTTGTGGGTAACTCGTACATGGCGATTTCCCTTATCAAAACACTCTTCCCAATCGTGGCTCGCAACGAGAAAGCGTGGTGTATTGGCTTCATTATCATCACGTCTCTTGGCACAGTGACCATGAACATGCCGATTCTACTGCTTATGCTGGCTGGCCTAGTTAACAGTATCATTCTGCCAATCGTTTTAGGTATGATGCTGGTGGCGACACGCAGAAAAGACATCGTTGGCGACTACAAACACCCGGCCTATTTAACGCTGACAGGCATTGCGATTGTGGTGGTAATGGCAGCGTCAAGCGTGACCAACACCAGCAACTTTATGGCAAAGTTCATCGGGTAACGTTGCTCGCTTAAGACAAAAGAAAACGACCTCGCAGTGAGGCCGTTTTTTTATGTTTGTTTTGAAGGCGTTCTTACCAGTTCTGGCCAGTACATTTTGACATAACCAGCAGACACCCAGACTACGAGCACAGTGGCAATGCTTAATTCAAGAAATCCAAAATCGTGCAACCAATGCCAATGGGGATGAGATTCGGCAAAAAAAGTGGTGAGACGATGCATAGCAATAGCACTAATTACGGAAGGGAAGGTCACGGCCGCAATAGACGGCTGGAACTTCAAACGCATTAACCGGAAGTAACACAGGTAAATCAGCAACGTCATGGTGATTGCGATGCCTGCCAATGCGCCTGTCAGAATCGGGTCGGGTTGAGCAAAGTTGACTAGGTAGGCTGCCAGAGAAAGGTTCACAGGAGCTGCCATGATCGCCAATGTTGGGCGAGCACGGCGCGGTAGGGAACCAAAGAACACCAAGCGATATAACACCAATGGCAACATGAAGAAGTAAATACCGATACACATCATAGCCAAAGTTTCTGAAAACACATTGTGTCCAAATTGAGAGCCTGCAAGAGAAGAGCTGATCAAGCCTACTGGGTACAAAAACCAACTTGGCACGATGTTCGACATCTTGAAGTTCATGATCTGAAAACCAAAGAACAACACCATCATAGTGAAGTGCAGTAACACAGCGATAAACCACAACGGGTATGCGATGATTGGTGTCACCACCGCAAGATAGTCACACAACATGAGTAAAGCCATGCTCATTGGCGCCATTAAGCTACCGCTCAGTGGGTGTTTGATGTCCGCCATAAACAGGCGAGGGCTAGTGGCGTATTTGAGCAGAACCGGAGTAAGAAGCACTGCTCCGAGTGCAGCAAGGAATGGTCTTATTGGTTCTCCAATCTCTGGAATGTACAAAGCCCAAGCTTGTCCAAGCCCTATCATGCCAAGTGCCAAAGCCGCTTGTGATGGCGGAACACTATAAAACTGCACAAGTCTTTTCCAGTTCAAAATGACTCCAGAAATGGGTTAACTACTCTAATTTGACGCGCGAATACTAACAAGTTTAACGTCTTCTTACCTTTAATTATGATAAGTAAAGTTCAGAGATTGGGAGTTTTGTGAGTTTGGTAGGGGATTTATGTAGAGAGTTGCAAAAAAGTAGAATTTCCGGCTCCAAATTTATCTTTGTGGTGAAAGATAAGTTGGAGCCGATGTTAACTTAAGCTTGGTTTTCAGGCAGGTCTTGTTGACGTAGCTTGTCATTTTTAAGCGTACGATGTAGCAGTTGGCTGTAAATCGGTTGCCCACCAAGTAACTGCGCCACAATTACCGCGCCTAAGCTGGTAATAATGAGTGGTAGGATCAAGTAGTAGTTATTGGTCATTTCGATAACTAGCAAGATACCCGTAATCGGTGCGCGTACCGTTGCCGCGAACAATGCCCCCATGCCTGCAATCGCGAAGACGCCAGGTTCGATGGTCAACGATGGTAGCAGCATGTCAGCACTGGCTCCGAATGCATAACCAAACAATGTGCCCAAAGCTAGCATTGGAGCGAAGATACCGCCTGGCGCACCAGAGCCGAAACAAAGCAGGGTGGTAATAACACGGCCAACAAACAGCATCACTAAAATTGATACAGAGTAATTGCCGTTAGTAATGTCCGGAATAAGACCGATGCCACCACCTGTTAGCTGAGGCACATACAGAAGAAGCAAACCAAACACGCCACCCAAAATCGTACCTGTGATTAAGTAACGTTTACGGTCGTTCTTGTGCAAAGCGACAAAACTGTCTTGGGCGATAGTGATCAGTTTATTGAAGAGTACACCAAATACACCAAACAAAGAGCCCAACAGAAGAAACAACCACAGTGACTGCAATTCTGGAGACTGGTATTGCGGCATGGTGATAACGGCTTCTTGACCATTGATCGCGCGGAATACAATGTTTGCCATAATAGCCGAGATGATCACTGCACGGATTGAAATCAAAGAGTAGCGAAATTGGGGACGCATCTCCTCAACCACAAACATGATACCTGCTAACGGCGCATTAAATGCAGCGGCCAAGCCTCCGGCAGCACCAGATGCCAATAGAGAGTGTCGAGTATCATCGTCCTTAACGCGGAAAATGTCGGTAACCATTCGACCAACGGCACCGCCCATTTGTACTGTCGGCCCCTCACGACCTAAAACCATACCCGAGCCTAGTGCTCCCATACCGCCAAAAAACTTTACGGGTATTACTCGCCACCAGCGAACCGGACGAATATTGTCCATTGCCCCTTCGATTTCTGGAATGCCTGAACCTGATGCTTCTGGAGCGAAACGGTGTACAAGGTAGTAACCGATGAAAGCTAATGCGCCACTGATCAAGATTGCGGCTAACCAAAGTGGAAGCACACTACCGATTTCGCTTTTAAGCCACTCAGTACGAGTTTCAGATACAAAGTGAACAGCAATTTCAAAGTAAGTACCGACGAGACCAGCTAAAGTACCAACGATGGCTGCCATGAAGAGAACGGAAAATGAAGTGGGTGTGGACCCTCGAGAGACAAACTGGTTAATCGCATCTTTCGGTACGTGCGCTAACACAGATTTCACAATTCTCTCGCGTTTGGTCATTAACAGATTCTCCTGATAGCATGATTTGGAAGGACGAAAGAAATTATACGCTCACGAGAGTCTAGACCTAATCAGTAAAGATGCAATTTAGCTTTCCACTATTGAGCAGTTCCAGTATCACCTACTCAAATATTGGTAAATATTGTGCTATCGATCCCATATATTTCGATATTTATTTATTTGGAAACTTGTTTTCTGAGAAAAATGAACCATGCTTTAAGTGTAAAGCAACATGACTGCTTCAAAGGAGGGATGTGAGGTTTTACACACAATTTGGATGGATTCAAACCCTACAGAAATTCCTCGTATTATGGTCGGGAAGCATCAGTAGAATTCCCAACTCGCATACTCACGATTGAGTCACGAGGCAGAGGCGCACGCACAAGTGCGCCTTTTTAATGTCCGCTCACAATAGCCGAACCCTCCGGGCAGCGTTTGTTGGACATTTCTACTGCGTTATCGACTTCTCATGTAGGCTCGCTACACAGCAAAGTCTCTTCCTTGTATAAACACCCAACAATTCGCTGCAAAAGTCAGCTCGAAAGGTCAACAAACCCTAAAAGATTCGTGCGGACTAGATGGTCCGCTTTTTTTGTATTAAAAACTCGACCTCTTTTCTTGCATCTTGAGCGATGCGCATTAACTATAGGGTTTTCAAGTTATCATCAAGGCCGTTAATGCCACGTATTCCTCTTTTTATACTTCTCTCTTTTGGCCTATTCGCCAAGATCGTACATGGTCAAGATTTATGGTGGCAAACCATCCTATCTGATGCCCCAATTTCTCAAGTTAAGCAAGTTATAGAGGATGGCGGTATTTGGTATGACTGTGAAGTGCATCAGCAAGGCGTGGCGTTCTGTTTGGATGATTTTCACTATTACCATCAACCTCTCTATGGTGAGGCGATTTTAACAGGAGAAGAAATTCGCTTTTCCTTTTTGACAGACTATCAGGTACAGAATTTAAATGAATTGATTCTCAATTTGAGAAAAGATGGGCTGGTACTAACACGAGTTGAGATTCAAGGTGACCGATATGATGTCAAAGAGCGTTTGAAGGACAATTTATCTCGTACGGTAGACAAAGAGCTTATTCTCTTTATCAACCGTTATTCGCAGAAAGCGCCACGCAGCATGAGTTGGGTTTTAGCTAACGAGTTTGATGCGCCAAAGCCAAGATTAACAGTTACATTGAACAGCGATGGCGAGATGATTGAGCTAAAGGTTATTCGTTTCTAAACCGAAGAAACTGCAGTTTTGTTTTCGTGGTGTAGAGCGAGAAACGTTGCCATAGCAGATTCATCCAAAAAACCATCTGACTTTTTATGTGCGCGCAGATACTGATAACCCGCAACCAATTTACGGTGTTGCGCTTCTTCTACCTCAGAAATCATTCCGTTCATCACATGTTGGTAGGCCAGTTTGTAAGCCTCCATATCTACGACTTCTGCTTGACGGTATAAGTAACCACAGCCAGTCGCTAGCCACTCTAGTGAACAGTTTGCGCGCATCGCGATTTGGTTAGCTTTGGTTAAGCTTGGTTCGCTTCCTTTAAGGTACTTTCGGATTAAAGCTTCGGATACCTCGACGCGTCGAGCGAAACCGCTGACACTTTCTTCACCAATCAGGGTGGCGAGTCGTTGGGCAAAAGACATATTTCGTACTCCAGTTCGAATTGCGAAAGTTTACCCGTTGAGTGAACGGTTAAACAAGTCTAGGATGAAATCAGATTAAGAAAAGGAGAGAAACCCATGGTTGCAAAAGTAGTGACTGCACCAAACGGTCCAGAGTTTTCTGAGCTGGTTCAAGGATATTGGCGTGCAGTAGATTGGGGTATGACGGCGCAAGAACGTTTGTCATTCCTAAAGCAACACATTGAGTTAGGTATTACGACGGTCGATCACGCTGACATCTACGGTAACTATGAATGTGAAGCGCTGTTTGGTGAAGCATTAGCACTGGACAAAAGCGTCCGTGAGCAAATTCAGATCGTGACCAAATGCGACATCAACTTGTGTGGCGATAAAACGCCAGAGCGTAAGATAAACCATTACGACACCAGTGCTGCGCATATCTACCAATCAGTAAATAACTCGCTTGAGCGTTTGAATGTTGATGAAATTGATGTGCTCTTGATTCACCGCCCTGACGTCCTGATGGATGCAGACGAAGTCGCAGAAGCATTTTCAGAGTTACATAAAGTCGGTAAGGTGAAACACTTTGGTGTATCTAACTTCACACCTCGTCAATTTGAACTTTTGCAATCGCGCTTGGGCAAACCACTTGTCACTAATCAAGTGGAAATCAATCCTCTGAACTTCGAAGTTGCGCATGACGGTACACTAGACCTGATGCAAACTTTACGTGTGCGCCCTATGGCTTGGTCATGTTTAGGTGGTGGTTCAATTTTTACGGGGGACACAGAGCAAGCCGTTCGTGTTCGTAATGAGTTAGAAACCATTCGTGAAGAAGTCGGTGCGAATAGTATTGATGAAGTGATTTACGCGTGGGTACGCCGATTACCTTCGAAGCCTATGCCTATTATCGGTTCTGGTAAGATCGAACGAGTTCACTCGGCAGTCAATGCGCTCAATATCGAATTAACGCGTGAACAGTGGTACCGCGTTTGGGTCGCTTCAAAAGGACATGGTGTGCCATAGGCTTCCCACTATCAAAAAGCCAGCGTTACGCTGGCTTTTTGATATGCACTTACTCATCCGGGCGGATAGAATATAAGTCGCTATTGTGCTTCCCGCAATCCAAATAGTATTCATGCGCAGCTTTTTTGTTGTCCGCTACCACTCTCATACTATGTATCTTTCCTTGTTCGAAGTAACGAATCTCATACTCAACACTGGTGTCCAGTTGCTCAGCAGCAGCCATGGTACTCCTCCATAAACTAACCTAATGTATTTTAAGCAATATATATGCCAAGTAAGCGCGTCATTTTCTGAAGCATTTCACTTAATTTTTGTATTTATATCTGATGATTATCGTACAACTGTGAACGAAACGTTAATTTAAAACTCTATACTTATATGTTGCGGCAAACAAATTTGCCGCTTTGCCGATTAATTGCCACTTAATCGTCAGTATAGAAGTTAAATTGGTAAAGAGAGAACATGGATGGTTTATAAGTATGCTAAGTACTAACAAAACACAGCTCAGGGTTATATTCGTTATTACTATCTGCACTTTGTTATTTGGATGCGCAAAAACCTTGTTTTATAAAAATATTGATTGGTTCGTAATCGACTACATTGATGATTATGTATCGCTAGACAGAGAACAAGAGGCAATACTTGAGGATAGGATCAACCGCTTGGCTGCGTGGCACAAAAATGAAGAATTACCCCGTTACATAGCGCACCTCAAAGAGTTAGAGTCTTGGAATAAGGACACTCTGTCTATTGATAAGCTCAAAACTAATAGAGAAGCTTTGAAAGAACATTACTCAAGAGTCGTAAACAAAGCGGCCCCGGACTTGTTTTCCCTCAGCTTATTGCTGACAGAAGACCAGCAACAGCAGTTTCTTAAAAATGTTAAGAAAAAATACCATGAAAAAGACGCAAAATACGCAGATAAAACGGAACAAGAAATCCGGAATATAATTTATGAATCAGCATTGGATGCGCTAGAAAACTGGATTGGAACCACGACGAATAAACAGAAACAAATAGCGAAAGTATTAGCCCAAAATGTTGAGCTTAACACCACGGATTGGAGAACATACCGAGCATCAATTTATACTGAGCTAGAGTTATTATTTCAAAGCCAACAAGATAGTTCTACTTATCAAAGAATGTTCATGAATCTTTTGTTTCAGCCAGAAAGCTATTACGGCGTAGAGATGAATAAGAAAATCGAGCGAAATATAGATAAGACTGATGACTTTACTCTAGCTATCGCTCAATCTATGACAGGCAAGCAATGGAAGCATTTCCACAATGAAATCAGAGAGTGGAGAGAGCTAGCAGAAGAGTTAATGCAATAGCGGTCTAGGTTTACCTTAAGACGTTATTCAATGAAAAACTGATTCAAAGCAATTTCTTATTGTGGCAGGGGCGTAACATGGCTCATCTAACTATATTGGATAGAACTCTCGCACAATCTAATGTGTATAGTGCAGTGTTCTTTTCCTAAAACGATGAGAATAATTATGAAGCATTTAGTTGATAGATTTCTTCGCTACGTCACGTTTGATACTCAATCTAATCCCCATGAATCAGCTTGCCCAAGTAGCTGCGGGCAACTGGTGTTTGCGCAGCAACTTAAAAAAGAAATGGTTGAGCTTGGCTTAAGCAATGTGACGCTCAGTGACAACGGTTACCTAATGGCAACGCTCCCTTCTAACGTCGATTACGAAGTGCCGGCTATCGGTTTTATTGCGCACATGGATACCGCTCCAGATGCTTCTGGTAAAAACGTGAACCCTCAATTTATCGAAGATTACCAAGGTGGTGATATCGCGCTTGGCTTGGGTGATGAAGTGCTTTCTCCAGTACAGTACCCAGATTTGCACGAGCTTCATGGTCACAACCTAATAACAACAGATGGCACAACACTGCTTGGCGCGGATAACAAAGCTGGCATTGCTGAGATCCTGTCTGCAGTTGCTGTGTTGATTGAGAACCCAGAAATTCCTCATGGTGATATCTGTATCGGCTTCACGCCTGACGAGGAAATCGGTCGTGGTGCAGACTTGTTTGATGTTGAGAAATTCGGTGCTAAATGGGCTTACACCATCGATGGTGGTCCTCAAGGTGAGTTAGAATACGAAAACTTCAATGCAACCAGTGCGGATGTTGTTTTTCATGGCGTAAGCGTGCACCCAGGCACTGCGAAAGGCAAATTGGTTAACGCGATGAACTTGGCGGCTAAATTCCAAGTACAAATGCCAGAAGATCAAACGCCAGAAACCACAGAAGGCTACGAAGGTTTCTTCCACCTAAAATCTGGTGAACTTGGTGTGGCTCGCAGTGAGCTAGGCTACATCATTCGTGACTTTGACCGCGAAGGTCTTGAAAATCGTAAAGCCTTCATGCAGAAGTTAGTCGATGATATGAATGCCGAGCTGAAGCATGGTTCAGTTGAGCTGAAGCTAACCGACAGCTACTACAACATGCGCGAAATGGTTGAGCCATACCCACATATCATCGACTTGGCGAAACAAGCGATGGAAGAATGTGATGTAGAGCCTCTGATTAAACCAATCCGTGGTGGTACTGATGGTGCTCGTTTGTCGTTTATGGGCCTACCTTGTCCGAACATCTTTACTGGCGGTTACAATTTCCACGGTATTCATGAGTTTATCTCTGTCGAAATGATGGAGAAATCGGTGCAAGTGATCGTTAAAATAGCGGAACTCACAGCGAAGAAGCACGGTTAGTTCTGAGTTAGATGAACAAAAGCCCAGACGTTATGTCTGGGCTTATTTATTTGGTTTGGCGGAATCCAGCAAACCTGACTAAGAAATTTATCAACTCCAAAAACGGATTAACGAACGCTTTTTTCTTCGATTTCATTGATAGGCAGCCAGTTCACTTCTACACCTGCTTGGTTGAACATGTCTTGGCTCACTTGAATCTTGTCGCCCCAGCGAGATAAGAAGTCTTCCGATTGCTCAGGGCAGCTTACGCGAGAAATACCTGTTTGAATGATCTTTGCGGCACAGTTTGGACAAGGGAAGTGCGTTACCCAAATCTCACAACCATCCAAATCACGTTTTGAGAATAAAATAGCATTTTCTTCCGCATGGAGTGTTTTCAGATATTTTAACTCTCTCTCATCTGTATCCACACTGTCAGAAACACCATGTGGATAGCCATTAAAGCCAACAGATACAATGCGGTTCTGCTTCGTAATTACCGCGCCAACTTGCGTAGATGGATCTTTACTCCAAGATGCCACTAACTCAGCCATTTGGTAAAAACGTTTCTCCCATTTAGAAATCATGCTTGTCCTCTTAGGTAGCAGGCGTTGAATTACTCGCATAATAACTCATTCATTTAAAAAAAGTAGTCAAAACGCCAATACAACAACTTGCTGCGTAAAGGCCAACTGAAAATGGCAGTAAATTAACCACATAATCTTCGTTTTGCAGTTGTTGCTGAAAAACAACGGGTCTTTACATGGTTGTAATATTTGTGGGCCTATTATCACTCTGATTGCGAGTCGTTTCATACCCTTACACTTTGCAACACTTTAGATTTTTCTTCTTAAAGTTTTCGGACAAAGTCACCTGTAAGGTTAGGGTATTTTCAAATGAATCCTGTTCTATAAAGACGGTATATACATGCAAAAGAAACCACTCGTCGCACTAATGGCGGCAACAGCTATCCTCGCGGGATGCGGAGAAGCAACCAACGCCCAGAAGGGGGGACAAGCTCCTCTTGTTGTGACTCAAGATGTCGCAATTATCGACTACCAACCGAGCAAGTCTTACATCGGTCGCATTGAAGCAGTAGAAGATACGAATATCACGGCACAAGTTTCCGGCTATCTTGAAGCGCGCCATTTTGATGAAGGTCAGATGGTTGAAAAAGGACAGTTGTTGTACTCCATCGAGCCTTCTTCTTTCGAAGCGCAAGTGGCAAGTGCAAAAGCAGCGTTAGCGCAGGCAAAAGCGGCGCTTAAGAAAGCAGAGCTCGACCACCAACGTGGTAAAAACTTGTTGCCACGTGGCAGTATTTCCCAATCTGAGTTCGATGCGTTGACGGCGACGTTACTTGGCGCGCGAGCAGAGCTTGAAGCGGCAAACGCTCAGCTTAAGCTTGCGGAAGTAAACCTTTCTTACACTCAAATTCGTGCCCCATTTAGCGGCCGAATCAGTGACAGTAAAGTGAGTACAGGTGATCTGCTTTCACCGTCTTCTGGCATTCTGACTACATTAGTGAGCCTAGACCCAGTGCATACCTCATTCAGCGTGAGTGAGCGTGAACGCTTAAATCTTGGTATGGATGGTATCAAGGGTGACGGAAGTGCAGAGTCGAGTGGTGTTGAGGTTCAACTTGAACTGGAAAACGGCGAGTACTTCGAACATCTAGGTCAATTGGACTTTTTAGGTAACCGAATTAATACGCAAACCGGTACGATCGCGATGCGCGCATTGGTACCAAACCCAGATCAAAAGCTGCTTCCCGGTCAGCACATCAAAGTAAACCTTCGTGACAAGGACGCGAAAGACGTGATTGTCATTCCTCGTCGCGCAGTGCAAACGGATCTTGAAGGTGACTTCGTCATGGTGATGACGGAAGGCAACGTAGCAGAACGTCGTAACGTAGAGCTTGGACCACAAGTCGAGCAGGGCATCATCATCAAAGAAGGTTTAAATAAGGGCGACACAGTGATTACCCAAGGTCTGCAACGTGTGCGTAACGGTGTAGAAGTACGTATTCAATCACCTGCTGAAAACAAACAGTAGGAGGCGGTATGTTAAGTCGTTTCTTTATTCAAAGACCCAAATTCGCGCTGGTTATTTCGATCATATTGACGTTGGCAGGTGCCATCTCATTAGCGATCTTGCCTGTTGCTGAATACCCTAAAATCAGTCCACCATCAGTGAGCGTGACCGCATTCTATACGGGTGCAAGTGCTGAGGTTGTGGAGCAGGCGATAGCCGACCCAATAGAAACCTCAGTGAACGGCGTTGAAAACATGATTTACATGTCTTCAAAGAGCGCAAATGATGGTTCTTACAGCCTAAACGTAACCTTCGATGTGGGCACTGACCCAGATATGGCGCAGGTTAACGTGCAAAACCGTGTATCACAGATTGAGTCTAAACTGCCTCAAGAAGTGCGCATGGTTGGTGTAACGGTGAAAAAGCGTTCTCCTGACTTGTTGATGGTTTTGAACTTCTACTCACCTGATGGTAAGTACGATGACAAGTTCCTTATCAACTACATCAACTTGAACGTAAAAGACCAGCTGGCGCGTGTTAAAGGCATCAGTGAAGTAAACGTAATCGGCGGTGGTGAATACGCAATGCGTGTTTGGTTAGATCCTGAAAAAATGGCTAACCTGAATCTCACAACAACCGATGTTTACGCGGCACTGGCTGAGCAGAACGTGCAGGTGGCAGCCGGTCGTATCGGAGCTGCGCCATACAATAATCCTCAAGAAGTTCAGTTTAACTTGGTGACCAAAGGTCGTCTTGAGAGCGTGAGCGAGTTTGAGGATGTGGTACTTCGTGCAAATCCAGATGGCTCTACGGTATACCTAAAAGACGTCGCTCGTGTTGAGCTTGGTAAGAAGTTCTACGATGGTAATGGTAAGTTCCGTGGTCAAGACGCGTCGATCGTTGCTCTGTCACTTCAATCGGATGCAAACGCATTGGAAAGCGGTCAAGCGGTCATGGACTTGCTTGAGCGCCTAAGCACTAACTTCCCTGAAGGCATGGCTTACGAGACCAGTTACGATACCACGGTGTTCGTTGCTGAATCGATCAAGGGCGTAGTGAAGACGTTGATTGAAGCGATCTTATTGGTAATCGCAGTAACTTACCTGTTCCTAGGTAGTGCGCGGGCAACCTTGATTCCTGTTGTTGCGATTCCGGTATCGCTTATCGGTACATTCGCCATTATGCAGGCAACAGGCTTTACTATAAACACGGTAACTCTGTTTGGTTTGATCCTTGCTATCGGTATCGTGGTAGATGACGCGATTCTGGTTATCGAAAACGTCGATACCACTATGGCGAAAGACCCAACCATTTCACCACGCAAAGCCACTTTGCTGGCGATGAAAGAAGTAACGGGTCCAATCATTACCTCGACCTTGGTTCTATTGGCGGTATTCCTACCAGTAGCTATGCTTCCGGGTATTACTGGCATCATGTATCGTCAGTTCGCATTGACGATCTGTATCTCGGTAGTGATCTCTTCTATTAATGCATTAACGCTGTCTCCAGCACTATGTTCGTTGGTATTGAAGCAGGGTGGTGGTAACACGGCAAACTGGTTCCAAGCGTTCAACCGTGGTCTAGAGCGTGTAACAGCGCGCTACGGTCAAATCGCTGGCTTCTTGGTTAAGAAGTCTATGTTGCTGATTGCTTTCTTCTTCGTCGCGGTTGCAGCAGTAACGTTCTTTGCGAAAACAACGTCTACGGCGTTTGTTCCTCAAGAAGATAAAGGCATCTTGTTGGTGAACGTGCAACTTCCAGATTCAGCGTCATTGTCTCGTACCGAGGAAGTGACGAATGAACTGATGAAGATGGTTGAGCAAGAGCCGGGTGTTGATGGCGTGACGGTTGCGAATGGTTACTCATTCATGACTGGTGCCGCAGCATCAAACGGTGCGTCTCTGTTCATTAAACTGCATGATTGGGATACGCGTAACTCGCTTGACGGTGAACACGCTGCTAACGCGATTGCCAACCGCATCAACGGCCGTGCTGCGATGGAACTCCCTCAAGCGGTAGTATTCGCGATGGGGCCTCCGGCAGTTCCGGGCATGGGTGCAGCCTCAGGCTTTGAATTTGTACTGGAGGACACGCTAGGTCGTAGCCGTACTGATTTGTCGATGGTAATGGGGGAAATGATTCAGGCTGCTAACCAAGCGCCAGAAATTGCATACACCTTCAGTACCTTCCGTGCAAACGTGCCGCATTACTATGTCGATATTGACCGTGAGAAAGCGCAACAGTTAGGTATTCCACTGTCGTCTATTTTCCAAACATTACAAGGTAATCTTGGCTCACTGTACGTGAACGACTTCACCATGTTTGGTAAAAACTTCCGTGTAACCATGCAAGCGGATAGCCAACATCGCAGCAGCATGGAAGATCTAGAGCGTTTCCATGTGCGTTCTTCGAGCGGCGATATGGTGCCACTGAGTACGCTAGTGAGCTACGAGCAGGTGTTTGAGCCAGATGTTGCATGGCGTTATAACATGTACCGCAGTGCCATCATTCAAGGTCAGCCTGCACCGGGTTATTCAAGTGGTGACGCGATTGCAGCAATGGAACGTGTCGCGGCGGAAGTATTGCCACAAGGTTACACTTACGAGTGGACGGGTATGGCTTACCAAGAAGTATTGGCAGGTAACCAAGCGATTTACGCGTTCGCATTGGCATTGATCTTTATCTACTTGTTCATGGTGGCGCAGTATGAGAGTTGGAGTATTCCTTTGGCGATCATTCTGGTGGTGCCAGTGGCGACGTTAGGTTCCTTCCTCGCATTGAACTTAACCGGAACGCCGCTTAACTTGTACGCTCAGATCGGTCTCGTCCTGCTCATAGCGCTCGCGGCGAAGAACGCAATCCTAATTGTGGAATTCGCCAAGCAAGAGCGTGAAGAGAAAGATGTGGATATCGACAGCGCCGCAGTACAAGGTGGTAAGCTTCGTTTCCGTGCGGTGAACATGACATCATGGTCGTTCATCTTGGGTATCTTCCCATTGATCTTTGCAGCCGGTGCGGGTCACGTAAGTCAGAACTCGTTAGGTATTTCCCTAATTGGCGGTCTGTTGTGTGTGCTTCTGGCGGGTACTTTCCTGATCCCAGGCTTCTACGCACTGGTACAGAGAAAACGCGAGAAAATCCACGGTGGCAACACTAAGCTCGTCCCTTTAGATGATGAATAAGAACTGAGTTATCTCAGATAGAAAAAAGCCCGAAGCATTTGAGTGCATCGGGCTTTTTGTTTTGCTTAAGATTATTCCAATATTGGAAAGGCTGAGTTAAGCATTGCGAGTTTTAAACTCAGCTACTGCGGCATCCATGTCATGGGCTTGTGCAGAGACACTGTCTACTTCTTGCAAGCACTCTTGGGCTGAACGCATATTATTGTCAGAGATAACATTCAGTTCAGTGATTGACTCACTCACTTGGTTCATCACAATCCCTTGCTCTTCAATTGCCGAAGCGATTCGCTCTGAATTCGCTTGAATCGAATGCATGTCGGTGATGATTTGTTGCAGGCTTGAGTCTAGTTGCTCCGATGCATGCAAAGTTTGTTGCCCTTGGTCATTACATTGATCTATGTCTGCAACCACTGTCGACATCTGAGACTGAATATCAGAAACCACTCTTGTGATTTCTTCAGTCGATTGGTGTGTACGGCTTGCAAGGGCGCGTACTTCATCAGCTACGACAGCGAATCCTCGTCCTTGTTCTCCAGCACGGGCAGCCTCGATAGCAGCGTTTAGAGCAAGTAGGTTAGTTTGTTCTGCAATTTCTTGAATGATATTTACGGCGCCACCAATTTTATCAACATGACTGTTCAGAGAAGCAATAGACTGCTGGCTGTTAGACAGAATTCCGGTTAGCTGACCAACATTTGTTACGGTTGACTCAACGACTTCGCGTCCGCTTTCTGCATTGTTTGAAGCTTGGTGAACGCCTTCGACAGCAACAGATGTACTCTGAGAGATTTCACCGATCGTAGCGACCATTTGTTGTACAGCTGTCGCCATTGAAGACGTATGGTCAGCTTGATTGTGGAACTGTTCAATAACGCCTTCAAGCTCGCGATGCATGTTATCCGTGCTGGATGAAAGAACGCCCGATTTTTCTTGTGTTCCTTTAATCAAAACCTCTAACTTATCTAACAAGTCATTAAGGTGATGACTAATTGATACCAGCTCGTCCTTTCCTTCTAGCGTAGAACGAATCCCCATGTCGTTGGTTTCACTGATAGACTTGATGGTGGTAAGTAAGGTTGCAACACGAGAGTTAATGGAGCGAGAAATTTGCAGTATGATCAATGCAATCATCGCTAAGATAACAACGCTTGTTCCTTGCTTTATTAGCGTCATCTGAGCTTCACGGTCTGAATAAGCTTTCGTTAAAGCACTAGAGAAATTCTTGAACTGCTCTTCAACTGCGTGAGAGGCTGAGCGAGTTTCACCAAGCAAGCCCTTGTTGTATGAAACCCCAATCAGTTGTCTTTGGCTTGCAACGGCTTGAGCGGCGCTAAGAAGCTCTGCGTTATCGATACCCGATACTAATGATGTATCGACTTCACCAGCTTGAACCAATTGGTCAAATTTGAGAAGAGATAAAAGTTGCTCATTGGTTGCATATTTCTCTGCATTTTCAAGGGCATGTGAATAGGAAGCCAATAAGCCTTGCTCGTTGTTTAGGCCAAGCTTCTTAAAAGCAGATACTAAGATTTGAAAATCTTTCTGATAGGTAAGCAAGTCTTGCTTAAATTGTTGGCTAGAAGGGAGTTGATGAGATTGCAAAATATGAGCGAGCTCATTTTCCACAATGACAAACTGCTCGACGTTTTGGTCAAACTTGCCAAGATATTTGGCATTACTTCTTAATAGAAAGTCCTTTTCATTGCGACGTAAGTTTAAGAGTCTGATTTCTAAGTCGCCCACTAGCTTAATGGCGTGGTTAAGTTCTTTGCTTTGTTCAGCAAAATGTGACGAGGTGCCTAAGAGGGTAATGATACCTAAAATAGCGATGATGCCCAATGAATAGAGCTTTTGCCTAATAGTCATAATGTTAATCCTGAATAATTGACTAAAAATCGAGACCTATGCTGGTCTTTAAATGTAATGGCTCTAGCTTTTGACGTTTTAGAATGACACCTTTTTTCGGTGTTCTTTTTTGACCGCATGTTTGGTTTTATTATCTAAGCGGCGTCGTTGTGAAGCTCTTGTTGGCTTAGTCGATATTCGCTTCTTTTGTTGATGACTCGCAGATTGAATCAGGGCAGCTAATCTATTTAGTGCATCTTCTCGATTCTGCTCTTGTGTCCGGTACGTTTGCGCTTTAATTACCACCACTCCTTCCTTTGATATTCTACTGTCAGGCATAGCGAGTAAGCGATCTTTGTAGAACTGGGGAAGCGTGGAATGATGTACGTCAAAGCGTAAATGTATCGCGGACGATACCTTATTAACGTTTTGACCGCCAGAACCTTGAGCTCTTATGGGAGCAAGTTGGATTTCCCAGTCTTGAATTGTGACGGAGTTCGAAATTTTGAGCATATTTGATAAATGCCAATAGGGGTTACTGCGATGACTGATAAATTACCATATTGAAATGTAAAAGTAGAAGAATAGCGATGAACACGATTGATTTAAGCCCCTACAAAGGCCTGATTTTTGATATGGACGGCACCTTAATTGATACCATGCCGGCGCATTTAGCGGCTTGGCAAGCAACGGCAGATCGTTTTAACTTTCCATTCCACCAAGATTGGCTTCACAGTTTAGGGGGAATGCCAAGTTTCAAAATTGTCGGTGAAGTGAACCGCCAGCATGGTTTATCTCTCGATCCTAAAGTTGTGTCGCGTTTTAAAATGGACACGTTTGCTGAAATGGAACAACACGGTGAAATCATTTCATGCACGAATATCGTTTTGGATGAGCATCTTGGCCATAAGAAAATTGCAGTAGGTACAGGTAGCCAACGTGAAAGTGCACTGCGTCTATTAGCTAAAGCAGGCATCTTGAAGAAGCTTAACGCTGTGGTAACCGCGACAGACGTAGAAAATCATAAGCCTTTCCCCGACACTTTTCTAATGGCCGCAGATCAGCTTGGCTTAGGAGCAGAAGAGTGTGTGGTATTCGAAGATACGGAGTTAGGTAAAAAAGCAGCTCACGCAGCAGGGATGGATTGTGTGATGGTCGAAGGAGAAGGACTAAAGTTCTACCCTAAGCCTTAACCCTTGTTATTCGAGATATAAAAACAGCGGCACATAGCCGCTGTTTTATTATTTAGGTACGTTCCGCTAAATAGGCATCGTAATCAGGGACTTCCACTTCTACTTCTTGATTAAGTAGTGGAGACTCAAACAAGAACTTTGCTGTTGCTCTGTTGGTTGCAACAGGGATGTTCCAGACACTTGCAATACGCAGGAGTGCTTTTACATCTGGGTCATGTGGTACAGCATTAAGTGGATCCCAGAAGAAAATAAGCATATCGATTTTCCCTTCTGAGATCAGAGCGCCAAGCTGTTGGTCTCCTCCCATTGGGCCACTGATCATGCTTTTGATTGCAAGGCCAGTTTCTTTACTTAACATATGGCCTGTTGTGCCAGTCGCGTAGAGAAAATGTCCCTGTAACTTCTCTTTGTTCTGTTTCACCCAGCGTAGAAGTTCAGGTTTGTAGTTGTCATGTGCAACCAATGCAATATGCTTGTGGGTAGGCATGGTGCGAATCGTTTTTTGCATCAAGTTATTTCCGTTATCGATTTTATTCTGTGTAATTTGTTGTTACTTATAGAACACGTTTTTCGATCTTCATTCAACCGCTTTAACGCTGAATGTCGGCCTATACTCTGACGGAGATAACGATTCTTCAATTGTTTCGTCATGAAGGGTCTTTGGGGTCAGTGCTTTTATCTTAGGGCTAGCTTGTTTTTCGTACGATTGGTTTCGTAAATAGCTTGCAGCTTGAATCAAAGATAAACGGCCTTGCTCGACCATCTTGTCGGTAGGAGCGAACAATACTTTATCTCGAAGTAGCCCTCTATAGACACCATGACTCAAATAAACAGACACTAAACCAATTTCATCTGTCTTTTGTGCACTACGTAACTCACTAATTGCAGCCTCAATAGCCACTGCACTTCCAACAATGTAGTCAATGTCACCCATGTCAATAACACGTTGAACAATGTTTCGCTGTAGTTCTTTATCGTTGTCAGCCCAGAAGCTATCAACAACATGGATGTCGCTACCCTTAATGGCGTCATAGAAACCCTCGGTAACGGGCTTTGTGCCTCCGCGAGTTTTTGGGCCTAATAACAAAGCGATATTGGTTTGACCGCTACCCTTAGGATGACGCTGAGCTAAGAATTTCCCGGATTTGTAACCCATCCAATACCAGTCAACCCCAACAACACCTTTTAAAAGTTTGCTTTGCTCATTATCTAGCTTGAGTTCGTTGACTGTTGCAAATACGGGAGTGTTACCTACCCATGATTTTAGGTTGTGTTCGTAAGCTTGCGGATCGACAGTACCCAGAATAATAGCGTCTGCTCCCCATTGGGTGCATAAGGCTAGTTGTTGTTCCTGGCGAGACTTATTTGGATAACCGCCTGCCTCAAGTACACGTAAGTCGACACCGAGTTTTTCCGCTTCGGAAACCATTCCATAGTTTACTGATAGCCAGTATGAGTCCTTTAAATGTGGATAAATGGCACATATTTTTTCAGCTGCGAACGTTGGCACTGAAGCGAAAAGTGACAGTGTTAAGGCAGAATGTCCGAAAATTGTGCGAATTAAGCGCTGATTTATAACCATGAAATGAAGTTCGTTGGCATAGATTAAGTAAACACTGCAAAATATAACGTAAACTAACGCCGAACACGAACATTAAGGTAAGGAATATATGTTGCTAGCAACAGCGAGCATCGGTCGCAAGTTACTTTTGTCTTTTATTGCGATGGCGATGTTGGTGATGGCATCTGCGTTAATTGGGGTGTCAGGGTTTTCTTTGGTAGCCAAAACTGAAAGGAATGTCGTAGATGCCGCTATCCCTGCAATGATTGAGGCTCGTCAGGTTTCTGAGCTGAGTACGCGTATCATTTCTTCTGTTCAAATGCTTTCTAATGCACAAAATGAAAAAGAGCGTAAAGAAGCAGGAAAGGTGCTTTTTGAGCAGCTCGAATCACTACTTTCCCATATTAAAGAGCTGGGAGGGGAGTCGTTCGACGCGGGGCTTTTAGAAAAGTTAGAGACGAATGTTCAAAATGTCATCAATAACTTGGCAGATCTTGGTGTCTCGGTAGAACGCAAGCTTTGGCTCGCTAAGGAAATAGAAACTCGTGTTGAGGAAATGCGCTTATTGAGTGAGGAGTTAGAACAACTAACACGTACCCAAGTGCAAAATACAAGCACGATTGCAGTAGCGAATGTCACCCATATTTACGACTTGCTAGAAGCAAATAAGAAACAACAAGTTTATCAAGCGTTAGATGCTTTGGTAGAAGTGGATCTAGACCTCTCTGAACGTTTGCACGAGTTACATTTGTTGGCTTTTAAAATGCTCAACCAGATTGAAGAAGCCCGCACGCTAACAAATATGGATCGTATTCAGCAAGTTCAGCATGCATTTGAAGATAACCTGAAGATAATGAAGCGTCGCGTACTTGCTGTTGAAGACCCGACTCGTTCGAAGCAAATGGCCCAGCTTCTAACTGAACTGGGTAAGCGTCAGGTTGTGTTCACCATATTAATGCAACAATATGAAAATAATGACCAATCTCAGCAGTTAATGCACAAAACGTTGGAGTTATTCTCAGAACTAAACAGCACAGTTAACAAATTGGTGGATGACTCAAATCAAACTACTACTGTTGCGGTTGATCAGCTCACTAGCACACTGAAGTTTGCTCAGTGGTCGCTTACTGTTATTTCTATCGTTGGCCTTATTATCGTGGTGCTTATCTTATGGCGAGTCGTTTATGTCTCGGTCGTAAAACGTTTGGCTGAATACTCTGCGGCACTGTTGTCTGTCGCTCAAGGGAATCTGGCTGTAGAGTTAGAGGTTAAAGGGAAGGATGAACTTGCTCATATGGGGCAGGCGATTATTACGGCAAGAAATACAGCACAAGCTTTAAAAGTCGTCGCTGAAGGTGAAGCGAAAGCAAAACGTGATTTAGAGGAACATAAGGAGCACCTTGAAGAGCTAGTTGAAGATCGCACCTCTCAGTTGAAACAAGCGAACCGACGTCTGAATGAAGAAGTGCTAAATCATGCTGAAGCCCGCAAGCAAGCTGAGCAAGCAAGTCGAGCAAAATCGGCGTTCTTAGCCACAATGAGTCATGAAATTCGCACACCTATGAACGGTGTGTTAGGAACGGCTCGATTGTTGATTGATTCGGGTTTGAATCCTATTCAGAAACGTTATGCCGAAATCATCAACCGCAGTGGTAAAACGCTGCTGGCGATTTTGAATGACGTACTGGATTACTCGAAAATTGAAGCTGGGCATTTGGAGATCCGCAGTTTAGGTTTCGATTTACATCAAATGATTGAAGACACCTTCCAGTTAATGAACGGCAAGGCTCAAGAGAAGAAGCTTCTTTTCTCTTACCACATTGAGAGCGATGTAGGCCGTTACTGGAAGGGAGATGTAACTCGCATTAACCAAGTTCTAAGCAATTTAGTCGGTAATGCGATTAAGTTCACCGAAGAAGGCGAGATTGATATTTACGTCAGCTTAAATCCTGAAGATGAATCCCAAGTTCTGTTTGAAGTCTCTGATTCAGGGATAGGTATAGCGAAGAAAGATCAGAAGACACTGTTCGATGCTTTCACTCAAGCTGAGGGTGGCTTGAATCAAACGGGTGGTACAGGTTTAGGTTTGGCGATCAGTCGTCGGATTATTCAAGCGATGGGTGGCTGCTTGGATGTAGACTCTGATGAAGGGCAAGGCAGTAGGTTTTGGTTCTCTATTCCATTAGAAGAAAGTGAACCTGTAGAAACCGTGTCTATCGCAAGTGCGCGCTGTAAAGTCCGCGCGAAAGTACTCGTTGTAGAAGATAATCCGGTCAATCGTGTCGTTGCTGAAGGGTTCTTAGAGAGCATGGGGCACGAAGTTATGATGGCAGAGACTGGCTTAGACGCAGAACAGATCATTGATAAGCATGATTTTGACATTGCATTAGTCGATATCAACTTGCCAGATTGCAACGGTGCTGATTTAATCCACCGCCTTAAACGTATTGAGAGAAACAAACCAGCCGACAAAGCGTTGGTGCCAACTCCAATGGTGGCCGTTTCTGCTCATGTTTTTGCAGAAGAAGTAGAAAGCTATTTGGCAGCGGGCTTTGATGGCTACTTACCTAAACCCATGGAAAAAGAAGCGCTTGCGGCACTGATTCAAGATATGCTGGAAGGTAGACAACTCTTACTTCCTCAAAATTGCGTGGCTCAACAAGAGCAGAACACAACGACAGAAAATAATGAAAAAACGGTCCTTGATGACCCAATAGCAGAGGAGCCAGCGATGGTTATCATTAACCCTAACGTGATTCAGTCTGATATGAAGATTTTGGGCAGAGAGAAAATGCTGCACATTATCGATCTGTTTAGACAAACGAGCGCGGATGTATTGAGCCAACTTGAGACCTCTGATAAAAATGGTGACAGCCGAGCGGTAAAAGATCTTGCTCACAAGCTCAAAGGCAGCGCGGGTAGCTTAGGCTTGACGGCGTTGATGAATACTTGTCAAGTTATCGAGATTGCACCAGAGCCGTTAGAAGCGTACGCAAAGACTAGTGACGCGTTGAAGCAGCAAATTAATGATTCAGTCATCGCTCTTGATGAGCTTATGGTGGACTAACTTCGGGTTCCTAGCTCAATAGCGAAAGTACAACAGCATTCAACTGGTATGTACTCAAGCGCCTTAGGGTTACTTGAGTAGATAAACAAAAACCTCCGGCTCAATCCGGAGGTTTTTTCTATTTGGTCAAATTATCATCCCACTCAAACCGAGTGTCTATGGCGTATGGATAATCGTCCAACGGATGCTCCACTTTGCCACGTAAGTATTCGAGTTGGTGCTCAAGCATATTGACCGTATCGTAGTCTCCCTCTGAGCAGGCAACGTAAATTTGTTGCTCGAGAGCGGCAATGTTATCTCGGATACTCATGAGAACCCCCTTAAATCATCATCGATTCTCAAAACGATTATAGTCAAGTAAACCAAATTCGATCGGTTGTTTTGCACGATACCAATCATGCAAACGATCGCTAAATGGCCAGAATTCGTCAGAGCTGCGGCGAATCGCAAACTTATCCAACAACTTAACGTACTCGTCCTCTGATTTAAGATTGCTGAAATTATCGACAAATTCTTTTATCTGATTTTCTTTAAGCGAGAAAAATACGGCTGGATAGCTACCAACGACACCACGAACAATAGTCATGTCGTCGTTAGCAAAATCTCGATTGCTCTCTTCATCAAATAAGCTAGAGATGTTGATGTGAGCATTGTTGTGTAACAGTGTGAACAATTCGTCTTCCCCTGTTTCACTTTCCACCATTAGCATCATTATTTGTGGAATGGATTGCAGCGCTTCTCCACGAACCTGATTGATGCTTGATAGGATCTGCTCGCTCTCAATGCTCAATGTTGTATCAATGATGTCGTAGCGCGGTAACAAGATAGGTGATACCTGTTTGCGCAAAATATCTAATAGTTCCGATTTCGGATCATCGGTGTGGTAGACGACACTGGTTGGTTGACTAAATGGTGCGACGTTGCGTTGCAAGAAATCACTTAATTGACGTGGTTGATCTTGGTACCAGCTTGAGTGCTCTTGGTGGCGCATGTCTGCAGGAAGTAAGGCGATAAAGTTGCTTTCCCCTTCAAGACGTAGGAAGTCCATAAACATACGCGTAATAAGCTGGTGGCCAAAATTACCGTAAACATCAAACCCGGCGACAAGCAGATAGTGAATGCGCTCAAGCAGAGCATAATCTAATACCCATGCCGTCTTTGGTTGTTCACCTACTAAGCCTTGTACCACAGACGCACTATCAAAGTGACGAAATACCGTAAGCGCCGCATTCGGGTTAGTACTGTTACCATCCCAAATCACGTCAGTGGATAAGTGCTCACCATTCTTAAACCATTGGTTGATGAAGGCAGATTTCGCTTCTAGGTAACGGGCTTGCTGGCGTGAGTATTTTACCCAGTTTGTTACTGGTAGCGTATTGCTCTCAAGTTCACCTGGAAGCTTTAGGTTTTCCGCTTGTGAGCGATAGAACTCGTTAACCTCAGGAATGTCGGCTTTGTCTGGGTCTAAGAAGAATACCCAGAAGCGGTCGTTGATAACGTTCAATGCGAGTTGCCCGCGGCACACTGGACCTTTGATATAAGCCATGATCGTGTTTTGCGCATTATCTAGCATGAATTTGAAGCGAGATTTCACTGGTAGATCAATGAAGGCAGTCATAGGGTTTGCTGCGACTTCTGGTGCGTAGCTTGGGAGTTGTGCTACTTGATAATCGGCATCAATGAACCACTTATTCCAGTTTTCAATACGCTGTTTGTTTAGCGCAAATGGCATGTGGGTTTTGTCCACTATAGTGCCTTGCTCGGGGATGATACGATAGTAAACGCGTTCGACCTGTGGGTCATCATATGGTCGGCGAGTGGTAATACGCTGGACTGGCTCACCGGGAGGCGTTGCAGAGCGAACTAAAGTGAAGAAGCGAGGTTGTTCACCATCTAGTTCCGAGAAGAAGATGTGAGACAGAAATAAGTGTTCGTAGATGTAGCGGGCTGCAAGTTGGTTTTTCCGCGAGCTTTTGTTCAGTAACGTTTCGTACTTATCTACTTCCGCTTGTTCTTGCTCAGAGAGAGGCACATGAGCGTTCATCATTGCACCATTTTCTAACCACAGCATTAGGGTCTGATATTCATTTGCCGTTAGATTCGGCATGCCAAACGGCATTCCCCAAGTAGGATTGTCTTGTTCGTATTGAGCATACTCTTCGATAGTTGGGCACGTCTGCTCTCGGTCGATAGAGAAGTCGAACCCTTCTAATTGAACTTGGTCAGGTAAAGGGTGGCGCTCTTTTTGCTGCAATAAGCGTGCAACTAAACCCGCATCTAGGTTTGCTACCGGGCTTTGTTCTCGTTCATTTAGAACAGGATGAAAGCCAGCATCGCGCCATTCTTGAGTGGTCTGTGCGTCTTCAAACAAGCGCGTTGGAACAGCAGCAGTAAGGCGAGTGCCTTCATACACCAGTGCTTTGCTTGCACCGCGGTCGATACCCTCAACAGAAGATAGTTTAAGCTGGCAAGGTGCGTCATAACAGGCGTGGCATACTACACAACGGTTATCGATAATAGGCCTAACTTCATGCTGGAAGAAGTCAGCTTGAGGTGTATTAATGTTAGCTGTTCGTTGTTGAACTTGCTCAGGCCCAAATAGAGTGTCGAAGTTAAATCCAGCGTAGGCTGCACAACCAGCAAATAGAGTCACAAAGCTCAATATCAAAAAATGTTTATATTTCATCGAAGCCTAAAGGTTTTGATTATTGTATGTTTATTATACCTAAGTGGCTTGATTGTGCAGGGTTGATTCCAAATTCACGATTGAATGTATCATTTAAATGTGCAACTGCGTGCGGTGGTTTTCTTGGGAATACTTAATTTACCGTTAATAAAAAGCTCAGAAATGTGATTTGAATATGCCTTTGTGGAGGATTTTAAATTTCTTTTTGTTATACAATGCCTTGATAGGTTTGGGGATTTGAAGTACAAATTTTAACCACTCCTCGGTTTCTCTATAAAGCTCAAAAATAAAAATAGAGATAAGTTGTCTATTGGGTAAATTGCCATTACCCCGGCGTATAGTTTGATGCCGCGTTACATTAGCAGGGAATTATGAAAACACGTTCAGTTTCAGCGCTTACCATTGCGCTAGCTTGCTCTATGGGTTCGACTTACGTACTAGCCCAAGACGGTGCTCAGCCAGACCTTGTTGCTGCTGTTGACCAAAAAATCGAAATTAAGCATCAAGAGATTCAAGATTTAGACGCAAAGTATGACGAGCAAAAATCGGCACTGCGTCAATTACAGAATGATAAAGTGCGTTTGGCATCTGCGGGTGAAGAGCTAGAGGCTAAAAGAAACCGTGCTAAGTCAGCGCTTGATAAGCAGTATTCCCGCTTGCTAGAAGACCCTGATACAGATCTTGTCTCTTTCCAAAAGCAGTACCAAGAGAGTTGGGCTGCAGTAAAAGATAATCAAACAGAACAGCTTAAGCTAACCCAGTCTATAGAAGAATCCGAATCTCGCCTTTCACAGCTTAAGCATAAGTTAGCTAGAATGAATAGTGAGTACACAAACCTTCAAGAGTCGCGTTTTGATGCTCGTGTAAAGCGTCTGGAAACAGAGCTAAGAGAAAGTGCCGTTTTAGAGACTCGTTATACAACAAACTGTTCACCTTCTATGACTTTGGGCGAGTGTAGTAGTCAAGGTCAGTACCTGACAAAGCAAAAAGCGGTGAATACCTTTAAAGGTAAGTTGATCAACGATTTAACTGAATCAGAGCTTGTACGTCAGAATTTGCAAGGAGTTCAGCTGAACATCTACGTACAGGAAAGCCAAGTAATTGAAAGTGGTTTCTCTGGTAACGGTGATTACGCGACACATATTCAAGCGCAACTTCAGGCAAGACCGGAAGCGACGGCAGCATGTAAGCTACTGGGGCTATCAACTCGTTACTGTCTAAATGGTCAAGCAACAACAAAAACATCAAGTAAGAAGCAGCCACCTAAAAGTTGGGTTAACTTGACAGTTCGTTCTGATCAATATGGTGATGCGGTGACGATTAACGGTGTAAGCTATGGCAGCACACCCGTTGAGTTGATGCTGCCGAAAGGTAAGCACCAAGTTACGGTATCCAAGCAAGGCTATGAAACTTACAATCGTGAAATTTACCTTAACAACCGTGATACGGTTTGGGTTAAGCTTGCCGAAAACAGCAAAGGCTAAGAGTCTTCAAAGCTATTGAATCATCGCCACTTTACCATACATATGGTGAAGTGGCGTTTTGCGTCATAACTAGAAATATAAGTAGGAACAATGCGTTACGGTTTATCTGCTCTTGTGTTGGCGATGGTCCCTTCACTTGCATCACTGCCAACTCTCGCTCAAATTGAGCCTAGCCAGACTCCAACGGCTATTCAAAGTACGTTGTTTGAGAAAAACTCAGAATTGCAGGATGCGAAGGAACATGTTTCTGAAATCCAAACGCGATTTGACAATCAAATTGCTGAGACCTCCAGGCTCTCAAAGCAGATTAACAGCTTGGAAACGAAGCTAGCCAAAGCGAAATCACAATTATCAGCGGATTATGCCAAGATGATTGATGAACCAGAGCTTGATATTACTCCTAGCCAGCAACATTACCAAAGTGCTTGGAATGACGTTAAAAAAGCGCAGTCAGATTTATTAGCATCGCAGCAGAAGCAGGAAGAAATCAAGAACGAGCTTTCAGAAGCCAAGGCAATTCAACATCAAGTCGAGTTGACGATTCATGAGTTAAGCGAGAAGAAAAAACGAGCTCGAGTTGCGTTGCTTCGAGAAGAGATTCAAAAAACCGGCACAGAGACAGTGAGTTATGTAAATACCTGTGCCAGTGACATGACATTGGATGCGTGTAAGAAGCAAACATTAAACTTAGCGATTCAGAAAGCGGTTGGGCAATTTAAATCAAATGTCATATCCAACACTTCAGAATCGCAAATCGTGTTGCAAAATCAAGCTTCGGCTTCTTTGAATATCCATGTATCAGAGTACTCAGAGGGGTCGTCTCGTTTCTTTGACCAGAACAGGTATAAAACCACTTTAAAAGTGGGCTTGACATCAAAGCCTGCCGATAACGCTGCGTGTAAGTTGTTAGACCTTGATTCAAAGTACTGTTTTGCACCATCACTAGGAGAGGAGCAATCGCAAAGTGTCGAGATTGCTTGGCATACGGTGATGATTCGCTCTAGTCAATTTGATGATCGTGTGACAATTGATGGTGTTCGCTATGGCTCAACGCCAATAGAGGTGATGCTATCAGGTGGCACTCATCAAATTACTATTGAGAAAGAGGGTTACAAATCATTTAGCCGCCAATTTACCATTGGGCAGGATCAAACAATCCGTGCAAACCTAGTTGCAAAATCTAATGCACCAAAGGCTGGGGAGACTTTTGCCGACTACATCAATAAAAACACTAATGCACCAGAAATGTCTGTGGTTACCGCTGGTACTTTTTTAGTCGGTGAAAATGCGGCAAAACAGGTTACCCTGTCTAAAGGATTTGCATTGGGGATTGCCCCAGTGACGGTCGAAGAGTTCAACGCATTTGTGACAGCAACGGGTTATAAAACGGACGCTGAGTTGACTCATATTTGTACAACCATTGATGAAGCGACGATTGTGCCAGTGGCAGGAAACAATTGGCAGTCACCTGGTTACAAGCAAAATACCGATTATCCGGTGGTTTGTGTGAGTAAAAATGATGCTAATGCCTATGCTAATTGGTTATCTAAGCAGACAGGCTACAAGTACCGTCTACCTTCTGAGGATGAGTGGGAAATCGCCAGTCGAGCAGGCTCTACAGATGCGTACTGGTGGGGCAGTGATTTCGGTGTAGGTAGAGCAAACACAGGTTGGGGCGGTACACCTTGGTCAAACCAAAGTGCGTCTCCTGTTAAGTCATTCGCAGCCAACCATTTGGGTATGTACGATATGGTAGGTAATGTTTGGGAATGGACAGCCGACCCGAAAGGTATATTAAAGGGTGGGGCATGGAGCTTCTCCGCGGATAAAGCAAAATCTGAAGCTCAACTGTTTATCTCACCGTCGTCTGCCGCAAATTTTGCCGGATTCAGGGTTTTAAGAGAGCTATAAAAAAAGGAGAGGGTAACCTCTCCTTTTTATTCTTCGCTCTTAAAATGCATAGGTAATATTGAATCGGAAATCACGCCCCGGGCTCGCATAACCTTGTGCTACTGGGCTTCCGATGTATGCCATGTATGAGGCATGGTCGAAGTAGTACTTATCAAAGACGTTCTTCACCGATAGGGTTAAGGACAGTTCTTCATCAGCTAATGGCATCCAGTATGCGTAAACATCGTGCACACCATAGCCTGGCTTTTCTGGATGAACGGTTGGATCCGCTACATCGGTTAAGCGTTCAACAAATCGTGCGTTCCAGCCAAACTCAAGGTTTTCCATTGGTTGGTAGATAAGATCAAGCACCCAAGTATCACCAATCGATGTTCCCAATGTAGAGTCTTCATCTGATAGTGGGGTACCGTTAAGTTCAGGACGGGATTGGTTGTAACTCAATCGGGCAGAGACATCAGCAATCGCATAACCTAAGTAAGCGGTAATACCTTGGTTTTCTAAATCACCCACATTGGTGTAAACCGCGCCTTGGTTTGTTACCACGTCTTTGATGGTGTTATCAAAGAAGGTGACGCCAGCAAAGAAATCATCGTATTGGTAATTTGCCCCCAGCTCTATGTTACGTGCTTCTTCAGGCTTACGATTTGGGTCGTTTTCGCGGTAGTCGATAACAAACAGTTCTTTGATTTGTTGACCACGGAACGCTTCTGCATAACTAGCAAATAGGTTCAAACCTTCCAACGCATTGTAATTAATACCCACGTTAGGGCTAAAGCCGCTCGAATCAAAATCTTGATCCATGTTATCAGTAAGCTCATACCAGTCATAACGAGCACCTGCGGTAAGGATGATGGTTTCTGTTAGCATCCAATCATCTTGGACAAACAGACCATAGACTGTGCCTTTTTCTTCATCATCCTTTTTTCCATCGTAGTTGGTTTCAAACTCAGATTTGTCTTTCTTGTAATCCAAGCCATAGACCAAGGTGTGGTCGGTAAATTTACTAGTGTTGAATATCTTTACGCCAGTAGTCTGGATCGAACCATCACTGGTGCCCCAACGAGGATGATCTTTATGGGCTAAGCGGCTATCGGTGTAGTAGAAAGTCGTGTCTAAATTAAATAGTTCGCTTGCTGCGTATTTGTGATTCAGAGTAAAAGTAGAACGATCGGTTTCTTGATCGAGAGGCGCATTTTTAAAGCTTGGCTGGAAGTGAGGGCGATTTAAACGTCGACCATCATCATTGCGGTAGTCGTAACTGACAGATAAGTAATGTTCGTCATTCAACTGACCAGAAAGCTTTAGAAGCGCAATTTGTTGCTCTAACGCTGTGTAGGGTTGTTCCTGACCTTTGCCGTCTTCGATGTTATCACCGTCGACGTAACCAAATGAAGCCAGAAGACCAAGCTGATCAGCGACTTCTCCGTATAAACTTGCTGAAACCTTGTAACCCTCATTATTGGTGTAATAACCGCCCTTTAGCATCGCACCATAGGTTTCACCTGCGGCAAGGAGATCGTGTGCATCTTTAGTGGTGAACTTAATCGCGCCACCGAGTGCACCTGGTCCGTCTGTTGCACGACCTGTACCTGCACTCACATCAACTTGCTTGAGAAGTTCAGGTTCAATAGAGAGTCGACCTTGATGGTGGAATAGGTTTCCGGATTGCTCTGCACCGTCGATAGATACATTCAGCATGGTATCTTCCAGACCGCGGACATAGATCTTTTGAGAAACACCAGAAGAGCCACCGACGCTCACTTCTGCATCTTTACGGAAAATGTCATTCAAATCTTGAGCTTGTGATTTGGCGAGCTGGTCGGAGTCTATCGTAATATCGATTTCTTCCGGGGTGTGTCCTAGCACCTCCATCACTTCAATGTCATCCTTGGCGAACGCTGATTGTGATGCAACCACAAGCGCGATGGTGAGTGGGCTTAGCTTAAATACGGTTGAAGCAGACACCGTAACCTCCATTGTTAATGAGAATTATTATCGAGTGGGATTTTGGTGATTCTTCTTCTTTGAGTAAACGACTTTTACAACTGTTACAATCCTTTTGAGGAGCCGGAATTAGCGTCGTTTAGGTACTGAAATATCCATCGTCAATCCCTTTTGTGCTGCGTTGTAAGCGGTGATCATGCCGCCTACTGCTTCGATGTGGCGCTTGGCGAGTGCAAGACCTACACCAAAGCCTTTTCGGGATGTAACTTGGTTATTTGCTTTAAAGAAGGGTTTGAAGATTTGTCGATACAGACTAGGGTCGATACCCGGACCAGAGTCGGTAATCAAGATTTGATAATGATTGGATTTGGTGAGAACGCGAATGTCTAACGTTTCTTTTGTTTGTGTGTATCGCAGACCGTTACGAATGATGTTCTCCAAAGATTGGCTCAGCGCCATTTGGTTTGAGTCTTGTAGAGGAAGAGAATGTTCTTGCAGCAATGAAACCTGTTTATCTGGGTATTCAAAACGCGCATCTTCTACGATGATTTCAATCAGCTCGGCGAGATCAAACGACTCGGTTCTTAAGTTTGGTTGCTCATTTTCAATCCACGCAAGGGTCAGTGTGTCTTCGGCGGTCGCTCGCATTTTTTGAGTATCGCTTTTGATTCGTTCTAGCATTTGCTCGCGTTCGATATTTTTATCTACGCAGTCAATTGCCATCTCAATTCGAGCGAGTGGGGTACGTATCTCATGTGACATGTCCGCAATAAGGTTGCGGTTGTGCTGAATCACATCTGACGTTCGTTCTGCCATTTTGTCGAAAGTACGAGCGACTTGGCTAATCTCGTCGTTGCCTAGTTTCATTGTATGCCCAATACGAGCAGAGTAATCGCCCTGACTGAAAGCTTGACTGGCACGATGAAACTGCTGCAAGGGGCGCATAACATAACGGTACAAATACACAGTCAGTGCTAGTAGAGAAAGAAAGGGAATGACAAAGCGAAATAGCCAAAACGCATGAGACATGTAGGTTCCCGGCCGCATTCGATCAGGTAATAGAATCAAAAAATGGTATCCGAATGGAGAGAGTGGGACTTCCATAATTGGGTTATCTGGGAAATCGAGGTGAATCTTCCACTCTACACTTCGACCAATTCCATAACCTTGCCAAAAACGTTCGTTGAGCGTGTTTCCTCCTTTTACGTCAAGGTGGGATTGCAACACGGTCGCCCAAGTTGATTCTTTGATAGCAAGTTCTTCTAGCCAAACATCAAGTCCGTGCCAATCTTGTTGGTCAATGAAGGTTTGTGCGGTATTGCCCCAATCTAAAATTTGTTGACGATGAGACTTCTTTAAATAGCTCATTTTCTCGTTAGAGAGGATGGCCGCACTATGAATCAGAGAGAAAAAGATCACCACTCCGAGGGATAAGACGATAAATAGCCGCCAAAACAGCATTTTTTTCATTTAAAAATGTATCCCTTGCTATGAACGGTTTGGATGCGATCGTTAGACATTCCCTCTGCGATGAGGCGCTTGCGTACTCGGCTTAAGTGCATATCAAGAGCACGGTCGTATTGACTGAACTGACGCTCTAGAACGGTTTGATAGAGAAAGGGTTTACTTAACACTTCACCGCGATGTTCGATTAAAGTCCAAAGTAACTTGAACTGAATCGGTGTGAGTTGAACAGGTTCCATTTCTGGGCGGTGATGAAGCGTAACGGAATGCGTCTGCTTACTGAGAAGAAGCTCTCTATCACTGAGTTTTGTAGCAGAGTTAGGTTGTTGAGTCAGTTGGGTTCGGCGCAGTATCGCTTCGACACGCAAGCTAACCTCGGTGAAGTTACAGGGTTTAGTAATGTAATCATCCGCACCACATTTAAGACCTTGAATCCGATACTCTTCCGCACCGTAAGCGGTGAGCATGACAACGGGGGCTTGTGACTGCGATCGAATCACATTGAGCACTTCAAATCCGTCAAGGTTGGGTAGGTTCACATCTAAAATCACTAAGTCGAACGTTTGTTGATGAAAGGCACTTACACCATCGTCACCACTGAACATAGAAATCACGCTGTAACCTTGCTCTTTGAGCAGTTCGGTGAGTTGAAGGTTGAGATCGGGATCATCTTCAACTAACAAAATAGAAGGAGCAGTTGAGGGAGCACTAGACGACCAGTTTTGATGAGAAGTAGTAGCGACTGACGTTGGGCTGAACATGTTGATGCATTACTCATTGTTTGATAATACGAATCATTATCAAAAATAAGCTAGTGAAAATCAATGTGCTGAATGAGAAAGCTATCAGTTATTAGTAATCGAGCGTCAAAGTGCGACCTAATTAGAAGTTTCGTTATCGGAGAGGGAGGTGATGCGAACGTGTGGTATAGGGCGGTCAATTAGTAAAGAACAAGCGGCTAACGGATAAAAGTGAAAAAAAGAAAACCCACCAAGGCTGGTGGGTTTTTTCGGTAGTAGCAAAAGAAACTATTTCATTTTCTTAACTTCTTGCTGAAGTTGTTCTAGCTGTTTCATTTTCCCTTGTAGGCCAAGAGATTGGTAGCTAATTGATGCAGGGTTCATCATTTGGCCTTGCTGCATTGGGTAATCCGGCAACGTCTGGAAGAACTCGCCTAGCACGTCTTGGATAGGTACGAACAACCACATGTTGTCTGCCATCCAGCGTAGGTACATACCAGATTCGTGAGGCGCTTTCTCGAATGGGTCAGCACGTAGATGGATGATCTTCGGCCAGTTTGGCGCGAAACGAACCGCATCCGTGATGTTACCTTCTAGTGTAGCGAAGTGCAGTTTCCAATCGTTCCAGCGAACTGCGTTCAGTTCACCGTTTGCTGTGAAGTACAGTAGCGATTCACGTGGACCTTTCTCTTCTTTACCTTGGAAGTAAGGCATGAAGTTGTAGCCATCAATATGTACGCGCCAGTCTTTGCCATTTGCTTTGTAGCCTTTAGCCAGCTTCTCTTTCACGTCAGGAACGCCTGCTGCTGCCATCAGTGTTGGTAACCAGTCTTGGTGCGCCATCATTTCGTTGATCTTAGTACCTGGTTCGATTACACCAGGCCAACGAACAAGCTGAGGAACGCGCATGCCGCCTTCCCAAGTGGTACCTTTTTCACCGTGGAAAGGTGTTGCACCGCCGTCAGGCCAAGATACGGTCTCAGCACCGTTATCGGTTGAGTAGATCACGATAGTGTTGTCAGCGACACCTAGCTCATCCAATTTATCCAGTAGAACACCCACTTGATCATCATGCTCTAGCATGCCATCTGCGTAGATACTGATGCCAGATTTACCTTGGTACTTTTCTTGTAGACGAGTCCAAACGTGCATACGGGTGGTGTTGTGCCAGATGAAGAAAGGCTTGTCTGCTTTTACGGCTTTTTCCATGAACGCCAATGACGTTTCTAGGAACTCTTCATCCGCATGCTCCATACGCTTACGTGTCATTGGGCCAGTGTCTTCGATCTTACCGTCAGCAAATGACTTGATTACACCACGAGGACCGTAGTTTTTACGGAACTCAGGGTCTTTCGGGTAGTAGTATGTTTCTGGTTCTTCTTCAGCGTTTAGGTGGTAAAGGTTACCAAAGAACTCGTCGAAACCATGATTAGTTGGTAAGTGCTGGTCTTGGTCACCCAAGTGGTTCTTACCGAACTGAGCCGTCATGTAGCCTTGCCCTTTTAGAAGGTCGGCAATGGTTGGTGCCCAGTCTGGGATACCATGAGTTGATCCTGGCATACCGATTGTAAGCAAGCCAGTACGGAACGGTTCTTGGCCTGTGATGAATGATGCACGGCCGGCAGTACAAGATTGCTGACCGTAGTGATCAGTAAATAGTGCACCTTCGTTTGCGATACGGTCGATATTCGGGGTTTCGTAACCCATCATACCTTGGTTGTACGCACTGATGTTCCAGTAACCAACGTCATCACCAAAAATCGCAAGGATGTTTGGTTTGTCTGCCGCCACTGCTGCGCTTGAGGTTGCCAGTACGCCGAGACCGACAGCCAGCTTGCTCATTTGGTTAGCCATAAAAACTCCAAATTGGTTGAAAGTTGGAAGAGAAGCACAGTTACTACCTACGCTTCGTTGGCTATTAAGTTAATGATGCAATTGAAGAATGTCGCTTTATAGTGTTTATAACCATAAGTTATGCAGGTAATTAACTCATTGTTTTATAAGTTTAATATTCAAACCTTGCTCTTTGTATGGAAAACTGAAGCGAGACTTGGGTCACGTTAATCTTGTTTACAATGAGTCTCTATCGACCTTAGTTTTAGCCCAAGTTTATTTATGCCATTGGATTCGCATTAGTCTATTTTGTGAACTATATGTTTGTGTGCAGGATGTACTTTTCTAATACGGACAGAGGTTTATATGACAGCGAATTATGGCGTGAAGCGCCGATTAGCGATTCTTGCCGCAGCTTTTATTGGCGCGACAAGTAGCAGTATCGCAGCAGAAAAACCGAACATTCTGGTCATCTGGGGTGATGATATCGGTCAATCGAATATTAGCGCCTACACATTTGGCTTAATGGGTTACAAAACCCCTAACATTGATAGGATCGCAAAAGAAGGCATGATGTTCACCGACTATTATGGTGAGCAATCTTGTACTGCGGGTCGTTCTACATTTATAACTGGTCAAACTGTTCTGAGAACGGGCTTGAGTAAAGTAGGCCTCCCAGGCGCGGATCTGGGCTTACAAGCAGAAGATGCGACGATTGCAGAAATGCTCAAACCACTCGGTTACATGACGGGGCAGTTCGGTAAAAATCACTTAGGTGATAAAGATGAACACCTTCCAACCAACCACGGCTTTGACGAATTTTTTGGCAACCTTTATCACTTGAACGCCGAGGAAGAACCAGAGAATGTGGATTACCCGAAAGACCCAGAATTCCGTAAGAAATTCGGTCCTCGCGGTGTTATTAAATCCTTCGCTGACGGCAAAATCGAAGATACCGGGCCTCTAACGCGCAAGCGTATGGAAACGGTAGATGAAGAAACGTTAGACGCGGCGCTTGATTTCATGGATCGCGCGGTGAAAGCAGACAAGCCGTTTTTCGTCTGGTGGAACGCAACTCGCATGCACTTCCGTACTCACGTCAAAGAAGGCAATCTAGGTAAAACGGGCATCAGCTTTTATGCCGACGGTATGGTTGAGCACGATAACCACGTGGGTCAGCTTTTAAAGAAAGTGGATGACCTAGGCATTCAAGACAACACCATTGTATTTTACTCCACCGATAACGGCCCACACATGAACTCGTGGCCAGATGCAGGTACAACCCCATTCCGTGGTGAGAAAAACACCAACTGGGAAGGGGCATTCCGCGTTCCAGCAATGGTTCGCTGGCCGGGTAAAATTGAACCGGGAAGTGTTTCTAATGAGATCATGCACCATATGGACTGGATGCCAACGTTCTTGGCAGCCGCGGGTGATGATCAAATCAAAGAGAAGCTCCTGAAAGGTTATACAGCGGGTGACAAGACATTCAAAAACCACCTTGATGGCTACAACTTTCTGCCTTACCTAACCGGTAAAGAAGAGAAAGGGCCGCGTGAAGAAATCTTCTACTTCACAGATGATGGTGATTTGAGTTCACTGCGTTTCCGCAACTGGAAGATCGTATTCCTAGAGCAGCGCGCGAAAGGTACGTTGCAAATTTGGGCTGAACCGTTTACTCCATTACGTGTGCCTAAGATCTTCAACCTACGTATGGACCCATACGAAGTGGCCGATATTACGTCGAACACTTACTACGATTGGTTGATCGACCATGCGTACATGCTTGTTCCTGCGCAGGCTTATGTGGGCAAATTCTTAGAGACGTTCCAAGAATTCCCACCAAGACAGAAAGCAGCAAGCTTCTCACTTGACCAAGTGATGGAGAAACTGCAAGAAAGTCATAATAAATAGATTGATTGCAATTAAACGTGGGGCTCTTCGGAGCCTCTTTTTTTGCGCTTCGTTTCAGTTTTTCTTAAAACTCATGTAATTGCTTGTCTAAAAAGAAAAAACACTCCTATCTTTGATCAGAGAATAAAAATAATCATACAAGGATAGCTATGACTCAGTGGGCAAGTTGGAAGCAGGCCTTAATCGGTCTTGCAGCGCTCGTCAGTTTTTCTCTGTTTGCACAGGAAACGCCGCAATCAAACCAATCTTCAACGTTAACTTACATAGGCAGTGACGCTTGTGTAGATTGTCACCAAAAAGAAACCAAAGCGTGGCAAGGATCTCATCATGATATGGCGATGAGGCATGCTGATGCACAGTCCATATTGGGTGACTTTAACGAGCACACATTTACATTCGAAGGAAAGCCAAACCGTTTTTATCGAAAAGGGGACGAGTATTGGGTCAATATCCAAGGTCCAGACGGAGAGTGGCACGACTACAAAATTAGCTACACTTTTGCGTGGGAGCCGCTTCAACAATACATGGTGGAATTCGAAGACGGACGCGTACAGTTAATCCCTTTCGCTTGGGATTCGAGAACCAAGCAAGAGGGTGGACAGCGCTGGTTCCATCTTTATCCCGATACCACCCCAAAAGATGAGTTTTACTGGACGAACACTGGCCAGAATTGGAATTTCATGTGTGCCGATTGCCATTCAACCAATCTAGAAAAAAACTACGATGCAACAGCCAATACGTATTCGACGACATGGTCAGAAATCAACGTCGGTTGCGAAGCATGTCATGGCCCAGCGAGTGAACACGTCGAGCTTGCCAAACAAGCGGAAAAATCGGGGAATACCATCACGCCAGCGAACCACTATGGTTTTGACCGAGATTTAGGCATGGCAGTAAAAGAGTGGGTCTACGAAGAAGGGCACAGCACGCTCCAACCAAAAGACATCGCGATGACGCACCAAGTTCAAACCTGTGCGCAGTGCCATAGTCGTCGTACACAGTTAAATGAAAGCGCCGACCACGTTAAAGGCTCATTCCTAGATAAATATCGCCTCAGTTTAATTGCACCAGAGCTCTATTATCACGATGGTCAGATCTATGACGAAGATTACGTCTACGGTTCATTTTTGCAGTCTGCCATGGCAGAGAAAGGGGTAACCTGTACCAACTGTCATGACCCTCATACCGCAGAGTTAAAGATCCCTGAAGAAGCGGTTTGTGCTCAGTGCCATATTGCATCTGACTACATGCCGGAAAATCACACTTTCCATGAGGCAAATACCGAGGCGTCTCAATGCACCACTTGTCACATGCCAGAAACGACCTACATGCAAGTTGACCCGCGTCGTGACCACAGCTGGCATGTGCCACGTCCGGACCTAAGCCAACACATCAATACGCCAAACGTCTGTACATCATGCCATGAAGACGAAACCAACCAGTGGGCGGATCAGAAAATAGGCGAGTGGTTCCCGAATTCGAAATACCGTAACCAACAGCACTTTGCGGTGGCATTCTACGCCGATTCTATTGGTCATCGTGGTGCGCCTGATGCGTTAGCGTACTCTGCTCAAGATTCATCATTAAGTGACATTATTCGTGCCTCCGCGCTGGAGCGTATGGGGGGCAATACCGGTCAAAATACCTTGGTATCTCTGGCTCGCGCGGTGAAGCATGAAAGCGACATGATTCGTCTTGGGGCTGTTGCTGGGTCGTTTGGGTATGAGTTCAGCGACCGCTGGCAAATTCTTGAACCATTACTAACAGACCCAGTGTTGTCCGTTCGCGCGGAAGCAGCGAGTGCTTTGGTTCGTCATTATCCAGAAATGAATCCGCTGCAACGCGACAAGATCAAACAGCCGTTGGAAGACTACATGGCAATCCAGCGTTTCAATGCGGATCGAGGTTTTGGACGAACCAACCTAGCAAATGTCTATCGAGCTCTTGGAGAAACAGGTAAAGCCATTACGTCTTATCAAAAAGCCATTGAAATAGAGCCTTACTTTGAGAACAGCTACGCCAACTTAGCGGATTTGTACCGTGCACAAGGTAACGACAAAAAAGCATTAGAAACCTTGATGGCAGGGATTGAAGCTCAGCCAAAGTCGAGTGCATTGCCTTACAGCGCTGGTTTGGCATGGCTTCGTGTTGGAGATGGTGATAAGGCAAACCAATATTTGAAACGAGCGGCTGAAACGGCAGAGCATAACCCGCAGTATTGGTATGTGTATGGATTGTCGTTAGAGAAGAGCGACATACTTGGGGCAAGTAAGGCACTGAACACAGCCTACCAAGTGGGTGGAAATCCACAGCATTTGTACGCCGAGTGTGAAGTGTTAGCACGCAACTATAAACAAGGGGCCGTAGCTTTTGCTTTTGAGCAATGTGTTAAGCAGCTTGCTGAGGTGGCTCCGCCGAAGGTGATTGAGCAACTACGAGCTGCTATTTCAAACTAATATTGGCGATAAGCTATTGGCTATAAATGGTTACAAATTAGTTAGGTATTAAGTTTATAACCAATAGTTATAGGGCTAGTGAGTAGGATGTACACAGCAAAAACTATGCATTTTGAGGGCACACCATGAACCACGCACAACAAGCCATTAATGAATTGATCGAACAGACAGAAAAAAGCGTCATTGGACAAAGCCATGTGGTTCAGGCTTTGGTGATAGGGTTACTGACCAATGGTCACGTACTTTTAGAGGGTTTACCGGGAACGGCAAAAACCCGCTCGGTGAAGTCGCTTGCGAACCTTCTTAACACTAGCTTTGGTCGTATTCAGTTTACCCCCGACTTATTACCTTCTGACGTAACGGGCACCGAAGTGTACCAAGAACTAGATGGCAAGCCTCAACTCCACTTCCAACCAGGTCCAATCTTTAACAGCATCGTATTGGCGGACGAGGTAAACCGCGCGCCAGCAAAAGTACAAGCAGCACTGCTAGAAGCGATGGCAGAAGGTACGATTACAGTGGGTGATAAGACGCACGTCTTGCCTGAGTTGTTTATGGTGCTTGCAACGCAAAACCCGGTTGAGCAAGAGGGTACTTACCCATTGCCAGAAGCGCAGATGGACCGCTTTATTATGAAAGTGACCGTCGACTACCCAGAAGATGAAGCTGAGCGTGACATTATTCGTTTAGTGCGCAGTGAAGAGCTGGGTTCAGAAACCAGTAGTGAATTAGTGACGCCAAAACACATTGAGCCAGAGCTTGTGATTGAAGCGCGACGTCAACTGCCAAATATTACTGTTTCCGATTTGGTCGAGAACTACATCGTTGCGCTTGTGATGGCGACGCGTAAACCAGAGCGCTACGCCGATTCCCAGCTACAAAAATGGATCGAAATCGGCTCAAGTCCTCGCGCTTCAATTGCGTTAGACAAATGTGCTCGAGCTTATGCGTGGCTACAAGGGCGTGACCATGTAACGCCTGATGACGTACGTGCAATGGTGCCTTCGGTGCTGGGACATCGCTTCTCACTATCTTACGATGCGCTTGCCGATGGTGTTGATCATCAACGTGTAGTGCAAGAGTTGCTTGATTGTGTAGAAATCGGATAAGCAGGAGGGACTATGGCAAAGCCAACGCTTGCTCCTCAATCCCAAGGGCTCGACCCTCGCTTGTATTGCGATTACTCACGCTTGGTGCGTTTACAAGCGCAAGCCGAATCTTTCAGCCTGCTGCCTCACTTAAAAGCGGGCAGTGTGCTTTCTGGACGTCACAATTCATTATTTCGCGGACGTGGTTTGAACTTTGAAGAACTGCGCCATTACCAACTAGGGGACGACATCCGAAACCTAGATTGGAAGGTCACTATGCGCACGGGCAAACCTCATGTGCGCAGCTACACCGAAGAAAAAGACCGTAATGTGATTGTCTGTGTAGACCAGCGCAGTGCGATGTTTTTCGCCTCTACCGAGGTCATGAAATCTGTGGTCGCTGCTGAAGTCGCGGCTATGTGTGGTTGGCGAGTATTGAAAGACGGTGACCGAGTGGGATTTGTTATCGCCTCTGACTCCGCTCTATATCACAGCAAAGCTCAGCGTTCCCAAAACGATTTGCTCGCTCAACTGAAACGACTCTCTCAAGCCAATCAGCGCTTAAATGTGGACTCGCTAGATTCAGACAAAGTGACGTTCAGTAAATGGATTGAGCTCATCAAACGGATGAAGCTAAAGCAATCCACGCTGATTTTCATCAGTGATTGGCGCGATTGCGAAGAGCACCATCTTGATCACCTTAAGCAGCTTCAACAGCACAACGATGTCCTCGCGGTGATGGTAAGCGATCCTTTAGAGCAGTCGCTTCCTCAAGATTTGGCGAAAGTGAAATGGGTGATTGGTGACGGTCGTTACCAGCTCAACTTAGACAGCAAAGCCAAAGTCGATGCAGCCAGCGCCAGTTTGGTTGAGAAAGCTCAGTTACAACGTCAATCACTGGCACAACTCATGGCGATCAAAAAGCTGCCTCATATCGAAATCGATACAACAGGTGACCACATTACTCAATTCCAAAAACTCGTTGGAGGTCGATAAATGACAGACTTACACACGCCTCCAAGCACTTATATTCTGCGTGAGCTGCATGATGTCGCGGTGCCAGAAAGCGTCAGCTGGGTGCCACAAACCATTGGTTGGAAGATCCTTGCAATTGTGGGTGCGATTGTACTCATGTATGTCGGATACCGACTGGCACACCATTGGTGGGATAACCGTTACCGTAAAGAAGCCATTGAAGCGATTTCTCGTTTGACCCCAGATGATGCCAGCATGCCGAAAGCGCTGTTCTCGATTCTGAAAATCGTCTTGATTCACCTTGATAGCTCTCATGCTCGCTTGTTTGATACTGCGTTCCTGCGCAAGTTAGATGAGCTTAACCCCAAGCATCAAATGTTTGATGACGAAGTCTCCAAGCGATGGCTGCAAAGTATCGTTGACCCAAGTATTGGACTGGAAAAAACAGAGCGTTTACAACTTCTTGAACGCGCAACTGAGTGGGTGAAAGAGCACGATGAGAACGCTCACAACATTGAAAAGCGCACGCTTGCCTACAAAGCGCGTGCATTAAAAGGAGGTCGCCATGGGTGATCTTCTTGCCTCATGGCTTGGCATGAGCAGCTTTGAATTTGAGCATCCGCTTTGGTTCATCATCTTGCCGCTACCTTTAGTGGTGTATTTCCTCGTCCCAGCTTACCGCACCAAACAAATGGCCATCAAAGTGCCGTTCTTTAGTCAGCTTGTGGACGCGATTGGTGAAACGCCATCAGAAGGGGCAAGCCAACTCACTCCGAGCTGGTGGCAGCGTGCAACGCTCATCATCTCTTGGCTGTTGGTCGTGACCGCAATGGCAAAGCCGACAGTACTTGGCGAGCCACAGGTGCGTGAAAGCTTAGGCCGCGATGTTATGGTCGTCGTCGATTTGTCTGGCTCAATGGCAGAGCAAGACTTCACATCCAAAACCGGTGAAAAGATCTCTCGTCTCGATGCAGCCAAAGAAGTATTGAGTGACTTTGCCAAAACGCGCAAAGGTGACCGATTGGGTTTGATCTTGTTCGGCGATGCGGCATTTGTGCAAACCCCGTTCACGCCCGATCAAAAAGTGTGGCTAGAGCTGCTTAACCAAACGGATGTGGCGATGGCTGGGCAAAGCACTCACTTAGGTGATGCAATTGGTTTGGCGATTAAGGTGTTTGAGCAAAGCGAAAAGTCGCGTACCGACTTAGAAGAGAGTAAAGAGAAAGTCGCCATTGTTCTGACAGATGGTAATGATACCGGAAGCTTCGTTGAGCCGATTGATGCGGCGAAAGTCGCGAAAGCCAAAGATGTACGTATCCACGTGATTGCCATGGGTGATCCACAAACCGTGGGTGAAACTGCGCTAGATATGAGTACGATCAAACGTATTGCCAAAGAATCCGGTGGTGAGGCGTTTGAAGCGCTCAACCGTGACGAACTTGCTAAAGCCTATGATGAGATTGGTAAGTTAGAGCCACAGCTTTATGAAAGTACCACTTACCGTCCCAAGCAAAGCTTGCATCATTACTTAATGGCTTTGGTGGTTGCGATGTATTTAACCGCGTTCTCGTTGGCAACATTTAAGCGTCGTCGACTATCAGTGAACAGTGAAGGTTCTGCACAAACAGACAACGTAGAAGGAGAGCGCCATGTTTGACTCTCCTTTCTCTAGCATGGGACTAGAACAGTTCTTCACACAGTTCCATTTTATTCGTCCAATGTGGCTATTAGCGTTCATCCCGATGTTTCTTTTGCTTTGGTTAAGGTGGCGAGAGGAATCCAAGCCAAGCTGGAAAGACATTCTTCCTGAGCATTTACGTAAAGCCTTAACGATTGGCGACTATGGTTGGCGAAAACAACTACCACTCAAGCTGCTTATGGTGATAGTAGCGATTGCCATCATCATCTGTGCAGGACCTTCGTGGGAGCGCCAAGCTTCTCCATTCGGCGAAGATAAAGCCTCCATGTTGGTGGTGTTGGACAACAACGATTCAATGTTACAAAAAGACCTTCCGCCAAGCCGTTTGGAACGCTCAAAGCAAAAAATCCGTGACCTCTTGGCTGCACGAAAAGGTGGCAGCACTGGGTTGGTTGTGTATGCGGGCTCTGCTCATGTCGCCATGCCTGTGACGCAGGACAGCAAAGTATTCGAACCGTTTCTAGCGGCGATAACACCAGAAATCATGCCAGTTGAAGGTAAACTTGCTGAAACGGCGTTGCCTTTGATTGACCAACAATTACAAGGCCAACCGGGTTCTACGGTTCTGTTGGTTACGGATGGCGTGAACCCCGCAACCATTACCGCTTACAAAAACTACTTTGCAGACAAGCCTTATCAATTGCTTATCTTGGCAGCGGGTAACTCGGACATTGTTTCTAATAACCCGGTCGATTTGGACTCGCTAAATAATCTTGCCAGCGCGACTGGTGGACGCCTTGTTGAAGTGACGGTCGACAACAGCGACATAGAGAAGTTGAACCGTTTTGTTGAGCGAAACATGCAACTCAATGGCGAATCATCAATGCCTTGGAAAGACATGGGCTATCAACTGTTGTTCCCAATTGCGCTCATCATGATGCTTTGGTTCCGCAAAGGTTGGCTAGTGCAATGGTGTGTGGTGGCGATGGTATCAACGTCTTTGTTTATGACGCCAAAAGCAATGGCGGAAACGGTCTCGCTCAAAGCGGATAAACCTGAAGTGGTGCAAGAGATAACTGCCTGGGATAAAGCGTCTCAATGGTGGTGGGATTTATGGCTCACGCCAAATCAACAAGGCCAGCGTTTGTTCAACAATAACGAATACCTTGAGGCAGCAAAGCACTTTACGGATCCGTTGCGTAAAGGGACGGCTTATTACTACGCAGGCGAATACAAACTGGCTCATACCGCTTTCTTGGAGATGCAAAACAATCCATCAGATGCGGTAAAAGACTATGGGTTGTACAACGCTGCGAGTGCGTTGGCACGTCAACGTGAATACTTGGCCGCGCGTAATTTGTTGCAAACACTGGCAGACAGAGACACCTTGAGTGAGCAATTGCGACCAGACGTCGAGCACAACCTAAAAGTCATTGGTGGCATTGTCGAAGAGATTAACCGCACCAGTGAAAGCCAAGCGGGGACAACAGACGGACCGGAAGAGTCGTTTGAACTGGGTGACAACCCGCAAACGGCGGATGGGGCAGACGAAAAAACCGCTGCTGAATTAATGCTGAAAGAGAAACTCAATGCGAACGAAATCCTTGGCAGCCAAGAACTGGCGGATAAGTGGTTAAAACGCGTAGAGGCCGATCCTAAGTACTTCTTGCGCGCCAAATTCCAAATTCAACTGCGTGAGCCCGTGAAAACGGAGCCGCAGCCACAACTACAACAAGAAGAGGAGCAAGCACAATGATGAATACATTCAAACTTGGCGCTGACTCCGTGGTTGGGCGTTTAAGCACTATCTTGATGATGTTTACTTTGCTTTTTACTGGTTTGGCGAACGCACAAGATATTCAAGACTTGCAGCGCCCGTCTCTACCTAAAGAAAGTGATGTCGAGTTATTAGCATGGGTTGGCAAGCAGGGAGCAGGGGCAGATGCGAAGGAAGCACCTAAGTTCAGTGTGAATGAGCAGGTAATCTTGTACATCGAAGTTGCAACGCCTCGTTGGTTCACCGGTGGTACACGCATTGGCAGCGTAGAAATCCCAAACGTGATTGCGAAGCAGCGTAACCAATTAGCAACTAACTATACCGAGCGTAAAGGGGGGCAAACGTGGTCTCGTCAGCGTTGGGAAATAACTTTGTATCCGCAAGCCTCAGGGCAGTTTGTGATTCCACCTGTCGCCGTGGGTGTGCAAGTCTCTGCTCCTGATGGTTCGAAAGTGGCTGGTACGCTTTATACGCAGCCAATTAAGTTTGAAGCGTCTATGCCTTCTGGATTGCTCAGTGATGAGTCTGCATGGTTTACTGCGACTAAGGTGAGTGTGGATCAGAAATGGACAACGTCTAACGATGAGCTGAAAGTCGGTGATGCAATCACTCGCACCATAACGATCAATGCACAAGACAGTTTGTCAGTGTTGCTTCCAGACTTGTTATCCAATGATTCTACTTCCAGTTATCAAGCCTACCCTCAACCAAACCGCTTGGACGATAAGCAAACGCGTGGCGATTACCAATCAAGTCGTATAGAAGAAAGCGTGTATGTGATCCAACAGGGCGGTGAGTTCACCTTGCCTGAACATAAGTTCCAATGGTGGAATAGCAAGAGTAAAAAGCTGGAAACGGTAGTGATTGAGGGTAAGACCTTCAAAGCCAAGCATACATTCAAATCCTTTGTTAGAGCTTATTCTGGCTGGTTGATTGGCAGCGTAGTGACGCTATTTGTTCTCGTTATCGCCGCCTTGAGCATTCACCGTTATTATCGTTCTCGTCCTACGCCACCATGGTTAGTGTTCAGACGAATGGTGAAAGCGAATCGATGGGGCGCCGCTCGAGCAAGCTTGTATAAGCAGCTGAGAAGCAACACGGGTGGTCTTGAAATGAGTAAAGCCAGTGACACTGATATTTGGCAGAAGCGTTCACAGCGCCTACAAGAGGGGCAGGAGGACGCAAGCTTGATGAATGCGCTTTGGAAAGGGATACAAGCGCTGAAGCCAAAACGCTTTAAGTGGGCCATACCTAAGGCTTTGCCGCAACTTGATGAGCTACGGAGCAGGAACATGCGAAAAAGATAGCCTCTAAAAGCTAAAATCAGTGGCTAGGTACTCTTTGCTAATATTGTGGGTCTTGTATATTTTGTTGCCGATAGTTGATGTAGACCCACTAGAGCTTTAAATCTGCGTGCGCCAACAAATCAAGTCATTGTCAAAGAGCGAAGCACCTTAAGGTTACTTATGTATAGATTTGTATGGAAGAGATAATATGCCAGCGCTAAAATCGACCACCTAAGTACAGACTCTCGAGAATCATATCAAATGAATCAAAAATTTATGCTCCGTGCCTTGGAAGTATCACGGAACGCACTCCCTGCTTGCCAGCCAAATCCACCTGTTGGTTGTGTGTTAGTGAAAGATGGTCAAATCGTATCGGAAGGGCACACACAAGCGATTGGTGGCAATCATGCAGAAGTGGAAGCCCTAAACGCATACAACGGTGATCTAAGTGACGTCACCGCGTATGTAACACTAGAGCCATGTTCATTTGTTGGTCGCACGCCAGCTTGCGCTAAAACCTTAGTGACTTGCGGCATCAAAAAAGTGGTGGTTGCTATGCTCGATCCTGACCCTCGTAACGCCGGTCTTGGTATCGAAATCCTAAAAGAAGGTGGCGTTGAAGTCGAAGTCGGCTTGTGCGGTGAAGAGGCGAGTGCATTCTTGAGCCCTTACCTAGGAAAATCCTGAGCGATTTTCAGAATATTCTTCGTCAATGCGAGGTTAAAACTCGCGAAAACATGCATAGACGCTCAAATCTGGTGTTCTGAGTCGTTAACTATCATACTGTTAGCTAAAATAAGGTCATGTCCTGTTTTATGTTTGCAAAATGAAGAGCACCGACTTAAACCTTATCCCCATTTTCGTGGCGATTTATGAAGAGCAGAACCTGTCTAGGGCTGCTGCTCGTCTTGATATCAGCCAACCTGCGGTGAGCAAAGCACTCGCTCGTTTGCGTGATATCTATGACGAACCACTGTTTCACCGCAGCACATCGGGCGTAGAGCCAACCAGTTTTGCAATAGATATCTATCCGGCAATGGTCGCAGCGCTGAAAAACTTTACGTCTACTTTATCCGCATCTAGTAGCTTCGATCCTAAAGTGTCTAATCGTATATTTTCGATTGCTTGTGTCTCGGTGGCCAGCTATGAGTTAATGCCTCAACTGCTACGTCAAATCCGTAAGAGCGCACCAAATATTGGGTTGGAAGTGCATCCCTTATTTACTGAAGATTATGAAAGCGATCTTCGTTTGCAAAGGTACGACTTAATCATTGATATGCCACCGCGAGGACGCACCGTTCTCAAGATGGAACCAGTATTTTCTGAGCGTTTGATGGTTGTGTGCAGTGCAGACCATCCTCGCATTCATGACACCTGTTCTGTCGAGCAATTCTTGGCAGAGGAGCATGTCGTGGTCTCGCGTTGGCATGCACGCAAGAGCCTGATGAGTGAAGAAGATATCGAAGACCTAGCTAAGCGCAACATCGTATATCGTGCGTCTGGCGCGATGGAGATGCTACCTGTTATTGATGGCTCTGAATATATTGGGATGTTACCGCTGTCAACGATAAAGCACTTCTCTAAAACTTATAACATTAAGGCGGTACCACTTCCTTTTAGTGACAAAATTCACGATTTATGTGCGATTTGGCACTCGAGCCGCAACAATGAAAGTGCTCATCAATGGTTGAGAACTCAGCTCAAAAAAGCTGGTAAGGTAATCGAATACTAGGTAGGGAAGAGTATGAAAGCAATACGCGCCATTCTAAATGGTAAGAAGGCTGGAGCACCGGAGCTTCGCAGTGAGATCATGCGAATGCGAGAGCAAGGTGTGGATCTGCAAGTTCGGGTCACTTGGGAATCTGCGGATATGGAACGCTTAGTTAAAGAAGCGGTTAATGAAGGCATTAAACGTATTGTTGCCGCGGGTGGTGATGGGACTGTCAATGAAGCCGTCACAGCGCTCAACCAGGTAAACTCAAATACTAGGCCTGAGTTGGCCATTATCCCTATGGGGACTGCGAATGATTTCGCGACTGCGACGAAAATCCCCACCACGATTCGAGAGTCTATAGAACTTGCTGTTAATGGTGACGCGGTTGCGGTGGATAGCGTTCAGGCCAATGAGCGCTACTTTATGAATGTTGCAGCAGCAGGTTTTGGAGCCGAAATTACCGCGGAGACCCCCGTAGAGCTAAAGAACTTTCTTGGTGGAGGCGCTTACACATTAACAGGACTAGTGAAAGCGTTGGGCTTTAAACCTTATGATGGAACGCTGACGATTGAGCAGGGTAGCTTTCAAGGCGAAATTTTAGTCGGTGCGTTTTGCAATAGCCGACTCGCTGGTGGAGGACAAGAGCTTGCACCAAGTGCATTGATCGATGATGGCTTAATGGACATCACATTAGTACATCCATTCTTGCCCCATGAGCTACCTCAGGTGCTTGAAGAAATTCAGAGCCCAACTGAAAAAGGCCAATTTGTGAAGCACACTCAGGCAAGTTGGTTGGAAATTGACTTTCCGAAAGCGCTGCCATTAAACCTTGATGGTGAGCCTTATCGATCCAAGAAGATCCGTTTTGAGGTTCAACCCCAAAGTATACGTTTGGTGCTCCCACCTCACTGCCCATGCTTAGTAGTGCATTAAATCCACAAAATGAAAGCCACTAGTGTGGTGGCTTTCAGCTTACTGACAGTAAAGTTAGAGCTTTTGAATAGTATCAACGTCAATTTGTGTTGTTGTCCAGTCGGAGTCTACTTCACCACGAATCGCAACGCGGTCTTGCGGTGATACGTCTTGCCCCATCCAATCTTCATTATCGATTTCAACTTGAATTTGGCCTGTATTATCTTTAAACAGATAAGTTTCATTCCCAAGTGATTGAACGATGCTACCTGTTAAAAGTACATAACTGTCGTCAGATGCTTTCTGAGCTTCTTTTACTGTATTGATTGCTGCCGTTTCAGGACCGTTGAAGGCAGCCAATGCAGAGCCAGAAATTAGAGCTAATGCTGTCGTAATAATCAGTTTTTTCATGCTTATGGCTTCCTAAATTAGAAATAGTATGTAGAGCCTACGTTGATTGATGCGGTGTTTGCATAGCTATCAAGTTGGTATTTTGCGTTAGCACCGATGGTCAACTGAGGGAAGATCTTGTATTCAGCACCAACAGAGAATACGGCACCAAACTCGTTGTTCTTTTCTGTGCTGTGGAAAAGCGTTTTGCTCATTTCCACATCGTCATTTGAAACCAGCTCATGCTCTTCATACTTACCTGCTTCAGATTCGTATTGTGTGTAGCTCAGACCTGCTTTCACTTTTGTGGTCCATTTATCATTTAATGCGTAGCTAAACACAGGAGCAAGGGTGATTTGTTTTGCTTTGATTGATGAATCCCATTCCATCTCGCGGTGGTAGTCTTTGCCATCAATGTTCTCGATGCCTAAGTTCTTTGAACGACTATCGCCTAGTTCAAATTGGCTGTAACCCAGTTCTACTGCCCAAGAGTCGTTGATCGAGTAGCCGACAAAGCCACCAAAAATACCGTCTTCCAATTCAGGGTTTAGATTCACACCGTCAGCTTCAAAAGATGTTTCAAAATCGTGGTCTGTGGTGCCGAATCCATACTCTAAACCCACATAAGGCGCTGCTGCTACCGAAAATGAGCTTGCTGCTAGAATCGTCAGGACTGCTTTTTTCATTCTGTTTTTACCTCTTCGTTTTGATGAGAGGCATTGTGTGTGAAGAGTCGTGAAGTGTTCGTGAAGAAAAGACTAACGTTTGAAAATGAATAAAAAAACTCCCCGAGAAGGGGAGCTTTAAAGAAGTGGTAATGGTGTTAGTAGACGGTGCACCATTCGTTTTTCATGTCAATAAGATGCCAATTATCGCGTTGATTGGCTTCATCCATCGCTTTATCTAAGTGACCGACGCTGGATTTTCGGTCGTATTTCCACTCGCGGTCTTCATCGGTGTGATGAACGATCATCGCCATCGAGTTTGGTTGACTGGTTGCCCACTGCATCATCGCGTGGTCACCGTCTGAGTTACCAATCGCGAGAACAGGTTTCTTACCAATGATGTGTTGAATGTTATCCACTTTCCCGGCTTTGTCATCGATCGTAAGGATTTCACCTAACTTGGTCACGGTTGGTTTACCGTCGTTGTAATCGTACTTGTATTTTAGTGCGCTACCAATGATTTGCTCTGCAGGAATGCCGTAGACCTCTGGTGCCCAAACTCGCATGAAGTCCACACCGCCACCAGAGACAATGTAGGTCTTAAAGCCATGCTCTTGCAGGTAGGTCACCATTTCACGCATTGGTTTATAAGTCAGCTCGGTATACGCCTTACCAAAACGTGGGTCTTTGGCGGCTTTCAGCCATTGTGCGACTTTCTCTTGGTATTCTTCAACCGTCATGCCGCTGTGAGTGACTTTAACGATCTCAAGCAGTGCTTTTTCACCGCCCTTAAAGACGCCTTCGATGTCATCGTTCAATACTGATTTGAACGGTTCTTGCGTCTTCCACTCTGGGTGATCTTTTGCCATGATTTTCACTTCGTCTAGCGCATAGGCCAGCTGGAAGTAGAAAGGTTTCTCTGACCATAACGTACCGTCATTGTCGAACACCGCGATGCGGTCCTGTTCTGCAACGAACGTTTTTTTCGAAGCATCAGTAGATTGATCAACATAGTTCACAATCGCAGATTTACTCGCGCCATCTTTCCAAGAGGGCAATAAGTTTGGGTCGCAATCTAAAGCCATCGCTGAGAACGATAAACCAGATAAGACTGCAAGGGCACAGATGTGTTTCTTCATATTATTATTTACCTAAGTTTGAATGTATGGTTTGTATACATTTGGGTATAGAGAAGAACAACGTGGATTTAGCCTCTTGCCCTAACCATTTCCCTAACCAAGAGACGTGTTAATTGGTAAGAATGCGCAAAGGGGCAGTAACGTCGCTTCTCATGCGTAGTCGTGCTTAATCAGCATCTTTAGCAAGGCGAAGTCCCATGTCCGACATAATTATAGACTGGCTGGCGAAGTCTCGACGGAAATTCTCTGATTCATCAGAATCATAGGCAAAGCTGCCGCCTCGTACGGACTTGTGTGCTAGGCCTGCTTTTTCGTCTTTAGCGTTGTTCGGATTCTCGGTTGGGCCAAAGCGGTAGAAGGTGTCGTCATAAGCATCAATAACGAACTCGCCAACGTTGCCTGTCATGTCATACAGACCAAGTTCATTAGGTTGTTTTTGACCAACTGGGTGAGCTTGGTTTTTGGAGTTGTCGGCATACCACGCCACATCAGCAATGTTGTTTGAACCTGCGTAAGTGAAACCTTGGCTCTTGTTACCGCCTTTTGCGGCAAACTCCCATTCCGCTTCTGTCGGTAAGCGGTAGTTTTCACCGGTCAGCTCGTTCAATTTCTCGATGAAGTAATTCGCCTGCTGCCAGCTCAAGTTGTTAACCGGGATGTCTGCACCTTGGAAGTAACTCATTGAAGAACCCATGACAGATTCGAATAATTCTTGAGTGACCTCGAATTTGGAAATGTAGAAGCCGTCTACCTTTACTTCGCGTGCTGGGGTTTCTGCCTTCTTGGCGGAGTCGCTGTCCGACCCCATGACAAATGAACCGCCTTCAACCAACACCATGTCTTGATCTATGTTGAGCGCGATAGGGTGCGGTGATTGAGTCGCACAACCACTTATTAATACGCTGAATGATAGAATAGAAAGTGCGGTTAACGATTTGCTTTTAAATGATTTCATCAATAGTTTCTCGCCAAAAAAGTCACGATAAATATTAGCAATAAACGCTATGAAAAAAGGTTATAAACGGTATAACAAGCCTCTTGTATTAATGGGATTTATGATTAGGTCATTAAGGTGAGAATGGCAGGCTTATGAGCGTTCTCAGCTGCATTTCATAACGAAAAAGGTGACGTATGCACATTACTCAAGGTCCTCAGTTCAACGGTAAAGCCTCTAAGCGTTTGCATGTCATGGCAAAGCCTATTGGGGCAGCTTGTAACATTGATTGCACTTACTGCTATTACCTCAGCAAACAGGACTTACTTGAGTACAAAAAAGGCTGCACGCCTGTGATGGATGAAGAGACGTTAGAAACCTACATTCGTCAGTACATTGAAGGACAGAACACGCCGGAAATCATCTTCTCTTGGCAGGGTGGTGAACCAACGATGTTGGGCTTGGATTACTTTAAAAAGATTGTTGCGCTTCAATCTAAGTACAAGCCTGAAGGCGTGGTCATTTCTAACGATTTACAAACCAATGGCACGTTGCTCAACGACGATTGGTGTGCATTTCTAAAAGCAAATAACTTTTTAGTCGGTTTGAGTATCGACGGGCCAGAAATGATGCACAACGCTTACCGAACCAACCGCGCAGGGCGTGGCACGTTTAATCAAGTGATGAAGGCTGTTGAGCTGCTGCACAAACACGAAGTGAAGTTCGCAACGCTGACTTGTGTCAACAACCTAACCAGCCGCAATCCTCTTGAGGTATACCGATTCCTGCGTGATGAAGTGCGTTCTCCGCAAATGCAGTTTATTCCCATCGTAGAACAGAAAACCTTCCGTACTACCGCACCTCAAACATGGGAGCCGCAAGAACAGCTGAAACAAGGCGACAAGCGTCTTATTCCTGGTCACAAAGACTCTGTGGTTGAGCCATGGTGTGTGGCAGATGAGGCGTGGGGTAACTTCCTTATCGCAATTTTTGATGAGTGGATCCAACACGACATTGGCAAGGTGTTTGTCCAGTACTTCGAAGCAAGTGTAGAGACTTGGATGGGACGTAAAAACCCACTTTGTACACTGGGCGAGATTTGCGGCAAAGGCTTGGCAATGGAGCCAAACGGTGATGTTTTTGCTTGTGACCACTACGTTTATCCAGAATACAAGATTGGCAACATCCACCACGAAAAATTAGACACCTTGGCGTATGGTCCTGAGCAGCAAAAGTTTGGCTTTGCCAAGACTCGCTCGCTAACCAAGCAGTGCCAACAGTGTGATTACCAATTCGCTTGCTACGGCGAGTGTCCGAAAAACCGTTTCATTCGCACCAAAGAGGGTGAACCAGGGTTGAACTACCTGTGTGCAGGTTGGAAAAAGTTCTTCTCTCATACTGATAAGGCTATGGCATACATTCTTCGCGCTACGGGGAACCCTGTGGCACATGGCAAATTCAGTGATGCGGTGTTACGCCAACAAGCGGCGAAGCGTCCTGTATTCGAAACCAAATTTTAAGGGGATTGATATGACATTCTCAAAAACGTTATTAGCTGTCGCTTTAGGTCTCACCGCAAGCCAATCTGTTGCCGCGCAGGATGAAACCTTGCTCGCACCAGACCAAGTCTCTTCAGCGATCGTGACAAGCGCTCAAAAAGCAAACTCGGCACAGATGTCACCACAGCAAGTGATTGCGAAGTGGTCTTATCAAGCACAAGACGTGAAACAGCCAGTAGAAAAGCGCATTGAAGCGTTGCATGAGCTGGCGAAATACCCAAGTCAAAACGCGCTGGTGGCGGTTGCACGCAGCCTTCAAGACCAAGCCCCTGCAGTTCGTGAGGCTGCGATTGTCGGAGCAGAACCTTACACGATTGAACATCGCTGGCGCATGATTGAGCCACTGTTGAGTGATCCAGAGGCGATGGTTCGTATTACAGCTGCGACCAACTTAGTGCGTGACTTTTCTAACGTGAGCAGCGAGCAACAGCAAACGCTTGAAGCCCCGATTGCTGAACTGATCAGCTACTTAGAGCACAAGAAAGACGACGGCTCTAAACTGCTGTTAGCGGATGTCTATCGTTGGCACCATGAATGGAATAAAGCAGATAAAATCTATCAAGTTTTAGTGACCAATCAGCCGGAGAATCCACAAATCTGGTTAAGCTTGGCGGACAACTACCGAGCTCAGCAACGCGATGCCGATGCAGTAAAGACGCTGGATTCTGCAATTAAGCTTCATCCTGATAATGCTTCTTTGCATTACTCGAAAGCGCTGACATTAGTGCGTCTGGATGAGAAGAAGAATGCAGCGACAGAAATCGAAAAAGCGGCCAAGATGGCGAAAGATAACAGCTACTATTGGTACCTTAATGGTGTACTGCAAGAGGACTACAACCTAGACAAATCGGTGAAGTCTTTTGAGCAAGCGTATTTGATCTCTGGTGCGCCAGAGCAGCTTTATGCGGTTTGCGACATTTATGTTCGTTACGACAACCCGAAAACAGATGAGTGCTTGGGCGAACTAGAGAAAGTCGCACCAAGCTACGTGATTGATCAATTGAAAGAGAAGAAAGGGCAGAAGAACGCCAAAGTAAACCGCTAAAGCTCTTTTGGCTCTGCCGTTACATAACAGACTGAGAACGGTACATTGAGGCGATTGAACTCCTTGATCCAACGCCATTGGTTATCTTGGAGTTTATCGCCCGGACCTTTCACTTCTATCCATTCAAATTTCCCATCTTTAAATGCAATCAAATCCGGCATGCCGTTTCGATAGAGTTTTAGGTCGCTTAACTGCACGTTAAACAGTTCGACCAACAGGTCATTAGGGATATGTTCAAGAGCTAGGGACAGCAACTCTTCGTTCATGTATGCCCAACTGACGAAGGGATTACTGATCCCAACTTTATCTCGGTATGTATCAAACAACGCCTGCGTATTCCCTTGTTGAACCTGCTCAAGCGCATTGTCGATAAGCTGCTTTCTTTTATCGGCAAAATCGGCGTGATACAAATCCAATGGTCGATGCTGATAAGCGTTTATGAATGCGCCTTCGATTGGTGCGAATATCGCATCCCACAAAGCTAGCCCTAACAGGCTGTTGAGAAGAGTATTCTCGGAATAGAAAACGGTCCAACCTAAACTTTCGAAATGCGCTTTGGTTGCCAGCTCCACACGTTGCTGGGAGAGATCCAATTCGATGTGATATTCGTTGCATTTTGGCTTAGTAGTTCTCGGGATTTTGAAGCCTTGTTTACGCTTAACGCGTTGCTCAAGCTTTTGTGCGACTTCAAGCTCGGAGACATCAATAGGGTGATCGAGCATTTTGGTGACAATGTCACTAAATAAATCATCTCGTTCCAGCTTGTCATACATGCGAGCGCGACGTTCTCGGCTAGGGGCGAGTGTCGTTGTTTCAAACAATGCAATTGCAATCCCAAGTTCGTTTATGCGTTCGTAATCACGGGCAATGTCGTTAATCATGTGCTCACGTTTACGGTCGACGTAGCGATGTTCAACCCGTTCTGGCATCGCTTCGATAAGAATATCGAGGTTATCTTTTTGTTTTCTTTCGCATTGCCAATAAAGGTTGGAGAGCTGGCTGAGCTCAATAAGACGGTCGATTTGCTCTCTGCTCTCGAAAAATCGACGTGCTTTACTTAACTGGTATTGTTCGAATTGGTGTAAGCCTAAATCATCGAGCACGAACTGGCTGAGGTCTTGATGGGTATTAGCAAAAAACAGCGTCAGCAAAACATCAATCATGTGTGCGGAGTTAAGCTTAATCACCGTGAAATCCAGAGCCTCAAATAGCTCGAAACGCTCTTCACTCAGGCATGCCACTAATGCCTCTTTCTTGAGGGATTTGGGATGCTCAGGGTAGAGCGTGACGATCTCAGGCTTGGTCAGTAGATTCGCTGCTAATTCTTGCGTTGTTAGGTCAGGGGAGAGCGAGACAAAATCATGAGCTGCCAATTCATCCAAAGCAGACTGGATATTCTCGATTTCTTGATAGTTGAGTTTGTCGCTGCGAAACCAGCAACCTTTACGGCTGTATAGGCGAACAAGAAGGCACTGTGCGGGTTTGTTCAAGCTCTCAAATGCGGATAGCCATTGGTGCTCATCTGAGCAAAGTAAGTCGCTGTACCATTCTGTAGCGTGCTGAGTGAGTTTAAAGAAGTTATCGAGATAGTAATCTGGCGCGAGTTCGACGGTGTTTTCCATAACCAACTAACAATAAAAAAGGCTTAACCCATAGGTTAAGCCTTTTTCGAATCAATTTCTGCAGATCTATTAGATAAATAGAACTGGACTGGCGATTAAGCGTTTTTCAGTTGCGCTACTTTCGCTTCAGTCAGTGGCTTAGTGATGAACGCTAGTACGATACATACCGCCATCATTGCCGCCGAGATAGTGTAAGCAAGCGTGTAACCGTCGCCGTTAGTCATTGAGAAACCAACAACAGCAGCACCGATTGCACCACCGATACCCCATGCTGTGTATAGCACGCCGTAGTTAGTACCGTAGTTCTTCAGACCGTAGAATTCAGCCGTTAGAGTAGGGAATACTGCTAGAAGCGTACCGTAACCTACTGCTGCGATTGCTGTACCGATGATCAGCGTGAACTCAGTTTTGAACGTTGCGAACAGAACCATGTTGATGCCCTGTAGAACGAACGCTAGAAGAAGAGTACGAACGCCACCGATCTTGTCTGCAAGCATACCTGCTGCTACACGACCACCTGAGTTAAATACCGCAAGGATAGACGCTAGGTAAACCGCGTTTGGTAGGTTCGCTTGAACGCTTGCGATAGTCGTGATGTTACCTATGATCATAAGACCAACAGAAGCTGCGAACGCGTACATGATCCATAGAGAGTAGAACTGTGGCGTTTTAAGCATTGCTTTCCAAGTTAGGTCGTCAGACTTCTTCACAACCTTAGGCGCTTGACCTTCTTTTACTTTAGGTTCAGCTGGCGTGTAATCCGCTGGTGGGTTGTTGATTGTTGCTGCTAGAGGAACAGCGATAGCAAGGATACCAACACCAAGAACTAGGAAGCTCGTTTGGATGCCCATGCTGTCGATCAGCGCAGAAGTCACAGGAGCTAGGTAGATAGCTGCTAGACCGAAACCTGCTGCGATGATGCCGTTAACCATACCTTTCTTAGATGCGTGGAACCACTTCATTGCTGAAGGAGAAAGACACGCGTAACCAAAACCGATACCTGCACCAGTGATCACACCGAAAGTGATGTTCAGCATTAGTGGTGAGTTAACAAAACCAGACGCGATCATGCCTAGACCTGTTAGAACAGTACCTAGGATTAGGATCAAACGTGGACCCATACGGTCTTGAAGAATACCTGCAACAAGAAGACAGATAGAGAAAGTAATAGTTGCAGTCGCGTAAGGTGCAGATGCTTCTGCTGCGCTCCAGCCTGACTCAGTCACTAGTGCTTTGTTGAATACACTCCAAGCATACAGGATGCCAAGACAAAGGTTGATACAGAATCCTGCTAGCAGGATGCGCATAGCTTTATCAATCTTGCTCATTTTTGTTCTCAGTAATACCTCTTGGCGGATAGCAAAGAGGGGGCGGTTTAAAGATATGGTTTGCTCAAAATAAGTTTGCGTTTTTCAACACACAACGTAATGAGCGCGGATTATAACCAATAAATGTGTGATTGGAATCTCTTTTTACCCTTATGACTAAAAATAATTTGAAACATTAAAAATTTTTGTAATAGGATGGTTTTGTATATGAAGAAAATGTTGATCTAACGTAAAGAATCGTTGACTTGGTAGTGAGATCCTAAGTGAAACAAGGTTTATAGAGTGAAGCTAAGTGTTTGGCTCACAGTTTAAGCAAAAAGTTTCAAAATATTTTAGTGTTAATGTTCTGTAACAAAAGTGGGTAAAATAGAGACTGTTTTCTGTAAGTTCAGGATCTAAAGGGTTTATAAATTAGAGAATGTTAAATGGTTGTAATAACTTGATTCGAGAAAGGAGGTTGAACATAAAATGAGCGAAAAATGTGCTTGTAATTGCTAAATAGATGAGCAAAATAGGGCGCAAAATGAGTTTTCATTAATGAAAGGATGCTTTTCTCTACTTGTAGTGAGGTGACTTATGAAATTGTTCCTATTACTTATGGCTTCTGTTTCTGCAGGTGTCGCATCAGCAGATCACATCCATTCATTCATGCTAGGTCTTTCTATTGCATCGCTTGCAGTAGGTAGCTGCTACTTCTTCGCATTCCGTAGTTCGCGTTTCCCACAGCTTGCTTTGTTCTTACTGATCTGTGGCATGTTATCTAAATTGACGATTACGGTAATTGGCGTGATGTGGGGTATGTCAGCAGAGCTGATTACTTCTCCTATCGTGTTTGCTTTGTCTTACTTGTTCTTCTCACTAGCCGTGACCTACTTGTGGTTCAGCTATCGTCAAAGCATCACTAAGATTCCAGAGCGCTTTAAAGCTGCTTAATCAGCGTCACTTATAGCCGAATACAAAAACGCCAGCGATCATCGCTGGCGTTTTACTTTCTGTGTTTACAGCGTCACAGTAAGCGGTGGCTCTGGTACTTCCAAGAAGCACGCTATCACTCGGTACAATTCGCCTTCTGCAACGGTGATCTGACCGTCAGACTCAATTGCTAAACGACATGCTTTGACGAACAAAATACGCTGTTTAGGATTAAGTTGTAGTAAAAGTTCTAACGCTGCTCGGCTTAATCTCCAGTCTTGGTTAGCGTCTGGCAACTGAGTTTTCGGTAGGCCTAAAGAGGTGAGCGCACTGTTGAAAGCATATTGTGCTTTGTCTTTTTCTGAGTGACTTACCCAGGCTAACTCTCTCAGGAGCCAATGAACACTCTCCATCAATTGCATCAGTGATTTACTCTGGCGAGTAAAAGCAAATGAGGTAAGTAATTGCTTTTCCAGTAAGTTAATGACACACCACTCTCCAAGTGAGTAGTGATTATCGGTTTGGGATAATTCTCGTAGCACTTGGCATAGTCTGTTCTTTTGACCTTCACTGAGTGCTTTGAGGGCAGGGACTGCAAGCTCTAATAGAGGGAGACGCAGATATGTTGGCAGTTCGTAGTCCAACCACGGTAAAAGTTTTGCGTGTGAAACCATAGGAATGTGACCTTTGATCATCTCACGCTGCACATCACTGCCATCAAAGATCAGCAGCAATGCAATAAAGCGAGAGCTGTAGGGCTCACGTGCAATATCGACTAAGTCTTGTGGTAATTGGCTGATGAGCAGTCTACCTGTTTCACTCAACTCCGAAGAAGTTGGCGTTTCGACTCGAGTCTTAAGATCTTGAGAGCCAAAATCGGCATCCGACGCAAACCCACTGACTTGTCCAGTTTCAAACGCTGAAGTTTGGCGCTGACTTCCGCGCGAAAAGCTGCCATCCCAACTTGGCTCGATACGGCGAATTCGTTCTTCGAGAGGCGGGTGAGTAGCGAATAAGCCAGTGAAGCCAGACAAACTGCTTTGCCCAAACATCATGTGGCTCATTTGGCTACTTGCTTTCGCTTTTAGGCTTGAGCCAGATGCATGACCGCCAATCTTCTTCAACGCACCTGAAATCCCTTGGTCATTTCGAGTAAACTGCACTGCACTCGCATCAGCTAAGAATTCGCGTTGACGCGAGATGGCTGCTTTGATCATCGAGCCGAATAAAGTACCAACCCAACCAAGAACTAAACACACGATCGCGATCAGCATGATTACCGCAAAACCTTTATCTGAATCGGAAGAGCTTCTTGATACGCGACTGGTGTGGTGAGTGTTATCTAACACCAAATGACCGAAATGGGCAATGCAAGTGATGCCGAACAGAACACCAATTAGACGTGTGTTCATGCGCATGTCACCGTTTAAGATGTGGCTGAACTCATGAGCAATCACGCCTTGTAATTCATCGCGTGTGAAGGTGTCTAGTGCGCCTTGCGTGACACCGATTACAGCATCATCGATACTCATCCCTGCGGCAAACGCGTTGATACCTCGTTCTTCCTGCATCACATAAACAGGAGGAACGGGAATCCCTGAAGCAATCGACATTTCCTCCACTACGTTAAGAAGTCGCCTGTGTTTGGCATCTATCGTGTTAGAGGAAATCAGCTTGCCACCGATGCTTTCAGCTACGCCTCGGCCGCCGTTCGAAGATAGGTCAGATAGGCGAATCATCGAGCTAATTGCAACGATCAACACGACACCCGCAAAGCACAATAAGACATAGCTAATGGCAGTGTGTTGATTAAATGGCTCACCGGTCACCCCGTAGTAAATACCAATCGATAGGACGCTGACCAAACCCGTGATGACGAATACCGCTAAGGAAAACAGAAACACCAAAAGCCCGGTACGCTGACGTGCGGTATCTTGATGGTCGAAAAAATCCATTAGAACTCAACCTTTGGCGCTTCTTGGATTGCTTCGCTGTCTGCAAACTCCAGCAACTTACCGTCTTGGAAGCCAAACATATTGGCAAACAAGACTGGTGGGAAAGTCTGTTTGTAAGTGTTGTAGCTGGTAACAGCATCATTGAAAGCTTGGCGAGCAAAAGCGACCTTATTCTCTGTGCTGGTCAGCTCTTCTTGCAGCTGGGTCATGGTTTCGTTGGCTTTCAGCTCTGGGTAGGCTTCAACCACTACATTCAACTTACCTAGCGCATTTTGTAGCATGCCTTCTGCTTGTGCCAGTTGGTTAATTGCCGCATCGCTGTCTGGCGCATCACTTGCTGCTTTCAAGCCAGAAATAGCCTGGTTACGCGCTTGGATGACACGCTCAAAGGTTTCTTTTTCATGCTCCATGTAACCTTTTGCTGTGCTCACAAGGTTTGGGATCAAGTCGTAACGACGTTTTAGCTGAACCTCAATCTGAGCAAAGCTGTTTTTAAAGCGATTACGTAGCGTCACTAGTTTGTTGTAAATGCTGACCGCAAACACTGCGATAAGCAAAATGATGATGATAAAAACAATAAGTGAAGTCATAGTAAGTTCCATTTTGTGAATGTATTTGGACTTTATATAAGTAGTTGAGATATTAAGCAAATTAGACTTACTTATAATGTGCAATATTATGTAATTATTGGATGTGTTGCGTATTCAGTACGAGGTGTCAAAGAGAAGAGAAAGGTAATGACGAGGTATATGGAGTAGAAATAAAAAAGCCCGACAAAACTGCCGAGCTTTTACGAACTAGATGATTGTGATTAGCACTTATGCCGTCATTGGTACAAGCACCATAGTACCGATGATCACGGTAATCAGACCCGCTAGAACTGGCACTGATGTACGTTTTACTACCTCAAACGGGCTGATGTTTGCCATACCAGAAGTCGCAACGATTACACCAGATACTGGCGAGATAGTACGACCGAGGTTAGATGCTTGAAGCATTGGGATGATTAGGAACGCAGGGTTTAAACCCATCTTCGCAGCCAGTGAAGGAGCAAGTTCTACGAACGCGTAGAATGGTGCGTTACCAGAACCTGTTGCGATTGCCGCTGCAACAGTAAGGCCAGTTAGGAGCAGCATCAGAGCAACGCCGCCTGCACCAGCGTTATCTGCTAGGTGAAGTAGGTTGTCGATTGCACCGATAGACATTAAACCTTGCGCGAATACGCCCGCAGCTACCAACAGCATTACTACGCCTTTGAACGCATCCGCCATACCCGCGTAACATGAGTCTAGATCTTCAAGAGATTTCTTGCCATCGAACTTGTTCACAACGTAGTGAATAATGGCGCCCAAGAAAATTGAACCAACTACGATGGTGTAAATATCTAGGCTTAGACCAGGGATTGTGCGGCCGTTGAATAGGAATACACCGATGATTGGTAGGAAAGGTAGCACGGCATAAAATGCTGGCGCATCTGCTTTAATTTCAGATACGTCGATTCTCTCCATCGGAGTATTTTCTTTCTTGTCTAGGTATTTGTTCCAGAAGAAGGCCGCCGCTGCCATTACGATGATTGCGCAAATAGAAACAGGAAGTACGGTTTGAACTGCAAATACGTCAAGAGCCAGACCAGATTTTTCAGCGGCGATAACCACATCACCTGATGTTGGTGAAAGGATGATTGCTGCTGGTGAAGCACACACTGCTACGGCTGCAGGGCGAGAGATGCCCATTGCCGTCATCATTGGGAATAGGGTAGCCATCAATAGCACGCCTAGACCTGTTGCTGAACTCACTGCAAGAGACATCAAACATGCCACGATGTAAGCCGCTACCAAAAGGACGTATGGAGACTTGATAACAGAAAGCGGTTTAGAGAACTGTTTTACTACTACATTGTTTGCGCCGATGTGCGTCATGTAAGACGCGAAACCGCAAAGTAGCATGATTTGCATACCAAGACCGCCACCACGGTATTGAAGCATGTATTTTACGTACTCTAGTGCGTCCGTCACCATATTACCCGTTGAGGTTACTTTTGATGGCAGAACGTCATGGCCAAGAATGCCAGTCATAAGAAGCAAACTAATACCTGCGGTTAATAACACGCCAGCAGCTTTATAGCCTTTGACGATGAAATAACCCACAGCAATGGTCACTGCTAAGCCAATTAAGAGCTCTAACATAGGGTTGTCTCCAAATATTATGAACAAAAGAAAGAAACTGTTTCAGTTTATGTCTGGGAATTTACAGAATTCTTTCCTGTGGCACGAGACTAAATTGGAGCTAGCATGATCTAAAACAAATAATAGATTAATAAATAATTGCGTTGGATTATATTGTTTAAATTACGTTTTTCAGGTGTTATGTACTGGTTTTGTTGTTTTTAATGAAACGAAAATATGAACAATTTGTTGAATAAAAATCGCACGAAATGATTAAAAAGTGGGAAAAACAATAGTTCGAGCTGGATCACGTTAAAGAAGCTTGGTTGAACAAAAAAGCTCCGAATGAACGGAGCTTTTGTTTAGACGTCTTTATATTGAAGCGCGAGTTACACGTTATGCGTAGCGTCGAACTAAGAGGTTCCAACTGCGTTGTTGACGTTCAAATTCTTCCTTAATTTGTTCGTATTTCAGCTTTGATACTGAACGTTCGTACTTTTTCACTACCGTTGCTGTTTTCTCACCCAGCACTTCTTTACGTGCTTCGTAATATTCTTGCATGTGGTGTACAAGTGCATCGAATTCCTTCTGAAGCTGATCTCTAATCGATTGGCTATTTGGCTTACTCTCTAGTTTCTCTTTGGCTTTCTTCAATAATTGAGTTGCTCGTGCTTTCTCAATACGAAATGTCGAGGTCGTGCGAAGCTTCGTCGTCAAACCTAACCAAGAACATGATTTGATTAGCCATTTGGTTGGATCGTAGTGCCACCAGTAGACGCCATTGCGGTAATCGTTCTCAAAGATGTGGTGAAAGTTATGATAGCCCTCACCAAAGGTAAAGAATGCCAAAATGCCGTTATCGCGAGCGGTGTTTTTGTCGGTGAAAGTCTGCTTGCCCCAAACGTGTGCCAGCGAATTGATGAAGAAAGTAGTGTGATGGCTCAAGAATAGGCGAGCGGCACCAACGATCAAGAACATTCCCCAGATATCGCCGTAAATAAGCCCAAGCGCAAGAGGGAAGCCGATGTTGGTCACGATAGCCAAAAGAACATAATACTTGTGTTGCCACACAACGATTTTGTCGCGCTTCAAATCGCGACAATTGGTGTACTCGCTTTCCTTTGAATGATTGTAGTCACGAAGCATCCAACCAATATGTGAATACCAAAAACCGCGCTTAGCTGAGTAGGGGTCTTTGTCGTTGTCGTCGACATGTTTGTGGTGAACTCTATGATCAGATGACCAATGCATAGCACTGTTTTGTAGAGAGAAAGCACCACCGATGGCAAAGATGAATCGTAAAACTGGGTGAGCTTCGTAGGTTTTGTGACTCCAAAGGCGGTGATAGCCCGCTGTAATAGAGAGGTTGGTGAAACTAAAGGCAATAATGCCCCAGATTAGATGTTCCCAACCTAAACTGTAGCGGTATGCATACCAAGGTAGTACAACAAAGGTGAGAATGAAACTGGCAGAAAATATCAAAATATTCAACCAGATGAGTGGTGGTTTATTATGCTTCACAATGTGCCCCTAACTTTGAGCTAACAACTGTACGCTAGAATATCAGCGTACACGTGTAAGTCAAATCATAGTTATTTGACTTTGTTTCGAGATGTGACAGTTCTATCACTAAAAGAAATGTCGCATTATTGGCAGCTTAGAGTGGGATATTTTGCTTTTAAATGAATAATGAGTAGTATTAATCAATGAGCTGAGGCGTTAGGTTTGAAGTATCTACCAATAATTAGCGGTATATGAGGTGGAAAATGCCAACGCTAGCTAGAGAAGCAATAGAAAACATAGGAATACGTAATGGAATTACGAGTAGCGGAATATAAGGATTATGAACGCATAGCGCAGTTACATGCGGACAGTTGGAAGCGTCACTACCGTGGTGTTTTGAGTGACAGTTACTTAGATAGTGAAGCCATCGACGACAAATTGTTGATATGGCAAACGCGCTTAACCAATCCACCATTTAACCAACATATCGTTTTAGCCGAAGAGGGCGGTCTTCTTCTTGGTTTTGTTTGTGTGTTTGGCAATCACGACTTTGAGCGTGGTAGTTTTATTGAGGCTTTGCATGTTGATGATGGCTATCGCGGTCGTGGGATAGGAAAGCAGCTTTTGTTAGCTGTTGCTGAGTGGCATCAACAATACTTTAAAGACAGCGGCCTTTACTTGGAGGTCGTGTCTCAAAATACGCAAGCAGTCGAGTTCTATCGACATCTTGGTGGTCAGGAATGTAAAGAACGAAACTGGCGAGCTCCAGGCGGTAGTGAAGTATTAGAAAAAGTGTTTCGATGGACGAATGCTCAGTCATTAGTGTCTGGGATAGAAGAGCACGTCGTTTACTCCTGATTTTTAAGAGTATTGCCCCAACAACAAAGCAGCCAAGAGCTGCTTTTTTTGTTTCTCTCATCTAATATTACTGCTTAAAAAGCACTCAAATAAACAATAGTTCTCAAATAGAAAACACGTGTCACAAACAAAAGAAAGAGCGCTGCGCTGCATCACTGTATTAACTGATATATAATTAGTTCTAGAGTTGTTATGTCTATAATTTCAATGAAATAGGTTTAAATGGGTCGTTGGCACGATAGTATGGATGCATTGCGTAAGGTATACCAGTATGCAGAGCCGAATCTGACGTTAGTTGGTTGGATGGGGTTTGTTGGCTTTCCGACGTACTTTATTGTATGGGAGTACTTGTTCCCACAGCCATACGAAAACTTACCGCTGCGCTTGTTTTGCTCACTTCTATTTCTCGGGATTATCGTTAGAAACAAATTAAGCTCTCGCCTAAAAGCAAACATGCATTGGTACTATCAGTTTGCTATAACCCTTTGCTTACCATTTTTCTTTTTCTATATGTTGCTGATGAATGATTGGTCCAATGTTTGGGTTATGTCATTTATGTCGGCGATTTTTTTGCATATCCTTTTGGTCCATATCACTCGAGTGATGTTTATCCAAACGTTCGTTGGGGTTTTTCTGGCTACGTTTTTTGCGTGGGCCTCGAAAGGGTTTCACCTGCATATAACGATGGATTGGACTCATGTTCCGATCTTTTTGTTTATCTATCTTTTTGGCAATCTATTTTATTTTAGAAACCAAGTTGAACATGAAGCGAAAGTATCAATAGCTAAGTCATTTGGAGCGGGGATTGCTCACGAAATGCGTAACCCGTTAAGCGGGCTTTGCTCTTCCATCGATGTGATGCAGTCAATTATTCCAGATCCAAAACAAGAGAAAAAAGACACTTATCAACTGTCCATTGAAGATATTGAGTTATTGCGCGAGATTAGCGATGACGCAATGAAAATGATTCAGTCAGGTAATGAGACTATCGATTTGTTGCTGACATCAATAGATGAGAATAGAGTTTCTCGCGCTACCTTTAAAAAGCATAATGTCCAACAAGTGATTGAAAATGCAATTGAAAGTTTCAGTTACAAGCGAGCGTCAGATAGGGCGGCAATATCAATCGATATCCGGAGTAGCTTTGACTTTTTAGGTAGTGACACTTTGTTAAAGTACGTAGTTTACAACCTATTTAAAAATGCATTTCATCATCGCAGTTCAGAAGACTTCCATATTCACGTGACCGTTGAGTCGAACGATAATGCCAACCGCATTGTTGTTACTGATAATGGGGCTGGGATCTCGGTTGATGCTCTTGAAAACATTTTTAGGGACTTCTATACAACTGGTAAATCTGGAAATTATGGGCTTGGCTTACCATTTTGTAAGAAGGTCATGCGCTCCTTCGGTGGTGATATTAAATGTGTCTCTGAGCTTGGAGAGTGGTCTCAATTTACGCTGACATTTCCTCTTCTTAATTCGCCAGTAGTAGAAGAAATAAAGGATGAGTTAATCAAGTTGAAATCAATACTGTTGATATCTAACCAAAAGATCCTAGTGAGTAAGGCGACAGACTTAAGTCGTCACATGGGGTTTCAGTTTGATGTTATTAATACGTTGGATGTCTTCAATAAGAAAGAGTACGAGTTCGAGTATGACGTGATTTTTGTCGACCTTGAAAGTATTGATATCCGAGGAACACAGCTGGATAGAATTGAATCACTTCTATCATTTACAGAAGGGCGAATTGTTTACTTATTCCAGCAGCATTCACCATCTCGTCCAATTAAGGCTGGTTATTTCCCTATCTGGATGGAGACTCAAGCTTGGTTACTAAACACTTACACGACGATCGAACGGTTATTGTTTGATGTTGATTATGAGTCTGCTGCGGCCCCTATTCGAGAAATAGAGCACGATAACAGAAGGACTATCATGGTCGTTGACGATAATGAATCGCTACGAAAGTTCACCGCGTTGTTGTTAGAAAAGCAGGGGTTTGATGTTATTCAGAAAGAAGATGGCGAACAAGCACTGGAAGCTTTGAGTTCTGAAAGTATTGATTTAATTTTAATGGATATTGAAATGCCAGTGATGGATGGGATTGAAACATCGCGCAAGATTCGTAGTTCGAAGTGTGCTTACTCGACGATTCCAATTATTGCACATACAGGTGATAGCTCACCGGTGACACTTGAAAAGATAGAGTCATCAGGCATGTCTGATTTTATCGTCAAGCCAGCTGATAAAGCTCGATTGTTTGACAAAATTGCTCATTGGATATAGAGCTCAGCGAACTGAGCTCCGAGCTTATTCGTACTAAAACAGTTATTTAGACAAATTCTAGTTCAGGGTTATTGAAAGCCTTTTCGCACACGGCCAATACGTGTTCGACTTGAGCTGTTGTGATATCAGCGTTGATAGAAAAACGAATGATATTCTTGTTTTTTCCTGTAGCTGGTCGACAGAAAACGGCTCCAAATACATCATGTTCCTCTAAAAAGTCCCTCACTCTTTCCGTGTTCTCTTCGCTTCCACATTCCAAAGCAATGATCTGTGATTCACTACGAATCTGAAATCCAATCTGCTTTAGTCCGGTTCTTAAAGATGATGAACGTGCAAACAAAGCTTTTCGTTTGTCATCCGCACTTTTAATAACGTTCAGCGTAGATTCCAAGCGGACAACTTCTTGAGGAAGAATTGTCGAGCTAAAAATAGCAGGATACGCAACAAACGGGAGCGATTGAGATAGCTTTTGCGGGCCCAAGATTGCGCCTGCCCGATAAGCAAATGTTTTGGCTAAGCTAACCGTAATAAAATCTACTTTACTCGTTAAACCAAGTGCTTTTACCAGCCCGGCTCCTGCAGGGCCATGTGTACCTAATGAATGTGACTCATCGACGATAAGAGCACAGTTTGATTCAGAAGCAATTTCGTAGATTGTTTCGAGGGGCGCTATGGTTCCAATAGTGCTGTAAATAGAATCAACGATAATAATGCCCTCACCGTGTCGCTTGATTTGCTTTTGAAGGTGGTTCATGTTGTTGTGCATGAACGGGCGAATTTCAGCTCCAGCGATACGAGCTCCCTCCCACAATGACATGTGGGCGAAGAAGTCGATATAGACGGGATTTTGTGGTGCACATATCGTTTGTAACAAGCCAACATTTGCAGCCCAACCTGATTGGGACAATAAACAACTTTCCATTCCCGTAAAATCAGCAAGTTGCTGTTCAAATTTAGGCTTAGATTGTTCATCTTGTAAAAAAATCGCCGACATTACGACGTTATCATCATCTTCTGATATAGCGTGCTGGTGGTCAGATTGAATCTGTCGGTTGCTTGACAAGGATAGGTAGTCGTTACTTTGCATCACCACTGAACTATCCGTTGGGCGTTTTCCTAGTACAAGGTGTTTTTTGTTTTGATTTTTTGCTATTAAATCATGGATGTAAAAGTCCAGACGCTCCTCAACAAAGGAAGGAAGTGGTTTTATTTTAGCTTTGTCACTCATAATATACTCTCTTCGTTATACAGAAAACGTCAGCGCTGACACTGTGTATGATCCGTATTGTGAGAGAAGTGTCATTACCCAAGTTGCATAAGTTTGAGAGCCCATGCAAACTCAATATTTAAGGCTTTAACTATGCTAAATCGCATATAGGCTTGTGGGGATGCAATCTACTTATACAGGCAGTCTAAGGTGACTTTTTGAGGCCAGATAGGCGAACTGGTTAGTGTTGATTTTGGGTTTCATTGTGACAAAAAAAGCGCGATGACTCGCGCTTTTAATTGTACTTGAGAGTATTTTTATCGCTTATTACGAAGGTAACGCTTACGACGCTCTTCTTTACGTTTCGCTTTCTCTTCTTCTTTGCGAGCAGTTTCGATTTCTACTTCGATTAGCTCTTGAATAATCATCTCTGGTAGCTCAAGAGTAATTTGACCCAGTGTGCCTTGACGAAGTTCGTGAAGAAGGATTTCCGATACTTTGTGAAGGTCTACTCGTCCGCCAGCACGCAATGCACCACGGCGACGACCGATCTCTTCCATGATCTCGATATCCGATTGTGGCAGTTCGTCGATTTGGTAACGCTCTTTTAGCTTTTCAGGGTAGTGAGCCGCTAGGTATTCCACCGTGTAGAAGGCTACTTCATCGTATTCCATTGCCGTATCTTTAACTGCACCAGTCGCAGCTAAGCGGAAACCACTGTGCGGGTTTTCTACTTTTGGCCACAAAATCCCAGGAGTGTCAGATAGTACTATTCCGTTTTGAAGGTTAATACGTTGCTGACGGCGAGTTACTGCAGGCTGGTTGCCTGTTACTGCAATGGTACGGCCCGCAAGTGTATTGATAATGGTCGACTTCCCAACATTAGGAATACCCATGATCATGGTACGAATGTTCTTACCAATTTCTTCACGATGCGGAGCAAGTTTACGTACCAACTCCATAATTTTTTGGACTTCAGACTGTTGAGAGGTAGTAATGGCAATCGCTTTTACGTTGTGCTCTTTCTCGAAGTGGTCAATCCAAACTTGAGTCAACTCCGGATCTGCAAGATCGCGTTTGTTAAGCACTTTTACTACAGGCTTATCTCCCTTGAGTTCCGCAATCATAGGGTTTTCACTACTAAAAGGGATACGAGCATCAAGCACTTCAATAATGACATCAATTTGAGGGATCGCTTCTGCAATCTCTTTTTGGGCTTTATGCATGTGGCCCGGAAACCACTGGATAGAGTTGTTAACCATTTGAATATATAACCTTTAGTAATTCTCAATCTTGCTATGACATATAAAGAGAGCGTCGGTAATACCGTAAGCACAAGAGGTAGCTACGTCGTCGCATAATTAGGTAATTCTAACACGGAAAGTTGGTTTGACCTTGTATAGTTGCTTGTTTCACTATCCGGGTGTACAAAAACTGTGCTTGTCGGAGTGAAATCGTCGACAGATCTCAAAGTAAGTCTGCTAAATATTTCGTTATAGCGTACTGCCTCAACTGTATTGATCCAAGTGATTGAAATTAAAATTTTTTGTACAAAAAGTGTACGCCTTCACTATGCGATGGCTTTGTTGCGTAATTCGATAGAACTAAATAAGGAAGTTACTATCCGTCCAGCTACATCAGTTACGCATCTTAGCCTTATGCCAAAATCTCGTTACAGAGCAACAAACTAGAAACACGACAATAAAGCCATTCTGCGCTAGCGATAACCCCAAAAAACTATACTGGAGCCGTTGTTCCCATTATTTGCGAAAGTGTTTCCCATTTCTTCATATTTTTCATAACTGAATTATCTTGAATACTGACCTTACTGAATCAACGAAACAACAATAAAGGTCAATTATGAAAATTACTAACCCTATGCCATATGATTTTAATAACTGGACGCGTGGAAACGCAGTAGAAGAGTGGGGCCCACATATTCCCCAAGATACTTGGTTTTTAGAATGGCGTTGGTACACGGGTAACCTAGTAGGTGTAGATGGTGCTCGATACTTCATCTACCTAATTTTCCAACCAGGTGGTCATGGCTTCTATGCGCCAATTAACGCGGAAACGGGTAGAGACTACAAAATGGATGCACCTCTGACGTCGGTATTCTATCGCTTAACTAATGTCGATACTGGTGAAACAGTTTTCTACCATCAGGAATATACAGACATCAGCTACGACGATTTGTACGACGTTGAAACGAAGACTTGGCGTTACTCTGGTGAGAACTTCTCTGCAACTTTAAGTTGGGATGGAGACAACATGCACTTAACTGCACAAGATGAATCAGGTGTAATTGAGCTTAGCGCTAAAGGGGAAGCTCGTTGGTATAATGATCCAGCGTTAGATAAAGAAGGCTTTATGCGTGAAGGTGCCGGTTCAACATTGTACTACTCATGTCCAAACATGCCTTCTCATGGCCACTATGTAAAGCGTGAAGGTGATAAAGAAACACGTGTAGAGTTCGATGGTCGCGGTTGGCTAGATAATCAAGTATGTGACTTGGTGGACCCTAACTCAATCAAATGGGAATGGACTGGCTTGTTATTTGCGGACGGCGATCGTATCAACCTGTACAATTTCTTCCACGATGATCTTCAAATGTGTACGTGGTTCAAAGCTGATGGAACACGTGAGCAAACGGATGTAGGCTTTACTCAAAAACAAAATGGTTATACGAAACTTGAGTCAGGTATTTGGGTGTCATATGGCTGGGACTTTGAGATTCCGGTTAAGGGTAAAAAATACAGAGTTGAGCCTTGCTGTCCAAACTTGATGCCAGCTATGGGGAAACCAGGTGGTATGTTGGAAACTATTGGTAAGTTGTTTGATGAAAATGGTGTTCAAGTTGGCTGGGCAACAACAGAATCTATGGACGTCACTGAATTAGACAATGGTCCGAATGGTAGTCGCCAACTATAATGGATTAAGGTTCTACCTAGTTAGCGTATCGCTAGCTAGGTAGAAACTCTTGAGCTGAAGTCACTAAAAACTCAATGAGTGTTTTTAATGATGAAGATTGATATTGGTGATTTGGGTACAATAACCAGATGTCTGTATTGAAAGTGTACTCTTTCTCCAATAGTTGTACGAGTTTTCCTTGTTTAATGTCTTCTTCACATATAATCCAAGGAAGTAATGCAACGCCTTGTCCTAGCAATGTTGCTTGATGAATTAAACTGATATCATTTGAAACAAAATTACCCTGTCTTTTTTCAGTTTCGAGGTCAGCACTTTCCCAAATTGATTCTATTTTATTGTCGGAATCGCGAAATCTTAAGCAATTATGATCTTGAATATCCTGAATGGACTGAGGGAAGGTGTGTGACTTTAGGTAATCAGGCGATGCTACGATTACCCGCTTCATTGTGAGTAACTTTCGACACTTCAAATTAGAATCATTTTGATCCCCAACTTTAATTGCCAAATCAATACCATTTTCAATTAATCCAATATTTTGGCTTTCTACCACAAGATCAAGCGATATGTTTGGATGGATTGTCTGGAATTCATTGAGATAAGGAAGTAGAGGTATTGCTGCGGGAAGCAATTGAATTCGGATTTTTCCTTCTAATGCAGTATGGCGGCTGGTTAACTCTTCGATAGCACTGTCTAAGTTTGAACATATCGACTTCGTTCGTTGGTAGAAAATTTCCCCCGCTTCAGTGGGTACAACGACACGAGTGGTTCGCTTAAAAAGAGAAACATTTAACTCTTCTTCTAGCTGAATAATTCTTCTACTGACATTGGTTACTGGTAACTCTAAGCTTTTTGCTGCAGCGGAAAAGCCACCGCATTCAACAACACTATGAAAAATCCTCAGTACATTGACGTTTATATTCATGCCAGTATTCATATTTGTAGAACGAATTGTTTGTTTATTATACGCATCAAGAGGTGTATTGGTATTGAATTAACGGTTTGCAGGACATAACCAGTAATTTTACTGGCTATGTGTATCACGTGATAGGCGCAATGCTTTTTCTTTTGCGATGGTTTGGTAGCCGTGCTCTATCAGTACATCTACCTGATTGGGTTCTAGTGTGAAGTTGGTAGGGATCGCATTTATAAACTTTTGATTTTCAGCGTCAGTCAGATTGATATCGATAAAGTGTGTTTTGCGCCCAGGCTGGGCATGCTGCCAATTCTCTAACTCTTCTTGAACCAGCAATTTAATCATATCGTTATAACGATGAAGCTGGATGCTGGTAATTGCCCCTACCATTGCGCTTGCTTTTGGTGTTGACGGTTTACTATCTATGTCCCTGTTGGGGGGTAGGTAGAAGCTTGATTACAACCAAGCAAACTTAAAGAAAGCGTGACTAAGCAGAGATGTTGTGAGTTCATGTTCATGTTCATGTTCATGTTCATGTTCATGTTCATGTTCATGTGATGGTCCTTAAATTTTTATCACATACTACAATTGAACAGCGTTCGAACAATTATCTATATTCAGGAATCACTTTATCGAAAAATGAGATGGCCCCTATATTTGTCATTGGACTAGTAATTTTTCGGGTGGTTACAAAGAGAGATAGCCCATAGCATTCACTCCATAAACTTCTTATTTTTTTAGCCAGACCAGCGAGGGCTGTTATGAATGTTCTAAAGAGCATAGTTCGAGTCATTTGGGCCATTATATTGGTATTTATAAAGTTTTTTGCGTTTATGGCCGTGATGTTAGGCGGTGCATATGTGCTTGCTCCAATGGGAATGGTCAATTCTAAAGACATTGATATGAGCATGTTTACCAATACACCAAATCCCACCATGATGACCATTTTAAATAGTGAATATTTTAGCGGTTATTTGTTTGCGGTAACTATAGCGTTAGCGCTTTTTGTAGCCTACTTGCTATGGGAGATTCATGAAGTAGCCGTCCATAAAGCCAAAGAGAAAAAGAGTACTCACGTTCAACTCGTATTTGCGCTTTCTTTATGTGGTCTACTAATACATAAAGCGTGGTGGGTATTAGCAATAATCATTGCGTTTGCGAATTGGCAGCACATTGGTTCTTCGCTGAGTAAAGTGATAAGAGATGGTATATCAAGTATGAAGTTTGATGATACAGACAATAAAGATATCAACATGAGTAAGTCGGAGCACTAAAATGAAAGAGATTATGATTCCCTATATTTTGTTAATGTGGATACTTGTATCTACAGGAGCAATTAAATGGACTCTTAAGAGTGCTTTTTGGATTATTTCTGGTGGTGTGTTCATCTTAGTATTCTTAGGTATACTTTCTAGATTATGGGCACCAGTAGATATGACGTACTCTTCTACGGTAAAAGCGCCTCATGCAGTATTATCTCCTATTTTTGGTGAACAGATCGATGAGATTCTTGTTGATCATAACCAGATCGTGAAGCAGGGTGACCCTATATATACACTCGTTGACACTACTTCTGTCGCGGAGCTTGCGAAAATTACTGCAGCGATTACTAAGCAAGAAGAGTCGATTGCTCAAATGGAGCGAGATCTTGAACGTGCTAAGACTTCTCCGGAAATATTTAAAGAACGAGATGTTGAAAATTACACTTCGCAATTGAGAATTGCTCGCTCTCAGCTTGATTCATTACAAGCTGACTACAAGAAAGTTGAATTTGTTCAATCTCTTAAAACTGTGACAGCGCCTTTTGATGGTCAAGTAGCAGTGGTGAACGTAGCAAATGGTAGCCGTGTGGGTAATATGCATATTTATGACACATCGCGTAAATTTGTTGAGATGCGAATCCCAGATCAAACGTTCCGATATGTTGAGACTGGTCAGTTTGCTGAGTTTTACGTAGACGCGTATCCAGGTGAAGTTTTCCGTGCGCGAGTGCATAGTTTTACAGCTGGTACTGGCGAATCATCAGTCTCTCCTATTCAAGGGCCGCAGAGTGTACGCCAACACGTTGGCGCAAATACGAGTAGTCATGGCCGAACGGTGATATTGGAAATTATTGAGCCTGACGGTAAGTATATTCCGATTGGTGCAACTGGTTCTGCTTGGATTTCAGCGAAGAAGCCTCATAGTCTATTAGGATTTATTGATGTTATCGGTGCAGCAACTGTCAGACTGCATTCATATAAATCATACCTAAACGCTATGTAACGTATTTAACTATAATCTATAAAAAGCCACTTCACTTGATGAAGTGGCTTTTTTATTTGGTGTAAATAAAAACTCGTATATTTACGAGTTATTTAGTCCCGCTCAACCATATAAATTTAATGCAGATAAATTGGAGGCTTAACATGAGCAATAGTGAACCTTACAATAATTTGCAGCGAACTTATCAGTCGGTCTGTCGTTCAGTTATTGGCCAAGAGGAAGTGATTAAATCTATCTTTATTGGCTTATTGGTTAAAGGACATGTGTTGTTAGAAGGATTGCCGGGGACAGCAAAGACAAGGTCAATACAGACCCTCGCTAAGGCAATAAATGCTCAACTAGGTAGAGTTCAGTTTACGCCAGATCTTTTACCTTCCGATGTCACTGGCTCAGAAGTTTATCGTGAAGTGAATGGCAAGCCTTCAATTACCTTTGAAGAAGGCCCTATCTTTAATCAACTAGTGTTAGCTGATGAAGTGAACCGAGCTCCGGCAAAGGTTCAGGCTGCGTTGTTAGAAGCCATGGCAGAACGCACTGTAACTGTTGCGGGGCAAACCCATAATTTGCCTGAACTCTTTTTGGTGTTAGCAACCCAAAACCCTCTTGATCAAGAGGGAACGTATCCTCTTCCAGAAGCTCAACTTGACCGTTTTTTGCTGAAAGTAAATGTGGATTTTCCTTCAAAAGAAGCTGAGTTGGACATCATTCGCTTAGTCAGAAGTGAAGAATATCAGGCCCAATCTTCAAATAAAGTTAATCCGTTGCATGCAAGTGTTGAAGATGTACTGATGGCGCAGAAAGAAGTCTCTCTAGTTCGTATTGCTCCTACTATGGAACAGTACATTGTCAACCTTATTACCGCAACTCGATATGGTGAAGAGTACCCGAATGCCACTTTCCCGAAATGGCTAGAGGTCGGTGTTAGCCCTCGTGCTTCAATAGCGTTAGATAAATGTGCTCGAGCGCATGCCTGGTTAGATAATCGTGACTACGTTGAGCCGGATGATATCCGTGCAGTAGCTCATAGTGTTTTAGGACACCGATTAACGCTGAACCATGAAGCGATGTATGAGCAAGTGACATCAGATATGGTGATTGATGACCTTTTAACGAACGTCTCTATAGGGTAATTTCTTATGAATCCGTTATACGAAGGTTTGAAGCATGATTGCCGCGTGTACACCCAACTCGACCTGTTGTATCGAATTAAATGCGCTACGAATACAAAGAGTCGATTTCCGGAGTTAGTTAATGCGCGCAGTCCCTCTGGCGCTCACTCATCAAATCACCGAGGCCGAGGACTGAATTTTGAAGAACTCCGCCACTACCAGCGTGGAGACGATGTTCGTCACATAGATTGGAAAACTACCCTGCGTACCGGTAAACCTCACGTCAGGGCGTATAGCGAAGAGAAAGAGCAAAACGTACTAGTCTGTGTCGATCAACGCGAATCCATGTTCTTCAGTAGTGTTGATACCATGAAGTCCGTTGTCGCCGCAAATGTGGCTGCTTACTGTATCTGGTCCGTGATTGGCAAGGGTGACAGAATAGGTACTCTTATCTCAAGAGATGAAGAATCAATTTTTATTCCTTGTAAGAAAGGCGAAAGCCATGCAAAGGGAATACTTCAACAGCTACATACTCAAAATCACCGATTAGGTGAAGATATCGCCTTTGTCGATCAGAGCAAATCTTTCTTAAAGCAACTTAAGTGCATACAGAAGCGTAATGTGGTCAATACGACCATTATTATAATTAGCGATTGGTATGGACTTGAAGCGGGTTCAATGCGGCTGATACAACACCTACAAAAAAGCAATCGTATTATTGGCGTTCAAGTCATTGACCCTATAGAGGCCAATATTCACGACTGGGATGGTGTGAATATTTCCGATGGTCAACATCAGCTGCAACTGAGTCAATTTGGCCTAACAAATAATGATGTTTTGCAACAGTACAGCGATGCTGTAGAAGAGCAGTTCAAGCTGTTATCTAAACGATTATCGACTGCAGAATTTCCACTCATAACACTAACCACCGATGGGCAAGAAATTGAAGCCTTTCGCAGTTATTTTCTTTGAATTTAGAGAGCGTAATGAGCGAGTCTATTTCTGAATTGACATCCAATGGTTTTGGAAACCTGATTTTATATGGATTAGGAGAGCCGACAGGCTTTCATGAACCTCTTATCGTACAATCCATTCCTTTTACACCTCAAACCGTTGGCTGGCTGGTGGTTTTGCTCGCAGTGTGCCTATATGTTTGTCTACGAGTGCGTTCTAGTATTCTCCATTGGGTAAAAAATCGTTATCGAAAACAATACATGTCCCGACTACCAAACATTGAAAGTCATACTTTTGAATATGATTCCTTTCAAATAATGACAAAGATCCGAGCAATTTCGAATACCGATAACCCAGATTACACAGCTCATCTATTTGGGCGAGAGTGGCTCAAAGCGATGGATAGTCAGTGCTCAAAGCGTTCAAACTTCGATTCAACTATTGGTCGCGAATGGATGAAGATTCTGACTAGCCAGCGTGAGGAAGCGATGACCTCTTACGAAAAACAACACTTGTTGGAGTGCTGCGAATTTTGGATCTTGAATCATAGTAATTTAGGCGAAAAAACAGGTGAATTGGAAAAAGGGGGCAGCTATGGAGCTTGAGTATCCCTTGGTATTACTTTCACTTCCGCTACCTTGGATTATTTACCGCTATGCTCCCGCTTTTCGCACGTCTGATGAGGCCATAAAAGTTCCTTTTTTTCGTCGAATCATCGAACTTAGTGGAGAGCGTCTAACAACTGGTGGCCAAGTCCTTACGCCAATGTGGTGGCAAAAACTGTGTCTTGTTTTTGTATGGATAATGTTGGTTATTGCGGCATGCAAACCAGTTGTTTTGGGAGAGCCTCAAACCTTTACTAAGGCAGGGCGAGACCTAATGGTTGTCGTTGATTTGTCAGGCTCAATGGAGACAAGCGACTTTAAACTCCCTGGAAGTGATGAACCCATTTCCCGCTTAGAAGCATTAAAGAATGTATTGAGCGAGTTTTCAGGTAAGCGGGAAGGGGACCGTCTGGGTTTGATCTTGTTCGGAGACCGAGCGTACTTGCAAGCGCCTTTTACTGCGGACCACAAAACCTGGCTGTCACTTGTAAAGGAAACACAGGTGGGGATGGCTGGTCAAAGCACCCACATCGGAGACGCTTTGGGTTTAGCGATGAAAGTGATTGCTAAGGATTCGATAGTGTTTGAAGAGAATGGAGACGAATCTAATCAAGTAGAGAAAGTGATTATTTTACTCACCGATGGCAATGATACGGATAGTCAGGTTCCACCAATAGAAGCGGCCACTCTGGCTAGAGATGTCAATGTTCGCATACATACAATCGCAATTGGAGATCCAGAAACCGTGGGAGAGTCTGCAATGAACGTTGAAGAGCTTGAAAAGATTGCTCGTCTTAGTGGTGGAGAGTCCTTCCAAGCTATGTCATATCAAGAGTTGCAAGCGATCTACACGACACTTAACAAGCTAGAACCATCGGAATACGCAAGTTTCAGCTATCAACCTAAAATAAGCGCACATCATGTGCCTATCTGCCTTGGGTTGGGGGTTTACCTCTTTGCCTACATTGTTAACTTTATGATCCGAGTGTCGTTCGGTAGAGAAAGGCAGGGCGAGTAAAATGAGTAGTTTATTAGATTTCCATTTTATACGCCCTCTATGGTTACTGGCGTTAATCCCTTTTTTATTAATGGCTTATGTTGCTTTAAGGCAGCAAAGTAATAAACCATCTTGGGAAAAAAAATTACCGAAACATTTGGCTCTCGCTTTAGGGACTCGTGATAAACATTGGCGTAAAAAATTACCGATAAAAGTTTGGCTAGTGGTTAGCATCGTTGTGATTATCACCGCATCTGGCCCAACATGGAAACGGGAAACCACGCCATTTAGTGAAGACCATTCACCGTTGTTTATTGTTTTAGATACGTCAGAGTCGATGCTGGAAACGGACGTTAAACCTAATCGACTTTCAAGAGCAAAACTCAAAGTTCAGGATCTGTTGGCAGAAAACAGTAGCAAGAATAAGGCATTAATTGCTTACGCTGGCAGTGCACATCTTGCTGTTCCTTTGACACAAGATGAACACGTATTTGTTCCTATACTTCAGTCACTCAGTCCTGCAGTTATGCCACTACAAGGTAAGTATCCAGAACTTGCAGTGAGTATTATTGAAGACCAGTTAAACAAAATGTCTCTGAAAGCGGTTTCTGCGACGATCGTCCTACTGAGTGACGGAGTCGGAAGTAGTGCAAAAGAGTTCTATGCGGCGTTGGCACAGCGTGATGACATCTCTATTAAAGTGTTGATCTTAGGTATTGGGGATCAAACAAGAACCAGTAACATCCCGTTTGATGAACAAGGGTTAAAGCAGTTCGCATCGGAAATCAGTGGAGATTATCACAGAATGTCGAGTGACGACTCAGACATAAAGTGGCTATCGAAACATATAACTAACCATACTCGGCTCAACGGAGAGCAGGCTCAGCCATGGAAGGATATGGGGTACCCACTCGTATTTATTATTATGGCGATATTTTTATTGTGGTTTAGGAAAGGGTGGACTGTACATTGGTGTTTGTTGCCACTTATCCTCGTTATGCATGCTCAACCCGTGAGTGCAGAGAATACCGGTAGTACACAGAGTAGTTTTGAGTTTATTGATTTGTGGATGACAAAAGATCAACAAGCGCAGTGGTACTTTAATCGAGGTGATTACCAAAAAGCCGCCGAGCTATTCGTCTCAACGGAGCATAAAGCGCAAGCTTACTACTTAGCTGAGAACTTTGAATTGGCCAATGCGTATTATCTACGGGTAAACAATAAGCAAGGGATGTTAGGTGCAGCAAACTCTGCATCCCAACTCCGAGAGTATGTTGTTGCCAGGCAGATGTATAAGCAAATCCTAAGGCAATACCCGGATTTCGAAGCTGCAAAAACGAACTTGGTGATCGTCGAAAAAATTATCGAAGACATCAATCGACAGAGTGAAAGCCAAGCGAATACAGAAAACGAATCCAGTAAAGAGCTTGGAGATGCGCCACAAACAAGCGATGGTGCTGAAGAAAAAGTGGCCAAGAGACAGGTTCAAAAGCAAAAGTTTAGCGCAAATCAGCTGCGCGCGAATAAAGCCATGTTCGATGCATGGATGAAGCAAGTGGAAGGCAACCAACAAGCCTTTTTAGCGACAAAATTTGCAATACAGCTGCAGCAGAAGGAATCGTCTAATGAACGCGACTAAAAAGACTTACTTAAAGATAATGTCAGTAGTTGCTGCGTTACTTTTCCCCGCTTTTTCTGCGGCATCAACTGACCTAAAGGCTTTGTTTGATGAGGGCAAATTGAAAGTGGAAGTCTTTCTATCAGTTGAAGGGCAAACAAAGCGCGCAAACCAATTATATAGAGCAGCAGCAGTCAATGAGCAAATCGATCTCATTGTGAAAGTGTCTACCGATAGATGGTTTACTCGAGGCACTCGAGTTACGTCTCTAAGCCTGAGTCAAGCCCTTGTTCAGCAAAGAGATAAGCTTGCCTCCAATTATACTGAGAAACTGCAAGGTCAAACCTGGTCAGTTCAGGAGTGGCAACTCGCCATCTATCCGCTTGATAGTGGTCGCTATCATATACCGAACCTAACGCTCGCGGCTTCAGTGTCTTTGGAGGAAGGTGGAAGTGCAGAAGGCTATATACAGACTCCCAGTGTTAGCTTTGAGGTTATGCAATCAAATGGTGTTAACTCATCGCAGACTCCGGCTTCGACAGACGTTCAATTTGGTCAGACGTGGAACGAATTGGGTGACTTAAAAGTCGGTGACGCCATTACGAGAACGCTACACATCAAGGCCGATGAAACAACAGTATCTCTATTGCCAGAACTTAACGCACTTGAACTGGCTGGCACTAATAGTTATAGCGAAGTTTTAACATCAAAAGACATGCAAAGCCGAGGGCGGTATTCTGCAGAAAAAACGGTCGTCCATACTTATATTGTCCACAATAGTGGCACGTTAATGGTGCCGCCAATAGAGTTAGAGTGGTGGGATACTAAAACGCAGAGCCTAAGAAGCGCAGAATTAACGGGTTTGGAAGTAAATATACCTCACACTCCTAAAAGTTGGTTAATGCAGTACTGGGTTCATTGTATCGTTATCGGATTACTGATTTCAGTATTGACAGCCTCTGTACGTTACTTTATTTGTCGCTTTGACCAAGAGAATTTACCACCAATCTTTTTTCTGATGCGCAGCCTTGTATCAAGAGATTGGAGAGAAGTGCATAGACATTTGTATAACCAAAATATGAAGAAAACAGGGCGCGTTGAAATCAGGGGGAGTGTACCTGAAAAAGCGGTAAACGAATGGTCTGAACAGCATTTCTTGCCCACCGCTCGCTCTGATAATGCGAAGGTTTCTACGGTCTTAAAGTTGTGGAAAAGAATTAACAACGAACGATAGTACACGGCCTATCACGTGATATCTCAATGATTTTACGATGTGTCTGCTTAAGTAATTAGGGGAGCACTTCCGCAACGTTAACGTTTGAAAAGCTCAGCTCAGCGGATATACAACTGTAGTTTGGGTAAGCAAGTGGGCGTGTTAGCCAGTTGAAGTAGGTGGTTTAAGGCTGAAAACAAAAAATCCGATAAACAGTGTTTATCGGACTATTACATATAGGGAGGAGCATTCAATGAATCTGTCTCCTTCGGCAACTCCTTGTCGTCCATTTTGAGTTGACGAATGTTCTAGTGATGAGGCGTTTATTAACTGGTACTTTTGTATGGAAATGGGCCCTTTAAGTTATCGGAAGTTACTTTGCTTTTTAACTTCGTATCCTAGGCTTCGTACGATGTATGACATAAAAGGGTCGATGTGTTTAAAGAATTTATGCCAACCAGAACATAGATAATTGTGGCCAGCCTCACCGTCATGAGAGCGAACGAAACGATTTTTTGGACACTCGCCATAACAAGCAAAAGCGTAGTCACACTTTTTACATTGTTGAGTTAATGTTCTCGTTTTGTTGAACCCAAATTGTTGCTGCTTCATCGAGAACGCCATGTCATCGAGTTTATTTTCGTATGCATTGCCAATTTTGTATTCTGGATAAACATAGTGGTCGCAAGTGAAAACATCGCCATTAGGCTCCATCGCTAAACCCTTACCGCAAATACTTCCCTGCGTACAAAGAGGGCTATCTTGACCTGTCCAAGAAATGAAAGCGGCTTCGAAATACTGTACGTTGACTCGGCCTAAATCGTGGTTAAACCATTCGTCAAAGACTTTGCATAAAAACGTACCCCAGTCTTGACTTTTTACACACCAAGATTCGACAACAGAACTTTTTTCTGCTGGGTCGGTTTGTTTAGAATCCATTACTGGCATCTCGCGAGATTTCCAGTGTTGTGGAGCAGTTTCACGAAATGATTTTGGTTCGACTATCGGAATGAACTGGATTTGAGGAGAACGAACTACGTCTCTAAGAAATCGATAAATCTCAACAGGTTGCTTGCTCGTTAAACTATTTATACAAGTCAACGTTGCAAAGTTGACATTGTGTTTGTGTAGTAATTCAACAGACTGCATTACTCGAGAAAATGTGCCTCTCCCAGATTTGTTTGTACGGAAGGCATCATGATACATTTGCGGGCCATCAATGCTTAATCCCACTAAAAAATTGTTTTTGGCTAGAAACTCACACCATTTATCATTGAGCAAGGTACCGTTAGTCTGTAAATCATTTGAGATCTTGACACCTATAGGGGCGTATTTTTTTTGTAGTCTAACAATATCCTCAAAATAAGGTAGTCCGAGCATGGTCGGCTCTCCACCTTGCCAAGAAAATATTATTTCAGGGGTATTTTGTTGCTCAATATACTGAGAAATATAGGATTCAAGATCCTCGTAAGACATTTTAGGGGAGCAGCCTTCCTTATACTCCAGTAGGTCTTGTTTACTTAAGTAGTAGCAATAAGTGCAGTCGATGTTACACGCAGCCCCAATTGGCTTGGTCATTACATGCATTCGTTTGCTAGCTTTACCATTGTGAAGGTAAGTTGTTATGGCGTTCATGTCGCGCCCCCAGTATTAATATTAAAGGTCATTTATTTCACTTGTGAATATATCAGCGACGGGGTGTTGTTTCGAATGAATATTCGTCCGGTTAAGTAAAACTGGGAAAATTACCAGTATGGGTATATGAGATAGATCAACCTGAAATGATAACTAGAAAATTTGCTAGTAGGTTTGTTTCTCTTGTCGTCGTTTAATGAGTCCGAAAACATTTTTAACCATGTGTTTGGTTATTTTAATATCTTGATAAGGTGAACAATTATGTCTAAATTAATTGGACAAGTAACTGTAGGCTTGGGTGTTCTAGCAACTGCTCATGCTGCTGTTGCCGCTACATCTGAGCGTCCGAATATTCTTGTTATTTGGGGCGACGATATTGGTTATTCGAACATCAGCGCGTACAACAACGGTGTGATGGGCTACGAAACACCGAATATTGACCGTATCGCTAATGAAGGTGCACTGTTTACGCACCACTATGCTCAGCAAAGCTGTACTGCAGGCCGCTCTTCTTTCATTTTAGGTCAGCACCCTTTCAGAACGGGTCTTTTAACAATCGGTATGCCAGGCTCTGATCACGGTATTCCAGATTGGGCGCCGACTATTGCAGATGTACTTAAAAACAAAGGCTACGCAACGGGTCAATTCGGTAAGAACCACCTTGGTGATCAAGATAAACACTTGCCTACAAACCATGGTTTTGATGAATTCTTCGGTAACTTATACCACCTGAATGCAGAAGAAGAGCCAGAAACATACTACTACCCTAAAGACCCTGCATTTAAGAAAAACTTTGGCCCACGCGGTGTTATCCACGCGTTTGCTGATGGTCGCGTAGAAGATACAGGTCCTATGACTCGTAAACGTATGGAAACAGCGGATGATGAGTTTGTAGGCGCGTCTATTAAGTTTATTGAAAAAGCAGTTAAAGAAGACAAGCCATTCTTTACCTGGGTCAATGCTTCGCGTATGCACGTTCACACTCGTCTACAAGACAAATGGGATGGCATCACAGGTGTGGGTATTTACCCAGACGGTATGACAGAGCATGATTACCATGTCGGTCTGCTTCTAGACAAACTTGAAGAGCTGGGTATCGACGACAACACAATCGTTGTTTACTCTACAGATAACGGCGCTGAGAGATTTACATGGCCAGATGGCGGTACTACACCATTCCATGGTGAAAAAGGTACTACCTTCGAAGGTGGTATGCGTGTTCCTCAGTTGGTGCGTTGGCCAGGTACAATTGAACCGGGTACAAAAGTTAATGCAATGATGTCTCATGAAGACTGGTTGCCAACATTTGCTGCTGCTGCTGGTATGGATGATGTTGTCGGTGATCTTAAGAAAGGCGCTAAGTTCAACAACAAAGAGTGGCGTGTACACTTAGACGGTCACAACTTTAAACCGTTCTTTGAAGGCAAAGAAGACAAAGGCCCTCGTACGACCAAATTCTACTTTAGTGCTAACGGTGAGCTAAACGCACTTCGCTGGAATGAATGGAAAGCGACGTTCGCAAAAATGGAAGGTAATATGCAATCTGCGGTACGTATGGCACCAGCTTGGCCTGAGCTAACTAACTTGCACGCAGACCCATACGAAACTGCAGCGCATGATTCACCTATGTATCTACGTTGGATGATCGATAACATGTGGCTGTTTGTTCCTATGTCACAAGAAGTACAGAAGTTCTTTGGTTCACTAGAAGGTTACCCAATGCAGAAAGGTCAGGGCTTCAGTGCAGCAGGTATCAACTACAATACGCTTCAACTTCAAAAAGTGATGAAGCAGCTTCAAGCTAAACAAAAAGCACAATAGCGTTTCCCCCCGCTATAGTGATGTTAAAGGCCCAACCTAGTGTTGGGCCTTTCTCGTAAAACTACGAGCAGAATCGCTCGTATCAATGATGTACAGTTTGATTATAGCTTTCAAATATACATATATTGCATAGAGGTACCAGTAATGAAGAATTTAATGATGGCCGTGACGGCTGCCGCCTTCCTACAGGGCTGTTCGACTTCTTTATTTATGGAAGCAGAGGATATCGCGCTTAGGGACAAAATTATGTCGCAAATGGTTCATGTTGCCGGCGGCGATTATGAGCTTGGCGAGTCATGTGAAGAAGATGCCACTGCTTGTCCGGCCACTACTGTAGCAGTGAGTAGCTTTTACATATCAAAGTTTGAAATGACTCAGGATATATTCTTTGATGTGGTTGGTAATGATGTGAGTTACTTTCGTGGTGATAACATGCCAGTGAATCATGTTACGTGGCAGCAGGTTCAGTATTTTATAGAACATCTAAATAGACGAACTGGGAAGAGTTTCAGATTGCCAACCGAGGCTGAGTGGGAGTTTGCGGCTAAAGGTGGCAACCAGTCACAAGGTTTAAGTTTTAGTGGGTCTAATACCATTGATGATGTGGCTTGGTACAAAGGTAACGCGAAGAATAAAGCGCACCCTGTGGGATCTAAATTGCCAAACGAATTGGGTTTGTATGATATGACTGGCAACGTAGGCGAGTGGGTGCAAGATGCGTATGAGGCAGGATACAATCGTTTTGAATCACTCAGTGACCCGATCAACGATATAGATTCAGAACATCACCTTGCGTACAAATCGGTAAGAGGTGGTAGTTTCTCGTATCCTGCAGAGTTGTCAAAGAATACTAGTCGAGATTTTGCTAGTCAGACAGCGATGATGGCGGATATTGGCTTTCGTTTAGTTTTATCTGAATAATAACGTTGACTTCTTAAACTGAAGCTTGATTTTTATGATGCTCAGGCGATGATATGACATACCGCCTGAGCACCAAATAGAGCCTTATTTTACTAATCCATGTCTCAATGCGTACTGAACTAAAGCCGCGCCAGTTTTTACATCAATCAATTTCATCATAGTGTATTTGTGGAACTCGACTGTGCGGGATGAGATGAAAAGTTCATCTGCCACTTGCTTTGCCGATTTACCTTGTGCCAGTAGCCTTAAAACACTTAACTGACGAGAAGTAAGTTGAGGCTTATCTTCGTTGATAGTAATTGATTTAGAGAGATACTTTTCCCCGGAGAGTACAGTCTCAACGGCTTGAATAAGCTCATTTGCCGCTTCGTTCTTTAAAACGTAGCCAAGAGCACCAGCAGCGAACGCCCCTTCAGCGTACTCTTGCTCTTCGTGCATCGTTAAACAAATAATCTTGATATCCTTATTAAGCCTTTGTATCGCGGCTGAAGCAGCAATTCCGGTCATATCGCCCATGCTAACATCAGTAATAACTAGCTCAGGGTTGTGTTGTTTAACGAGCGCTATGAGCTCTTCCCCAGACTGTGCGATAGCGATAACATCGTGCTCTTTATTTAAAATGCCAGCAACGCCTTGCGCTACGATAAGGTGGTCATCGGCCAGAATTATTCTACTCATAATACCCCTGTATGTTTGGAATCTTAATATCTACGGAAAAACCACCATCACTAGGTGAATTGAATGAAACTTCGCCATTAAATTGAAGTGTTCGCTCAGTGATGCTTCGTAGACCGATATTAGTCTTAGTTTGCAAACCTTCAAGATCACAACCTACGCCGTCATCAATAACTTGGAAGTGGAGAACAGAATCTTTAATTTCTAGAATTACAAATACTGCGGAGGCCTTAGCATGCTTTGCTACGTTATTCAGTGCTTCTTGCAGAATTCGGTAAAGGTTGAGTGATAGGTCTTTGTTCAGTGTTTGAAGAGGGGAGATCAAGGTTTGTACTTCGAAGTCTTTTAACTCTGAGATCCTACGACACTCAGCGATTATAGCTGGAGTAAGGCCCAAGTCGTCTAATATTGCAGGGTGTAATGAACGCGATAAAGCTTGCATTTCAGTGGCGACGAGCTGGATTTGGTGCTGAAGCTCACGCAAACTAGTTTCAATTTGACTGTTTTCAGCTTGGCCAACTAAGTTCGAAGCTTCAAATGTCAAAAGCGCCATTTTTTGAGAAAAGTTGTCATGTAACTCTCTAGACAGCAAATTACGTTCAACTTCTTGGTTGCGAATAAGATCTCTAGAAAGCTTTTCTAGTTCAATGTTTTTATTTTGAATGGTTTGCCAGTATGAGTACCTTTCATGGGTGGCCGCGAGGATCTGTCCAAAACTCTGCATACGCTGGACTGTTGCTTCGTCCCAATCCGTCTCTCCTTCGTACCGACTAGCATTGATACTACCCCAAATACCGCCACGAACTTTTATAGGGATTGCTATATGAGAAATAATCCCTGATTTGTTTAAAATATGATCATCCTTATCTGGCATGACAGAGTGGAGGTTTTCGTGGGTAACCGCGACCACTTCTCCTTTAGCTATAAGATTAAGATAAGAGCTTGCTGCACCAACTTCCGGGATTGAAACAGAAGGGTAACCATCAGCTACTGAACTAAAAGCAGCTTCAAATCGGCTATGTTCATTAATACGCAATAAAGTCATACGTTGTGCGTAAATATAAGGTAGGAATGACTTTAAGGAGTATTGAATAGCTTCAGGTAAATCAGCAGTGTCATTGTCAAGCAACCACTTTGAGATTTCGATAGTAAATTGTTCGATTTCAGAAAAACTCTCTAGTTCATTCATTAGATTCGACTCGTGTATTCAATTTAACACTGATTATTATCACGTCTAATTAGAAACGAAACCAGAGTCTATGTGTGACTTTGATCATGGCTCATGGAACCTTTATCAACAACTGGGAAAATTTCGAGTTTAGGTAAGTGATTTGGCCATTTAAGATCCAGTTAACCGTAACCTCCCAAATAGTTATTGGGCAGCCTTTTAATACAACTGGAAATAGAAATGGATAAAGTTATTGCTCGTGTTCTATGTACAAGTTTACTTTGCAGTGGTCAAGCCCTTGCTGTGACGTTCGAAGAAGTTTACGAAGACGCAAAGAACAATTCACCAATGCTGAATCAAGCAAACGCAAAGCGGGAACGATTGCATGAGAACATTGAGCAACAAACTGGTGCGCTATTACCTCAGGTAAATTTGTCTGCGAGTTATGTTGTTAGTGAAGGCGACAGTTATGATATTGAACGAAGTAACGCCTCTATTGCAGTGCAACAGTTGATTTACGATGAATCAAGTTGGCAAAGGTTGTCTCTTAGTGAGTTAAATGCTCATTATGCAGATGTCCAGTTTGATGACCTTAAGCAGAGTTTCATATTGTCGGTAGCGACATCCTATTTCAATGTTCTTAGGGCTATTGACAAACTGACATTAACACGGGCAGAAAAGAAAGCGGTTAGAGAACACCTTAATCATACCAAGAAGCGATTTGATTTAGGTTTGTCTACTGCTACCGATGTTTATGATGCGCAAGCAGAATATGATCAGATGTTGGCGAACGAAATTACCGCTAAGAACCGAGTTAAAGATAGAAAGCATGAATTATGGTTATTAACCAATCAAAGATATGGCGAACTGTCTCCATTAGATACAAATAAATTTAGTCACGGAATACCTAGCTCTAAAGTTGATGAACTATTTCAACAAGCTAAGACAAAAAACATGCAGTTGTTAGCTGGACGAATTTCTATGGAAATACACAAAGCTAAAATTGATTATGCGAATTCTGGCCACGCTCCAAATGTAAAATTAAATTCAAGTTATCAACACACAAACTATCGTAATGGTGATGTATTAGACCCATATACAGATGATGGTGATACATGGAATGTGGGAATTATGATGAATGTGCCAATTTATACAGGTGGTCAGATTAGTTCAAGCGTTAAGCAAGCACAATTTGCACTCGTAGAATCTCAAGAGCAATTTGATTCGTTGATTCGAAAAACAGAGCAAAACATAAATAAACTGCACAATGATATTATTTCGAACTCTGAACTGATAAAAGCTCATACCCAGTCTACAAAGTCTGCAAAAGAATCGCTTAAAGCAACAGAGGCGGGATTTGATGTTGGAACACGTTCTATTATCGATGTTTTGCAAGCCAGTCGTCGATTATATAGTTCAAATAGAATGCTGTCTGAAGCACAGTATGATTACATTATTAGTAAGTTATCATTGAAATATCAAGTTGGGACGATTAGTGAACAAGATGTTCGTGATATCTCTAAAGGTTTGCACATTAGAAAAATTAAAATATAGGAACAAAAATGTTACTTAACAGAAAGTCACTTATCGCCTTGTCGATTTTTTCGGCGTCAAATGCAATGGCAGGTGCTTATATCTTCCCAGAATTGGGAATGATGAGTGTGAGTACTGCGGGTGCCGGAGCACAAGCGGTTGCTGAAGGTGCAGAGACCGCGTTTGCCAACCCAGCGGCAATGACACGACTAGAAACCGATACAATTGCATTCAATTTTCAGGGGATGGTTTCTCAAATAGACTACACGGATACTGGCTCTACGGGGATTTTCGATGGTGGAGCTGAAAAGACGTCGGCTGGTACTAAAATGCCAGCAGGCTCTTTTTATTACGTAAAACCAGTTAACGATAAGTTTTCTGTCGGCTTCGCGTTAGCTTCAGCTGGTGGCTCGGTAATTGATTATGGCCCTAACTTTTCAGGTTCACTATTATTGCAAGATGCAACCTTAATGACTGTTCAACTAAATCCTAGTGTTGCCTACAAGGTGAACGATGAGCTTTCAATTGGCCTTGGTCTAGTAGGTGAACTTGGGTATTTAAAACAAAACTTTGCAGGGAGCAGAGACACAACGCTACCAGCATTGCAAGGAAGCGGTGATAGCCTGGAATTTGGCTACACAATCAGTGCTCACTACGAGGCAGACGAAAATAACCGATACGGTATAGTTTATCGTTCGGAAACGAACCATGATATGGATGGGAAGTTAGAAAGTAATCAACGATCTACCGACGCATCGTTTAATATCATTATGCCATCAATGGCACTTATAAGTGGTTACCACAGCATTTATTCTGAGCTTGCTCTGTTATGGAGTATAGGTTGGAGTGATTTTAGTAAAGTACAGGAAATAACAGTTACCCTGACAAATATTGATGCAGCCATAGCGCGAGAGTGGGAAGATACCTATTCAATAAGTGTAGGTTCACACTACCAGATACAGCCAAAGCTCAGACTGGAAGGAGGGGTATATTACGAAACGTCGCCTCAAGATGACCCAACTATTCAGTATCCGGATGTTCCGACTGGTGAAATATGGAAATTTGCTACTGGTGTTACATATGAATTAACATCAAAATGGCGTATGCAAATGTATTACGAGTTCCTCTACGGAGGTCATCCGAAAATTGAATATACGACATTCGATGACTCGATATTTGAAAGTCAATTGTCCGGGGAGTATAGTGCAAATGTTCATTTCTTTGGCGTGATGATGAATTATAGGTTCTAAATTTAAATCAGATAAAAGCCCGATGTGTTCGGGCTTTTTTATGTCTATTTGTGTTGTAATCATTTGCACTTTAAATTGTTATTTTTTTTGGTGGAGTAAACTAGTAAAAATTCCTATTTTTCATTATTTGTGTCTGCTATTTAAATTTTTAATGACCAAGTGTTATATATATTTTTTTGCGTTTTAAATAAGTAGTATATTTGCACTGAGTTGTCGCCATGGGGCGACCATATGAAGAAAATATTATATTTGGTAGTGGCAATGAAAAAAACAATTCTAGCAGTCTTAATGGCAACTTCGGCAACATCGGTAGCTGCAGGTGATATTTATTCTACAGACACGACGAACGTAGCGTTAAAAGGTGAAGTTGATGCGTACCTAGCAACAACTGATATTCAAGGAACTAAGACTGATCTAGACGTAAATGTTTGGGCAAAAGTTCAAATGGATGTGGAGCAAAAACTTACGGAAGACGTAACAAGTTTTGCTTCTTTTGAAATTGAATCTGGCTCATGGTACGACGGTACTAATAATTCGGCAAAATTTGATGATGTCTACATTGGTATTAAATCAGATAGCTGGGGTGTCGCAATTGGTGAAGTTGGCGATGTAGCTGACTCTACAGATGCGATTGAGAAAGACGATATTACCAATGAAGGTAACTACATGGGGTCGGCAGGTGGTCATCACCGCGAATCAAAGGGTAACGGCATTGTTGCAAAGACAAAATTTGGACCAATGACGTTTGTTGCTGATGTTAATACAGCAGAAGATGAAAACACAGATGCTACTTTTGGCTTCTCAGCAGACTACGCTAATGAATTAGTATCAGTAGGAGCATCATTCGTTCAAGGCGAAACAGACGCGAATAAAGATTACGAATTGTATGGTGTTTCGGCGTCTACTGAGGTCAACGACCTTTACTTAGCTGCAACCTATGCAGACTTTAAAGGTACTGAAGGATTCGGTTTCTATGAAACCAGCGCATATGCGGAAGGTAGTACATTCGGTCTAGCGGCATCGTACAGCATTCAGAAGACACGAATCTATGCAACTTACGCTAAAGCTGACGTTGAATCTAATGTAGAAAATGGAAATGTTAGCAACTTTGTAGTAGGTGCTGATTACTCTATTGCGTCAAATATCCTAGCATTCGCAGAATACCAACAAGGTGATGCTGATTGGGCTACTGACGAGTCGATGACAGTTGTAACTGGCGTATACTACAGCTTCTAATAACTGTAGTTACCTTTAATTTCTATACACAATTAGTGTTTTTATATCAACAAAAGTTGGGAGATGATTTTTTCCTAATTTTTTATATTGCTTTTTGGTTAGTGGTATATAAGGACAGACGTTAAAAGATCGCATTGATTCTATGCTTGCGCCTGCTTTTACTTGTCAGGTTGCAAAAGGCTTGATACGAAATCTCTATACCAGATCCGACAACAAGAAGCCAAAACGTCCTACCGAAAGGGTTGCGTGGTAAAGCCATTAGTTATACACAAAACTAATGGCTTAAACTACTCACCTATCTCGAGGACGGTGATATTAGTATCGATCAAATAGTCATGTAGGTGAGGGGGAAAGGACGTTTTATGAAGGCTTCTCCATTGTTTTACATGCTCAATACTAGCCTGAATAGTTAAAATTAATTTCTTCAACGCAATGGGATATGTGTTAGAGGATACTTTCCCTAAACGATCTACGTTTTCAGCTTCGGTCGAAATGGATGACAATCCAATTTGCGCACAGCCACCTTTGATCTTGTGGACCAAAGGCATTGTACGGGTAGGGTTATGAAAGTGAATGCGAAGTTGATAGATGTCTTCATTCATGGTTTCAATATAAATATCAGATACTTCCAACTGCATATCGGTGGGGAACTTGCTTATCCAAGCAGTAGAACAAGAGAAATGGCTTGTCATGAAGAAACTCAACAACGCAGTTACTAGATAAGAGGTATGTTTACTTATGTTACCGAGAGGGTCAAATTGCATATAGGGGCATATTTTTTTATCTATATGAATATTAAAGATAAAATCGTGAAGGTCAGATTGTGCCTACATGGATATCTGAATTGGAGCAAAAGTTATTTTCGTACATTTTTTGAGGACAAACAGGTTTCACTTGAATAGAGCGCTGTTTTTGCGTCATGATCGGCCTTTAGCCATCTTTTGAGTCCACTATGAGCCAGCCTTTTTTTGAATCTATTGTTCATTCTCGTCGTTCAGTTCGAAAGTACGACGCGAATGCTGAGTTTAACCATGATGACGTAGCCGAAGCGCTTGAACTAACGGCTTTGAGCCCAAATAGTAGCAACATGCAGATGTGGGAGTTCCATCGTGTGATCTCAGAAGATAAGCGAATGAAACTGGCCGATTATTGTATGGGGCAAAATGCAGCCAAGACGGCAAATGAGTTAGTCGTATTTGTAGCGACGACCCATAACTGGAAAGAGCGCGCAAAGCGCAACGCAGAGACTGTGCGTCAAGCTTTCGAAGGCCGTGACGACGTTGCGGCCAAGCGCGCTCTAAAGTATTACGAAAAATTAATCCCTATGGTTTACAACAACGATGCGATTGGCTTCCGTGGCGCAGTTAGGAAGGTTTATAGCTGGTGGTTAGGACGCAGTAAACCAATGGTGCGAGAGGTCAGTAAATCAGATCTCCGTGTTTGTCTTCATAAAAGTGTTTCTCTTGCGGCAATGACGTTCATGTACGCGATGCGAGACAAAGGATACGATACTTGTCCAATGGAAGGCTTCGACTCCAAGAGAGTAAAGGAGTTACTGGGATTGCGTAGTAGCGATCAAATTACCATGGTGATCAGTTGTGGAGTGAGAACTCCTGAAGGTATTTATGGAGATCGACACCGCGTTGAAAATGAGTCGGTGGTTAAAACGCATTAATAGGTAAAGCTTTATAACTCTATGCCGATAAATATGTAGAGCTTAATCTCTGCTAGTCAAACTAGGTCGAATTTGTCTAAAATGAGACCAAATTTCAATGCGATGCAGAGAAGTGTGCAGTAAGTATCCTTTTATTTATTTACAAAACCTATTGTAAGGACTAAAAAAGGAAACTTGGAAATATTGCTTCCAGATGTTTATGGGAGACATCGTTCATCTTGATCGATCTACAGCTTGGATAAAGTGGTTTTATGAGTAACGTAACCAGCACAATTTTGACAGAAAGTGGTACTAATGAACTTGAAATTATTGAGTTTCATTTAGAGAAAAAATTACCTGATGGCACGACGAAGACATGCTATTACGGCATCAACGTAGCTAAGGTTCGTGAGGTTATTCGTGTACCAGAAACTACGGATTATCCTAACGCTCAGCCACACATGATAGGAGTATTCTCATCTCGTGAGGTGTTAACTCCCTTAGTTGATCTTGCTGGCTGGTTAGGTGTTCAAACTCGTCAAGATATTGAGCGTAAGTTCGTTATCGTGACAGATTTTAACAAGATGACCAATGGCTTTTTGATCGACAGCATCTCACGTATTCATCGAATTTCTTGGAATGATGTTGAGTCACCAAGCCAGTTCCTTGAAGCTGGTGAACAAGATTGTGTCGTGGCTGTTGTGCGTAAAGATGGCAACTTGATCATGATTCTTGATTTCGAAAAGATTATCGCAGATATCAACCCTGAACTGAGTATGGAAAAATACGATGTTACAGGTGATAAGTCTGTGGATCTTAACCAAAGAATGGTTGGCAAACGCAATAGCAAGACAGTTATGGTCGTGGATGACTCTGCGTTTATTCGCTCGCTAATTCAAGATACGTTAGCATCGGCAGGGTATAACGTTATAACCTGTAAAGACGGCGGTGAAGCTCATGAAAAATTGATGAGTTTGATTGAAGTTGCTAAAGAAGAAAACTTGCCAGTGAAAGAGCTACTGGATGCCGTTGTTACAGACGTTGAGATGCCGAGAATGGATGGTATGCACTTAGTTAAGCGCCTACGTGATACAGAAGCATTCAAGGAAATGCCTATTGTTATGTTCTCGTCTCTGATGAGTGAAGATAACCGAGCAAAAGCTCTTGCTCTTGGTGCAAATGATACCATTACCAAGCCTGAGATTGGTCGCATGGTGAACATGATGGATAAATACGTGTTTAACTTTGCGTAAGCCCCAGCGCTTAGAAATACAATAATATCTTATAAGAATGCCGTTTACTTATGTAAACGGCATTTTTATTATGGGGCTGAATTGCTCTAATTATGCTCTGTTAAAACATGTAAGGTGCTAAGCAGCGACTCGGTAGTGATCGAGCTTACGTCACTTACATTATTCACATTGAGCGTATCCCAACCAATCCCTTCTAAAGTAATATTCGTTACCGCACCAGTAGTATCCTCTACGGTAATCGTTGTAGATGAACTTGCTGAACTATCTGGCAGTGCAGGATCGTCATTGACGGTGACTTGAATTAAGTTTGCGTCGAGTAAATCACTCACACTGGTGTTCGCTGGGAGTAGATCGGTGAGATCAATTTCATCACCACTTGGGTCATAATCGGTGATGGTATTAGTGCTACCAGAGTTCTCTTGTAAGAACACAAAGCTGTCGATGCCTCCTCCCGAAGTCAATATATCATTTCCTGAGGTTCCACTAAGGGTGTCATTGCCCTCATGTCCAAAGGTCTTAGAAACAACGAGTTGACCTGTCTCAACGAGAGAACTAACGCGCTCTTGATTAGATAGGTTATCAACATTTTGACCGTATAAGTTCGATAAGCTCACACCATCAAGCGTAATGGATTGAAGTAACTGACTATCAGTTTGTGTGATTTGCAGTACTGCATTCCCGTCTACCTCAGTAATGGTTAATTCGTTGCTTAGAGTGGTTGAATCCCATACGCCGGTCAGATTGAAAACTTGCTCCAAGTCGATAACATCAGCGTTGACATCGAAATCTTTGATGATGTCATCTGCAGGTGTTGCGCTGGTACCCAGTACATTGTCACTCCATAGGAAGGTATCTGAGGTGCCAATATCAGAACCATCAGTAGGGCCTCCCCATAAGATCTCGTCATAACTAGATGCGACGAGAATATCGGAGCCCAATGAACCTATATGTGCAGTACCAAGAACAGTCACTGTGACCTGTTTAGCCGTGATGGTTGTTCCATCACTAACGTTTATTGTGAACAGTTCATTAAATGTCTGCCCCGCAGATAGTGTATCAGCTGCTCCTGGAGTGAGTGTATACGTCCACGTCAAGGTTGAATCATCAAACGAGAGTGTACCGTAGCTACCGCTGGTATCATCAACGGACCATGTTAAGTTACTGGTGTTAGTATCCACGTCATCAACAGTTAGTAATCCCGAAGCTTGGTCGACAAAGCCCGCTTTGACCTGTCCTGCGGCAACGCCATCAACGGTCGCAGGATCATTGTTACCATTGAGCGTGATGGTAATGAGTTGGTTGGTTTCATTTGCCGAACCATCTTTAACCACGACAGTGAAGACTTCTTCAGTTATGCCGCCAGGCAAGGCCTGAGATAGCACAGGGTCTAATGTGTATGTCCATTCTCCGTTCGGTTGTAGAATAAAGGTACCATAAGGCGAAGCAGGGGAGTTGAGCTCAAACGTAACAGAGCCGCCTTCAGGATCCGATGCTTCAACTTTTCCTGACGCTTGTTGCTCTAATGTTGTGCCATTTTCCGTAACACTACCCGATACTACGCTTGTATTTTCGATGATTGGAGAATCGTCGTTTCCGTTTAAGGTGATAGTAATGGTCTGATTTACTGATTTACCTTCGGTGTCTTCAATCGAAACAACAAACTGTTCAGTCGTTATGCCTGCAGGTAATGCTTGAGATTTAACTGGGTCAAGTACGTAGTCCCATTCTCCATCATTGTTGACAGAGAAAGTACCATACTGGGATTGACTTGAAGTTAGGCTAAACGTTAAATCTTGGTTTTCTGCATCATCAGCAGTGATTGTGCCAGTCGCAGATTGCTCCGAAGTTGTACCATCTTCAGTAACTTCCCCTGAAGTATCAGTTTGGTTGTCAACCACGAATGGTGCATCATTATCGCCAAATACTTGAATAACGACGTCTTGAGTTATCACTCCACCATTTTCATCATCAATAGTGACCGTAAAGGTATCAAAGATGTTTTGGTCAGTATCAGTCAACGACTCCACTAGTGCTGGCGTCATGACATAGGTCCAAACACCAGTGTTCTTATCAATCGTGAGCTCACCATATTGACCTTGCTTGGTCTGAGAGCCTGCATTGTTGTCAAAAGTGAATAGGTGATTGTCTGATGTATCGACATCATCGATATTGATATTACCGGTTGCAGTTCCTGAACCTTGGCTAGGAGCTTCAAATACTTGTCCGGTTGTTACAGAATCTTGGGTAACTTCAGGTAAGTCATTGGTACCAGTTATCTTAAATGTAACGGTTTGCGTGTCCTCTAAGCCATGCTCATCTTTAGCTTTGATTTCATATTGTAAGGTTAATGATTCACCTACCGCAAGCGCTTGTACTTCAGGAAGGTTATTGTCATAAGTAAACTTCCAATCTCCACTAGCTGAGTCAATCGTTAGAGTACCTCTAGGATCAGAATTGGTGACACTCCAAGTGATGGCATCTCCAATATCTGGGTCACCACTGTCGAACGTTCCTGTAAGTGGACTTGTATCGTCTTCGGCTACGGTTTGCGTGGCAATGGCCGCTATTTCAGGGGCATCATTCGTACCATTAATGGTAATAGTAATATCAAGCGGAACAGAGTTTCCTTTTCCATCTTTGGCAATGATGGAGATAGTGTCGGTTGTTGAACCACCTTTCGGGAGCGCATTGATATCTGGATGAGCACTATTGAGCTCGTACTTCCAAGTATTTCCATCTATGGTTACGGTTGAACCAAAGGTGCCTGAATTGACGACTTGATAACTAAGTACATCACCAAAGTCGACATCATTCGCTCCGAGATTGCCGGTTGCAAGCGTAGGGCTGTCCTCGGTTACTGTTCCCGTCGTTGTACCTTGGATTGTCGGGATATCGTTGTCGCCTAGTATAGTAACAACAACTTCTTGAGTGACTTCTGCTCCAAAACTATCGGTCGCAGTTACGAAGAAGCTTTCAGTTACAATAGCGCCTTCAGGCAGTGCTTGAATATGTGGGTCATTGTATAGCGTGTAACTCCACTTTCCGTCGGAGCCGAGAACAAACTGGCCGTATGTACCAGAAAGGTCTTTTGGTGCAAAAGTTACTGAATCAGCATTATCAACATCATTCGAAGTTAATTGCAGTTCTCCAGTGGTCACTTTAATGTCTTCCTGAACTTCTCCCGTGACATCACCTGCGATCTGTGGTGCTTGGTTGGTACCTGTAATTGTGATCACGACGTTTGTTGAATCCGTAGCATTGGCACCATCGGTCACAGATACGGGAAAGGACTCTGTCAGCGTTTCGTTCGGGTTCAATGCAATGACATCAGGATGGTTTTCGTTGAGATCGTAGGTCCACTTGCCGTTTGAATTAAGCGTAAATGTACCGTACTGACCATTGACCGTGGTTAATGGATTCCACGTCGCTGTATCGCCAGTATCGACGTCACCACTTGCAAGTTGACCAGTGATGTTACTGGTGCTATCGGCACTGACTGAGCCCGTTGTAGCTCCACTAATTACAGGGTCGTCGTTTGTGCCAGTCACCTCGACTTCGATTTTTAGTGGAATCGGGTTGCCATTCTCATCTACAACCGTTTTACCATATTGATCAGTGACGAATACGGTAAATGTATCCGTCACTGTTTCACCTTCCTTGAGTGACTGAACGGCTGAACTGTTGTTATCTAATGTGTACTCATAACTACCATCAGGATTGATAGTAATGCTTCCATAGGTGCCTGAGCCATCTACAAGCTGCCAAGTAGGATCGCTACCAAGTTCACTTGGAGGTGTAAGGTCGCCACTCTGGATAAAGGTGTTGTTTTGGTCCTCTGTCGCATCGAGCTCTAAAATAACATCAGGATCCACGGTGATATCATCCGCAGAGCCATTTACTTTAATCTTGATTTCTTTCGTATCAGAGTCACCTTTTTCGTCGGTCACTTTTACGGTGAAGGTATCGTATTCAACGTCACCAGCATTCAACGGTTGAACGGCGTTGTTGTCGATATTGTATTCCCACTCTCCTGTATCAGGATTTAGGGTTAGTGTGCCGTAGTCACCTTGCAGTTGGGTTACTTCGCTGTTGCCATTACTTGTATCGACAATTACCCAATCTTGTGAGTCGTTGAAGTCAGGGTCGTTATCTTCTAGCACTCCTGAGCTAGATAGAGTGACATCTTCGGTAACCTCGCCAATGACATCTGGTTCAGATATCGAGATTGGTTGGTAAGAAATTTGCGGAGCATCATTGACACCTTTGATAGTGACTTCAACTGTGAAGGTGACGCCATTGTTTGAAATGTGCCAAACCTCAGTGACTGTTTCACCTTCTTGTAAGCCATCTACTAATGGATTGTTATTGTCGATAACATAGAACCATTTATTGGCGCTGTCATCGTAGACTAATTCACCATATGCACCGCCTGAATGAGGTGTTGCTGTCGCTGAATTATTTAAACCACCACCAACAGGGATCTCTACCGACTCTGTTGGGCCAGCAGTTTCATCGCCTTCGGTAATGTCTACAATTCGGTCGGGTGGGTTACCACCACCACCGCCCGCAGCATCGTCATCCCAACCATGGACAAATACGGTTACTTTGTAAGGTTGTGAGTTTTCGCCTTTGTCGTCGGTACCAATAACCCAAAATTCCTCTGTAACTACTTGGCCTGGATCTAGGTCTTGAATGGCGTTTCCTACTACTTGATAGGTCCATTTCCCATCGTCAGTGATAGTAAACTGACCATATGTACCAAGGCCTGTACTTTGGCTGCTATCTATACTCCAGCCGGAAATCGATGAGTTATCATCAACATCTGTAGCGGTCAACTGGCCTTCGGTTATCGACAAAGAACCGTCATTGCGGCCTGCATCATCCTCAACGATATAACCTGTGTTATCACCACTAATGATTGGTGGATCATTTTCGCCATTAATGGTGATCACTACTTGATCAGTGATCACAGCCCCAAAACTATCTTTACCAATTACGTTAAAGGTTTCAGTGACGATCGCACCTTGTTCAAGGCTGTTGATTGCAGAGTCGTTCGGAATAAACTTCCAATTACCTTGAGCATCAATAGAGAAGGTGCCGTAGTTTCCTTGAGAGGGGGTGCTTTCACTGATGACATTGAAGGTTGGTGAATCGCCATCGTCGATATCAATCAGGTTCAGTTTGCCGGTAACGAGATCGGTTGAGTCTTCCAAAAATGTTGCGCTTAAATCGCCAGTGATAGTTGGAGAGTCGTTAACACCGTCAATAGTAATCGTGATGGGCTTCGTCGATGTTTCTCCTTTACTGTCAATTACGGTGACATTAAAGGTTTCTTGATAACTTTGATTTGGGTTTAGTTGCTGAACTTGGGTTGTATCTAATGTATAAGTCCACTTCCCAGTATCGGAATCAATGCTGAAGCTACCATAGCTACCAGCCCCGTTATCAACAGAATAGGTGTGGGTATCACCAGCATCTGGGTCACCTGAGGATAAATTGCCAGTGGTAGTAACGGTATCTTCTGTCGTGTGCGGAGACAGGTTTCCAGACAGATTTGGGGCGTCATTTGTTCCGTCGATGTTGATGGTTAGATCTTTGGTCGATGATTGACCGTATTGATCGACAACTCGAATGGTTATGACATCTTGTAGACCTGCAATGTCTTCATCAGTTAGCGCATTCACAGCAGGATTTGAGTTATCTAGCTTATAAGAGAACTCACCAGTGGTTGGGTCAATGAATGTGAGGGTGCCATACTGGCCCGCTGAACCGACGATACTCCACGTGAGTGACTCTCCTTCATCAGGGTCTCCCGAATTGATGGTACCTGTAATGGTATCAGGTATGGCATCTTCTTTAATTGAGTAAGTATCGGTAATGATGATATCTGGTGGGTTATTAACACCTGCGACATTGATTATCACGTCGATAATAGCAGTTGCTCCATTTAAGTCTTCTACTTCAACTTGGAAAATATCTTGTCTCGTTTCACCGGGTGGAATTTGCTGTGTTTCAAACTTATCGTTATCTAACAAGTAGCTCCATTTACCGTTTTGATCCACCGTGAGTGTACCGTATTTCCCAGCAGGGCCACCTGTTGGATCCGTATCGAGAACATCCCAAGTATGAGAGTCGTTTACATCAATGTCAGAGACGACTAATTGACCTTGAGCAGAATCTCTATTGTTTGTATTTTCAACTACGCTACCAGTATCACCAGACAAAGATGGAGTGTCATTGTCACCGTGTATCGTTACGGTGATCGTTTCCGTGGTAGAGCTTAAACCATTGTTGTCTGTAACCGTGACGGTAAACGTGTCGGTTAAAGACTCGTTAGGTAACAGTCCTTGAACGCTCGAGTTTGAATTATTAAGTTCGTATATCCACTTGCCATCATTATCTATGGATATGGTTCCGTACTTACCTTGATCTGAGTTTAAAGACCAAGTGTGGGTGTCAAGCGTATCCACATCAGTTACTGAAAGGTCACCCGTTGTTGTAATCGGCTGGCTCGGGTCTGGGGTGTCTTCTGTGACAGAGCCATTGAGCTGTTCGTTAACAACTATTGAAGGTTGATCATTGGTACCAATCACAGTAATGGTTACTGTGACATTATCTGTTGCTCCGTATTGGTCTGTTGCATGGACGGTAAACGTTTCAAGGGTACCAACTTCCCCTTCAGACAATGCTTGTAGAGCGTCATCCTGCGACTGTGTCGTTGAAGGAGTATAAGTCCATCGACCATTATCTGCGATTGTTAGCGTACCGTATTTGCCTTCAGCACCATCTATTGTCCAAGTGATGTCTTTGTTGTCATCAGGGTCATTATCGTAAAGGCGACCACGGCGAAATGCTTCTACATCTTCAGTCAGTGTTCGACTTGTTCTGCCGGTAATCTCAGGTGCATCATTGCTACCTACAATGTTAACGACAATAGGAATTTCGTCTGTACCACCGTTGCCGTCAGAAACAACAGCTGTAAATGTGTCTTGGTAATTTTTGCCTTCCTCCATACGGTTAGATAACGCAGGATCAAGGTTATAAACCCAATTACCATTATTATCGATGCTAACTGTACCGAATAGCCCTTGGTCTGAGTTTTTGATAGACCAGGTGAGGGTGTCAGGTGTGAGTTCTGTATCAATATCGTTTGCGATAAGCGTACCACCACCAGTTACAGTCACGTCTTCTACGAGATCATCTGTCGCAGTACTTAACGTAGTGTCTATTACCGGGTCGTCGTTGGTACCAGTGACCCTGACAACGATAACTTCAGTGTCTATGCCTTCATCATTATCATTTACTTGGATAGTGAATCGTTCTTCAACAACAGCACCTGCGGCAAGCTCTTGGGCTTTGTCATTATCTAGCGTGTAGCTCCAAGTTCCCGTTGTTGGATCAATGCTAAACAGACCGTATTCACCCGAGGCACTGTTAGGATCGACTAATGACCAGCTATGGGTATTGCTCAGGTCTGGATCGGAATCAGATAGGTTTCCCGAAACGGTTAACTGATTAGCGTCTTCTGCGACAGTTTGGGTTAGAGTACCTGAGATATCTGGCACATCATTGCTACCCTTGATAGTGACAACCAAGTCAAACTCATCAGTACCGCCATTGCCATCGTCTACTTTGATGGTGAATGTTTCTTTACGAATATCGCCACTTGCTAAAAAGTCGACTTTGGTATCATCTAGCGTGTACTTCCAAACGCCATTGGAGTCGAGAGTAATAGTGCCAAAAGTTGCATTTATTGAAGCTGCTGTTCCGGATGTCGCTTCTTGGCCATCAATTGACCAAGTGTGCCCATCCTGTAAATCCACATCGGTAACACCTAAGTCACCCGTAACCATGTTCGCTAGGGCGTTGTCTTCTTCAACGTTATTATTCGTCGTAATGTTGGTGATAGTAGGTTCATCGTTCTCACCAGTGATAGTAATCGTTACGGTCTGACTAATCGTCCCACCGAGACCATCGTCTGCTTGAACAACAAAGCGCTCAGTGATGATTTGTCCTTTTGCCAGTTCTTGGGCTTTGTCATTATCAAGGTTGTAGGTCCAGAAACCGTCTGCAGTAATGCCAAAGTCACCATAGGTTGAGTCTGTTTGCCCAAGCGCTGACCATGTATGTGATGCTCCTTGATCGGCATCGACCACTGCAAGCTGCCCATTGGCGAGTTGTGTTCCATCCTCTTCTACATTACCAACCAGAGGGCCCGTAATTTGGCTAGGGCTATCATTTTCACCTGTTATGTTGATGGTAACTGTCTTGACTTCACTCGATGTACCGTTGTTATCGATAGCGATATATGTAAAGGAAACAGAGGTTTGCTGGCCTTGGGCTAAATAGTCAAAGTCAGTGCCTGTATCAAAGGTGAATGTCCCATCTTGGTTTAAACTCAGTGTTCCTTGACCGGAGGGAACATCGTCAACGAGTTGGTACGCAGTAATTGTACCGTCAACGTCTGATGCTGTCGGAACACTACTGCTTAGAACGTCATTTTCATCGATATTTTCTGTACTATTAAAAGCAACTGGAGCGTCGTTGGTTCCTTGGATAGTAACCTGAATTGTGTGCTCAGTGCCGTCAACAGATTTAACGATAAAATCACTCACCAAAGGTGTACTGTTTACGTTGAGGTAATCATAAGCCTCGTCTGCAACAAACGTCCAATTACCTTGAGCATCTATCGAAAAGGTACCGTACTTTCCTACATAGCCCGTTTGAGGAACAAACTCATCAGTATTATCAACATCTGATACATTCAATTTGCCAGACGTTTGCAATGGTGCATCGGTTTCACTAAGTACTTTAGTGTCATCTCCATCGATAATAGCAGGGTCATTGACCCCGTCTACGGTAATGGTGACCGTGGACTGTGATACGCCACCGTGATCATCAGTGACCTGATAGTTTATAACGACAGTGGCTGACTCATTATCGTTTAAGTATTCAAATTCATCATTAGTGAAGAACACTAATTGGTTGTTAACAACGCTAACACTACCTAAGAGGTTATTTGGATCACCATTAACAGAAACTACCTGAGCGTTTGTAATATTTAGAACCGTGTCGTCTACATCGCTATCGTTCGCAAGTGCGTCGATAATGTAACCCGTTTCGGTATTCGTATTCGGGTCTCTGATACCATCTTCAGTAATTTTGCCAACATCAGCCACAAGTTCCGGAAGGTCGTTTGTACCTGATATAGTCATTGTGATGGTTTGCTCTGTGCCATCAGCTGCTTTGACCACAAACTGATCTACGAGTGGTACGCTGTCGGTATTTAGGTTGTTGAATGCATCGTTGGTAACGTATGTCCAGTTACCATCTTTATCGATATTAAATACCCCGTAGCTCCCGGCTTGGTTGGTGACAACCTGAAATTCGTTTGGCCCATCAACATCTTGAACAGTTAGTTTGCCACTATCTGTTAGAATAGCGTCGGTCTCTAGGAGTTGAACATCAACATCACCGGTGATTATTGCAGGATCATCTTGGCCATTTATCGTAATGGTTATTTGATGCTCAGTTCCATCAATTGTTGAAACAGTAAATATCTCTGTTTTACTTTCACCAGACCTCAAATATTGAACATCATCATTCGCTACCGAATAACTCCAGTTGCCACTCTCACTAATGGTCAATGTACCTAAAGCATTGGCCGGAGGCACTATCGTTGATGGATCGAACTTAGCTTCATCGGTGCCATCAGGGTCGCTGATAGTAAGCGTATCACCGACTTGCAAAAATGGTGTGCTCTCATCTTCAGTTACTTCACCAAAGTCTACACCACCAATTATGGCGTCATCGTTGACACCAATAATAGTCACGGTGACAGCATGCTGCGTTCCATCCAATGAACTAACGGTAAAGGTTTCGATTTTTTGTTCGTCTTTACCAAGGTATTGAACTAGCGAGTTGTCAACTTCATAAACCCACTGACCTGCGGCTGTAATAGTGAGCACGCCTAAGTTGGAAGGATTAGTAGCGACGCTTGATGGGTCGAAAGACTCCTCATCAGAGCCATCTACATCGTTTATCGTTAGTAGTCCAGTATCACGCAGAGTAGGGGAGGCGCTGTCTTCAATCACTTGGCCAATATCATCCCCTCCGATAACTGCGCTGTCATTAACGCCAGTGATAGTGATCTCTACAGTATGTTCGGTGCCATCAATAGATGTAACAGTGAAGGTCTCTAGTTTGGTTTCACCTTCACCTAGGAATTGCACATCAGCGTTGCTTACTTGGTAATTCCAATTCCCTTCAGGGTCAATTGTTAAGGCGCCGAGAGTACCTGGCGCAGACGTGATGCCATTTGGATCAAATACAGCTTGCCCTTGGTCGACATCAGTCACAGCTAGTTTGCCAAAGTCGGTCAATAAAGGATCACTTTCATCTTCGGTGACTGCACCAATAGCATCACCGGAGATGATTGCGCCGTCATTAACACCTGTGATTGTGATCGTGATGACTTGTTCTGTACCGTCATCTGTTTGAACCGTGAACTGCTCAATTTTGGTTTCGCCTTCACCTAGGTATTGAACCAAAGCGTTGTCGACTTGATATTGCCAATCTCCTAACTCATTGATAGAAAGGCTGCCAAGAGCGGCTCCGACAGCTGACACACTATTAATATTAAATAGGCCACTGTTGTTGGTATCAACGTCGCTAGCTCGTAAAGAGCCGTTATCGGTAAGGAGAGGGGTGCTAGTGTCTTCTACAACCGCGCCTATATCATCGCCAGAAATGATCGCAGAATCGTTAACGCCAATTATTGTTACGGTAATGGAATGCTGAGAGCCGTCGACAGATTGAACCGTAAAGGTTTCAACTTTAGTCTCACCTTCACCTAAAAACTGAACGTCGGCATTAGGAACTTGGTAATCCCAGTTGCCATTCGCATCAATAGTTAATGAACCAAGGTTACCTTGCTCTGGCACGACACTGCTAGGGTCAAAGGCTTCTTGTTCTTGCCCGTCGGCATCAGCAATCGTAAGGGCACCAGTTTCGGTGAGTAAAGGGTTACTCTCATCTTCAGTAACTGTGCCAGTGTCAATGCCACCAATTATCGCAGTATCATTAATGCCGACAATGGTTATGGTTATCGTATGTTGAGTTCCGTCTAGCGTGGAAACAATGAATGTTTCAACTTTAGTTTCACCCTCGTCTAAATATTGAACGTCAGCATTGGGAACGCTGTAATTCCAGTTTCCGTTAGCATCAATGCTCAATGTGCCGAGCGCATTTTGAACGGGGATGATGTTGTTGGGATCGAAGCCTTCTTGCGCTGAACCGTCAGAGTCTACAATAGTTAAAGTCCCGCTATCGGATAATAGGGGATCGGACTGATCCTCAGTGACCGTACCAGTGTCAACGCCCGCTATAACGGCACTATCATTCACACCAACGATAGTTACGGTGATGGTATGTTGAGTTCCGTCTTCAGATTGCACTGTAAAGGTTTCAAGTTTAGTTTCACCTTCATCTAGGTACTGAACCAAACTATTGTCTACCTGATAATTCCAATTGCCGTTAGCGTCAATGGTTAGAGAGCCCAACACATCAGGTTCAGCTACAACGCTATCGACTCTGAATGATTCTTGGTCAGAGCCGTCAGCATCAGAAATTGTCAGAGTGCCTGACTCTAAGAGGAGCGGTGTACTTTCGTCTTCTACGACGAGGCCAGTATCGACACCTTCAATAACAGCAGTGTCGTTCACACCTACGATGGTTACGGTGATGGTATGTTGAGTTCCGTCTTCAGACTGTACAGTAAAGGTTTCAAGTTTAGTCTCACCTTCATCTAGGTACTGTACCAAGTTGTTATCAACTTGGTAGTTCCATTGCCCGCTATCACTGATGGTTAATGTTCCTAGTGTCCCTTGACTTGGAGTTACTGAATTAGGGTTGAACTGGGCTTCATTACTGCCATCTATATCAGAGATGGTTAGTTGGCCTGTTTCAATTAAGAAAGGGGCAGATTCGTCTTCAACGACTTCTCCCGAGTCTACGCCACCAATATTCGCTGCATCGTTGACACCGTTTACGACTATCGTAATAGTCACGGGGTCGCTTGGAGCACCTTGGTCATCAATCGAGATATAGCTGAATATTTGAGTCTCGGACTCACCCTCAGCGAGAGAATCAAACTCCCCATTTGTGTCAAAAGAGTAACTACCGTCAGGGTTGAATGTCAGAATGCCTTTATTTACATCATCGACAAGTTGGTAAGACGAGATGCTACCGTCGTCGTCAATTGCTGTTGGTACATTTGTAGAAATATTGTCATCTTCAGATAATTCGATAATGTCAGCGAAAGATTGTGGGGAGGCATTTGCGGTAAGGTCTGTGTCCAACTGCTCGGTCTGGGAAAGTGTTGGAGTACCTTGAGATCCGGTTTCGAAGAATGTTGAGACGTCTGCTTCTGGGTTATTAAATTCTACCGTTGCCGCGCCAGCAATTGATGAGCTCAAACCTTCACCGGCAGCAGGGGCAATATCTTCAAATTGAGTCGGATCGTTACCTTGCTCGATGGCAGCAATGATATCGCCAACATCGTCCGGCAGAAGATTGTTATCAAGACTGTTGGATTCGTCAACGTCGTCCGAGGTAAAGTCAATGGTTTGTGTGCTTTGCGTTTCCAATACCTCGACCATTTCACCTTTGTCATCAATATAACCGACTAGTGTGTATTTCCCAGTAGCGAACTGTTTTTCTGAAACTGTGATGAGCTGTCCTTTACTGTTAAGGACAACGTATTTCTCGACACCTTGAGGAATGAAATCGTTCTTTGCGGTCATTTAGAATCCCCTTTGAAGCAAAACTTACTAATAACATTAAAGAACTCTCTTAGACTTATAGTTAGCGTTAATTGATTGTCTAGAGAAGACATGTCTTTAATGACACTTTATTAACATGCATTTTCATGTTTTTGAAGAGGTATGTCTTCGTAAATAATTATTAAATTATAAATTAAGCGGCTTAAAAGTGAGACAAAATCAACTTTAAACATGAATGTCGAGCAAACTGCCGATTACTTCATTGTTTTTTTCAACAACTGACGCACCGATTCGGTTATAGGTCGAGGCTTGAGTTAGTGATACTAAAGGGTCAATAGCATCGCTTGAAGGAGGTGGAAGAGTGGTGTCGGTTAGGGTGTTAAGTGATTCTACTTTGTTGAAGCTTAGAGTTTCATCTAATGCAATTTCAGATTGTTGTATTTCCTGCACGGCTTGCTCAGCCATCTTTTGAGAGAGCTGAATAATCTGGTTACCGGTACTAATCCCTGATACTGGCACGCCGCCTCCATCACCTAATATGCTATATGAAGCATAGTTGGGTAGGAGCTAACTTGCAACGTTGATGTCTATATCCAATTAGACAAAGAGCTTTGACAACATGTCTTTTTCTTCGCTGGACAGTACTGGTGCGCTAGTCTTATCCAATTGGTGATTAATCTGGCTCTTTAAGGTTTTCAATTGATTTGAGTTTAGTAGATCCAGTTTATCCATCAGCTCATTAAATTGTTGAGTCGTCATCTCTTTTATCTCTCTCGTCTTTATCACTGCCATGTTTAACCCCTTTGTCATAGTGGCTAGGTGGAGTTGATTACACGTCTAATGATTTTGAGAGTAGATTTTGAACGGTGATTTATTGTCCGAAAATTGTCAGGTGACGTAAGCAGAAGGTAAGAATTTTCTGACTTTTCGGGGCATCAATGACTTACAAGCGCCAGAATATTTCTGGCGCAGGATTTGCTGTTTTAGTTTGCCCTGACTGCAAACTTTGAGGCGAGAGAGTGTAGTTCAGGTAGCATCCGGTAGATAAGATGTAATTGCTGAAGCACCATTCGAGCTGAGTGGTCATCTTCATCGCGCCATTCATTCAGGCGTTGTTCCAAGTTGGAGTCGTCAATTGATGACAAATCACACTCTTCACAATGTTGATGTAACTGCTGATGAAGAACATCTAAGTGCTGGTGGATGCAGCGGTGAGCATCGAGCACCAATTGATGAATTGCCTCGTCTTCAATTCTCGTACGGTGCGCACCAAGTGCGGAGATGTAGCTGAGCATTGCATGATTAAGCGTTAAGAATCGGAAGCTTTCATCCACAGCTGTTCGATATTTACCCGGCTCTGCCAGCATCGTACTGATGGCAGAAGAAAGGTTGGCGTCGTTATTGTGAGCCTGACGACGGGCAATTCGGTAGCTGAGGTTATCCTTTTTACCAATACGATACTGACCAATGATCTGACCAAGGTATTGTTTGTTTGCATCTATCGCGTCTGACATCACTTTGTGTAGGCGTTTCGATTGCCAATCTGGTAGAACAACTAAAACTGCCCCCACCGCGAGCACACAGCCAATTAGCGTATCGGCGAGGCGAGGGAGCACTACCGCATAGCCTTCACCTAGCTGATTGAACAAGAAAAGTACCAGCAAGGTAATGAAGCCTGTAGCGTAGCCATAGTTGTTGATGCGGAAGGCGAAGAACATCACGCCTGATAGCACGATGAATACTAACTGACTTTCTTGTGAAGGAAAAAAGGTGAGAAGCGGAACACCAATTAGTAAGCCTGCTAATGTGCCTATCACACGCGCTGTTAGTTTTTGTCGCGTTGCACTGTAGTTAGGCTGGCACACGAACAAGGTGGTGAGCAAAATCCAGTAGCCACGGTCAATATCGAAGGCTTGAATGATTCCATAGCCTACGGTCAGTGCTATCGACATGCGCAGCGCATGGCGAAACAGCATTGAGTCTTTATGTAGGTTGGCAGCAATGCGTTGCCACATCGCTTTTAACGTGTGTGGGTTGGTGTCATCAAGCACGTCTTCTTCTAAACGTTCTGCATCAGGGTTGTTGATATTGCTTAACTGTTTCTCTACCGTCGCAAGGTTGTTGAAGAGGTAGGTAAGTTGAGCCAACAAACGCTTCCAGTGGCTTTGTTGCTGCTCTTCCAAATACCCTAATGAGTTTTGTAACTCCGCCAATGCCAAAATAGATTGGTCTGTGTGGGTGTATTCGTTTCCTAATCGAATAGCATGAGCAATATCACGACAAGCTTGAGCTTGTGATTCCAGTAAGTATTTAAAGCGGAACAATACATCTGAACGTTCGAATTCTGTGGCTAAGTCTTGATAGCGATAGTGGCTTGAACTGACGCGCTCATGGATATCTTGTGCAATAAAATAGATGTTCAAGAATCGGTCACTCGGGCCGTCAATGTGTCCACGCTTAGAGCGGCTTAATAACGTGGCTTTACACGCATTGAGTGCATTTACTGTTGCTGCATTGAGTTTTGCAGCCTCAATTCGCATTGGCTGTGGCGTCAGGTTCGTGACCGGGTGAAATAGCTTTGCTTTAGCGTCTAGGTAGTTGGCAATTTGTAAAAACACAGTTGCAAGGCTTTGTTGAACTGGCTGAAGGGGCCAGAATATTTGCCAAATCATGGACATAAAGTAATACCATGCAGCACCTGTCAATAGCAGTAATGGTTGGAACCAAATGTTGGTACTTTCATGCGCTCCGAGCATGGCGTAGATAGCTATCAGTAGTGAACCAAATGCAATGCTTGCGTATTTGGGGCCAATAGCGCCAAGCATAATAAAGCCAAAGGCTGACACAAACAGACCAACAGCAAACGCCCAAGGTGTATTGAACAGAATCTCAATAGAGAATGCGGCGACAGCAAAACAAATAAAGGTAAGAATTAGTGCTTTAATCCTACCAGTGAAGCTATCATCACTTTCCGCCAATGCGGCTGCAATAACACCCAATATAAGGGGAGTTATTAGTACATTTTGATCGAAGTACCAAGCAGGAATCACTACCCCTAACAAGGTAATTAAAATCAGAATGCTGTAATTAATGGTTTTGTTTGCCCAATAGAGGCGTAATTTTAAAGCAGCTTGCACAATGCGCCTTTCGTTGCCGGTGGAAAACGAGAGAATTCTAACAAACTCACTATAACGTGTTTATGACCTATTTTAATAAAAAACGTCACATGGTCAGGAAATCAACAGAATAGTCATTGACTTAACGTGTTGGTTGTCGAAGAAGAAGTGATACGTGTATACAAATTCTACAGTAATGTGATTTTTAATTAAGAATACAGACAGAAGGCGATTTGTGCTTCATCCATCGCTACAATTTGAGCGTCTAAAATGATATAAAACGAGAACTTCTATACTAAAAGGCGCACCTTTCATGCAGCTTACTGCCTCCAATAAAGCACAGTTTTTTATTCAAAATGAGTATTACCAGGTAGAAATAAAAGAAAACAGTGTTTTATTGAGTTCGGTGGGCAGTGAAGAACACATACCATTTACGATTTGGAATGGCAAAGTTAGCGTTAAACGTGGTCTACTTTGGAGCTCGCTTCAGTTCTTCGCTCATGAACAAGATAGTATGCAACAGAGCTGGTTAGTGCAAGGTTTGCCGTGGCCGCAGTGTCGCAAGTTTGCCGTCGAGGCGGTTAGAAAATATCAAGAGTGGCACAATAATCAGTGCCGTAAGCTCGCAGAATACCTTCCTAAGTGGGAAGATGAGTTGTATCAACTTCAGCATTTACCGGCTTATCTACCGCATTCGAAAGTGCAAAATTGGGTCGAACAACTTAATTCTGAGCTCGTTGAAATCAAGACCAGCTTGGCAGAAGCGAAAATGCGTATGCCAAATCGTATGGCAGAGATTGAACCATGGCTTTCTGACACTTCTAACGCATTGAGCAAACGCAATCATGAATGGTTGGAGAATGAACGCCCAAATTGGGAAGTGCTATTTAGCCGTATTGAGTCTTCACCGTTGAATCTTTCGCAGCAGCATGCAGTGCTGCTTAATGATGATCATAACCTTGTTTTAGCTGGGGCTGGGTCAGGTAAAACAAGCGTACTGACGGCACGTGTGGCGTATTTACTGCAAAGCCACCAAGCTCAAGCTGAAGAACTATTGATGCTCGCGTTTGGCCGTGATGCTGCAACAGAGATGAAAGATCGTTTGGTCGACAAAGTGGGATTGGCTGCAGAAGGCGTACGCGTCAATACTTTCCATCAACTTGGTTTGCGCATTCTAAATCAAGTTGAGCCGCAACCTGTAGAGATCAGCCCGCTCGCATTGGATGACAATCAACGTACAGCATGGTGCATCGATTGGCTCAAGAAACACTGGATGACTCCGACTAACTTTAAGCGTTGGCAAAAGCACTTGGACAAATGGCCGATCGCTTATTTGAAAGGTGACGATGAGTTAGGCAGTCACTCAGAAAACCCAAAACTGATCGCTTGGCTAGATCAACAACTGTCACAGCTTGCGGCGGTTGGCCTTACCAAGAAGCAAGTGCAAGAGAGGCTGGTTAATCATCAAGACTACACGCGTTTGAACAGTGAGTTGGCGCTGTGTTGGCCATGTTTTAGTGCGTGGCAAAAGATGCTGAAAGAGACTAATCACGTTGATTTTCCAACCATGATCAGTCGTGCAACCGACTACGTGAGCAAAGGTAAATATATATCACCTTGGCGCTTTATCATGGTGGATGAGTACCAAGATATTTCCCCTGATCGTTTGGCTCTGATTGAAGCCTTGTGTGAGTCAACACAAAAGCAAGCCGGTGCGACCTTGTTTGCTGTCGGAGATGACTGGCAGGCGATTTATCAGTTTGCCGGAGCAGATGTTGATTTGACGACAGGCTTCCAGGACCGCTTCATTCATTCGACAGTGCATCACCTAGATACGACCTATCGCTTTAACAACCAAATTGGTGATGTGGCGAATACTTTTGTGCAAGAGAACCCATCTCAGTTGCCGAAGACACTTAATAGTCATAAGCAACGTAAGCAGAAGAGTGTGCATACTACACCGAGTAATCAAGTTGAGAAGATTCTTGATCAACTTAATCAACAAGCGAAGAAAACCAAGTCTGTACTGTTGTTGGGACGTAACCATTACCATAAGCCAGATCTATACGATGATTGGTTGAAGCGTTTTCCAAATCTTGATGTTCGCTTTATGACTTGTCATGCGAGCAAGGGGAGGGAAGCAGACTTTGTTATCATTCTCTCGGTCGATGAAGGACAGTTTCCTGCTAAGAAGAAGCAAGTGCATATCGACGGTGCACTTTGTGAATCAAAAGACAAGTTCCCATATGCAGAAGAACGCCGCTTGTTCTATGTTGCGTTAACACGAGCAAAAGAAAAGGTATGGATTACTCATACTGGTGCGGGTTCTGGTTTTGTTCAAGAATTGGTAAACGGAGATTACCCCGTCAGTACCAGTTAATCTCATTTAATGTTTTCGATTTAATACCTATTTGTAGAAGTGAATGGGTGTCGTTTTGCTTATGCATCTATAATCTTAAAGAGATTAGAATCTAAACCTAAGGAGGGGCTATGCTCTCGTATGAGGTTAGTAAAAGCATCGAAATAAGCAGAACGCAAAGTGAAACGATTGATTATCTGAAGGACTATACAAACTGGCAGGAGTGGTCCCCTTGGCTGATTTTAGAGCCTAATTGTGAATTAACTTATAGTGAAGAGCAGGGTAAAGTGGGCTCTGGGTATCAGTGGAACGGTAAGCGTATCGGAACAGGTGCGATCGTGCTAGAAAGTACCCAAGAACATCGTCTAGACATGGAGTTACACTTCTTTCGCCCTTTTCAAAGTCACGCAAAAGTTACCTTTATTGTCATGCCGTCTTCTAATGGTTGTACTGTAGAGTGGCAGATGCAATCACGTGTTCCATGGTTTCTCGTCTTCTTTAAAACTATGGTTAAGTCCATGATAGAAATGGATTATGAGCGTGGTTTGCGTATGCTTAAAAGTCAACTGGAAACGGGACAAATCCTTTCACAGCTCACGGATCTTGGTTTACGTAAACAAAATGAGATTAGCTACATTGGTTTGACTGGAGCCGGAACGCTCTCAGAGGTTCCTTCCGTTATGCAAGAGCATGTCTCGCGTTTGTTTGATATGGCAGACAAAGAAAATCTCCCCGTGACTGGCGAACTGTTTTGTTTTTACCTTTCGATGGACATGAAACGCGGTTATTTCGAGTTCATTACATGTTTACCAGTACAAACAGGTGTTGTAGCGACCGGAGATTTTGTTGCTGGAACTATCCCGACTTGCGAAACTTATTCAGTGGAACACAAGGGTGAATATCAATTTTTAGGTAATGCATGGTCGTATGCGATGAATCTCACAAGGTACAATGGCATCAAAGTGAAGACGAAACCCTTGGGCATTGAACGTTACCTTAATAACCCAAATGACACTGACAAAGCAGACTTGTTGACCGAAGTGATTGTGTTCAAGAAATGATGTGCGTTGTAAAACTATGAAGCAACGCCATGTTTCATCCTAAGTGCATGATAGTATTCGTTTGCAAATTAGAACGATACTCAAGTTGATGTGTGCCTTTATGGTGCCATCGCATTATGTCATGGATGAGATATGAGACTTAAATACTCCCTAATTACCGCGAGCCTCTTGGCTACCCATTCTTACGCAGGTGACGCGCCGAAGAACATTATCTATATGATCGGTGATGGCATGGGGCCAGCCTTTACGACCGCTTATCGCTATTATCATGATGATCCAAATACAGATGAAATAGAGCCGACGGTTTTTGATTCTATTTTGGTTGGTATGGCGAAAACGTATCCTGATGATGCGACTTACGTTACTGACAGTGCTGCAAGTGCTACAGCGCTGAGTACCGGTGTCAAAAGTTACAATGGTGCTATCGCAGTGGATACGGATAAGAAGCCGATCAAAACGATGTTAGAGATGGCGAAAGAGAAGGGCATGACCACTGGCTTGGTGGCTACATCGCAAATTAACCACGCAACACCTGCAAGTTTTGCCGCTCATAATGAATCTCGCCGAAACTATGACGATATCGCCAATGATTACATCGACAATAAAGTGGGTGAGAAATTACCAGTCGATCTACTCTTGGGCGGTGGTGTTCGCTATTTCGAGCGTGAAGACCGTAATTTAGTTGACGAGTTCAAGCAGCAAGGCTACCAATACGTTGCCGACTTTGGTCAGCTTCCTGCACTACAAACTTTACCCGCCTTAGGCTTGTTCGCGGATAAGGCATTTCCGTTCGCACTAGATGAAAATCCCACTCGCCTAGAAGAGATGACCAACAAAGCGCTTTCTCTATTACAACGTCAAGACAATGGTTTCTTCGTGATGATTGAAGGTAGCCAGATCGACTGGTGTGGGCATGCGAACGATATTGCGTGTGCGATGGCGGAGATGAATGATTTTGCTAAGTCAATTGAATTGGCTAAAGCGTATGTCGATGCTCACCCTGATACTTTATTGGTGATCACCGCTGATCACTCAACTGGCGGCTTAACAATTGGTGCGAATGGGCAGTATCAGTGGGATACCGAGGTGATTAAGGGTGTTCACAAAACCGCATGGCCTTTGGCGATGTCTCTTGCGCAATCCCACGACATGATCGCGACATGGAATGAGTCGGTCGATTGGTCATTATCTAAAGATCAGGGCCGAAAGCTGGCATACGCCAAATTGAGTGAAGAACCAGCTAAAGCCCTCTACAAGGAAGTGAAAGGAATCATTAATGAGAAGAGCTACACCGGCTGGACGACAAAAGGGCATACCGCTGTTGACGTCCAAGTGTTTGCTTATGGGCAAGGTGCGGATAAGTTTGTTGGTTCGCAAAATAACACTGACATCGCGAAGAAGTTAATCAGTTTTATTCAGTAGGATCTCAACCCAATAGATTTAAACTGTCCGTTTCTCGTAAGTGAAAAGAAAATGCCTCAGCATGTGCTGAGGCATTTTTTATAGGCCAACTTCTCTTGTTAGAGAATTATTGTGCACGGTATTTACCGCTGTTTAGTTCAATTTTAGACGCTTTTACGCGACTGTCAGCATTTAGGTAATCGCTAATGCTCAGAAGATCTTGGCCTTCGGCTGCTTTGAACACGGCTGATTCACCTTGAGCAAAGACGACGTCAAGTTTGATCTCTTTAGCTACTGCCTTAGCATCGGCTGGGCTTTTCACCGTAACAAAGATAAGGCCCGTTGCTTTAGATACGTTACTAAACGCATTCTTAAACACCTCATCACCAGCGTGTAGCTCTGCCGCTTCGGCAAGGCTATCAACAGAAAGTTTTCGGTAATCTTGACCATTAATTTGTACAGCATCAGATGCGACAAACAGTTCAGGTGTAGGTTGCTGAGCCAATTGTTGCTCTGCTTGTACAGCCGTTGCCATTGTCGATAGAGCCAGAATAGAAAATGTCATAAATTTCATGTGAATGACTCCTTAGTGACCGAAGATACGCATAGACCAGTTTTTGATAACACCTGGTTTTGCGTTGTTAGCCATCGGTACATCATAGATAGCTGAAGAATTGAAATATGCAATGAATGAGAACACTTCATCGCCGTTGGTATCGATAGCTCGTAGTGTCCATTCGCCTTTTGCGTTTTCACCGTAGAATTGGTTAGAAAGCATTAATTGGTTTTCATAACCCGCTACTGTTGAATCCAGAGATTGACCAACGAGACCATTACGTGGTGTTTGCAGAACTGAACGTGTACCTGATGGAGAAATCAGCTCGATTGCCAAATCCGGTAGACGCGAGTGTTCAAGTGTTAGTTTCACTTGTACTGACTCAACAGTAATGTCATCGGTAACAGCAATCGCTGAAGAGCCACCCGCTAAGTTAGCGTCTGGAACAATCACTTCCGTCGCATTGCTTGCCCAAGGTGTAATAACTTGTGCAGGTAGAACGTTGTTTGTCATACGAGCACGTTTCATTGCTTCATCTAGGTTGACTGCGCCAAAACCGTAGAAGGTATGGAAGTCAACGCCAGCTGCGTTTTTCTGCCATGGTGAAATCGCTTCGTAGCTTACCAAGTCACCTTGGCTATTAACGAACTCAAGTTGAACACCTGGGTGGTCTTTGTCTGTTACGCTTGCTGTTTCTGCCAGTAACGCACGGACATCACGAGCGGTTAGCGCATGGTTGGTTGACATAATCGCTGCAATTGCACCAGACGTGTTTGGCGCCGCTGAAGACGTACCATTCATTGTGCTGGTGTAGTTACAGTTCGGATCTTGCTCAGTACCGCCGTGCAGGCCGTTAATACCTAAATCTGCACTGGTGTTTTGACCTTCTTCACAGCCTACTAGATCTGTCGTTACCATTGCTGGGAAGTCTTGACCGTATTCACCTGCTGGTGCTGCGACCCACACGTTAGCACCAACTGATGAGTAGCTGGCGCGAGTTCCGTCAGCACGAAGTGCGCTGGTTACAAGGTTGTAGTAACTCGCATTGTCGTAAGACTGTGCCGAGTTATGCATTGGTAGGCCTTTGTTGCCACCGCCTGCGAAAAAGTCGCTAGGAAGCACGAAAAAACGGCCAGTGTTGAAGTAGCGGTAACCGTTACCGGCAGATTTAACGAAGACAGCACCACGACCCCAAGCATTACCTTCGCTGACGTCTTTCATTACATCCATTTCAAGCTTGAACTGCGGATCGTTCTCGTCGAATGGAATAGGGTAGATTGGGCTAAAACCATAACTTTGGTTGAAAACGCGAACATCGCTGGTTGCAGCGTCCACGCCGTGAGAAATCAACCAGCCTTCCAGCGTTTGGTTTGCGAGCCAGTTAAAGCCCATTAGAGAAGAGCGAGAAGCTACGCCGCGAACGCCCTCACCGTTGTTACCAACAGCGCTGATTAAGCCGGCTACAGCGGTACCATGGCCATTTGTATCAACTGGGTAATCGGCTGGGAATGAAGAGTCTTCAACGAAGTTTCTGCTACCTGTGACTACGTTACCTGCAAGGTCTGGGTGATCGATCTGTACGCCAGAGTCAATAACGGCAACTTTTACACCAACACCAGCAATGCCCATGGCTTGTGTCAGTTTGGTGTTCAAGTCATTACCCGCAACGGCAGGGTTTGCTGCAAATGCAGTTTGGCCAGTGTTGTCTAGGTGCCATTGCTCAGAGTAGAGCGGATCATAAGCCGAGACGGCAGGTGAAAGGCCTACTGCTAACATTGCAGCGAATAGGCGATTAATGCGTGTTTCCATTTGTGACCTCATGTCTTTGTTTGGAATTTTTGTCCCTGTTCGATACTCCTTTAAACAGGTCTAAACAAAGCTAGCGGCTTAGAATGGAAACGAAAACCGTTTACATTCTCTTTACTTTCATTTTTCGACGGATCGCGTTGTAATAACGCTTAGGGGTTGATAGAACGTAAGATTCTAGATATTGGATATGGGGAAGAGATGTGAAAAGTCGCAAAAAAGTAGCGATTATTCTCGCTACTTAAAGGTGTGGGGTTCTCATATAGCAGGTTGTATCGTAACCTCGCTTTCAGTGTGGCTTTCTTCCTTCTTCGTAATCAGCGTATCGACCCATTTTTCGATGTACCACTTATTGCGTTCTTTATCGCACCACTTTTTGTTTAAGCCTCGTCGATTGAACTCAGAGCCAATTGCTGCCAATGTCTGGTTTGTTTGGCGTTTATAAAACAACGTCTCACATAGTTGCATGTTGCTCATTTGCTGTGCGTACACATTGACACTACTGCCTCTCATACCCATTTCTGCGGCTTGTTGGTTCGAGCAGGCGCTAACTAACAAACTAGCGATGATCGTGACGAATAGATGTTTTTTCATAATTTAACCAGAATTGATTTTGTATTGGTTTCTTCCTGCTTGTTTCGCTTCGTAAAGCGCTTGGTCGGCAGCCATAAAACAGTCATCCCAATTAGTATTGAGCATAGTGACGTTCATTGTTTTTATCGCACCAATCGAGATGGTCGCGCTAAGGGTTAAACTATTAATGCTAAGCTTTTCGTTTTCAACTGCTTTCCTTAGTCTTTCTAAAGTTTTTGAGCATTCGTCGATGTTTTTGGCTTCAAAAACTAAAACAAACTCCTCGCCTCCCCAGCGGGCAAGTAAATCTTTAGATCGGACCGAACGCTTAATCACAGAAGATACATGTTTCAGCATTTGATCTCCCTTATCATGACCGTACGTGTCATTGAACTGTTTGAAATAGTCGATATCAATGACTGCTAAAGAAAACATACTCTCAGGTGCGGTGTTGGCCATGTTACGCAACCAATGGGGTAAGTAGCGACGATTATGAACTTGGGTTAAAGGATCAATAACGTTTTGCTCAGCGAGTTCTCGGTTGACTCTTTTGATTCGAGATACATACCTTATCCCTAAAGATGCGATACCAATGAGTGATAAGAAATAGAAAATTTCTCTGTATCGCTGGGCTTGTAGCTTAGATGCTTGTAGAGCATTCTGAGCTTCCAATAGTTTCAATTCTTTTTGGGCTAGTTTAGCTTCTAGATCGAATTTGATGTCCAACATCTCCTCACCGTCTGCGTGGCTATCGTAGTCTTTTTCCAAGCTTCTGAGTTTAGATAGGTAATGAAACGCTTGTTCGTATTGTTTCAATTCTTGACTTGCTTGTACTAGGACTAAGAGCATGTCCATTCGTTCTCGAGACTCCGAGACTAAGGTTATTTCCATTTGCTCCAGTGCTTTGTTTGCACTATCTATAGCAAGGTTAAACTCATTGCGAATTAAATAGGCTTCTGAGAATGCTTCATAGCAAGAGACTTTTACACCACTATTAGAGTTGATTGTTGGAAGTGCTAAGCAACGCTGAGCAAGCGCAAGAGCATCTGTTGTTTTTCCCATTGCACTCAATAGCTGAGAAAGGTTGGCTAGTGAGGTATGTTTTAAGCGATCTGAGCCTGTTTCCATGCTTAGGTTAACGGCTTGCTCAAAGTAATACTCTGATTCAGCATATCGTTCTTGAGCAAACTCAATCACACTTTTGTTCGCATAAAGAATGCCAAGAAAAAGGCTGTTGTCAAAGCTATTGGTTTTATCGAGGTAGGTTTTGATTGCTTGATTAATGTAGTTCTCAGCTCGCGTCCAGTCAGATGTCTCGATATAAACTGAAGCGATATTGTTCAGTGTCATTGCAACTTGAATCTCAAAATGCGAATCATCAAGTAGGTCAAAAGCGGTACGATAGTGCCTCATACCTGCTTGTACTTGTGAGCGACGAATTTCAGCGTTGCCAAGCCAACGGTAGGCACGGCCTTGGAGAGCCTTGTAACCAATTTCACGGCTAATATTGATCACATCGTGTAACAACAACTCCCCTTGCCAGACATCATCCGCTTCTATGTATTCTATCGCTTTGTTAAGTTTAGCTTCGGCGATTACCCACTGGAGTTGGTGCTTGTTTCCAAAGGCCACCATATCAGGCAGATCCGATATTGGAACACCTTCATATCGTTCTAGGTAGATACGAGCGAAATAATACAGTGCCTGAGCCTGAGGGGAAGTACGGTTAGGCTGCTCTAGAGCAGTGTTTTTGATTGCTCTTGGTTTACCGATCGACTCAAAGTAAAACTGCAGTGTAGGCAGGTCTTCAGCTGCCGTATTCTGCATTAAGTAACACGAGTGTTTTTTGCCTTCCTTTGCTGCAGAAGGAAGCGATAATGACACTAGAAAAGCAGTTAGAATGGCTAAACAGGGCTTTGAGAAAGAAAGTACACGCATTTATAAGAGACTAATACCGAGAGTGGTGCAAAGACATTGGTAATATAGCATTTATAAGATTGCATTACTTGAAAATTAAGTTGTGGTATGTAAGTTGCAGTAGTTACGACAACCAAGTTTGAACGTAGTTAATCTGAGGAAATATAAAACGCTTGTAGAATGGATGCAGTCATAAACATAAGGAGGTGGTTATGCTCAAATCCACAACGTCTTTATCTGGGGCAATAGCAGGGAAAGCCACACAACAAAGAGCTTACTACCGATTACAGTACCCTAGTTGCGCTAGACCAAGTCTACTGATATCAGGTACTCGATACTTAGTGAGTGAATTATCGGAGCAAGGTTTAAGGTTATTGAAAGCCCACCACTCTTTAGACGCAGTTGGAGTCAAGGTTAGAGGCGAACTTTCTCTGCATGACAATACAGAATTATCTCTAGCCGGACACGTAATAAGAATGGAAGAGAAGGAAGTCATTGTAAAACTTGATGCGGGGCCGAGCTTCAAAAATATGCTCGATGAGCAACGCTTTATGCGATCAAATTATCCAGAAATTACTTGATAGACTCAACTGATTAAACGAGTAAGTCATTCGACATCTAAAATTTCATCTGACTGTCATAAATATTTAATACAGGTATGTATTGTGTGGAAAGTCGTTTTTGTACATAGTGTTATTAAGCCATGAAAAACTGGCTGTTCCCATCAAAAAGGAGATTGCCTATGCACAACGAAATGATTCAACCTTCTCGCTTCGGCATTATCGGTCGTACTTGTATTGCTTCAGTTCTGATGATCGCAGGTGTTTTCACTCTCATTCAATGAGACAGTAACGAATCATCACTGACAAGAAAACCATAGCAAAATTCAGGGAATTACCTTAATAAAAAATAAGGTATTCCCCTGAAAATCTCGCCTAAGTCTCTTTTCTTAACTCAACAAGCTAAAAACCAACGCACTTACTGCAACAATACCTGTCATTAGTACAAAGTATGTAGATGCTTTTCCACGATAATTCTGCAGTCCTTTCACTTTGTATACCGCTAACATCGGCATAATAAATAAGATCATGGCAATGACTGGACCTGATAGAGCTTCCATCATGCCTAGTATGCTAGGGTTCATGATTGCTGCGATCCAAATCGATACAAACAGTACGACAACACTAATGTGATCAACACGTCGTTTTGGCATATCAGAATGTTTAGTGATCAAACCATTAAGGCTTTCGCGTGCGCCAAGGAAGTGCCCAAGGAATGAAGAAGTAATTGCCACGAAGGCAACAAGCGGACCTAAGGTTGCAATGAATGGGTTTTCCGTCGCGTTAGCTAAGTAAGACAATACCGATACGTTTTGTGCTTTTGCTTCTGCCAGTTGCTCCGGGGAAAGAGCAAGTACGCATGAGAAGACAAACAGCAACACGAATGCGATCAGCATGACACTTGTACGGCGCAAGATCAGTTCTGATTTTACATCGGCGCCTTCACCGTAATGTCGGCGTTGTACGTTTGCAAAACTTGAGATCGCCGCTGCGTGGCTAAATGAGAAGATAACGACTGGAATCGCAAGCCACATCGTGCTCGCAAATGAGAACATTTCTGGTGCATCCATGACAGGCATGCTCCAGTTTGGCATTAGGTAGAATGATAAAAATGCCAGAATCGCAACCAATGGGTAAACCATGATAGCGAACGCACGAAGCATCACTTTTTCACCGGCCATCATGATTGCAATCAAACTGAATACTAATACGCCAGATAGTAGGGCGCGTGGCAGCGGCTCCATACCTGCTTGGTTGACCATAAAGCTGTCAACAGTGTTGGTAATACCAACGCCATAGATCAGTAGAATTGGGAAGATAGAAAGAAAATACAGCAGCGAAATCGAACGACCAGCTTTCGCCCCAAAGTGTTCTTCTACTACATCGGTAAAGTCTGCGTTTTTGATTTTTGATGACAGAACAAAGCGAGCAAGGCCTCGGTGTGCTAAGTAAGTCATTGGGTAAGCGAGGACTGCCATAACTACCAATGGCCAGAAACCACCGATGCCCAAGTTAATAGGAAGAAATAGAATGCCAGCACCCACGGCGGTACCAAACAGACTTAATACCCAATGAGTATCATGTTTCGTCCAAGTAGTTGTTGTGTTTAATTCACTAAAATTTAACGTTTCTCGAGATTCTTTCACTTAAAACTCGCCTTTATAAAAATAATAATCGCGCGGATGTTATATGTTTTAGTGATTGTTATCACATTGATGTGGTGGTGAATCGTGCTAGTGAAAAGGCAAAGGTGTAAACTATCGAACCATGAAAATTTGCAAAAAGAGATATATAGTTCTGGTTTTTTGTGTGTAAATTGAAACTATATCGCGAAATTTAATGATTTTTTGGTTTTAGATGTCGCGATTAAGCTTTGTTCGATAACTTTTTAAGGTAGTCCTGCAAAGGAAGTGGCTTAGCAACGCCAAACCCTTGAGCAAACTGAATATTTAGTGATTTTAGCGTCTCTATATGTGCTTCTGATTCCACAAACTCGGCTACCGTTACAAGTTTCATACTGTTAGCGACTTGGCTGATGGCTTGAACGATAATCCGGTCATTTTCACTACTAACAATGTCTTTTACAAAAGAACCATCTACCTTAAGTACATCAAGTGGCAGGCGGCGCAGATAGTCAAAACTTGCGTAGCCAGTACCAAAGTCGTCTAACGCAATAGTACAACCGGCTTCTCTCAATAGAGAAAGATTCTGTATAGCTATGGATTCATTTCGAAGTGCATCTGACTCAGTGATCTCAAAACATACCTTTTTAAGGGGAACACCATATATATCAGCGTGCAGTCGAATATTGTGTGCCAGTGACGGAGAGTTTAATGCTTTTGCTGTCAAATTTATGGAGCATTTCCCTAAGTTATCCCAGTCGACGATATTCTGGCTCAATTTGCAAAATGTATTAGTAATTACCCATTCGTCCAGTTCAATCTCAAGTCCAAACTCATGAATTAATGGAAAAAATTCAGCTGGCGACATCACGCGTGAGTCATCTTGGTTCAATCTGAGTAGAACTTCAAAATAGCTCCCGGTATTTTTCGTATTCAACGCTAGATATGGCTGGCAGTACAATTCAAACTTGTTTTCTCTGAAACAAGATTGAATAAAGCTGAGCTTGTTGAGTTTACTTTTGCTTGTGCTTGCCGCGTCTAGCCAGTTAATGGCTAGATTGCTTTGAGGTCGTTGTTGACACAGTTTGGAAACTAAAGCTTCGACATTGTCACTTTCAGCAATATCGACACACTGAATGGTTCGTTTCACTAAACTCACCGAACTATCCTCAAAATAGAAGTAGAAGTCATCAAGCAATTGAATCAGCTTTTTTAGCTCAGTATTAATATAAGGAAGACGTGGCGCGAAACATATCAAGCCGTTTGCAAATGGTGGTAAGTACGCCCGCTGCAAGTACTCGGTGTTTTGTGCGAGGTATTGGCTCAATTGTCTCATTAATTGCGCTTGGCCTTGGTGGCCCAAGCCGTTCAATTTAGAAAGCGTGGGTTTCAAGTCTATGTATATCAAAACCACATTGTTTCTTGGTGATATGTCCTCTTGTAGTTGAGACAGTGTGTACAGGCCTGTAAAGCTATCAACACGTTCTTTTTCTACTGCTTTACGGGCAGTTATAAAGTTCTTGATTGTATGAGCGCCAAGCAGAAATATTAGCATTGATAATACAAATAAGACCAAAAGCATGCCGTATAGGTGCTCTTGTTGAATTAGGCCTGCATTGTATTGACTGACAATGTTTTCCACACAAATCAATAGAGTGATAGAGGCAATGAGAAATGGCCTAATGAGGCCAAACTTACCAAGTCCGACTCCCACTAAACAAAGCAAAGAAAGACAGAGTGTATTGATCAAAAGTGAGTTATTTGACGTAATCGCTCCAAGCAATATCATCCCACAAATAATGAGCCATATCCGATAACCTTGTTGAGAAGGCTGATTTCTCAGCATAGTGAGATCTAGTTTGAGATAAGGAGACTTATTGCCATCAAGAATATAGCTAAAGCCCAGGCTCAATAGAGGAGTTAGGGTCATGTGAGTGAGTACGCCACTGAGTATTGAGTAAGAGAAAAAGTCAAAAGATAGTGGAGAGTGCTCAATATATATATGGCTCATACTCCATAGTATGACGGTGTTCGCTACCGGATAAAGCAGGCCGAGTATAAGCACATAGTACCCAAGCTTTAATGTATAGTTTGAGTCTTCAATAGAAATTAATGCCCTTTTATACAAAGCAGCAAACACAAGTGGGATACAAGGTAGAAGAGACGAAAACAAAAGCGCTACGTTGCTCGGGCGCCCTGAGATAACCAAATAGTAAAAAAGCAAACTCATACTGAGAGTGGGCAGTACTTTCCAGCCGTATCGGATTAAAGCGGAAACGACTAAAGCAGCCGTGAATGACAGTACCTGAACGCTGTCTTTAGACACGACAAAAAAGCTAGAGATGCTGAAGCTAACTTGAACGGCAACAAAAAGTAGGATTTGAATACCCAGCCAGTGCCAAATGGATAGTTTATTGTCGAAAGCAGAACGACCTTGTTTGAGACTGTATAACGACATTACTCAACTACACTTAAAATTAGAATAATAAAAACAAATGGTTAGCTATCCTGAGCTCAATGGTTCTAATAATAGGAAAACTAACGAGTAAGTAACGAGCCTTTAGTAGACCCAGTTATGCACTTTATTATTGTTATTTCTATCTATAAGTGCTCGAAACATTCTACAAAATTATGACAATAAGTAAACCACATTAAGAATGCCGTTCCATTAATGAAGAGTGGTTTTACAATTAACCTTTGACTCGAGATGATAAAGAACTATTAGTTTAACTAACTGAAAAATATTAAACTTTAGCAATAAACTTAGATGTTACACTTTAGAACAGAGCGTAGAACTAAAACACCATGGAATTAGTTATTACCCAAAAGTCAGATATTGACGCTATTTTTAAGCTAGAACAGAAATTATTTGGTCATCACGCTTACCCGCAATTTTTCTTTCGGCAAGCATTTGATTGTTGGCCGCAAGGTCTGTTGATTGCTAAAGAAGAAGATCAAATTGCTGGTTATGTACTGATGGCGACAAGCGATGAGCAAAACACCCATTGGATCTTGTCACTTGCGGTAGATAGTCAGCATCGAGGAAAGGGGATTGCACGTTCGCTTGTGGTGAATGTAATCGCAAAGGCAAGTTCCGGCTCTGTCATTAAGTTAACTGTCGATCCAAACAATGGGCCGGCTTACAAGTTGTACACTTCTTTAGGCTTTAAGGTTCTGGAAAAAGAAGAAGATTATTTCGGTGACGGAGAGCCGAGAATGGTCATGGCATTAGCCCGTTAATCTTGCACTTCTGTGATTCAAACTCGCACCTAATCAGTGCATTACCAATTATAAAGTGAAAGCTGGTTCTGTTAAGTTATTGAAATATAGTGCAATGTAAAATTGGCATCGGGTTTGCAATTTAGATTGTGTTCATCGTTAACTCGATGCGCCGCTTTCCCTTAGCAGGCGGTTAAGCGGTTGGGGTATTACTTTTTTGAGCTTTTATAGGCAATGCAGCCTCTCTCGTTTCGGGAGAGGTTTTTTTTCGCTTGTAGCTCGTCATTCTAAGGAAAGAATCAGGGGGCGGAATGTCGCAAGGATGCAAAAAAACCACTTGTCCCTATTGTGGTGTTGGATGTGGTGTCGAGGTCAATGCGAAAGGAATCGTTGGGGATGCGTGTCATCCTGCGAATGCGGGGTCATTGTGCGTAAAGGGTGTCGCGTTGGCAGAGAGCTTGAATATGCCTTCGCGCTTGTTGTATCCAAAGCTTGTCACCAAGCAGCGACCTCAAGGGCAACAAGTGCAATGGCAACAAGCCACAGAGCTGATTGCTGGAAAGATCCATCAAGCAAAAGTGGAGTTTGGACCAGATTCTGTCGCGATGTATGTTTCTGGTCAGTTGTTGACGGAAGACTATTACGTCGCCAACAAACTTATGAAAGGCTATGTTGGCAGCGCAAACATCGATACTAACTCCCGTCTATGTATGTCTTCGGCGGTTGCGGCTCATGTACGAGCATTTGGTGAAGATGTTGTTCCCGTCAATTACGACGATATTGATAACACTGAGCTATTGATAATTTGCGGTGCTAATACCGCTTGGACGCACCCTGTTTTATTCCGACGTATTCAACAAGCGAGAGAGAACAATCCTAATCTCAAGCTGGTGGTCATTGACCCGCGTGAAACGGTCACCGCGCAACAAGCGGATTTGCATCTACCAATCAAAAACGATGGAGACGTGTCGTTATTCAATGGGCTGATCAAGTTTCTTATCGAGCAGCAATGTATTGATTCTGAATACATAAGTTCCTATACCGACGGGTTTGATGCACTTACAGAAGAAGTTTCTGATTTGCGTTACGATGTCACTAATTTAACGTATTCCATTGGCATTTCAGAAGAAAAACTCACGACATTCTTCCAATGGTTCGCACAACGCCCAACCGCAATTACGTTGTTTTGCCAAGGGGTAAACCAAGCCGAAAATGGCGTTGACAAAGGCAATTCAATCATTAATGCACACTTGGCGACGGGTAAAATTGCCAAGTCAGGTTGCGGGCCGTTTTCTATTACAGGTCAGCCGAATGCGATGGGCGGACGAGAAGTCGGTGGATTGGCAAACCAGTTAGCGGTTCATCGCGCTTTTGACGCAGAGTCTATAAAGCAAGTGCAGGCGTTTTGGGATTCACCAGAAATTGCCACTCAGCCCGGTTTAAAAGCTGTTGAACTGTTTGAGGCGGTAGAACGTGGTGAGATTAAAGTTCTGTGGATCATGGCAACCAATCCGGTTGTCTCTTTACCAGATAACCAATTGGTAAAACGTGCACTAGAGGTTTGTCCGTTTGTGATTGTTTCCGATATTACAGCGGATTCGGATGTAGCGCATTACGCGGATCTGTTGTTGCCGGCCGCTGGTTGGGGTGAGAAACAAGGTATGGTAACCAACTCTGAACGTCGACTTTCAAGGCAGCGTCAGTTTCAAACTCCTCCGGGTGAAGCAAAATCAGATTGGTGGGCGATAAGCCAAGTCGGACAAGCTCTGTGTGCATTGGAAAAAACACAAAATGGTTTTGCATTTACTTCTGAGCGGTCGGTATTCAGGGAATATACGGCGATGACAGGCATGAATGCCGATTCACCTTTGAAGCTCGACCTGTCTCAACACGCGAACTTAACCGAGCAAGAATACGAAGAGTGGGTGCCAACACAATGGGGAGGAGAGCGTCCTTTTGCTGATGGACTCTATTCACACCCAGATGGAAAAGCGCGTTTTGTCGTCACCAGCGAATTGTCTCAACGCTTAGAGAGAACAAAAGGCTGGTGGCTCAATACGGGCAGGCAACGCGACCAATGGCATACCATGACGCGAACAGGGCATATCGCACACCTTGCCGCATCTGAGTTAGAACCAACCGTGTACATGAACACACTCTCCGCTACTCAAAGTTGCTTAAAAGCAGGGCAGCTCACCAAGCTGTTTCAGCCTGCTTCAAACACCAGTATTTATGCCAAAGTTGCCATTGATGAAGGTTTGGGTTTTCAAGAGCTGTTTATGTCAATGCACTGGGCGGGCCGATATGGCGGTGAAAGCAGTGTTAACGCGATAGTAAACAGCGCAAAAGACCCTATCTCTGGGCAGCCTGCATTTAAGTCGTCTTATGTTGAAGTGCAAGGCGCAGCGGTAAAAACCTACGGTATGTTCATCGGTACACAGTTTGATTCCGGCAAGTTTCTCTACAGCGCATTTCAGGCAGAAAGTAATTTGGGCATCTGGCGCTTTGCACACGACAAGCGACCAAAGAAGCAGAGTTTTTGTCGAACGGAAAAGAGCCGCAGAATTACGATAGATATTGCCCAAGGCTGGCTAGCGGTGGATTACGACCTTGTTGGAGACATTCGTATCATACGTTCTGTTTTGGTGGTGTCTAGTGAACCGATTCAAACCGACTACACCAACTTTACTGGATTGATTGGCAAGCCGATGGAGTTATCGCAACTGCTTACTATCACTCAATCGCAAAGCAGTGCCAAACTGGTTTGTAGTTGTTTCCGCGTCACCGATAAACAAATACATGACGCGATGGAGAAACAAGACTGCACGTCACTGACCCAGCTTCAAAACAAACTCAAATGCGGTACTAACTGTGGTTCGTGCGTCTCTCAAATCAAACAAATGGTCGACAGCCATCAGCGTCAGAAGGGCAAACAGCAAGCGAACCAGCAAAGTCTGGCAATTCAAATAAAGTAAGTCATAAAGAGGATAAGCACATGGAAGCGCCTTATCAAAAGTCTTGGTTTAAGAAGGGACAAGCTAGTCAGGAACAAGAACGCTCGTCTCGCTTTTCTAAGCATGACCAAGCAAGCAAACTGAACCAACTTTTAGAAGACCATTCAGTAGACCTAGACGCGAACCACAAAGGTTTTGTCTCGATTGTTGGAGCAGGGCCGCACGATCCTGACTTGTTAACCGTGAAGGCTGTGAAAGCGATTATGTCGGCAGAGGTTCTGCTGTACGACCGTTTGGTTAACAAAGATATTTTGGAGTTGGCTTCGCCACAAGCCGATTGGATTTACGTGGGCAAACGATGCGGACAACCTAGTATTGGTCAGGAAGAAATTTGTGACTTGATGGTATCGCTCGCTCAACAAGGAAGGCGAGTTGTGCGCTTAAAAGGGGGAGATCCTTTCGTATTTGGTCGTGGAGGCGAAGAGGCGTTAGCGCTTGTCAAACACTCAATCGCTTACGAAGTCATACCCGGTATTACCGCTGCGATTGGGTGTTCAGCAAACAGCTTGATTCCGCTGACTCATCGTGGCGTTGCTCGCAGCGTTACCTTTGTTACGGGGCAAGTGGTAACAGGTGCATTTGAGGCGTGGAGCCAATTGATGCAAAGCGGACAAACGTTAGTCTTCTATATGGGGTTAGAAAAGTCATCGCAAATACAAACGGGTTTAATCAACTCCGGTTTGAGAGCAGATTTCCCTGTCGCGATCATCACTCATGGTTGCAGCCCTCAACAACAAGTGCACGTTACACAGCTCAATCAGCTCAATGATTTATCGATTACACTTAAGGGCGTGAGCCCAGCATTGATTGTGATGGGAGAAGTTGTCAAACTGCGCGAACAACTAATAGAAACCGTACAGTCAGTGACGGAATACGAGGGAATATGAGCAGCATTTTGGAGTGTATCAGAACAGTCGGTCGTGGTGAACGTGGACGAAAACCACTGAACTTTGACCAAGCGTTTCGAGTTATGGATGAATACCTAAACGGAGTGTGCGACGACGATCAGATGGCGATGTTATTGATGCTGATCCGCGTACAGAACGAGACTCAACAAGAAATCGCTGGCTTTGTTAAAGCATTCCAATCCCGCATGCCAGCTATTGGTGCAGACATTGACTGGCCATGTTATGCAGGCAAACGTGAAGCGGCAGGTCAGCCTTGGCACCTGTTGGCAGCGAAGATTCTCGCCGATAATGGTCATAAAGTGCTGATGCACGGCTATCACGACCGTCAATCTGGTCGTTCACACGCAGAAGATTACCTCGACAAGTTTGATATCAACAAAGCGGAATCAGCAGAAGACGCGAAGCGTGTGTTAGAAACACAAAACATTGTGTATCTGCCGCTGAGTTCGTTTGCACCTCAAGCAGAAACCATGATTAGTTGGAAGAATCGTTATGGGCTTAGAACGCCGATTAATACCGTGGTTCGAGCACTGAACCCGGGGCAGGCGACCGTCGGTATTCGTGGTAGCTTCCATCCTGGATTCCAACAACTTCATGCTGAAGTCGAATATGAGATTGGTCAAACCGCTCACGCCGTTGTGTCATTTAAAGGACAATCGGGTGAGTCAGAATACAACCCGAAAGTAAGCCAAACCGTATGGCTAAGCCAAACAAGTGGCGTGACATCGCACTACTGGACGGAGCAAATGCTGTCTGAGGTGCCAATGCCAGTAAATTGCCCGTTTGGAACGTCAGAAGATGACATGAACCAAATGGCGAATACGGTTCTCGCTACCATGACAGTAGTCTTATTTGCACAAATGCACGACAGAGAAAAAGCATTTGAACGTGCCTTTTCTTACTGGCAAGCCTATTGCGGCCAGCAATAACGTACTATTGTCAATGAATGTAAAACCGACGACGCAAAGTTGTTGAATCTGAATCCATTATCTATTGTTTGAAGAAGGTAAAAGATCCTAGCTCGCCAGTGATGTGTTTCACCGCCGCGTTCCGTATCAGGGGTGAAACCACCGTTCAAGAATCAGTCGCGTTCGACTTCGTTTCGCCGCTGAGAGTTTGAAATAAACATATGGTAAGACGTAGAGGACATGGATAATGGTTCTAAAGCATACCACTACCAAACAAAAGGCTTCTCATCCTATCCCGCAAGAAGCCTTCGATTGGTACGACGAATACGCCCACGGAAAAATCTCGCGCCGTGAGTTTCTTAATAGGCTAGGTGGTCTTGCTGTGCTTGGCTTTAGCATGACAGCACTGGTCGATGCGTTAACTCCGAATTACGCACTGGCAGAACAAGTTTCATTTAACGATCCTGACATCAAAGCAACCTACGAAACCTTCCCATCCCCAAACGGGCATGGAGAAGGACGCGGCTATTTGGTGATGCCACAGAAGAAGACCTTAAATTCACCGACGGTGTTAGTGGTTCACGAAAATCGTGGGTTGAACCCTTATATCAAAGACGTGGCTAGGCGACTCGCTAAAGACGGCTTTATTGCTTTTGCCCCAGATGCCCTATACCCACTTGGTGGTTATCCGGGGAATGATGATGAGGGTCGCGCCATGCAGAAAGAGATGGACAGAGCCAAGATTGAGCAAGACTTTATTGCGGCGGCTAATTTCATCAAACAGCACGAGGGTGGGAACGGTAGGTTGGGGGCGGTAGGGTTCTGCTTCGGTGGTTATATTGTCAATATGCTTGCAGCAGTGATGCCCGATGAGCTCGATGCAGGTGTGCCTTTCTATGGAACACCAGCGGCACAAGAGATCCAAAAGCAAGTCAAAGGGCCGTTGATGATTCACTTTGCAGGACTCGATAAGCGTGTTAACGACACATGGCCCGCTTATGAACAGCAATTGATTGCAACCGACGCACAGTATCAAGCGCTAATGTATGAGAACGTTAACCATGGCTTCCACAACGACTCAACAGCACGCTACGCTCCGGAAGAAGCTGCACTCGCTTGGGAGCGCACACTGGGCTTCTTCAAAGAACATCTCGCCTCTAGTTAAAACGCTTCAACTTTAGTTGGCACATTCCTTGTTATGTCTCTCTTAGTGAGTGAGATATAAACAAGGAATGTGCATGACTCAATCAACGTCAAAAACACCCATCATAGTGTGCTGTGATAGCCTCCAAGAGCAGGCTCGATTGTCCGGCTTATTGAGCAAAGATTACGACAACATCATTGGCTGCCAATTGGCACAACTAGAAACGCTAATGCAACGAGAACCGTCGGCAAGCGTTGTGGTTGGATGGCAGCAACCAACCGCGGAACTGCGTTTGATCGTCGATTTCTGTCGCAGAAAATCTGCACCACTTCTTATCGTCTTAAAGCAATTATCATCCAATGATATCAATCGTTTATCGGAAAAAATGGACTATGTGCTCATGCCGCACGATAGTGAGTTTGCACTTCAGCCTTGGATTGAACATGCGACATTAGTGAGAGCGAAATTCGAAAGTATGCAATCGGAAATTGAATCACTGACCCATAAGATTGAAGAGCGCAAGCTGGTGGAAAAAGCCAAAGGTCTGCTGATGAAGATGCACTGCGTTGATGAAGAGCAGGCTTATAAAGCGCTTAGAAATTCAGCCATGCAATCGAGCCAAACGCTCGCACAAGTTGCCAAGAATTTGATAACAACTTTGGAAGTGTTGGATTAGTTGCTCTACCACTTTGGGGTTAGGGTGAATTTTCTAACGTGGTGCGTGTTGCACTATCAGCAAGCAATAGCAGGGAATAAGAAACGGTAGAATAAACTAATTCATTGTATTTACTGTGAAAAATAAGTTGGCACAGTAATTGGATTACTAGGTATGGGTTTATTGTTGAATCGCTTATCTCAATTATCAACGGCGGTAATTGTAGACTTAGCAACGGCGCTACTGCTCTTCGGAGTAGTGGCGCTTTTTTTATGGGAGCAAACCAATGAAATGGAGTTCGATGCTGAAAGTGTCAGCAATTTCGTTATCGGTATTCACCACGGTCAGCGTAAAGGCAGAGTTGGGTGAGCCAGAAATTGAAGACCTGAAGTTTGGTTTTATTAAGTTAACCGATATGGCACCGCTGGCGGTTGCTTATGAGAAAGGCTTTTTTGAAGACGAAGGCTTGTACGTCACTTTAGAAGCGCAAGCAAACTGGAAGGTGCTTTTAGACCGAGTCATCGACGGTGAGCTTGCTGGCGCGCACATGCTTGCTGGTCAGCCATTGGGCGCAACGATTGGTGTCGGCACAAAAGCAGAAGTGATTACCGCGTTCAGTATGGATTTGAACGGCAACGCAATCACGGTTTCCAATGATACTTGGGAACAGATGAAGCAGTACATTCCAAAACAACCAGATGGCAAACCTGTTCACCCAATCAAAGCGGATGCCTTAAAACCAGTTGTGGACAGCTATCTGGATAAAGGCAAACCGTTCAACATGGGCATGGTGTTCCCTGTATCGACGCACAACTATGAGTTGCGATACTGGTTAGCGGCAGGTGGGATTCATCCAGGATTTTATGCCCCAGAATCAGGCGATAACAGTGGCCAGTTGGATGCTGACGTTCTATTGAGTGTTACACCGCCACCACAAATGCCAGCCACAATGGAAGCGGGCACGATTAAAGGGTACTGCGTAGGCGAACCATGGAACCAACAAGCCGTATTCAAAGGCATTGGTACGCCAGTCGTGACCGATTATGAGATCTGGAAGAACAACCCAGAGAAAGTGTTTGGTGTTTCTAAAGCTTGGGCTGAGAAGTATCCAAACACGCACATTCGCGTAGTGAAAGCCTTGATTCGAGCGGCACATTGGTTGGATGAAAACGACAATGCCAACCGCCAAGAAGCAGTGAAGATGCTATCAAAAAGCGAGTATGTGGGAGCCGATGCCGAAGTTATCGCCAACTCAATGACTGGCACGTTTGAATACGAGAAAGGCGATAAACGAGACGTACCAGACTTCAACGTGTTCTTCCGTCATAACGCCACGTATCCGTATTACAGCGATGCGATTTGGTATCTGACCCAAATGCGTCGCTGGGGACAAATCTCTAGCGAAAAATCCGATGATTGGTACATGGATGTGGCAAAAGAGGTGTACCGTCCAGATATCTACCAACAAGCGGCTCAAGCGCTAATTGAAGATGGTGTGTTGAGCAAAAAAGACTTCCCAGATTTCAGTGCTGAAGATGGTTTTCGTGCGCCACAAACACACTTTATCGACAACATCGTTTATGACGGTCGCGAGCCAAACAAATATCTAGAGAAGTTCTCTATCGGGCTTAAAGGAAAAGACAAAGTTTAGGATGAGCAGTCCTACTAAAAATACAGCGGGCAGGAGAGTCTGCCCGCAATAACAAGGATGTAAATTTCTTAGGAGTGAGTATGTCTAGTAATGTCATTTCCCTTTTTCCTGCGAAGCAGGTAGTGAACCGAAGTCGGTTGGTGCTTTTGCCCGTCATTGGCTTGTTGATCTTTTTGGCAATGTGGCACTTAGCAGCGAGAGAAGTGCAAACCTCATTAGGTACGCTACCGGGACCTGTGCAAACTTTTCAGCAGTTCAGCAACCTTGTCGATGACCATTGGCAAGAGCGAGAAAAAGAACAAGCGTTTATCGAACGTCAGGAAAAACGCAATGCTGCGAAGTTAGCCAAGAATCCAGACGCGGAAGTGAAGATTCGTCCTTACACAGGTAAACCGACGTTCTTCGACCAAATCGTGACGAGCTTAGTGACTGTGACAGCGGGCTTTCTGCTGGCGACGGTTATCGCGATTCCACTTGGCATCGTGCTTGGTCTTAATCAAGGGCTGTATCAAGCGTTCAACCCAATCATTCAATTGCTCAAGCCCGTATCACCTTTGGCTTGGCTGCCTATCGTTACTATGGTGGTGAGTGCTACTTATGTGAGTGATGACCCGATGTTTGCTAAGTCGTTCATCAACTCACTGATCACAGTGGCGCTGTGTAGCTTATGGCCGACGCTGATTAATACCGCTGTGGGTGTAACGAGCGTTGATAAAGACTTAATCAACGTGAGCAAAGTGCTTCAACTTTCGTGGTGGCAGCACATTCGCACCATCGTTTTACCTTCTGCCATTCCAATGATCTTCACAGGTTTACGTCTCTCTTTAGGTATCGCTTGGATGGTGTTGATTGCGGCAGAAATGCTCGCGCAGAACCCTGGGTTAGGAAAGTTCGTTTGGGATGAATTCCAGAACGGCAGTTCAGCGTCATTGGGTCGCATCATGGTGGCAGTCATCACCATTGGTTTTATCGGTTTGATGCTCGATAGAGGCATGCTGCAACTTCAAAAGTGGCTGTCTTGGAATAAACAACAAGCGTTGAGATAAGGGAAACGATCATGGAAAAAGCATTATTAGATCTAACACGTTTAGGGATGCGATTCCCAACGCCAGATGGCGAGTTCATCGCACTCAAGAACGTCGATTTACAAATCAATAAAGGCGAGTTTGTATCCCTAATTGGACACTCTGGCTGCGGTAAATCAACGGTATTGAACTTGGTCGCAGGTCTGCACATGCCAACAGACGGCGGCGTGATCGTCGATGGACGAGAAGTAGCTGGGCCGGGACCAGACCGCGCAGTGGTGTTCCAAAACCATTCATTATTACCTTGGCTCACTGTGTATCAAAACGTTGAGCTCGCAGTAAAACAAGTTGCTGGTAAAAAGGGCAAAGTGTGGATTCAGGAACAAGTGAATCACTATTTGGAGCTGATTCAAATGCAGCATGCTGCGCACAAAAAGCCGGATGAAATCTCGGGTGGTATGAAGCAGCGAGTCGGCATCGCGAGAGCACTGGCACTTCAACCAAAGGTTTTGCTGATGGATGAACCATTTGGCGCGTTGGATGCGTTAACACGTGCGCACTTACAGGATGCACTGATGAAGATCCAAGCTGAGCTAAATAACACCGTCATCATGATTACCCATGACGTGGATGAAGCCGTGCTGCTATCTGACAAAATCGTGATGATGACTAACGGACCGGCAGCAACCATTGGAGAAGTGTTAGAAGTAAATCTACCTCGCCCTCGTGAGCGTGTAGCACTGGCAGATGATGCGCAGTATCAGAAGTGTCGACAAGCGGTGCTGAAGTTCCTTTACGAGAAGCAATCCAAAGTCGAGATTCCTGCTTCGAAAGAAGACAAACCCAAAACCGCAGCGCAAACGGCATAAGGAGGCAGCGATGAATAGTCCTTTAACGATTCCAGTAAAGAATGCATTGAGCCACATCGTTGTGGTAGGCAACGGCATGGTCGGGCAACACCTTGTCGAGCAATTAGTGCAGAAAAATGCGCATTTGGAGCACCGAATTACCGTGATTGGTGCAGAGCGTTTTATTGCGTATGACCGAGTACAGCTCTCTTCTTTATTTGCGGGTAAGTCTCATGATGATTTGATGCTGAGTAACCAAGAATGGTACGACATGCATGGCATCCAACTCGTACTTGGCAGCCAAGTAACAGGCATCGACAGAGAGCAAAAGCGCATTCTGCTTGATGGTGAAGATGTGCTGGGTTACGACCAACTTGTGCTCGCTACCGGTTCGTACCCATTTGTGCCGCCAATTGAAGGTAAAGACCGCGACAACGTGTTTGTCTACCGCACGCTTGATGACCTTTCACAAATAAAAAAGGCATGTGAAGGCGCAAGAACGGGCGCCGTGATTGGCGGTGGATTGTTGGGTTTAGAAGCGGCAAACGCACTCAAACTACTTGGGTTAGAGACTCACGTTATTGAATTTGCGCCTCGCCTGATGCCCGTACAGTTAGATGATGGTGCCGGCTTAGTGCTAAAAGAGAAGATTGAAGCGCTAGGGCTAACCGTTCACACCTCAACGGGTACGGAACGAATCTGCGATGGTGAAACGGCTAAGCATCGTATGGTGTTTAAAGACAAAGATCCTCTCGAAGTGGATGTTATTGTCTTCTCCGCAGGCATTCGCCCTCAAGATGAGTTAGCAAGGCTGGCTGAGCTAGAAGTAGGCGAGCGAGGTGGCATTGTGATTAACAACCAATGCCAAACCAGTGATGAGAACATATACGCGATTGGTGAATGTGCCCTTTGGGAGCAGAAGATCTTTGGTTTGGTCGCACCCGGTTACACCATGGCGAGAACCACCGCCGATGTCTTGACTGGGATGCCGAGCGAAGGTTTTAAAGGTGCAGACATGAGCACCAAGCTCAAGCTACTAGGGGTGGATGTGGCGTCTATCGGCGATGCACAAATGCAAACCGAAGGCGCACAAGAAATGGTGTTGCAAGATGCGGTTGCAGGCATCTACAAAAAGCTGGTGGTTGATGCGAGCGGCACCCAATTGCTCGGTGCGATTCTCGTTGGTGACAACAGTGACTACGATGCGCTCTTACAGTGTTATTTGAACAAAACGGTTCTACCAGACCACGCAGCGAACCTGCTGTTTGATACCGGAATTCTTGATGGAGAGATGCCAGACAGCGCCATCATCTGTTCTTGTCACAACGTCACAAAAGGCGACTTAGTTGCCGAGATACAAGCTGGCACCACCAACCTGACGGATCTTAAAGCCAACACCAAAGCCGGTACTGGCTGTGGTGGGTGTAGCAATATGGTGAAGTCGGTACTGGATACTCAACTGGCAGCTATGGGGGTAGAGGTTAACAACCACCTTTGTGAGCACTTTGAGTTAAGTCGCCAAGAGATGTTCCATATTTGCCAAGTGGAACAGATCAAAGACTTCGACATTTTAATTGCACTGCATGGCAAAGGGCATGGGTGTGATATTTGTAAGCCGACAGCGGCATCTGTGTTTGCTTCTTTGTGGAATGAACACATCATGGAGCCACAGCATCAATCTCTGCAAGATTCCAACGATGCCTTTATGGCGAACCTGCAAAAAGATGGCTCTTACTCGATTGTACCTCGTGTTCCGGGCGGCGAAATCACACCAGACAAACTCATCGTGCTAGGCGAAGTCGCTCAGCAATACGATCTGTACACCAAGATCACTGGCGGTCAGCGCGTGGATTTATTTGGTGCGCAGTTAGAGCAACTCCCAGAAATCTGGCAAACCTTGATTGATGTTGGTTTTGAAACAGGGCACGCCTACGGCAAATCGGTGCGCACTGTGAAATCTTGCGTCGGTTCTACGTGGTGTCGCTATGGTGTTGATGACTCGGTCGGATTAGCCATTGAGTTAGAGAACCGCTACAAAGGATTGCGAGCGCCCCATAAGCTTAAGTTTGCCGTATCGGGCTGTACTCGCGAGTGTGCAGAAGCACAAAGTAAAGACATTGGGGTGATCGCCACTGAAAACGGCTGGAATCTATACGTTTGTGGTAATGGTGGCATGAGACCAAGACACGCTGATTTGTTTGCATCCGACTTATCCAAATCAGAGTTGATCACCATGATTGACCGAGTTTTGATGTTCTACGTCAGCACCGCTGATCGCTTGCAGCGTACGTCTGTGTGGATGGAGAGCATGGAAGGGGGCTTAGATTACCTTAAGCAAGTGATTCTGGATGACTCTCTCAACCTATGTGATTCTTTGGATGAACAAATGGCACGAGTCGTAGATACCTATCAATGTGAGTGGAAGAGTACGTTGGATAATCCTCAAAAATTGCAACGCTTCCGTCCTTTCTTGAACAGCACGTTGGGCAGCAAAGTCTTGCCGTACCAACGTGTGCGCGGTCAGCGTATTCCCGTGAAACAGGAGGTGTAAATGGCAGCTTTAACCAAAGTGAAATTGTGTCGGCTTGATGAACTAATGCCGTTCATCGGTGCCACGGTGTTGATTGAAGGCGAGCATGTCGCGTTATTCTACATTCCTGATAGCGGTGTTTACGCCGTTCAAGATTGGGATCCAATTGGTAAGGCTTATGTGATGAGTCGAGGGATTGTCGGTGATATCGATGGTGAGATGTGTGTTGCATCACCACTGTACAAACAGCATTTCAGCTTAAAGAGCGGGCAGTGTTTGGAAGACGAAGCGCACGGTCTAAAAACGTGGCAAGTAACGGTCGACGATAATCAGGTTTGTTACTTAGTCGAAGAATGATCCTCGATATTAGCTTGCTCGATATGAGTAAATTCTTAGCGTAAGCGATAAGCGAATAAAGCTCCAGAGACACCACAGTATGGCTCTGGAGCTTTAAATTATTTGGAAGGGTTCACTTGTAGTTCGGTATAGCCAGTCGAGTCGTCCATCGCTCTGGTAAACTCAAGTTCTGGATAAGAATGGATGATCAATTCTGCGGTAGTATCAATCACTGTGCCTTCTAGCAAATGCCCACCCCAAACTCGTCCTTCACGATCAGAGACTGATATATGAACGTGTTGATGTTCAGGCGTTAGGGTTCCCATCACAGAGACGATTTCAAATGGCTCTTGTTTGGTTAACGTGCTTTCTGCACCTGCCAAACGAAGGTTGAGGTCAGAGACACAACCAACACATGAAGCAATCGAGCCTGCCTTGATATCGTGCTCCGCGACCAATTTCGCTAGGCTCAGCTTTAAGTCCATGCCTTTGGTAAGACGTACTGCTATCACTTCAATCGACATATTACTTCCTAATCAAAACCAGCAAGCAGGAAAGCGCCGTATCTAAGTCGGCATAACGTTTGGCTTTGCCAAGTACGCGCATGCCTTGCATGTTGTTGAGAACGAAACGAGCGAGTTCTTCTGGTTTCAGCGTTTTCGGCACTAAGGTTTCTTTTTGCGCATTGGTCAGCGCATCCGCAATGATGTCGATAAGATGGTCAAATAAGAAATGCCCTTTGCGCAGTACGTCATCGTCTTCACCTGCATGCTCAATCAACGCATTTTGAATAAAACACCCACAGTTGCGTTTGCGCTGCAGCTCAGCAAAAGATTTAAGGAACGATTCCAACTCAGGTAAAGACGCGTCGTCTTTTTCCAAATCATTCAGTGACGGTAGCGAGACCTTTTTCAAGTAAGTATCGAGCGCTTCGTAGTAGAGCTGTTGCTTGTCACCATAGGTGTTGTAAAGACTGAAGCGGTTGATGTTCAACTCGTCGGTGAGATCCGAGATAGACGTGTTCGCAAAGCCCTTGCGCCAAAACACATCCATAGCCACGAGAAGCTTTTCATCTCGGTCGAAGTTGGCTTTTCTTGCCATAAATTACCTGCCTGGGTCTGCTTATCGGGTAATTAAATTGCTTTGGAGGGATGGTACAGAGAACCTATAGCGTTCGAACTGAACCAATATGATGAATACCCATCTATTCTTGGGTATCAGCCCCCAAATTCATGTGAACTCACAAACGGCATCAAAAATCTCGCTCAGCAAACAGACCCACAACTGTTTGAAAATTTTTGATAGTGAAGTTCTTGACTGATCGTTTATAAACTGGCTACAGTATATCCTAACCAATCGGTTAGAAAAAGATAAAAGGATGTGAAATGAAGCTCTATGAAACCGCAATGACTCCAAGTTGTAAGCGAGTTAGCATTTTTCTGAAGGAAATCGGAGGCGAGGTTGAGCGAATTGCGCTGAACGTTCGAGAGGGCGATAACCTATCTGAAGCGTTTAAATCGAAAAGCGTGAACGGCAAAGTACCTCTACTGGAATTGGATGATGGCACGACAATCTGTGAAAGCGTGGCGATTTGTCGTTACCTAGATGAAGCGTTTGAAAATGATCTGGCTCTGTTTGGTGCGAACCAGCTCGAACGTGCTCAGGTGGAAATGTGGCATCGTGTGGTGGAGTTCCAAGGTTTGTACACGGCTTTTCAGGCGTTTCGCAATATCACGGCAATTTACCAAGACCGTGAAAACTGTGTTGCTGCGTGGGGTGACGAGTCGAAATCTCGCGTATTAGAATTCCTACCAACTCTCGACAAGCGTCTGTCAGAGAGCGAGCATATCGCGACGGACAACTTCACCATCGTAGATATTACCGGCTACATTTTTGTTGGTTTTGCTGTAAATGGTTTGAGTATTGAAGTGTTCAAAAATTACCCAAATATTGCGCGTTGGTTTGAACAAGTATCGGTGCGTAAAGCGTTTAAAGGTTAACTTCTAGCGCGATTTTTCCAAGCAGCAAGGCTTTTGTAGACTTGCTGCTTTTTGTCGTTTTAAACGCAAAGATATTCAATTTGCTCAGGTTTTCTCTTCTTTTTCTGCCTTTCTCCTATAATTAACTTTGATAATAAAACAACCTCAATTGGCTCTCACGGCGTTTTGGAACGTTACGTTCTTAGTTTGTAGACGTCCCAATCATTATTGGAATTCATCAAGTAATGAAGGACACCAAGCGACAAGGAGAGGTTATGCGTGTTCGAAGTAAAACCCTTAATGGCGTGCTGTGTACACTGCTCGTAGCGTCTGTATGCGGACTCGTTGCAATGTATCAAAGTCACACTCAGCAACATCAGCAAATTGAGTTGCTGCGCGGGCAATTGATGGAAAAAGAAAACCAAATTGTCATCTCGAATGAGGCGTTATCTTACACCCGTTATCAACACCAACTTTTAGCAGAAGATTACAACCGCTTTAGAGATGAACAATCCATAAGTAGCGTGCTGCAATAACGCAAACAAGCAAGGAGACGCATGAAGTCCATATTGTTGGTTGACGACAGTAAAACGGTTCTGCTTTACATGACCAGCGCATTGCAAAAGCAAGGATATGAAGTCATTGCCGTTGAAGATGGTGAGTCTGCTTTAGAGGTGCTGACTCACCGAACTGATCTTCAGTTTGTACTCAGCGATTTGATGATGCCGGGTATTAGTGGCATTGAGCTTTGTCGTGAGCTTAAGTCGTCGGCGTTTTCACGTTACATCTTCTTTGTGCTTCTCTCTTCGCGTAACGATCAAGACTCCATCATCAAAGGTATGGATGCAGGCGCCGATGACTTTGTTGATAAGAAGACTTCTGTCGCTGAGCTGCAAGCGCGCATTCGAGCGGGCTTTCGTACGTTAGAGCTGCACAATACGCTCACCACGAAAAACCAAGAACTCAACTTGGCCTATCAAACTATTCAACAAGACTTGGATTCTGCTGGGGAACTAATGGAGCAGTTGTTACCCGTGGAAGAAGAGATTCACACGGCACAATTCAGCTTTACTTATGTCCCTTGTACCAAGATTGGCGGGGATATGTTGGGTTATGTGGAGCTTGATGATTCCCACGTCGCGTTTTATGTCTTCGATGTTTCCGGACACGGTATTTCTTCGGCGTTGATGGCGTTCTCGATTCAACAAACTTTGTCACAACGTAACAAATCGGAGTCGATAACGTTAGATTGGAGTGACAACGAATACCGCATCAGTAAGCCTGCCGCGGTGATTGAAAGGCTTAATCGACGCTACCAGCAAACGCAAAACAGCAAGCTCTATTTCACTATCGAATACGCCGTGTTGAACACCGAAACTGGTGAACTGAATTATTGCACTGCAGGGCACCCTAAATTTGTTTGGCAACAGACGGAACAAAACCGCTTGGAACTTGTTGGCGACAACAACTTCATCGTCGGGGCATTGGAACCGATGATGTACCAAGGTGGAAGTATCCAACTTAAGCCTAATGACGCGCTTTGGTTTTTCTCCGATGGTTTATTGGAAGCCAAGCAAGGCAAGGAACTTTACGGCATTGATCGACTGCTATCCAATATCGAAGGGAGTAAAGCGATGCCAGAAAAAGCACAAACCAATGCCGTTTTAGAACAAGTGCAAAACTGGCAAGGAAAACCAGAACTCGACGATGATGTGAGTTTGTTGAAAGTGCAATGGTTGGGCTGTGCACAATCGCAAGCCCTTAATTCGACGAGTGCGGTATTCCAGAAATCGTATCAAGCATCTTTAGAGGTTTCGCGCCAAGCCAGCTTAGAATTGGTTGAGTTCCTCACACTGCATTCTGTCTCTTCTCATGCAACACAAGCCTTGGAGTTATGCGTGGTAGAACTGATGAACAATGCTTTTATTCATGCCTATCAAGAACAAGCAGGAAAAACGGTTGAGTTAGAATGCGAAGTGATTCAAGGGGAAAAAACAAAAGTTGAACTGCGCGTGGCTGATTACGGAAACGGTATTGATGAAGATACGTTCAAAGATCACATCTCTAAGCAGATTGAAGCGCCCAACTTGTTCGATGAAAACAGTTGGCTGCCTTCTGGGCGAGGGCTGATATTGATCGCTCAAATGACAGATGGTTTTTCGGTGTGCAGCCAAGCTGGAAGGAACGAGTTTACGGTGATTAAATCGTCTTAGTTCGATAAAAACTCACCCCGCAAAGGCGAGGTGAGTTGTATTTGATTACAGTTTGTTTTTAAAGATCTGACCATCTTTCATGATGAGATCCATTTCTGTTAGGTGAGAACCGTCTGGCTTCGCATCGTTGGTAAACCAAGTCTCACGTCCGCCGACTAAGGTAATGTCTTCTAGCGGGTTACCATCAATAAGTAAGATATCTGCGTAAGCACCAACCTCAATCACACCGATTTTGCCGTCTGAATATGGGTTAATCCAATCTTCCATCAACTCTGCTGGGATTCGACCGCCGACCGAAGTCATTGCTTTAAGTGCATTGTAGTTTCCAAAGAACTTCGCGTTTAGGTAAATCTCATGCGCAATTTGTTTTGCACAGGTCGATGCAACGCCAACACAGTCGGTATTAAACGCGCGATAGTCTGGGTTCACCTCATTGACGTTATCAACGTAAGAGTCGAAAGCTTTTTGCGCCGAATGCAGCTTCGCTTGGATCATTGGATCTTGCACTACAGGCGTCTTCGCAAGTTCTGGAGAAAACGCAGTTAGGTTTGTCACCAAGAATGCACCTTCTTCTTTAAAGCGTTTATGGTGCTCAGGTGAATACATAAAGCCGTGCTCAATGGTCTTCACACCTGTATCTAGCGCTTGGTTAATCGCTTTTTCTGAATAAGCGTGTGTCGATACGTAAGATCCATATGAGTTCGCGATATCAACGGCCGCTTTCAGTTCCGAATCTAGCAATGACTGGTACTGCCACGGGTCGAACTTAGACGACACACCACCAGATTGGAATACCTTTAAAAACTGCGCGCCCTGACGGAAGTTGTATCGACCTTGTTCATGAATCGCATCCACACCAGCAGGTGTCGACATGATATTCAGGATCTCTAGGTTTTGAGGTGAATCCGTTAGGCGACGAGATTGCAGACCAACGTCAGAGTGACCACCAATAGGGGCGATAGGCGCGCCAGAAACAAAAGTACGAGGGAAGGCGTTCAAGCGACCGTCGCGCTCCATGTCTGTCCATGAGCCTTCGGCACCTCCAACATCACGAATTGTTGAGAAACCCATATTTAGGTACATCTCACCAAAGCCTTGAGCATGAACCGCGATTTCCGACCAACGCATATCGTTTGTGCCCAATAAGCCTTTTGGCAATGCAAGGTGCATGTGTGATTCCACCAAGCCCGGCATCAAGGTTCTGCCTTCGCCATCAATGACTTTAGCGTCGCTAGGTACGTCGGCATGACCATCAGTGATCGCGGTGATTTTATTGCCCGTTACAACAACCGAGCGGTTCTTATACAGCTTGTTATCGGTACCGTTAAAGATATTCACGTTAGTGAACACGGTAACCTGGGGTTGCTCGACAACCGTTTCGGTTTGAGAAGTGGTAACCACTGGTGCAGCTGTCAGTGAGCCAGCAACAAAAGCAAGAGAAGTTGCGATAAGTGTTTTCTTAAGCATAAAAACCTCGTTGAATTTCAACCTGAATTTGGGAACTGAGGCTATCTTAGGAAAATAGACTTGAACTGGATTGCCATTTCGCGACAGTTGGATGCTTTGGAAGATAGGTAAGTTATGGGGGTAGGTTAGATTCAGGCATGTAGTATTGCCTTTAGTGAAATATGCCTGTGTTGCATCGCCAATTGATAGCAGTTTCCATTGTTCAAACTAGCATGGCTCACTTAATCATCTTTACTATTATCTATAGACAGCAGGGCGTTTAACTCTTCTTGAGAGAGGATATCCATGATTGACGAGTGTTTGTGCGCGTCTTCTAAAGACAGTTGCGCTTTATTTATTAGGTATCTTTTTTGAGTATCGCTTAAGTCATCCAACTTAGCGAGCAGTTCTCTGAAACGAATATCGTCCATCTCGTTACCTCCTATGGCGATATTGAGAGTTTAGGTTGTGGTATCCTGAATACTCAAGTTATCCCTAATAGGTAATTATTTATCTGGGTGTTATCTTTCGAGTTGTGAGATACCAAGAAGTTCAGCCCGGTTTGCCACATTCTGTAGTTGTTTGATTAATATAGAAGCGTTTTCATAGTTGCTCATGTAGGTCAGAATACACCAGTTATTACTTCCAGATCGCTGCCTACCTATTGATTCACGACTCCAAAATCAGGCATTCATTCTCCTTTATGAGAAATCGAAGTTAAAAGGTTTGGGGAGTTGGGGGGCATGAGAACCTAAAGAAAAGTCCTTAACCCAAACCAACCAGTTTGGAGGGAGTGCAAGTTGGGTTAGACTTTTTAGTGTTGCCGTTGTCTCATGCACACCTGAGTGCGAGTGTTGCTTAACTAAGTAATTGAGTTTTGCTTCAATAGAAAACGGGAACTCTTCGATTGATACACCATCACCAGAGCCACGATTATTACAACGAGCTATATACTCAACCTCGGGTTCACTTTGCTTGTAATCCAAAATAAATTGGAGGGAATTCTGTAATTCAAACTCGCCAAAAAACTCCATCAAAGGTATCGCTAAACGCAATATTATAGCTGGGCAAGCAAGTAAGTTTTTATAGTAAAGGCTAATAGAAAGTAACAGCTTTTGATGTGCCTCTTCAGGTCTTGATTCTTTCAAAAGCAAGTTGCATTGCATGATCTGTTTTAACGCACTTAAATCTGCTTTCTGACTCTGATTCAACTGGCCAAATGCGATTTCACAAAAGTGATTTAGCTTAGTTAGTAACTCTCTTTTCTCTCTAATATTAGTGAGTTGACCGTAGAGGTTTGATACGAACTCAACGTAACAACTGATCGCGAACAGCCAGTTTGGATCGGTTGGTGATAAACGCGCAGCGTAGGTTAACCCAATTTCAAATAGTTTCTCTTTTTTATGTAGTTTACTCGCTATTCTGGACACGCTGATCATTCGGCAACTATTACTTGGTGTTAGAGAAAAGGCTCTATCTGCAAGTAACAGCGCGTTGGACAATTGCCGCTGAGACTCGTACAACCCCGCTAAATTATCCATTGCTCTCAAGCAGAGTGGTTTTCTTGCAACATAATCGGCGAGTAATTGAATTGCATGGAAAACTGACCCTTCCTCTTTAAGTAGGTAGGCTTGAGCGCACACTAAACTGGCGTGATCTTTGTGTTGGCAAAAAGGTAGGAAGTGCTTCAGCAAATTGAGGCGGTTATGTTTGACGAGCGTGTCGATAATTAAGGATTCAACACAAATGCTATTTTGATATTTTGATTTTAGAGAGATAACCTTTTGTAACGTTAAGTGGCTGAAAAGGTTAAGTTCTCGTTCAACGTCGGAGATTTGCTGTTGCTCTTGGAGTGCTAGCTGTATCTTATGGGATAACGCTTTGGTTTGGAGAGGTTTTTTAAGGAAGTGCCTAACGTGTCCCGACAGTGAGGTAGCGACAGTCTCTTGCCGAGCATCGCCTGAAATCATCAGAACTGCGGTTAGGTGAGATATCAGTTTAGACCGTAGCATCAAGTTTAACAGCTCAACCCCGGTAAGCTCATTCCCCAAATGGTAATCGAGAATAATGAAAGAGTAGAATCGAGATTTCACGGCTTTAAACGCGTCTGCAGCGTTATTGACACAAGTTATATTGGATTGACTCACATCGAGCGATTGTAGCTGATGCTTGATCAACAGACTGGCTGTTTCACAATCATCAACTATCAGTATATTAATTTGGCTAACTTGGACCTTCTTAATACTCAAAATGCGATCCTTTGTGTCATAACTCCTTCTTATAATGTAGTAATCTAGTTGCATAATGGCAAGACATATCACTTTTAATTTAGTGAGTTAGCACGTTTTACTTAAGAAGATGTCTCAACGAGCGACTTTTATTAGCTTCTTTCCATCTGTTGCATAAGAGCGTTGGCTTTTTGCATTGCTCGCCTTGCACTTTTAGCCTTACGCTTGTTCAAAAGAATGTCTGAGAAGTCTAGGTACTTATTAGCAATTTGGAACTTCAATGCGTTGATATCTTCGAAACTTTCAGGAAACCGCTTAGATAGTACGTTGAGGTCGTCAACGAGTTTGTCGAGATGAACCGTTGTCTTTGCTTTCTCTAAGCGGAAATGCAAACCATCAAAATCCTCTTTATACAAAATTCTTGCAGCGTGAGTTGGGAAAGGTAGTGGCGTATTTGAATCTAAAGATTGAATATACAACTTCATCTCTAGTATAGAGTCTTTCATTTGGTTGCTCGTGACCAACTTATCTTTATATTCCTCGACGCCAGAAAAAAACGTGTTGCCAACTTTTAGCAAAGAAACGAGAGAGGCTGCGTCTTTTTCTTTAAGCGCTTCAGTTAATTGTTGGCCAAACACCTCTGAGGCTAGCGAACTTGGTACAAAACGGTACTCACGATGAATCGTATTTAAATCGTGTTTCAGATCGTAAATAGAACGTACATCGGGCTCTTTGACGTAACGTGACTTTTCGAGGTGACTATTGATTTGTCGGGATATTGATAGCAAGGTCGAGTGCTTGCTAGATTGAATGTCTACGGACAAAACTTCTATTTTGTGAGAGTCAGGGTAGTAACTCCTCGCATTAGATAGCACAAGTTCAATTTGATCATAGTTTGGATAGCTAGTGTTGCTTGTGTTTAGGATACTATCAATCTCAGATTCAAACTGTCCGAGAATACTCTCTTTGTGTACGCGTAAATAGCCTTCCTTGATAACAGGGTGCACAGTTACTTCACTGTCAATGAGCTGTTTAGCTTCAGTAGCAGTTAGCTTCAGTAAGTCTAGCTGTTCACTTAATGCCTCTTCACTTTTCTTTAAGGTTAACGCTAATTCTGAAATTTTATCTTGTTGGTGCTGGAAGGTATAAGCTGCGCCAATAGCTAAAATTACGGTTGCAGCCAGTGGAGTGATTAGCTTCAAGTGGTTCTTATTAAGCTTAGCTAATAGTAGCCGTGCATTTACATCTTCTTTCACACTGCCACTATTGAGGATAGAGGCTAAAACAGGCCACTTGCTAAATGGAAGGTTGTTGGGCTTTACAACTTTTAGGCTTTTCTTTAAGGCTTCATTGACAGGGGTTCTGTTATAAGGGTGCTTACAAGATAGCAATTCATAAATAATGCAACAGAAAGCGAATAAATCATCTTGAAACTTTGGTTCTTTCCCTTCAAGAACTCGTTTTGATGCGTAATTTGGAGTGTAGCCCAACGTGTCAAGACTTTGAGATTGTCGCCTAGCCGCATACTTATCTTGTTGTACCCTGTGAGTCTTGGATACTCCGAAATCAAGTAGCTTAACGTTGCCTTCAGGTGTGATCATAATATTAGCAGGTTTTAGATCGGCATGGACAACGCCTTTCGTATGAGCGTAATCAAGGGCATTGAGTGCCTGCCCAACAATACTCATAGTGGCAGAAAAAGATAACCCATTTGGCCTAGAACGTTGAATTAATTGCTCTAGTGTTTCGCCGTCGACATACTCCATGACCAAAAAGTACACGTTAGCATCTACGCCGAAATCATAGACTCTAAGTATATTGGGATGGCTCAGCTTCTGAGTTTGTTGTGCTTCTCTAATCAGCATGCGGGCAGTTTCAGGCTGTTCAGCGAACTCATTCTGAAGGATCTTCAATGCAACGTGAGGGTTATCTGCACCGGAAGAATCAAGGATTATATCCTTGGCTAAATAGACATCACATAGCCCTCCGTGACCAATCAGAGATTCAATTTCATATCGATTCTTGATGACCTTTCCGAGCAGAGGGTTAGCATCCAGAGTAGATGCAGATTTAGTGGGATTTTGATTATTAATTGCATTCTCAACGTCGTTGCAAATTTGAGATGAATTTTCACTTCTAATGCTATTCGATTTGAAGTTACCCTCAGTTTTTATATTTCTTCTATTAACTTTATTGTTGTCTTTCTTTTGACTCTTTACAACTTTCGTTTTATCACCATCAGATCTATTAATAATAGATTTGTCTTTATTACTGTCAGCCATCAAAATTGCTCCATAAATAATGATGAGTGAAATATATTATTTCCTATCTACATAAAAATGATTAGATTCCTATTTCTCGGTCAAGCTAACATCAGAAATTTGACGTATGAAATCTAATGCGTCAAAACTTTGAACTCTGCTGTATTATTGGAGTAATTCAAAATTCACTTATTGCTTTGGGTTGAAAATGATTCATTATTCTTCTCGTGTAATTAATTAGTGCTCTTTTCTAAACTATTTACTTAGTTTTAAATATGGTTATTGATTTAATTGTATTTTATTTTTTTCTAAGTGAATTTTCAGCGAGGTTTATTTGATGTTGCTTTTAAGCATTACAAGTTTTCACAAGTTTACTCCAGAGATTGAAACGGATTTCAAATTTAATGAAGGAAGTGAACATGCTAAAGCTACATTTGGCCGCTCAGAAGGTTGTGATTGGACTTTGCCAGACCCTGAACGAGTAGTATCTAGCTTACATGGTGAACTAGTCAAATTTGGTGACACATTTTTAATTCGCGATATGTCCACCAATGGTATTTTTGTTAATAACGCCGTAAGCCCGATCGGGCAAGGGAATGAAGCTCTCTTGAATGATGGTGACACGTTATCTATTGGTGATTACCAAGTTACGGTGGAAGTCACTTCTGAGAGCGAAATTGTATCAACTAGGTTAGACAATATTGCAGCTGAAAAGCACCACAAGACTCTCGTGCCAACAGCTAAATCGGACTACGATGATTTCGGCTTTAGTATACCAGAAGTGCTGGAAACCAATCCAAAAGAGGAATGTAGCACTCAATTAGATATTGGTTTGACCGACGACTTTTTTGATGTGAGTGACACGCCACATATTATTGAGAATAAGCCTGAAGAAGATGGACTTCGGGATAACAAATCATCGATTAATGTTGGAGGGTGCGAGGAGTTAAACGCATTCATTACTGGGCTTGGTATAAACCCGCAATTGATACCTCAAAGCAACAAAGAAGACTGGTACAAGCAACTTGGAGAGTCATTTTCTCTGATGTTACTCGGTTTGATGGAAACACTACACAAGCGAGCTCAATTTAAGCAAAACAATCGGCTTAACCATACTGCATTTCAAAAGCAAGAAAATAACCCATTGAAGTTCTCTGCTAACTTAGAAGACGCAATTCACAATTTGTATAATAGACAGACTTCCAGCTTTATAGATCCCAATGCAGCTATTCGAGAAGCATTTCTAGATATCGAAAAACATGAGAGCGCTTTGATGAAGGGGGTTGAAGGTTCAGTGCTTGGTGTTATGTCCCTCATGGATCCAGAGTCAATCTCAATATCAAATCAAAGTGGCAGTTCGCTAATTAACAAGATTAAGCCGTCAAGAAAATATGTCACCAATTGGAGAAATTTCCAAAATATACACCGTCAACTTTTTGATGAGATAGTAAATAGTGATACGCCTTTTTATTTGGATGATTTTGCTAAATATTATGATTCATCACAGCGTGGGGAACATTAGAAGAAGGAATTTAGTATGTTGAGAATGTTTTTAATATTGTTTTTGTTAATTATTATTGTAGGTTGTAGTGCCGCAAATTTTGTTGTTAAGCCTTATTCTAATTTTGAAGTAAAGTCAGCGCATAATATCAATCCGGACTCAAATGGAAGGCCGTCACCTGTTGTGTTTTATGTGTTTGAGCTTACTTCTGATACTATTTTTTCTAATCAGGATTTCTTTTCGTTATATGAAAATCCGGAAAAAGTACTTGGTCCAGATCTCGTTAATAAATTTGAGTTTTCGCTGACACCAGACTCAGTGGAAAACTATCAAGCAAGTATGAACCCTAAAACAGAGTTTATTGGGCTAGTTGCAGCTTTCAGGGATATAGAAAACTCTAATTGGCGACAAGTTATCAAAGTAGATAAAACTGGCTATAACACTTATGAAGTCTTGATTGATGATTTATCACTAGTAGTAAAATAAATATTGGCAATAATAAATGACTGAATACTCTTTAACTGCATGGTGTGAGGGGATGTTTTTGCGTCCCCAACACTTTCAACAGCAAGATAGGGCTTTAACCTCTGAATTTAGGGATTTAGCAAAGTACATATCTCCTTATTACTGGGGAATATGGAACTTACATTTGTCAGAAGCAGCCTTGAAAGACGGACAAGTAAGAATCGATTCTTTGACTGCCATTTTTCCAGATATGACGGTAATAGACTGTCCAAACAAACACAAATCTCCTAAGCCAGTCTCTATAGATAGAGGTGTGGAGAATACGTTGATAAAAATTGTACTGCCGGAATTAAACTGTCAAGAAAAGAGTGTAAGTCCTGATAATGTTGAGGAGATTAAACGGTTTTCTCTTGATGATGTCGAACTTATCGACTCGAATACTGGTTTAGATGAAGAAACTATCCAAGTAAAAACGTTTAATATCGAACTCAAGTGTTCTAATGAAAAATTAGCGGGTTATGTAGAGATTCCACTTTGTCGAATAAAGGAAGTGACGCTCGAAGGAGAAGTTGTTTTAGATGAGGATTTCATTCCACCTAGTTTGAATGTGAAGAAGAACTCACAGCTTACAGAGTGTTTAGACAACGTTACAGCAATGACAAAGATCCGAGCTGACTCAATTTCTCAGAGGTTAGGTCAAGGTAAGGCTGCGTCAGCCTCTGCGGTTGATTTCATTATGCTGCAGATGTTGAACAAATATGAAGCTAAATTTCGCCATATAAAAGAGTTAGATCACATCACTCCAGTCGATTTTTCAATGTTGTTACAAAGTTATCTTGGAGAGTTGGCGACATTTTCAAATAAGTCCAAACGTTTACCTAGCGTTGAGCAATATGACCATTTAGAACTGGGCTGTTTCTTCCAATCTTTAAACCAAACAATAAGCCAATACCTAAGTGTTGTCTTGGATCAGACCGCGACTAAACTGCCATTAGAGTCAAGGCAATATGGGATACACGTTGCGCCTCTTCCGGATAAAAAGTTGCTCGAAAGCTGTCAGTTCGTACTAGCAGTTAAAGCGGACATTAATACTGAAGAAATTCGACGCCTTGTTCCTGGACAATTGAAATTTGGTGCAGTGGAGCAAATTCGTGATCTTATCAACAACCAAATTAACGGTATCTCTGTTGCGCCTCTATCGGTTGTTCCTCGTCAAATCGCTTACCAAACTGGCTATGTTTACTTTGAAGTCATAAAGAAAGGACATTTTTGGACACGACTCAGTGAAAGTGGTGGTATGGCGTTACATCTGTCAGGTAACTTTCCCAACGCTGCATTAGAGCTTTGGTGTATCAGTCAATAAGAGTGACACGAATGGAACAAACAATAGTCAAGCCGAGCCCTGGTCGAAAGAAACCACCGACAACGAAAGAGGTATCATCGGATAGTACGATAGTACTTAGCTCAAATGCTGAACATATTAACAATGACAGTATCGTTGCTTATGGTAGCAACCCAGTTCTCGCGGAAGCTAATGGGATCTTGTCTATAGTGGCTCAGATCCGAGCCACGGCGACTCATTCGGATATTCACCACTTAAAGGAGTCACTAGCTCAAAAGTTACGTGACTATGAGAATCGTCTGCGTCAACAGGAAGTAAGTCTAGAAACGATAGATATTGCTCGTTATAGCCTCTGCTGCGTTATTGATGAGGCTGTATTAAATACGAATTGGGGCGGGCAATCTGCATGGAGTCATGATTCTTTATTGTCATCTTTTTACTCGTCTTCAAAGGGAGGAGAGGCATTTTATGAGAATCTGAAAAAATGTATGGATACCGCAGAAAGTAACCTTGATTTGCTAGAGCTAATGTTTGTATGTATGTCTCTTGGCTTTGTCGGGCAGTACCGTTTAGAGCAAAATGGCCTAGAGTCTCACAGGAGGCTACGAAAACAAGTTACTTCCATACTTAAAAATTTTGGCCGTTGTAACAACATCGAATGGGCTTACGACCCAACCGAAAGTGTCACAAGTGGTTCTCAATCAGCAGAGAGTGCACCTATATGGGTATTATGCTCTGTAACAGTCGCAATTCTGGTATGTGTTTTTATGTACTTTAACCATGCTCTCAACTCGGCGTCGAACAAGACTTTCTCAAACCTGATGAACCTTGTTTCTAAAGACCAATCAATTATTTCTACATCTACGATTATCAACACTAAGCCAATTGCGGAAAAATTCTCAGTCTATCTTGCGACTGAAATTGAGAAAGGCATCGTATCCGTAGATTCGTTGCAGGATAGAGTTAGGATCACCATTAAAGCTCAAGATTTATTTGAATCTGGAAGTGCTGAACTTGTTGAGTATATTGACCCGATCATTTTTAAGATTGGCCAGACTTTGGAGTCTGTCGAAGGGAAAATAGTGATTACCGGACACACGGACGATAAACCGATATTTACTAGCAAATTTCCATCCAATTGGCATCTATCGCTTGCAAGAGCGACAGCACTAACAGACAGACTTTTAGATAGCGGCGCTTTGAAGAGTAGGGTAATTCCTGAAGGCGTAGGTGATGCGAGACCTTTGGTGGAAAATGACAGTGAATCAAACAGGTCAATAAACCGTCGTATTGAAATTGATTTGTTATTAACCAAATAACTATTGGGATCATTAAAATGAATATGAAAGACATTGGCAGGTTTTTTTCCCAAAGGTGGCTTATTAGCCTGATAGGAGTTTTTGCCTTCTCAATCTTTATTTGGTTTGTTGGCCCGCTTATTAGTATTTCATCTTATGAGCCGTTAAAGACTGACTTTCAACGGTTAATCACTATTCTTACTGTTGTTCTAGTATGGGCGTTAGTTTCTATATTGAAACAACATAGGCAAAAAGCTCAGGATGATGCAAGTATTCAAAACCTGTTAGAAGTAGACAGTCAGTTTGATAAAGAGGCTGCATCGGAAATTGCTCTAATGCGCGATAAAATAGAGCAAGCGGTAAAGATAGCAACTCACAGTCATAAAGGAAAGAGAAGCCTATACAGGCTACCTTGGTACGTACTAATTGGACCTCCGGGAACAGGTAAAACCACGGTTCTCAAACAATCTGGATTAGAATTTCCTTTAGCCAGTACTATGGGGGCTGAATCAGTAGCGGGCATAGGTGGTACTAGGCATTGTGATTGGTGGTTTGCAAACAAGGCCGTTCTTATAGATACAGCTGGTCGATATACCACGCAGGACAGTCAGGCTGCGGTTGATTCTAAGGCATGGCACGGCTTTCTCGGACTACTCAAAAAGTATCGAACACAGCGGCCAATCAACGGTGCAATTGTTACTGTGAGTTTGGCAAGTGTGATGTCGCAGACACGAACAGAGAGAAGTTTGCATGCTCGTGCAATTAAATCTCGCTTGCAAGAACTTAAAAATCAGCTGGGAATGCAGTTTCCGATTTATGTGTTACTAACAAAAGCAGATCTTGTGGCGGGATTCAGTGAATTTTTTGCTGATGTCACAAAGGAAGAGCGTGACGAACTGTTGGGGTTTATGTTTCCAACGGAAGTTATTGATGAGCGCGGTTCTATTGGATTGTTTAATAAAGAGTTCTATGGGTTATTAGAGCGTTTAGATAAGAGAATGCTTCGTATTTTAGAAACAGAGGATGACTTAGATAAACGCGCATTGGTATTCGAGTTCCCAAAACAGTTAAGGATGATGCAAGCGAATTTAGATGAATTTTTGTCAGAAATTTTCGCTCAGAACAGCTTTGAAGAACCAGCCATGATCCGTGGTATTTTTATTGTAAGCTCCGTTCAAGAGGGGGCACCTGTAGACCGACTAATGCATGAATCTGCAAGTGGCTTAGGGTTAAATCGGTTAACACTAAAAATGACTAAGCGAGCATCACATAGCTATTTCGTAAGAGGTCTGTTTGAAAAGGTCATTTTTAAGGAGCAATGGCTAGGTAGTGTTAATAAACACTATCAAAAACAGAATCGATGGCTCAGAAAGGGGGTGCTTGTCGGTTGTTTAAGCCTATTAGTATGTGCGTCGTTATTATGGTTTTTTAGCTATCGCTGGAATATTGATCTTATTAAAGAAGTTAATCAACAAACCCGTGATATTGAGGTGATGATTAATGCTGAAGGACTCGATTTTGATAAAGACATCATAAATGCAGTCACAACACTCGACCGAATAATGATGCTTCCACTGGGAGCGGATAACCACTACCCAGATTCACAGCCTTTTAACAAATTGGGTCTGTATCAAGGGGATAAAATTTCTCAGTCAGCCAATCAAGCCTATAAAGATGCACTATCGTTCTACTTTTCAGAGTTGATTTCGAGCGCACTTGTATCTGAGATGGATGACAACAAGCATCATCGCGAGTATTTATATGAAACATTAAAAATATACTTAATGTTATTTGACTCAGATAAGTTTGACATGCAGCAAGTCATGAATTGGTTTGATTTCTATTTTCAACGAGAGTTCCCAGGAGCCCTGAATGAACCACTACGAGAGCGACTAAGTGTTCATACACAACAATTTCTAGTAGCGAGCGAACGAGGACTCAATTTTAATGAAAACTCCGTCAAAGATGCGAGGGATGTATTAACGAAAATGTCGCTCCCAGAAAGGGCTTATCAGCGAATGAAGATGCAATTCTCTAAGAGTCATGTTCCTTCGTTTCGACTCACTGATGTTCTTGGCCCGAAGAGTTTAGAGCAGTTTGAGAGGCGAAGTGGAAAGCCTCTCTCTCAGGGTATTCCAGGCTTTTATACTTACAATGGATTCCATAGCATTTTCCAAATACAACTCGGTCGAACTGTGAAAAGTTTGATGGAGGAAAACTGGGTATATGGTGATGATATAGAAGTAAGGAGCATTGACGAGAATGCTGCCCTTAAAGGGGTTCAACAAAGGTATTATCAGGACTATGTTAATGAGTGGAAGGGACTCGTAGAAGATATTCAACTAAAGCAAGCGCCAACCTTGTCAATGGCAACTGAGCAAGCTCGTGTTTTAAGTGGTGTCGAAAGGCCGATAGAGTCTTTGTTACGAGCCATTCAAAAAGAAGTTGGCCTAACTAAAGTGACGTTGACTCAAAACCAAAAAGCAGCGTCAGAGGTTACGGCTAAAGTTGCCAAGGTCAAGTTTTCGAATACTGCAGATAAGTTAGATCTTTATTTACCCGATGAAAGTGAATTCGCCGTATCACTGCCAGGAAAGGAGGTAGAAATACACTTTGCTGATATTCTGCATTTAAGTGAGAAAGACTATAGCGACATCCAAGATGCTATGTTGAATCTAAGATCTTACCTCACTGATTTGTCTAGCTCGGGAAATAATCAAAAAATAGCATATAAAAGTATACTGGACGGCACTCTTACTCAAGAAGTAGCGTCTTCATTTTCTGCAGCGAAGGCCGTATTGCCTAAACCATTTAATAAATGGTTGGGTGAGCTTTCCCAAGAATCCGTCAAGTTTGCAGAGTCGGGCTCCAAGGATCACCTCAACAGACTTTGGCAAACCAGAGTCGTCAAAGCATACAACCAAACTATTGCAGGAAGATACCCTTTTAAACCCAGTGCTGACAAAGAAGTTCGCTTGAAAGATTTTAAGCGCTTCTTCGGATACGGCGGTACTTTGGATGCTTTTTTTCAAGAGTACCTAGAACCATTTGTTGATACTACTCAGGGGCGTTGGAAGTTTGAAAAAGAGATTGGAGTGAAAACACAAACGTTACTTGTCTTTCAACGAGCTCAAAAAATTAGACAATCATTCTTTGAATTAGATAACTCGTTAAAAGTCGATTTTGGAATGAAACCTGTTTATCTAGATCAGCATATAACAAGGTTTGTATTAGAACTTGGTAAGCAAGACTTAGTTTATAAACATGGGCCAGCAAGAGCGAGAGACCTCACGTGGCCATCGAAGACGGCGCAAACGAGGATTGTATTCACACCACCGGACTCGAAGCGTGAGATATCACACACTTATGAAGGTGAATGGGGCATCTTTAAGCTACTGGACCAATCTTTGAAAGCAAGACCGGAGTCAAGAAAAGACAACATTGTCATGATTGATTTGAAAGGAAATAAGGTGCAACTCGAATTGATTCCCAAAAGTGCTTTTAATCCATTTTGGTCCAACGATATGGAGAGGTTTAGATGTCCACAAACCTTATAACCGAAAGTTGGGGCTATATTGGTAAAATTCCTTCTAAAGGGGATTTTATCAAGGAAGGATTACCATCTGAGTTTGTTTCACAGTTTCATGATTGGCAACAAGCCGTGTTAGCGGTGAGCAAAGAGCAGTTGAATGAGACTTGGGTTGAGCTATTTCTTAATGCTCCAATTTGGCACTTTGCCTTAGACCAAAATTATATTGGAGATGCTACTTATATCGGCACTTTGATTCCGAGTGTCGATGCCGCTGGACGTTATTTTCACTTTTCTGTAGTTAGGCCGGTTCGCGGCCGGGCTATTGATTACTGGGAAAGCCGGGATTGGACTCAAACGACAGAACGCTTGGCCCTTGAGGTATTAGGTGATGAGTTTCAATTTGATAAGTGGCATCACAATTTAAAAGAAACAGGTGAAGGTTTAGAAAGCATAGAGCCAACTAGCTATATCGCAGAGTTGTTAGATCCGAGTACCGCGAATGCCGTGTTTAGATTTTCGGAGTTGTTCGGTCAACGAGTTTTGCTAAACCACATGCTCGCCACAGTGGGAAATCATCCGTGTTTTTGGTGGACTGAGGGGTCACAAGCTGTGGAGTCCTCGATGGTTATTACAAGTGGCTTGCCTTCAATTGGCCAGTTTTCAGCGATGCTTGATGGAAACTGGAAACAGTGGGGATGGTAGTAGAGTGAATTGGAATTATTTTACATTTGCGAAGAGCCACGCCGGCAAGGTAAGACCATACAACGAAGATGCTTTATTGGATATGACCGAAAAAAGAGTCTGGGTTGTTGCTGACGGAATGGGTGGACACTGCGCTGGTGATATCGCAAGCCAGATGTTAGTTGATCATATTGAGCGTCGAATTATTGATGACGATGTAAGCAGTATTGATGATTTGAGAGTCACAATACAACAAGCAAACGCGGCTATATATCAATACGCACAATCGGAACTGGATGGGGCAACAATGGGAACAACTTTGACATTGTTATTCATCAATGATGGTTACTTTCATTGCCTGTGGGTTGGAGATAGCCGAATCTATCAACTCAGGAACAATATTTTTACTCAGAAAACTCGTGATCATAGCCAAGTAATGGATTTGGTTGACCAAGGTTTACTAGCGTTGGAGGATGCAGAATCACACCCGCTAGCGAATGTAATCACTAGAGCAATTGGTGTTGATGAATATGTCACTATTGATCAGGTTTCAGGTCAACTTTTGGACGGTGACCAATTTTTGTTATGCAGTGATGGCTTAACGAAAGAACTTAGTGACCAAGAGATTAAAGCTACGCTACAAGCTGATACGGTGAGTCAAGCTGGGCTAGCGTTATTGCATTCGGCTTTGGTGAGAGGGGCGAGTGATAACGTCACTTGTACGATCGTAAAAGCGCGTAGCGATAAAGTCGAGTTGGAAGTCGATGGTAACAATGATGCGACGATTCCTGTCTTTATGAATGGAGGCTCTAGATGAGTACCAACTCTCATTTGTTTGATTGGTATGAGGCTGCATTGGAGCCAATTAAGGGTAGTTTGGCTACCGGAATTGATCCCAGAGAAGATGTTTCCCCGCAGTCCGCATACTATCGATTAAAAGATCAACGTATGCTTGCCCGAAATGAAGAGCGTAATGCAATCATCGAAGAAGAATCCATATTGCTCCATAGCGGGTTATGGCGAGTATTCTTGGAAGAGGTGCCTGATGTCTTGTCAAACCAAGCCAAAGACCTTGAGTTTGTCGCTTGGCTAATAGAAGCACTGACTCGATTGTATGGGTTTAGAGGGATGGGTATCGGCTATGAGCTAGCAACCGGGTTGGTAGATACTTACTGGGATGATATCTATCCCATGCCTGATGAAGATGGGATGGAAACGCGTATCTCCTCGCTAATTGGTCTAAATGGGATTGAGTCAGAAGGCACGCTAATATTTCCAATTGCTTCTATACCTTTAACTGAAATGGGCATTGATCAGGCATTTGCCTATTGGGAGTATCAACAGGCCATAGACTTAGAACGATTAGATGAAGATAAGCGTCGTTATAAGGTTGATGGGGGAGCGATTGAACTGGCTAAGATTCTTGAAACGGTAAAAACGACCTCTGATGAGTTTTATATCGATTTAATAGCCGACCTCGAGTATGCAATTGCTTCATTTAGTAAATTTTCTGAAACGTTAGATAAAGCTGTTGGTGATGTAACACCTAGCTCTTACATATATCAAAAGTTAGATTCAATACTCTCGGCACTTAAGCATGTGCTTGGGGGGCGTTACCCAAGCCAAAGGGGAAAGGCAGAAACCATCAACGATGAGCTTGAACAAGATTATGTTCCAGAAGAGATTATTTCTCAGGTCGACTCAACAGAGCTGTTAGCAACCAATATGCGCTCGAGAGAGCAGGCAATCAATCAGTTACAGAATGTCGCGGATTTTTTCCGTGAAACGGAACCTCACTCACCAGTTTCTTACACCATCGAGCAAGTGATTCGTTGGTGTGGAATGCCTCTGCCAGATTTATTGGCGGAACTAATTTCCGATGGGGATGCAAAAAACAGCTATTTCCGTCAGGTTGGCATAGCAAATCAAAACAATGAAGGATAAAGGGAGAACGGTATGACGAGTATCCACTCGAAACTATCACGAGTAAGGAAGCCTCGTGTTCACATTACCTATGATGTTGAAACAGAAGGCGCAACGCTTAAAAAAGAGCTTCCTTTTGTTGTAGGCGTGATGGGGGACTTTGCTGGACAGAACACTTCGGAGTTAAAGCCTCTTAAAGATCGCCGATTTATTCAAATTGACCGAGATAATTTTGATGATGTGCTAAAGAAAATGAGTCCATCTGTTCGGTTCAAGGTTGCGAATAAGTTAGCGAATGACGACTCGGAATTCGCAGTAGATTTGAGTTTTAATTCGATGCAAGACTTTGAACCCGCGGCAATTGTTAATCAAGTTTATCCCTTGCGTAAGCTAATGGAAACAAGAAATAAATTGAGAGATCTGATGACCAAAGTCGATCGATCTGAAGAGTTGGAAAATATCCTCGAAGATGTTCTGAATAATACCGACAACCTTACGAAGTTGGCAGGAGAGCTAAAACTTGGTAAGCAGGAACCAAGTAAAGAGGGGGCTGAATAATGAGTACTGAACTTGAAAAGCAACTCGATCCAACAGTAGAAGAGCAGTCTTACTCATTTTTGGAGCAAGCGATTGGAGCAACTAAGCAAACGGAAGCTTCTCGTGCAGAAGAGTTGATTAAAACTCTTACTGAAGAAGCTATGAAAGGTACCGTCTCGTGGAATAAAAACCTAACAGTTACTTTTCGTGAAGCAATAACTCTACTAGACAAGCAGATTTCGGAGCAGTTATCTGAAGTCATGCACCACCCGGAATTACAGAAGTTAGAGGGTTCTTGGCGTGGGTTAAACTATCTAGTGATGAACTCAGAGACAAGCTCTTCATTGAAAATTAGAATGATGAGTACAACCAAGAAAGAGTTGCACAAAGATTTGAGTAAAGCGGTTGAGTTTGACCAAAGCCAGATCTTTAAAAAAGTCTATGAGTCAGAGTTTGGTAGTGCAGGCGGCGAACCATATGGCGCTCTTATCGGTGACTATGAGTTTACAAATCATCCGGAAGATATCGAAACACTTCGTCTAATGTCGAACGTAGCGGCTTCTGGCTTTTCTCCATTCCTTTCCGCAGCATCACCTGCTTTATTTGGTTTCGATGAATGGACTGAGCTCTCTAAGCCTCGTGATCTTGAGAAAGTCTTTGAATCACTTGAGTATACTCAGTGGCGCTCTTTTAGAGAAAGTGCGGATTCACGCTTTGTAAGTTTGACCATGCCAAAAGTACTTGCTCGATTACCATATGGCGAAGCAACATCACCCGTTGAAGAGTTTGGTTTTGAAGAGTTTGATGTAGATGCGGTTTCAGGCGTCGCCGTCAATGCGGACCACAATGATTACTGTTGGATGAACTCTTCATATGTGTTGGGTGCAAAATTGACAGATGCATTTTCAAAATACGGTTTCTGCACCGCGATTCGAGGCGCTGAAGGCGGTGGGCGTGTTGAAAATCTACCAACTCACTTCTTTATGAGTGACGATGGTGATCCGGACATGAAGTGTCCAACTGAAATTGGTATTACTGATAGGCGCGAAGCGGAGCTAGGTAAGCTTGGGTTTTTACCACTGTGTCACTACAAGAATACCAATTATGCTGTTTTCTTTGGCGCTCAAACCTGTCAAAAACCTGCTAAGTATGACTCACCGGATGCAACAGCAAATGCTGCTATCTCAGCTCGACTACCTTATATGATGGCAACTTCACGTTTTGCACATTACTTAAAAGTGATGGCGCGAGACAAGATAGGTAGTTTCATGGAAGCTGAAGATGTTGAATCATGGCTAAATCGATGGATCCTCAGTTATGTCAATGCGTCCGAAGGCGGTGGGCAAGAGATCCGTGCAAAATACCCTCTAGCGGATGCTCGTGTACAAGTGAAAGAGATTCCTGGAGCACCAGGTTCATACAATGCGGTCGCTTGGTTAAAGCCATGGCTACAAATGGAAGAGCTAACGACCTCTTTACGTTTAGTCGCTAAAATTCCCCAATCAGGTGGATAACTAGCCTAGTGCGCCACAAGCTCTACTAATAATCGAAGAGTACTTATTAGGTCATGAATACGAAATCTGGATTGAATTTTGTTGAACCGACTCAGTTAAAACACGAGTTTGTCGACAGTGGTCATGCAGAACTAGACAGCTATTGGTTTTCTAATTTTTTAGATTCATCTGATTCAATACTCTCGGCACGAATGTGGTTGGAAGGGTCAAAATCTGAGAGCTTGGAAATGTTTCGTCATAGCCTAATGAGTACTATCAATCATATCGATGAGCTATTACAAAATCAGTTGAATGAAATTATTCATCATCCAACATTTCAAAAGCTAGAGCGCACTTGGATTGGAACGCAATATCTTTGCGAGCAGATAGACAAGCAATCTGTAGATACGGTGAAGATAAAGGTAATGGCTGCAACTTGGGATGAGATTAGTAAAGATTCACTGAAAGCAATTGAATTCGATCAATCTGCACTTTTCAAATTGATTTACCAAAATGAATACTCCATGCCGGGAGGTGAGCCTTTTGGTGTAGTGATCGGGGACTATGAGCTTGGAAACAATGCCAGTAAGTTCGATAAAGATATCTCGGTGGTTCGTAAGATCTCTCAAAGTGCGGCTGCCGCGTTTAGCCCGTTCATTTTCTCGGCTTCGCCAGAGATATTTGGTGTCGACAGGTTTTGTGAGTTGTCATCGATAAAAGAGTTTTCATCTCAGTTTGAGCAAATTGAATATTTAAAGTGGCGAGAACTTAGAAATTCTGATGACTCTAAGTTTATAGGGATGACAGCTCCCAATGTTTTGTTCCGTTTACCCTATCAGCCGGATGGTTCGAGAGGTGAGCATTTCGTCTTCGAAGAACGTGTAAAGCTTTCAGACAAAGAGCTTTTATGGGGAAGTGGGGCGTATTGCTTTGCTGCAGTTGCGATCCGAGCATACCAAGAGCATGGCTGGTTTACTCATATTAGGGGAGTTAAGCAAGGGGACTATAGCCAGGGTTTGGTTGTTGCTCCAGCACGTTCGAAACTGAAGTTAGACGCCAAAAACTACCGCGAGCGTTGTCCGTTAAATTTAAAGTTATCTGAAAAGAAAGAGCAAGTGCTTTCAGATTGTGGCTTTATTCCAATTTCTCCTGTAGCTGAAACAGATATGGTTGGGTTGATGTCCAATGTCTCCATTTATCAATCTACAAAATACCAAGACAAAACAGTTGAAGCGAACGACAAGTTAACTTCCATGCTGCAGTATACCTTGTGTGTATCACGAATTGCTCATTACATTAAAGTGATGGGGAGAGATAAAGTTGGTAGTTACCAAGATGCGAGTGCAATTGAGAGAGATTTTCAAAAGTGGTTGCACCAATACACAACAGCCTCTGATGAAGCATCAGATGAATTAAGGGCAAAGTACCCTTTAAATGAAGCTCAAATAAGAGTGCGTGAAAAACGAGACAGCCCGGGACACTACTATTCAATTGTCCATCTAAGACCTCATTTTCAGTTAGACCAAATGGTCTCAAGTATTAAATTAATAACAGAGTTATCACCAGAACACTCTGCATAAGGAAAAAAAGATGCAATGGAAAGATCTATTAGCACAATCAGAACTAGACTCTGCTTTGAATGTGATCACCGATAATATTAAAGGTGAACCAAAAGATGCAAACCTTCGCAGCGTGTTTATAGAGTTATTGTGCATCAAGGGCGATTATGAGCGCGCAGATGAGCAGTTGATGCAGTCGATAAAGCTATTTCCAGAATACCTAGCTGGCGCTAGCCAACTAAGACACCTTGTGAAAGCCGCGCAGGCACGTGCGGATTTTGCTTTCGGAGCCGCGTCGGCGCAAATCCTTGGAAAAAATGAGCAAATGACTAAGTCTCAGGTTGATTTAAACCTTGCTTTTACTAGCTCCAATTTTGAGCAAGCCCTAGCACTATCTCGGAAGCTTGAATCAGACAGAACCATTGAACCATTTGTAGTCAATGGTACTGAAACATTAGATGTTAGAGATATTGATGACCGACTAGGTGGCTATCTAGAACTTTTCTCAAGTAAAGGGAATTACTTCCTAGTTCCCCTTAGTAGTGTTGTGTATTTAGAGTTGAGACCCGCCCAAACAATCCTAGAAAACATTTGGCGACCAATAGAATTTGATATTGAAGGATTAGGTGAAGGGGAAGCTCATATGCCTTTAACCTATATTGACTCTGAGAGTAATGCTCAGAAACTCGGACGGGAAACAGATTGGAAACCGTTTGGGGAAAAAGTTTTTCTTGGTCAGGGGCAAAAATGTTGGCTAGTCGGTGATGATTCGTTACCAATCTGCAATCTAACTACTCTGGAGCGTCAGGTTGAGGTACCACAGTAGAATATGGTCGGTGCATCAATAATCGATAAGCTAATAGATAGTGAGCCTTCATCTCGAATCGAAAAAGACTTTCCGATCACACAGCAATGTGTTCTTGATAACTTATTGAGGGATTTAGAAGCAATGCTTAACAGCCGTATTGGTTGGACGGCATTACCTGATGATTTGTTGGAATTGCGTTATTCGATACTGAACTATGGTTTACCTGACTTTTCATCAATGCCATACAGTAGCCAAGATGGGCAAAAGCAGTTATGTGACATTGTAAGCTCTGCAATTAAAGAGTTCGAACCTCGTTTGAAAGAGGTATCTGTATCCATTGCAAATGAAAATAACTCAATAGACCGCTCTCTAAGTTTAAGAATTGGAGCGGTGTGCTTGATCGACAAAAGCATGCACAAAGTTACGTTTAATTCTGCAATTGAACCAGTCAGCCTAGGAATGAAACTGAGTAAAGCAAAATGAGCGAAGATTTTCTAAAGTATTATAATCGTGAACTGGCTTATTTACGCCATAAGGGACAGGAGTTTGGGGAACAGTACCCTAAAATTGCCTCTAGGCTACGAATTAGTGAAGAACAAGTAGATGACCCTCATGTTGAACGTTTACTCGAAGGCTGTGCTTTTTTAACCGCTAGAATCAGGCAGAATTTAGACAACAGTTATCCTCAGTTTACTGAAGCCTTAGCTGGGCAGCTATTTCCGGATTTTCATGCTCCAATTCCATCAATGTCGATCATAAAAATGCGTTGCTCTGACTCTACCACAGATCATTTTGAAGTACCGGTAGGGGAAAAGGTAGTAATAGGAGCCCCTGGTTTTAAAGAATGCGAGTTTAGAACGTGTTATCTCACTAAGATGTTTCCAGTTGAAGTGGTGAGTAGCTCGTTCGAAAACGCACCGGTAAAGCCGGTAGGATCGAGATGGGAATCGAAAGCGCAATCTATGCTAAAGGTCTGTCTCTCATCAAATGATGAGGAAAGTTCATTAGCCGATTTAGGTGTTGAATCTCTAAAGTTCTATCTAAATGGCCAACCTCAACTATCTTTGCGACTTTATCAGATGGTATTTCAACACTTGATTGGGATTTCATTTGTTATTAATGGCAAGGAAGTTCATTCCGTTTCGAAAAGATGTATTAAAGAGGTCGGATTCTCCGATTCAGATCGAGTTGTACCATATAGTAAAAGAAGCTTTTCAGGATCGCGTTTGCTTGTTGAGTACTTACATTTTCCTCAAAAATTTATGTTTTTTGAGCTAGATAAACTCCAATACGACATGATTGGTAGCACTCATGAGTTGGAGATCAATTTCTATTTTGATGTAAGTGACGATTGGCTACCTAAACAAGTGGGTGAGGATAGTCTCATGCTTGGTTGTACACCAATCATCAATTTGTTCCAAAGTACGATGGAGCCCCATCGATTAACACCTTCGGATTATGACTATCATTTGGTTCCTCAATACCAAGATGCAGAGAGCACAGAAGTTGTTTCTATCTCTGATGTGACCTTAAGAAACTGGAATAAAGCATATAAAAACCTCCCTAGTTATTACTCTGGTGAGCATACCCATTACCTAGGAAGCGGTGAAATATACTGGCTGATGAGGAGAGAAGATAAGAACTGGGCAGGGGGATATGATGAACCTGGGCGAGAAAGCTATTTGTCTTTCGTTGACAAAAAGCATCAAATCTTCGCTCCCGAAAGTAGAGAAAATTGGTTGATGTATGTCCAAGCTAAATGTTGCAATCGAAACCTTCCTCAAAAGTTGCCATTCGGTGGCGGGCTTCCCGAAGTAGCCTTACCCGACGTAAATGACAATTTCTCTAGTGTGAAGTGCCTCACTTCTTTATCTGCAACCATTAGAGCAGAAATGGATGAAAGCACCCGTTGGCAGTTAACCAAGCTTTTGACTCTGAATCATTTTTCTGGCGAAGATGGGTTATCTACATTAAAGCAGACACTAAACCTCTTCGCTTTCAATGGTACAGCAGAAACAAAGGCGCTAGTTGATTCATTAGTTCATCTTGAATACGAGAAGACCACGGGACGTATAAGCGCTGGAGGCAAAGTAGGCTTTGCGCATGGAATCAGAATTACGCTGATGATTTCCGACCAAATTTTACCGCCAGAGCAGATTTTTCTATTAGGAAGTGTACTGTCTATTTATTTTTCTCAATACGCTGAAGTCAACATTTTTACCCAGCTAGAGGTAAAACTTAAGTCGACCGGTAAGCGCTTTCATTTATGGCCAGCGATGACAGGAGAGAAGCCACTCCTATGAATGCAGAACCGTTCTTTGACGAAATAACTAAGCATCCCTTGTTTGAGGTTCTTCACCTTCTTGAGTTTGAAGTATTAAAGCGTGAGGCTCAAATTGGAACCGATGCTCTACCAAAAAATGAACGCATTAATCTGAAAGTCAATGCAAAACTAGGGTATGAGAACAACCAAGTTTGTTGTGTTGAACGGGGAGGCAACGACCGTTTACAAGTCAAAACAAACTTGATTGGGCTGATAGGAGAGCAGGGCGTTCTACCGCAACACTATAGTGAGCTTGCACTAGCGAGGCTGCGAGAGAGCGATTCAGCAATGGTCGACTTTTACGACATTTTTAACCATCGCCTGCTCTCTTTGTATTATCGAAGTTGGCAGTTAAGTCAGGTAACGGTCCAAGTACGAGCTCACTCGAGAATGGAAAGGTCACCTTATGCAGACTGCTTGAATTCAATCTCCAGCGATAATAGTCATTTAGCGCAACACTTTGGCGGTTATCATTCTTCACCAGTTAAAAGTAAATATGCGTTGAAGAGCATTATCGAATCCTTAGCAAGTTGCGACGCAAAGGTTCATGAATTTAAAGGGCAATGGCTGTATCTGAAGCCGAAAGAGCAGACTCGTTTAACATCTAACTCAAATCCAGAGGGGCAGTTTTCTCAGTTAGGAAATGGCGCATCAATTGGAAAACGAGCATGGGATATTAATGCCAGTGCAACAATAGAACTACTTCCAGAAAAGTCAGAACAAGTGAGCGAGCTCCTTCCATTTCATGCTCGGCTAAAAACAGTCAAGCGTGCCGCATCAGCATTCATAGGCGAACACAAACAGCTTCACTGGAAGCTAACAACACAACATAGCATGCTTCCTAAAGCGCGTCTGTCTAAGCAACAAGGGCAGCTAGGTTTTGGCTCTGTTTTAAAAATACATGATCGTACAGAAGATCGTGAAATAACAATTAATATTTAAAGGGAAATAAAATGGCTTCGTTATCATTATCAGCGTTGGTTGAGCGGTTGTCACCTCATGCTAAAGAAACATTGGAACAAGCAGCGGCATTGGCAAGCTCGCGGACTCACCATAGTATTGAATTATCCCATTGGCTTACAGCAATAATTCAGCACCCAGAAGATCTGTATTTAGATGTGTTCGACAAGTTAGATATAGATAAGCAAACGGTACTGAATGAATTACTCACTCAGTTGGAAAAATATAAGACAGGATGTGAAACAGTCCCTGGTTTATCTGCACATACAGTGACCGTTATGCAAAATGCATTTATGGCTGCAACTATTGAGTTCAAGCAAGATAAGTTGACTTGTATTCATGTGCTATACGCTTATTTGTCTGATGATACGCTGATTAATATGTTGAGTGCGGTGAGCCCTGAATTAAGTCAAATCGATCCAAATAAGTTGTTAAATCTTGGAGAGCATACCGAAAGCAAAACACATGTGAGCCAGACCGCTGGTGGAGCTTTAGAGCAGTTTACCATTGACCTGACTGAGCAAGCACGACTGGGACTTATTGATCCTGTGATAGGTCGAGATGATGAAATCAGGTTAATGATAGATATTCTTCTAAGGCGTAGGCAGAACAATCCCATTTTAACTGGGGAGGCTGGTGTAGGTAAAACTGCAGTGGTCGAAGGTTTAGCGCAGAGAATAGTGGATAAAGATGTTCCCCCTGCTTTGCAAAATGTATCGGTCAAGTCTCTTGACCTAGCCCTTTTGCAAGCTGGTGCGGGAATGAAAGGGGAGTTTGAAAATCGTTTAAAAAATCTAATTAAGGAAGTTAATCAATCAGTTGATCCTGTCATTCTGTTTATTGATGAGGCTCATGGACTTATTGGTAGCGGCGGACAAGCTGGTCAAGGTGATGCAGCCAATATACTCAAACCAGCTTTAGCTCGAGGGGAACTCCGAACGATTGCTGCAACAACTTGGGCAGAATACAAGAAATACTTTGAAAAAGATGCAGCCTTAACTCGGAGATTTCAAGTTGTTAAAGTTGACGAGCCATCCACTGAGTTAGCGATTGATATGTTACGAGGTTTGCTGACGGTTATGGCAGACCATCATGATGTATATATTACTAGCCAGGCTTTGGCCTCTGCTGTTCAACTTTCTGCTAGGTATATCAATGGTCGTCAACTCCCGGATAAGGCAGTCTCAGTTCTTGATACGGCTTGTTCTAGGGTTGCGTTGAGTCAGTCATCAACGCCAGGATTGCTAGATTCTAAACGCAAGAAATTAACCTTGAAAGAAGAAGAACTCACCCAGTTATCTAAGGAAGCTTTATTTGGTTCAGATCTCGGACATAACGTTGGCCAAGTTGGTCACGAAATTGAGGTGTTAAAGGGAGAAATAATAGCGCTAGAAGAACGTTGGCGTGAAGAAGTTGAGTGGGTCTCTCAAGCAAAAGCATTACGTCTAAAGATAACCGAAGATGGTTTAGATGAAGATAGACGAGAGCTAGTGGAAATAGAAGAAAAACTGTCTCTTAGCGCAGATCCGCTTGTATTCTCGCATGTGAATGAAACCTTAGTTGCGGAAGTTATATCAGACTGGACTGGTATTCCACTTGGTAAACTTCAAAATGATGAAATTGAAGCGGTACTGAACCTGAAAGACAGTTTGTGTGAAAGAGTCGTTGGGCAAGATCATGCTTTAGAGGTTATGGCAGAAGTAATAAAGACTGCCCGAGCTCAACTTATGGATGAGACTAAACCTAATGGTGTCTTCTTACTAGTCGGGCCAAGTGGTGTAGGCAAAACAGAGTCTGCACTAGCTATCGCGGAGAAGGTCTATGGGAGTGAAGATAGTGTCACGACAATCAACATGTCTGAATTTAAAGAAGAGCACAAAGTTTCCTTACTATTGGGTGCTCCACCTGGGTATGTCGGCTATGGTGAGGGAGGAGTTCTTACTGAAGCCGTAAGGAGAAAACCATATAGTGTAATTTTGCTTGATGAGATGGAAAAAGCTCATCCTGGAGTACAAGATATTTTTTATCAAATCTTTGATAAGGGAATCATTAAAGATGGCGAAGGACGTGATATTGATTTTAAGAACACGATTATAATCATGACTGCTAATACAGGTTCTGATACGACTACCACTTTGTTTAGTGACCCAGAACTTGCGCCAGATCCTCAATCACTAAAAGAAGCGCTACGTGAAGACTTACTTAAGGATTTCAAACCAGCGTTTTTAGGGCGAGTCAATATTTTACCATACGTACCACTTAGCAAATCAGTATTGATTAATATTAGTCAGCTAAAGATTAATAAGATAAAAGCGCGAGTTTTTGACCATTATGGTGCAACTCTTACAGTTACAGATGATTACATCTTACATCTAGTAGAAAGTAGCAATGAATCTGAAAGTGGTGCGAGGGCCATTCAAACCATGATGGAAAACCTTCTTCTTCCTCGAATTTCTAATGAAATATTGTCGTCAGTTCTCAGTAATAAGAAAATTAAAGATATTTTTGTGGATTATACCAATGATGAATTAATTGTCTCAGTTTCTTAACATCTGTTTCATTGAAAAAGTAAACTGAGAAGAGAATCGAATTAAATTAAATTTAAGTAATTCAGCGCTTAAAAATATAACAAAATAAAGTTATAAAAGTTTGTATTTAAAACTAACCTTTTGATACATGAATCAATAATCATTTCACTTAGCTGATATGATTTTAATATAGTTAAATGTCAATTATTAATGCTATAGGAGATTAGCATGCAGTCTAATACGTATCTTAAATACGCAGATATTAAAGGTGAGGCAACTGCTGAGCAATACAAGGATTTAATCACACTGCTATCTGTTGACTGGAGTGTGGGCCGTGAGATTTCGTCATACACTGGTACAGCAATGGATCGTGAAGCCAGCGCGACTCGTTTGTATGATCTTACTATCACTAAACTTCAAGATCGTGCTTCACCAGATTTGTTTAAAGAAGCAACGATCGGTAAAGGTAAACCTGCTGTTTTCCACATCACGAAGCAGGGTGAGAAAGTAGAAGAAATCATGAAGATCGAACTTACAGATGCAATGATTTCAAACTACTCAGTATCAATTCAAGATGACCGTCCAATGGAAACAATCACTATTTCCTACACAGAAATGATGATGACAGTGACACCGACGGATGATAAGAACAACACTTCTGCGCCACTTGTATATGGCTATAGTGGTGTTAAAGGTCAACAAATGTAATTTGGCTGCGGGGGCAAATGTCCCCGCTATTCTTAAAGAAGTATGTAATGAAAAAAGCGACACAAGATAATAACTTTATAAGCATATCTACTCCTTTTGGGAAAGATGCCGTTATTTTGAATTCCTTTGAATACAGAGAAAAGGCTTCAGAGCTTTTCTCATTGCGTGCCAATGCCTACTTTAATGGTCAAAAAGGTGAACTAAATAGTATTATTGGCAATGAGGTTGTCATCACACTTGAGAATAATAAAGATGTTTCTTCTCAACCAAGATATTTTCATGGTGTTGTTTCAAGAGCAAAACTAACTGGAACAAGAATAAGTAAAGAAAATGATGGCGAGAACTATAAGAACATAGAAATTTTTATTGAACCTAAATTTATATTTTGTCAATACCGTGTTAATTGCAGAGTTTTCCAAAACAAAGACTTGAAAGAAATTATTTCTGAAGTTTTGTCGGAACATGGAGTTTCATTCAGCTTCAAGTTAAATAAAAGTTACCCAAAATATACTTATAGAGTTCAATACGAAGAGTCTGACTTAAGCTTTGTAAAGAGAATATTGGCTGAAGAGGGTCTATCATTCTGCTTTGTGCATTCGAAATCTTCTCATACTATTGAAATATTTGATGATGTAAGCTATTACAAGCCAGGGGTGGAATTTATGGTAGACCATGACAGTGGTACTGCCAGTGCAAGTCACATATCTGCCTGGAGTGAAAGCCAAGCTATTGCTACGAAAGCAAGCCATAAAACGGGTTTTAACATGTTAAAGCCAGCGGCTTTCCCGAAAAACAGTGTAAATGGTGCTTCGGCGTTATTTACCATTCCCTCCAGTGAGCACTTTGAATATATGGGAGAGTCCGAGACTGCCGACCATTATGCTTCTAGGAATATGCATGCAATTGAGTCAATTCAACAAAACATATACTTATGTGGTGGAGAAGCAACATGTCGAACCTTTACGGTTGGTAAGTGCTTTAAATTTAAAAAACATGAAGATAAATCTCGAATAGGCAAAGAGTACGTTTTAGAGTCTGTTGTCTTATCAGCTTCTGTTTTCAACCAGACTGGCCAAGGTGGTACCGCCTCTCAAGGGGTAAGGGTTGCATTTACTTGCGTTGATTCGACAACGATTTTGCGTCCGGCAGTAAACTATGTGAAACCGGAAATAAAAGGGCTACAAACCGCAATTGTGACTGGTAATAAAGATGGTGAGATATACATTGATAAACATGGTCGAATTAAGGTCCAGTTTCACTGGGATAGGAAAGGCAAGTACGATGTAAACAGCTCTTGTTGGATTAGGGTCGCTCAGAATATCGCTGGCAATGGTTGGGGAGCAGTTTTTCACCCTAGGGTTGGTCAAGAAGTAATAGTTGAATTTGTTAATGGTGACCCCGATCAACCAATAGTTACTGGGGCTCTATACAACGGTAGTCAGTTACCTCCTTATTCGTTACCAGAGCAGAGTTCACAAAGCGGTTATAAATCGCGTTCTATCCAGAAAGGTGCTAGCAACTTCAATGAGTTACGCTTTGATGATAAACCAGGTGAGGAACATATTTACCTTCACGCCGAAAAACTCTTTCAAATGCTTGTTGAAGATAATGTCGAAATCTCAATAGAAAACTGTCGAACCGAGCAGGTTACTAATGATTCGATGCAAACTATAGGTAAAAACCTGTCAGTTGAAGTGGGCGAGAACTATTCCGGAGATATCGGGAAGTCACTTGCTTTAAAAGCGGGTAAGAGCATTGAAATTAAAGTCGGAGGAGCATCAATAGAGATGTCTAGCTCTGGAGAAATTAACATCAAAGGGAGCAAGATATCTATTAATGGATCTGCGATTGCACTAAAAGCGGGTCAAATCTCTCTTAACTAAGGAGGAGTCATGGGTAAGCCTTCGGCAGTGATTGGTAGTTTTCATGTCTGTCCTAAAAAAACAGGAAAGATCCCTCATGTTGGTGGGCCTGTAGTGATGGGATCCCCCAATGTTAAAATTGGGGGGATTCCCGCCGCAAGACAAGGAGACAAGCTGGTATGCGTTGGACCGCCAGACAGTATTTCCGCAGGTTCATCTAGTGTAAAAATCAACGGAAAAGCAGCAGCTCGTGCTGGTGATGCAACCTCCCATGGAGGACGAATAGTTATAGGAAACCCAACTGTACTCATTGGTGGTTAAATTGACGTTAGGTTTTGAAGCACAGATGGTATGTTTAAATGGACGCGAATTCTCTAGCATTAAATCGCTCTTCGACTTTGCTGATCCCAACATCTCAATGTCAATGAATCCACTGCAGCACCATTTAGATAGTAGACCGAGCGAAACTATCAGCTCCTATGCGCAACAGCTTAAGAATTTCTGTATTAAAGGAACTTTGATTGTTCTTTTACCCGCCGATACTGAAAAGCATGAAGTTCAATCCACGATGCAAATGCTAAGAGCGACAGTTGAATTTGAAAGTGATACTAAATTTCAAATATATCCATACGGAAATGCATCTTTCTTGCTAGCGCTTTCTCATATTGAAAGAGTAACAAAGCAAAACGATTGCTGGATTTTGGCTATACAGCCAGCTACCAATCAGGCACAAACAAAGCTTAATAACGGTGCGCTCATCTTAGCTAGAGCGTTCCCTTGTGATACAGGACTTGAGTGTTTGCCTGCTAGAGTTGACCTCGCAAACTCCACCAATCAAGGCGCGATTGACAAGGTAGTGTCGCAGCTATCATTCAGAAGTAGTTCCTTGTTTACCTCGCTCTCCTTATCTCTCGATGCTAATGAGCCACTTTGGTTAAATTCAATAAAGTATCTGGTTCCTTGGATAACGGAAGCAACGAACTACGAATTTCTAGATGCTAAATTGGGCTTTCTTGGTGTATGTGGTGGTTTGTTGAAAGCAATAAATGCATTCGAGAAACAAATTAGGGATCCCGAAAAGGGCTTTCATCAATTACAGCTAGATATCGAGCCCAGAGGGTACGTAGTTGGTACAACATATACGTGGGTTTGAGTGTTGAAAAACGTATAGCTTTATTTGCTGTGTTACTTGATAAACCACATGAAAAGCATACGAACTCACGATATCCTAGGGGGATAATAAGATAGCGCCATGTTGATGGCAGAAAGTGAATTCGAATGAAGTTTATCCATACCTCAGATTGGCACCTTGGCCGACAGTTTCATAACGTCTCTTTACTTGACGATCAGCAAGCGGTTCTTGACCAGTTAATCCAATACATTGAACACAACCCAGTTGATGCAGTGGTGGTTGCTGGTGATATTTATGACCGTTCTGTCCCACCAACCATCGCAATTGAACTACTGAATAAAGTAGTAAAGCGCATCTGTGGTGAGCTAAACACGCCGATGATTTTGATTTCTGGCAACCATGATGGTGCAGAGCGTCTAGGTTTTGGTTCAGAACAGATGAAAAATGCGGGTCTTCACATTATCAGTAACTTCGAAGACATGCTTACCCCTGTTGTTATTGAAACCGAAAGCGCAGGGCAAGTGGCTTTTTATGGCATGCCTTATAACGATCCTGAACAAGTCCGTTTTGCCTATCAAGAACCCGTTTCGACCCACGATCAAGCGCACAAGTTACTTGCCGAGAAAATCACTGAGCATTTCCAACCAGAGCAACGCAACGTATTAGTCAGCCACTGTTTTGTTGATGGTGCCATTGAGTCTGAATCAGAGCGTCCACTATCGATTGGTGGCTCCGACCGCGTCAGTCATGAGCATTTCCTCAAATTCGACTATGTAGCGTTGGGGCATTTGCATCAGCCACAGAAAAAAGGCGAAGAGTACATTCGTTATTCTGGCTCACTGATGAAATACAGCTTTGGTGAGCAAAACCAAAAGAAAGGTTTCACGCTGGTAGAAGTCGACCAAAACGGGTTTGTCTCGGCAGAGCATGTTGATCTTTCCGCACCTCATGAGATGCGAATCATTGAAGGTGAACTTGAACAAGTAATAGAGCAGGGCAAAACGGATCCGAAAAACGAAGACTACTTGCTGGTACGTTTGATGGATAAGCACGCAATCTTAAACCCAATGGAAAAGCTACGTACTGTTTACCCAAATGTTTTGCACCTAGAAAAACCGGGCATGTTAATTGGTGTCGAGCAGGAAATGGCGCAAGCGAAATTGGCGAGAAGTGAGATAGATATGTTCCGAGACTTCTTTTCAGAAGCGCAAGACGGCCAATTATCGCAAGAACAAGATCAAGCGATCAGTGACATCATCAAACAACTTTCTCAGCAAGCTCAGTAAGGACCAAACATGAAACCTATTAAACTGACAATGCAGGCTTTTGGTCCGTTTGCTCAAACAGAAACGATTGAATTCGACAAGCTGGGAACTAACCCTCTGTTTCTTATCAACGGTCCTACTGGTTCGGGTAAAACCTCGATCCTCGATGCGATTTGTTTTGCTCTTTATGGTGAAACGACGGGTAATGAGCGCCAGGGTATTCAAATGCGTTGCGATATGGCAGCGCCAACGTTATTGACCGAAGTGACGCTAGAGTTCTCTTTACACGGCAAGTCTTATCGAGTAATTCGCTCACCAGAACAAGAAGCACCAAAGGCGCGTGGTGAGGGTATGACGGTGCGTAAGCATACCGCAGCTTTGTATGAGATTACGGACGAAGAAAAGCTCATCACTAGCAAAACAACGCAAGTAAAGACAGAAGTGACCAATATTATTGGCTTGAACGAAACTCAGTTCCGCCAAGTGATGGTGCTGCCACAAGGTAAGTTTCGAGAGTTGTTACTTGCGACGTCCAAAGAGCGTGAAGAGATCTTTGGTCAGCTATTCCAAACGGATATCTACAAGAAGATTGAATATGCGCTGAAAGACAAAGCGAGTGCCATTAGCAAAGCCAAAGACGAGTTTGATAACCAAATTCGAGGCGCACTGCAGGTTGCTGGTGTTTCTTCCGAAGTGGAGTTAACAGAGCAGCGTGAAGCGTTATCTGTTCAATTTGAATCTGTACAAAAGCAAGAGCAAGAATCTCTGGCGCAATTAAATGCGGTCAAAACTGATCTGCAAAAAGCAGAAGCATTGAGCAATGAGTTTAAAAAGCGCGAGCAAGCCGAAATTGCATTGAAGCAACATTTGGAACAGAGCGATGCTGTCTCATCACGTCAATTGCAGTTAGACAATGCGAAGAAGGCAAGCAAGGTTGAGTTGCCTTATGTCACGTTACAAAACGCCTCAAAGCAAACGCAAGAGCTTGAGCAAAAGGTGGCTAAGCTATCTCAAGATCTTACTGTGGCAAATGACGCGGTAAAATCCAAAGAAGGCGCATTGCAAACCGCGAAAGAACAAGCCGCACAATTGCCAAAACTGACAGAGCAGCAATACCAACTTGAAGGCATGAAAGGAAAGTTGGTTGAAAAGTCAGAGCTAGAGAAAGCCATTAACGCAGGTTTGACGCAAAAATCCGAGTTTGAAGCAACACTGAAGAAATATAGCGCTCTGAAAGAGAAGTTAACGCTAGAGGCGCAACAAGGTCAGAAGTCACTGGATCAAGCTCGAGTCGATGTTGCAAGTATTGGCAGTGTAGAGGCTGAGATAAAACAGCAACAACGTTTGATGCAAGACCTACAGAAACTCACTGGCTTAAACCAAGAGCTAGCGAAATTGGATGCGTTGACACCTAGTAAACAAGCTTCGGTTGACCAAGCAAAAGCGCGATATGTAGAACTTCAACGCTCAGCAGATACACTTGAATTGAGCTGGCACAATGCTCAAGCCGCTGTATTGGCTCAGCGCTTACAAGCCGGTGAAATGTGTCCGGTGTGCGGTAGTGTAGAACACCCTCAACCCGCTCAATTTGTTGGTGAAGAGGTCACTAAGGATCAAGTTCAAAACGCTCGAAATATAGAGCGAGAAGGACAAGTTGTGCTTAACCAATTGAGCAATCAGTTGGAGCAGCACAATATCGCAATCGGACAATGCAAGCAGCAGATTGAGCAACTATCCGTTGAGCTTGGTCAAAACGCATCAATGGATTTAGGCACGTTACAAACGTCCATGCATCAGTTCAACGAACGTTTACAGCAATTGTCATCGATTAACTTGGCTCAGTTGGAACAAAGCGTCAATGAGTTAAACCAGCGTTGCATCACTGGGGAAGGTAAGATCAATGATCTGCAAAACCAGATGGCAGCAAATGAATCGACGATAAAAGTGAACCAAGAGCAATTGGCTAAACTCTCAGCTTCGTTAGATGCTAAGTACTCTTCTCTTGAAGTTCTTGAGCAAGACATTGTTGCGATTCAAAAACAGATTGCGGAGTTAAATTCCGCTTTAGAAAATGCACAAAATCATTTGCAACAAGCGGTGCTTGCGAAGGCCAATATTGAAAGCCAACTGACAACCAATCAACAGTGGTTGAATGAAGCACTCGATCGTTTGAGCGCAGCCAAAGCTGATTGGGCGCAAGCGTTGCAGGCGAGTGCATTCGAGGATGAAGCGCAATTCCTAGCATGTAAAGTTGATGAAGCCGAGATGCAGGTTTGGCAGCAAGAAATTGAGGCGTTCAAACAGACTCAAATCAAGCTAGAACAAACATTGGCAGACTTGAGTTCCACGTTGAAAGACTTGGCGTTGCCTGATTTAGAAGGTCTTAACGTTAAATTAAACAGTGTTCAGCAAAGTTACGTTGAAGCGCGTAATCAGCTTGATAGCACGCGCTCTTTGTTTGAACGTCTAGAGAAAGTCCGCAATGACATCGCGACGTTACATGATAAGAACACTAAGTTAGAAGACGAATATAAAGTGTTTGGTACCTTGTATGACGTTGCTAGCGGTAAAACGGGTAGTCGTATCAGTCTGCACCGATTTGTCCTTGGTGTGTTATTAGACGACGTGTTGATTCAAGCGTCACAGCGCTTAAGTCTGATGAGTAAAGGCCGCTATATCTTGGCTCGTAAAACTGAAGGCTTCAAAGGTGCGGCAGGACGAGGCTTGGATTTGGTAGTTGAGGACAGCTACACAGGTAAAACGCGTGATGTTGCGACGTTATCAGGTGGTGAATCTTTCATGGCAGCGTTGGCATTAGCGCTCGGTCTATCTGATGTTGTGCAGTCGTACAGTGGCGGTATTCGCTTGGATACGCTGTTTATTGATGAAGGTTTTGGTAGCTTAGACCCGGAATCTTTGGATCTTGCGATTCAAACCTTGGTCGACTTACAACAAACGGGTCGCATGATTGGCGTGATTTCTCACGTATCTGAGCTGAAAGAGCAAATGGCGCAACGCATTGATGTTGAACCGTCGCGACTTGGTTCTACAGTTTCTGTGAAGTCTCAGATGGCATTTGATTCTTAATCGGTAAAGGTAAACGGTAGCGATAAGCATTGATAAACAAAAAGCCCCGCTAGATTACGGTGTAAAATAGCGGGGCTTTTTGGTTCTCAGTCTCGAAGCATTTATTGTTCGCAGAAGCGACCTTCTTTCGGTGATTGTGTAATCGCATACTCACCATCAAGGTTGCGGTAAACAACCGTGTTCCAAACTGAGCCGTCATTCAATTCAAACTCTATCGCGTAGTTCACACCACTCACAATTTGTGCATGAACGGACAAGATCTGTTTAAACGAAGCGAGAGTTTCCATTTTGTTTAGGACAAAGGCCATTGCCTTTTGAGCGTCTGGGGTAGCATCGAATTCATTCCACCCACCTGGCATATTTCCTTGTGTATTACATACATCTGCCGAGGTTGTTGGCTGTGTCGCTTCATCTTGAGTTTTTTGCTGGCATCCGACAAGCAAAATCAAGATTGCGCAAGCTGACACGGTTTTTAATTTCATAAAATTAACCTCTGTTTGCAAGCACGTATTATAAAGCTCGGCGTTAAAGCACAATGTCTACGTTGTGCAAACTTTTGATATGCAGAGGGTTAAATCCTGATGAAATCGTTGCGAGCGAGCTCCAAAAAAAGAAGATTGGTTAAGTTTTTGTAGGATTTTGATAGAACGTCACGCTTAATTGCGAGCGTAGCTTTACGGTTCATTTCGCGTCGTGAATTAAGATCACAATTATAAAATAGACATTAAAAACATAACTTTGTAAGTGTATCTGTTTTCTTATCTCAGCCATATAATCCAAACGAAATTCATTAAGTGCCAATACAAAGTACTGAATGATTGTTGTGATGAAGCAAAATGGATGAGAGGTAACACGATGAAGCAAAAAGCGCTATATCTAGCAGTAGCATTGGGTTTAAGTGGTCTTTCAAACGTAGCATCCGCTAATGAGATGGTGAATCCAGATAGTGGTGTCGTAGTCGGTTATTGGCATAACTGGTGCGACGGGGCTGGTTACAAAGGCGGCAATGCACCGTGCGTGACGCTGGATGAAGTTGATCCTATGTACAATGTGGTTAACGTCTCCTTTATGAAGGTGTTCAATACCAGCGAAGGCCGTATTCCAACTTTTAAGCTCGATCCAAATATTGGCCTTTCAGAACAACAATTTATTGATCAAATTGGCGCACTAAACCAACAAGGACGCGCCGTTCTTATTGCGCTTGGTGGTGCGGACGCACACGTTGAGCTGAAAACTGGCGATGAACAAGCATTCGCACAAGAGATCATTCGCCTGACTGACAAGTTCGGCTTTGATGGTCTGGACATCGACTTAGAGCAATCTGCAGTAACCGCGTCAGACAACCAAACCGTAATCCCAGCTGCACTTCGTCTTGTAAAAGAACACTATCAACAGCAGGGTAAAAACTTCCTAATTACGATGGCGCCTGAGTTTCCATACTTAACAGAAGGTGGCAAATACGTTCCTTATATCACTGGATTAGAAGGGTACTACGATTGGATCAACCCTCAATTTTACAACCAAGGTGGTGATGGTATTTGGGTTGAAGGTGTGGGTTGGATCGCGCAAAACAATGATGCGCTAAAACAAGAATTCATTTACTACATTTCAGACTCTCTATCGAACGGTACACGTGGTTTCCATAAAATTCCGCATGACAAATTGGTGTTCGGTATTCCATCTAACATTGATGCAGCAGCAACAGGCTTTGTACAAGATCCTCAAGATCTTTACGACGCGTTTGACCAACTTAAAGCGCAAGGGCAGGCACTTCGTGGCGTAATGACATGGTCGGTGAACTGGGATATGGGCACAGACAAGAATGGTCAGGAGTACGGTGAAAAATTTGTGAAGGATTACGGTCCGTTTATCCACGGGCAGACTCCACCACCGCCAAGTGAAGGCGAACCGGTGCTTAGCGGCATCAGTGATGTTCGCGTGCATCACGGTAGTTCATTTGATCCGTATGCAGGTGTTACCGCGTCTGATAAAGAAGATGGAGACCTAACTAACAGCATTACTGTTGAAGGTTCAGTTGATGTTAACACCGTTGGCACATATGTTTTGGTTTACAGTGTAAAAGACAGCGACAACAATGAAACCAAGCAAAGCAGAACAGTTGTTGTTTACAGCCTTGTGCCTGAGTTTGAAGGTGTCGCGGATACAACTATCCAGCTTGGTGATGCATTTGACCCAATGGCAGGTGTAAAAGCCACGGATGCAGAAGACGGTGATTTGACTGATCAAGTACGTGTAGAGGGCAGCGTAGATGTTAACGTGCTAGGTGTCTACGACTTGGTTTACCGAGTAACGGATAGTGCAAATCAGACTACGACAGCTCAACGCTCTGTGATTGTTTCTGATGGCAGCAGTTACCCTCCGTATGAATCTGGAAAAACGTATGAAGCAGGTGACATTGTCACAGGTTCAGATGGCAACTTGTATCAATGTAAACCATGGCCATACACGGGGTGGTGTTCAAACCCTTCTTATGCGCCAGGTGAAACCACTTATTGGTCAGACGCGTGGGATAAGTTGTAATTAGTTCATTTGCAAGCCTCCTTAATTGGAGGCTTTTTTATGCGCGTTGCTTCACATCTTATTGAACCTACACTAGAACTTTAAAGCGTAATCATTAGTATCTCGCCTCCGCATTTTCCCGACTTACCTATAGTTGGAGTGCGTCGCTCTTTGTCAATTTGGTACGGTCACCTAGGAGGATTTAATGAAAAGGATCAATGTAGTAGGCAGCAGTGGAAGCGGTAAATCAACGTTTTCAAAGCAGCTCACAATGAAATTAGGTGTCACGTACGTAGAAATGGACAGGTTGTTCTGGCTTCCCGATTGGAAAGAACTCGATGATGAGACGTTCTTCGATAAAGTCGTGGACGTAACTCAACAAGACGCTTGGGTACTCGACGGGAACTACAGCCGAACGCAACCATACAAATGGCAAAGAGTCGATACCATCATCTGGCTCGACTATTCACGTTCTATCACCACTTATCGCTCCGTCACTCGTGCTATCAAAAGGGCATGGACTCAAGAAGAGTTCTGGGAAGGAACTGGCAATAGAGAAAGTTTTAGAAAAGCGTTTTTGAGTAAGGATTCGATTATTTGGTGGTCGGTTAAGAATTACCGAAAGAATCGGAAGCGTTATTTAAAACTGAAGGAGGACTTAAAAGGTTCTCCTGTCGAGTTCATCCACATCACTTCGCCCAAAATGGCAAAAGATTTTTTGCTTTCTCAGGATTTTATAAATAAATAGCTAACTTATTTAAGTGACTTTTCGGCAACGGCTCGCAGCTTTGCGAATTTATAAAACTCACCCCATTCAAATGATGAATACTATCATGGTTACCGTCGTATTTATTGTGGAGGTATTATGATCGGTTACGAGGAAATGGCGATATCCGGCTACCTAGGTTGGTTACTCGTTGTTTTGTTGGTTTACCCCTTTGCTTATGTTGGTATTCACATCGGTATATTCGACATAAAAGTCCGTACCAAAGTTAGCCGCTATTTCAATCGCACCGTATTAGTCCTGATTGCATTTCTGCTGATTATGCATATGCAAACGGAAGTGATTTATGGCAAGTATTTTCTCGACCTTTGGGAAGCACAACAATAACTCTGATCGCATTAATTCCCATTGCCTTGTGTTAAGTTGTCGGAAGTGAACTAAAAATCGATAACTTAGCATGAAGCCATACGACCTTTATTTTCTGCATACTTCACCCGTACACATTCAACCTTTCTCCGAACTGATGACAGAGCTCGCACCTGATTTAAAAGTCGCACACTTTGCCGATGCTGACTTGTTGGAACGTTTGGTTGCTGGGGCGGACGAGTCTAAGGTGAAGCAATCAGTACAAGACAAAGTACGCGAACTTTCGCAGCAAGCAAACTTGGTGGTTTGCACCTGTTCTTCAATTGGTCGCTTTGCTGAGTCGCTTACAGAGCAGGGAATCAATGTTCAGCGTATCGACCGCGCAATGGGTGATCAAGCCGTAACTCATGAGAGAGTGTTGTTACTTGCGGCATTATCGACAACGATAGAGCCGAGCTTGGCGTTACTTGAGACGAGTGAGGGCAATTGTATCTGTCAGTTAGATACGTTTGTGGTTGAAGGTGCATGGGAACGCTTTCTCGATCAAGATAATCAAGGCTATTACGACAAGATCAAAGCGGTAATAGAGCAGAAAGCTCGTGATTATGACGTAATAGTATTAGCACAAGCTTCGATGTCAGGTGCGGCACCATTAGCTGATGTCGACATTCCAGTATTAAGCAGCCCGCGTTTAGGCGTAAAAAGGGCAATTGAAACCTTGAGGACATTCCATGCAAATAACTAATTGGATTCAGCTTTGCTTTCGCGAGCTGGAAGGTGCGCCCATCAAAGAACATTCCGATATCGAAGCGTCGTTTGCGGAGTCCGAACGTTTCTCAAAATGGAAGGCAAGCAAAAGAGAAGTACGCTTGGAGGAGGTGAGAGACCGTTGCTGGATCAAGAGCTGCACAGGTGGCTACATCACAGAGGTGCACTTGCATGCGGATGGTTCACTTGATGAATACACCTTGTTTGGACGTCTTCACACCAAAGGACATTGGGAGCTAGAGGCTGGCGTACTTCATATCACCATCTACAAAGGAGAAAACACTTATGAGCTCTCTGTTGTGGGAAATCGTAAACCTTCCATCCACTCTGCGATTGAATACAAAAATGGAGAAGTGCACTCCTATCTAAAACTGACTCCAATTTCTCAATAGCAATTTAACAAGGACGAGCACCACAATATGGACATTGTATTCGTAAGGCATGGCGTGCCAGATTTTACGTTAGCGGATGAGCGGCAGATGACCCAACTTGAGAAGGACTATGCGCCACTTTGTCGAGAACATTTGCCTGCGTTGCAGGAGAAACTCAATCATGCAGTATTTGACGATGCTGATATCATCATCAGCTCACCTTATACGCGTACTCTTCAAACTGCAGAAATTCTCAATCGCCATCGCGGGTTACCATTGTTTATCGAGCATGACTTAAGAGAGTGGCGTGCTGACAAAGATGGTGGCTACATTACGTTAAATGAAAGAGACCGACGTTGGCACGAATATCGAGAGCTATTAAAAGCAGGTATTCCAATGACTGATACCCGCTACGAACATGTTGACGAGTTAAAAGCGCGGGCAGAGTTGGTGTTGGAGCGTTACCGTCAATATCGAAAGGTTGTCGTCGTGAGCCACTTTAATGTGTTTGAAGCACTGCAAGGTTTCCAAGACGTAGGACTGTCCTGTGGAGAATTTAGGTACATTCGTTTTTGATCGATTTCTTATCTTCTATAGTAAAATCAGGCATTAGGGTCTGTTGACCTTTTGAGCTGATTTTTGCAGCAGTTTGTGGGTTCTTCCTTCTTTATAAACTAAGAAAGTGGCAGAGGCTTTGAAATGTAGTTGCCCTACCTGATAAGCCGATAACGCAGTAGAAAGGAGCCACAAACGCTGCCCGAAGGGTTCGGCTAAAAGCGTTTTACTCTTTGTTGAGAGGATTTTGCTTAGAATAACTAGGCTACAAACCTCTCGCCGCGATTAAAACGCTTTTATCTCGAACAAAATTTAACCGCAAAAGGTCAACAGACCCTAGTTTAATTTCAGGTTGCTGTATGAAATCTCTTAAAACATTTTTACTTTTGTCCCTTGCAACGTTGTTTGGCTGTACGTCTAAACCGGATGGCGTGGAGCCGGTCAACAACTTTGAACTTCAACCATATCTAGGTAAGTGGTATGAAATTGCGCGCCTTGATCACTCTTTTGAGCGCGGTCTATCGAATGTGACGGCTGAATACGAGCGCCGTGAGGATGGTGGCGTAACGGTTATCAACCGAGGTTATTCAGAAGAAGATAAAGAATGGACGCAAGCTGACGGCAAAGCGTATTTCGTTGATGATGAAAATACAGGGCATTTAAAAGTGTCTTTCTTCGGTCCGTTTTATTCGTCTTACATCGTATTTGAGCTAGGCGAGAACTACGACTACGCCTTTATCTCTGGTTTCAATTACGACTATCTATGGCTGCTGTCACGCACACCAACCGTCGATAAAGCAACGATTGAGCGCTTCAAACAAGTAGCTAAAGATAAAGGCTTCGCGTTGGACGAATTAATTCTCGTAGACCAAACCAAATAAAACACGACGTAATCGGCCTATAGCAACGATCTGTGTTTCATAAAATTCAGTGGTGTCTGTCCGGTTTGTTTCTTAAAGAACGCAATAAATGCGCTATCTGATGAGAATTCCAGACAATGTGCAACATCACTGACTTGTCTTTCTTCACATAAGAGTTCAATAGCTTTAAGCAGTCGCCATTGTTGACGCCAATCTTGATAAGACATCCCAGTCTCAGCCTTGAATAGGCGCGTGATGGTTTTGCTGCTCGCGCCAACGGTTTGGGAAAGTTGGTTTAACTCAGGTGCTATAAAATCACACTTGGTCATCGCCTTGCGAAATCCAGTTAAACGCCTATCAGAGGGCAAGGGTAAAGAGAACTCAAATTGCTTCGCTTGGTAAAACTCTTCCCAAAACAAAGCGCTCGTTGCTTGGGTTTTCGTTTCTTCAATATCCCACTCCCATAATGCCATTTTGTCGATCAGTGCTTTTAAAAGATCGTTCACTTCAATCATCACGATATCATCTGGGCAAGTGTGTTTACTGCAATCGAAATAGAGCGAACGGTACGCAACAACGTTGGTCATGACGGCTCTGTGGGAAGTATGCGGCGGAATCCACACCGCTTTAGTTGGAGGTAAGATACAAATTGAGTTATCGAGTGCGAACGTCATGCAGCCTTGTGGCGCATAGAGCAGTTGTCCTTTCTGGTGTTCGTGCATTCCCGAATCATGTTTGCCAACATCCGCTGCAATGCCAACCACACTCGCGGCAATCGCGTCCGCGTCAAATCGAGTATTATCGTCAATAATTGCCATTTGTCCGAATCTTAATGTTTTTGGTTTTAATGTTGTTAATGGGTAAAGCATAACGCCTTCTATACTACACTCCAAGTTAAGTTCATTACCCACGTAAACATCTATAGGAGTGGGACAGAGAGGTAAAAATGAAAACGAAACCTTCTATTGGGTTGATGGTAGTTATGCTGATGTTTCCCCAAATTGTGGAAACCATTTACAGCCCGGCACTAGGCAATATTGCTCAGTCGTTTGCTGTGACGTATTCCCAAGCGGCGCAAACCCTATCCATCTATTTTTCTGCGTTTGCTATTGGCGTGGTGGTTTGGGGAATCTTGGCAGATAAGTGGGGAAGGCGCCCAACCATGTTGGCGGGGTTGTTGGTTTACGGTGTCTCTGCTTTGGTCGCTATGCAAACAGAAAGCTTTGATGTCGTAATGCTGGCACGAGCGTGCAGTGCTTTTGGTATTGCGGTTGGATCAGTCGTGACACAAACCATGTTAAGAGACAGTTTTTCTGGTGATGAGCTAGGCAGAGTATTCAGCGTAATGGGTATGGGGATTTCTATTAGCCCTGTGGTTGGCATGCTGATCGGCGGTCAGTTAACAGCACTCGGTGGCTATGAACTTGTCTTCTTTGCTTTGTTTATCATGGCGCTTGTACTGCTGTGCTACAACGCGGTAAAGCTGCCTGAAACACAAACTCAGAAGCAGCCATTAGAGATCGGTTCTTTGCTAGGACGAATGTTGAAAGACGCTCAAATCTGGCAATCTGCATTGTTGGTTGCGCTTTACAACATTGCTTTGTTCGCATACTACCAACTGGGCGCATTCACCTTTGAACAACTAGGACTAAATTCGGAGCAGTTCGGATACAGTGGTGTGATATTGGGCATTGGCACGTTAATCGGTAGTCTGATGAACAAATCATTGTTAGCAAAAGGTCGCTCTCAAACGAATCTACTTTGGATTGCATCAACACTCTTGGCTATCGGTGGCTTTGGTGTGTTTATGCTTCAAGACTCGGTTTGGTTCTTAGCGCCAATGCTGTTCGTGGTTATGTCATTTGGTATAGCCATTCCAAATGTGCTGAGTTCTGCTCTAGTGGATTACAAGCAACAAGCAGGTAGTGCCGGGGCAGTGTTAGGATTAATGTACTACTTGATGATTGGTTCGGGTCTAGGTTTGGCTGGAATGATCCAAAACCTTGGATTTGTTCTTATGTCGTGTGCAGCTTTGGTTTTATTGGTGACATTGTCACGCAAAGTCTAACTGAAGAAATGGTGAAGAGAATAACAAAGAAAAGCCCTGCAAGTTGTGCAGGGCTTTGTGTTATTGGTTTGAGTCTAACAGACTGAAATTAGGAACTATTAAATTCAAAGGTATTACTTAATTAGTCGAACAACCAAAGAGCCTGGTGCGCGGATCGATTCAATGTTGTGGCTCAGCACCGTGCCTTCTGTTGGCGCCGTGTAACGCTGAATTTCATCACCAAAGCTGTCGTATTGAATCGCAACCAATTGACCTTGCTCTACCTTATCCATCATCTTCACTTGTGGCAGTACAAAACCACCCAATTCAGCGCGAATGCTGATGATGTCTTTGCCTTCTGTGCAAGGAGTGATTTCTGCAACTTCACCAGTCACTATGTCATGACGAGCGAGGATATTGAAGATGCCAGTCACAGTACGGTTGATCAGCTCTTGTTCTGTGTAACGCCCCATGCCTACTTCAATGGTGATGCTCGGAATACCGCTGTTGTTCCAGACGGTCTCAAGTACACCAGCGTCTCCCGGATCGTTAAGAATCACATCTGGGTTAATAAGGCGAGCCATTTCCAGAGATTGCTCGATACGGAAATCGGCAAATACGTACAGCGGGTACGCAGCACCACTGGTCTGGGTATGCAAATCAATCGCCAGTTCTGCGTTCGGCTTAAGAAGGTTATTCCACAAAGCAAATAGGAAGCGGTTTGCTTCGTTGCCGTTTGCATCCCCAGGGAAGAAACGGTTTAAGTTTGCAGGAGATGCATCAGGATCTGCAGAGAAGAAGTCACGGCTGTGGTTCAGCATGCCAGTTAGGTTGATGGTCGGAACGACAGTTACAGTACCTGCGATGTCTTTACCAATCAGCTCACGAGCGGTCTTTTGAGCTGCTAAAACACCATTGTATTCATCACCATGAACACCTGCTGTGATCATGATTTTCTTACCCGGTTTTTCGCCTTTGAAAACCAACACAGGCAAATGTTGCCATTGAGATAGGGCGTTAGTTGCGATACGGAACCAAAACTTATGCTCGCCTGCAGGCAAGTCTGTTACGTCAAGAGATTGAATGACTTGATGACCTTGAACCACGTCATCCAGAAATTGTGTTGCCATTAAAGTTGTCACTCCAAAACATCTTACTTCGATGCTTGTTTGCCATACGGCTTGAATTAAAAAAGGCGAGAACTTGTCTCGCCTTGTTACTTATTTGGTAATCAGTTTACGCAAAACCCATCACGTGAGCTGCGACGACGACAATGCTCGATAGGGTAAAGAGTAATAGCATAAAGCGCCAGCAGAATTTCGCCCAGTCACCCCAGTCGATACGACACACACCCAGTGTTGCCATTAGAGACGCTGAAGTTGGAACGATAACGTTAGTGAAACCGTCACCAAGTTGGAATGCTAGAACCGCAACCTGACGTGTAACGCCAGCGATGTCTGCAAGAGGAGACAATAGAGGCATTGTTAGTGCTGCTTGACCAGAACCTGAAGTCACGAAGAAGTTGAAGATAGATTGGAAAACATACATCAACCAAGCCGCAGCAACGTCAGGAAGACCGCTGATCACGCCACCAGCGCTGTTCAGGATCGAGTTCAGTACGCTCGCTTCATCAGTAGTACCGCCACCTAGGATAAGCAATACACCTTTCGCACAACCAACCAATAGAGCAGGAGCAAGCATGATTGCTGCACCTTCTTTAAATGCGTCAGCCGCGCAGTTTAGCGTCATGCCGTTCAGACGGAAGATCGTACCGATAATCGCAACGACAAAGCCCATAGTGAAGAATTGAGACGCGATTTCTGGGATGTACCATGCGTTAGCCACTACGCCCCAAACGACCCATACCGTCGTTGCGATAACCGTAAGGATAACCAGCGTGTCACCTAGGTTCCAACGAGAGTCGTGGTCACCAAGCTCTTGCTGACGGAAGTATTTGTCAGTACGACGGCTGTAAGAAAGCTCAGGGTTTGCTTTGATACGTGCAGCATAGATCATAGTGAAAGCAATACCAATTGCGGTAAACGCAGCCCAAAGACCCATACGCACAGTCATACCAGACAGAACGGGAATACCAGCGATGCCTTGTGCGATCGCTACCGAGAATGGGTTCATCCAAGACGTTGCGAAACCAATCTGAGTTGCAACGTAGGTCACCATTACCGTGGTAATACCGTCGTAGCCAAGGCGAACCATAAGTGGCGCGATGATAATCGCAAATGCAACGGCTTCTTCTCCCATACCAAATACTGCGCCGCCCAAAGAGAACAGCAAGAACAGAACTGGAATGAACAGCGCTTCGTTACCTTTGGTCTTATCGATAAGGCGAAGGATACCGTTGTCGATTGTGCCTGTGCGCATTACCACGCCGAAAGCACCACCAATAACCAGCATGAACATGATAACGCCAATCGCGCTGCCCCATTTAGAGCCTGAAACCAGACCTTCGAATGGGAAGTTCATTAGACCAATGCCACCGCCTGAAGCGAACAGTCCAACCTTGTTGTAAACCAATTCACCGTTTTCGTCGGTTGCATAAGAGAAAGAAGATGGATCGATAACTGTGCGAGTTTTTTCTGCACCGTCGACCATGTACGTCACCTGTTGGCTATCGAAATGACCAGCAGGAATTAAGTAGGTAAGAATCGCAGCAAGAATACCAACAATGAAGATCAAAATGAGGGTATCAGGCATCTGCCATGATTTAGGGGTTGCCGCCGATTCCGATGGCTGAGCGTGTGTGTGGGACATAACCTATTTCACGTCGAATTATAGAAAGCATGAAATATCGATAAAATAGAATAAAAAGTCAATGTTAACCGAGTTTGCGAACTATAAATTCATCAATAATTTGATCTGGAGAGGGTTAGGTTGTTTATCAATGATTTAATGGTTAATTGTTTTGGTGAGATGTTGTGTGAATGAAAACGGAGTTAGGACTTGTGGCGATTCACAAGTCCCATAACTATTCACTTTTCTGAATGAGGTGTCTGCTGTGAATAAAATGCAGCAACATCGCGTAAATCTTCATCATTCAACATGCGTAATTGGGCTGCCATCATCTCTGCCAAAGGACCTAAACGAAGCCCGTCTTGATAGGCTTTCATTGAATCATACAGATACTGAGCATTCTGGCCAGCTAGGTTAGGGTAAACGTCGTTAGTCGTTATGCCATTCGAGCCGTGACAATAGACACAGCTTGGTGATTTGAGTTTGCCTTTTTCTGCGTCACCGAATGGTTTCGCCACAACAGAGGAAGAGAGAATAAGAGACGTCAGAAGCACGTATCTAAACATGGATAGTTCTCGAATTTAAAATATTGGTTTCGAGATAGAATAAAGCTTCCCCTTAGGGGAAGCTCAATGATCAAAATCAAGTTAAAGCATAGATTTAAGGCTAGATAGGAAAGTATCGATGTCTTGTGCCGAAATATCTTTATGCGTCACGAAGCGGATTGGGTTTCCTGGCGTAATCGTGATGCCTCGCTCCTTCATCTTTTCTGCAATACCAGCGATATCCACTTGTGGATCAAGCTTGGCAAAGACGATGTTGGTTTGAACAAATTCTGGATTAACAGAGAAACCAGGCAATTCCGCTAAACCCTCCGCCAAGGTTTTTGCGTTGATGTGGTCTTGTTTCAGCTGTTCCACTTGTTCGGTAAGAGCAAGTTTGCCTGCTGCAGCAAGAATACCCGCTTGGCGCATACCACCGCCGACCATTTTTCTTAGGCGGCGTGCTTTTGCGATGTACTCTTTACTACCAAGCAGCAGTGAACCAACAGGGGCAGCCAGACCTTTCGACAGACAGATGGTCATTGAATCAAAGTACTGACCAATCTCTTTCACTGGAACATCAAGCGCAACGGCTGCGTTGAATACGCGAGCGCCATCTAGGTGCATCTGCAAGTTATGTTTGTTCACAAACTCACGAGCCTCCGCGAGGTAGGAAAGAGGAATCACTTTACCGTTGATGGTGTTTTCTAGACTAAGTAGGCGAGTACGTGCAAAGTGCGCATCATCTGGCTTGATAGCGGCTTCTAACTTATCGAACGGCAAAGTGCCGTCTGGGTTGTTTTCAATCGGTTGAGGTTGGATAGAGCCGAGTACCGCCGCGCCGCCAGCTTCGTACTTATAGTTATGCGCTTGCTGCCCACATAGGTATTCGTCACCACGCTCACAATGCGCCATTAAGCCAAGTAAGTTTGCTTGCGTGCCAGAGGTTGTGAACATTGCCGCTTCAAAGCCCGCAAGCTCAGCAGCAAATTGCTCTAACTCGTTAACGGTTGGGTCATCACCGTACACATCATCGCCGACAGGAGCGGTAAACATTGCTTCACGCATTGCTTGGGTAGGTTGCGTAACGGTATCTGATCGAAAGTCCATAATTCTCTCCTCGGTCGAAAAGACCTAAATATAACCGCAAAGACGAGCTTTGCTTAGGCAAGCGATAGTTTTGGCATCGGTAATAATGCCTTGAATAATTTTTTGTTCGAGTTCTTCTCGTGACAATGTTACCACTTCAATCACTTCGTCATCATCACACTCGTATCGATTGGTTTTGTTCAGTTGTTCTGCAACAAACAAGTACTGGATTTCATCACAGAAACCAGCAAGAGGGGTAACTTGACCAAGCGATGTGAATTTTTCGGCGCTGTATCCCGTTTCTTCCTCTAACTCTCTTTGGGCGCAATGTAAGGGCTCTTCATCGCCTTCCCGTGTACCAGCAGGCAATTCAAGCAACCATTTATTAAGAGAGGGGCGGAATTGATTAACAAGAACGATTTTGCCATCAGGAGTGATCGGTAAGATAACGGCAGCTCCGGGGTGTTGGATAGTGGTATGTGTAATCATCCGACCAGTTGGAAGGTTAATTTCTTCTTCAACCAAAGAAATTTGCTTCCAGGTATGAATTGTTTTGCTCATGTCGTTTGTAGCTCTGCTTTGAAGACGACCTCTCCGAGAATAGAGAGTGTTTTGGAACATTAACCATATTTGACGTGAAACAAAAGTAGAAAATGAAGTCTAGATACGAAAGCGATTGCATTTTCAGTGAGTTAACTCCCATAAATGAAAACTTTGTTTGCTCGCGCGCGCGTCAATAAACGGTCTGATATAAGTGACATTCACTAAAAAATGCACTTGTAACAAAGTGATAACAAATGTATAAAATTAAATATACAAACGATGTTTAGAAGCCGGAGCTCGTATGATACAACCATCTTTTGCATCAAATGCTGAAAAAGCCCTTCTTTCAGAGCGCATCAATAAGCTGGCGAAAGCATTGACCGACGGCGTTTACGAGCGCGAACACACCATCAAACTATGTCTTCTTGCTGCTTTATCCGGTGAAAGCGTCTTCCTTTTGGGGCCTCCTGGTATCGCAAAAAGCTTAATTGCCAAACGTCTAATCCAAGCATTTGATAACAGTAGCTACTTTGAGTACTTGATGACTCGCTTCTCAACACCAGAAGAAGTGTTTGGTCCGCTGAGTATTCAAGAGCTGAAAGATAATGGCCGGTACGTCCGTCTTACTCAAGGTTACTTGCCAACGGCGCAAGTGGTTTTCCTTGATGAGATCTGGAAAGCAGGCCCTGCAATTTTGAACACGTTGTTGACCGTTGTGAATGAAAAGACGTTTAAGAATGGTAGTGACATCGAACGTGTACCGATGCGACTTTTGGTTTCGGCATCAAACGAGCTGCCAGACGAAGACAGCGGCTTGGACGCACTTTATGACCGTATGTTAGTGCGCGTATTTGTAAACCGCATTCAGGACAAACAGAATTTCAAATCCATGCTGACAGTGGGTACGTCTCAAGAAGCGCAAGTTCCAGAAGGCTTGGCGATCACAGACGAAGAATACCACCGCTGGCAGCAACAGCTCGACAAACTCACTCTGACGGACAACGCATTCGAAAAGCTATTCCAACTAAAAACTATGTTGGAAACCAAAGTTGAGTCTGAGTTTGGCGACGCATCATTAACAGATATGTACGTTTCTGACCGCCGTTGGAAGAAAGCGGTCAAATTGCTTAAAGCAAGTGCGTTCTTCAATGGGCGCGACGAAATCAACCCACTTGATCTTCTGCTACTTCAAGATTGTTTGTGGAACAGCCCTGAGTCACGCGATGTCGTTCGCGGTGTGATTCAAGAGTTCGCACTAAAACATGCCTTTGACCAGCAAGAAGCAGAGCAAGAGATCGAATACTGTCGTGAATCTTTGGTTGATGTTCAACATGAACTTGAAGACAAATATCGCATGACGCTAAATGCAGAAGCGGCAACAGGTCTGCTTCGCAAAGAAACCATGAGCTTTGATACCTCTAAAGCAAAAACCTACAAAGTAGGCGCAGCAGTGAATCTGGTTAAGCTGGTTATTCTGCAAAGCAACATGTCGGTTTCCGAATCAGAGAAGGGCGACAGCCGTTGGGTCTACATACCAAAAGATGAACTGGATCGAGTGATCAAAGAAGGTCATGGTGATGTGTATGGCTACGTGAACCAAAACACCAATATGTGCCGTCTACGCTTCGATGTCGATGCGGCAAACAACCTTGTGATCCGTGACATTGCAAACCGCGGTGTGTTGGTGAGCTTAGTGACTCAACAAGGTTTAGACGTTGAGCTTTACCAAAAATGGTTGGCTGAAAGCGAGAAAGCAGTAAGTCAATTGAGTGAAGCTGAGCACCACATGCGTAAGGTTAAAGCCAACTTCCATGGCGCATTGCCACACAGTTTCGTGGATCCAGAGTTACCACGTCTAATGGAGTCGAGTCTGCAACAGGTGAGCCAGAGACTTGAGTCTATCCAAGGTGAAAGCGAGAAGATCATTCAACGCTTTAAAAACTTACATCAGTTTTTCTCTTAAGGAGACGACATGTTAGGTGCAGACGGACTCAACCTAGCGCTCATGGTGGCGGACTCTGGCATCATTGATAGTGCGGTTAACGATTTAATGGCACGTTCACAAGTCATGATGATGGCAGAGAATCGAGGTATGAAATCTTCTGTTAAAAGTCATCTACTAAAGTGGCGTGGCAATGTAAAAAAGCGCATGACGAAAGTCTGTGAGACAGAACGTTTCCAACAAGAACTCGCGCTCTACCAAGAAGTTATTTATTGGGATGAAGAAGAGTTCTTTGAACGCATTGATGACGTAATCAAGAAGCTTGAATGGCATTCGGCGTTTTACATGCAAGCACGCCGCATGATGGAGAAGAACAAGGGCGTGAATAACCCAATGTTCCCTCATTACTTCTGTGACCAGTGGTATCAAAGCCTTGTTGAGGCCATTAAGCAAGCGCAAGTCTCTGAGCTTGAAGAGAACAAAGAAAAAGTCCTCAACGATCTTTACCAGCGTATGGAAACCATGCGTAGCATGGATAAAGTGACGGAGTCTGGTGACGAAGAAAGCGTAGGGCGCTTGTGGGATATGGCGTCAGCCAAGTTGAGCAAAACTGACTTAACCGTGATGAAGCGTCACGCAGAGTTCCTTAAAAAGCACAAAGGCTTACAAGAAATCGCTGAACAACTTGGTCGCATGGCGGGGCAAGTGAATGATCCAGACCTCAACCGTGCTCCAGCAGAAGAGCTGCAAATGGTCGAGGAAAAGAGTGACGAAGCGACCGACGACATCGTCGGTATTCACGAAAGTGACGATCTCAACAAATTACTACCGAATGAAACCATGTTCTTGGCGTATCCAGAACTGGAAGTGGTGTTCTACAAGCATTTGGTTGATAAACGTTTGATGAACTACCGCACGCAAGGTAAGTCTCGCACATTGCGTAAAGTCAAGGCGCACAAACCAGATCACAAAGCGGTGGACGTTGAAAAAGGGCCGTTTATCGTTTGTGTTGATGCGTCAGGCTCGATGAGTGGCTTCCCAGAGCAATGTGCTAAGGCTATGGCTTATGCACTGATGCAAATCGCTCTGGCGGAGCAACGTGATTGTTATGTGATCATCTTTTCCACTGAGCACATTACTTACGAGCTAACTCGTCAGGATGGCTTACGTGAAGCTGCCGACTTTTTAACTTACAGCTTCCATGGTGGTACGGATTTGGAGCCAACGTTGATTAAATCCATCGATTTGATGAGCAGCGACAAATACAAAAACGCCGACATGGTCGTTATCTCAGACTTCATTGCGCCAAAGCAGCAAGATGAATTGCTTGCAAAAGTCGATGCGTTAAAAGCGAAGAAGAACCGCTTCCATGCTATTAGCTTGTCGAAGTACGGAAACCCAGCGTTAATGTCGATGTTCGACCACACTTGGTCTTACCATCCAAATGTAGTGGGGCGCTTGTTCAAACGCGTTGCCAACGGTTGATCGCGAGAATAGAGATACAAAAGCGGCACCGATTGCCGCTTTTCTTTTGTCTATCTGTTTTGATTTGCTTTAAACCAAAACGAGTAAATCTGGACGGTTTAGGTCGAATTAACATCGGATTGGTTTAAAACAAAGCAAACAGACAGGAAAGTACAGTTTTTTGTTTGACTATATTTTCTGAATCCGTAAAGTAGCAACCAACGCAACGGGGCAAGGCTCTGAAGCGTTGAAAATAAAGGCGCCTTGGCAGAGTGGCTATGCAGCGGATTGCAAATCCGTGGACCTCGGTTCGATTCCGGGAGGCGCCTCCATTTTGCGACACTAGCTCAGTTGGTAGAGCGCAACCTTGCCAAGGTTGAGGTCACGAGTTCGAACCTCGTGTGTCGCTCCAAATTATGGGTATGGCAACGGCGGTATCCAGATGCGAAGAGCATCAACATCAAACCAGCGAAAGCTGGTTTTTTTGTATCTGTTGTGTGGTTCCCTCTCAATTTCTATCAGCCCATAATCGGATGTAATCACACAAGTGTGACTTTCCGATCTGCATTTGGCTTCAAAGCGACTTACAATATGTTCTTCAACAAGGAAGCAATGAAGACACATGAGAAATACCGACGATTACATCATTTTCTATCATTTAGTTGAACAGGGTTCGTTCAGCGCAGCTGCAAGACAAATGGAGCTTACTAAGTCGGTCGTCAGTAAGCGTATTGCCAAGTTGGAGCAGGAGATTGGCGTTCAGCTACTGTATCGCACAACGCGCACGCTCAAGCTCACAGAAGCAGGGCAATCCTTCTTCGAACATGCACGTAGTGTCTATCAAGCCGTCGTTACCGCAGAAGAGTCGATTGTTGGCTTAGGTAAGAGTTTATCTGGCAATATCAAGATTACGGTGCCTACCATCTCTGGTGAGCTCATCCTTCCTACGGTTATTTCTGAGTTCAACCAAGCGTACCCAGATATCAATATTGATATGGAGCTGGACAACCGGTTTGCAGATATCGTCAATGAGGGTTTTGACCTTGCAATTCGTACAGGGGTTTTGCCTGATTCAAGCCTTATAGCGCGTAAGCTTGTTGATGCAAACTGGATTGTCTGTGCATCGCCCAAGTACGTCGCCAAACATGGTAAACCCAAAACGCCGAACGAGCTCACCAAGCACAACTGTTTGGTTTACGCCTATCAAGAGACGGGGGCGCGTGAGTGGGCTTTCAAACGTGATAATGAAGCTTATCAGGTTAAGGTGGATGGAAATCTATGTACCAACAACTCGTCTGCGTTACGTAATGTCGCTTTGCTAGGGCAAGGCATTATTTATGTACCTCGTGTGCTGGTTTATGAAGACTTGCAGCAAGGTAAGCTCATTCAGTTGTTTAAAGACGAAACTGCCAAGTGCTTAGGCATCTATGCGGTGTATCCATATACACGTCAGCAGCCAGAAAAGATCAAGATCTTTATAGAACATCTTTATCAGTGCTTTCAAAATCGTAGCCATCAATTCTAGCTGGCCACTTTACTCAAAAGGCATGAACCACCCTTTGGATAGGGCTCATCGCTGAATCCAAAACTCTACCATTCGCCTATTTTCTTTATTGATCTACAATGTCACAGCTATATAACGCTGCCATAACGTATCGGCACTCACATGTTGTGCTTTTGGTTTGACTCAGCATTCTGTCAAGGTAAGGAATATAAAGCCTTGCCAGCCTTTTTGATTTTCTTGTTCTTCGATATTGTGCACATTTGTTAACAATGTACTTTGCTATTGTTTCTTTTTGGAAACGATAAGTTTCTTTGTTGAATTTGTGGTTTTGAAAAGTGTAACTGACTGAATTTATGAATGATTATTGTGGTTTGCTTTACTTGGGCGTAGTTATCTGACTTTAGTGGAATGGACGTTCAGATTCGGACTACTTATATTGGTTGGGCATAATAACTAGAGATACGGATATGAAACAGAAGCAGCTCATCGACGCATTTGTCACCATTGTCGGGGAAGAAAACGTCCTTACCGATGAAATCAAAACCAAGTATTACCGCAGCGGTTTTCGCTCTGGAAGCGGTACGGCATTGGCGGTGGTTTTCCCTAATACTCTGCTAGAGCAGTGGAAAGTGATTCAACAATGTGTGGAGAACAATTGCATCATCATCATGCAGGCGGCCAAGACCGGCCTTACTGAAGGCTCTGCGCCAAGTGGTAGTGATTATGACCGCGATGTCGTAGTGATCAATATTACCAAGATGAAGCAAATCTATCTGTTAGACGGTGGCAAGCAAGCGGTTTGCCTTCCGGGAGCAAGTTTACATTCGCTAGAAAAAGAGCTGCGAGCGGTAAATCGAGCACCACATTCTGTGATTGGTTCTTCTTCTCTTGGCGCTACTGTGGTGGGCGGCATTGCAAACAACTCTGGCGGAGCCCTGGTTAAACGTGGTCCGGCATACACTGAGTTAGCCATATTCGCTCAGGTCGATAAAGACGGTAAGCTCAATCTTGTTAACCACCTTGGTATTGAAGGATTAGGCTCGACACCTGAAGAGATTTTGCAGAACATCCAAGATGGTAACTTCGATCCAGATAAAGTGATTCATGATGAGCGCATGGCATCGGACAAAGAGTATGACGAACGTGTCCGCGACGTTAGCTCTGATATCCCTTCGCGCTTCAATGCCGACGAACGTCGTCTGTACGAGGCGAGTGGCTGTGCGGGTAAACTGGGCGTGTTCGCTGTTCGAGTTGACAGCTATCCAATCCCAGAGAAAGAGCAGGTGTTCTATTTAGGTACTAATGATCCAGATAAGCTCACCAAGCTCAGAAAAGATTTCCTTACGCAGTTTGAAAACTTGCCAGAAATGGGCGAGTACCTTCACCGTGACATCTTCAACATGGCGGAGAAATACGGTAAAGATGTCTTCCTATCTATCGATTTATTAGGCACGGATAATCTACCTAAGATGTTCTCGCTCAAAGCTAAGGTTGAAAACTTCTTAGAGCGTGTACCTTTAGTCAGTAAATACCTGCCAGATACTATTCTCTACTACGCAAGCAAGTTATTCCCACAGCACCTTCCTAAGCGCATGTTGGAATACCGTGATAAGTACGAACACCATCTTGTACTCAAAATGAGCGATGGCGGCATTGCAGAAGCGCAGAAATACCTCATAGAAGTTTGGGCGGCTGAGCACGATAGTGATTTCTTCGAATGTACGCCAGAAGAGGGCAAGAAAGCGTATCTACATCGCTTTGCAGCAGCAGGTGCAGCAATTCGTTACGAAACCATTCACCGTGATGAAGTTGAAGATATTGTTGCTCTAGATATCGCGTTGCGACGCAACGATGAGGATTGGTTAGAGACGCTACCAGAAGAGGTGACTAAGAATCTGGTTAAGTCTCTCTATTATGGCCACTTTATGTGCTATGTCTTCCATCAAGACTATATCTTTAAGAAAGGCACTGACACTAAGTTGATGAAGAACCTGATGTTGGAGCACTTAAACAGTCGTGGTGCGAAATACCCAGCCGAGCACAACGTAGGGCATCTATATGAAGCAGAAAACTCGTTGCAAAAGTTCTACCACCAACTTGATCCGACCAATACCTTTAACCCAGGTATAGGTAAAATGGACCGCTACAAGCGCAACTGTAACTGCTGTGTTTAAAGCCTGACTCCGAGAGCAAATACTGCATTTTCCTCACATGCAGTATTTGCCAAGTAATTATAACTACATATCAAGATTAAATGTATAGGTTGATATTACATATAAATTAAAGTGATTCAAATAAATCATCACCTTTCTAAATAGGTAATAATCACTTATATAACATGCCCTTAACTGATATTTGTCTTATAAGATGAGTATATACAGCCTTCCTATTACAATGTTATTGACCAAATTGACTTCTTGCGACTCCTTTACAATACTTCTTAGCAATTTGAAAGAAATTGCTGTTTCATCATCTGTGTTAGCATTTTATTGGGATGTAATAAATAATAATATTTGGTCAGGATAGGTAGCTTATTGTTATTTATCGTGGTTTTAATTTTAGCCATTTATTTTTAATAAGCTGTTGCGCCAATGCTGTATCAGCAAATCTTTTGATAGGGAAAGCAAAAGTGCGAATATCATATTTGCATTGTTTCATATTGAGGGCGTAAGATGTTTATACAAATAGTAAGAGTCATCATACCGTTAATGTTACTACCGCTTTTGATTGGCTGTCAGCCGGATGAAAGCGAGAAGATGAAATCAGAAATTGAATCTTTAAAGCTAGAGATAAGTCAACTAACCAAAGAAGTAGGGAAGTTAAATAATGAAGTAAAAGAAATGAAAGATTTGGCATTTAAGCCGCCAAAAAAAGAACGACCTACTTTGCCGAATCAACCAAACTTTACCGAAGATGGTACACGCCCTCTTCTCGGAAATAGTGAAGCTAAAATTGCAATTATAGAATTCTCTGATTTCCAATGCCCTTATTGTAAACGGTTTACTGATAGTACATTTAAACAAATAAAAACTAATTATATTGATACTGGTAAAGTGCAATATATTGCGCGAGACTTTCCATTAAGTTTTCATTCAAAAGCCATGGGCGCAGCCATCGCGGCTGCATGCAGCCTTCAACAAAATGCCTACTGGCCTATGCGAGGCTTGCTGTTCAGCAACATCAAAGATTTAGGAGAGGAGTTCTATCAAAAAGCAGCCACAGACCTATCCTTAAACTTGGAAGAATTTAATAAATGCATCAAGGATCAATCCATTGCTAAAAAGGTTGAGCAAGATTTGACCTTAGGGAAATCCTTGGGTATCCGTGGCACACCAAGCTTCTTAATTGGTCGTGTTGAGAATGATCAACTTGTAGCGCCACAAATCTTGGTAGGTGCGCAGCAGTATGCAGTTTTTGAATCGTTATTAGAGCAGTTATCGAACAGCGATAAAGAGGAATAACACTATTTAATTTTAATAAAAGGCAACCAAATATGGTTGCCTTTTTATTTTATATAAATGAGTTAAGTATTTACTTTTATATTGACACGCTACAACAGTGTTGTGCTTAGAGGTGAATAGGTTGGTGTTGAATTGAAACCATATGCATTCAACTCCTTAAATCATAGATGATTATCATTTGTTTTTTCAAGTTTCTACTTTTGAAAAATAAATCCTTATTTTTCAAATCGAAAGCTAAAAAGTCATATCAGCCTAGGTGATTAATATTAATTTAATCTCATATTTTTGATGAAGTTCGATTTTTGTTAAAAATATCCTTATATATTCATGTCTTAAGTGATCATTTTTGAGCTCGATACTAAATCTGTATATTTTTGATTGAAATTTAATCACATTGTTTGTAGGATTTTACATTCAAAAATCAACCAGTGACTAACAATATAGGGTAGAGGGGTAGGTTTATTGCATACGAATAAATAATTTGTCTTGTGTTACTAATGCAAGTTTAACTTAAATAATAAACAACTCTTTTAGAGTTTTGCTTTTTGAGTTTTTGAAAGGCATCGCGTCTTATTGACTAATTATTAGATATCTTTGGGGCTATAATTTTAGCATTTTATTGCTAATATTTAATATAAAAATTTTTCTAAATGCACTGAAATTCATGTGTTTAGGCTAGCTATGTGCGCTAATTAACTATCAAACAATCTTCATGATTGCGGACTTATGCTGCGTAAAAATTAAGAATCAAAGATAAAAATACATAAGAAATTAAGTATGTTTAATACCCATTTTAACGTTGATAGATCCAATACGATCAAACTATCAACAACGGCTCTTATTGGCCTCTTATCTCTGACATTTAACACGACAGCACAGTCACATGAATCCCATCATGGGCATGTGATTAAAGAAGAAAAATCAGTTTCATCTGCGATGAAGGGGAAACGTCAAAAGGCACAAGATAATACCAACGCACTAAAGCAGGCGATGGCTGATTATCGTGGCGCGTCGGCGAAAAACAAACATCGCTATTTAGAACAAATGATTTCTCTTGCTAATGGCCGTCAAGAGCTACTTTCCGAGTTGTCTCTGTCAGACCCTAGTGCGATTTCAAAGGTTGCTCTGAAAGCAGAATCTCGCAAAGGCATTCCTAAAGAAGTGCTAGGCTTATTGGAGCAAGAGCGAACGCTTGAAGGTGAGCTTGAAGTTTTCTATGAGGATTATGAAGATCACAGTAAGAGTCGCCTGCTGCATGTACTAAAAACCACTGAGGGATTTGTAAAGGTCAACAGCGCTTCTCTATCTAAATTCAGATCGATTCATTCTGGTACAAAAGTTCGCCTTCGCGGTTGGAAAATCACTGACAGTGACGAAAGCACTGACTTATTGGTGCTAGGTGAAGAGCAGGAGTCATTATCCTTGCTGGCTCAGGATAGCTCTTCAACAACCACAACGGCAAGTGTTGCAGAAACAAGCACGGTTGGGGAACAGAGTACGCTAGTCATGTTGTTAAACTTTCAGGACAACATACAGCAGCCTTGGACTACGTCAGAAACGCAAGATTTAGTTTTTGGTAAAGTAAATGACTTCTACAAAGAGAACTCTGATGGCCAAACTTGGCTTAAGGGTGAGGTAGTCGGGTATTACACGTTACCAATAGACTCTACCTGTGATTCGTGGAATATCCATGTCAGTGCGCAGCAAATGGCCGAAGAGAGTGGGGTTGATGTAAGCAGTTATACACGCCTGATTTATATATTCCCGAAAAATGATAGTTGCGGTTGGACTGGGATGGGAACTCTAGGTGGAACGCAAACGCGTGCTTATATTAATGGCTCGTTTACCATGAATACCATTGGTCATGAAATGGGCCATAACTTTGGCTTACATCATGCTGAATACCTTAACTGTAAAGACAATATTATCGGTGATGATTGTCTGGCAGTAACATACGGTGACAATATGGACATTATGGGAGCTTATGGAGTTGAAGGACATTTCAACGCGTTTAATAAGGAACAGCTCGGTTGGCTATCTACTGATTTGGAGAACATCGTAGAAGCGAATACTGATGGTAGTTATGTTATTGAACCTTATGAAACTTCATTATTGGGCTCTGTGAAAGGGGTAAAGGTTCCGCGTGGCGTTGATCCTAATACGGGCGAGAAGCAATGGTATTATGTTGAATACCGCCAGGCGATAGGGTTTGATGACTTTCTTAGTACGAAACCAGGAATTACAAGCGGTGTTGTAATTCATAGTTCTCCGGAATCTAGTTCGCGTGGAAGTCAACTCCTTGATATGACGCCACAAAGCAATTTGTTTGATACTGATGATGCAGCCTTACCTGTGGGTAGTAGTTTTACTGACGCTGCTGCGGGTATCACTATTTCTACGGAGTGGGCTGATACGACAGGCGCTAGCATTCATGTTAGTTTTACTGAAGCAACTTGTACCTATGCTGATCCAGTTGTATCAGTTATGTCGAGTGAAAGTTCCGCTGTAGCGCCAGGTAGCACAATTAGTTATAACCTAACGGTTGCCAATAATGATAGTTATGGCTGTGATTCAACAGCTTACGATGTATCTTCGATTGTTCCAGAGGGATGGTCGAGCACAGCGACAACACTTGAACTGGCTCCTGGAACAACTGATACGTTGACTCTAGCAGTAACCTCTTCAGAGGTGGCTATTGATGGCTCTTATGACATTACATTTAATGCTGTAAATAGTGCAGATAGCAGCGTTAGTAGCAGTGCTGTAGCAAGTTATCTTATCGAAGCTCCTGCTGAGCAGTGCGTTCTGGCAAATCCTTCAGTGTCTTTGTCAGCGAAACAGAGTGGAGAGTTTTCGGCGGGTACTACCGTTAGTTATATCGCGACAGTAACGAGCAATGATAGTAGTAGTTGTGACACAGCAACAGTGGATGTTGTTCCTAGTGTCCCAGATGGTTGGAGTTCAGACGCTAGCACGGTGACGTTAGCACCGGGGCAGTCGGTATCCGTTAATCTAAATGTGACGTCAGCTATTACCGCTGAACAAGGTGTATATCCAGTAATAGCTTATACATATAATACTGCTGATCTTGCTTACAACAGTAGCGCAGAAAGTAGTTATACGGTAGCCGCACCGGAACTAGTTTGTACGGAGTCTGCACCAAAATTATCTGTGTCATCCAATAGTGGTGATGTCACATCCGGAAGTACAGTAACCTATGACGTGACTGTAACGAACCAGAATAGTACGGATTGTGACGCTAAAACCTATATGCTATCTGCTGACGTACCATCTGGCTGGAACAGCAGTAGTAAAAGTGTTTCCCTGGCGTCTGGGCAGAGTGCAACAGTACAACTGGACGTAACTTCTTCGACAGTGGCGGCAGATGGTACATATAGTATTGCTATTTATGCTCAGGATTCAGAAGACAGCGGTGTTAGCAGCGATGTGATCGTAAATTATGTAATAACTAACCCTGCTAACAGCAAACCGGTTGCCGTTAACGATACTGTTGTACTATCGGCTAAAGAAGCAACTCTAATCGATGTGTTAGCGAATGACAGCGACCCGGATGGTGACACACTGATTGTTAGCTCTGTAACCCAAGGGTCAAAAGGTTCGGTTGAAATAACGACGAATGGGCAGCTGCTATATACGCCAGCCAAAAACTTTAAAGGCAGCGACAGTTTTAGCTATACCATCAGTGATGGAGATATGACGGCGACTGCTACAGTTTCTATCAGCATGGATGATTCCTCTGGACCAGGTAACAATAAAGGAAAGGGGAAAAGCTAATTCCAGCAGTAGCTAAGCAATAAATAACAACTGGTCGTCGTTTTGGATTGACTAGTTAAAATAAAGGCGATGATGTATTTCATCGCCTTTTGATTATCTTTACAAATTAACAGATGAATACTCTTTTACTTAACGTGGTATTCAAGCGTTGTAGTTACGACTAAGGTAATGCTGGTTCAGCTGTTTGAATAGTAAGAGAAACGGTTGCGTTCTCAGAACTTCCATCATTATCTGCCACTACAATATCCAGATCTTTCAACGAGAAGTTAATACTACCATCATTTGGATCTAAGCCTGGGAATAGCTTAATCGTAAAGCTACATTCATATTCTCCTCCAGGGGCTATCACTACGCCAGTTGAACAGAAGAAAGGTGAGACAATGTCATCATAGCTACTAATAGCGGCTAGATCTTGAATGACGAAGCTAGGGTTAACAACATCATCGGTCGCATTATCTACAATGGCTACGCCATCAAAGTTCATTGTCGTGATGGTCATGTTATCCACACCACCATTGACGATACGTACGAATGCGGTTGCTTTCATCGCGAATTCTGGTGTGAGCTGCAAAGGAACATTCAAGAATGTAACGGTAGCATCATCATCATCATAAACGTCCAATCCGTCTTCATCAGTACCATAAATAGTGGCGACATTAAGTCGAGTATCACCAGCATCACCTTGTATTGAGAGCGTAATGGTACAGCTGTCGGACTCTCCAGGAGATAGTGTGACAGGTAACGCGTCACATTGACTGGTTAGATCGGTACTGACACCGTCAACCACATCAACTAACTCGTCAAACGTAACATCGTCGACAGTAGGATTGCCTAATGAATCTACGGTTAAAACTGTAAATTCAAAGGTGTAGTCGACATCGCGATACAAGTTCGGATCATCACCGGTTTCATCAACTTCGGTTGGATTGGCCGTTTTGATTAACTCTACCACTGATGGGACGTCACGAATCGAAACTGTCTCTGATTCCGAATGGGTGGCTTCGTCATTTTCGTTGTCTATTGCTTTAGCAGTAACAAGGTTAGTGACCGATTCTCCTTGGTCTCCGCCAACAAACTGGGTGAATTCACAGTTGTATGTGCTATCGAAAGCAATTTGACCGCCTGTCGCACAGGTACCTACGCCATCTAAAGAGGTCTCGATTCCGTCGATGGTATCAGTTAGGCTGGTTAATGTTAGTGGTGAGTCATATTCTGCTGAGGTATTGGTCACTGCTACATAAAAAGTGACGAATGCTCCAGGTTCTAACACTTCATTGGTGCTTGCAGTTTTTTCAACGGTAATTGTTGGTGGTAGGTTTGTCACTTCTACAGTTTTTTCATTACTGCAGTATTCCCCATTCGCGGCCAACCCAACACCTGGTGGACAAGTTTCACCATTTGTCACTGGATCACCATTTTTATCTTCCATTGTGATCTTGATGACGTCTTTATAAAACTCAGGGCTTTGATCATCTGGTAGGTCGGAATCTACGATATGCACAGTGAATTGACAACTGTATGTACCACTCGGAGCTATTTCGAGCAAAGGAGTACCGACTTCACAGTTACTACTAATTAGATACACATCATCACTGGTACCAGCAGGCGCTCCAGCACTCCAAAGATTCAAACTCTCATCATAGGTACCATTACCATTAATATCGATTTCATCACTAACGGCACTTAGGAACAAAGAAGTTCTAGAATTCGGGTTAGTGAAACTGAGATTAAAGGTGTATTCACCACCAGGCTCGGTGCGAGTAGCAGGGTCTGGGGATACGATGGTTTTCGTAATTACTGGAGGTTTCGGTTTAATAAAGATATTTGTAGTAAGGACATCACAGTTACATTTTGACTTGGTATTAGGAACTTGTCCTGGGACAGGATCGTAGTCCGTTGTACAGACATTATCATCTGTGTTATCCCACGCAGCACAGTATCTGAAATCAGCTAGGTTATCTTCATCAGGGTCTTCACACAACATAGTGATTTTTTGTTGTGGTAACGTGTAACTATCTACCCCATTAGCCTTGGTGATATCACCACACGCATCGAAGTCTAGATCCTTATATGCTGGGCCAAAGGCTTCAGAAGCGAGAGGAAGCAAGACACTACAATAGTAAGGGTAGTCTGTTGTACCGCCCCCTGGCATTGCGATGGGATCGCTTTCAGCCACTTGAACTGATTGAGGACTCTGACCTGAGAGTGAGTTATAAAATGTTGTATCGTAGCGCTCATTTGCGTTGGTACGAATAGTGACATCAGCGTAGAATTCTACGACTTCCCCAAGATTACATTCGGAAATACTCTCATTATCTAACTTAGTAATTTCCACATCGTTGGCGGTACAGTTCAATGCATCTTGAGGTAGAGTCACTTCTCTGCTCGATTCAGAATTGGCAACGGCTAAAAATGCATCTGCCATACAAAGCTCGGTTTCCAGATTCGGGGCTATGTATTGTTGTGTCCCGTATGCTGGCGTTGAGTTTGTTACCCCATATAGGGTCGCCGTACTTAGCATAGCTATGCCGAGTGTTTTGCTAAGTCGGCTATATATTAAATGTTCCATCATCTACCTTCTTTTTTATTGAAAGTTGACTAAAGGGCGATGGGAGTGCCCAATGATGCCAACACTGGATCTGGTATCATTGGACACACGTAATGCTTGCCCCTCCATTTCACACAAGCACTCCAAAATACTTGCTTGGTTTGTAACGTAGGGAGTACTTGTCAGCGACCGACTAGCAGCAAGAAACAAACCAGAACGTAACTAACTGATTTTATGGTTTTTTACATATTATTTTGTTCAGTTAATTAGATTTGGTTTACAGAGTGTTCACCAGTAGGTGTTGCGATGTTGATAATAAAGAACAAAATCAATTGGTTATTGATTTAATTTAAAAGAAGATAGGGTGTCTAGCAGGTTTACAGGTGGACACTTGCAGATGAACTGAAACTAGAGGGGTATAGATGCCACTATCCCCAAATAGCTCGTATGTGGTTTCCCTATTTTACTTTTTGGGTGTATTTTGTTCGGAGGGGATGGCTTTTTAACCGTATGAATCAAAAAGATAAATATTATTGTTGACCTGAAAATTTATTCCGTTAAAGTACGCCTCGTTCTCACGGCGAAGGTCGTTAGAGCAGGTGGTGTTGCCATCGCATTGATTGCGTTGCCCTGGTGGTGGAATTGGTAGACACAAGGGATTTAAAATCCCTCGACGTTCGCGTTGTGCCGGTTCAAGTCCGGCCCGGGGCACCATCCGCAAATTGAGTGCGTGGATTTAATAACCCGCCGTCGAGTTGACCGGCCGATTGTCGGACCATCAATTCCGGCCCGGGGCACCATCCCTCATTATATGAGAACAATAAAATTCGGTAAGGCGCCTTGGCAGAGTGGCTATGCAGCGGATTGCAAATCCGTGGACCTCGGTTCGATTCCGGGAGGCGCCTCCATTATTTCGAAAGCTCGTCACTATGACGGGCTTTTTTCGTTTTTGGCGTAGACAAAACCGTGCCCAAAAACTTAAGGCAGTCGCTCTGGCAGCCATCTCCACCCTGACTATTTGATCTTACTTCCAAAAATAATGCTATTTAATTATTGGTTTTATAAATGTTACACCTCTCAACAATTGTAGAGGTCGATTAATGATAATTTTTTCTCGATTGTAGTCCGAGCTTTTTGTTGTACAACAGACGGTTAGTTGGGGGGTTTAAAGCTAACTGCCATGTTTACCTCAAGTCGGCTCGCACTTCGTCTTAAAACGTGAGAGAAAATATAATGAAAACATTCAACCTTAAACCTACACTTTTACCCTTAACCTTGTTGCTCAGTTCGCCAGTTATGGCGGCACAAAATGGAACTATGATGCAATATTTCCATTGGTATGTACCCAATGACGGAGCTCTGTGGACGCAAGTAGAAAACAATGCGCCGGCCTTATCGGATAATGGTTTTACGGCGCTTTGGCTACCTCCAGCGTATAAGGGGGCTGGTGGCAGCAATGATGTGGGGTATGGTGTTTACGATATGTATGATTTGGGCGAATTTGATCAACAAGGATCGGTACGCACCAAGTACGGTACGAAAGATCAGTATCTAAGCGCGGTTCAAGCCGCTCATAGCAACAACATTCAAATCTATGGTGATGTTGTGTTTAACCACCGTGGTGGTGCCGATGGCAAGTCCTGGGTAGATACAAAGCGTGTAGACTGGAATAACCGTAATATTGAACTGGGCGATAAATGGATCGAAGCTTGGGTCGAATTTACTTTTCCTGGTCGTAACGACAAATATTCAGACTTCCATTGGACTTGGTACCACTTTGATGGTGTCGATTGGGATGATGCAGGCCAAGAAAAGGCGATCTTCAAATTTAAAGGGGATGGTAAAGCATGGGATTGGGAAGTCAGCTCTGAAAAGGGCAACTATGACTACCTAATGTACGCAGACTTAGATATGGATCACCCAGAGGTTAAGCAAGAGCTTAAAGATTGGGGTGAATGGTACCTAAACATGACTGGTGTTGATGGCTTCCGAATGGACGCAGTCAAACACATCAAATACCAATACCTGCAAGAGTGGATCGAATACTTACGTTGGAAAACGGGTAAAGAGCTATTTACGGTCGGTGAATACTGGAACTACGACGTCAACAATCTACACAATTTTATTACCAAGACTTCTGGTAGCATGTCACTGTTTGATGCTCCGTTACATATGAACTTCTATAACGCTTCACGCTCTGGTGGCAACTTCGATATGCGCCGTATCATGGATGGTACCTTAATGAAGGACAATCCGGTGAAAGCGGTAACATTGGTTGAGAACCACGATACACAACCTCTACAAGCATTAGAGTCTCCAGTCGATTGGTGGTTCAAACCGCTCGCTTATGCGTTCATCTTATTACGTGAAGAAGGTTACCCATCCGTTTTCTACGCCGATTACTATGGCGCGCAATACAGTGATAAAGGGCACGACATCAATATGGCTAAGGTGCCTTACATTGAAGAGCTAGTTAAAGCTCGTAAAGATTACGCCTATGGTAAACAACACTCTTACCTAGATCATTGGGATGTGATTGGTTGGACGCGCGAAGGAGACGCAGAACATCCGAACTCAATGGCTGTCATTATGAGTGATGGTCCCGGTGGAACGAAATGGATGTACACTGGTTCACCAAGTACTCGCTACGTTGATAAGCTTGGAATTCGCACGGAAGAAGTTTGGACTGACGCAAATGGTTGGGCTGAGTTCCCGGTAAACGGTGGCTCGGTTTCTGTGTGGGTGAGCGTTAAATAGCGCTTGAGACTGAATTACAGTTGTGACCAATTTCGAAAATAGTTCGCATTTAATCAATGTCTTGTTTGATATTCATAAAACAAATGCGTAACTTTATACCTGAGCATTATCGATAGGCAGATTAAGGAAAGGAATCTATGGCTGACGTTTTGATTGTTGCGATTGTATTTGGTGCAATATTTGGTGGTGGTATCGTTAAGCTGATTCTCAATCATCGTAAAGAAGTAAGAGCGCTTGAGATTTCCGAGCGCAACCAGATGAGTCAAGAAGAGCGAGATGGTTTGAACAAGCAAGTTGCTGAGCTCAAACAGCGTGTTGAAGTATTAGAGCGCATCGTTACCGACAACAAGTACCAACTTGATAAAGAAATTGCTTCCTTGTAATTCTTACTAAGACAAAAAGAGCCAGCTCAATGCTGGCTCTTTTCGTTTCTGCTCCTCGTGCCAATGAAGTGTCATACTGGACTACCGCTCATCAAAAAAGTCTTTGTTACGAATATACTTGCTCATTAGGTGATAGGAGAAAGGGCGAATCAACCAACTCACCAACGAGCGCCCTAAACGTATTAATGTTGGTGTGTTCTCGTAAATTCTCCCGTTATAGAGCCAAAGCAATTTACCCACATGCCAATAGAGGAACGGTATTGGTGGCATAAAAGTAACAATATCGATGTCGCAGCAGATCCGATAGGTTTTGTGCCCCAAACGATAGTGATTTTTGAACATCCAATCGCCAATAGCGGGCTGTCCAAATGTCACCACTCGTTTAATGCTTTTTGGATACTTACGTTCAATGTAATCGGCAAACACACTTCCAATCGCCCCTCCTGAAGAGTGCCCAGTAATGGTTATTCGCTTGCCTTGAAGTATTAGTGGAACAACAGTGGCTTCTAGTCGTTCAATGACGCTTAAACCGAGACGGTCTTCATTTCGTGATGGTTGGCTTTCTTGAAATAACAAATAGTAAAAACCTGCATGAATGCGATAGGGAAGTCCTAAGCGTTTGCAGCTACGAGTCCACATTGCGAAGTTCAACAACCAATCAGTCATACTATGCGAGCCTTTGATCACCACGACAACTTCTGTGTGCTTTCTATTCCATAAAACACGAGCCATGATTTTACCAAACTGGTTTTTAATGATTCGCTGTCCATTAGGATCAAACCCATAGCGAGTCTGCTTAAACACTCTAGGGTAAGCGAGATTGCACAGTACAGCGTAGCGTTCGTATTGGTATCGTTTTAAAGGTTTCACTTAAGACTTCTTTGTTTGTGTCAATGACAAACTCTAAGACTGAAATATTAAAAAGATATGACTGTGAGTAAATTTTAACCACTTTAAGGTGTTGGCTAATGCATGATTAAACAGGCTGGTATGCTCATAAGCGATTGTAATTGAATGCAAATCACAAACCAGTGAACTATATGTAATTGATTGAATTGATATGGGGTTTATATCGCTGAAAATCAGTGGCATAGATGAGAGGATTATCTTTTGTCAGTGGTTTTATAAGAGGTTCTATTTATGCAATTAAGTCTAAAGAGAAAAATGGTTTTCTCTGTGGTTTTGGCAATTGCAATCACATCTGCGATTCTTCTTTTCATTGGTTATAAGACTTTTCAAGGTAATAGTTGGCAAGCGATAGAAAGTGAGAGTCGCAATATCTTGCAAGCGAATGCGAAAGGTATTGGCGATTGGTTCTATGACAAAAAGCAGGCTGTCCATGGTTTGAAGCAGCAGATCCAACTTGATCCATCATTGGACATTGTTCCTCATTTACGCCAGACCCTAGTCTCTGGGGGATTTGGCCTTAGTTATTACGGAAACAAACAAGGAGAGATGTTTCGCCACGATCCATCATTGAATAAAGCGGGGTACGATCCAAGAGTTCGTGGTTGGTACAAACAAACATTGGCGGAGAACAAAGCAATCACAACTAAGCCATATGTTAGTGTCACCATGCAAACCTTGGTCGTAACGCTTACTGACCCTGTTATAGAAAGTGGTCAAATCGTTGGTGTTGCAGCGTCCAATTTAGCGTTGGATAAGCTTATTCAGGACGTATTGGCGATTGAAGTCCCTGGTGATGGTCACGCTATTCTGATAGATCGTCAAGGTACGGTCGTAGCCCACAAAAACAAAGACTTTATTTTGAAGCAAGTCTCTGAGATTGCACCTGAGCTAAACATTGATAGCCTAAATCAAGCGTCACAAAATCTCGCTACAATCTTCACTGTCGTTGATGGTAAAGACAAAGTTGTGATGGCAGAGCCAATCAAAAATACGGATTGGTTACTCGTGATTGAAATGGACAAAAGCGTGTTAGAGCAACCTCTGTTTGACATGCTGAGTAGCCAAATTACAACAGGGCTGATTGTACTAATCGTCATGGCGATTGCGACATCTTGGTTCGTTGCGCGTCAGTTAGTAGAGCTTGGTCGTGTAAGTGAGGCTCTGGCTGATATTGCTGAAGGCGAGGGAGATTTAACTCGTCGATTGGAGGTCACTAGCCAAGATGAAGTTGGTCAATTAGCTGAGAAGTTTAACGTATTTGTGGATCGCTTACGTCAAATGATGAAAAACGTAAGCGAGGTTTCGACGGCGATGACACAAGGCGCCGATCATGCCAACGTAAGTGCAACGAAGCGTAATGAAAGCGTAAGTAGGCAGCAAGATGAGATCACAATGGTCGCCACGGCGGTGACAGAAATGGCGACAGCCACGGCTGAAATTGCATCCAATGCGGATAATACGGCGAAGAGTGCAAGCCATTCAGTAGAGTTGAGTGATCAGGGCTTCAAACAAATGGAGAAAAGCCAAGCATCAATCAACGAACTGGCGAATGAACTGACTAGTGCGGTCTCAATTATTAGCGAGCTTGAAGAGCACGGTAATCAGATTGCAACCATTCTGGCGACAATCCGAGAAATTGCTGAGCAAACCAATTTACTGGCATTAAATGCTGCTATTGAAGCCGCTCGCGCGGGTGAGCAGGGACGAGGTTTTGCTGTGGTGGCAGATGAAGTTCGTGTGTTGTCTCAACGTACACATGCTTCAACAGAAGAGATTGAAGATAAGATCAAACGTTTGCAACAAGCGACAGACGGTGCTGTGAAGGTGATGACACAAAGTCATGATATGGCGAAAACCAGTGTTCACGATGTTGATTTAGCTGGTGAGAGTTTGTCACAAATCCGTGATGCTATTCAGATGATCAGCGATATGGCGACGCAGATAGCGTCTGCGGCAGAAGAACAATCGTTGGTGACTGCGGAAATTAACGCCAATACCGAGTCAGTTCGTGAAGTAAGCGAAGTGATGGCAAGTGATGCGACAGAGGCCGTTGGACAAGCGCAACAACTAAACCATTTAGCTAATAACTTAAAGTCAGAGCTATCGCGTTTTAAGTTGTAATTTCAGTTGTTCACGATAAGCCGAGATCGGTTGATCTCGGCTTATTTTTTTTATAAACGGACAAGAAATCGACTGATTCCACCCGTTTTCTAAACTGTTTTAGTACATCCAAAGCGCTCGCTCTTTGTTGAGAGCGAAGCACTTTTTTTGTTTTATCAAGGAACGTATCGTTTGTTTGCCTTTTTTGCCGAGATCATATTTGGATTTGAGGCTAGATAGAAACACAATTTGGGTTACGCTGTCGTTAAAGTCGCCCAAGCGATTCTGCATAAGCTTCAATTGATGAATGTTCTGGTTGTGTGCTTTCTTTGGATACAGGTTGGTGAAAAAGTCTAGTAAGTAACGCAGCTTTTTACATTCTATGCGTAGTTTATGAATGTCGTCGTCAGAGCTTTGTGTTCCAAGTTTGCGGCTTAACTTATAGATTTTGCCCGCATGTAGCGAAATCTTCTGATTGGCATATTCTAAAGTCCCCATTTCTGTTTCAAGACTTTCATGCACGCTTGCTCTTTGCAGGCTATTTTCAATGATTACACATGTTTTCCTATAGCAATCTGTCTCGAGCCAATCTGAGACTCGTTTTTGCTCTACCTCCCTCGAATGCTGTATATGATCGAATATAGATTTTAGTGCGCCTTGATACTTGAGTTGTTTGTCTAAGTAAGACGATTTTTCGGCAACAAAGACATCTAAATCACGTAAGTAATTGGTTTGCTTCATCATTATTCTGAGGTTGTAGGCTAATAAGCGACGTTCAAAAGCAGGCAGTACATCTTTTAAGAGTTGGCTAAGAGAGCGGATTCGACGCAATGTTACCCTGTATTGATGATTAAACTCTACATTCTCACCAGCTTTAACCCCTTGCTCAAGCTGCCGGGCGTAACCGAATTCATGAGAGAAAAAGCGGGGTAGGATAAAAGTTAAATCCGATTCTGTGTGCAAAATCAATTCAAAAGCTGGCTTTTGACTAACGCTCATGTTCAGTTCTCCCTGTGTATACTCGGGCATCTCGAGGTTACTTGGGTATAGATGTAATTAATTTTAGAATATTGCTCTCACTATCCCCATTGCTGCTGATAAAAATTTTAATTTTAAACGCTAACATAATGTTTTTATGGGCTTATATTTAGGTAATATTAAATCTGTGCCATAATAATATTGTTTATATTATTTCAATTTCATAACGAGTTAAGTAAAGTAAATTTATTTTTCGGCATCGGCATGATTTGCAAAGCGTTATTTAAAAACTATCAAAATTGATAACTAGGTTGGTTGAAATTTAATCTATTAGTTTGCTAGTATCGCATTCACAACGAATTACAGTCATTCTAATAAATGGATATAAAGTGGTGGAATAAGTCAGTTTTTCTAGGCGATTCGAACTAGAAACCTACCTTTGTGATTACAGGCGTATTCCCAAGTCGAGCAGGGCTTGGTGTGTATCAGTGCATCCCGTAGTATCGGAATGTCCGGTCTTTTTGCGTGTTGAATACCTTAAATCACCCAAGCACAGTCTATTTTGGGGCTAATGAAACCTCGCGTCTGTTACGCGATGAATTCTGTACTCGTATATTTATTTGACGACTTAAATTTATCGTAGGTGGACGAAATCTAATAGATGTAATTATATAAACTCTACAACAATCATTATTCTAATTAGAATAGTGTTCTAAATTATATTGACGTTAAAAATCAAAGCGTCATTTTTAATTGTGATTATTGAACTTCATTACTTTCTTTTCTTGAAAGGAGATGAATGCTGTCGGTAATTTAAAGTTGCATTCTGTCTTTGTATATTTAAAAGGCTAAATTTGAGGTTAATAAATTGAATTTATTCAACTCTACCAATGTCTTAAGTTTTGTTTCAGGCTTAGCGCTGAGAGCAAAAGGAAAAGTTGCAGTTTCTGTTGCTGCACTACTTAGTATCTCTACATTTTCGGCGTTCGCAGGTGATATGCTGCCTACGAAAGGTGAACAAAAAACATTGGTTCTACTGGTTAACTTCCAAGAAAACCCAAACGACCAACCTATTAGCATCGCTCAAGCCGAGAGTCTTGTATTCGGTGAAATAAACAATTTCTACCGTGAAGCATCTTTTGAACAAACTTGGTTATCTGGTGAGGTGGCAGGTTGGTTCACTCTACCGCTTTCAAATCAGGTTTGTGACTTTACAGCTGTGCAAAATGCTGCTGATGATAAAGCGGTGGCGGCTGGCGTTCCTTTGGCGAACTACGACCGCATTATTTACCTCATGACAAAAACAGCATGTGGTGTCGCTGGCTCTGCAACCCTACAAGGTATACCTTCAAGAGCTCACATTAACGGAGATTTTTCCGCAACCAACATTACGCATGAGCTTGGACACAACTTTGGCTTGCATCACTCTCGCGCTTTAGATTGTGGTGATGAAACCTTGGGTAGCCAATGTGAAATTCGTGAATATGGTGACACCTACGATGTCATGGGTGGCCCTGATATCGGGTACTTCAACACATTCCAACGAGAGCAGTTAGGATGGTTAGATGGTGAGCATTCAAGCAAGACAATTGAAGTAACACAAGACGGTAACTATTCAATCGCAAATTATGAGGTGCAAAGTGATCAGCCGATTACACTAAAAGTGCCTCGTGGTTTAGATTCAACGACAGGAATGATGCGTTGGTTCTACATTGAATATCGTCAGTCTGTAGGTTTTGATGATTTTCTTGATGGTCGCTCGTACTCTTTCTACCGTGGTGATGTGACGGATGGCATCATTATCCGCAGTGCGACTGATGGTGATGCACGTAGCAGTAGTCTTCTTCATTTTAAAACAGATTCTGAGTACAAGGCTGTATTTGGTCGAAATGATTGGTTTGATCCAGCAATGCCAGTAGGTGGAACATACACTGACCCGGATTCAGGTGTCACCATGACTTTGAATAGTGCTGCAAATGGTATGGCTGAAGTGAACATTCATTTTGGAAATCCAGGCAATGGTGGTGATGATAAGGTTTGTACTACCCATATGCCAATACTCAAAGCAACAGCAACAACAGACAGTTCTGTTTATGCTGGAGAAAGTGTGCAGTATCAAGTGGCTGTCACTAACCAAGATAGTGCAGATTGTGCGAATACGACGTTTACCGTGAACGCGACTGTACCAAGTGGTTGGCAAGCTACAAATGGACAATTAACCTTAGCTCCGGGGGAGTCTGGCCAATTGCTATTGACTGTGACTTCAGCGAGTAACGCAACTACAAAAGACTATGCGATCGGCATGACCGCTTTGCATAGCCAAGACTCTAGTGCTAGTGCGACAGGAACAGTGACTTACACTGTGATTGAAGAGGTTGGAACAATTCCCGAGTTAAGCGCCGTTAACGATAGCGTTGTGCTAACACAAAAGCAGCCAGTAACCATTGATGTACTTGCTAACGATGTGATTGATGAGGAAACGAAGGCTTCTATTGTTTCATACACTAGCCCAAGTAAGGGTCGAGTTGAATTATTGTCTGATGGAACCTTCCGTTACACGCCAGAAAAGCGATTTAAAAATACGGACAGCTTCAGCTACACCATAAGCGACGGTCAAAGTAGCTCCACCGCATGGGTTAGCATCACTTTGCAAGAGTCATCAGATGGTGGTGGCAATGGATCTAAGCCAGGTAAAGGCAACAATAAGTAACTTAGTTAAAATGCCCGGCATATGATATGTCGGGCATTTATTCTTTTGGGTTACCAGTTTCAGTCTTTATTCAGGACATTGAACAGGTTCTGGGCAAGTTGGACATAGAGTACATTCAGCATAGGCAGTCATTGCTTGTACTGTTGCACCAAAGACGGTTTCACCAATAGCATCCACCGTGTCAGCAAATGGCGGAACATCTCCACCCGCTAGAGGCAGTCCATCACTTTCGCCCGGTACAGGCTCATAATCACCTTCGAAGTCTGCACATTGACCCGGAGTCAGTGTACCGATAAGGATAGGATCAGAGTCTTTGTTATCAATTACAACAACGTCATTTATTGTAATGTCTGATGTGTTACAAACACTACCATTGTAATTGACTTCAAGACCGTACTCATGAATACCTGTGTTTGCAAAGCGGTTCACGACAATCACGTTACACTCTTTTTGAAGCGTTAGCGCGCCAGGAATGTTTTGATTTGGACATTCCCAATCGGCATTGTCTGAAACTGCAACCTCTCCACCACCAGCAAGTGCAGCCGTTACTTCTGCGTAGTTGGTAATACCATTCTGAGCGACTCTAAAGGTGCCGTTAAATGTTTGATAGTCGCCAACGCCAAGCGTCGCAAGTTCAAACATATGAACACCGTTATCGAGGTCTTCTTCAACGGCTGTGGTGTCTGTTGCTTTAATATCGTAAAGAGGTAACTGACCAGTATTTTCGACTTTCAGCTCGTAGTCATATTGTAAGGAGTCGCCGTTAACAATGTTGTTAAAGGTACAGACTTTAGTGATTTTGATTTCTGGTTTACCAGGGGTGTAACAAAAAGAGATGTGGCTTAAACCATAAAAATCATCCCCTCGACGTACTGGAGAATGTAATCCTGTATCACTACTAACTAAAATGCCATCGGAAAAATACTCATACAAGTTACCAGTAGGACCACCTTTCACAAAGATGCCTTGAATGATGACTGGACTTGAACCTTGATCCCAAGAAAACGTTTTGGCCCCTTCTTGTACCGATATTGCAACTTCTAGCTCACCATCAGAGTAAACACCATCTGCAACAGGTTCAATTTTGAATTCTTCGAGGTCTGGTATTCCATAGAAGTCAGCACAGGTAGGATTACCGTTGTATTGAACTGGTTGAACGCCTTGACCTGAAGGAGGACCAGCTTCGGCTCGGACGTTATGCGATGCTAAAAACGCACAACAGACCAAAAGCGAAGTGAGTAACTTGATCAGTTTTGTGTTTAGAGAACTGATACAACTGAAGTCCATATTGTACCAGCGCGTATTGTTTGTTTCTTTCATAAAACCTCCGGCGGGTATAGAGCGAGCTATACAACCGCATCGTTGTTCTTTCAGAAATAAGTTCGATACTGCACCGGAGTCATAGCATAGAGTGTTCCATGTATAAGTGGTTGTTTTTGTGTGGATAATTATTTTGGGTGTGTTTGCCTTTGCACAGTTTGTCTACCCAAAGCGGACGGGATCTATTTGACGGGGGTACTAAGCACTTGAATAAAAACAATTAAATGGAGGGCTTGTGCGGGTGTTCACTGAGTGAACAAAGTGTAACTGACTCTGAACAGAACGTGTGTCAAAGCTGAATACACCATAAACTCAAACAGAAGTTGATGGATAAATGTTATACCGATTGTATGAATAGCGATCATGCTGGGTTGCTTTTTAAACATATGAATAAAAAAGATAAAATAAACGGTTGACCTAAAAATTCATTGAGTTAAAGTACGCCTCGTTCTCGCGGCAAAGGTCGTTAGAGCAGGTGGTGTTGCCATCGCATTGATTGCGTTGCCCTGGTGGTGGAATTGGTAGACACAAGGGATTTAAAATCCCTCGACGTTCGCGTTGTGCCGGTTCAAGTCCGGCCCGGGGCACCATCAGCTAGTTTTAGTGTGTGGATTGAAAATCCTTCCGTCGAGTTGACCGGCCGAGTGTCGGACCATCAATTCCGGTCGGGACACCATCCCTCATTATATGAGAACAATAAAATTCGGTAAGGCGCCTTGGCAGAGTGGCTATGCAGCGGATTGCAAATCCGTGGACCTCGGTTCGATTCCGGGAAGCGCCTCCATTCGAATATATAGAATTATTAAGCCCCGTCAGTGATGACGGGGCTTTTTGCATTTGTTCGTTTGTTTTTCACACGACAGCACGGCAGATTTTTAGTGGTCGTAATCGTTATTGGCGGGAGAGTTGAAGCTTAGTGGTTTGACAAAGTGCTAAAGGCATACGGAGTTTGTATGCAAAGCCGCCATTTTGATGGTCTTTTTAGCTAACGTTCTTTTTTAACAAATTAATCTTTGACTAAACGAAATAAATCATTAAAGTACACGCCTGTTCTAGGGGGAAGTCCCGAGACAACCTTTCAAATGTTTCTCTACGAAACTCAAAGATGGCGCCTTGGCAGAGTGGCTATGCAGCGGATTGCAAATCCGTGGACCTCGGTTCGATTCCGGGAGGCGCCTCCATCTAAATTTTCCATTTTATTCACCAACTGATCTGTCGCTACGTATCAAGCATTAACTTTGTTTCACCCTTAACTTTGTTGCATCGATGGCCCCAAAACAACAGCATTCAAAACTGAGTAGTTCTTTGCTTTTGCGTTATTACAATGTCTCTAGCTAGGCAATAGATATAGGAATGTTTTCTGAAGGCAAAAAAGAAGGGCCTTATATGATTCAGGCCCTTCGTTTCATTAGCGATTGAATTGAGTCATCAAGCGCTGCATTGCTTCGATACTGTCGACAAGCTGACTGGTTCGCTCAATTGAAGTGTTTGACGTCTCTGATGTGTCGTCTGCTAACTGCTTGATGTTGATGACGTTTCGGTTGATCTCTTGTGTCACACAAGCTTGCTGTTCTACTGCGGTAGCAATTTGATGACTACTATCAGTTACAGAGTCAAGTTTAGCCGAAATCATTCGAAGAACTTCACCCGTTTGGTCAGCTCGCTCCTTGCAGTTATTCGACAGTTCATTACCTTTTTGCATTGCTTCGACCGCAAGGTTGGCAGTGTCTTGCAGTTGCTTAATCATAGAGTGAATTTCACTAGCAGAAGAGCCAGTCTTCGACGCAAGATTTCTCACTTCATCTGCAACGACTGCAAAACCTCGACCAGCTTCACCGGCTCTTGCTGCTTCAATTGCAGCATTGAGGGCCAGTAGATTAGTTTGCTCGGAAATTGCAGTAATGACTTCCAAAATGCTGTCTATTTTTTGGCTGTCATTGGAAAGCTGATTAATGATAGATTGCGAACGAGTAAGCTCCTCATCTAAGGCGTCCACTTCAGATATTGTCTGTTCTATGCTCGTTAAACCTTTCTGTGATTCAGCATTTGCTTGTTCGGTTAGTTGAGAGGCGTCAGTAGCTGCCGTTGAAACTTCATTGATGGAGTTAGTCAGCTCTTCAACTGCGGCTGCGACTTGTTCAGTCTCGCTACATTGTTGCTGAAGGCTTTGACCAATACTCTGTATGGTGCCGAATTCATCTTCTGCTGATGCCAATATTTTCCCTGAAGTTTCACTCGCTCGACCTGAAACTGCTCTTAGCTCAGCTTTGCGCATCATTAAAGCCAACTCAATGCGTGAGTAGTCATCTTTATGATTCGTGTATGGGTGCTCCATCAACTCATTTTCATACGCTTGCTTTGTTAGCTCAGACAGGTCGTCAAAGCGTTTCTTTTGCATGAGAGCATTCCCGCAAAGTAGTAACGCAAGTAGAGCTGGTATTAGCAGTAACCAGTTTGCTGACATCACGCTTAAAGCGAGCAAGGAAGCCAGAAGGGCAGGTAAGCCAATAGCATTTATAAGGTGATACTTGAAGCGAGGTCTTACTTTCGCTTTATTGTGTGAGATTTGTTTGTAAAGGCTTTCTGCGCGTAGGATTTGTTCTTGGGAAGGCTTAGACCGAACCGATTGGTATTCAATCACGTTACCTTGAGGATCTCGAATTGGCGTTACAAATGCGGAAACCCAATAGTGGTGCTCGTTGTCACTGCATTGGTTCTTTACCAGCCCCATCCAGCTCTTACCAGCTTTGAGATATTCCCACATTTGTTTAAATGCGGCTTTCGGCATGTCTTTATGACGAACCATATTGTGTGGGTTGCCAATGAGTTCATGATCTTCATACCCAGCTATGTCACAAAAGTCACTATTTACATAGGTGATATGACTGCTAGGATCGGTTGTGGAGATCAAGTTGGCAGCTTCGCTAAATTCCTTGTTGAGCATATTAGTCGTTCTATTTTTACTGTTGGTTAGAAGAGTTGTGCTAAAAGCAAGAACTCAGACTGTTGATTTTCAAGCAATAGTTTAGATTTGGAATGAAGATCAACATATGACACAAGTCAATTTGAGCGGATTATTTATAAACAAAAGTGAAAACTATGAAATCGATTCTTATTATTTGCCAAATCAATTTAATTAATATTATCAATTTCATTTTTGCCTGATTGGTGTCTCGAAAACGACCTAGTTTGACGACTTTTACTTGATTTATTAAAAATTATTAACAGTCTGGTTAGGTGGTGACGGTTTACTACATAAATGTGTGGCAAATTTACTCTTAAACCCTCTTGTAGCTAAGGTTTTTTATCATCTACCCCTTTAGGGTAGTTTGATTCCGTAATTGATTTACATCATGTATTAATTTTCTTTCACATTTAACAATGCGCTCAGTTATAAGAACCTAACCCTTAGGAAGTATTATGAGCAAGTTGAAGCTGGTCGTTATCGGTAACGGTATGGTAGGGCACCGTTACATTGAAGACTTAGTCGAAAAAACGGATGCATCTCAATATGAGATCACAGTTTTCTGTGAAGAACCACGTGTCGCTTATGACCGTGTCCACCTTTCTTCTTACTTTTCTCACCATACAGCGGACGAGTTATCTTTGGTTAAAGAAGGTTTCTACGAGAAGCATGGTGTGAATATGTTAATTGGCGAGCGTGCCATTAACGTAAACCGTGAGAAGCGTATCGTTCATTCAAGCACTGGTCGTGAAATTCAATATGACAAGCTGATTATGGCAACTGGCTCATTCCCGTTCGTTCCACCTATCAAGGGCCGTGAAAGTAAAGACTGTTTTGTTTACCGTACTATCGAAGATCTAAAAGCGATCGAAGCGTGCGCGAAGAAGAGTAAAGTCGGTGTTGTTATCGGCGGCGGCCTACTTGGTCTTGAAGCGGCGGGTGCATTGAAAGCACTTGGCGTTGAAACGCACGTGGTCGAGTTCGCACCAAAGCTGATGGCTGAACAGCTAGACCAAGCGGGTGGTAATCAACTTCGCCAAAAAATCGAGAGCATGGGTGTTAAGGTTCATACGAGCAAAAACACACTTGAAATCGCTCCTGAGGGTAAAGATGCACGTAACGTTATGCGTTTTGCCGACGGTACTGAGCTAGAGACCGATTTCATCGTGTTCTCTGCAGGTATTCGCCCACAAGATAAGCTAGCTCGTGACATGCAGTTGGATGTTGCACCACGTGGTGGTATCGCCATTAACGACTTCTGTCAGACGTCTGATGAGAACATCTACGCGATTGGCGAGTGTGCTTCTTGGAATGAAACCTTCTACGGGTTAGTTGCTCCTGGTTACAAGATGGCAACGGTAGCGGTTGACCACATTGTAGGTAACGACAGCAAGTTCGAAGGTGCTGACATGTCAGCGAAGCTTAAATTACTTGGTGTGAAAGTTGGTTCTATCGGTGACGCTAACGGTCGTACTCCTGGTTGTAAGAGTTATGTTTACCAGAACGAAGAGCAAGAAGTTTACAAACGCTTAATCGTATCAGAAGACAACAAGAAGCTTCTTGGTGCGGTGATGGTCGGTGATACTTCTGACTACGGTGATCTTCTACAGCTAATGTTGAATGAAATCGACCTACCAGAACACCCAGACGCATTGATTCTGCCAGCTCATGCAGGCGCAGAAAAACCAACACTAGGCGCAGATGCTCTGCCTGATTCCGCGGTTATCTGTTCTTGCTTCGACGTGACTAAAGGCAAAATCTCTGAAGCTGTTGCACAAGGGCACCACACTATTGGTGACATCAAAGCGGTAACGGGTGCAGGCACAGGCTGTGGTGGCTGTATCCCACTTGTAACGTCAGTGCTAAACGCTGAACTTGAAAAAGCGGGCGTTGAAGTAAAAGCAGACGTTTGTGAGCACTTTGCTTACTCTCGCCAAGAGCTTTTCCATCTAGTGCGTATCGGTGAAATTAAATCGTTTGAAGAGTTGCTAGAGAAACACGGTAAAGGCTACGGCTGTGAAGTGTGTAAACCACTAGCAGGCTCTATCCTTGCTTCATGCTGGGGTGACCACATCCTGAAGCCATCTCTGGTTAAGCTGCACGATACCAACGATAACTTCCTAGGTAACATGCAAAAAGATGGTACTTACTCTGTTATTCCACGTATGGCTGGTGGTGAAGTAACGCCACAAGCACTTGCAGCACTTGCAGATGTTGCCGCTGAATACAACCTGTACACCAAGATCACAGGCGCTCAACGTATCGGTCTATTTGGTGCGCAGAAAGATGACCTTCCTGCAATCTGGAAAAAGCTAATCGAAGCAGGTTACGAAACAGGCCAAGCTTATGCGAAAGCACTGCGTATGGCTAAGACGTGTGTTGGCTCTACTTGGTGTCGTTACGGCGTTCAAGATTCAGTTGGCCTTGGCGTAATGATCGAGAACCGTTACAAAGGCATCCGTACACCTCATAAGATGAAGTTTGGTGTGTCTGGTTGTACTCGTGAGTGTGCAGAAGCGCAGGGTAAAGACTTGGGCATCATCGCAACCGACGCAGGTTGGAACATGTACGTTTGTGGTAACGGTGGTATGAAGCCTCGTCATGCAACGTTACTAGCCGGTGACCTAGACCAAGAAACACTGATCAAGTACATCGATCGATTCATGATGTTCTACATTCGTACAGCAGCACCACTACAGCGCACATCGGTATGGTTCGAAAACCTAGAAGGCGGTATTGATTACCTACGTGAAGTAATCATGGAAGACAAACTGGGAATCAACGAGCAGCTTGAAGCAGACGTAGCGAAGTTGGTTGAAGAGTATCGCTGTGAGTGGACTGACACTATCAACGATGAAACTCAGCTGAAGCGTTTTGCACACTTCGTGAACTCTGATGAACGTGACGACAATGTTATGTTCGTGACAGATGGCCGTGAGCAGCATCGCCCGGCTACATTCACTGAAAAACATCCTGAAGCGAAAGGTGACATCCTTCACGTAGAAGTGGTTTAAGGGGAGAAAAGATCATGGCATTTACAAAAGTTTGCAACATCGAAGACATCATCCCAGGTACTGGTGTAGTGGCACTGTTTGAGGGTGAACAAGTCGCGATCTTCCGTCCACGAGCGACTGAAGAAGTCTTTGCAATCAACAATATGGACCCGTTTTTTCAGTCAAATGTACTGTCACGAGGCCTTATTGTTGAACACGATGAGCAATTATGGGTCGCAAGCCCACTTAAGAAGCAACGCTTTAACCTAGCAACAGGTGCATGTATGGAAGACGAGCGCATGAGCGTGAAGTCGTACAAAGCACGTGTCGCAAAGGGCAAAGTAGAGATTGCGGCTTAAATATTCAGCATAGCCCAAATCGTTGTTGCAGCAGCTAGGTGACAAATAAGAAGGCTATGGAGATTTAATAGCTTAAAGATTCGCTGTTTCTCAGTTGAGGAACAGAGGAACAGCGAGTCTTTCACTATTCAATTTCAACTTTTAACTTTCAATTTTGAATAAGGACACATTCATGTCTACAGACTTTAAACCTGCTGAATTCGTACAAACCATGATCAACGTGGGTGAGGCGAAAACCAATACCAGCACTCGCGATCTTCTGCTTCGTGGTACTATGGCGGGTATCATCCTATCGCTTGCGGTTGTTGTTGCGATTACCACAATCGTACAAACAGGTGTTGGTGTTGTAGGGGCACTTGTCTTCCCAGTTGGTTTCGTGATTCTTAGCGTTATGGGTTACGATCTCGTAACGGGTGTTTTCGGTCTAGCGCCTCTCGCTAAATTCGCAAACCGTCCTGGTATCACTTGGGGTCGTATCTTCCGTTGTTGGGGTCTTGTAGGTTTGGGTAACCTAATCGGTTCACTAATCGTAGCTTACCTAGTGGCAATCTCTCTAACAGGTAACTTCTCTTTAGAACTAAACGCAGTAGCGAAGAAATTTATTGCTGTTTCTACTGCACGTAGCCTTGGTTTTGAAAACATGGGTATGGACGGATGGATCACGTGTTTCGTACGTGGCATCTTCTGTAACCTGATGGTGTGTCTAGGCGTTATCGGCAACATGACAGCACGTTCAGTGTCTGGCCGTGTAGCAATGATGTGGTTCCCAATCTTCATCTTCTTCGCGCTAGTATTTGAGCACACAGTAGTAAACATGTTCCTATTCCCACTAGGTATGATTCTAGGTGCGGATTTCGGTATTGCGACTTGGTTGAACTTCAACCTTATTCCAACCATTCTAGGTAACATCGTTGGTGGTCTTGTAATGACTTGTATTCCACTGTACCTAACTCACGCAAAAACTGCGCCTTCTATCAATGCTGAAGAAGAAGTAAAAGCAGAGCCTGTAATGGCTAAGTAATCGAGGTTTATTGCCAATATTAGGTAATGAACGAGTCGGGACTCTCTTTGGACTTGAACTGAGAGATTCCCGACTACGCTCCTTCGTCGCTCTCGGGAATGACTCAAAAGGAGCAATTCAACAAAGACTGCTCATCTAATGCGATGACAAGCAAAGCGATAAGTCTGTCATTCCCTAGATGGAGGAACGACAGAGTAGGGAATCTCGTTCCCATCTACGAATAAGCTATTTGGCTATAAAAAGCGCTTCTTTGCCAAGAGTCTCTCTTTATATCTAAATTTTTCGATAGGCGTTGATATGACTACTGTTAACTCATCCTTAAACAGCGGCTTTGTTTCTCTTGTTGGCGCAGGCCCTGGTGACCCAGACTTACTTACTGTAAAAGGGTTAAAAGCAATTCAAGCGGCTGAAGTTGTGGTGTACGACCGATTGGTGTCCAAAGACATTCTTGAATTGGCTCACGTATCAGCAGAGATGATTTATGTAGGCAAGAAATTAGACTTTCACTGTGTGCCTCAAGATCAAATCAACCAAATCTTGGTGCAAAAAGCGCAAGAAGGTAAGCGTGTAGTGCGTCTGAAGGGCGGTGATTCATTTATCTTTGGCCGAGGTGGTGAAGAGCTCGAAGAATTAGCTGAGTTCGGTATCAAATATGAAGTGGTTCCGGGTATTACTGCGGCAGCAGGAGCAACAGCTTACGCGGGGATCCCATTAACGCACCGCGATCATGCTCAAAGTGTTCAGTTTATTACAGGCCATGTACAAAAAGATGGTCGCGAGATTGAATGGCATTCGCTAGCGCAATCCAACAACACACTTGTGTTCTACATGGGATTGAAGCAAAGCGGTCATATCATGGATAAACTGATTACACATGGTTTGGACCCTGAAATGTCATGCGCAATCATTGAAAACGGCACGCGCCCAGAGCAACGTGTTTTCCAAGGTAAGTTAAATGAGCTATCGAGCATGGCGGAACAGGCTGTAAGTCCTGCGTTAATTGTGGTGGGCAGCGTAACGCAGCTGCACAACAAATTGGATTGGTTCGGCAAATAACGAAAGCCCTAACCGCTAAGCACTAAATGGCGCAAGGACTGCGTTTCTGTTGCATCTCTCTTTTCCGCATTGGCATTTGATCGATAAGATTATTGATGAACTGCCAATCGGTCTTTGCACCCCAGCGGTGTTTCTCTTCGCCATCTTTACCCAACAGAATTGCAGTGTGTTGACCTGCTTTGACGTCGTAGAGTGCGGCCAGCATTTTCAAATCGAACTCTTCTTTTAGCCAAGAAGGTTCAGTAAAGCCGTCTTCCGCTATGACCAAGGTGATGACGTCCCGATCTTCCAATTCGCATTCGTTCATCAATGCTTCCAGCAAAAATTGCTTAACGTGATCGTCGTTTGCGGGGGCAAAATAGAGCACGCTACGATGTGGCCAGTATTGGGCATGCGCTGGATATCCAAATGCTGGACTTGATAAGAGGCATGAAAGCAACAGGGTAATGATCGTCTTACTCATGGCTTCACTCCTTGAAACGCGGATACCAAGTTATACGGTAAGTTTAGTGGAATTAGCTCATTGTGCTTTGGTTCAAAGTGGCATAGGGTATACGACAAACAAATAAAGTGTATTAAGAAGATGAATTCGGATAGCAAACAAAAGATCGCAATCTTAGTCGACGTACAAAACGTCTATTACACCTGTCGTGAAGCGTACCGCAGCAATTTTGATTACAACCAGTTTTGGTATGTTGCAACACAAGGGAAAGAAGTGGTAAGCGCGCGAGCTTATGCTATTGCGAGCAATGACCCAAAACAGCGTCAATTTCACCATATTCTGCGTGGCGTTGGCTTTGAAGTGATGCTTAAACCGTTTATTCAACGTCGAGATGGCAGTGCTAAAGGGGACTGGGATGTGGGTATCACGCTTGATGCGATTGAAGTAGCGCCGGAAGTAGATGAGATCGTTCTTGTCTCTGGCGATGGGGACTTTAGTATGCTGGTGGAACGTATTCAGCAACGATTCAATAAAAAAGTTACTGTGTATGGTGTACCAAAGTTAACGTCTCAAACACTGATTGATTGTGCCGATCACTTCGTTGCAGTCGATGATGATTTTCTTCTTTAGACTCAACTAGCCATGTGGCTTCGAGAATAAAGAAAGGGCGAGTCACTTCAGGCTGTACGCAAACGTACAATGACTCGCCCCAAACTTTCTTACCTATGTTCGCTTTATGATGGGATAATCATTTGTCCTAACACGTAACCTAGGCAGCAAGCACCAATAACCCCAATCAAGCCCACAGACATGAATGAGTGGTTGAAGTACCACTTACCAATCTTAGTCGTACCCGACGTATCAAAGTTTACTGTCGCGATATCTGAAGGATAGTTCGGGATAAAGAAGTAGCCGTAAACAGCTGGCATTAGGCCGATAAGCAGCGCTGGCTCCAAACCAAGACCCAGACCCACTGGTAGCATCATACGCGCTGTCGCAGCTTGAGAGTTCACCACAACAGACACAATGAATAGTGCTAGTGCGAATGTCCAAGGGTAGTTGGTTACCATCTCTACGATGCCTGACTTAAACTGAGGCATTGCGTATTGGAAGTAAGTATCTGACATCCAAGCAATACCGAAGATAGCAATCGCTGCCACCATACCTGATTTAAAGACAACGCCATTTGGTACATCACGTGGATCGGTTTTGGTCGCAAGTAAAATGATACCGCCAAAGCAGAGCATCATCATCTGAATAACCACTGCCATGCTGATTGGTTTTGCTCCGTCAACGATGGTACGTACTTCCGGCCACATCGCGATAACGACGATCACAAGAATTGAAAGAATGAACAGCAATACCGAGTTACGTGCGCTAGTTGGTAACACTTCGTCCAAAGACGTTGCGGTTGTATTCAAGATCTTCTCGCGCCAAACCGGATCTTTCAGACGCTCTTGGTATTCTTCATCGTCTTCAAGTTCTTTACCGCGTTTTAAGCTGTATAGCGACATCAACAAAGTACCGAACAAGGTTGCAGGTACCGTCACAAGTAGAATCGACAATAGTGTGATTTCGTGTTGAATGTCAGACAGTTGCGCGAGGTAATAAACCACGGCTGCTGAAATTGGTGACGCAGTGATAGCAATTTGCGATGCAACCGATGCCGCTGCCATTGGGCGTTCAGGGCGAATACCGTTTTTCAAAGCAACGTCGCCAATGATCGGCATGATGGAATAAACCGCGTGACCAGTACCAAGTAAGAAGGTCATAGAATAGGTAACAAAAGGAGCAATGAGAGTCACACGTTTTGGGTTTTTACGTAAGACACGTTCAGCGACTTGCAGCATGTATTTTAAGCCACCAGCAGCTTCAAGAATGGATGCACAAGTGACTACCGCAAGGATGATAAGCATAACGGTGACGGGTGGAGAGGTTGGCGGCATTTTGAAAATGAAAACTTCAATCACCAAACCAATGCCAGAGACGACACCAAGACCAATGCCGCCATACCGAGAACCGATATACAGCATCACGAGCAAAAAGAGAAACTCAAGATACAACATGTTTAATTTCCTTATTAGAAACAGGGACATCTATTGTTTCTATATTCAAGGAAAAAATACTTTGCCTTGTTCACATTCCATTTTATAAGAAACGGTAATGTTCAGTTATTTGGGACAGTTCACGCTCAGAACGAAAAGTGTTATCAGGATGATATCTAAGGTTTGCGTAAGCTTATTTTGCTTCAACATCATTTGTTAACATTTGCGCAAAATGTGACCGCGGGGCGCTGTTCGATAAAGTTAATAGAATGTTTTGTTGTCTTTTATCTAAGACATAAATTTATCAATAAGTGGCTGTTTGGTAATATATATTCCAGTTGTTAATAACTGTATGTTATATGGGTGTGAGCTATTAGAGTATTTGGATACTTCGCGGTAACAATTTTCTTAAAGATTGATATGCATCAGGAATTTATGCGTTCAATTTAATAGATTCGGTCTACGTCAGTAAAAATATAAACAAAAGGCTAGTCTATGAAATTGAGTAACCTCTCCATCAAATATAAGCTCTTATCACTCGTCGTCTTTTCAGCTCTTCTTCTTATCGCTTCATGTGCGTATAACCTGAATGAACAAAGAAAGTCTTCGTTACAAGAACGAGAGAATAAACTGAGTGCACAAGTAGAAGTTGTGGTTAATTTACTTAGCTACTACTACGAGCAGAGACAAACCATGGGTGAAGAAGCGGCGAAGCAAGCAGCGATCGGCGCGATCACCAAAATGCGATACGACAACAGCAACTACTTTTGGGTCGTCACACCCACTCTAGAAGTTGTGTTGCATCCGACAAAACCAGAATTAAATGGTGTCGATGCGAGTAGCTTTAGAGATGGTGCAGGCAAGTATCACTGGCGCGAAATGGCACAAATCGCCAAAACGACGCAATCAGGATTCTTAGATTACCAATGGAAAAGCCCTAAAGGAGACTTAAAAGACAAGATCTCTTATGTGAAACTTTTCCCAGAATGGCAATGGATTGTTGGCTCAGGAATTTTAGTCGCCGATATTCAAGAGGTGTTTTACGCTAATGCGATAAAAGAGGCGGTAGTTGCATTCGTGCTTATCATCGCGTTGACCGCTTTGGGCTATGTTATTTCGAGCAATATTGTTGAGCCTCTACAACGCCTAATTAAAAACACTCATAAGATCGCCGATGGTGATTTGACAGTACGCCTAAATGCGAGTCGTAAAGATGAACTAGGTGAAATGAGTAATGAAATTGACCGTATGTTAGAGCAGCTACAAGGTACATTACTTGCTGCCCATGAATCGGCGCTGCAATCATCAAATATGGCACAGAGTATTGCTCAAGCGAGTGAAGAAGCCGCAACAAGTGTAAATAGCCAACATGCGCAGTTAGAGCTTCTTTCTACCGCCATGACTGAAATGAGTACCACTATTGCTGATGTGGCCAATAACGCAGAAAACACTGCTCATAGCACTTCACTTGTAACCACACATGCTGAGCAGAGTGGTAAGGCGATGGAGCAGACCGCGACGACGATTTCTGATGTTTCAAGAGAGATCGCATCAGCCGATCAGTTGGTAAGTGAACTGCAAGCTGGGGTTAATGATATCCGCGCGGTAGTTAGTGTGATCCGTGAAGTCTCGGAGCAGACCAATTTACTTGCCCTGAATGCAGCGATAGAGGCGGCACGAGCTGGAGAGCAAGGTCGAGGATTTGCAGTCGTTGCCGACGAAGTGCGCAATTTAGCAAGTCGTACTCAGCAATCGACAGATGAAGTTCAACAAACGATAGACTCGCTCATTGAACGTACAGATCGCACTGTAAAAGCAATGGAACGCAGCAACGCTAAAGTGGAGGAGAGTGTTGGTATCTCACAATCTACTCAACACCAGTTGGGAGACATGGTAGAAGAGCTTGTTCGCTCAAACGACATGGTCTCGCAAATAGCCGCAGCTTCAGAGCAACAAGGGTTAGTTGCCAATGAAATGACGGAAAATGTCAGTACGATTCATTTAGCTGCCAATGAAGTTAAGCATGCCTCTCAAATGCTCGCTGAAGAAAGCCAACATTTAGCGGCCGCTTCAGAGGTACTGCACGACCAGCTGAAGTACTTTAAAGTATAGAAAACAGTTGGCTAAGCCCCAGTTAAACTGGGGCTTTTAGTACCTTCGGTAGTTTACTAGGCCACTAAAGTGATAAAACACAAGTAATATTGATAATTATTTGCATTGCTAACTTTGCATGCGTATAACTCTGTTCAAATCTAAATACATTTAAGAACATTGATGTCTACTCAGTTTTTCCCACAACTCTTCCATTACTCAAAAGAAGTCACCCCTTTTTTACATGGCAGTATCGGTGAGATCGATGCCAGTGCCATTCATATCGATAACAATATCAACCCAATTGTTCAGTCTCTTTATGAGTCGCTTTCTCACGCCCATCCAGAGGCGGGCAAAGCTTATTGGCTTACCAGAACTTGGGATCTACTATGTTGGCAACCTATGTTTGTTGCTTTCATTTCTATCTATGGATTTCATACGCTGCCGCGCTTAAGGGGTATGGGGCAATATGTGCAAGATGGGTTTGTCACTGGTTATCGTTTTGAAGATGAGCAGCATATTCATGGTGATATCGAAGAATTGATTGTCGAGGCGGGTAAGCAAATACGTGAACTTTATGACTTTTACCAACTTCAAATGAGTGAATGGATACGTATTCGACCGGGTTTTACTCATCAATTGATGTCAGATGGCGTGATGGCATGCTTAATACGCCTCCAACAGCACTTCCCTCAGTTTAGTAATGACATCATCCATGCCCACGGAATCCTTTGGCTACAAGCTTTAGGGTTGGATGAAGGTAATGTTTCATCTTTGCATAAGCTTAGCGAAGATCAGCCCCTAAAGCTCGTTCGCAAGAGTTGTTGTCTCGTGTATAAATGTGAGGGAAGGGAGCTCTGTAAAGACTGCCCAAGGACAGAAGAAAATAAGCGGCTAGTGAAATCAAAAAGCCTTTCTTGTTAACAATTATTAAACATATGTAACAGTGCTAGATCTGCCGTTGAGAATGAGTATTATTGTCGATTCTTTTAATTTATAAAAAGATAAAGACAATGATAAAAAGGAAGTTCTCTCTAAATCTCATCGTGCTCGCGATGAGCAGTGGCTATGCATTTCACGCACTCGCTGACCAACCGAACCCAAACAAACAAAGCAACTCCGACGAACAGATGGTTGTTGTTGGCAGTATTATGCCTAAGTCAATTTCTGACATTCCAGGCACGGTATGGTTTGTTGACCAAGAACAGATCGCTCAACAATACCGAGCAGGTAAAAGCCTTGGTGACATCTTGTCAGCGACCATCCCTTCATTAGACGTTGGTACTGGTGGTCGCACTAACTACGCGCAAAATCTTCGCGGTCGTGCGATGTTGGTGATGATCGATGGGGTGTCGTTACAGTCTTCACGTCCCATTAGTCGCCAATTAGATGCCATCGACCCATTTAATATTGAACGCATAGAGGTGCTTTCTGGTGCAACTTCTATTTATGGTGCTGGTGCAACGGGCGGTGTCATTAACATTGTTACCAAGAAAGCGACGTCGGATGAACTTTCTTTTGAAACCTATGTAAGTGGTACAACTGGCTTTAATAACAGCGATGATTTCGATTACAAAGTCGCGCAATCTGTCTCTGGCGGTAATGAAAAAATTACTGCTCGCGGCTCAGTAGTCTATGGTGAAACTCAGGGTTTCTATGATGGGAATGGTGACATTGTCACTCCAGATATTTCTCAAGGCTCTTTACAATATAATTCAACGCTCGATGTAATGGGTTCTGCGGAGATTCAAACGTCAGATGAAAGCCAACTAAGCCTTATAGCACAATACTACGACAGTCAGCAGGACTCTCCTTACGGTTTGTATATTGTGGGACGAGACTTCGTTGATGTACGTAAGGGATTTGAATCTGACCGTGAACAAGGCACAGAGCGTATTTTACTGAGTGCCAATTACAGCCATGATTCTGTATTCGGACACCAATTGATTGGCGAACTTTCTTACCGAAGCGAGAATCAAACTTTCACGCCTTACTTTCAGAGTGCCTCTCAACAAGAAACCGAAGTATTAGCAGGGCGTTTAGCACTTGCTAAAGGCTGGGATGCTCTCAATTTAGTTTATGGTGTTGATGCGTACCTTGACCGTTTTGATAGCAACCAGGCGCTGTTTGACCCAACTATCGCGAATGACTCAGGTAACTTGGTTAACAAGACTTATGCGCAAGTAGGGCGCTACCCAGGCGTCGATGTTTCATCATATGCTCTGTTTATTCAAGGTGATTACGAGATAAATGCCGACTGGTCTATTCAGGCGGGTTACCGTTATCAGTACATGAATAACAAGATCGATGATTTTGTCGCTTACAGCGTACAGAAGAAGATCGCTGCAGGAACAGGTACATCTGCAGATGCCGTCCCAGGTGGCAGCACAGATTACTCGGTAAGTCTTTTTAATCTAGGCACTATCTATGAGCTGAATGATGACTCACAAATCTGGGCGAACTTTTCTCAAGGCTTCCAACTGGCTGACCCAGCGAAATACTATGGACAAGGCAGCTACGATGCGCCGGATGCAAACGGCCATTACGCTCTGAAAGACAGCATCAACGTATCTGATTCGAAACTCTCCGGTATTAAAACGGACAGTTATGAGCTTGGTTACCGCTTGGATACAGATTCGTTATCACTGCAGGCGGCAGGTTACTATTCGCAGTCCGATAACTCGATCAAATACGACCGTAAAACCTTGTTGATCACCAGTGTGGATGATGAGCAACGCGTATATGGTGCGGAAGCGAACATCAACTATTGGGTGACGAGTGATATTTTGCTAGGTGCTTCGGGCCATTATGTTGTGTCTGAACTTAAGACCGATGGCAAGTGGGAAGATTTAAGTGCTGGTAAGGCGAGTACGTCAAAGGCAAATGCGTGGGCGGCTTGGTATCAAAACGACTATTCTTTGCGCCTACAAAGTCAAACCATGTTTGATTACAAAGATGAAGCCGACAACAAGCTAGATGGCTACACTACGTTCGACTTACTGGGTAACGTAATGCTGCCAGTTGGCCAACTTGGGTTCGGAATCCAAAACTTATTTAACGAGGATTACACCACGGTGTGGGGACAACGTGCACAAATCCTATATGCGAGTCACTATGACTCAGCTGCTTATGACTACAAAGGAAGAGGTCGTACGTTCACGCTTAACTACAGCCTTAACTACTAGGGGCTGTTGATCTTTCGCGGTTAATTTTTGTTCGAGATAAAATCGTTTTAGGTGAGGCAAGGAGTGTGTCGCCTAGTCATTCTAAGCAAATACTCCTTAACAAAGCATAAAACGATTTTAGCCGAACCCTTTGGGCAGCGTTTGTTGGTCATTTCTACTGCGTTATCGACTTCTCATGTAGGCTAACTACACAACAAAGTCTCTGTCTTGTATAAATACCCAACAATTCGCTGCAAAAATCAGCTCGAAAGGCCAACAGACCCTAAAGTCTGTATCTGAGATACAAATAAGCACGTTAAATTTGGATAAATAAAAGCCGCGTTGTGCGGCTTTTTTTATGCTTCGTCAGCAGGCTGGGTTACTTCAGTTCCTTCTGAAGCTTGCGCAGCGGCTTGCTCTTCTGCTTCCATTTTCGCACGTTCAGCTTTAGAGATGTAACGTGGCTTGTTGCTCTTATGAAGCTTTGCGTTTTGCTTTTTCAACTTCGCTTTTAAGATCGAATTGATTTTCTTCTTGCGGTTCATGGTGTTGGTCCTTTAATTTAGCGGGGCAGGATAGTGATTTTTCCGCCAAGTTACAACCCTAATGGATTCCCTATGAAAACACTTACAACCGAGCGACTCACACTGCGTCTTGTCAGTGTAGAAGATGCACCGTTTATTTTAGAACTCTACAACCAACCCGATTTTTATCGTTTCGTCGGTGATAAGCAAATTCGCACCTTAGACGAAGCCAAGCGCTATATCCAAGAAAACATGCTTCGTATGCAAGAGCTTAAAGGGGTTAGCTTGCTGGTGGTCGAAACCAAGCATGACCAACAGCCAATTGGTATCTGTGGCTTGGTCAAGCGCGATACATTAACCGCGTTTGATATTGGTTATGGCTATTTACCAAGCGCGTATGGCAAAGGTTACGCGAGTGAAGCAGCGAGTGTTGTCGTGGATTTTGCCCGTGAGGATATGAAAATAGAAAACTTGGTTGCCATCACTAATAATGACAATATACGTAGTATAAGTTTGCTAGAAAAATTGGGATTTCAGTTTGAGCGCATCGAGCAGACCTACGATAATGGTCGGAATTTACAGCTTTATACCATGAAGTTGTAACTCGATAAGCCGTAACTAAAGCAGTTGCGGCTAAAGGCGATTTAGCTAGAGGAAAAGAATGAGCGACATTTTATTGGGGAAGCTCGCCACAGAGTTTAAAACCGTCAAGGCGATGGTAGAGATCTATTGCAAAGATAACCATGGCACAAATGGTGAGTTGTGCTCAGAATGTCGCGGATTATTAGAGTATGCGGAAGTTCGGCTTGATCGTTGTCCTTACGGAGAAGAAAAGCCGACTTGTAATAAATGCCCAATTCACTGCTACAAACCGGAACCTAAAGAGCAAATGCGACTTATTATGCGTTACTCTGGGCCTAGAATGTTGCTTAAGCACCCAATTCTAGCAATTCGGCATTTAGTACACGAGAAACGTGATGTTCCAGAAAAGCCTGCTGCTAATGCTTCGAATCGCCATAAGCGGATGGAAAACAAAAAACGAGGGTGCTAGACCCTCGTTTTTGCATTTTGCTTCGCAGATATTACAACCCTGCAGCCATTTGGTGCTTTGATTTGGTTGCTGCGATTAGCATGTAGATACAAGTCGCAAGCAGAGCGGCGAACAAGTAACCCAACAAGCCGTGCATCTGACCCATGAATTTATCGGCAACCACTGGGCCAGCTACTGAACCGACGCTGTAACTGAACAACATAACTTGCGTTGCAGATACGATGAAACGCTCGTCTAATCCTTCGCAACCTAAGTTAATTGCGATTGGGTATAGTGCAAAAGTTGCCATGCCCAACAGGAACAGTGCCGCTGCAAGTACTACCGCTGATGAAGATACAAAAGTCAGGCCGATAGAGAAAATACCTAAGATACAGAAAAACGCCATCAACACAGTACGTGCCATGTACTTGTTTAATGCTGTAACCATAGGTTGAACAAGCATGCCCCCTAGGATCACGAGCGCCATCAATGTACCGATGTCTTGGTGGCTGATCTTACGGTTTGCGAGTTCTACTGGCATCAGGCCATAAATCGCACCCAAAGTTAGGCCTGAAACAATACAACCAATGATTGCAGCGTGACTTAGTTTAGAAATCTGTTTGAACGATAATGCTGTTGATTCATGGCTGTTTGGTTGTTCGCAATCAATGAACAGCAAAACCAGTATTGCCATTAGGATCAGTGTAGTGATCGCGACAAAAGGAACACCGCCGCTTACTCCTAGGATACCAATACCAAACTGACCAAGAGCAGAGCCACCATATAAAGACAGCATGTAAAGGCTCAAGCGTTTTGCTCTAGAAGATTCATCACCGGACATTAGCCATGATTCTACAATCACAAACACGCCTGCAACTGCCATACCCGCAATGAAGCGCGCAACAAGCCATACGATACCATTTGGAACTAATGGTAGTGCGACGATGGTGAATGAGAAAGTCGCTAGGCAGCCGACAAATGCTTTACGGTGGCCCACACTACGAACAATACGTTCAAAGAAAATAGCACCAACTAATAGACCGCCATAGAACACACTCGCCAACCAACTCGCGTAATCAGCAGAGATGTTGTATTCACCAAGCATAAGAGGGATCAAGCTCATCAAATAGCCTGATGCCACTGCATAAAGAGACAGTGCTACGACAGGAACTGTGACTCGTGGTGATGTTGCAGGAATGGCTGTGTTTTCCAATGTTTTGCGCCTATAAGTTAAGTAAAAATCAGGGGTTATTCGGCGCGAATATGAGGCTAATTAATAGGCAAGTAAAACGATATATTTAAGTCGTTTCGACAAAAGATATTTATCGATATTCTATGAGGGAATGCTGCATAAAAACGCCAGCCTAAGAGTTAGGCTGGCGAAGGGATTTATTTGCTAAGTGCTTGATTTAGCCATTGATCAAATTGAGTTTTTGGTAGGGCACCATTGATCATGTCAACACGCTGACCATTCTTAAAAACCATAATCGTTGGAATACTGCGAATACCGAACTGTGCCGCTAATTGTTGTTGCGCTTCGGTATCAATCTTGACAAAACGAGCGTTTCCAGCCTGTTCTTGCGCGACATCCGAAAAAACAGGAGCAAACCCCACACATGGATTGCACCATGGTGCCCAGAAATCGACCACGACTGGCGTGTTGCTTTCTAGCAGCGCTGAGAAATTATCGACAGTGCCTTCTATTGGGGCACCATCAAATAGAGCACTCTTGCATTTACCGCAGCTTGCAGCTTCCGCAACTCGCTCATTAGGGACGCGATTTAAACCGCCACAAGACGGACAACGAGTTTTAAACGATGACATGACTTCTTCCTTTATGACAACTTCATGAAAACATGACTTACCAGTCAGCCTCATAATTTGTATACTTCTTTTTTAGCCTGCCGATATATAAGACGGCAAGTCTGTATTTGGACCCGAACAGGTTCTAAGAAATTTCATTAAAATACAACAATAAATAGGTCTGCGATGACAAATTACTACGCTGAAATTACCGGTTGGGGAAAATGTCTTCCACCAGCCACGCTCTCTAACGACGACCTTAGCACTTTCCTTGAAACTTCAGATGAATGGATTCGCACCCGTACTGGTATCGAAAACCGTCGCATTAGCCACGTAAACACGTCGGACATGGCAACGGTAGCCGCGCAACATGCAATGGCACGTGCAGGTGTAGAAGCGAGTGATATCGACCTTATCATTGTTGCTACATGCTCTCCTGACTCTCTTATTCCAAACATTGCTTCTAAAGTTCAGCAAAACCTTGGTATTCGCTCTGCAGCGGCTTTCGACTTAAACGCGGCATGTACTGGTTTTGTCTATGGTTTGGAAACTGGTACACGTTTGATTCAATCAGGCAATTACCGTAACGCAATCATCATTGGTGCTGAACGTCTCTCTTTCTACATTGACTGGGCAATGCGTGATACTGCGGTATTGTTCGGCGATGGTGCAGGGGCCGTAGTTCTGACTCGTACAGAACAAGAAACAGGCCTACTGCAATCGCAAATTGGTTGTGATGCAAAAGGGCGTGACATCCTTTCTGTGCCTAAGTTTGGCACATGCATGGATCGTTTTGCGGAAGACAACGGTTACTGGGATTTCAATTTTGTAGGTCAAGAGATCTTCAAACGTGCCGTAAAAGGCATGGGTCTAGCGGCGAAAACGGTTTTGAAAGCCTCTGAGTTAACCACAGATCAAATCGACGTGGTAATCCCGCACCAAGCGAATATCCGTATCATCCAAACGCTGTGTGACCTTTCAGGTATTCCACAAGAAAAAGCCTTTGTGAACATCCAAAATTACGGTAACACTTCGGCAGCAACAGTGCCAATTGCGCTGTGTGAAGCGTTAGAGCAAGGACGTGTTAAACCAGGCGACAACATGCTATTAGCGGCATTCGGTGCGGGTTTGACATGGGGTGCTGCAGTATTGAAATGGGGTGACCGTGTAACGCCTGTTGCTGAAAGCGACGCGGTGCTACCAGAAAGCGATAAGACAGCGTTGGAGCTTTTAGAGCGCGCAATCAAGTTGTGTAACGAACGCCCTCGCGGTGAAGACGCGTAAACGAAGCAATACATGCGATAAACAAAAGGGAGCATTTTGCTCCCTTTTTTATCTTTTGTGTTTTGGTAAATTAAGCCATAAAGCCTAAGTTTGATGTCGAGAAATTTCGAATGTTAGGGAATACGTAATCTAGTGCCGCGCCATCACTGATCCCCATCCACTGAGCCAAAGTAGCACCGACTTGGTCTGCGGCAATCTTAGGAATTAACCGACCTTTGGAATAGTCGTCTTCACCACCTAGTACTAGTTCAGGCCAAGTACCAATTGGTTGAGCGCTTTTTACTGCCCCTCCAATGACGAGCTGATGCCCACCCCAACCATGGTCAGTGCCGTTACCATTGCTGGTCATTCTTCTGCCAAAATCAGACATGGTAAAGGTGGTTACGTTGTCACTAAGCCCTTGTTCATCAAGGGCTTGATATAGAGCACTGAGGTTCTCCGAAAGATCTTTTAGAAGCGAAGGATGTTTTGTTAACTGAGCATCATGCACGTCATAGCCAGTATGTTTAACAAAGAAGATTTGTCGTTGTTGTGACAGAGAGCTCTGGCGTGAGATTAGCTTAAATACCATATTAAGCTGTTTCCCTAAGCTTGATTTACTAAACCCTGCAACTGGCTCGACGGATTTAAGCTCACTCGCTAAAAGTTGGCTCATCAACATAGATTGCTCTGTCATCGTATTGAAATGGTTACCGAAAAGACTTGCAGGTTTAATGGCCTGTATTTTTGCGTATGCCTCGTTGAAATCACTCTTATTAATTGCTGTTAGTTGAAGTACCCTGTCTTGTTTTAAAACCGTCTGTGTATGGTCGACAGATCTGAGCCATAGAGAATCTCCATGGATACTATATAACGGTGTTACATCAGCCTGTGAACTCAATACATCCAACATTCTTCCGGCCCAGCCTAAATTTGAATCAACGGGCATTCCACCGGATAACCAGCTATTCCTTTGAGAGTTATGAGAAAATAAGTGAGTAGGGAGTACATCCTTGTCTTGTTCTATTTCAGACTTGCTCAGAGGGCGTTCAAGAATACCACTGTTTAAAACGACGTTAGCATCACCGCGTTCGAACAGGGGCTGAAGTGATGAAAGGCTTGGATGTACGCCCAGAGGGACTTCATTTCCATAATTATCGGTGGCAGTTAAGTGAGTTGAGAGAATCGTATCTCGCTCTACAGCCAAATTACTTCTCACCGCTTTATACGCTTGATAATGGGAATCAGACAGAGGTAGTACGGTGTTAATTGCATCGTTTCCGCCGGACAAATATACACAAATCAGCGCTCTGTAATCATTACTTGGTGAGGCAAGCGTCAGACTCGGCAAGCCCATGGATGCTAGGACGCTAAGGGAGGCAGTGCTTTTCAATAGGTTTCTTCGAGAGATATCCATGTTGAGCTCCTAATCTTGAACAAAGAATTCTTGGCTAGATAACACGGTAAAAAAGGCCAACGACAATTTGGTTTTGGCAACGTAATTGGATTTGTAGGCATCTAGAACGTTGAGCAGAGTCTCTTTGAGTTCAGTTGATGCGTCACCACCAAGCAGTCGTTGGTCGATTAATGTAACGAGTGCAGGATGATCATCAAGCAGTTGGTAGTACTCATTAAGTGCCAGAGCATGAGTCCTTCCGCCATTTTGGCGTATTTCGTTGTACATTGTGTTCACCACATCGGTGTAAACAGACCAATCAAGCAGTTCAAACTCAGGGGCCACTAAACCTGCATTGCTAAATGATGCAGAAGGCACATAATCCGGAGAATAGAAATTGAAAACGCTTCGCGAGCGCAATGCGCCTTGGTTAGCTGAGTTCATTAGGCCGACAGCACCGTAATAGCGATTATCGATTGGCTCAAACCCTAGAGCACGGTGAAAGTTCATAAAAACTATAATGGGCTCTTTTAATTTAATAGGTTGTACCGTGCTTAAGCCTAAGGCTTCGGGATCAGTCAATATTGCACTAACAACCGCGCCTAAATCGCCTTTTGTCCCGCTACCGTTGTCATTAAATACCGACGCAACTCGCTCGACATAGTCAGGTGTTGGATTCGATGTTACTAAGCGTTGTATTAGTTGTTTTGACACGAAAGGTGCAATATTGTCATGGGCCATTAAAATATCCATGACTAGATTTAGTTCATCATCGGCGTTCAAACCGGAAGGAATCGTGCTCCCAAGAAAAGCTTTTGAGCCATCGTCATGGCGCCAGTCAACAACACGCATCGGTTTTGTAAAAGCGCTATCTGATTTCAACCATCCCGTTAGTGAACGAGCTAACTCTTGCACATCTGACTGGCTATAGGTAGGAATGGCGTTTCCAGCGGAGTCTCGTTTCTTTGTACCATCCAAATTCAACTCATATAAGCCAATAGTAAATAACTGCATAAGCTCTCTGGCGTAGTTTTCATCAGGTAGGGAGCCAGTCGCACTATCTGCTTTTTTACTTCCCATCATCGAGAGGTAACTGCCCATAACTGGATGTGTGGCCGTTTTATAAAGTAGATCCCGATAATTACCGAATGCGTTTTCAACTAAAAGATCGTAGTAGGTCACGAGTCCTAGTGCTTTGCCTGAAAGGCTGTTTCCATACCTAGACACTACGAGTATTTGACTTAGTGCGAACGCAGTTCGTTGTCTTAATTGATCTTGAGACGTTACTGAAATTTGATACCAAGAATTTTCTCTATTTGCTTGGGCTCCTCGAGTAAATGGGGTTTGATACAAGCTTATGTGGAGAGTGGGTGGATAATTGAGTTGATTCTCTAGCCAAAGGTTTAAGCCTTGCGACTCAAGCTGCGCTCTACTCTGAGGAGTAGGCCCAAAAGTCGCTTGATATAGTGTGCGCGTAATCTGTTGCTGTGTTAATTCAGCCATAACGGGTTGCATGGAACCAACTGAAAGCACGAAGAAGAAAAATAGGGTTAAGTGATATAGTTTCTGACGTTTCATATAAACTCTCTTACCTACGTATAGCCGTATGGGAGTGAGTGACAATGAAAGAGCAAAATCGTTTGAGCTAATTAAGAAAAAGCTAACATACTGTTTCAAAGCGAGTATAGACAAACTAAAGCGGAGATTTAGCGGGTGCGTGAGACAAATACTAAAATCAAGGCCCTCGTTAGTTCAAAAAAACGAGGTAAAAGATTGAAACAGCCGTATAAAAACGTGATCTAAGCATTAATTAATTTTATGTAAACAATAAGTATTGGCGGGCTATTTAACGGCGTGTTGGGGGCAAAAACCATCATGCCAAAGCATGAATTACTTTAGCTGATAGCTCATTTTTTAGGCTGAGGGATAAGGTAGGCAGCACTTCGCGTGCTACCTATACAACAAAGTAATCAGTTACTTTTTCTGGCGAGCTTATGATGTGCTCTAGAAAAATGATCGGCACAGAATGCGCCAACAATTGAAAGCTCACCCGCCAAGCATAGACCGGCAGCAACTTCTGCCAAGGCTTTCGCTTTGCCATTCCCATGCAAGCCAAGAATATCCAAACACGCTTTCTGTGTTGGCAAGCCAGTACCACCACCAACCGTACCGACCATGATGTTTGGAAGAGTCACAGAAGCGTACAGGTTACCGTCAGTGTCAACGTCCATTCTTGTAATACCAACGGCTGATTCGGCAACACATGCCGCGTCTTGCCCACACGCGATGTAAAGTGCGGTAAGAGCATTTGCATAGTGTGCATTGATACCAATCGACCCACTGAGTAAACCACCAACCATGGTCATTTTGCCAAATTTAACCATGGCTTCTGGGGTAGTATGGAGGTATTTCTCAACAAGTGCTTTTGGAATGGTCACTTCCGCTGATACTTTTTTTCCGCGCACGGAACGTAAAGTATGCGCATTTGCCTTCTTATCACCGGAGAGATTGCCATCTAAGAAAGCATCAATTGGTTGGATAGGACTGTGTTCAAGAATGTAGTGGAACACTTTATGTGTTGCGATGGTCACCATATTCTGACCAGAAGCGTCCCCCGTTACGTATTCAAACACCAAGTAAACATGATTACCTTCAATGTTGACGTTGATGTCTTTTAGCTTTCCGTGCGTCGTAGTTGACTCCGCTTCTTTACGGAAGATGTCATATTGGGTAACCACCCAACTAACAAACTGTGCTGCTTCTGCGAGAGATTGGAATCCAAATACGGGTGTACGGCTGACGCCTTCGCTGATCAAAAGCGTGCTTGCGCCACCAGCGGCCGTAATTAAGTTCGCACCGCGACTATAAGAGGCGACTAGGGCTGCTTCTGTTGTAGCAAGTGGAACTAAGTAGTCGTCATTAGCAAACAAACCGTTAATGCGAAGTGGGCCAGCAACGCCTACAGGGAGGTTCACCGTGCCGATAAAGTGCTCAATGTTGTTGGCGTATTGGTTGTAATTCGATTGAGTGAAAGGATCCAGAAGAAGATCTTTGTCCGTCATGGATTCTAGAACTTTCCAACGACGTGCAATGTGCTTTTCCGTCAGACCTGCACTAAGGCAGAGTTTCTTTTCTGGCTTGTGGTATTTCGGTTCTAATGCCGATTGTACTTTTTCGCAGGTTTCATTCTCGGAGAGTGCAGAGCTATTCCTTGCGCTGTCTAAATTTAATTTCGGCATACAAACGTTTCTTTATTCATTTGGTTTGGAATTGTAGTGATACAAAACGTGATTACAATCCCGCGTATACGTTTTGCAACAAAAGGTTGCTCAGCTTCAAACACATGAATATTCGGATTAAGCCGAAGATCGCGTGCTAACGGCTGTATGAAAGACGAGATATGAGATTTTATTTAGACTTAACCTATTGAAAATAATTAATTAAAAATCGCAATGGCGCGTGAGGTAGATGAACAAGATGCGAAAAGAACGCTGAATTCTTATCATTGTTAAAATTGCGCAAAGTGGGTGAATTACTCTAATTTTGAACATCAAAATGATGAAATTGAAATATGCTAGCGTGGCGTAAAATGGTAAATAACTTGAGTAGTGCTGCGGCATAATAGCCCTACGTTTTCAATTGAGGGTAACGTATGATTGTTTACTTTCGAGTTCAGGACGTAGAAGTGCTTTGCGATGAAATAGACCTCGCAACGCTGATGCAAGCCAAACTCAAGCAATTACCAAATACCAAGCCTCAAATGGACTGAGCAGTATAACGTTACGAGGAGCTGGATGCATTCAGCGCTATCGACTGTTTATACACTTTAGGAGATAACCCGGACACTCTTTTAAATGCGCGTGAAAAGTGCGAAATACTGGTGTAGCCAAGTTGATTGGATATATAAGTGAGAGAGTGTCCTTCTTCCATCAGTTCGCAAGACACAGAGAACATCAATGACTCTTTAATATGCCGAAAAGAAGTCCCTTCATTCTTTAACTTTCTTTGAAAGGTTCGAACAGAATAGCTCAGCAACTGAGCCGCTTCTTCTATCGACAAATTACGCTCTCGCACATAAGGGCGAAGGAGTTCAAACACGCTATCAGTAAAACTCGTATGCCACTGGAGCTGACTAGGTTTGGCGCCCAATTGAGAGTCTGTTATTTGAATTGGTACGGCCAGAATATCTTCTGGTATGTAAACGCCTGCTTTTTCTTGACCCACAAAGATCTGGCATTCGTTAGGCACGATACTTTTTACGATGTCGCTGTTGTGCCCTTGTAGGCGTACCTTGCTTGGATACCACGTGGTTTTGGTCAAAATGCTGATGAGCTCAGTAATGTAAATGACTGCAAATGCTTCTGACCAGTCGGCGATTTGAGTGTCTTTCTGTTCTGAGAAACGACAGAACCAAGCGTGACCATGGTGGATTTCGAAAGAAACGTTACTTCCGGGTGAGTCTAAACTGAATATCTCGTCGATGTGTTGCATCGAATCACCAATGGTCTGAAATGGCACAAACTGATGCAAGACATTAGGTATGACACGACGACGAAAGATGAGTACTAATAAGTCAGTAAACTTGCGGACACCAAGTTGAGAAGAGGTTAAGTGGATTAAACGTTTTATCGATTCAGATGGAATGTAGTCGCTGTCAGACTGGAATAGATCCGCTGGTAGCCCGGCGTCACTGAGTAGTTTGTGCTTGTCCAAACCATAGTTGGCAAAGACTTCTACCATAATTCGTGCGTAGTTGCTTTGAACAACGGGGAAATGAAACGCGGGATTTGGCATTAAGCGGATACTCCATGTATAGCCAATTAACCTCAAACTATCTTAGCGCATAACGCTTGCTTTTAGATATAGCTCGATAATTATTGTTCAATTAATGGCAGGTTGGACAGGACGGTATATCCTTAAAATGTTCAATCTATTCAATGGCAAGGGGATAACATGTCTGAGAACGAAAAAGAAAAACAGCCAGCGGAAGTGGCGGAAAGTAAAGAGACGAATAAAAAAGACAAGGTGAAGACGGTCACCAACTATCTGCTTTTGTTCATTGTCGTCATGCTCGGCTTCAGCATTGTGTCAGACCGTATTATTCCAGTGACCGACAATGCACGGGTCAAAGGCTACATTGTGCCGATAAAACCGCAGGTTTCTGGCAATGTCCTCAACATTAACGTTCGTCCTAACCAACTTGTTGAAGAAGGTGATGAGCTTGCCGTTCTCGATAAATCTGATTACGAGATCGCGGTGAAGCAAGCCGAAGAGAATCTGGAAATCGCTGGGCAAAATGTGGGGGCGCAAACCGCAACGATTGCTTCGGCTCAAGCAAGACTTACTTCAGCGATTGTTGAACGCCAAAATACCGAAGCGCAAGCGAACCGTGTCCTTGCCATGGCAGAGAAAGGCGTAGTGTCGAAATCAGACGCAGATAAAGCAAGAGCGTCCTTAGCAACCGCTAGAGCGAACGTAGTAAATGCCGAAGCGGATCTTGAAAAAGCGAAACAACAACTCGGTGCGGAAGGTGAAGAAAACAGCCAAGTTAAGGCAGCATTACTCGCACTTGAACAAGCTCAACTGAACTTAGAACGTACTGTGATTCGTGCGCCAACTCAAGGTGGTGTTTCAAACTTTAGCTTAACCGAAGGCTTCTATGCTTCAGCAGGTCAGCCAATCATGACGTTTGTGTCGACAGAGGACATCTGGATAGAAGCATACTTTCGTGAAAACAGTTTAGGCAACGTCAGCATTGGTGACGAAGTAGAAATCGCCCTCGACTTTGTTCCTGGAAAAGTCATCAAAGGCAAAGTGAGCAGCATCGACTGGGGTGTGGATTGGGGACAAAACCAACAAGCGGGTAAGCTCGCGCAAGCTAATCAACAAACAGGTTGGTTACGCCAAACGCAAATGCTGCCAATCGCGATTGAGTTTGATCGTGAAGAAGTAACAGGAATGCTACGTGTTGGCGGTCAAGCAGACGTGATTGTCTACAGTGGTGACAACTTCGTGTTCAACACCCTTGGCAAACTTTGGATTCGTCTACTGAGCGTACTGTCTTATGTTCGATAACCTGAGCATCGATAACGCAACTCAACGCCGGATTCTGCGCTTCACCATAGGTGTGGGTCTGGCGGTGTTTCTCGCTGCTTGGATTAATTGGCAACTGGCGTTTGTCGCGCCGGTATTTACCGCGAAGTTCTTGGTCGATAAGCCAAATCTTCACAGAGAGACGATTTACGAGTTGCTGCTGGCATTGATTGCCACCATGGGATTGGGGCTGCTTCTTTCAGGAGGCATTACTCAGTACCCAATTGTTCTACTGATAGCCGTCGGTTTGATGATGGCATGGGGCTACTACTTGTTTACTGACCCCAAATGGAATCTGTTCGCGACCATTTTGTTGATTGCGGTATTGATGTTGCCATTTATGGCAATAAACAACCCAGCGGTTTCCTTAGTGCTCGCGAGTGGCTTGGCGATTTCTGGAGCGGTATCGGTAGCGATTTTTGCTCTGGTTCATATTTATCTGCCAGAGCCAGACAGTGAGTTCGCTGGTTATGCGCAGCCACCTATTGGTAAGGAACAACGTTGGCATGCGTCATTTCGAGCCATGCTGATTTCGTTTCCTGTGGTGTGCTTCTTCTTTGTCTTTCAGATTTCAGAAGCATTGCTCACCATGATGTTTGTCGCGTTGCTGTCTTTGATGATTACGTCAGAGAAGTCAGTCAAATTAAGCGCGTTTTTAATCATCAGTAACGGTATCGGCGGGATACTTGCCATCTCGGCGTTCTCGATACTCGCCATCGTGCCAAACATTTTCTTTTACACCGCCTTTATCGCGTTGTTGGCGGTATTGATCGGGAAGAAGATTTACACCGCGCCAGAGAAGGCACCGATATTCGCCACGGCGTTCAGCACCTTACTTGTCTTAATCGGCAGCACGCTAATGAGCTCCGGCGATATCGACAGCAACACATTTATTCGAATCTTCCAACTGGTGTTGGTCGGGACATACATGATCCTCGCATCACTCTTTTTGGAAACCAGACAATGGAAGTTTTTGCAAACATAACACTTAACAGACAGTGAAAAGGTAACGCTATGAAAGCTTCAAATGATTTCTCTAAACAGGCGATAGACGCCGCTATCAAGATCGGAGCCGTAGCGTTACTGATCTGGTGGTGTTTCTCTATCCTCAGTCCATTCATTATGTTGGTTGTGTGGGGTGGCATTATTGCCATTGCTCTCTACCCAGTCATGATATCCCTTCATAATCGCCTAGGCATTTCAAAAGGCAAGGCGAGTGCGCTCCTCAGTACCATCGGTGTGCTGTTACTTTTAGTCCCCCTTATTGCACTTTCATCCGGTCTTTATACCAGTGGAACCGAGGTCGTCACAGGGTTACAAGATGGCACTTTAGTCATACCTAAGCCCCAAGAAAGCATAAAAGAGATCCCTGTCGTGGGCGACAAGCTGTTCGTTGCGATTAACTACGCATCGACCAACATGGAAGGCTTCTTAGTTAAGTATGGCGAACAAGTGAAAGGCTTTATTTCTCAAGCTGCCTCAATTGTTGGCTCGGTAAGTGGTGGTTTTGTTCAATTCATTATTTCTACCATGATTGCTGGGGCGTTCATGAGTAATGCAGAAGCTTGCCAGAAAGGTTTTACCAAGTTGGCTGACCGCCTCACCAACAAGAAAGGTGAAGCGTTGATTGATCTTTCAAAATCGACCGTTCGTAGTGTGGTTCAAGGTGTGATTGGCGTTGCTTTGATTCAATCTGTCATGGCAGGTGTCGGTATGGTCGCGGTTGGCGTTCCTGCTGCTGCACTTTGGATGGTTGCCGTAATTCTGATTGCGATTGTTCAACTGCCACCGATTCTGGCACTGATTCCTGCGATTATTTACGTCTTTAGCGTCGAATCGACACTGGTTGCTTGCATATTCTTCGTTTGGTGTATCTTGGTTAGTGCAAGCGACGCGGTACTTAAACCTGTTCTTCTAAGCCGTGGTTCAGACACACCGATGCTTGTGACACTGCTAGGTGCACTGGGTGGTATGGCAATGTCTGGCATCGTTGGTCTTTTTGTCGGTGCCGTGGTACTGAGTCTGACTTATCAATTGATGGTGAACTGGTTAGAAGAAGATGACACTGAAGCAAACAAAGCACTAAGCATTGAGCAAAAAGCGAAGGAGGAAGATAAAGTAGAGGTGGACTCATGAAGTCTATGACTAGGGAAGATAACTTTTACTTTTTGTTTTTTGCACTGATCGCGCTGTTTTTCGGCTGTGCTGTAATGCACCAGTTCTATCCAGACGGGCAAGAATTTGTTCTTGCTCTTTTGGTGGTGACGCTAGGTGCTTCGATTGCAGGCATCAACAAGAAAAACAAATCCAATCGAACATGGTATGGCGTGTTACTGATTGTTGCCGTCATCTCCTATGGTATGTCGTTTTTAGAGCATTTAGATCTGTCCATTTTGACGCTAGGTGCGTTATTGGTGTTCTTGTTTTCGCACATATACTCGGCGCTAAAGCAGGTGGTATTAACCAAGTCAGTAACGACAAACCACATCATAGGTTCGATTTGTATCTATCTGCTCTTAGGACTGGCGTGGGCGGTGATCTACTTGTTGGTGTTGGAGTTCTTCCCGAGTTCTTTCACTGGATTAGAAGCAAAACCTTGGCTGTCGAACTTGTTTAATGCCTTGTACTTCAGCTTTATTACGTTGACGACAGTGGGCTATGGTGACATTTCACCAACGGTTCCAGTGGCTCAGTTCTTCGTTTTCTTCGAGGCGATAGTAGGGAGCTTTTACTTGGCCATCATGGTGGCAAGTTTGGTGAGTATTCGTTTGGCTCAAGCGCAGAGCTAGATATAAGACGGAGTGATTTGAATGGCGGAGCTGAAGAGTCTCCGCCATTTTTGTTTTAAGAGGTAATGAACTTAGCCATTAAATGCACGAGCAACGCGACCTTCACAACGGATTGTGTAGCTACCCACATAAGCAGGAATGAAAGCCGATTGCCCTTTACCAAGTACTAATGTTTCACCGCTTTGTGCGAGTAGTGTTACGTCCGCATCTATCGGCATCAAGATTTCCGCACTGCTCATCTCGACTTGTTGATCTTTTGGCTCTTGGAACACAGAGAACTTGAAGTCTTGCACAGGAACAGGAAAGTGATGCTCACAGCCTTTGATTTCTGCTTTAGTTAGTAGCGTGTTCATTGGTTTTGGAATGAAGTCGGTGCACTTAACCAGTTCTTCCACATCCATGTGTTTTGGTGTCAAACCAGCGCGAAGTACGTTATCTGAGTTAGCCATAATTTCCAGACCGGTACCTTTAATGTACGCATGAGGCGTTCTTGCGCTTAAGAACATAGCTTCCCCCGGCTTGAGCGTAATAACATTCAGCAGTAACGGAGCAAACAAACCCACATCATTCGGGTATTGCTCAGCAAGGTCTAAAATCAATTCGCACACGGGGCGTGCTTGGTTGGCTGCTGCGTAACTTAATAAGTGATCGACTGCGTTAACCTTACGTGCTTCTTCCATAGAAAGAATCTCCACGAAGAAGTGACACAAGCCGTCTTGGTTAGGGTTACGCTCAAACTGTTCTAGGTAGCCGTTAATCTCAGGAATGTCACACAGGCGGAACTCAGCGATGATTTCATCAAACGGACGAAAGCCGTTCATCGCTTGGTATTCTGTTAGGGCGTAAACTAGTTCTGGCTTGTGGTTGGCATCTTTGTAATTACGATTAAATGCATTTAGCGGTACACCTAGCTGTTGTTCTTTTGCATAACCAAGCTCTGCATCTTGCTTGTTTGGATGCACTTGAATCGACAACGCTTTATCTGCGGCAAGAATCTTGAAGAGGAAAGGTAAGTCACCAAAGGCTTCAGCCGTGCTTTGCGATAGAAACGCTGACGGATCCTGATTGATCAATTCTGATAACGAAACAATTGTACTCGAAGCAGTGGTACTTCCTTGTTTAACGATAGAGCAACCATTGGGATGAGTGCCCATCCAAACCTCGGCTTGAGGTTGTTGTGCTTCGTTAGCAAAGCCAAATAAATCGTGGATAGCCGTGCGGCTTCCCCAGTCGTAGTTTTGGATCTTATTGTCCATTTTGAAGAAGCATTTTGATGAAATAGTATTCGAATTCATGAATTTTACCCGTAGAAAACCCTCCGAACTGAATCGGAAGCAAAAAATAGTGGAGATTAGATGGGTGAGCGGTTAACTCACCCTAAGAGGTGTAGAAGTCGCTTCTACAATGATGTGTCTACAACCTAAGCTTGGGAGCGAGCGGCTTTCTGGAAGGTTGAGCCTGTAAGAACGGTAATAACAACAAGCCAATAACGGCTGCGCATACCGAGATTGTGATAAAGAAACCAGTCCAGCTGTACTCTTCAAGAATCAATGCCAATGGGTAGCCAGAAAGTGCTGCACCCATGTAAGCAAACAAACCAACAAAGCCCGTTGCTGCACCAGCGGAATCTTTGTGTGAACATTCCGCTGCCGCCATGCCAATCAACATTTGTGGGCCAAACACGAAGAAACCAATCGAGAATAACCCCGCAGCTTGAAAGGCAAAGTTGGTTAACGGCATCAACCAAAGCGCAGCAACAGATAGAAATATGCCTGCTGCAAATAACAGGTTCATTGGACCTCGGTTACCACCGAATAATTTATCCGAGCCCCAACCGGCTACTAGAGAACCAACAAAGCCACCAACCTCAAACATCGACAGCGCAGCGTTAGCATTGATTAGGCTGTAGTGGTGTTGTTCTGTCAGGTACAAGTTACCCCAGTCATTGATGGCGGTACGCACGATGTAAACCAGAACATAACTGAACGCGAGCAACCAAATGTACTTGTTGTTGAACACGTATTGTTTGAGGATCTCTTTGTAGCTAAGACCTTGCCCGTGATTTTCTTGCGCCAGTTCTAACTTGTCATCACGCCATTGACCAACCGTTGGCAGTCCTTGAGTGGTCGGTTTATCGCGCAAGCGCCAACAAACAACCACACCAAGAATCACGCCGATAACGCCCGGTACGATAAAGCCTTCTCGCCAGCTGTAATGGAATGTGAGAAACCCAACAAGTAGGGGAATCAAAGCGCCGCCTACGTTATGAGCAGTGTTCCAAATTGCCCACAAGAACCCACGTTCTGAGCGTGAATACCAAGTGGTAAGTAACTTAGAGCACGAAGGCCAACCCCAACCTTGGAACCAAGCGTTCATTACCCACAGTGCTGCGAGTGCAACCAAAGAGCTAGAGAAGCCAAACGCGATATTGATAAGGCCCGTCGCGATTAAACCGACACCCATAAAAAAGCGAGGGTTAGAGCGGTCGGAAATGGTGCCCGAGATAAACTTCGATAAACCATAGGTGATGTAGAAAAGCGTACCAATCATACCGATATCGGCTTTATCTAAACCTAAATCAGCAATCATCGCTGGTGCAGCGTAGTTAAAGGTTTTACGAGTGAAGTAAAAGCCCGCATAACCAAGATACATGCCCAGCATGATATGCAGACGCCAGTAACGATAGCGTTCATCCACTTGGCCTTTGCTAAGGGGAGCTTGGTTGTAGCTCGGAGACTGAAATAATCCAAACATGCTCGTTACACCTTAGGTAATGTGATGGCGATTTGTGTGCCATCCACATGATCGTTCAAAGAGTAGATATACATTTTTCCACCAAGCGCTTGCACACGTTCTTGCATACCGCGAACGCCCATGCCTTTCATGCAGTCTTCGGTTTTGAAACCAATGCCGTTGTCAGCGATGTTCAACGAAATGTTCTCGTCAATAGACAGCTCGATTACGATAGACGTCGCATTCGCGTATTTAGCTGCGTTGTTTAACGCTTCTTGGCATAAACGGAATAGGGTGACTTTTAGCGTGTCGCCCAAAGACTCATAGTCGCCTTGCCAATCAAGTACAACGCGAGTGCCATGATTGTCGAACTCCATTTCACGGGTTAACTGGTGAACGGAATCTTTCAAATCCAAATCATCGAGCATTTTCGGACGTAGTTTGCTCAGTAGATGTTTGGTGGTGTCATAAACATTGAGTGAGAGGTTCTCGATCATGTCGGCACAGCGCGTGTTCATTTCTGCGTTATCAACGCGCTTAATGATGCTGGCTTGGGTACGAATCGCTGTGATGTTCTGACCAATCTCATCGTGCAGTTCTCTTGCCACGTCACGGCGTACCGACTCTTCCGCTTGAATGAGTTGTCGGGACAAGGTTTGGTTTCTCGACAATTCGCCACGAAGCTTTTGGTTAAGATCTTTTTGTTTCTGCACCGCTAAACCGAGCATGATGCCAGTTAGGGTTTGTGCCGAAAGGGATAACAGAAGGTCAGTGATTTCCAGATTCGAAACACCGCTTCGCGCAGCAATCAGCGCGATACTATTTAACATGGTCGCAAGCAGTGCACCTTGCCAGCCGTAGCGTAGCGCAAGCACAATGATTGGGATTGCCATACAGAAAGGTGCAAATCGAGCCAGTTCATCAGGCAAGCTGGTTTGAACCAAAATGCTGGCAACCAACAGCACGCTATAAAGCAGAATATGACGAACTTTGAATTGAACTTCGTTGGCTAACAAGTTCGAGGTCAGCGGTGACCAAGGGCTTTGGAAGAGATAATTCCAGAGCAAGTAACACATCGGCAGCACCAACAAGCCGCCAGCAATGCTCGCTAACCATGCCATGTAGACAGATTGGACGTGATAACCAACCGCAAGTACGTTGATGCAAGACGTCACGAGCAACACGACCGCCATCACCGCTAAATGCTGGTTCTGATCGCCTTTGTAATAACGCTTAGCAAGGTAAACCACGGGAATACTCAACACACTTGCCACCAATACCATCAACCATTGTGGCTGCTCAAGTAGCAGAGCCAGTGCAACGGTCAATCCCCATTCGGCGAGATAAATCGTTGTCCAATACTTTGTGCGCGTGTGCAGTGTTAGACCCAAACGCAACGCGAAGGGAAACAACAATATCGCCAGTTCGGCATCGTTTACAAAGTAATAAGCGATCACCCACAGACAGAACCACGAGCATCCTGTCATGAACAAACCGCAAATGGAGGTGATGGTGTAGCTACGCATTAAAACGACTCTTGCGAGAACAGTTTGGCGAGCTCAACGTTGTTCTTTACGCCAAGCTTATCCATGGCATTTGCACGGTGAACGTGAACCGTTTTATGGCTTAAGCCAAGCTCAGTGGCGATAGACTTCACATCCAAGCCACGAGCCAGCAATTGGCACACTTCGTTTTCTCGGCGAGTCAGTTGAGTCAGCGTCGCCGCTTTGTCACTTGGTGTTGCGAGCTTTAACGCAATGTCGGGCGTTAGGTAACAACCGCCTGAAGCACTGGTTCTTACGGCTTGAATCAACTCGTCAGGGCTACAACGTTTACTTAGGTAACCTTTCGCACCGAGTTTAAGTGACTTTTCAACCATTGCGGGTGAGTCATGCACACTTAGCATGATACAAGCAATGCCTGAGGGGATTTCGGAGAGTAGGGTAAGCCCACTTTCGTCTGCCATCGAGATATCTAGGATAACCACATCTGGCTTGCACGCAGGTAATCCCACTCGAGCTTCTGCTACCGAGCTAAATTCACCTACAACATTCATATCTGTTTCAAGGCTCAACAACTGAGCAAATCCAGAACGAACAATGACATGGTCATCGACAAGCGCTACGTTAATCATCTTAAATACCAAACTTCAGCAATACACAAACGAAAATGAGCTCAATACCAATTGGCGCGAGATAGGAGACAATCCTTTGGCACCTTTGATATAGAGAGCTCAATAAAAACCTACAATGATACTAAATTGTCCCAGTTTATTTAATGATCTCGCGCGCTTTGACTGGCAAAGCGCGCGAGTTGGTTAAGCTTGGTTTTCGGCGAGTTCAAGCTTCTTCTTGTTTTGACGAATCTTTTTCTCTTCCGCGATAGCTACGAAAGCAAGCAAAACAATACAAATCATGGCGGAGGTATCTAGGGCAGCAAACGTACCTTTCCAACCAGTTAGACCAAAGATTGGTGTGCCATCCGCAATCATACCAAGACCCAGTTTCGCGAAGCTGTCACCAATTAGGTAAGCGAATGTGCCTTTGACGCCATCTGCAACACTGATTGCTTTTTTAGGAACAAAGCCAACCGCAGCAACACCGATAAGAAGTTGAGGACCAAACACTAGGAAGCCAAGAACAAATAGCGACGCTAGGTACATGAACTCGCTGGTTGCGTGTTGGTAGAACTCAAGTGAGACGATGATCAAACCCAAAGAAACACAAGCCACTAACGCACGGCGACCGTTTGCAAGGTCAGACAGGTAACCCCACATCAATGTGCCGACTAACGCACCCACTTCGAATAGGGTAAAGCCAGAGATTGCAGCTTCTTTTGATAGGCCAAGTTCTTGGTATGCGTAAACCGTTGACCATTGGTCGATACCGATACGCACGATGTAAAGGAAGATGTTTGCGAAGCAAAGTAGCCAGATTACTTTGTTTTTCAGAACGTACTCAACAAAGATCTCTTTCTTAGTCATTTGATTTTCTTCAGCCGCTTCGTCTTCTTCGCTGACTGCTTCATCAAATAGCTCTTCTACTTTACCTAGACCATATGCTTCTGGAGAGTCATTACCAAAACGCATACCGATGAAACCAACGATGATCGCGATGATAGAAGGGAATACGAACATGCCGATTACGTGACCGTCGAACAAGTAGTTAGCACCAAACAGAGCGACACCAGCAGCACCTGCACCACCTACGTTGTGAGACATGTTCCAAAGGCCTAGGTAAGAACCACGCTTGTTACGCGGCGTCCACTTAGTAATGGTCGAGTAACTAGAAGGGCCACCAGTACTTTGGAAGAAACCACTTAGTGCGTAGAACGCCACCATCAAGAACAAGCTCGCGCTGCCACCGCCCATGCTGAAGCTGAAACCAAGCATTGCCAGACCAGAAAGGATAAGCATGAAAGGAAGGAACTGCTTGGTATTCTTACCATCGGCGTAGTAGGAAACCACGGTCTTACCGATACCGTAAGTGATCGAGAAACCCAGACCAATCAAACCTAGATCTGTCATCGACAAACCGTAAGTAGAAATCATGTCGTTTTGTGCGACGTTGAAGTTTTTACGGATCAGGTACATGGTCAAGTAACCAATGAATACCACTAGGTAAGATTGGATAAATGGTTTGAACCACATTTTTCTACGCGCTTCGACTGGAAGGTCTAGGGTAGGCTTCCGGACTTGTTCAAGGAATTTTAACATCGTGAACTCTCTTGTATTAGTGTGATGCACTTGCGTGCTCGCTTTCTTTTAACTGTCGGCGATTGTAGAGAGTCCGCTTTTGAACCACATGAGAGGAGGGCTTAGATCGACTAGGAAAAATTCCTAGAAAACTAAAATTGAACCTGAAAGCGTGAAAATCGTCACATTCATAGTTCTATAAATAGAAGTGCGAACAAGTATATATGGCGTGAATTGGCAAGTATTAATATGGCTGCAGAGTTATGTTCTCATATCTAGACGAATAGACTCGTCTAACCCTGAGTGAGTCGTCTCTCAATATCACATAGCACTTAGGGCACGACTAATGACAGCATGGACGTTTGTGCATAAACTAGAATAATCCTCGGTATTTTAAGATGATAGCTTGCATGCCCAATACAGATATCCCTTTGGTCCACTCGGAAGAAGTAAAGTTGTTTGCCACGATGCTCAATGAACTCGATGGCGATATTCATTCCTTACTTGAAACCGCACGTATGCCACAAGATATTCTGTCCAATAATTCCCTTGATACGTTTGTTCCGGAAAGTGCACTAAAGTCAGTATTCCAAACCTTAGGTGAGCGTGCATCGCCTGAGAAGTTTGCCTTGCTAACTTGGACGCTTTGCCACGACATCTACGTTCCTAGGTTTGCCAATCAAATTACCCAAACGCACTCACTTAAAGCGGCATTAGAAGAAGTCTCTGAACTGCTAAAACAGATCTCCGATAACGTCAGTATTTCTGTCCAATCTAGTGGCGGTAAATGGTGGCTCGTCAGAGAAAAGCAGGACGCAGAAAGAGAATGGTTTCGTTATGCAGAAATGTTCTCCGCCATGTTTATGAATGAATTGTTGAAGAAGTTGATTGGTACGCAATGGAGACTAGCAGAAGTCGGAATCCAAGATGTCGAAGCAGAGCCGTTCCACCAACTCCCGGGAATGAAAAGTGCCCAGTTTTTTACTGGACGCCCCGTTACCGCAATTTCTATTCCTAATGAATGGATTGATAAAGCGATAGTTTTTTCGCCATCACAAGCCGTTCATCATACAGCTATTCGTGGTGATGACGATAAGTTTAGTGCCGCCTTAGCAAGAGCACTAACCCCATACCTCTCTATGGGTAAAATCTCGATTCAGTTTGCTGGTGAATTGATTGATATGAATGCTCGAACCATTCAAAGACGCCTAGCAAATGAGAACACAACTTATCGCGAAGTGATTGAAGGACTAGTGCTTAAACAAACACTAGAACTGTTAGCAGATCGTGACCTGAGTATCACGCACATTGCGCTCAAAACAGGCTATTCAGATTCTGCTCATTTCACCCGTGCGTTTAAGCGAATGATGAATCTCACGCCTAAAGCATATCGTCAGTCTTTGTTGAGCCCCTCCGCTAAATGAAACGTAACACATTAAGCCTCTGAATAATCGGAGGTTTTCGACTTAAGTCACATTTCTATAACAATATCCGCATGTTGTCATGTAAAGGCAATTAACCCTGCTTGAACTTCTTCATTATTACTCCTAGTTTTAACGTAAGCCGTCTGTTTCATATGTACTTTTTGTATTTGGTGATTATTTGTTTTTGGTTATCACTGAATCAGGCGCCCTCATAACACCACTGTTCTTACAGGGAAGTTATAGGAAATGGACCCCAACTATCCAAAAAACGTAGGTGTAATAATGACAATTTCTAAGAAGAACCTTTCTTTCATTGCGCTATCTTGTGCATTTTCCTTAAACGCGAATGCAGCCTCGACACTGTTTACTAACGTGGATGTTTTTAATGGTACGGATGAAAAGCTTCTTCAAAACCAGAACGTCTTAGTCGTTGATAACATGATTAAGGAAATCTCATCGAAGCCAATTAAAACCGACAAGAAGACTACGACGATTAACGGTGAGGGCTTAACCATGATTCCTGGCTTGATCGATATGCACTCCCACATGTGTATTCAGGAGGGTATGTTGGTAGGCCGAGACGGTTATGACCAAATGGCGATGGGCGCTCGTGCTCACGTTTCGATGATGCAGTATCTCGACCAAGGCTTTACAACCGCTCGTGACGCTGGCTGTAATATTCTTGGAATAGCAAAAGCAATCAACAATGGTTTGCTTGAAGGGCCGAGATTGTTCCCAGCTGGCGGTTTCTTGAGCCAAACTGGTGGTCACGCGGATACAGGCAGCTTTAACGATGTTCCTGGGCGTGTTGATGATCTTGAACGTCATGGTTTTGGCTATATCGTCGATGGCGAAACGGAAGCTCGCCGAGCCGCACGTCAGAACCTTCGATCAGGAGCAACTCAAATTAAAATCATGGCTGGCGGTGGTGTTGCGAGTGAGTTCGATCCAATTCACATGACGCAATTCTCCAAACAAGAAATGGAAGCGATTGTAGGCGTAGCCGAAGATTACGGCACTTATGTCATGGCACACGCTTATCATGATCGTTCGGTTAACCGTGCCATTGATGCTGGCGTAAAAGTGATTGAGCATAACTTCTTAATTTCCGAAGAAACCATTAAGCGAATGAAAGAAAAGGGTGTGGCACTTTCTGCACAAGCGGTGATGTCTCTCGAAGCGTTTGCCGAACCTGAAAAGATCACCTTCTTCAGTCCAGATCAAAAAGCCAAAGCGACCAAGGTAAACGAAGGCGCGAAACAAATGTTTGAATGGGCACGTAAATACGACCTGTTGATTGTGACGGGCGGCGATATGTTTGGTCCGGCTTACAATACACGCCAAGCAGATAATATGGTATGGATGGAAAAAGTCGGGTTTACGCCGTATCAGATCATGAAAATGGGCACATCGAACGCAGCGGAAGTCTTGAGCTGGTCGGGTGGTATGAACCCTTATAAATACGGAAAACTAGGCGTGGTAGAGCCGGGGGCTTATGCTGATGTTGTGCTGGTGGACGGAAATCCTCTGCAAGACATCACAATTCTTAACGATTACCAAGATAAATTCAAAGTAATTATGAAAGACGGCAAGATCCACAAGAACACCTTGTAGTAAACTCTTTCGACTATTTGGGGGCACAGGTTGTCCCCAAATTTTTCTCAAAAAGACAAAGAACCTATTCAAGGGAACGTATGAAGAAGTACCTATTGGCTGGCTTAGTTTTGCTAGCTTCATCGAATGTATCTGCCGATCAATTGAGCTGGGAGCAACTGCTGCCGGTGAATGTTCCTCAAATAGAAGACCCATTTGTAAAACTCACCGATCAACAGCTTTTCGAACTTGGTTCTCTTGCTAGGTATCGCGATTCTCAAAATCTCAATGACCAGCAAAAGCAAACCATGAAAGAGTTGGAAGATAGCTTAAAAGCGGACGATCTAGATATTGAATGGCTGTTCAAAAAGCGCAAAGAAATTACTCAACATCGTCGCATGCTAGCGTCGACGCCAAACGTAACACTAACAGAAGAAACGTATGAAATTCCTGGTTTTGTAACGCCTGTAGAATTTAAAAATGACGTTGTCACAAAATTCTTTCTTGTTCCAACCATGGGCGCTTGTATCCATACACCACCACCACCAGCAAACCAGATTGTATTAGTCGATTACCCGAAAGGCCTAAAGCTCACATCTCTTTACGAACCTATTTGGGTTAAAGGGGATCTGCACATTAAAAAGGCCAAAGCGGATGTATCTTATTCGGATGGAGCTGCAAACGTAGAGACTATTTACCAAATGGATGATGTCTCTATTCGACCTTATCAGTAAGAATCGAATACAGAAAATCCAGAAAGCAGTGAGCTGTCGCTTAATGGCAATTTTCAAAAATCTGAATCATTAAACTCTTGTTGTATACATCAACTTAATGAGAAGCCAGATATGAAAGTAACTGTTCCAAAGCTTAGTTCTATCGCTCTTTCACTTGTAGTGGCGTCATCGGTTAACGCGGCAAACTTCGGTAGCCCAAATTCGGTAGACAATACCATTACAGAAAACACTCGCGAAAAACGTACATGGCGAGAGTCGCTGGCCGAAGAGCATAACTTAACGTTTGGTTTGGATTACCAAGCGCTTGGCTTAACTGCCTCTGACCCACAACGTGCCGGTGAAGATGCCGCAAGTGCTGGCGTAGCGCGTTTTTATGGTAGTTGGAATTTGGTTGGTCTTGAATCTGGTAATACTGGTGGATTGGTTTGGAAAGTGGAACACCGCCATGCTTACAGTGAATTATCGCCAAAAGAGTTTAGCTTTATCGGTAACGGGTTAGGTTACGCGGGCATGATTGGTTCTGCATATAGCGATCAAGGCGCGCGTTTAACCAACCTTTACTGGCAGCAGCAACTGAATGGTGGAAAAACCGCGTTCATGGTCGGCTTTTTAGATACAAGTGACTATGTTGATACATATGCATTAGCCAGTCCTTGGACAGGTTTTACTAACCTTGCTTTCAGTACAGGTGGAGGGGCAATTGGTCTGCCTGATGATGGTATTCTTGGCTTAGCCGTTGGACACATGCTGACAGATAACTTCTATATGGTTGCTGGTGTGGCTGATGGTAAAGGTCGTTCAGACAAGCCTTTTGATGGCTTCGACACCTTATTCAACGATCATAAATTGTTTACCACGTTTGAACTGGGTTGGACGGCTTCTCAAGATCAAATCTATACCGATAACGTCCACCTAACGGCGTGGCATTTGGATGGTGATACCCAGCATAACTTGACGAATAAAGACAGCGGGCAGGGGATTAACTTCTCAGCAAGTTACTTTGCAACAGAGCAATTAATGCCATTTATTCGTGGTGGTTTCTCTGAAGGTGATGTGGCGCTTTATGATCGCTCTCTAACAGCGGGGATTGGTTACTTTGGTTTAGGTAAGCCAACCAACAACCTCGGCTTCGCGGTTAACTGGAGCCATGTTAACGATAATCTAGAACACGCTTATGGTGTGGATGACTCTGAACAATTTACCGCCGAGCTTTACTACAACATGCAGTTGAACGATTACATTCAAATCACACCGGATATTCAGTACATCAAAGATCCTGCATTTTCGAACAAAAGTAGTACTTGGGTGTTAGGCCTGCGCGCGAGAATATTCATCTAGATGATTATGTTTATTTGTCTTACCATTAATAACTGTATATAAATACAGTTATTCTGTTTTTGGGTTAATTTTGCTTCGGCAAAGAGAAAAGGAAAGGCAATGAACCTCGCGTTAAGAAACAAAATCATTCAGGTGTGTAGGAAGAAAATAGAGCAGAAAGGCGACAATGTTGGTGTGTCCTTTTATGCCTTTTTCGCTAATAAGAATGACAATCCTGAGCTATTGATGGAAGCCGCAACCTGGTGGATTCAAACTCATCAACTCGACCACTTCGAAAAAGCGACCAGAATTATTCATTTGGTCGAATCCGAAATGTAGAAAGGGGCACATTACGTGCCCCTTTTTTATTTTCAGCCCTAAACCTTAGATTTTTAGAATCAGAGATTAAGCGTTTGCGAACTTGTAAGTACGGTAACCGCCAAGTAGGTTACGTGCTTTAAACCCTGAGTTGACCAGTTGACGATAAGCGACGTTACCGCGTAAACCGACCTGACAATAAATCACGATCTCTTTGTCTTTCGGCAGTTCATTCATACGTTGGCGAAGTTGGTCGACAGGAATATTGATCGCGCCTTCAATGAAACCTACAGATTCCAATTCTCCCGGATTACGAACATCAAGCAGAACTTGGTCCTCTGACAGGTTGTCGATTTCATCAAAGTGAATCGCAGTTGCATCGCCTTTAATGATGTTGCTGGCAACAAAAGCTGCTTGGTTAATCACGTCTTTTGCAGAGCCATACGGTGGCGCATAAGTTAATTCTAGATGCTGAAGCTGTTCTACCGTCATTCCAGCACGTTGAGCTACGGCCATTACGTCAATTCGCTTATCGACACCATCTTTACCTACGGCTTGCGCCCCTAAGATCTTGCCGGATGCAGGATCAAACAACATTTTGAATGATACAGTTTCTGAACCAGGGTAGTAGCTAGCATGGCTTGCGGCATGAACATACACTTTTTCATAAGCGATGCTTTCACGTTTAAGCTGTTTCTCATTTTTACCGGTAGAAGCCACTGCTAAATCAAAGATCTTACAGATCGCAGTACCTTGTGTTCCTTGGTAAGTTTCTTGGCGACCAAGCATGTTGTCTGCCGCCATACGGCCTTGACGGTTTGCTGGGCCTGCCAACGGAACAAGCGTTTGTTCACCAGTTACGAAGTCTTTCTCTTCGACTGCATCACCAACCGCATAGATTGAGGGATCGCTGGTTTGCATGTATTCGTTGGTGTAGATACCTCCGAGGGCGCCAATTTGTAGACCCGCTTCTTGTGCGAGTTTTGTCTCAGGACGCACACCAATCGCCATGATCAGGATATCGGTATCCAGTTGCTCACCATTGTTGAGTGATAGTGTTAGTTTGCCTTGCAGGTGTTGATGCTCATCATCTTCACCTGCTTCTGTGTTAGCGACAGATTGGTTCGCAACGTATTCGACCGAAGAAAGGGCAACGCCTAAGCGTAGGTCGACGCCTTTCTCACGAATCTCGGCATGAGCGAAGCCAGCCATTTCACGGTCTACTGGCGTCATTACTTGATCCGCCATTTCAACTAATGTGGTTTTCACGCCTAGCTGGTGGAATGCTTCCATCATTTCTAAGCCAATAAACCCTCCACCAACAACCGTTGCATGTTCAACTTTGTTAGTCTCAATTGTTTTGATGATGCCATCCATGTCAGGGATGTTACGCAGAGAATGCGTCAGTGGGTTGTCAATGCCCGGAATAGGCGGGACAACTGGACCTGCACCAGGGCTTAATAGAAGAAAATCGTAGCTTTCTTGGTATTCAGAACCATCAAGTAAGTTCTTTATGGTTACGCTTTTGTCTTGACGATTAATTGAAACCACTTCGTTCATCACACGAACGTCTACGTTGAAGCGGGTTAAAAAACTCTCCGGAGTTTGAAGTAGTAATTTGCTGCGTTCTTGGATGTCACCACCAATGTGGTATGGCAAACCACAGTTTGCGAAAGAAACAAATGGACCGCGTTCAAACATAATGATTTCTGCGTCTTCACTAAGACGACGGGCACGAGCTGCTGCAGACGCACCGCCAGCAACGCCACCAATAATCACGATTTTGCTCATGGATTTCTCCTACTGAATGATCGAAAACGCCTACACCTTACTTAAATAAATTAGCAGTGTCTAATGTTATTTATTCTACATTAGCATTGACTTAATGATGTTAATTAGTAATATCTAATAAAATTTAACGTATTGATGAGGGGGCATAAGAATGGGCGACAGTATGCTACAAAGCGCAACTGAAGCGAGTGATCTACTTAAAATTATGGCTCATCCAGAGCGTTTAATCGTAATGTGCAAGCTGATAGAGGGCGAAAAAGGGGTTGGAGAGTTGTTTGAAGGTTCTACTTTAACCCAATCTGCTTTTTCACAACATTTAACCGTTTTGAGAAAACACGACATTATCAAAGCCCGCAAGGTTTCTCAGCACGTCTTCTATTCTATTTCAGATGAAAGAGTTGGGCCGCTTATTGAAGCGTTTAACCAAGTTTTCTGTAAGCAATAATTCAAACTTTATTTTGGTGGTAGCTATGTTTGAAGTTCCTTGGATGTCGTTATTAGGCGGCATAATGGTTGGCGCATCGGCAGTTATATTGATGTTATTTACTGGTAAGACTGCTGGAATTAGTGGGATCTTAAATGGTGCACTTGAGAATGCAGACCGTGTTTGGCGAATAGTCTTCTTAATTGCGATGGCATTGGGCGGTGTTTTTGCCGTTTATGCCCTTGGCGGACACGTACCAACTGAGTATAGCGGTTCTCTTGGTTTGGTTGTCGTTGCTGGTTTACTTGTCGGAATCGGTACCCGTATAGGTAATGGTTGTACGAGTGGTCATGGTATCTGTGGGATGGGGCGTTTCTCTGTCCGTTCTGTTGTCGCGACGTGTACTTTTATGGCAACAGCCATGTTAACCGTCTTGCTAGTATCGTGAGGAATAGTGTCGTTATGAAAAATGTTAAGCAAATTTCCATCGTTGCATTTTCTGGTATTCTTTTTGGTATTGGTATGGTGATTTCCGGTATGGCTGACCCGGCAAAGGTGATTGGTTTTCTTGATATCACAGGTGCATGGGATCCAAGCTTATCCTTTGTTATGGGCGGGGCTCTTGCTATTTTCGTTCCTGCTTATCTTCTATTAATAAAGCCAAGAAATGAATCTGTGTTTGGTGACGAGATCATATGTCCGACTTCAAAAGCGATAGATAAAAAGTTGGTTGTTGGTGCGGCACTGTTTGGTATCGGGTGGGGCTTGTTGGGAGTGTGTCCGGGTCCTGCGGTTGCCAGCCTTTTCACTGGCAACACGCAAGCCCTGCTATTTATTGCAGCGATGCTGGTCGGTTCGTTCACCGCCAAAAGAATGGTTCATGGCTAAAGAGTTTTTCAGCGCTAGAAAGAGTTCTTCAATGCTAAAAAGTGAGCGTCGTAGAAACCGGGCAATGGTCACTCAGTTTATAGTCAAGCACATCTTGTGTTTTGAAAACGGTTTGTACACCAGAAGATGCATTTAAATCACCGCTCACAATAATGTGGTCTATCACTGAGCGGAATTGGTGGGTTTTATTCGGATTACGATTAGAACGCACCTTACATTCCGCTTTGGTGTTTTTGGTCACTAGCTTTGCATCGGTATTGTCCGATAGCACTTCCCATAACCAATCACCTCGATAACTTAGGTTGTGGTTAAAGTCGCCCAGCACGACATATTGTTGTTGATTGTCCTCGCGCGCTTTTATCCACTTGGCTAGCGCCTGTCCTTGTTGTTTCACAATCTTACAATCGCGGTTATTGCGATACGCGCCACTGCAACCCGCTTTTAGATGTACAGAGAGTAGGTGAGTCTCTTCATCTTGATTTGGATTCAAAACAAGGTAGCTAGCGAAGCGCAGCTTGCTATTGACTCGTGTGATAGAAAAATCGGGCTTATCTAACACACTCACACCGCTACGTACTGCGAAGCCCGTGTACTGATTGGTGTCGTTGAACTGAAGATGTTGGTTAGACTTGTTAGCGCGATCAGACAGATAGATAGTGAAATTATTACCAACGGCTTTTTGTATAGCAGCGGCGCTTTCTACTTCTTGGAAAGCAAGAATGTCCACCTGGGTTTTATCCACATAGTGGTTCAGTTTTTCAAAATCTTGTGATGTTCTAGAAACTTTACTGCCATCTATAGATAACCATTCAATATTCCAGCTGGTTAATTTGATTGAATTTTGAGCAAATGAAAAAGAACTAAAAAGTAATATCGTCGTAACAAAAAGTGATCGCATTTTGGTCTGTTGCACTCCTATTTTTTAGCGCATTCCTTTCCATCCTTTATCCTATAAGACCTCTAAAAAAAGCAAGTGGATTTCGCTCCAATTTTGCAATTTTCACAGTTTTCTTCGCAACTGAGATCAACTCCGATAAGATCGATTTGATCTTATCCGCTAGCCAATTTTTATTGATCAAAATCAATGTTTTCAGTTGGTGCTTCTCGTTAAATACGCCACAATATATTGTGTCAGTCGAATAAAAATTAGCCCTATATAGTGTGTTTGTGGATAAGTCTGTGAACATTCTGGGTAAGGAGAAAAAGTGAAACCAATCGTAATCAAGCGTGACGGCTCAAGAGCTCCGTTTAGCAGGGATCGTATTCAATCAGCAGTGGAATCTGCAGCGGAGAAAAAAGACAAAGATATCGCAATTCATGCATTAAATGTTGCGCTTGCTGTTGAGCTTAAGTTACAGGGTCACGATGAGGTTCACATTCATGAGATTCAAGATCTAGTCGAAAATGAACTCATGCAAGGTCCTTACAAGTCACTTGCACGTTCGTACATTGAATATCGTCACGATCGCGACATCGCGCGTGAGAAGCAAAGCGCACTGACGCGCGAAATTGAAGGTTTGATTGAAGAAAGCAACCTAGACCTAATCAATGAAAACGCGAACAAAGACGGCAAAGTAATTCCGACTCAACGCGACTTGTTGGCAGGTATTGTAGCGAAACACTACGCGAAGACACACATCCTTCCACGTGATGTGGTTCAAGCGCACGAAGTGGGCGATATCCACTACCACGATTTGGATTACGCACCGTTCTTCCCAATGTTTAACTGCATGCTTATCGATTTGAAAGGTATGCTGACTCATGGCTTTAAAATGGGTAACGCTGAGATTGATACGCCAAAATCAATTTCAACAGCAACAGCGGTAACAGCACAGATTATTGCTCAAGTAGCTAGCCATATCTACGGCGGTACAACCATCAACCGTATTGATGAAGTACTAGAACCGTACGTAATGACAAGCTATGAGAAACACCTAGAGATCGCTAAAGAATGGGATATTGCGCAGCCTGAAGAGTTTGCAAAAGCGCGTACAGAGAAAGAGTGTTACGACGCGTTCCAATCTCTAGAATACGAAGTAAACACGCTGCATACCGCAAACGGTCAAACACCGTTTGTTACGTTCGGTTTCGGTCTTGGTACAAGTTGGGCATCTCGCCTTATCCAGAAATCTATTCTGAAGAACCGTATTGCTGGTCTAGGTAAAAACCGTAAAACAGCGGTATTCCCGAAACTGGTATTTGGTATTAAAGATGGTTTGAACCACAAATCAGAAGATCCAAACTACGACATCAAACAACTTGCGCTTGAGTGTGCGACAAAACGCATGTACCCAGATATTCTTAACTACGACAAAGTAGTAGAAGTGACAGGTTCATTTAAAACGCCAATGGGTTGTCGTAGCTTCCTAGGTACCTATGAAGAGAACGGTGAGCTAATCCACGAAGGTCGTAATAACCTTGGCGTAGTGAGCTTGAACCTTCCTCGTATCGCTATCCGTGCAAACGGAAGTGAAGAGAAGTTCTACGAGTTACTAAACGATCGTCTTCGCCTTGCTCGTAAAGCACTAGAGACACGTATCCAGCGTCTAGAAAACGTGAAAGCACGTGTAGCGCCAATCCTATACATGGAAGGTGCGTGTGGTGTTCGCCTAAAAGCCGATGACTCTATCGCAGAGATCTTCAAGAATGGTCGAGCATCTATCTCTCTTGGCTACATCGGTGTACACGAGACAATCAACGCGCTATTCGGTACAGAAGCGCACGTATACGACGATGCGGTTCTGAGTGAAAAAGCAGTAGCTATCATCAAGCACCTAAAAGATACGGTTAATGGCTGGGCTGATGAAACTGGCTATGGTTTCAGCTTATACGCAACACCAAGTGAAAACCTATGCAGCCGTTTCTGCCGCATCGACGCAAAAGAGTTTGGTGTAATTAAAGGTGTGACAGACAAAGGCTACTACACCAACAGCTTCCACTTAGATGTAGAGAAGAAGGTGAACCCATACGACAAGATCGACTTTGAGATGCCTTACCCAGAAATCTCAAGCGGCGGCTTTATTTGTTACGGTGAGTTCCCGAACATGCAGCGTAACGTTGAAGCTTTAGAAAACGTATGGGATTACAGTTATACCCGAGTCCCTTACTACGGTACCAACACACCAATTGATGAGTGTTACGAGTGTGGCTACAGAGGTGAGTTTGACTGTACAAGTAAAGGCTTCACTTGCCCAAGCTGTGGCAACCATGACTCCACAAAAGTGTCAGTAACACGCCGCGTTTGTGGTTACCTAGGCAGCCCAGATGCACGTCCGTTTAACTTCGGTAAACAAGAAGAAGTTAAGCGTCGAGTTAAGCACCTGTAAGGTTTACTTAAACTCAGACCCAAATAATGAAAATCAACCTGTCGTGGGTTGATTTTCTTTTCTAGCCAGCAAAACAAGGCACGATTATGAACTACCACCAATATTATCCAATCGACGTTGTTAACGGACCAGGTACACGCTGCACGCTGTTTGTGTCGGGTTGTGTACACCAGTGTCGCGGCTGTTATAACCAGTCGACACAACGTTTGGACTCGGGTGTGTTTTTCACGCAAGAAGCTGAAGATAAAATTATCGCAGACTTAAACGACATGCGCATCAAACGCCGTGGTTTATCTCTGTCTGGCGGTGATCCTCTGCATCCAGCAAACGTGCCGCATATTCTTAAGCTCGTGAAACGGGTAAGAGAAGAGTGCCCAGGCAAAGATATTTGGGTTTGGACGGGTTACACGCTTGAAGAGCTAAACGATGAACAGCGTGAAGTGACGCAATACATCGACACATTAATTGATGGCAAATATGAGCAAGATAAACGAGACCTCAATCTAGAATGGCGAGGCAGCTCGAATCAAATTATCCATCGTTTTACGGATATCTAGTGTTTCAATTTCGAGCAAGGTCCAAATAAGAAAAGGGCACATTCGTATATTTCGAATGTGCCCTTTTGGTGTGAGTTCTTTAAAGCTATTCATTATAAACAGAGAGTTATGCTAGCTCTTGCTTGTATAAACATAGCATAATCTTGTAGTTACGCTGTCACTCCAGAGTCATCTTCAACCATGTTATTAATCCATCGCTTAGACTGGATGCGATGAGTGGTCAGAATGCCTTTCACTAGTTCCTCAACAAGTAGGGACATCAACACCCAGTGCAGTGGCAAACCTAATACCATTCCAGTGTAGTAAGTGAGCGGAATACCAATCGCCCATTGACCAAACGTGTCGATGAAGATGCTATAGCGGATATCTGCGCCACTTTTCAACACGCCGCCGATGCCGACCATGTTGAACACTCGCAGAATCATACCTAGTGCTAACACCAAGCATACATTTAGTGCCATTTGCTTATCGGTAAGTGGACTCATCTCAAGTAAGTTCAAAATCAATGGTGAACACGCCCAAACGACTAAGAATAATATTGTTGCAAGCACAGCGCTGGTAAACACATACCACCAAGCGGTTTTCTCCACTCGGTCATATTCTTGAGCACCAATGTCATTTCCCAGCAGCACGGATGCAGCGACAGCAAATCCCATAAAGGTTGAAATCAATACACCTTCAATCGGGGATAGGAAAGAGATAATCGCAAGCTCCGTGACACCTAATTGACCGTAAATAATGCTGTAGACAATCAAGCCGCCGGTCCACAACGCATCGTGGATCAACATTGGCATCGACACTTTGAAATATTTGTTTCGGTACTTCTTTACTGTCCCTTCAAGCCAATCTGAACGAGTAGGGAGAAGATGTGAATATCGACGACAAAAGAAGTAAACCAGCACTGCAGTTTGGAAAAAGCGCGAGATAAAAGTACCGACAGCAGCTCCAAATACGCCCCATTGTGGGAACCCAAGTAAACCAAAGATTAAAACCGCATTGAGGAAGACATTCACAACGATGGCAGCAATGCTTACATAAGTTGGCATCTTTGCTTCGCCTACTGATCTCAAGACTGACTCAATAGGTACCACGACAGCTGTGCCTAATAAACTCAATCCAGTCACCACCAGATATTCACGAGCATAGCTAACATACTCAGGGTCATCAGCCATGAATGAGACAATCTCTTTGTCATAAACCACATACAGCCAAATGAATGGTAAGGTAACAAGCATCGAAATAAACCAAGATTGGGCAAGTGTTCGACGTATACCAGGCATGTTGCCAGAGCCATAATATTGAGACGCTAATACCGTCACTGCGCCACACAATCCGAATACGACGGCCAAGTTAAAGAAAAAGATTCGGTTGCCAACACCAACAGCTGCAGTGGCTGATTCACCAAGTTGACTCACCATAAAAATGTCTACAGCACCCAGCAGAGAAAACAACATGGATTGCAGTGACACAGGAACGCCAATTGCAACCAGTTTTTTCCAAAATGCTTTGTCTATGTATTCGCGTGTTAAGAGCATCGCATTTCTCCTTTAAGAACAATGCGAGTAGTTTATCCCCATGATTTGACGTTGTATTTTTCAAATACATCCAAAAGTTTTGTCAAACTATCCAGTGTCTGTCGATTGTTTGATAGAGGACGCTTGCCCTTAGTGCACTTGTGAGCCATCGAATCATGGAAGAAAAGCAAGAACGTTACACAATTTCAGAGAAGACCTACCAAGAGTTCGTTGACCATACGCGAGTCCTTGCCCTCGAAGAAAGGGGGATCGTCCAATGTGGTATCGCCACTTGTCGAGAGTTCTTTTCTGTTTACCGCAAAAACCAGAAGAAACACATGTTGCTTTACACTGTCCGTGGCAAAGGCTGGTTAGAGAGCGGCGCCTGCCGCTATGATCTGGAGCCAGGATCGTTAGTGATCGTGCCCGCGGGCATTGAAAATGGCTTTGGAATGGAAGATGAAACGTGGCAAATCGCGTGGGTATTCCTTTCTCAAAATAAAGGATGGCCGATGGTGAATGAAGAAATCGAATATCAACTTACATCTGCACCAGAAGTGATGTATTCCTGCATTCAAACGCTATTACGTAGTATTAATCTGCCTATCGATTATGGCGGTGAGGTGGGCGCGCATAGCGTTGCTCAGCTCGAACTCATGCTGAACATGCCACATTCAGATTCTATATCACGTAATCAATTAAAACTGCGTCGTGTGTATGACTTGGTTCAAAGGCAGCTTCACAAAGACTGGACGGTTGAACAACTTGCTGCGTTGTACCCATGTTCCGAACCACACCTACACCGTTTGACTCAGCAGCAGTTTGGACGAAGCCCAATGGCGCACCTAACCCGCATGCGAATGGAATACGCGGCGCGTTTATTGCGGTCAACTGAATGGTCAATTCAGCATATAGGCGAGATAGTAGGGTACCCAACAGGGGCGAACTTCAGTACGCGATTTAAAGCCTGGTCGAGCATGACGCCACGTGAATTTAGGAAAAACGGAAAGCTTGATTCGCACTTTGATGAGTGAATTGTACTTTTTGTGAACGATTGAGTTCATAAAATTCCGCAGTCACCAGAATTTTGTACTCTAATTGGCGAAATGAGTGAAAAATAGTTTCGCCATTTTTAACGAAAGTGTTACCGTGAGGTTCGATACTTGAATTTCAAAGGGTTATGACTTTCATGTTTTCTAATCTACCAACTCCCGTATTAGATCCTATTTTATCTCTTTCCGTCGCATACCGCGGCGATGAACGTCCAAACAAGGTTGACCTTGGTATTGGCGTGTACAAAAACAGTGCCGGCGAAACACCAATCATGAAAGCCATTCAGATGGCGCAAGAAGTGGTTATCGAAAATCAAAAGACCAAATCTTACGTTGGTCTAGCAGGCTGTGAAGAATTCAACCAAAGCATGATCGATCTTCTTCTGACGGATACGTCAGCAATGGATCGTGTAGCCGCTATTCAAACGCCTGGTGCGAGTGGAGCATTGCGTATGTTGGGTGACCTAATGAAGGTTGCACAACCAGATACGACAGTTTGGATTTCAAACCCAAGCTATGTAAACCACAAGCCAGTAATGGAAGCAGCTGGACTGAAAGTGAAGTTCTACCATTACTTTTCACCAGAAACGAAACAAGTTGATACGGCGAAAATGCTGGAAGACCTATCTAAAGCAGGCCCTTCTGACGTTGTGCTTCTGCACGGCTGTTGTCACAACCCAACGGGTGCGGATATTGATTTCTCTGCGTGGCAAGCGATCACCGAACTTTCGCAAAGAAACGGTTTTACGCCGTTTGTCGACATTGCGTACCAAGGCTTTGGTGACGGTCTAGAGGAAGATGCAAAAGGTCTCCGCTTTATGGCTGACAATGTTGAAGAAATGCTGATCACAACTTCATGTTCGAAAAACTTCGGCCTGTACCGAGAACGAACTGGTGCTGCGATTGTGATCGGTAAGAACACCCAGGATGTAGCAAACGCGAAAGGCAAGCTGCTAACATTAGCGCGTTCGACTTACACGATGCCGCCAGACCATGGTGCCGCATTGGTAAAAACGATCCTGCAAGATGCAAATCTGACTTCAGTTTGGAAACAAGAGCTAAGCGAAATGCAGCAACGCTTGCTGAATCTTCGTCAAACTTTATGTAACGAGTTGAGAAATAACCATAATACAGATCAATTTGATTTCATTGAGAGCCACAAAGGCATGTTTACTGTGCTAGGCTTTAGTGAAAACCAAATGGCGCAACTGCGTGAAGATTATGGTATTTATGGTGTCGGTGATGGTCGTATTAACATCGCTGGTTTGACCGAAACTCATATTCCTTACGTTGCCGACGCTATCCAAAAAGTATCTCAACGTTAATTGGGAGAGTTGATGAAGAACTGGAAACTGATTCTGCCGCTAATGATGAGCGGCGGTCTTATTGCGTGTACGTCGACGCCAACGACTACTGAGCCTGTTGAGCCAGATACACCAAAGGTAGAGCAACCAGTCGATGTACCGGAAGTGAAACCAGAAATTGAACCTAAGCCTGAGGTTAAACCCGAACAAAAACCTGAAGTTAAACCAGAGGTTAAGCCTAAGCCTGAAAAGCCACCGAAGGTAACAAAAACGCCGGATGGGAAATTGGTTTTAGGTGCTGAAGAATGGGTTTATGTACCAGCTATTGACCAGACATTTAAAGCTCGTATCGATACTGGAGCAACAACATCGTCAATTAGTGCAACAGATATTGTACCGTTTGAGCGGGACGGTAAAGACTGGGTACAGTTCAAAATTGATGTGAATGGCAAGGCCAGCAAAGAGTTCAAGCTCCCGGTGGAGCGATGGGCGAAGATCAAGCAGTCATCAAGTGATGAAGTTGATAAGCGAGCGGTTGTTGTGGCGTACATTCAGGTTGGTGATATGAATGAACAAACCGAGTTTACGTTGGCTGAGCGAGGCCATATGAAGTTTCCAATTCTACTTGGGCGTAGCTTTTTTAGAGACGTGGCAATCATAGATGTGTCTCAGAAATATGTTCAGAAAAAACCAAACAAGAAAAAGTAAATAAAAAAGCCTTCCATATGGAAGGCTTTTTTATAACCAGTGCTTTCAGTCGGCTAAAATGCAAAGCGGGCTGACATGACGATTTGGTTGCCATACACGCCAGTATTCCTGAAATCAGCTCCCAACGATAGTTGCTGAGTGGAGTGGAATCTCCCCCCGACGTTGAATACTGTGTTGGCGTTGTCATTTGAAATAAGCTGACCAATACGACCATGTAACTCAATATTCTGCATAAACCAAACTCGAGTACCAAAGTTTACTTCGGTTTTCCATTCGTCACCTATTTTGTCACTACCGTGCTCTTTGATGTTGTGAACTAGCATTTGACCGTAAATATCAGCAAATTGACCAGCTGGGCCATTAAAACCAATACCACCAGCGATATCCCAGTCGCCACTGAATTCACTATCTACTCTGCCAATAAAGTGAGTGTTTTCAGTAAAATAAGTTGTAAACTCACCACCAAAGGTGCCCGGGCTTGTCCCCATTCTGAATTCCAACATGTTGTAGTTGAAATTATTAGCATGTGATGAAAGTGGTAATAGGGCACACACGCCGATAGCTGTTAGTTTGAGAGCCTTTGCTAGCATGATGTCTCCGGGCTTTATAAAGTGAAAAAACAATAATATAGAAAAAGGCCTGCAATTAGCAGGCCAAAGTTGTGTTTTATATCACTTTTCTGAGATTACCTATGCTAGGTTAGACAGTAAGCATAGGTACTGAGCTTTACAGTACCACAAGGTGCTCTACTTCAATTTCTGGTTTGTTACCGCCTTCAAACTCACCAAACAGACGTACTTTCGTGGTTTGGTCGATTGGCGTCGTTAGTCGAATATCGTCATCTAGCTCAACCATGATTTCACCAGAACCGTCGCTGAAGATAAATTGATCCGCGCGCGTTTGACGAAGTAGGTTACCTTCTACAACTACGTCTTTCTCGGTAAACATGCTTGAATCTTTAATCAAAGCGTCGACTTTCTCTACCGTAACAGGGCCATTAAATTGAATGCTTGATTGGCCGTGGTTGTGGTCTTTCGCCATTGCAATAGTAGGAGCGATAGCAAGTACAGCGATAGTAGCGATAACAGTGTTTTTCATAATTTGGCTTCTCTATATAGGTGTTCGTTTTTGATGGTGCTATTAAAACAAACCTTATTTGAACCATTACTGATTCGAACATTCATATTCGATTCATTTTCTTGAGTCCTATGCTGAGATAACGTTATGATTGTTCATCTTCTTTTTTCTCTTATTAAGCGTTCATGAAATCACCAATCCCATCATTAATGGTTCAAGGCACAACTTCAGATGCCGGAAAAAGTGTCCTTGTGGCAGGTTTATGCCGTGTGTTGGCAAGGCGAGGGGTAAAAGTTGCCCCATTCAAGCCACAGAATATGGCTCTGAATAGTGCAGTTACCAAAGATGGCGGAGAAATTGGGCGTGCTCAAGCCGTTCAGGCGCAAGCTTGCAACGTTGAGCCTACGGTTCACATGAATCCTGTGCTAATTAAGCCTAATAGCGACACAGGTGCTCAGATCATCTTACAAGGCAAAGCATTGTCGAATATGGACGCAGTCGGGTTTCATGATTATAAGAAAGTGGCAATGGGAACGGTGCTGGGTTCATTTGCACAACTGACGGACGAATACGAATCCATTATGATTGAAGGTGCTGGCAGCCCAGCAGAAATCAACTTAAGAGAAAATGACATCGCTAACATGGGCTTTGCTGAAGAAGCCGACGTTCCAGTCATTATTATTGCGGATATCGACCGTGGTGGTGTATTTGCCCATCTGTACGGGACGCTAGCATTACTATCCGAATCTGAACAAGCTCGCGTTAAAGGCTTCGTAATAAACCGTTTCCGTGGCGATATCAGCTTGCTTGAATCTGGTCTTGATTGGTTAGAAGAAAAGACAGGCAAACCAGTGTTGGGGGTATTGCCGTTCTTGCATGGTTTAAACCTAGAGGCAGAAGACGCTATAACGGCAGAGCAAGAGCTATCTTCACGCGTTAAACTCAATGTTGTGGTGCCCGTATTAACACGCATTAGTAATCATACCGATTTTGATGTGTTGCGTCTTAATCCAGACATTAACCTTCGCTACGTTGGTAAAGGCGAAAAGATCGACAAAGCCGATTTGGTTATCTTGCCGGGCACTAAGTCAGTTCGCGACGATTTGGATTATCTGCGTAGCCAAGGCTGGGATAAAGACATTCAACGCCATATCCGACTTGGCGGAAAAGTCATTGGTATCTGTGGTGGCTACCAAATGCTTGGTAAGATTATTGACGATCCCAATGGTGTGGAAGGCACCCCTGGCCAAAGTGAAGGGTTAGGGGTGTTAGACGTCAATACGATTCTAACCAACAGCAAACAATTAACGCATACACAAGCGCAGATTTGCCTAAACGGTAAAACTGTAGATGTGAAAGGCTACGAAATTCATGTTGGTCGAAGTGAAGTGCAGGGCGCTCAACCTATGACATTGAGTTCTGGCGAAGCAGAGGGCGCGATAAGTGAGTGTGGCCAAGTAATGGGAACATACCTTCACGGGTTCTTTGATGAGGCGGACGTTTTAAGCCTTGTGGCTGAATGGGTAAACGGGACTCAAATCAAACAACAAGACTTTGAAGAGTTAAAGGAACAAGGCATTAATCGCATTGCAGATGCGATAGAACAACATATGAATCTTGACTTTCTGTTCAAATAAAACCAGTTTTTAACTGTTTGAAGCATAAATAAAAGTGGACACATTGTTCCACAATTTCTTTTTCTGCCAGTCTAGCACCGGAGTGTTTTTATGAAAGCATGGAAGATTCATGCTTGCCTAGTGGCAATATTGAGCGTTTCATCAGCAGCAAACGCAGCGACCGATATTAAAGTTTACGCGGCTTCGTCTATGACTAACGCGATTGACGATATCGCACAAAAATTTGAACAGCAATATGATGTGAAAGTCACTCCCGTTTACGGAGGCTCCTCATCCATTGCTCGCCAAATCCTAAATGGCGCACCAGCTGATGTGTTCATTTCTGCGAACACTAAATGGATGAACTACTTAGTAAAATCAAATGCAATTGAGAGTGACGGTGTCACTAATTTGGTGCGCAACAGCCTCGTTCTTATTGCACCACTAGCTTCAAGTGTTACTCCTTTTAACTTCTCAGATGGCAATGCATGGAGCCAAGCATTAGACGGCAATCGCCTTGCGCTTGGTAACCCTGTTTCGGTGCCTGCTGGTATGTATGCTCGAGAATCTCTTTCGCACTTTGGTGTTTGGAAGCAGATTGAGCGACAAGTGGCGCCAGCGAAAAATGTTCGTCTTGCATTAGCATTAGTTGAGCGTGGTGAGGCACCGCTTGGTATTGTGTACAAAACCGATGCGCTTTTAACAAAAAAAGTAAAAGTGGTCGGCGAGCTTGCTAATGACTCACACGCGGATATTGTTTACCCAGCGGCGATTGTTAAAGACTCGACACAATCTAAGCAGTTTTTTGAATATTTGAAATCCGACGATGCTAAACAAGTTTTTATGCAATACGGCTTTCAATAAAAAGGGCACAGAGTGACAGAACTTGAATACCAAGCCTTAATACTAAGCCTAAAAGTTGGCGCCTATGCCGTCGTTTGGTTAATACCATTGGGCATTGCTCTGGCTTGGTTACTTTCTCGAAAAGAGTTTATCGGTAAATCCATTCTCGATAGCTTAATTCACCTACCATTGGTATTGCCGCCCGTGGTGATTGGTTACCTATTGCTGATCTCATTAGGCCGACAAGGGGCAATTGGTAGCTGGCTTTATGAGCACTTTGGATTGGTGTTTAGCTTCAACTGGAAGGGGGCGGTTATCGCTTGTATCGTTGTCGCGTTGCCTTTGATGGTGCGTTCAGTTCGCCTCAGCTTAGATAACGTTGATCCTAAGCTCGAACATGCCGCATCGACACTAGGTGCATCACCTTTAAAGGTCTTCCTTACTATCACTTTGCCTTTAACGATCCCAGGTATTATCACAGGTACGATGCTCTCTTTCGCTCGCAGCTTAGGCGAATTTGGCGCTACAATCAGTTTTGTTTCTAACATTCCCGGCGAGACTCAAACCATTCCTTTGGCGATGTACAACTTCATCGAAACGCCGGGCGCAGAGATGGAAGCCGCGCGCTTATGCATCATTTCCATTGCTTTGGCTCTCTCGACATTAATGATATCAGAATGGTTAAATCGCAAAGCTGCAGCGAGACTGGGAGCTAAACGATGAGTATAGAAATTCAATTTGAACAATCACTTGGTGAAACAAATTTTGACATCAATCTATCGTTACCGGGTAACGGAATAAGCGCGTTGTTTGGCCGTTCTGGTGCCGGGAAGACCACACTAATTAACGTTATCAGCGGGTTGGTGACGCCCAAGCAAGGTAAAGTGTCGATTGGTGAACACGTTCTTTTCGATAGTAATACTGGAATTAATTTACCGACACACAAGCGCAAGATTGGCTATGTATTCCAAGACTCTCGCTTGTTTCCGCATTACTCCGTGAAAGGCAACTTACTCTACGGCGTAGTCGAAAAAGATGATGATTACTTCGATAAAGTGACAGAGTTACTCGCTATTACACCGCTATTGAAACGCTTTCCAATCTCTTTATCCGGTGGTGAGAAACAGCGTGTAGCAATCGCGAGAGCGCTCCTTTCGAAACCTAATCTGCTATTGATGGATGAACCTTTGGCTTCGTTGGATATGCCCCGTAAGCGAGAAGTGATGCCATTTTTGGAAGAGTTATCTGAACAGGTCAATATTCCAATCGTCTATGTCACGCATAGTTTGCAAGAGATTCTTCGTTTGGCGCAGCATCTGTCAATTCTCGATAGGGGTCGAATCATGATGTCAGGTAAGTTAGAGGATGTGTGGGCATCTCATGCCATGCGTCCTTGGCAGTCATTCTCAGACCACAGTAGCTTATTCGAAGGAAAGATCGCGACGCACCACGAGAAATACGCGCTGACGTGCGTGAAGCTCGCACCGAGCGCTTGTTTGTGGGTTCAAAAAGTCGATGGAGAGCCAGATACACCAATTCGGCTTCAAGTACGTGCAAACGACGTATCTATCGCGCTAGAAAAACCTGTATCTACATCGATACGTAACGTGTTAACAGCGACCGTCGCATCTATAGAAGAACTTAATACCGGTGAAGACAAGCAAAGTATCACAGTATCACTCAAGTTAGATGAAGAATGCCACCTATGGGCTACCATCACTCCATGGGCATTGGATGATCTGAGCCTGAAAGTTGGTGATGCGGTTTATGCGCAAGTAAAAGGTGTGAGTGTCACGCAACGCGATATTGCTTTGGCGCACCATTAAATTGACTAAACCGCAGATACTCAAGAGATCACAGATACACAAAAGGCCGCATCTGCGGCCTTTACTTTAAACTCAGTATTGAAATTACTTTTCGAATACTTCTTTGAATTCACGTTTAAGAAGAGGGTCACGACGCGCTTTCTTAAGCTGCTTAACCATGTCTTTTACACAGTTGTGTAGGACATTGTCTAACAGTTGAGAACGGTATTCTTCTTTGTCTTCGTCTGTCATGTTTTCTGGCAGATTTAGAGTCGGGAACTCTTCCATTACATTTAGACCTGCAAATGCTTGACCTACAGTCACTAGAGCGTGGAATTGTTCAAAGTTGTCCAGAATGTTTTGTGCACTTGCTGGCATTTCATCCCAAGATGCACGTACAGCTTCTTCAGACACTTCATGGATAGAGGTAACCATCTCGAACATTTGCTCAGGTACTTCGTCAAATTCAATAACTTTGCGTAGTTCAGGAGAAATGGTTTCTAGATCGATTTTTTTGCTTTCGTTGTTAGTTGCTTCTGACATGGTGTGTCTCTCGTTACAAAAGGCGGGAATATTAATACCAAATTCATCAAATAGCTACCATAACGACCTCTTGATTACGTGATAAAGTCGCAAAAATCTCGCAGATTAGTGAGGGTAGTAATGCACATACCACTTTCATATGGTATACGTTTAATAAACAACTAGAAATGGACCATGGTATGCAGCCACTAGGAACATCGATGCGCATTCTACTCGTTGATGATGTACAACTTGATAGAATGCAGTTGGCGATTAGGTTAAAGCAGCTCGGACACGTTGTTAAAGCCGTAGGAAGCGGTCTAGAAGCTTTGAATGAATATGAAAGCTTTGACCCAGAGCTAATCCTTCTTGATATTGCCATGCCAGACATGAATGGTTTTGAAGTCTCGCTTCATATCAGAGAAGCCTTTCCAGATTGGATCCCAATCATATTTTTGAGTAGTCACGAAGAACCTGAAATGATTGCAAAAGCAATTGATGCCGGGGGGGATGATTACCTGATTAAGCCCGTAGACAAGATAGTCCTTAATTCAAAGCTTATCGCAATGCAGCGCATTGCTCATATGAGAAGAGAGCTAAAGCAGACCACGGCGCAGCTAGAGACAGTTAACGAGCTCTTACAGCAGCAAGCAAACGAAGATGGGCTTACTAAGCTTTATAACAGACGCTATATAGACCAGCAACTAACAGATATGGTGGCTTGGCATGGGAGGCGTGGTGAATCTATGGCGCTTATCCTGTTAGATGTAGACTTTTTCAAGCCTTTTAACGATAACTATGGCCATATTGAAGGTGACCGCTGCCTTCAAGCGTTAGCAAATCAACTAAAAGCGACATTCAGCCGCTCGGGAGAATATGTAGGTAGATATGGTGGCGAAGAGTTTGTCATTTTACTTGGTGGGACGGATGCCAACGGAGCAGAGAAAGAAGCCGAGCGTATTCATAAAGCAATACAGTGCTTAGAGTATAAGCATGAGTATTCGAGTGTTGAACCATTCGTGACTGTGTCACAAGGAGTGTTCGTTTTCCAGGCCACGGGCAAGGAAAATGTTGCCGATCTCTACGCAACAGCGGACCGAGCGCTATATACTTCAAAATCTCGCGGTAGAAATACATACACAGTGGTAAACGCAAGTTAAGTTAGACAAATAATGAAGTATTTTGTGGTGACACTGTCACTAGTTTCGGCCTTTTCTCACGCTAGCCCTGTACAACACACATTACAAAAGGAATTTGAGCGTAATTTTGCAATAGGCATTGTGTTGTCTGATAGCGATGTATTTAACCTTGGCTTTCATGACTTTGATCCAAATAAATATCTCAATATCGACAACGAAGATATTGGGACTCAAGACTCCGTTGATTTAAGAAAGCAGGTTGCGCTTTCTACACTCCCTTATCATCTATCCCTCACTGATGACGATGAATCTCTTACTCAGTACAACTTGAAAGGGCGTCTCTATGTCTTGGGCATCGACCAAGACGTTCATTTGAACGAAAGTAAAGCTCCAGACAGAAATAAAGAGTGGATTCTTGGCGCATACAGCGAGGTAGAGCGCAAAAATAAGCTAACTGACCATATAACGTTCAGTGCAGCTGCTGGCGCACATCTCATGTATTATCGTAACCGGTATGAATATCGTAGTGATGCTCTTGATGAGCTTAAGCCATACCTAGAAGGCATCTATCTTAATACCGATGCATGGGCTTTGATTGGAGAGATCAACGCCGAGCTGAAATACAAAGACACCGTAAACTGGGGCAAGTGGTATGTTTGGTCTTCACCACATTATTTTTATGGTACAGGCTGGGGCGACGGCAATAACGGTGATATTGGCAATCCAGAAGGATGGTATTGGGTAAATGGCGTAAAACTCTTCTATGACTTTACCAAAGTTGGCCGCACCGTTCAGTCGATCTATACGAGTTTTAATCGCGTTGATGTGGGAGGAGACACAAGCAAACCAATGAATACCTCACACTATTATGAAGCAAGTGTTGGGTGGTTAATGACGCCGCCATTTAAGTCTGACTGGATAGATAACATTGGCCTTGGAATCACTGTGAACTATGGCAGTGCGCTAAGGGGAGGGAGTTTAGTATTGTTCTTCAATCAAGAGTAATAAATACGCAAAGAAAACCATTGCATTAATCACATATTCGAGCCAAAATCGCGCCCCATTTCGGCTTATAGGAACATAAGCACATAACCTTAGTCATCGGATGACTCTTGTAAATATTAAAGACTCATGCGTAAGTTGGCTTACTTAGCGATGATTTTCGCTTCAACTTCATCTCACTCCAGCTCCATTCAAAAGCAACTTGAGAAAGAATTCGATTATAACTATGCGGCAAGTATCGTACTTTCCGATAGTGATGTGTTTACTTTCGGTTTTTCAAATTTTGATCCTAATGAATATCTAAACCTAGATGAAGACCTGTTGGGTAGCAGTGAATCTGTAGAGCTCCGTAAGAAGCTTTCAGTGATGTCGCTACCGTTTAGTGTTCCAGTTGGCCATAATCGATATTCACCATATCAAACTAAAGTCAATGGACGTGGATACCTACTTAGCGGTAACCAGGAGGTATATGCATTGGATGCAACTAAGCCTGATGATCTAGATGAATTTGTCTTGGGTGGGTATTTAGAAGTCGAGCAAGAAGCATATTTAAATCGCAGCTTCATTTTGAGCGGTGCAGCAGGCACACACCTAATGTACTACCAAAATGATTACCGCTATCAAAGCAATGCGCTTGAAGATTACCAAAGCGAAATAGATGGTGTATACGTTAATACCAGTTCATTGGCGATGGTTGCAGAGCTCAATGCAACGCTAAGATATAGCCCTTACGGGCAGTTTGAGCAATGGTATTTATGGTCTTCTCCGCACTACTTCAATGGATTTGGAGCAAACCTTGGTGACGGTGACACTTTGATTAACCCAGAGGGTTGGTATTGGGTGAATGGGGTAAAGGTTTTTTATCGCTTAGCGATTTGGCAAAACATGGTTCAATCTTTCTACACTAGTTTTAATCGTGTTGATATTGGAGGGGATACGAAAAGACCTCTCAATACAGATCATTACTATGAGGCTAGTATGGGATGGCTAATGACACCACCAATTAAAATTCCATTTGTTATCAACATGGGAGTGGGCATGAGTCTAAACTATGGTAGTGCTTTTAAGGGTGGCAGCTTGGTTATGTTTTTCAATCAGGTGTAATTAGGTTGAGTATCATCACTCATTTTGAAAAAGGCCATTAAGTACGGCAGAATTTAACGCAATTTCGCCCTGCTTTTTTGGCCTTGTAAAGGGCTTCATCTGCGAGCTTAATGACATCTGAGGGGTTGCGGGCACTGCGGCTATCAGCGACACCAAAGCTTGCTGTTACACTTACCACACCTCTTTTTTCGGACGCCTTGCCACGTTGCTTTTTACCTTCTTTATGATCGTCAGGGCGGCCGTCTTGATCTCGAAGTACCATTTCATACTGTGCAATGGACTCACGAGTTTCTTCAATAAATTCTTCACAGTCTTCTGCGAATTTACCCTTAAAGACGATGGTAAACTCTTCTCCGCCGAATCGGTAAACCTTGGCACCACCCTGAGTTTTGCCCAATCGAGCTGCTACCATTTTTAACACGTCGTCACCTGTGTCATGACCATAGGTGTCGTTGAACTTTTTAAAATGGTCAACATCCAGCATTGCAATTGTGAACTTTCGTCCGGTGTGTTTCAGGTCGAGATCTAGAGCTCGGCGACTTGGAATCAGCGTTAAGCTATCGGTAAACGCAAGTTGATGGCTCGCAGAGGTAGAATAGATGATGATCAAGAGCCCAGACAGAGTAAACATGGTACTAGATATGTACTGAACATCAAAAAACACAAAAGTTGCAGTGGCTAACACCATGGCCGAATAGGTGATCGCGTGAATGATTCTATTTTTTTTGAGAACAAGGATTCCTAGGAAGCAAGCAAGAGCAAAGCAATACAGCACTAAAACGAAGGGTAACTTCGACACACTCGGTACGATAAACAAAGAACCCGCAGTCCATTCATCAAACCCACCCTCGACATAATAAATAAGCGTGATGTAAGACCAAAAAGAAAACATAAACAGCATAAAGACGTACGCTGCGGTCGACTTTGAGTTGAACCCTTCTTTACTAAATAAAAATACAGCTAAAAAAGAGACAGGTAACAGGCATGTCAAAATGGCCAGTTCAAGCAACGTTGTGCCAACGTGCAACGGAACTTGCAACCGAGTTTGAATAATGAAATAGGCAAAAATCATGCTAATGCACACCATAGACTCTCGCCCTTGTTTGAACGAGTAGCACATGATCAACGCACAGCTAAGTAAGATATAAGGTAGGTTTGATGCTATGCCCCAGTTCGCTCTGGTCATTTCAATAATATTATCCATGCCCAAGCTGACAGCTCCCAGTAACAGGAGTGGGAACAGAAAGCGAAAAGCGGGAGAGGTCATTAAAGATGAAACCATCTACAGTTCAAAACCTTATCTTAATCGTATGTTATTCAAATAAATTATGAATCTTGTTTAATGCTTTAAATTAGGTATTAATTATCACAGACTCGAAACTAACAAGAATACGTTTATTTGCGGATTTTCCAAGTATTTTAGGACGTATTAACACAAAAATGGAGAGGTTGACTAAATTTAGACCAATCAATGAGTTGCAGGGCTTTATCGACTGCTATACTTTAGGTCTGTTGCCTAAAGGAGAAAGTTGATGCAAATCAGTTCAGACGTACACAATTATATGGAAACATTAGTTGGCCAGGTGTTAGCTTCAGACGTCTATGTTGAGCAATTCGATAACGAACAATTAGCTGATATCGCGTGTCTCGCATTGATCCAGCTAAAGCCTGTCTACATCCGTCATGATATCGACTTCTTGTCGGCGTTACCTGAAAGCAAGCTGACTCAGTTTAAGCTAAGTGTCGATGTGGCCGTTGAAAATGCAGCTGCTATGATTCGTGAGGACCGACGTGAGAATCGCGACCACGAAGTTCCGGTCATATTGACCCACACCAGTTATGATGAAGAACAAGAACTGGATTGGTTCGAAAAACCAATCCTCAACATCAATATTAAGTAATTCTAGTTTGTCTCTGACTATTGTAAGAGACGCAGAGAAAAACCAAGGAGGAGTCGTGGGATTTTTTTCACGCTTGTTTGGTGGCAGTCAAAAGTCTGCTGAGGTAAAAACTGTTGAGCCTGTCGAATACAAAGGCTATCTAATCTACCAAGAGAGCATTTCAGAAGGAGGTCAATATCGTATTGCAGGCCGCATTGAAAAAGCTTTCGAAGGGGAAGTGAAGTCACACCGTTTCATTCGGTCTGACTTGTTGGGTTCAGAACAAGATGCCAATGAGTTGATGTTGAAAAAGTCGCAGATGTTTATCGACCAAATCGGTGAAAAGATCTTCGATTAACAATTCACTCCAACTTGATACGAATCATCAAAAAGAGAGTCATTAGTGTATATGCTGATGACTCTTTTTTTATTTACTTAAATATTTGTTAAATAAGCGGTTAGCACTCATCTGGTTAGACCTCTGCTTAGTAAAGTCAGTCGTTGTTATTTTTCAGGTTGAAGTAGAGAATTATTCATTACTAGACGTTATATGTAATGAAATTTAGTATTTTTATTACAAAATACTTGAAGTCACGATTGACGTTCGCTAAAAACAGAATAATAACGGACTGTGAGGCGAGAAGTGGCAGTGCAAATGGGTGACCCCAAACACCATCATTCGTTTGCGTTTTCTTGCGTAGTGAACAGATAGAAATAAAAAAGAATTAGAGTAGAGCATTGCTCTGTTTTGGGACTAATTATTGATATGTATACAAGGAGTATGCGTTTTGCAAATCGGTGTACCTAGAGAAATACTCGCGGGTGAATCGCGGGTAGCTGCATCGCCTAAGTCGGTTGAGCAGCTAATTAAATTGGGATTCGATGTCGCAATCGAATCTCAAGCGGGGGTGCTAGCCAGTTTCGACAATGCAGCTTATGAAGCAGCAGGTGCGAAAATTGTTCCTAGTGAAGAAGTATGGACATCAGGCTTAATTCTTAAAGTTAATGCGCCAATCGTGGATGAAGAAAATGGCATTGATGAAATCGCATTACTACAAGACGGTGCGACACTAGTCAGCTTTATTTGGCCTGCTCAAAATGCAGAGTTAATGGAACAGCTCTCTAGCAAGAACATTAACGTTCTCGCAATGGACGCGGTTCCTCGTATCTCTCGTGCGCAAGCATTAGACGCACTTTCTTCTATGGCGAACATTGCTGGTTACCGCGCAGTGGTTGAAGCCGCTCATGAATTCGGTCGATTCTTCACCGGTCAAATTACCGCAGCAGGTAAAGTACCGCCAGCGAAAGTACTGGTTGCAGGTGCAGGTGTAGCAGGTCTTGCTGCTATCGGCGCTGCTGGTAGCCTTGGCGCTATCGTTCGCTCTTTTGACGTTCGTCCTGAAGTAAAAGAGCAAGTTGAATCGATGGGCGCAGAGTTCCTAACGGTAGACTTCAAAGAAGATTCAGGTTCAGGTGACGGCTACGCGAAAGAAATGTCGGATGAATTCAACAAAAAAGCGGCAGAGCTATACGCTGAGCAAGCGAAAGACGTTGATATCATCATCACAACGGCACTGATTCCTGGTAAACCTGCGCCAACGCTTATCACCAAAGAAATGGTGGATAGCATGAAAGCGGGCAGCGTGATCGTTGACCTTGCTGCCGCAAACGGTGGTAACTGTGAATACACGGTAAAAGATCAAGTAATCACCACGGCTAACGGCGTGAAAATCGTTGGTTATACCGATATGGTAGGTCGACTGCCAACACAATCTTCTCAGCTTTATGCAACCAACCTTGTAAACCTTCTAAAACTGCTTTGCAAAGAGAAAGATGGCAACATCAATATCGACTTCGAAGACGTCGTGCTTCGTGGCGTAACAGTAGTAAAAGAAGGCGAAGTGACATGGCCTGCGCCACCAATTCAGGTGTCAGCACAGCCACAAGCTAAACCGCAAGAACCTGTTAAACCTCAACCTAAAGTTGAGGAGCCAACGTCACCAGTGAAGAAGTTTGGTGCGCTTGCTGTTGGTTTAGGCGCCTTTGCATGGGTTGCTTCTGTTGCTCCGGCAGCGTTCCTATCTCACTTCACCGTATTCGTACTGGCGTGTGTGGTAGGTTACTACGTAGTTTGGAACGTAACACACGCACTACATACTCCGCTTATGTCTGTTACCAACGCGATTTCAGGTATCATTGTAGTAGGTGCGTTGCTACAAATTGGTCAGGGTAATGGTGTCGTTACCTTCCTATCATTCATTGCTGTACTCATAGCAAGCATAAATATCTTTGGTGGCTTTACCGTGACCAAACGTATGCTTGAAATGTTCCGCAAAGATAAATAATAGGAGTGACCAATGTCTGCAGGATTAGTACAAGCGGCATATATCATTGCTGCGCTATTTTTCATCTTAAGTCTCGCGGGACTTTCTAAACAAGAATCGGCAAGAAACGGTAACTACTACGGTATTGCGGGTATGGCGATTGCGCTTATTGCGACGATCTTCAGCCCAAATGCGGAAGGATTCGTTTGGGTCATCATCGCGATGGTCATCGGTGGTAGCATCGGTATCCACTACGCGAAAAAAGTAGAAATGACTCAAATGCCGGAACTGGTTGCTATCCTACACAGCTTTGTAGGTATGGCTGCAGTATTGGTAGGTTACAACAGCTACCTAGAGCCACCAGCGCCAGTTTCAACTGACCTTGCTGGTATGCACGCTGAGCATGTGATTCACCTAGTGGAAGTATTCCTTGGCGTGTTCATCGGTGCGGTAACCTTCACTGGTTCAGTCGTAGCGTTTGGTAAGCTACGTGGCACGATCTCTTCTTCGCCACTTAACTTGCCTCACAAACACAAAATGAACCTTGCTGCGATCGTCGTTTCTACGCTTCTTATGATTTACTTCGTAAAAGCGGACGGCAGCATGTTCGCATTGATCGTAATGACGTTGATTGCATTCGCGTTTGGTTACCACTTAGTAGCGTCGATCGGTGGTGCAGATATGCCGGTTGTGGTTTCAATGCTGAACTCATACTCAGGTTGGGCAGCAGCAGCAGCAGGTTTCATGCTAGCAAACGACCTATTGATCGTAACAGGTGCACTAGTTGGTTCTTCAGGTGCGATCCTTTCGTACATCATGTGTAAAGCAATGAACCGATCGTTCATCAGCGTTATCGCTGGCGGCTTCGGTCAAGAAGTTGTGATCTCAAGTGATGAAGAGCAGGGCGAGCACCGGGAAACATCAGCAGAAGAAGTTGCTGAAATGCTGAAGAACTCAAAATCAGTGATCATCACTCCGGGATACGGTATGGCAGTAGCTCAGGCACAGTACCCAGTGCATGAAATTACTGAAACACTACGTAATCAGGGTATTGAAGTGCGCTTTGGTATTCACCCTGTAGCTGGTCGTCTGCCAGGTCACATGAACGTTCTACTGGCAGAAGCAAAAGTACCTTACGATATCGTACTAGAGATGGACGAGATCAACGATGACTTCTCTGAGACTGATACGGTTCTGGTTATTGGTGCGAACGATACTGTAAACCCAGCAGCGCTTGACGATCCGAACAGTCCAATTGCGGGCATGCCTGTATTAGAAGTTTGGAACGCGCAAAATGTCATTGTATTCAAGCGTTCAATGAATACTGGTTATGCTGGCGTTCAAAACCCACTATTCTTCAAAGAAAACACATCAATGTTGTTTGGTGATGCAAAAGAAAGTGTCGAAGCAATCTTCAAAGCTTTGTAATTTGGAATTGCCATTAATTGAAAAGACCAGCGTATGCTGGTCTTTTTTTTGTACATTCAATGTAATAGAAATGCAAAACCTTTACTTGTATCGATGACAACTTTAATTTAGATGATGTATAGTTTCTAGCAATGGAACGAACAACGGTTACAGTTTGATTAAACGTTTATTACTTAGTGTCGCAATACTAGCAGCAGCACCAATCGTGAAGGCAGACTCACTGCCAGAAAGAATAGACACTTTTACCGAGTTGTTTAACTACCAATCGGCCGAGAAATCGTACGATATACGGGTTTTGCAATCCAATTATCCGACTAAGCTGTTGTCGCCGGATTCTATGTTGCCTCAAACTGCTGATTACCCGTTGAAGGATATACAGCAGCTGTACCAACTAGCGAACACTTGCCGTGGTAAGCTACCTTTGAGCCCCTTAATCACCGAACCTTTGGTGTTTACGAGAGCTATCTGTAAAGGTACGCAACTGACTCCAAGATGGTTTTCTAGAAGTGGGCTTATCCATCCCGGTGGCGGTAGTTATGCCGCTCGGTATGTTGATAAGTATCCAGAGCTCCAAGATAAACTTGCGCAATACATGCACATTAAAGAACGCAAGAATGTGCAAGGCGATGAATTACTCGCAAGCCTAAAGAGTATGAACGATGACGCGATAAACGCTTTAATCGCAGGTGCGAGCATGTTTATCGAACAAAACGAGCTTTGGCTTAGAAGAGGAGATCACTACTTCGTATTTCCGAAGTCAGTCTGGCAGGAAAACGTTGCCAACGCAGGACTCTCTTTTAAATTAGCGAGTCAAACCAAAAGCTGCTTCGTTAAACGCGGCAATATATGTTGGGATGTAGAAGATCATTCGCAAGTGCTGCGGATCAGCATGATCATCCTGGTGATTGCCAACATATTTCTTGTTATCGGTTGGGCTGTTTATCGCTGGAATAGCAAGCGACAAGAGCTACGTAGCAGAATGCTTGTTTTACAGATTTTGACTCATGAGCTTAGAACTCCAATCGCCTCATTATCATTAACTGTAGAGGGGTTTAGGCGTGAGTTTGAACGTCTTCCTGAAAGTGTATACGACGAGTTTCGTCGTTTGTGTGAGGATACAAGACGTTTAAGGCAGTTAGCTGAAGCAAGTAAAGATTACTTGCAATCGGACAACCAACCGCTTGCAACAGAATGGGTTCCTTCTGTTCAAGAGTGGTTAGAGTTTAAGATTGAAGAAGAATTTAACGAATCCGTTCAATTTGTTATCAACCAGGATATCTCGGCCAAAATTAACGTATACTGGCTAGGTACTTGTATCGATAACTTGTTGAGAAACGCAATTAAATATGGTGAAGCACCGGTAAGACTTGATGTTGAAACCAGTGCTCAAAAATTAGTTATTCGTGTCATCGATGAAGGGAAACTTTCATCTAAAGACTGGGCTCACTTAAGAAAACCATTTGTAAGTAAGAGTGGCCTAGGATTGGGATTAACTATTGTCGAATCTATGATGGGACGTATGGGAGGCAAAATGTCTCTGATAGGTCCACCTACAACATTTATACTGGAGATACCTTGTGAAACAGACTCTGCTTCTCGTTGAAGATGATAAAAACCTTGCTGATGGCCTACTTGTGAGCCTTGAACAAGCAGGGTATGAGTGTTTGCATGTGGAGCGTATTTCAGATGTAGAACCACAATGGAAAAAGGCTGATTTAGTGATTCTAGATCGCCAACTACCGGATGGTGATTCAGTAGAATCTCTGCCAGAGTGGAAGAAAATTAAAGATGTCCCGGTTATTCTATTAACCGCATTAGTTACTGTGAAAGACAAAGTCGCAGGACTGGACTCAGGTGCAAACGACTACCTAACAAAACCTTTTGCTGAAGCAGAACTGTTTGCTCGTATTAGAGCTCAGCTTCGTGCTCCTGATTCAGCAGAACAGGGCAGTGCGGACAAAGTTATTACAAACGAGCTTGAAATCGATCGTGCAACACGTGAGGTTCTTTTTAAAGGCGAACTTATCACCTTAACCCGTACAGAGTTTGATTTATTGTTGTTCCTAGCTTCAAACCTAGGCCGTGTATTTACGCGTGACGAGCTATTAGACCACGTTTGGGGTTACAACCATTTCCCAACGACTCGTACTGTAGACACACACGTGCTGCAGCTTCGCCAAAAGCTGCCTGGTCTTGAAATTGAAACGTTGCGTGGCGTTGGCTACAAAATGAAAGCGTAACGATGAAGTTAGTCCTGCCAATATTATTAGCGGCAACTTTGATGAAACCAGTCCATGGTATGGACTGGTTTTCGTCTAACACGCCTTTAAGCCAAGCCCACCAACATCTATTGGAAGATAACTTGCCAGATATGTTTCTTTCTTTAGTGGAACTTTGGCAGTCAGAACCGAATAAGGCTATTACCCCCCATTTAAATGACCTGTTAGCGCAATCTCTTACAAAGGATTGTGGCAAATCACTATCTACGGTTACGTTACCTGAATGGATTAGTGGCGTTAATATCATTCGTCAAACCATTCAGAGCCCTGGACGCGATACTTACCGCTTGGTCATAAAACTTAGGGTGGTGACTGAGCTAGATGACATCATGTTTGAACGTTGGGTTGATGAGTCTATCTCAGCCGACGCTTCATTAAGCCAAGAAGACGTCGTTACCAACACGATTGCGAATGAAAAGCGTTACCTAAAACGCTACAACCTAACAGGAAAAATCGAAGCTGGTCTTTATCACCTATCTATCGTTGCCGTTGATGGTCGAGTTTTTAGAACATGGATAGTCTTGGGTGACTCCAATTCTTCACAATATGTACGATGGACATCAAAAGAGAATTGGAAAGTCGAAAAAAGTGCCTTGAGAAATCCACACTGTCCACTTCCTGAGCTCAATGTTGGCCTCTATGATTATGTAGATGGTCAGTACGAACAAGTTTGGCAAAAGAGTTACGAATCCAATTACCCTAACTCTCTTGAGCTAGAAGGTGTCCCTAACGATCGGTACGTGCTCGCAGTTGGTATTAACAGCCGACGTTGGCAAGGGGACATAATTGTTGAGCAAGCTCAAACTATTAGCCGCACTTATGATCTTTCCCTAGAAGAATAGCTAAAGAATCTTCATATTGGTCGATACAAAGTTCATAACGCACAATGAATTAGTCCCATATGAAGATTCAATACAAACTATTAGCACTCAGCGTCACTAGCGCATGCCTTTCTTTTTCAACCAATGCAGCCACGTACGCAATCGAAGCTCGCAGTGATGCGATGGGTGGAGTAGGCACAGTATCTGCCTCTTACCTAACCGCCCCTTTCTTTAACCCAGCGCTCACAGCAATCTATCGTAGAAATGATGACGCCGGCATGATAGTACCAAGCTTTGGTATTAGTTATGACGATCAGGATGGATTGATCGACGAAATTGATCGTATTAGCAAACTCACCGACGACACTGAAATCGTTAACTCGCTAAATAACATCGATAACGCTAAATTAGACTTCGACTTAGGCGGTGTAGTGGCGGTTGGTATTCCAAACAAGTTTCTTTCTGCGACCGCTTACGGCAAGTTGTACACTGAATCCTTTGTTACTCCTGAAGTCGACACTTCGGTACCAGCTAGTTCTCTCGACAACAGTTATGTGCGTGGTGTTTCGATCGGTGTTGCCGAAGCAGGTATTTCGCTTGCTAAGTACACTACATTCATGAATCAGCATCTTTCTTTTGGTTTAACGCCAAAACTGCAACGCATTTATACATACTCTTATGCAAGTAGCTTTGCCGCGTTTGACACAAAAGATTTAAGAGAAAATGAGACTGCTGACACCATCTTCAACTTGGATGCAGGTGCTCTCTGGTTTTATGGACCTTTCCGCGTAGGTTTAGCTGCAAAAAACTTAGTGGGTCGAGATATTAAGACTAAAGCATTTACAGCTCCGAATGGCGATCCAATCGCTTCGTACGAATACAGCATGCGTCCGCTCTATACCATTGGTGCAGGTATCGTCGCCGACTACTTCACAGTAAGTGTTGATTATGACTTGAATGAAGAGAAAAAGTTTTCAACATTTGATGATAATAGCCAAATGCTAAGGGCTGGCTTTGAAGTCGACATTTTAAGACAGATGGCACTGCGCGGAGGCTATAAGAAAAACATGGCTCGCTCAAGTGAGGATGGAACGATTACCGCAGGTATCGGATTATCACCACTCAATCTGATTGAACTCGATATCGCGGCTCAATATACCAACGAAAATGCAATGGGTGCTTCGATTAATTTCCTTGCGACCTACTAACTGAATCGTTATAGTCAGCTCCTCACATTGAGGAGCTTTTTTTATGTTTGACGATTTACCACCTCTGTCCCATCAAGAACAACAACAAGCAGTAGAACGTATTCAAGAGCTAATGCAAAAGGGTACTAGTACCGCAGAAGCGATTAAGATCGTTGCTGAGCAAATTCGAGCAGAATACGCCGCAAAGAAACAAGACTAAGAAATTACGAAGAGCAGGGCATAGACCCTGCTTTTTTACGCCCGTCGTATACACAACTAAAACAGACTACTCACCACCTTTCTTCTAACAAGTACCCCGTTACCACGTCACAATAACAACCCTCAAGTAGAGAAGAAACTCTACCATAATAGATAGGTAAAATTTTACCAGCAATAGTTAACTGTCACTTATTATAGATAGGCAAAAACACTACCTAAAGCTTAGCAATGCTGGTTGTTTCTTTAAATACAATCACTTAGGGCAAGATAGGCACCTAGTTTACACCTAAGTACCACTCAGGCTTGTAATTAAATTACAGGGTGTAATTTCGCTGTCGAATTCAGTAGTGGAATATTCTGAAGAAATCTAAAAGAGACGCCGTCACTTTATGAGCTGACAAATAGTGTAGACAAATAGGAGTTAGTGGCTGCAGTAAGTGCTTGCAATCAAATTTGGCTTTCAAGCCTGGTCCGATTTTGAGATGCGAAAATAACGGTCGAATTCGTCTTTCCGAGTTGGATTAAGGCGAAATTGGTGCAGGTAGATTTTCAATAAATGATCATTTGCTTACATTGTCAGCTTATGTAGTTTCACCTATTGATTTTACTTACGTGTTACGCTGTGACTTATTTGGGTAAAAGAGGATACTGAGGAGTTGCTGCTAGGGAATCCAGATTTGGGCGAGGAGAGTCATATATCTTGGTTTAGCTTTGATTCTTGCCACAGTTCCAAGCTCTATTCTAACGCTGGGTAATATGCTCAATGATTAGAGTATCAACTCGATGTCATTCCAGTTGACGTTAGCTTATTTGATACACTTGGCGCCATAGAAAAATCTAGTTCGACGTAAAGGAAGCTATGAAAGTAATCTCAACGAATGACATCGATAAGTATATCGGTGTTGATATCGAGCCAACAGATTGGTTTGTTGTGAATCAGGACCAAATTAATCAATTTGCAGATTGTACCTTAGATCATCAGTTTATCCATACGGATCCGGCTAAAGCACGGGCTACAATGTTCAAATCTACAATCGCGCATGGCTTATTATCTTTGTCTATGCTTCCATATTTTGCAGAGAGTTTTGGGTACCATTTGGAGGGTGCTAGGCTTGGTCTCAATTATGGGTTCGATAAGGTGCGTTTTATTCATCCAGTAAAAGTGAATAGCCGTATTCGGGCTCATGCCAAGTTGATAGCCGTTGATGAAAGGAAGCCCGGACAGTACGTGTTTAGTACAGAAGTGGTTGTTGAAATCGAAGGTGAAACAAAACCAGCGCTGACCGCTGTATGGTTAGCTATGCAGATCGTGCCTTAGTGGCAAACGTAACGCATGGAATTTTACAATGCGTTACGTTAAGCACCTTATAACTGCGTGTTAGCTTAATCGGGCAATAACTTACATCTTGGTATACTTAAAACCTAGAAGTTACCAAGTGCGCATTATGTATATTATGTTAAATAAACTATCCATGTACGCCAAATCTTCTCTAGTTTGGCCTCCTATCCCGCTCAGATTTTAAAATGCTGCGCTTTTTGGCGATGTCATTAAACATAACGGCGATTTACCATAAAATACTTAATATAGATCTTAATAATCTACGATTGTTAAGATCTATATTAATCAAGTCTCGCTCTCAGCCCTTGGCTAGATATCATTAGAAAAGACCTATTACCTCTAAGTGTTATCGACTGAGTTACTTCTGATTTTTACCCGGCTTAATACACAACGTGTCCTGAACCGATAAACTTATTGATTTTAGGAGGGCTTGTATTGGCACGCCATATATCTTCAATCGATAATTTTCGAGCGATCGCTATTATATTGGTCGTCGCTGTACACTGCATGCCTTATGGAATGTCGGTTAACTCTGGTCCTTGGCTAGTCTTCCAGAACCTAATCTATGGTGCGACTGCTGCATTTGTATTTATATCTGGCTACATGTATCACCATGTGTTCTTCAAACAGAAAACGCCATACATTGAATTCCTGAGTAGTAAGTTTCGAAACGTTTTGCTGCCGTATCTGCTATTGGGAACCGGAGCTATTTTTCTTTTATACATCTCTAAAGCCGGATTCTTTTCTGGTGAGGAGCTATTTGAAGGAAAAACCATTTTCAATACTGATGATCACGCTCTTATTATAATTGGTAAATACTACTTAAGTGGACGGATGCTTACAGCCTATTGGTATGTACCGTTTGTTGTCATGCTTTTTTCAATGGCACCATTGCATGATAGGTTTCTCGTCGTGCGTAGAAAGTACAAGTTATTGATAATATTTACTTTAAGTCTTGTGTCGATGCTAGTTCATCGCTCGTACGAAAATACCAACCCGTTGCAAATGTTAATCTACTTTACACCATATTATTTAATCGGCATGTATGTATCTTTGTACCGAACTTCCCTCGCCTCTAATGCAAAAATTAAGTCTCTTCTGTTTCTATCGTTAGCAATCGCTCTCGCTATATACGATGCAAGTATCGGCCATCAAGGTAATTACATTAAGCCGCTAACCACTTACAACGGCATCGATACAATGTATCTTCAAAAGGTATGTTTAGTTGTGGGGATTTATTTTCTGCTTGAAGCCTTCCCATTTAAAATTGGGTGGCTGTCATTTCTAGCAAAAATTAGTTTTGGTGTATTTTTTATACACCCTTGGGTATTAACTGTAATGAAGCGAACTCCTTTGTATCAACACGCAAACGGGCTTCAGGCAGATATAGTTCTATTTCTAACAGTGCTTATTTTGGTAGTGACATTAAGCATGTTGATCGCTGTTTGCTTCAAAAGAGCACTGAAGAACAGCCACTATTCAAAAGCAGTTATTGGTTACTAAAAAGCCTTCTATTTCTAGAAGGCTTTGTATTTAACCGCCGGCAAGTTTGACTGTCATGCCTTTCTTTTCAAGGTGCGCTTTAATTTTATCTCTAGCGTCGCCTTGAATCTCAATGTTGCCATCCTTAACTGAGCCACCACAACCACAAACCTTTTTCAGCTCTGCTGCTAGTAGCTTTAGTGCTGTATCTTCCAAATCAAGGCCGGTAATGATACACACGCCCTTACCTTTTCTGCCTTTAGTTTGACGCTGGATTCTCACAACACCATCGCCCTTCGGACGTTCGGTTTTCTCAGGCTCTTGTTTGATTCTTCCGGTTTCAGTTGAGTATACTAAAGTCATTGTTACTTCTTCTGTTGCTGTGCCTGCAGTGCTTTTTGCTTCGCGACTAAGTAAGCTTCAATATGCCTTTGTATGGCCGTTTTTGACCCCTTGATTAACTTGCCATTAAACATGCAATACCAAGCATTTGGCTCACCAGTGTCATTTTTAAGTGAGTAACCGTTGAAATTCTCAACTTGATTAGCACCACCTTCACCTCGTTTTTGTCCAAGGGAAGCAAACTCTTTTGGGTCAATGATTGACGCGGTGTCGCACCACCAGTCTATGCTCTTCTTTACAGCACTTAGGTTACCTTGTAGCACGTGATTTTTAATTTTAACTTTCCATGTACTTCCATCAGGTCCGCCGGACTGAAGATTGAAGCCTCGATAATTTGAAATTGCCATATCACTGAATCGTCTTTTCTTGCGGTAATTTAATCATAAATGCTATGTAATGAATCGCAAACACTTTGTAGTCACATTATTCTAAATAACTAAGCAAAAAGTCACCAAAATCACATAATTAAAATATAAAGTTCACTGCAAAAGTGGCTTATTTTTCGAAAGTTGCGTGATTAATGCAACTTTCTAGAAATAGATGAAATTCATCGCCGTTATTCTGTAGCATTTTAGGGAACATGGAGATTGGAGTCATGCCTGGGAAAGTATTTACTTCATTTAAGTAAATCTCACCCTCTTCGGTTAAGAAGAAATCAATACGTGACAAATGGCGTAAGTTCATTTGCTTAAAGACCGTCTCTGAAGCTTGTTGAATAATTTCAACCTGTTCGACAGTTAGATTACTAGCTTCGACTTCAGTCAGTGAGTGACTCGTACTACTGTATTTCTCATCGTATGAATAGAATGCACCATCTGGAGCTATTACTTCCCCAGGTTTTGTGATGCGTAATTTACCATCTATCTCGTAGGCCGCTACTTCAAGTTCACGTGGCTTCACCGCTTTTTCAATCAAAACTTGGTCAGAGTAGCCAAATGCATCATTGATAGCTTGGGACAAATCATCTTCTTTTGTGACGCTGTAACAACCAACAGAAGAACCTTGTCGAGCGGCTTTGACAAATACTTTGCCCCATTTATCAAACGCTTGCTGCGCCTGGGTATGAGCCTGCTCATCATTACGGGTGAGGAACAAATAGGGTGTGTTAGCAATACCAATTGCGTCATACCATAGCTTCGAAGTAATTTTGTTGAAGCTATTGCTGCTCGCCTCAGGGCCGCAGCCTAGGTAAGGAATACCTGCGATTTCAAACATCGATTGGATGTCACCAGTTTCGCCGGGAAAACCGTGTATACAAGGAACAATGAAGTCGATGTCTAAGTTTTGATCTTCAGAACACAGCTTTTTGGTGTTGAGGTCTAAATAAACCAACTCACCTTGGTTCGTCACCCAACCTTCGTTTTTGATTTCTACACGTGTAACGCTTACATCATCAATAAGGTTTAATTGCTGCTCAACGAAATTTGCTGACAGTAATGAAATCTCATGCTCAGAAGAGCCGCCACCGCATAGTAAAAGGATATTTTTAATCATGAATCAATCTTTCCGTGATCTACAAAAGATACTATTCAGTATGATAAACCTTTGTGTAGCTACGTACAGTAATTTTACTGTGAGGAATACTGTTCGAATAGGATTTAACCAAAGAAAGAAGGGAGCAAACGCTCCCTTCTCATATTCAATTAATTAAGCTTGTTAAGCGTTGGATAAGCCGAATTTTTGATAGAATCAATGCTTTTCACGAAAGGCTTTAACTGTCTGAACTCAAGAGGAAGAGTTGAAATTGCCGACTTCGCTTCTTGCTGTGTCGCGTAATCGCCATATAGAACCGTGAACCATTTTGTTCCGTTCACTACTTTATAGTTTTCCCATATTGGCTGCTCGTTACTTGGTAACTTCGACGCGAAGCGGTCTACTTTAGCTTGGCTACCCACTGCTACAACCTGAATTGTATATCCAAAGCGTTGAACAGCCTGTTGCTGCTTGTTAGGTGGTACGATTTTAACGGGTTTCTGTTGGCTTTGTGGTGTGAGCTTCACCACTTTCTTTTCTTCTTGAACAACCGGAACTTTAACAACTTGGGTTGTTTCAACACTCGTTTCTACGATGCCGCTTTCTGGCGCCATTACTGGCTTAGAAACAGGCTGAGTTTGATAGTCTTCACGGTAGCTTTCACTAGTTACATCTGTGAGATAAGTTTCAGATGCACAAGCAGATAATAGTACTGACAGACTGATAATTGCGATTTTTTTCATGAAGTAACAAACGCTCTGAATAAATATTACGATAAATCATGCCGATAGCCGGCTATTTTATCAAGCACCAAACACAATAAACTGTGATTTTGGTGTGATGAGTGACACAAACTGTATAAGCATGGCTCATCTTTTCGTCATTGTCTGAGTTGCCATTGTTAAATGAAAGCAATCTTCGTTTATGATTGTAGGAAGAATGAGCAACTATCATGGAACTATAGGCACAGGAGTGACAATGAATAAACTACAAAAGCTCTTCAAACCTAACTCAGTGGCGGTCATTGGCGCATCTCAAAAAGAGTTACGTGCGGGGCAAATAGTAATGCGCAATTTACTGCAAAGTGGCTTTGGTGGTGCAATTATGCCTGTCACACCAAAGTACACATCCGTTTCCGGGGTGATTGCATATCCAAATGTCGCTTCCCTGCCCTATACGCCAGATATTGCGATTCTGTGTACCAATGTATCTCGAAACAACCAATTACTAAAAGAGCTTGATGAACGAGGAACTGAGTTTGCAATTGTTATTTCAGATGACGCTGAAAGTATCGATTTTTCACAGTTAAATATACGGGTATTAGGTCCGAACAGCCTTGGTCTCATCCTTCCTTGGCATAATTTTAACTGCTCTTTTTCTCCCGTAGCTGCAAAGCCTGGTAAGATCGCTTTTATTTCTCAATCAGCGGCGGTCTGTACCACAGTGCTCGATTGGGCAAACGATAAGAACATTGGGTTTTCCTCCTTTATTTCGATTGGGCAAGGTCAAGATATAGATTTTGCAGAACTGCTTGATTACTTGAGTATAGATGGAAGAACTGAAGCTATTCTCCTTTATGTCGATTCAATTAAAGACGCTCGCCGGTTTATGTCTGCTGCTCGTGCGGCTTCCCGTAACCGACGTATCTTAGTGCTAAAAGCGGGTAAGTCCTCCCAGGCTCGCCCTATTGGCGCTAGCAGCATTGATTCGCTCGATATCATTTATGACTCTGCTATTCGAAGAACGGGTATGCTGCGTGTTGGCAATACTCATGAGTTGTTTGCTGCAGTAGAAACCCTTACTCACTCAGTACCACTCCGTGGTGAGCGCCTTGCCATCGCAACCAATGGCGGGGGGCCAGCAGTAATGGCAGTTGATACATTATTGGAGCGTGGTGGCAAGCTAGCATCACTTGATGAAGAGTCTGTCGCTCAGCTAAAAGCTGTATTACCGAGTAATTGGCGTGGAGCAAACCCAATAGATCTGGCTGGTGATGCCACTAAAAAACGCTATGTTGATACACTCAACTCGCTTATGAATGGTGATTGCGCAGACGCAATCTTAATTATGCACAGCCCCTCTGCTGTCTCAGATTCTTTAGAAACAGCAAATGCGGTCATTGAAGCTATTCAAAATCACCCACGGCATAAGCATTTCAATATTCTAACGAATTGGTCTGGAGAACAAACCTCAAGAGAAGCCCGCTTAGCATTTACTCAAGCTGGAATCCCAACGTATCGAACGCCAGAAAGTGCGGTAGTTGCTTACATGCACTTGGTGGAATATAGGCGAAATCAAAAGCAGCTCATGGAAACGCCGACAACAGCAGAGCCTTTGCACTCCGGTAGTGTAAGTTCTGCGCGTGAATGGGTGGATGAACAACTACTGGATAAAAACACAGTCACGCTAGATACGCATCAAACAAGCCCTTTGTTTGAAGAATTTGGCTTTAATATCCTCCCTACTTGGATTGCATCCGAAGTAACTGAAGCAGTACATATGGCCGAAAATATCGGTTATCCCGTCGCTGTTAAACTTCGTTCACCTGATATTCCTCATAAGTCTGATGTACATGGTGTCGCACTTAACTTGCGCAATAGCCAAGAAGTATCAAGCGCAGCACAAGCCATTCTTGACACTGCAAAATTGAGCTATCCCTCTGCCAACCTTCAAGGACTATTAGTTCAAGGTATGGCGAAATTAGGTAGCGCTGAAGAGTTACGAGTGAGCATCGTCGTTGATAAGGTATTTGGCCCTGTCATTCTACTTGGACAAGGTGGCTCTGATTGGAATATTACTCAGGATGCCGTAGCAGCGTTGCCACCTCTTAACATGAACTTAGCGCGCTATTTAGTGGTTATTGCACTAAAATCTGGGAAGGTGCGCCTGCAAAAACACAAAGACGCAATCGATGTAACCGAACTATCGAAGTTTTTGGTTCGAATTTCTCAAATGGCAGTAGAGTTACCTGAAATTGAAAGGCTGGATATACATCCAGTGCTAGCATCAGGCAGTGATTTAACCATTATTGATGCCGATGTTACACTTAAGAAGTACCAAGGTGATGCGCAAGAGCGTTTGGCAATTCGCCCTTTCCCCGCAGAGTTTGTTGAAACTGTCACGCTTCGCGATGGTCAACCTATCCTACTTCGCCCAATTTTACCCGAAGATGAGCCTACCCACGCTCAGTTCATAAATAGCGTTTCTAAAGAAGATCTCTATAACCGATTTTTCTCTGACGTCGGTGAGTTTAATCATGAGACGCTCGCGAACCTTACACAGATTGACTACGACCGCGAGATGGCGTTTGTTGCTGTCGCTTTCGATGATAACGGACCTTCAATTATTGGTGTATCTCGTGCACTGATAACACCAGACAATAGTGATGCAGAGTTTGCGATTCTGGTTCGCTCTGATTTAAAAGGCAAAGGGTTAGGTAAAGTGCTGATGCAAAAAATCATTGGTTACTGCCAAGCGAAAGGTACCAAGCAAATTTCTGGTATGACGATGCCGACTAACAGAGGTATGTTATCTCTTGCTCAAAGTCTAGGATTTGAGTTAGACGTACAATTTGCCGATGGCACTGCTGATATGGTGTTGCCGCTCAGCAACGATTAGTGACTGTATCAAGAACATAACACGATAAAAAAGGGACAATGAATTGTCCCTTTAGACCAACGCAAAATGTGACATTGTCACTTGAGTTTCCAGTTTTTCTTCAAGTACTGTACACACCAAGATTTGGCTTCGCCCATCGTATTCCTGCGCCACGCTAAGATAATATCAATTGGCTGCTCCTCCGTACCTTCGATACGTTTTAGAACACCGCTATCAATCAAAGGTTGTGCGATTTGACTCGGTAGTGTGCCGATACCTAACCCGGAAGTTAGTGCTTCAACTTTAGCTGGGAAATTGGTGACTGTGAGTCTCGGTTGCTTTTGCATGACATTAATTGACATGGCTGGCTGCTCTCTCGCTGTGTCAGCGATGGCAATAACACGATATTTTTCTCGGGCGCTATCATTGAATTCACCACTACGTTTATGAACATAGTGATCGGCCGCAGCCACCCATACCATGCTCATTTTACCGATTTTCTCCGCTTTGACATCTTGCGGCAGTGTATCTAGAGCTGGACAAATCAGTAAATCGGCTCTTCCTGTATTCAAGGACTCCCAACTTCCTGCGAGAATTTCTTCTTGTAGGCGTACTCTCGTGCTACTGACGTTGGCTAACGCGTCTACCATAGAAAAGAAGTTTGAAATCGGAATAATTCCATCGAACGCGACGGTAATATCAAGCTCCCAGCCATTCGCAAGCAAAGTCGCATCATTTACAAGTTTCTCGCTTGCCTGAAGAATCGCTCTTCCCCGTTCCAAGATCAGTTTACCAGCATCCGTGAAATGCGCTTTGTGCCCCGAGCGATCGAAAATAATGATGTCGAGGTCTTGTTCTAGCTTTTGTATTTGGTAACTAAGAGAAGATGGTGCGCGATCTAACTCATTCGCGGCAGCCGCAAAACTTCCTCTTCTATCAATAGCATCCAAGATATGAAGTGCTTCTAACGTGATTGGGCTCTGCACAATAGCTCCCTATTTGTGTGATTTGAATCACAGTAGTGTCATTTAAAAACTAATTCTAAAAAACGATTTAAAATAATATAACAGATTGATAATTAAAGACTAGCTTATGAATAACGCAAACGGTCACTGACAAAAATTACGAACTAATCGTAATGGTAATGATAGTAATTATTATTTATATAAACTAAGATACCGCACGTTGTTGTTACCTATTATGGATCAAGGTATTTAAGTCAAATGTATAAGAAATCACTTTTGTCAGCCTCTATACTAATCGCTCTATCTCAAGGGGTATACGCTGAAGAGCAATCGACGTTTAATGAAGTCGTCGTATCTGCAACTCGAACCAACCAAACTATGGATACAGTAGCCGCTTCTGTTGCCGTTATTTCTGAGAAAGATCTCGAAGAAAACATGGCGAAAGATCTCAGCGACGTATTCGAGTATACACCTGGAGTAACAGTCAATGGTACTCAACGTCAGGGGGTTCAGAGCATTAATATTCGTGGTATGGAAGGCAAACGAGTCAAGATCTTGGTAGACGGAGCATCTCAGCCAGGTGCATTTGACGGCGGTCCTTACTCTTTTATCAACTCAAGCGCGGTTACTGTTGACCCTGACATGCTAAAAAGCGTTGAGATTGTAAAGGGCGCAGCTTCTAGTTTACATGGTAGTGATGCTATTGGTGGTGTTGTCGCGTTTGAAACCAAAGACCCGCGTGACTTTCTAAAAGACGGTAAAGACTTCGGTGGACAGGCTAAGCTCTCTTATTCATCAGAAGATAACTCTTTTAGTGAGCATGTCGCTGTAGCCAAGCGATTCGATAACCTTGAAGCATTAGTCGCATACACTCGCCGTGATGGTTCTGAGTTACAAAACTTTTCAAAAGCACCTTATGAGAATTACTCTGTAACCGGTCAGGATTACTACAAGAATGACTTGTTGGTTAAACTTCAATCGCAACTGAATGAAGACCACCGTTTGGAGTTTTTAGGTGAAGCCATCTATAACCAAACAGACTCAGACATTGCGCATCAGTCCTACAAAAACTTTAATTCTGAAGACCAGACTAAGCAAAACCGTCTTGGCTTGAAGCATATTTGGTTTACCGACTTCGTAGTGTCTGACACCATTACCTCTCAATTAACTTGGACGAGCAAAAAAGAAAATGGTGTCACCAATCGTTTTAAAGAGGCAAGTCCGGGTTTTCCTCCTTACGTGCCAGCGAGTGGAGACAATCAACAGAAGAAAGACTACGATTACACCGAAGACAAAATTGAATTCGAGACTCAGTTAGATAAAGAGATTCAAAACCATTACTTGGTTTATGGTTTGTCTTACAAGCACAGTGATATTAGCAACACAAACCGAGAGTTCAACTCTGATCCAGGTACACCGGATAAAATCTATGTATACACTCCGGATGCCAAAGAGCAGAGCTTCGGCCTATTCTTGCAAGATGAAATCACGCTGCTTAACGACAAGTTAATCATCACTCCTGGTGTTCGTTACGATTATTTCTCTACAGATCCATCAAGTACGTCTGAAGAAACATTCAATAAATTCAGTGACTCTGCATTCACTGGTCGTTTGGGGGCGACTTACAAAGTCAACCAACCAGGTACTGTATTTGCGCAGATTAGCCAAGGCTTCCGCGCCCCATCATTTGATGAGTTGTACTACACATATGACAACCCTGGACACGGTTACGTCAATCGCCCTAACCCGGATCTAGAATCGGAAAAGAGCTTGTCATATGAATTGGGTTACCGTCATAACACTTCGGCATCGGCGACTGAATTCTCACTATACTACAGCGACTACAGCGATTTCATTGAGCAAACGTCTACAAATAATGGCGGAATGTTGGAGTTTACGAACATCAATATTGCTGAAGCAACGATTAAGGGCATTGAGCTATCAAATAGCCTCGATTGGCACGAGATTGCAAATCTGCCAAAAGGTACGACAACTCGCTTTGTAGCTGCGTATACAGATGGTGAGAGCGGCGATGGCAAACCACTTAACAGTGTCAACCCTTGGAATGCAGTTGCAGCAATTAACTATGATTCGCCAAATACGCTTTGGGGCACAAGCTTGAAAGTCAACTATACCGCGAAGAAGTCTAACAGCGATATTAACTCTGACGGTGACAATGGTGGAACTAGCGACCAAGTGGAACTTCCGTCAGCAACCGTGGTTGACTTGACTGCATACTATAAACCTATGAAAGACCTAACCGTTCGTGCTGGTGTGATGAACTTGACTAACGAAGAGTACCACTTATGGAATGACGTTCGCGGTGCGACTGAGCTTAGCCCTGATAACACTCAAGCGGAGCGAAACTACAACATTAGTGTGAAATACGAATTCTAAGTGTTACAAAAACAAAAAAGCCAGCATTATGCTGGCTTTTTTTACGCGTTTTCATTTCAAAAATGTTAAGAAAAGAATGAAAAATGAAAAACTACTGCTTTGCCATCTCTTTCTTCACCATGACTGCTGCTGCCACAATGAATGCGATGATTAGACCAAGTTCCATTAACTACCCCGATAGTCTTAAGAAAATTTACGCTCTAAATTAAGAGTCGCGCATAGTGTAACACTTCTGTTCACCTTAGCTAGCTTTTAACCAGAAATTTACGATTTTTTCCGATTTAGATCAAAAAAGGCGCAGAGTTGCGCCTTTATGTTAAAAAAGTGTAAGTTTTAATCTTTTAAGCGTCTGGGTAGCCTTGAGGGTTATTTGATTGCCAACGCCAAGTATCGCCGGTCATTTCTTCTAACGAACGTTCAGCTTTCCAACCAAGTTCATTCGCTGCTTTAGAAGGATCTGCCCAACATTCTGCAATATCTCCTGGACGGCGATCTACTAGCTTAAACGGTACATCTTTGCCTGATGCATTTTCGAATGCTTTAACCATTTCTAAAACGCTATATCCATTACCTGTACCGAGGTTGTAGATATGAAGTCCCGCTTTACGGCCTACTTTCTCTAGCGCAGCAACGTGACCATCAGAAAGATCCATTACATGGATGTAATCACGAACGCCAGTACCATCTTTCGTTGGGTAATCGCTACCGAATACTGATAGGAACTCACGACGACCTACTGCGACTTGAGAAACGAAAGGCATTAGATTGTTAGGAATACCCTGGGGATCTTCACCAAGTTCACCCGTCGGATGAGAACCTACAGGGTTAAAGTAGCGTAGAAGCGTAATACTCCAATCTTGATTCGCTTTTTGGAAGTCCGTTAGACATTCTTCAACCATTAATTTGCTACGACCATAAGGGTTTGTCGCACTGGTTGGGAAGTCTTCAGTGATTGGCACTGTCGCAGGGTCACCATAAACCGTCGCTGAAGAGCTAAATACGATCGATTTAACGTTGGCTTCACGCATAGCTTCTACAAGAACAAGAGTGCCACTGACGTTATTGTCGTAGTACTCAAGCGGCTTTTCAACTGATTCACCAACCGCTTTGAGGCCAGCAAAATGAATCACAGCTTCGATACGATGCGTAGTCATTGCGTCTACTAACGCTGCTTTATCGCGAATGTCTGCTTGAATGAATTCAGGTCTCACACCACAAACCTTTTCAATGCGGTCAAGCACTGTTGATTTGCTGTTGTAAAGGTTATCGAAGATCACCGGAGTCATACCAGCTTCGATCATTTGAATACAAGTGTGGCTGCCAATATAGCCCATACCACCCGTAACAAGTACTTTCATTGTTTGTTCCTTCTGACGCGAGTCTCGCTAGTCTATCGACTTTTTTTAACTTTTTAAACAGTACCTTCTAACTCAGCACCAATCAGTACTGCTTGCCCTTTACCGGCTCTCTTAGCTTCGTACATCGCGTTATCAGCATTTTTTAAGACTCTAGATGCATCTTTTTCATTATGCCCTACCAGTTTGACACCAATACTCACACCAACATTGAGCTGGGCACCTTTATATTCTATTGGTTGGCTGACACATTTAATTATTTTTTCGACAAACTTCGTCACTTCAGTTTGGTTTGTTGGGGTCATTAAATAGACAAATTCGTCTCCTGATAGGCGAGCAACTAAATCGTCATGTCTGGTTAAGCCACTTAACCTTCGCGAAATCACAGACAAGACTTCATCACCAGCATCATGACCATAGGTGTCATTTACTGCTTTAAACCCATCCAAATCCAGATAAAGAAGCGCAAACTCATCTCTTAAATACCCTGATTGGTCAAGCAATACATCGAGTTGTTGATGAAATTTCGCTCGGTTAGCGAGTCCAGTAAGGGGGTCATGATGAGCCAAGTACTCTAATCGCTCCATCTCTTTTGAACCAGAAAGATCGGTCAGCAAAATAACAATGTCGTATTGATCCGTTCTTCCTTCTTTGAATATGCGGTTAACCTTTACAAATAGTGGGATAAGCTTGCCGAGGTGATTTTGTTCAACAACCTCTCCTTGCCATTGGCCATAGTGCTCGATACTTTCTATGATGCTAGGTATGCGGATTTGTAGCTCTCGTAGTTTTATACACTTGAAGAATGGCATGCCTGTCAGTTTCTCGGAAGTACTACCGAATAATGACGTAACGGCCGAATTGACCATAGTAATAAGGCCATCTTGATTCAGAACCAATAGTCCATCATCACTATTTTCAAACACCCTCGTGGCTATCCGTTGCCTGCTTAGTGCTTCCTCTACTCTCGTGATGTCCTCAATGACAAATAACATCTTGTTCACGCCAGTAAGACGAACACTGGTTAAACTAAATTGACGTGTTTCTTCTCCCATCTGACTGAGATGGATCTGACTTCTTTCTAATGAGAGCTTCACTATTTTGTCCAAAATCTGTGGCTCACGAGTTCGAACGAGCTCTAGGATATTGCTCGGAGCCTCACTTGGTGGCGCTGCATTGAACGACTTCTGGGACTGTTGGTTTTGATAATGTATATGTCCGTCATTATCAGTGACGATTATCGAATATTGCACACCATTAATGATTGATTCTAGAAACGCTCTTTCTTTCTCTAGTTTCTGCATTGTGAATTGTGCCTGGCTTTCTTTTAGCCGAGATCTGGCGGCCATCGTTTGAAAACTCGTGATTAAATCGCCAATCTCATCGGCAGATTCAAATGGAATAAAGGGTTTTGAATCTCTTCCTTCCGCAAAGTCTTTCATTGCATGACTTAATGCGCTAATTGGTGAGACAACGATTTTATTTAGTAGGTACACAAGTAAAGAGCTAGTTACAAGAGTGAGTAATACGAAGAGTGAAGCGTCTTTAAAGAGTGATTTTTTTATCTGCTTTAAGCTTTCTGATGATAGGGTCACGCGCACAAATGCGATGACTTCTCCATTTGAAAGAATGGGTTCCATGACATAAACGAACTGAGGAGAGAACGCGTAACCAATAGAAGTGATCTCTTGTTTTTCTCTGTCATTAGGAACCCGTGCCACACCAGTATCAGACTCAAGCATTGCAAACAATGATCGTTCAGAATCAAGTATCTTCACACGAACGATCGAAGGTTCAGCAAAGAAAGCACTCATTAGAGACTGAGTTCCAACTATGTCTCTTTCGCGTATAGGGGCTTCGAAACCGTGTGAGATTCCCTTGATTAACACCTGAGTGCTTTCTATCAATTGTGACTTTTCTACTTGATAGATCTTATAGGAGTGATACCCCTTCAATGTAATGAAAGCGAACAAAACAAGAAGCAGAATAGGCCAAAGTAATTTGGTACGAACAGACATAATAATTCCTGACACAATCTATGTGCATAGTCTGATTAATATAGCTATGCATATAATCTCACATCTAAGAAGAAAAGGTTAGTATAGAACCGTAATTAATAAACCTTATTAGGCAAAAAGATATAGTATTAAGTTATTAATTTATTGAGAATTCGCGTCATCTCAAATAAAGCTAATGCTAAAATTGTCGTTTCGTTATAACCAAACGCACGAATGATGATTCTCGTCACTGAAGCGGGAACCATTTTCATGCACTTTTATATATGCCCACGTGATATCGAGGTACTTGGTTCAGTTCAGCAATTAACAACTGGTAGGCAATAGCGATTGCGCTGCGTTGTTGTCCTTGAACTTGAATCACTGGAGACACACTGAATGCTTCACTTCGAAGTCACATGGATATAATCATACAGTTAGAAGAATCATTACTTTGAATAAAGCAGACCTGACTTTAAATTGTGATATGGGTGAAAGCTTTGGTGCTTGGAAAATGGGCGCTGATGAGCAGGCAATGCCCTATATTGACATGGCAAATATTGCCTGTGGATTTCATGCGTCCGATCCCTGTGTCATGCATGACACTATTCAACTTGCCAATCAACATGATGTTGAAATAGGAGCCCATCCTAGCTACCCGGATTTACAGGGATTTGGAAGAAGAAGTTTGCGTATGACCGATGAAGAAATTACTAACATAGTCATCTATCAAGTTGGGGCACTTCAGGCACTGTGTAAGGCACAATACACCGATATTGGCTATATAAAGCCCCATGGTGCGCTATACAATGACATGATGCAGAGCGACAGCGTATTTCTTGCTGTCGTTAAAGCCGCAGCACTATTTAAAGTCCCATTGATGATTCTCGCCTCTCAAGAAAATGAAAAGTATCTCGAAATAGCAGATGACTTTGACGTCCCCTTATTATTTGAAGCGTTTGCTGACCGTCTTTACCAAGATGATGGAATGTTAACACCAAGAGCGCAACCTAATGCGGTGTTAAACAGTGAACACGCTATCCTAGAACAAGTCAAAATGCTTGCAGAATCAGGGCGAGTCAAAACCGCGTCTGGGCAATACATTCTATTAGAAGCAGATACAATCTGCGTCCATGGAGATAATGACGAGTCTATCGCTTTGATTCAAAAGATTCGACAAAGTCTCTACACCGGAGGAAATTAATGAATCAAGGGCAGTTCTCTATCTCTCCCATCTCGGAGTGCAGCATTTTAGTTCGCTTTCACGAAGAGATTACGGTTGAACACATTGGTGAATTAGCACATCAAATTACAGATAAACTTAGCCATATTGTCATGAATGTCGTTCCTTCATACCGAACCATTTTAATCGATTACCTGCCCTTTAGAATTCATGAGTCCCAAATCCTGCAAGAGCTAAACCACATCATCGCTCGTTTTGATGTGCAGTCTATGGACAATAAGCAACCTAACTATATTTCAATTCCAGTTTACTACTCTGACGAAACCGCACTTGATTTAGATCGCTTTAAGGATATTGGCATATCATTGGCGCAGATAATTGAACTGCATACCCAATCCGTTTTTACGGTATCAGCGATCGGATTTGCTCCGGGTTTTGCATTTCTTTCAGACGTACCAAAAGCATTACAGATGCCAAGGCACAAAACTCCGCGCACTTATGTCCCTGCTGGCAGTGTTGCTATAGCTGACAGTAAAACGGCAGTGTACCCATCAGACAGTCCGGGAGGCTGGAATATCATTGGCCGAACGCCTATCTCATTGTTCACTGATACACTTCCGTTTATTCCTTTCGAAGTTGGTGACAAGGTCACGTTTGGATCAATAACAAAACAAGAGTACATTAACTTAGGGGGCAAATTATGAGTTTTACTGGCTTGATCGTTGAAAAACCTGGCTCGCTCTCTTTGATTCAAGATTTTGGTCGTTTTGGGCTAGCACACCTTGGTATCACACAAGGTGGTCCTGTTGATGACTACGCTTACAGTTGGGCAAATCACCTCTTAGAGAACCCTGTTAATTGCTCGACCATTGAAATCACCTTGGGTAATGCCAGCTTTAAAGCGCTAGAAGACTGCCATCTGGCAATTTGTGGCGGTGATTTAAACGCTTCCATAAATGGGGAGCCAATTTCCAATTGGTCTGATTTTTCATTAAGAAAAGGGCAAACACTCAAGTTCGGTATGCCACGTAACGGCCTACGGTCCTATCTAGCAGTTAAAGGCGGATTTGAAGTCGAGAAACACTTAGGAAGTACTTCCACTGTGGTAAGGGAGTCTTTAGGCGGAATCGCGCGAAATGGTGATGCATTAAAAGCTGGTGATATCATAGGATTCAAGCCACATCCCGTCCCTACTCGAAAATCTAGGCAAATGACTTTTCGCTTCAAACCGGATTATAACCTCCCTATCACGCTTCGAGTCATTGAGGGCTACCAGCATAATGACTTCTCCCCAGAATCAGTAAGCGAGTTCTATTCTGGACATTTTGAAATCTCACCGAATTCTAATCGCATGGGATATCGGCTAGAAGGTCAAACGATCAAACCGCCATATGAAGGCATTTTATCAGAGGGCATTGCACTCGGTTCAATTCAAATTCCTAACGATGGCAACCCAATTATTTTGCTTAATGATCACCAGACAATTGGCGGTTATCCAAAGTTTGGCTGTGTTGCAAGAATCGATTTACCGCGCCTAGCCCAAGCTAAGCCAGGACAATCCGTTAGCTTCGTACAAGGAGATAGACAAGGGTTGCAAGATGTTTGGTGCCAATGGGCTCAGTTTTTTGGCTATTGAGCCCATATAGTAAGCTGATGGTTGGGAGTTAGCGTTACAATCCGTAACGCTCAGCCAATTCTTTTGGATAACCTCGCTCTTGAGTGAGGTTGACAGCGAATCTCTCCACCTCATCTTCACTCCAGCTAACGGTCGCGGGATGTTGTTGCTCTATATTGTCATTAGGTTCAATGCCGAACCAACAGTGTGCCATCTTTTGTGCTGCAAGTAATGTCGATGACGCCTTAACGACTTCTATACGAGCATAGTTTTTATCTTCAAACGTGACGTCAGCCGCTCGTAACACCGGGTCTGTCCCAGGGATTTGCTGTGCACCAAATAATGCCTTCCCACCTTTAACTGCTTCGTGGAATTCCGGAATGAACTGCGCCATGTGCTTTATCGCGTTATCGGTACGTTCATCCAAAATCTCTTGTCGCCAACCATTACGAATTTTCGACAACAAACGAGTTGGTAGTTCAGGCTGTGCCGATGCCGTCGAACTCTCGACTAAACCATCGTCGAACAATGTAATGCCTTTGGTCATGCCGTGTAACTGAAAATACCCATCACCATAAGGCGTTAATTGAGCCATACCTTTATCGGTACCACGAGGACCATGAAAAATAACTTCTGGCCATTGCTGAGAACATTCATTCCAACGTGTAACGTAAGCAGCTTTGAACTCCACAAGTCGATCGCGCTTTACACCAATCGCATCGTCTACTGCCCCCGTTTCAAAGCCACAAGCATTAACCAGGTAATCACAACGCAGAGTTTTTTGCTCATCAGATTGAAGGTAAGTCAGCTCCCAATCAGAACCATTCCAATGAGTTTGCTTAAGTTCTGCTTGCGCAAATACATCAACATTTGGAAGTCGCTCTAGGGTCATATTGGCCACAGCAGCAAGCCTGAATACACTCCACCCATATTCTTGAACGGCAACGACTGGATATTTTAGCGTATCGAGATCTGCATGCTGAGCAAATGGAATACACCATTCATCAATACTTTGAGGTTGTTTAGGTTGAATCTGCTTTGCAAGTTCCAAGAGTGCTTCTTTTGAGTACAACTTATAATACTCTTGAGGCCTCCCTAGCACTTGGTTACGCTCATCTTTCGATACAAGAGTCTGATAAGCTTGCTTAATGATGTCTAAACGCGGTAACAAGACTGCTGGATCACCGCCATCCGAATGTGGAACGGCAATAATAGTTGGACGGATGTTCAATGAGTGAGGATACAGACGAATCGTATCAATAGATTGGGTAAGCAGGTCTAAGCACTGTTGCTCAGATATTTCTCGGTAAAGGTTACCACCCGCGTGTAAGTGACAAATCGGAGGGCCATTAACCAAAGAGACCCCTTTCTCAATCACAGACACTTTAAAACCTAGTTCGGAAAAATGAATGGCAGCAGTAGAGCCTGCTACTCCTCCACCAACAATAGCGATGTGTTTATCTTTACGGCTTGAAAACTCAGACTTCATTGCTTCACTGAAAACTTTATAAGAACAAATCTTTACTTAAGGTGGATTCTACTCGGGTTTGTGAACGATTAAAATCACAAAAAGTTCATGGGTTTGCGTTTGTTAAGGGTTTACGTAAAAAGTTACTTTTGAAAGCAAAAAAATTCCAAAAAAAATGCTTGACGAGATTGTAGAGAACCCCTGTTTTTGCACCTATGTGAATAATATTTTTCCGCTAACACCCATGGCATAAAGCCTGCGGAAATACCCCATATAACTATGACTTCAGTTATCCCAAAAGTTATCCACTGTTTTTGTGGATAACTAAAATAAAACTGTCATGGAGTACTCCCGCAGTCGTTAAATAGAGGCTATTTAAGTGTTTACGGGCGTTAACAATCTTTTCAACAGACTCATGACCACCAGCGCAAGTACAACAAACGTCACAAATGGCAAAGCTATCCACAATTCAGGGTGGATCTGTGCATTAAGTTCAAACCCATAGGTCATTACCGCTGCTACACACGCTTCTGCCGCAAATACGGCAACCCCGCTCGCCACTATCGCCATGATGCCATATTCAGCCCACAGTGTCGTATTGATACGCTTCTTGCTTGATCCTAATGTTCGGTATAGTCGGATCTCTTGTTGACGCTGAGATAGACTCAATCGAAGTAACGTGAATATCAACAACAGTCCCGAAACAACACCTAACAATGCTAGGATCGTTATCGCTGATACAATCTGTTGGATCAATTCTTGAATTTTATTTCCCATCGTACGAATGTCGAGCACAGACACGGTCGGGTGCGCTCGTGACATCGATGTTAACAGCGCTTCGTTATCCTCATTAATTCGATAACTGATCAGGTATGAGCCAGGCAAACTGGCCATGACGTCTGAAGAGAATATGAAATAAAAGTTCGGTTTCATATCCCGCCATTCAACATGACGAATGCTGTCTACTGTCGCATCGAAGTTCTGACTGTTGATAACAAATCGTAATTTGTCGCCCAACTCAATGCCAAGCTCACTGGCAACTTCTGCTTCTACCGATACACTGTCTTTGTTGGTCCACTCTCCAGAAAGAATGTCATTGTACTCTGGCAGAGAATCTCCCCAAGTAAGATTGAGTTCACGACTCACCGCGTCAGAGCCCTGACCTTCTGATTTTAGTTCTCTAACGCTGACGTCATTAATTTCCGATAATCTACCCCGAATGATCGGGAAAGCCTGTGACCGTGTCACGTTGTTATTATCTAATGTTTCCAAATAGCTATCTAACTCATAGTCGGCAATGTTCAAAGCAAAAACATTAGGAGCATCCGCAGGTAGTGTCCTCGCCCAATCGGCAAGAATGTCACTACGAACTAGCCAGATAATTGAAAGCAACATGAGCGAAAGTGATAAGGCACCAAACTGCAAACCACTCGTCACTGGCGTACGGTTAATTCGACTGAGTGCGAGTTTCATCGCTGGGCGAGTTGAGAAGCGAGCAAATAATTTGGTTAATGCAACACTCACCGCAGCAAGTACAACAAACAGTCCCGCGATGCCTGCAAGCACAATCCAAACCAACGTATTGTTTGCGTAAAGAACAAGTAATGGTACAACCGGCACTAGGACCAACCACATTCGTTTCCATGAACGCTTACCTGAACTTTGTTGAAGCACTTCAAGGGCTGGTGTTTTAATCAACCCAAGTAGAGGAATACCCAAAGCAGGCACTGTGATGAGAACCGCAGATACAACTGAAATTAAAATTGGAGTGACACCGTAACTTGGCAGTGGATTAGGTAGCAGATCTTTTAATGGAATTCTCAATAAATATTCCAAGCCGCTACCAAGCAGCAAACCTACGATGCTCGCACTAACCAACAAGATGGTAACTTGAATCAGCAACCATTTTTCAATCCAACGACGACTAGCACCCAGACTCTTCAGCATCGCGATAGTTTGGGTTCGACTGTTTACGTAGCTTTGGCAAGTTAAAACCAACGTTGTCGCCGCCATGATGATGACAATTGCCACGGTCAATGAAAGATACTGAGTCGTGCGCTCAAAAACTTCATTACTTCGGCTTGCCGTATCTTGCGTACGCCAACGATCACTTGGCGAAAGCTCAGTACTGTCTTGCAGTTGTGCTAGTGTCGCATCATCCCCTTTAAGGAATAAGCGATATTGCACTCGACTACCCACCTGAATAGCCCCTGTCTTATCAACGTCACTGTTATGAATGTAAGCAGAAGGCATTTGTTGGAAAGGGTTAAAGCTCAATCCGGGTTCCATTAAGACTGCACCAGAAACGGTGAAATCGGCATCGCCTATTGTGACAATGTCACCCTTGTCTACATCCAACTGCGCCATAATGCGTTCATCTAACCACAGTTGGTTTTCTTTGATATGACCTGACGAGTTGTTGTCGAGCACTAAATCCCCCATCAAAGGGTATTGCTCATCAACCGCGCGAACATTAATGAGCTGCATACCCGAATTACTAAAAGCCATGGTAGCAAATCGTGTCATGGAAGATCGTTGCATCTCATCAGTAGCAGCTAGTAACGTGTCTGGGATTGGATTGGCAGATACAAACACCGCGTCCGCCGTTAAAGCGTCCTTACCTTGCTTAACAATCACTTGCTCCATTCGCTCAGCTAATGCAGAAAGCGCAAAAATACTCGCAATCACTAAAATCAGAGCAACACTGATCGGCCACAGATTGCCTTGACGTATTTCACTTAAGCTCCAGCGCAATAGGCTTTTGTTTGGTGATTGTTTCACATGATTGCTAGCTTGAGTTTGCTCTTGTTCTCTGGAAGAGATCACGGTCATATTGTCTCCTCCTGTAATTCCCCTGCTTCCATTCGATAAACTCGGTCACAACGGCTGGCTAAGTGACTATCGTGCGTTACAAGTATTAAGGTCGTGCCATGTTGTTCATTCAAGTCAAACAGGAGCTCAATAACTTTCTCCGCCGTTTGGTGGTCAAGGTTTCCAGTCGGTTCATCCGCAAATAAGAGTTCTGGCTGAGTCATGAAAGCACGTGCAAGCGCCACACGTTGTTGCTCGCCACCGGATAACTGACTTGGCAAGTGAGTTAGGCGCTGTTCAAGCCCCACGGCAGTGAGCAGCTCTTTCGCTCTTGCATCATTCTCAGCTTCGCCACGTAAAAGACAAGGTAGGGTCACGTTTCTTAACGCATTTAAACTTGGGATTAGAAGGAAACTTTGAAAAACGAAACCCAATGAGTCTGCACGAATTTTGGCACGCGCTTCATCGTCTAATTTTGACAGCTCATGACCGAGCAATGTGATTTCACCTGAGGTTGGTGTATCCAATCCGGCAAGCAATGTCATTAGTGTCGATTTACCTGCCCCAGAGGTGCCTACAATGGCGATCTTTTCCCCTTTTCTAATATCAACATTTACATTTTTAAGGATTGTTAAATGCTCGTGATTAGTAGAGACTTGTTTAGAAACCAAATTAGCTTGAACAATAGGTGCTTTAAGTAAAGGTGTTTGCATGATTCGTATACTTTCCTTAGTTCTCTTTTTCTGTCTTTCCGCGACTACTCAGGCAAGCGAAAAGTTGCTTGTTTTAGGAGACAGCCTAAGTGCTGGTTATCAAATGCCAATCGAGGAGAGCTGGCCCAGCTTACTTCCTGATGCGCTATTAGAACATGGTCAAGATGTAAAAGTTGTAAACGGCAGTATCTCTGGAGACACTACAGGTAATGGCCTTGCTCGTTTACCATCCCTCCTTGAACAACATTCTCCCGATTTAGTCCTCATTGAGCTCGGTGCTAACGACGGTCTTCGTGGTTTTCCACCTAAACTTATTACGTCAAACTTATCGAAAATGATTACCATGATCAAAGATTCTGGTGCGAATGTGATCATGATGCAAATCCGTGTTCCACCCAACTACGGTAAACGCTACAGCGATATGTTCTATGACATTTATCCGAAATTAGCTGAGCACCAACAAGTCACTTTGATGCCATTCTTCTTAGAGCAGATCATCGTAAAACCCGAATGGATGATGGACGATGGCTTGCACCCTAAACCAGAGGCACAACCGTTTATCGCGGACTTCGTTGCCCAAGAATTGGTTAAACATCTCTAATTTTACTGGTCTAGCTCAATAAGTTTTACCAAACTTTACGTTACTCTGAGCGGTATCTTATTCACCAAGGTCAGATAATAACAATGCAAATAGAACCGTTAATTAAAGGTGTTGTCGCTCGCTCTGCACATCCGTATGGGTGCCGAGCTTCTATTAAAGAGCAAATCGATTACGTACAACAAGCACCACAAATCAAAAAAGGCCCCAAACGTGTTTTGATCATCGGTGCTTCTTCCGGTTTCGGTTTAGCAGCCCGCATCGCTCTCACCTTTGGCGGTGCAGAAGCCGACACTATCGGAGTCTCGTTCGAACGAGGCCCTTCTGATAAAGGAGTTGGTAGCGCGGGTTGGTACAACAATATTTACTTCAAAGAAGAAGCCATTCATCACGGCCGTACCGCCATAAATATCGTCGGCGACGCATTTTCCGATACTGTTCGTAGCCAAGTAATTGAAGCTATCGAAACTTACTTTGAGGGTGAAGTCGATTTAGTGATTTATAGCTTAGCAACAGGTATTCGCCCTAAAGCAGGATCTGACGAGTTCTGGCGCAGTGTCATTAAGCCAATTGGCGAGTCCGTCACTGGTGCATCTATCATGCTAGAGAACGACCAGTGGGTTGAATCAACGCTTGAACCAGCAACCGAAGAAGAAGCTGAAGCAACGATTAAAGTTATGGGTGGCGAAGATTGGGAAAGCTGGATCGACGCACTAATCAACTCCGAGTCGGTGGCAGAAGGCTGCAAAACTATTGCGTTCTCTTACATGGGACCAGAAGTAACCCACCCTATCTACCTTGATGGCACTCTGGGTCGCGCAAAAGTCGATCTTCATCAAACCAGCCACGCTCTCAATATCAAGATGGCAAACTTTGGAGGCGGCGCGTACGCAACCGTATGTAAAGCTCTGGTGACCAAGGCTAGTGTTTTTATACCAGCACTAAGCCCTTACCTGCTTGCTCTATACCGAGTGATGAAAGAAAAAGGCACGCATGAACGCTGTATAGAACAAATGCAGCGCCTATTTACGACTAAACTGTATGACCAAGAAAAAGTACCCGTCGATGGTGAGCGTTTGATTCGTATTGATGATCTTGAACTCGATCCTCAGGTACAAGGAGAAGTGTCGCTATTATTAGAGCAAATGAATGCGGAAAACTTCAAAGATCTTGGTGACTACGAAGGCTTTAAAGATGAGTTTATGAAGCTAAATGGCTTTAACTTTGAAGATGTCGACTATTCACAAAGCATTTCTATGAAGACATTGAAGGCGCTAAAACCTTAATTTCTTCAGTCTCACTACTGAGATAGTGCGCAGTATTTCAAAGTCCTGAAACGTTTTCAGGACTTTTTTTTGTTTCAGAACCCGTCACCCCTATACTTATATAAAACAAGTGGTAAAAAGCTAAAACAATAAAAACAACAAAATGTATTTTTCACAGGACGTGAATTTAAGGGAAAGGATGACCTTATGGGAACATTTCAAACACTAGATTATGAAATCCCAAAATCAATGCGAAAGAGTTGGCAAAACATAGTCAATCTTTTAGCTCGCATCGCCGATGTGCCAACGACACTGATAATGCGTGTCCATCCAGAGCACATTGAGGTGAACACTGCCAGCGAAACACCGGGGAACCCATATCGCGTCGGGGATAAAGAAGAGCTTGGGCACGGGTTGTATTGTGAGCATGTCATTGAAAATAAGCGCGAGCTAAACGTACCTAACGCGCTGCTTGATGAGCAATGGCAAGATAACCCAGATATTAAACTAGGAATGATTTCCTATTGTGGCCTACCACTCTATTGGCCAAACGGTGAAACCTTTGGCACCATCTGTATGCTCGACACACAAGAGAATCAATATTCCGACACTTATCGTGAGTTATTAAGCACGTTTAAAGAATCCATTGAAGCGCAACTCGCTGTTGTTTTTCAGCAACACAAACTATTGCGATTGAATAATGAACTTAAACATCGGGTAGAAAACCGGACGACGGACCTTGCCCAACTCAGTTACTCATTGACCAAAGAAATTGACCGCCGCAAAGCCGCTGAGAAGCAAGTGGATTACCAACAAACTCATGATCAAGGGACTGGTTTTTTGAATCGTGGGGCCCTTGAAGCCTTCTTAGATGATACGCTGAGTGCAATGAATCACGACACAGAATCTTTAGTCGTCCTTAACATCGGTTTCAGTAACGCGCGCAGCATTCAGACGAAGTATGGGTTCGAAGCCTTTGACGAAGTGCTTAAAGAGTTTCGCTTCCGTCTTGGCCACAGTGAGTCAAGTTATTTCATTACAGGAAGACCCAGCTCTAACGATTTGGTGATTGTTGTTTCGGGTGAGAACATCGAATCAAAAGTTCAGCACCTATTGGAAGACATTACTCACATTAGTGTCGGTAACTTCTATATCAATGAGAGCGAAGTCCACCTACATTCTTACATTGGCGTAGTTCAGGCAAGTAAAAGTAGTTACGCAAAACAGTTGCTACAGAATGCCTGTTACGCAATGCTGTTATGTAAAGAATCCGGTGAGTCATTCAGTTACTTCTGTGAGAGTCACACTCAAGCCCTCAATAACCATAACCAATTAGAAAGCTATTTACTTCAAGCCGTGCGTAATGACGACCTAATGTTGTACTTCCAACCTAAAGTGCTGCCCCATACGCACAAGTGGATTGGTGCAGAAGCTTTGTTGCGTTGGCGCCACCCAGTGCTCGGAGATGTTTCAAATGAAGCTTTAATCCACATGGCAGAACAAAATGGATTGATATTTGAAGTGGGTGCGTTTGTTCTTCGCACCGCTATCGACAAGGCGAAGCAATGGTCTGAGCTGGTAGACAATTTTAAGATGGCCGTGAACGTCTCTCCAATTCAGCTACAGAATGTTAATTTTGCCGAGCAGATTGAGCACTTGCTGGAAACCTTCCATTTGCCTGCGCACTTCCTCGAGTTGGAAGTCACGGAAAGCGCGCTCATTGCCGACGAAGTTGTCGCACGCAACACATTGAATAAGCTACATAAGCTAGGCGTGACATTGTCACTTGATGATTTTGGTACCGGTTACGCATCGTTCAGTTATTTGAAGAAATACCCTTTCGACGCGATAAAAATCGATAAGAGTTTCGTACAACAAATGGAAAAATCTGACGATGATAGAGCCATCATTTGTTCGATCATTCACATTGCTAAAAAGCTCGAACTTCAAGTGGTCATCGAAGGGATCGAATCCCATCAGCAAGAGCAATTTTTAATTGGAGAAGGTTGTGATATCGGGCAAGGCTTTTTGTATGGTAAACCCATGCCTTGCAATGAATTTGAGCAAAGTTTGTTTAATCAAAACCTATTAGGTGGTCAATACCACTATTCTTCCTAAGCATTTTCTTTACTCTGATAGCGGTGGTTTCTATAATCCCCGCCCGCTTCCAATAAAAAGGCCATTATCTTCATGGATCAGTTGACTGCCACGCTTAAGAAAATCGAAAAGCAGAACTACCGCGCATACCAACAAATCAAAGGTCAGTACGACTTTGGTGATTTCGACTTGTACATCGACTATGTACAAGGTGACCCATATGCTTCTGCTTCTCGCCTACGTGCTACTCGCGCTTGGTCTTTAACCGGTCTTGAATGGCTAAAAGATGAATCTCCGGCATTCCAACGTGCAGCACGCGATTTCATTGCTCGCAGCTTTGATGAGTTTGCAAAACAAGAAAATGCAGTCTCTATTGCACTTAACGGTCAAACGGTTCTAGATAACACAGCTGTGCTCTTTACTGAGGAAGGCATCGAACTTCGTTTTCGAGTAAACCTACCTGCTGAAGGTCGTTCTGTTTTAGGTAAGAAAGCCAATAACATTCTAACCTTCTACTTACCGAAATTCGTTCGTCGTGCAACACTTGCACGTGAACTTAACAAAGAAGCTTTGATTGAACACTGTAAAGTTGTAGAAGACCAAGCCGCTTTGCGCGAGCAATTGGAAGTGAATAACCTTATTGCTTTCGTCGCTAATGGTAGTGTACTTCCTCGTATTGCAGGTAACTGTGATTTACCAATGAAAGACGCAGTGGAGTTCAAAGCCCCAGAGTCACTGCAAGTAACACTGCATGCGCCAAATAAAGGCTATGTGACTGGTTTGGGCATTCCTAAAGGTATTACACTGATTGTCGGTGGTGGCTTCCATGGTAAATCAACGCTATTGAATGCGATTGAGCGCTCTATCTACGATCACATTCCTGGCGATGGCCGTGAGTACATCGTTACTGACGCTAATGCGATGAAGATTCGCGCTGAAGATGGTCGCTGTGTTCATCATTTGGATCTGTCGAACTACATCAACCATTTACCAATGGGTAAAGATACGGCAGATTTCTCTACACAAGACGCTTCAGGTTCAACCTCTCAAGCCGCTTGGCTGCAAGAGTCTATTGAAGCAGGCGCAAGTTCACTGCTTATCGATGAAGATACCTCAGCAACCAACTTTATGATTCGTGATGAACGTATGCAGGCGTTGGTCGCTAAAGGCGATGAACCTATTACACCGCTTGTTGACCGAATTGGCCAACTGCGCGATGAGCTCGAAATTTCAACTATCATCGTTATGGGCGGTTCTGGTGATTATCTAGACGTTGCTGACACGGTAATCCAAATGCACGATTACCAAGCCGTAGATGTGACAGAAAAAGCAAAACAAGTCATTGCGCAGCACCCTACTCAGCGTCATAACGAATCTGAAGAAAGCTTACAAATGTTCCGCCCTCGTGCGTTAAACCGCGTCGCACTGATGAACATTTTGACCGACGGTAAGTTCCGTGTGAGTGCAAAAGGTAAAGACTCTCTTCGTTTCGGTAAAGAGTTCACTGACCTAAGTGCTCTCGAGCAACTTGAGTCGGCTGATGAAGTAAATACAATTGGTTGGCTATGGTTCCAAATCGCACAGCTGCCAGGTTGGTGTAACCACCCAGCAAAAGAAATCGAAGAGATGCTGTCTGGTGAGTGGTACGCTACGCTACCAAAACAAGGTGATCTAGCGAAGCCACGTACTCTTGATGTGATGGCTGCGCTAAACCGCATGCGTAAGTCTCAGTTCAAACCTTCTCGTTAATATTGAGCAACACGAATAGCAAAAGGCAGCGATAGAACGCTGCCTTTTTTGTTTGAAGTAGATTGGGGAGTATCACAAATAAGCTCAACTTGTTACGTCGTAACATGAAGCCTATCACCCGTTACGTAAAACATTCCATGCATCGCATAAAACCCGAAAGCGCTCTGAATCCCCATTGTCTCTGTCTGGATGCCAACGTAGTGCGAGTTTACGCCACTGCTTTCGGATTTCTGCTTTAGTAGCATCTGCACTTAACTCAAATAAACTCAGCGCCTTGGCGCGGTCTAAATCAGAAGATGAGTTTCCACCTATATAACGTTGGTATCGACTCCAGAATTCATTAAGCAGCCTACGTACCTCACCTTCATTAGCTTCGTAGTTTTTCCAATCAAGGTAATACTCTCTGAGAGGATCATTGGTATCAATACTGTGACGAGAGGCTTCAATGGCCGACATCAGGACAATATTCATTGCTTCAACTTGCAGCCAGCCGTCGGGGTATAACGTTTCTTGTAGCTGATAAAGCGCGTTCATCAGTAAGAAGTTACGTTTAAACAAGTCTTTGTCTGGAGATGAATCCAATTGAGGAATGTAACTGCGCTCACTAAGTTCCTGTGCTAGTGTATGGACCTTCCAGTCCGAAGGTTGCTTTTTGAGAATTTCTAGAATGGGCCATAACAATGGGTTTTCCATGTATTGCTGGCTGTTTTGGCAAACGTTACATTGCTCGTCCATGAATCCCCTAACCGTTTTAAGTACCTGTTATTAAAGCTAGTCAATTTGTACCATAAATACAAAAAGGCTGACAGTAATATACTGTCAGCCTTTTGAAGCAAGATCTCGTTAGGTTAAATAACGCCTAGCTCTCGTAAACGTTCCATCAGGTAACTGTGCGCAGTGTAACGCTCAGAAAGAACTGTATCTGGTTTAGGGTGGAGGAATAACGGCAGAGAAATACGAGAATTCTCTTGGCGGCCACCAGTTGGGTTGATCACGCGATGCGTCGTTGATGGGAAGTAACCACCCGACGCCTCTTGCAGCATGTCACCGATGTTAATGATCAGATTACCAAAGTCACATGGCACGTCTAACCAGTCACCTTCTTTACTCATTACCTGTAAGCCCGGCTCATTTGCAGCAGGCAAAACCGTTAATAAGTTAATATCTTCGTGCGCTGCTGCGCGGATAGCGCCTGGCTCTTCTTCACCTGTCATTGGTGGGTAATGCAACACACGTAGAAGCGTCTTGTCACTGTTGTTGATCATTTCAGACAGTGCAATAGAAAACTTCTCTTGCACCTCTTTTGGTGCGTATTCTTCTACCCAACCAAGCAGCTCTTGAGCAAATGCATTTGCACGCTCATAGTACTCTAAGATTTCTTCTTTTAATTGCTCAGGCATCTGACCCCAAGGGTACACATGGAAGTACTCTTTGATGTCTTTTACGGAATGACCTTTAGCGACTTCAGAAACTGATGGAGGAAAATATCCGTCTTGTGTTTCAACATTGAAGTGGAAATCGTTCTTTTGCTCTGAGCAAAAAAACTCGTACCAATTTTTGTAAATAGACTCAACTAGCTCTTGAGGGATTGGGTGGTTTTTAAGTACACCAAAGCCCGTTTCGCGCAGTGAGGTGACGAACTGTTGAGCAGCGTCGTCAGCAAGATAATCGACAGTTTCCAGTTTCATGACTTAACTTCTTTTTTATTAGACTGAACGGTGAATTCTATGGATGGGCATGTTGTAAATCAAACTTTAATGAAATGTTTACGCGCAAACGTTTTATTGTTGAGCAGTTTGCCAATATATCAACATAAAAAGTAATCATCTCGCTGTTAAAATTATTAATTGCACACTGTACAATTAAGTGTAATCATAGACTCAGTATTCAATTGAAGGATCAATTTCTGTATGAAAAGTACTTCCACCCTGTTGGGTTTGACCATTTTCTACGCTATCGTTTTCTTGTTCTCAGCCCTAGAACCAAGCTCTCGCGCGGTTTGGTTTGCGGAAATCGTTCCAGCCATCGGTATACTTATCGCTATTTGGGCTCTTTCTATCCGTTACCAGTTTAGTAACACCGCTTATGTGCTGATGTTTATTTGGCTTTGCCTTCACACGGTTGGTGCCAAATATACCTTCGCGGAAGTTCCATTCGATTGGTTTAATAACTTGATTGGCTCTGAGCGTAATAACTTCGACCGTGTTGCTCACTTTTCGATTGGCCTGTACGCCTATCCTATTGCTGAGTATCTGATTAATAAGAAAAAAATCAGCGCTAGTTTTGCATCTTGGTTTGCGTTGTTTGCGATTATGTCACTCGCAGCTGGCTACGAAATCATTGAGTGGTGGTATGCAGCAATCGCTGGTGGTGATGAGGGTATTGCCTTCCTAGGATCACAAGGTGATATTTGGGATGCCCAGAAAGACATGCTGTGTGACACAATGGGTGCAATAGTGTCACTGTTTTTACTGACAACTCAACGTCGATTGGCGAAGCCATTCTAGATAAGGGTTAAAGCCTTCTACTATTGGAACCTGTACGATTTGAGCTACTTCATATTCGTGCAGGTCTTTTATTTTGTCCTCAACTAACGCGTAAAGATCTTTTCGCGTCTTGATGATCAACAACCATTCGTTGTCGCTGCACACCTCACCTTTCCAAACGTAGTGACTTTCAATCTCCATGGTCTGAATGCACGCAGCAAGCTGCCCTCCTAACAAACCTTTAATGATTTCGTCTCGATTCTGTTCTGAACCAGCAGTGCTCAGTACCATACAGTATTCATGTTGTTCGCTCATAACTGACTCTTATTTCATCGTTACCTTGCCACCAATCATTTTGTAGGCAGGTGTTCCTCTTACTAACGTATCTCTTGCAAACTCTTGTTCACAACCTGGGCAAATGCAAGGCGTATTAGTGAAGTCTTCAACAATGCGTTCTTTGAAGCATTTCACCAGCGCGCCTTTGCCACCTTTACGATATTTAAACAACTGTGTTTTACATTTTGCGCAATATATCTCAACCGTCTTAGTTGGTTGCTTTTTATTTGGTTTCGCCATCTTTCTCTATTTTTGGTTTTACCCATACGTTGCTGAAATCAAACCATCCAAGGGCATTACACTTGGCGTTTTGTAGCGCACCACTGTGATCTTTATTTACCCCTAGCCAACAGTGAAACATAGGAATAACTTGGCAACTCTTCACGAGTTGTCTACCTAACTCACGAGCTGGAAAATCACTGTGTTGACCAGCACGCCATTGGTCCACCAGCCCCGCCCAGCGGGAGAAATCGTAACCAGCACTAAACTTGTCGATGTCGCTATAATCCAACAACCAACCTGCTAAAGCATCGTTACGGTTAGTCGCAATACCCATAGCTTTAATCCAAACATCCACTGCCTCTGGTGAAGGTGGCTGCGTATCATATCGGATGAACTCAACCTCAACCCCATATGGTTTAAGTAAGGTTTTGATTGCTTTTGCAATAACAGGGAACATCGGGTGTTTCTTTTGGTAGGCCACGCAAATGGCTTTGTCTTTTTGAGGTACCTCGCCCATTGAAGTTGGTCTGAGATCAATCCATCCTGGTTTCAGACCAAAGGCTTGAAGTACCCCCAACTCGATGACTTTGTCTTGAGGCACATGAGCGTATACTTGGTAACTGTTTAACGTTTGGCTTAGAAATTCAGCCCAACGCGGATCTTTAGCGATACCTGTGTTTTTATTCAGTAGTAAGAAAGTACACCCAGGATCGAGCTCGACTTCGTCGGTAGAAGCTTGTTTATCCATTTGCGGCTTGGTTAAGCTTGGGTACACCATCGACGAATACGCTTCATCGATGACCCACACCTCCACTTGGTCAAGTAACGGACGTAGTCCAAAATAGCCATCGAACGCCGTTAGGATTAAACGCTTGTCATCGTTTACTTTCACTTGAAATGGCCCGGTGCCCACGGGTTTTCTATCAAACTCCTCTGAACGAAGGGTTTTGGATAACAGCACTTTCGCCTGTGATTCGCTCAGCGCGAGCGGCAAGTACTTATCTGGGCGAACCAGATGGATATCCACCGTCCAAGGCTCAGGTGAAACCACTTTTTCGATATGAGAGAAAAGGTTCAGTTCACTTAATGCACTGATGCTTTCAATGACGCAGTCAGTAGAGAGCAATTCACCATTATGAAAACGTACACCACGGCGGAGATAAAAACGCCAGTGAGTATCAGACAGCGCCTCCCAATAATGCGCTAAGTCTGGTTGAAGTTGTTCGTTGTCATCGAGCTTGGTTAAACCACTGAATACCTGGCGGGCAATATGCTGCTCAGACCGACGCATCGGCTTTTGCGGATTTAACATAGAGAGTGGTCGGTAATACGGCAAACGTACCACTTGCTCGCCTTGACGATGTTGGAGGCCAAGGTAACCTTGAATAACTTGGGTAAGCTTGGCAGCGTCATTATCTAACGCTTCCAACGCTTGACCAATTTTGCCTTCATCTAAGTAACGGCGTGCAAGGTTCTCGCTAACATCACTGCGATTACGTTTAAAAATGAGTGTAGATAGCTTGCCTCGACCAGCGGCAGGATGCCACTCAATCCACCCTTCTTCCTCTAATTTATTGAGGACGATTCGAGCATTTCGGCGAGTACAGAAAAGCGCGTCGGTAATGTCTTCGAGTTGAACTTCCGTGTCATTACCAGAGAATTTTTCAAACAGTGTTTCGAACTGAACACGTAAACGAGGGCTACTCATAAAGAGGAAATTTTAGTTTTCATAACGATAAACTAAGTTTCCTCATTTTTTGCAAAAAGTGCAAACTCAGACGTGCAAATTATTGAATGTCGATGCCAATTTCTTGCGCCAGTTGGCGTAATTGATCTTCATCGTCGAGTTTGATCGACCATTTACTTTCCGCTCCATGTGCCAATACAACGTTTGCACCGCGACCAAGTAATTGAATAGCATCGGTTTGAGCTTGCATTGTAACCATTCCATTACCGCTCAGTTTAATGACGATTTCTCGCTGCGTTGCGATAATTTTTCCAAGAGAAAATTCTATAACCATCTTCGCTGTCTTCTCTCTTACACTGACTTTTCTTTCTGGTGTTTAACAGCAATTGTTAATCTACTGGTGCAGACTAATCGACCACGTTCATCGGTGATTTCAATTTGCCATACCTGAGTTGAAACACCAAGATGGACGGGCTTTGCAGTACCAATGACATGTCCACTCCGCATAGCTCGAACATGGTTTGCATTGATGTCTAAACCAACACAGTAACTGCCCTCACCTACGCTAAAGTTTGCGGCAAGCGAACCTAACGTTTCAGCTAATACTACAGACGCACCACCGTGAAGCATGCCAAGAGGCTGATGAGTAAAACTACAAACAGGCATAGTCGCAGTAAGCGAGTCATCCGTAAAATCGGTATAGATGATTTGTAGGTGCTCCATCATAGTATTTTTTGACGTTGCGTTAAGAATGTCCAGGTCGATCGGCTTTTTCCAAATACTCATTCGTTTGCTCTTGTTTCACCCAGTATTGCACCGGTTGATGTTTCTTTTAAAAGTGCGTCTAGCATAGTCCTGAACGCATCCTGACTTCAAGACGAAACACAACTCTAAATGTAATCCACATAATGACTTAACGTTTCTTCACTAAGCGTTATACTATTGCTTCAAAACAAAAAATATTTGTATATGGAGCCCATTATGAAGACATGGATCAAAGCGTCTGTTCTTTTTTCGCTCGTCGGTCTCACTGCCTGTAGTGCTTCGCCGACTGGTCGAAATCAAATACTCATGTTCTCTGATCAGGAGATGTCATCCTTAGGTGCCAACTCTTTTGATCAGATGAAGAAAGAGATCCCGATCAGCAAAGACAAAAAGACCAACGCTTACGTACAATGTGTCGCAAAACGCATCACAGACACTATCCCACCTCAAGCGGGATTCAAAGATTGGGAAGTCGTTGTATTCGATAGTGACCAAGTTAATGCATTCGCGCTACCTGGCGGGAAAATAGGCGTCTATACAGGCTTATTGAAAGTTGCAAAAAATCAAGATCAACTCGCCACTGTTATTGGTCACGAAGTCGCACACGTCTTAGCAGACCACAGTAATGAGCGTCTTTCTCAGAGCCAACTCGCCAATGCTGGGCTTTCTCTAGCAAATGTCGCTATTGGCGCTTCTGAGTACAAGCAATACCAGCAAGCAACCATGGCCGCGTTAGGCCTTGGTGTACAATATGGTGTCATGCTACCGTACGGTCGCACACAGGAATCTGAAGCTGATATTGTTGGCTTGGATTACATGGCCAAAGCTGGGTTCGATCCAAATCAAAGCATCGACCTTTGGAAAAATATGAGTAAAGCTGGCGGTGAGCAGCCTCCTGAGTTCTTCTCAACTCACCCTTCGCACAGTACTCGTATCAAAGACCTACAGGCTACGATCAACACATTGCCTGCTTATAACGTAAAGGCACCTAAGTGCAGTTAGTTTGACGCACAACACCCAGTACTCTAATAAAAAAGCTCCATTCACGGAGCTTTTTTTGTCGAACGCTTTATGACTAGGTCCCAAGAATCTGCAGTGGCAAACTGAGTAAGCTATCCCCAAGCCCTGCAAAATACCAAATAATGGCGACAAAACCACCGACTGAAAGCAAGTACCAAACAAAGGAGAACATTTGCCCGTAGCGCGTTAAAGGCAGCAAATGGCTATGGTGTCTTGACCGCCATTCAATGACTACTTCTAACATCCCCATGATTAGCAGGAACCCTAGCAACGTTAAACCGAATGCGTAGCTGATGTAAATTCCCAATGCCGCAGTTGCGATACTACCGACTAGACCTATCCATGAATTCATGGAGAAAGTAATACTCTTCAGTACATGCCCACCGTCTAATGGCAGAATTGGTAACAAGTTGAAAAGGTTTAGCAAAGCGTTAAATACCGCCAGACCAGCAAAGATCATCTCTCCGGTCATCCAATATAAAATGGTAAACACAATGCTCAGCACTAATCCGAAGAAGGGTCCCATTATTGAGATAACCACGTCTTGCCATCGTGTATTTATCTTCTCATCGCTCAGTGCCAACCCACCCAAAAATGGGATAAGGTAAATACCTTTAGTCTTCATACCAAAGTGCTTCATCGCGCGAATATGTCCATATTCGTGAAAGACAAGACATGCCACTAACGCTAAGGCAAACTCGATGGAAAACAACCATGAATACGCAGCTAAACTTGCTGAGGCTAGTGCAACCTTAATCACTTTTGCGCTTTTCAGCGCCTTCATTCCAAGCGATACAAGACCGATCAAACTAAAGCGATTCTCTGCTGGTGGCGCTTCAACTGGGACTTGACGTTCAATGTCTTTTTCATTGCGCCTTCCTTCACTCACCACCGTGTCATTTACTCTAACTTGATAGCGATAATCAAAGGGTTGCCAATTTAGCTCACAATCGAGCCGACATAGAAGAACTTCCTCGCCGGATACGAGTTTGAATTCATGTTTTGTCTGTCCGGAATCGTCGTCACTGGCCGAAATTTGTGACACCAAAGTATTGTCCCAAAATAATTGCTGCCACCCTGACATAGAGCCTTCAAGTCGTAATGGACGACCTAAAAACTCAATATTCATTAATTCCAAAATTCACCTTAACAACAAGAATAACGAGTTTAACGATTATGCCCTAAGTTCCCTTTTCAACAAACCCTGTTAACAAGAGGTATTTGATGGCGTTTTAGCCATTAGATTTACAAAAGAATTCTGGTCATACCATTTCTTATAAAAATATATCCATAATACATGCCCTTACAAAACCTCATTTGACCTATGCATCAAATTTAAAACACAAAAGACACTCATTCTTTGACAAGATATTAAACATAGAATTAACATTGCGTTTACATCAAGGTTGAAATTCACTTCGATGACAACAGGTGTAGGCACGATACAACAATTACAAGGACTTCGGTCCACCATAATGACACCCTAGGAGGGTCAAGGATGAACAAGAAGCACTGCTCTCTGCTAACAATATCAATATTGTTTGCGTGTAACGCCCAATCGGCGGGCTTTCAGGTCGCTGAACACTCAGCATCTGGTCTTGGTAGAGCATTTTCAGGTGAAGGCGCCGTCGCAGACAATGCGAGCGTCCTTGCACGTAACCCTGCTGCTATGACACTTTTCAAAGAGGCTCAGTTTTCAGGTGCACTATCTATCGTTGACCCTGAAGTAAATGTTTATGACACCTACCATAAGGAACATGCTGACGACGTAGCGCCACTGCAAATTGTCCCAGCTGGTTACTACATCAGCCCAATTAATGACCAATGGGCTTGGGGTATCGGCATGTTTACGACTTATGGCGTTGCAACAGATTATCCTAATGATATCTCTGCTGGCGACATGGCCGGTGATACATCCCTGTTGTCAGTGAACATTAACCCGAATATCGCTTACCGCATTAATGAGTCATTCAGTATTGGTGGTGGTATTAACCTTGTCTATGCGCACGCAAAACTTACTCGCCACAAAGGTGCGCTAGCGCCGTTATTCGGCTCCGATAGCAAAACGTCTGACAATCTGATTGGCATGGAAGGCGATACCATTGCTTGGGGCTGGAACATCGGCGGTCTCTACGAGCTGAATGAAAACAACCGTTTTGGTTTCGGCTACCGCTCTAAGGTAGACCTAGACTTCGATGAAGGTGAATTTAGTAGTTACGATTCAGGGATCGCTTCAGCGGCAAAAGTAGATGGTCGTTTACAAATCTCTCTTCCTTCTATCATCGAGCTGTCTGCATTCCACCAACTTACTGAACAGTGGGCTATCCATTACGGATGGCAACAGACTGACTGGAGCACCTTCGAGGAGCTAAAAGCAACAAGCCCACAATGTAACGATGGTGTTGCTGGTCAATGCTTCTACAAACCAGAGAAATACGAAGACAACAACCGTTACTCATTTGGTGGCACATACACATTGAACTCTGAATGGACATTGCGTGCAGGTATCGCATTTGACGAGCAAGCAGGTAAAGCAACACTGAGTATCCCTGATAGCGATCGTTTTTGGTACAGCGCAGGTGTGACTTACGCAATGAAAGAAAATCTGACATTTGATGCAGGCTTTGCCTACGTGAAAAGTAAGTCTGGTTCTTTCAAAGAAACCAATGCTGCAGATCAAGAAATTACGTTCGACTCAGAAGGTAGTGCATACATCAGTGCAGTACAGATGAACTACACCTTCAAGTAATGGGATAACGGAGTAAACCAATGAAACACACATTCAACCTATCACTGCTTTGTTCTGCAATCCTTCTTGCTGGTTGTGGTGATAACACATCAAGTTCAGGCACGTCTGAAACCGTTACATTTGAACCTGCAGTGCAAGCGCTGTTGGATCGAAACACCGAAATTAGCTTTACCCTTCAAGGAGCAAACGCAGATGTCCCAGCCCCGTCATTCCTACTAATGGACTCCAGCGACGGTACACTTGCGATCCCTACCGATGGCGATGATCAGCTAACAAATCCTCGCGCTGCAATGAATACGATGGATGGTTGGTCAACCACTATGCCTATCGTACTAAACTTCAAGGGCGAAGGTTTTGCTACAGGTATGCTAGCATCTGGTGTTAGCGTGATTAAAATTAATCAACGCCTGACTGACTGGGACGGCGCTTCAAACCCTATCTCTGAAGTCTTGACCATCAATCAAGACTTTGTCGTTCAAGCAAATGGTAACTCTCTATACATTCAGTTTGCAGATGCTCTTGACGAATCAAGCGAGTATGTATTCGCGGTGACACAAGAAGTCAATGATGTAAACGGAGATCCTATCGGCACCTCTTCTAGCTACGCGGTCGCCAAATCTAAAGAAGTTAAGTACGAAACGGGTGATCTTGCACTTGTACAAGCGGCAACAACTGGCATTGAGGGTATCTTTGGTATAGCCACTCAAGCTGGCTTAGCGAACGTTAATCCTGCCGATATCGTTTACTCTTCATGGTTTAGCACTCAATCTGTTGGGGACACGCTTGCAGCAGTAAAAGGCGTAACTGCAACAGGCTTCGCTACCGGTGCAAACACACTTAACACCCTGTATAAAAACGATCCAGCGGAAACGGGGATTGAACTATCGACCGCTTACACACTATCTCTGGGGCAAACTCAAGATTTTGTTACTGCATTTGATAACGACGAGGATTTCGATAAATACTTCTCTTCTTCTCCTGAATTAAAACAGGCGATTAAAGGGTTGTATGCAATGTCTGGTGCTAACGTCAATGTTACTCAAGGCGTGGTTCGCCTGCCTCACTATCTAGAGCAAGGTACAAACTGGAACATGCAGCCGATGGAATCGGCAATGCCAAGTTTGGCTAAAGTAAGTGGTTCTATTGAAGACCCGGCCATTCTTGCGTCGCTGTTAGAACTCGGTATTGACCCGACTAAACTTGCTACTGATGTGAATGAACAGCTCAAGCTTGTTGGTACCGAGCTACACCTTTCTAACGGTCAGCAGTTGGATGAAGAGCGCCTTATTACCCGTTATTCACCAGTACCACAAGTTAAGTCAGTCGAAGATGTTGAAGTGTTACTATTCACTCCAGCGGATTCTGTGGCAAAAGACGTTGTTATCTATCAGCACGGTATTACTTCAGCAAAAGAGAACGCGTATGGCTTTGCCTTCAACATGGTCAAAGAAGGTGTTGCTGTTATCGCCATTGACCTGCCTATCCATGGTACTCGTAGCCTAGATGACCAACGTTCAGCAAATGCGGATGTACTGGCTTACCTAAACCTGTCTAACCTCGCGGTAGCACGTGACAACCTTCGTCAAAGTATTCTTGACGTACTTGGCCTTCGAGCTAGCTTAGTTGTATCTGCACAAGGTGGGTTATTCGTCGGCGGCCCTCTTCAAGGTTTTAACCCTCTAGCGGGCTCGCAAGTGAAGATGCTAGGTCACTCACTTGGTGGCATTGTTGGTGCGTCTACCGTCGCTGCTGCAAACAATACGCTGGGCTCAGACCAAGCTGATGCTCTGTATAAATTTAGCTCCGCGTCACTATTTAATTCAGGCGGACAAATTGGCAATTTGCTACTTGGTTCGGCAAGCTATGGTCCACAAATCAAACATAACTTAGCGTATGCTGCATCAGCTGACTATCGTAGCTATGCAGACGCAAGTTGTGCAGATATTGAAGACAAAGCCTGTTATGAGACATTTGAATCGGTAGCTTCCCCGGAACAGCTCGCAGCTTTAGGTGCTGGTTTTAATTCATTTATCTATGCAGCACAGACCGCTTTAGATACCGTTGACCCATTTAGCAACGTTAGTGATCTAACTGCAAAAGGTACCTTATCAACGCCATTCTACATGGCTCAAGTCGAAGGTGATGACACCGTACCAAACAGCGTCCCTGGCGCTCCTTTTGCTGGTACTCAACCACTCGCAGCGAAGTTAGGGCTGAAAGTGGTCAATGCTTCAGACACAAGCGTTGTCGGCAGTGCGAGCTTCGTTCAGTTTGGTAGTGATGGTAAGCACAGTACATTTGCTGTTCCGCTAACGACGATTGAACAACCGTACTACTTTGAAATGCAGGCTCAAAATGCTGACTTCATTAAAGACAACTCTCTATCCACTGTTACGAATACAACAGTACTAAAATAGAGCGTCATCGATGAGTATTAAGCGCCCAGTCTTTTGGCTGGGCGTTTTTATTTCTTTCAACAAGCAGCCCTTTTCAGAGCCTCTGCTATATTTGAATAGTTATCGTAGTTCACCAACCTAACACAAGGAAACTTCTATGCGAGCTTTAGCCGTTATAGTGACAGCTGTTCTTTTAGTGGCTTGTGGTAGTAGCCAATATCTCATGTCTACAAATGAAGGGAAAATGATCACCTCATACGGAAAACCAGATTTAAATGAAGAAACTGGGATGTATGAGTATGAGGATGTAGACGGCAAAGAAATGAGTATTTCGAAAGATGAGATAGTACAAATAATAGAACGCTAAACCTCTCGCCTCCTGAGAGATTGGGAGGCGTTATCCTCTCAGTTTTGTGGTTTATCAATACGATTAATTCATCACTCAACACAATTGGCACCATTATTTATATTCTATATATTATTTGTTTAGCCAATATTTTACATCTTCGCTCCTTTCAGGTTGGAATATTGTAAAATCTCGCCTTTAATTCTCTAACACCCTTTTATTTCTCAGGATAAAGTGGATAATACCGCCACCCAAAAAACATTACTAAGGTGAGTCCTTATGTCTATCGAAGCTACTCTGCTTGCTCGCTGCGAGTCAAAATGTGAACTGTGTTCTTCTGAATCTCAACTAACTGCTTACGCGGTACCACCACACGGTAACGTAACAGTTGATACCGCTATCATGGTTTGTGATAAGTGCCATGGTGAGATCGAAGATCCTAAAGACATTAACCACTGGCGCTGCCTAAACGACAGCATGTGGAGTCAGGTTCCAGCAGTACAAGTAACTGCATGGCGCCAACTTACTCGCCTAAACACAGAAAGCTGGGCTCAAGACGCTCTTGACATGATGTACATGGAAGAAGAGCAAATGAACTGGGCTATGAAAGGTATGTCTGCTGACGACAAAACTGTTGACTGCAACGGCACTGAACTTAAGAAAGGTGACGATGTAACAGTAATCAAAGACCTACCAGTTAAAGGTACTAACCAAGTAATCAAACAAGGTACTGTTATTCGTGGTATCAGCCTTGGTGATGACCCTAAACTTGTTTCAGGTAAGGCAAACGGCGGTCAGTCAATGTACGTGATCGCTGAATACTGCCGTAAGAAGTAATCTCAACATTACTTTCTTTGACGGGGTTCCAAGCGGAACCCCGTTTTCGTTTCTGTGTTCCTTCTTTCCCCTGTCTTTCTTCCTTCCCGCTTAATCTCCTAAATTGGTTGCTTTCGATCTCATCCATTTTCGATTAAGGTTCGAGAAGGAAAAAATAAGATGGATTATAGTATGAAGAAGTTAACCATCCTTGATGGCGGCATGGGACGAGAGCTTAAACGCATGGGCGCCCCATTCACTCAACCGCTTTGGAGCGCACAAGCTCTAATTGAATCGCCAGAATTCGTTTACCGAGCGCACAATAACTTCATTCAAGCTGGCGCTGAAATCATCATCGCGAACAGTTATGCCTGCGTGCCATTCCACCTTGGGCAAGAGCTTTACGAGCAACAAGGTAGTGAACTAGCACGCTTTGCCGCGCAAATTGCGCGTGAATGTGCAGACAAGTCGCCGAAACCTGTTCGAGTAGCGGGCTGCATACCGCCTGCATTTGGTAGCTATCGCCCTGACCTTTTCGAACCTAAACAAGGCGAAGTCATTTTCCGTACTTTGTATGAAGCTCAAGAAGATTATGTTGACCTTTGGTTAGCAGAGACCATCTGCAGCCTAGAAGAGCTAAAGTGCTTACAAAAGGTCTTCGAAAACAGTGTCAAACCTACTGCGTACGCCTTTTCTCTTAATGATGACTCATTAGAAACCGCGTTGTTGCGCTCTGGGGAAACCGTTATTCAAGCCATTGAATGTCTGACACAAAGTGGACGCACAAAAAATACCATCACCATTTACTTTAACTGCTCGGTACCTGAAGTGATGGCAAAAGCCGTCAGTGACACCAAGGCGATTTTAGACCAACACATGCTCGATATTGAAATTGGGGTTTACGCGAACAACTTCACCGCTATCAAATCTAACCACGAAGCGAACTGCGCATTACAATCAATGCGAGAACTATCACCAGAGGAATACTTAACTTTTGCGCAAGAATGGCACCAACAAGGGGCAACCATTATAGGTGGATGCTGCGGGATCGGGCCAGAGCACATCAAAGCTCTGTCAGATTGGAAAAGTTCCCTTTAAATACAAAGCTAGTCCGCACTATTCCTTAGAGGAAGTGTAGATTTCAGATACAAAAATGCCGGCGATGAAGCCGGCATTTTCAATTCGCTTTCCAGTCAGATTAACGGTACATACCGATGTCTTTCTGAATATGAGAAGACAAGTCTTCTGCGTAGTAACTGCGTGGTGCAGAGTTATCTACGAAAAGAATGTCTAATAGGTGAGCAATCAATCCTTTGAAGTTAACCGAGTAGGTCTTCTTATCCATAGAGGTTGGTAAAGCTACATTTGTCATTTGCATTGCTTGTGCCATGATTGCCTCTCTTTAAAAGCAGTAATTTGTTTCGTTGGTTGTATATTAGTCATTTTTTCTCTGAGCAAAAAATGACAAAATTTGGTAATTCAGATTAGTTTTTCTTATAAAACAAACTCATTACAAATCATTGAAATACAAAACTCAACCAAATGCATAGTTATGCAGATTGACGCATCTATTGTTGAATAACTTGGATTTACGCCTGTAAACCCAAGCCACCTAGTAACATTATTTTAACTAACAATTATTCCTAATGTTTAGGATTTTACAAAATCACTATGGATTTTGATTAGTAATTTTAACGCTAACTGTATTGGTTGTTTTGTTCTTATAGATAGAAGCAATAACTGCAGTTGTCATTACCGTCACCAAGAACGTAAGTGACCAAACAGTTGGAATTTCGTATTGTGTGCCCACCAACAGCATTTTAGTACCAATGAACATCATGATTACAGATAGAGCTGGTTTTAGGTACACAAACTTGTCCAACATTGCTTGAAGTACAAAGTACAGAGAACGTAAACCAAGCAGAGCAAATACGTTAGCAGCCAATACTAAGAACGGTTCGCGTGTAACTGCAAAAATTGCTGGAATCGAATCCAAAGCAAACATTACGTCCATCACCGCAATCACACCAACAACGATCAGCATCGGCGTCGCGACCCACTTACCCGCTTGTTTCAGCAGCAAGTGGTTTCCTTGATACTCATCTGTCACTGGTAAAAATTTGCGAATGAACTGCTCTGGGTACGGGTTAACTTCTTCTTCTTCGCCTTTATCTCGCGCTAGTTTAATACCAGTCCAAATTAAGAACGCTGCGAATAGGTAAAGTACCCAATGGTATTGTGCAAGTAACTGAGCACCAACTCCGATCATAATCGCACGTAGTACAAGTGCACCAATCACGCCCCATAATAGAGCACGTGGACGCAAATGCTCTGGCACCTTGTATTGCGCAAAGATAATCGCAAACACAAATAGGTTATCAACGCTTAATGACTTCTCAAGTAAGTAACCTGTTAAGAATGATATCGTTGCTTTCTCGTGACCATACACGCTGTGTGGCGCGTAATAATCCCAGAAGAAATAGATAGAGCCTGCAAAGACAAACGCTAGTAAGAACCAAAAGACACTCCAGCCAATTGCCTTTTTCATGGTAATCACGCCGCCACGAGTCTGATAAATATCAAGTGCGACTAAAACCAAGGTAAATAGACCGAACACACCGTACATTGTCAGTGATTCTTGCAGTGGAACAGACTGGGTTAATTGGGTGGTATTTTCGATAAGAGACATGCTTCCTCCCATGCGGAAGGACATTATTCGGGCTGACCTTCCGCAAACAATACAAACCAGCAGTCACATTACCCATGTGTCTGCTAATCAATGAATGCGTTGGTCTCGTTGAAGTGATCACGTGACGAATCAGGTGACACCTTTATTTACCGGATAAGCTGATGCTTAACGAGATGACGATAAATAAACTTGCGCTAACTACTCCCCAAACGCCGCCATCATACGCCTGCTCGGAGGGATCTCCAACAAAAAATCGTTATCGATAAAAATACAGTATTTTATTGAGAATAATTTATCAACAGCATGAATTCTAAAAGATTCAAACGTAAAAAAGGAGCACATACGTGCTCCTAATTTTCTGAATGCTTGGTCTTTATAAGCCCGTTAGTGGTACAAAGTAAACCAGTGTTGACCAAACAGTAACCCACGCAACAACAACCGCTGCATCAGCCCAATCGCTATTCCACATACTCTCTTCCTCTTACTCGCATGTGCCATAACACTTGAGCAAAAAAGATACCAATTTACGTCATTGGTTTCTCTGGGAGTAAAGTTTGTGACTTTGGTTCAAACAGTTCGGCTGGTCCGTCAGTAACTCGATAAAGCAATCTGCCATGGAAAGATTGCTAACAAAGCCTTCACCCTTCATATTGAGCAACGCTTCATAGCCCTCTTTACCCTTCATGGTGTATGCAGAAGAAGCGCCACAATACCAAGACTCATCTTCCATTTCACACCAACGACTACCATCGAAAACCTCCAGATTTTTAACGCGTTGCCCCTTCGGTGCCTCTGCTAGGTATTCAAAGTTTAAGTTATGCGTATAAGGGTAGCTACCAGAACCCGTTCCTTCGACACCGTTATTCAGGGCGTTATTGATTGCACCTTCCAATGCCAAGCGAACGGCTTTTCCTTGCACCTCATAACAACCGATTGGAACGGCAAATGGCAACAATCGTCCGGCAACATCTGCCACGGTAATATTTCCCGGGTTGAGAGATGTACGCACGCCTCCCGCGTTATGAATAGCGAACTGAATTTTATGTCCCCGCTTGTTTAGCGCGTACAAAAAAGAATGTGCAACTGCTGGAGCAAGTTCACTTCCGCCAAATTCATCAGGAATCCGAACATGACGTTTCTTCTCAGCTACGTTGGCAATCACTTGTGATTGAAGCTTACGTACTCTTGGGATGTACTTATCGTTTAAGATGGCTTGTGTTTCTGGGTGCTTTTTACAAACGACCACGTTTGGTTGACCGTGGATAAAATCACACGCCTCTTCAAACACACCTTGGTCTAACTGCTCGTTTAACGTTGAGTCCCAGAAAATGCGACGTCCCAGCAATAGCTCATTTTGACCACTTAACATGGTTGCTTTGCCGTTTTCATCAAACTCAAGCACACAGTGACCCATGGTTAATGCGTGATAACCAGCTTGTACAACATAAGTATCGTTTACTTGGATGCCGTAAGGATCATCTTCACTTAAACCAATAGCTGAAAAGTTACCTTGTAACCTATGGCTATGGCCTCCCACAATAATACCAATGCCATCCACTTGTGCTGCAAGCTCTAAATCCCCTTCATAACCTAAGTGACTTAAAAGGATGATGTTTTTAATGCCCGCCTGATGAATTTGTTCAACAGTATGTCTAGCAGTTTCAATGGCAGAGATGAATGGCGTATCCGCATCGGGGTTGGCAATGTCGCTCATTTTGTCGATAGAAAGACCAAAGATGGCAACTTTCTCTCCGTGAAACTCTTTCACCAGATATTGCGCACTTTGGGTGCCAGTATCGAAGCTCAATACGTTATCGCAATCGCCCATGCGGTGATCTTTCGTTGGCAACTCATTCGATAAATCCCAGTTACCTGCAAGCAAAGGGAAGTTGGTACGCTGACAAAACAGAGCAACGGGTTCATTACCCATATCAAGTTCATGATTGCCTAAAGCCATCGCATCAATGTTTAGCGCGTTTAATAAGTCGGCGTTTGCTTTGCCTTTGAATAACGAAAAATACAACGTACCTTGGAAACAGTCGCCGGCGTGAAGAAACAACATGCCCTGACCTTGACGTTGTGCGTCGTCGCGTAACTGTTCTACGCGCGTTGCAATACGTGAAAATCCACCAGCGCTCACGTAAGGTTCTAGTGTTCGTTCGTTATCGATATTGAGTTTCAGCTGTAATGACGTTGGCTCAAAGTAGGAATGAGTGTCATTGATGTGTGCCAATTTGATTCTGACTGGCTTATGATTTTTATTCATCGTCATCTTCTCTCTTTTCATTCCGAAATGCCCAAGTGACCTCAAGATGCAGTATTCAGAGCGATGTCACTGATTTAAGTTCAAGGAAAACGATGCAGCGTAATAGTCATCTATTTCCCAATTGTTTGACAAAGAAATTGAATCAGTGACACGCTCCCTTCGGGCGAGTTGACTTGGTTTGTATACGTTGTTAACGCTTTTTAACTTAGGGTCACTAGGTTTTCAAATCGTTGCCTAGTCTACAAACCAAGTCATTCTCGCTGAACTAAGCATCTCGAGGTTACTTGGACATCATTATTAGAACTGAATCATGACAGAATCATGAATTTTATGAAACAGAGAATTAGTTATTTCATTTTTACGTGATCAACACACGTTAGACGTACAAGTTTGAAAGTGACTCTACGCCTAAACGGTCTGTATTCATAGGGTGAATGCTCTTAAATTTGTGAACTGAGCTTAACTTGCCTAGATCAATTTAATATATGCTTTAGGAGAAGCAAAAGAACTCTCGATAATTCAAATAATTGCAAGGAGGAGTGAGATGAGACTAGAACGCATCGAAATCTCTGGGTTTAGAGGCATTAAACGCCTTTCACTCTCTTTTGACGAACTGACCACTTTAATCGGTGAGAATACGTGGGGGAAATCATCCCTACTCGACGCCTTGTCTCTCGCCTTACCCGCAGATGGTTCGCTCTATCAATTTGAAATGACCGACTTTCATGTCGACTATGCGATTTCGCACCCACAAACTCAACACCTTCAAATCATCCTCTGTTTCAAAGCACAAGATAAGCACGAGGCAAATGCGGGACGTTATCGACGAATAAAACCAACCTGGTGCATTAATGAAGATAACGAACATGTCATCTATTACCGTTTAAGTGCAACTCGCGACGGGCACAATATCACGACCAAATACGCATTCTTAAATTGTGATGGCGAGCCAAAACAACTGCATCATTCAGATAAGTTAGCCGTCGAGTTAATGACCTTACACCCAGTCATTCGACTTCGTGACTCTCGCCGATTCCCACAACAAAATCATGTCAATGGGGATAGTAAAAACGCACGTATAGAAAAACGGATTGATAACACTTGTCGACGTCTGTTTGCTATGCCAGGGCACGTAAATAAAGGTGAAGTTCGCAGTAGTTTAGACTCAATGCAAACATTAGTGGAACACTACTTTGCGTTCCGCAGTGTGAAGAAAGGTAACCCTAGAAAACCGCGTGATGGCCTTTTTTACGCCAGCCCTTCCGCAGAAAAAGGGCTATCGCAGTTTTTGAGAGAAACGAATAACAAGCAAACACGTTTGCTATTGATGGGGTTGCTCAACGCTTATCTTCAAGCAAAAGGGCCTAATGACCTTAGACGTTGTGCGAGACCCATACTGACGATTGAAGATCCAGAAGGTCGATTACATCCCACTCACCTGTCAAGGGCATGGGGCTTGTTACAACTACTACCCATGCAAAAAATCCTAACCACGAACAGTGCTCGTTTACTCGGTTCCGTCCCTCTGGCATCTATCCGTCGCTTGGTTCGCTTGTCAGATCGAACTATGGCTCGATCGCTTAACACGAACCGATTCAGTGTCGATCAGCTACGCAGGATTGGCTTTCATATTCGTTTTCATAGGGCCGGAGCACTATTTGCACGTTGCTGGTTGTTAGTTGAAGGTGAAACAGAGGTATGGCTATTCAATGAACTCGCTCGACAGTGTGGTTATGACTTAGCGGCAGAAGGCGTTCAAATTGTTGAATTTGCGCAATCTGGTTTGAAGTCACTGATAAAAGTCGCTCAGGGCTTCGGAATCGACTGGCATGTTGTCACCGATGGCGATCCTGCCGGTAAGAAATATGCTAATACCGTCCGAGCCCATCTAGAACATGACCAAGAGCGCCATCGCCTTACCGAACTACCAGATCGCGATATCGAACACTTTCTATATAACAATGGGTTTGAAATTTTCTTTAAGGACATCATCAAAGTTCCTCATGAACACCCTATTCCCGCTAAAAAAGTCGTTAATCGCGTCTTGAAAAAACACGCTAAGCCCGATTTAGCCTTAGCCATTGTGGCTCATTGTGAGGAGAAAGGCATGGAGTGCATCCCGGTGTTGTTACGTTGGACACTTAAACGTGTTGTCACGATGGCAAACGGAAACACTTAGTCATGAGCCATCAATAAACAGCATGCAAAAAAAAGCACACCAATTTGGTGTGCTCGTATCAAGAATCAGTAATTTTGATTAACTGTATTGAACGGGATAAGTCTCAATACACAGCGGATACAAATAAGATCGGGGGTTCACTACTGTACTTGCTCAGCGAGCGAAGAAGTAGCGGCTGATTTCGCATGTAACCAAAGTCCTGTTGCTTTCATTAAGTAACCAAATACGCCACCTAAGATCAGCGATGGCACAACAAGTTGCCAATTGCCGTCTGCAGCAAAAGTCGCGCATGAACCAATAAAAGTACCAGGGATGTACGCTAACCAAGCTTGCTTAGCTTGAATACACATGAAGAACGCAACAACAGCAGTAATTACGTAACCGATAATCTCTAAACCCACGTATGTTGAGCCATAGATGATAACCATCGCCCAGAATACGCCAGTCATATTGGTAAGTAAGCTTTCTGCCAACCCTTTCAAGCCACTTGTCGGGGATGCAAAGTAGCTTGTACAGCCAAGAAAGCCCGCCCAAGATAAAAGGCCAAGGGAAATAGCGATCCAGCCCCATACGCCAGAGAGAATGCCAGTGGTAATCGAAATTGCTAAAAGTGTGGTCATGGTATTCTTACCCGCTTTGCTCGTTTCGTACCGTTATGGTTCGAAAACTGCCTTCATACATTGAAATCAGGCAGTCAATACTAGGCATATCCACCGAGGAGTTCGGTGATCAAGATCTCATTAACACCCTACTAAGTTGCATGTTTTACACGTTAAATTTGACGCAACCGATAAATCAACAGATTTCGAAAATAACAAAAATGCAGTGAATTGAGCGAAAATCACAAAAAAGGCCCTACAAAATGCAGAGCCAATTCCAAAATTCGACCATTTTGTTTTGGATATCACTTAAAGAACGGAAGGTTTGCCTTTCATCATTCTTAATCCTTCACGCTTAATACAGTCAACAAGCGGGTTTTCCGCCATATCAGCACGCCAGATAAATGATAAGGTTCGATCCATCTTCAGATCGGGTACGTTCAGCGCAACCAAGTCCCCTGCTTCAATATAGCGTTCTACATCAAGGTAAGGCAGACAGGTTAGATACTGCCCATTGGATACCAAGCTTCTGAGTACTGGTACGTGCTCATACTCACGCCACACGTCCAAATCTTCAATAAGATGGTGAATAGAGCTATCAAAAATCTTGCGAGTACCAGAACCATGTTCACGCAACACCCATTTCGCTTGTTCAAGTTGAGCTAAGCTCACCGAAGGGTTACGTGCAAATGGATGGTGAGAAGCTGCGACTACAGTAAGGTGGTCACGACACCAAATCTCTTGGTGCAAACGGTTATCATCACAGCGCCCTTCAATGACACCCAGATCGTATTTGTAGTCCAAGACGCCATCGATGACAGCCTGCGTACTCTGTACCCCTAGTGAGATACGCATCTCAGGAAAATCATTATCAATGATACTGATAAGGTCAGGAACTAGGTGTTCTGCAGGTGTTTGGCTCGCACCTAATCGAATGTGTCCACTCAACAAGTGTTGCTCGTAAAAACCCATTTCAATTTGTAGCGCATCTTGCAGTAAACGCTTTGCTTTTGGTCTTAACCACATCCCCCAATGGGTTAAAGCCATTTGCTTGCCTTGCCTTTCAAATAAAGGCCTACCAAGCATTTTTTCCAACTGAGCAAGCGACATGCTCGTCGCCGATTGTGTCAGAGCCAGTTTATCCGCGGCCTGGCTTACACTGCCGGTATCTGCAACTGCGTCAAAAACCGCTAATTGCTTAAGTGAGTAGCGCAAAGTGTCCTCCCTAATTGGCGAGTATTCCCCATACTCTCGCAACCCAAAAATACATGCGCTAATACGCAATGAGGTTCATTTTACCTGCCTTTAAAAACTTATCAAATAATTTGATGAGGATTCTAAATATTATCAATTTTACCTGTAGCTCTGACCTGCTTAATCTGGATATGCGGTTCGGGAACACCGCAACAAAAAACAATAACACCTTCACTTTCGAGTACAGAAAACACTCGAGTTCATTAACCAAGGAGTTCATATGGAACCACAGACTAAGGAGTCATTATGGCGGTGACCAGCCCTCAAAATCACCAGTATTTCTCTCCAAAAGAGATGATGGCTGAAGCTGAGAAGTTTGCTCTTAGTAAAGCAAACAAAACCAGCGGCATGACACTGGGTTTGGCAATTATGGCAGGCGCATTCATCGGTTTAGCATTCTTGTTTTACATCACAGTGACTACAGGTAGTGCGGATGCGGGTTGGGGTCTTAGCCGTCTTGCAGGTGGTTTAGCATTCAGTATGGGTTTAATACTCATCGTTATTTGCGGTGGTGAGTTGTTTACCAGCTCAGTGCTTTCGAGCATCTCATGGGCAAACAAACAAATCTCATTCGGCAAGATGTTGTCGATTTGGGGCAAGGTTTATGTGGGCAACTTCATCGGTGCAATGTTCCTACTTGCATTGGTAAGCGCAGCAGGCTTGTACCAAATGGATGCCGGTCAATGGGGTTTAAATGCACTAAACATCGCACAGCACAAGCTACACCACACATTGGTTCAAGCTTTTGCATTGGGCATTTTATGTAACTTGTTAGTTTGTCTTGCTATCTGGCTGACATTCAGCTCTGCAAATGCAATGACAAAAGCAGCCATGACGATTCTACCAGTAGCAATGTTCGTCAGCAGCGGCTTTGAGCACTGTGTAGCAAACATGTTTATGGTACCGCTAGGTATCGTTATCGCGAACTTCGCACCGGAATCATTCTGGACTGCAGTTGGTGTACCGGCTTCTCAATATGCAGATTTAAATGTCGGTCACTTTGTCACTGCAAACCTAATTCCAGTAACACTTGGCAACATCGTCGGTGGTGCCGTATTGGTTGGCTTAGCTAACTGGTGCATTTACCGTCGCCCAGAATTAAAAGCAGCAGAAGTTGCATCTATTACAAACACTACAACACTCACGTCAGTTAAGGAACGCACTATGAAAAACGCATCGATTGTAAAAGAGATTATGAACCCGAGCCCAGTTACTCTGAGCGTAGAAATGCCAGTATCAACTGCACTAGATACCCTATTAGACAACAATCTAATCAGTGCTCCTGTTGTTGACATTGAAAATCGTCTAGTCGGCTTCTTCTCTGCTCACGACGTAATGGTAGAGCTTTGGTGTCAGGATTACATCCCAGCTCAAGAGCAGAAGGTTGTCGATTTGATGAGCCGCGACGTGGTAGCAATTGACGCAAACGACCGTTTAGTGGATGTAGTTGAGTTCTTGTGTATCGACAAAGAGCAACTTTACCCAACAACAAGCATGGGTATGGCAACACGCTTTACTTCTCTTTCTCTAGAAGAGCGTGCTAAGAGCATCAAAGTAAGTAAGCCTCAAGTGCTTCCTGTACTAGAAAACGGTTTGATGGTTGGCGTAGTGACACGTTGCGAAGTTCTTAAAGCTCTTCGCCCTGTGTACGGCGAGCGTCTAAACCTAGTTGAAGACAAAGTACTAGAAACTGCATAAGACAATAAAAACTAGCAAGACAAGTTGGCACCAATAAAAAAGCGCTCTATTTGGAGCGCTTTCTTCGTTCAAGCCATACAAGTTTAAGCAGTGCAAGCTTGCGTCATGAAAGTTAAGAAATTACTTCTTAACACCTTCAATGTGCAGTTCCATATCAACGTAGCTAGAAGAACCCATTACCGGGATTTCAAAATCAGCAAGCTCTAGACGAGTTTGGCCAATGAAGCCCGCACGCTCACCACCCCATGGGTCGTTACCCGCACCAACAAATTCTGCTTCAATCGTGATTGGTTTAGTCACACCGTGAAGAGTAAGGTCACCCGTTACATCTAGCTTACCGTCGCCTTTATCTACGACTTTTGTGCTCTTGAACGTCGCTTCACTGTATTTACCTGCATCGATAAAATCACCGCTGCGGATATGTTTGTCACGCTCAGCATGGTTTGAATCAAGGCTAGTTGTATCAACCACTACGTTGACTTTAGCGTCAGCGATGTTGTTTTCATCAAAAGAAAAGTCACCAGAAAATGTATTAAAACGACCTTTGATGAAGCTGTAACCTAGGTGGCTAACTTTAAAGTTAATAGATGCGTGAGCGCCTTTCGTATCGATAACGTAATCTGCTGCATTAGCACCAAACGGTAGTGCCATTGCAATAGCTAATCCTGTAGCGAAAAGTGACTTTTTCATTTTGAAGCTCCTAACATTTTTCTTAATGTGTTGTCTTTATCGATAATGTGATGTTTGAGTGCAGCAGCGGCGTGCAAACCAGCCATTAGGATCACAGCCCAAGCCGCATAGAAGTGAATTTCACCTGTAATATCTGATTGACCAGGGAATAATTCCCCTGCACTAGGTACCGTAAACCAATTAAATACTTCGATACCGCGACCATCAGATGTTGAGATGAGGTAACCTGAAATAAAGATAGTGATAAGCAATATATACATCACACCATGCGCAGCTTTTGCTGCGACCACTTCATAAGGTTTTCCTTCCACTTTTGGTGACGCCGTCACATGTTTCCATACGATGCGCGCTAAAGTGAGTATTGCGAGTAGAATGCCCACAGAGCGGTGATAATGTGGTGCCGTACGATACCATTCGCTGTAGTAGCTAAGGTCGACCATCCACAACCCCACAGCAAACAAACCGATGATACAAAGTGCTGATAGCCAATGCATAAATCGTGCAGGTAGGTTGTAGTTCTTTACCAGTGTTTCCATCTCACGTTCCTAGATATGTTCCTAAGTTGATGTTGAGCAAGAAACACAACATTAACTTATTTACCTTGTGTGAAACAGATTATTTACCATCCTTTACATCTAACCAATATAACTCGTTAAAACAACTTGTTCGAAAAATTTGAAGGAACTTAAAACCGTTTGTAAAACGGAAACTTAGAGTTGGACTTCTTGTTCTATTTCATACAACTCATCATTCATTTCTAGCATGCGTCGTTCGATTACTGCTTTTGCGTCTTCAATCCCTTTGTTGTAATAGATTGGAGCCAGTTTCTCCGTAATGAAATCAATCAAAAACTCACTGTCGAACTGGCCAATCTCAACGCTCAGTTCATCTTGCATATAATCTTGAATGGCGACAGCTAGGATTTCTTTTTGTGCTCTTTCTAGTTTAATCATATATATCTCGCGGAACTCTATTCTCAATTTTGATGTTTAGATCAAGAAGTTGCCCATCTAAATTAGTCTATCCTGAAAAGACTATGCTAACCTTTTGCCGTCCTAATTTGTAACCGTTAAGGGAATATACTTGCTACTCGACTTAGTTATCCAAAGCGTCAATGATTTTCAAGACGATTGTCTTAAGCTGTGTGAGAAGCATTACCCAGCGGTACATAATCAGGGCATGAGTGAACACCACCTCGGTATTGCGTTTGCTCGTCGTATGGAACATACGCTTTCACATTTTGGTCATAACAGCGTGATCAAATCCCTAGAGGTGCTCGACACCCCAGAACAGCCTCACCACTACCGAATTTCATCAGAAATAGGCACTGTATGGGTGTTAACTCATCACTTGGTCAGTGCGGGAAAGGCGTGCCGTGAAAACTTATTGTCTTCTATTACAGAGTGGCAAAGCGAATATGGTTATGCCCTTCAGCCAAATGATCTGTTGCTGCTGGTAAGTGATCATTGGATTAGCCGAAGCAAAACAAGTAGAGAGTTGCTGCATTGGTGGATGGGAGAGCTACCTGACTCAATAAATGAGTACACAGAGCAAGGAATAACCTTATACACGAGTGAATCCCAATTAACCCACTCTCTGGACTCACGATTTGGTATCAGCCCTTGCTATATCAAGTTTGGACATCCACTTCGACGCTCAAACAAAGAACAGCTCGTAAGAAAATACCTTCAATTGTATGCGGTTTTACAGTGGTGAACCTCATAAAATAATCTTGTCGCTATCACATTTGACACCATTAAATTTGATACGACTCGACATTTCTAATCATCTCGTACGACATCACTTGCTAACTGTAATAACAATCTATTAGATAAAGATTATTGGCGAAAAATAAGTAACCCTCATACTTAAAAGTCTTTTAAAATAAGAAGTTGGCTTAGGTTTACGTAATAATGATGAGCATACAGCAACTAGTGAGTTGCATTCATAAACAGTTAGATGGGCAGTTTATTGCAAAGTACAAACATCTTACTTTGCGAAGTGTCTTTCAACCCATATATCAGAATGAGTTGAAGATCATTGGTCTCGAGGCTCTAGTGAGAATCTCAAATAAAGACGGGTTAATGATAAGGCCTGATGCTTTTTTTCATTCAAACACCGTTAACGAAAGTGATCAGCTCAATGTGGAACGCTTAAGTCGACTCATCCATATTCAAAACTTCGGTCAATCCAGATTTCACGCCAAAAAACTGTTTTTAAACGTGCTCCCAAAAGCCGCAGAAATGCTGGCTCTAGATCGCTCCTACTACAACCTACTAAAAAGAACACTCAAACAAGCAGGAGTTCAAAAACAACAAGTTGTGATGGAACTCGTCGAAGTGGATGCAAGTAGCGAAGCGACACTACACCATGCAACGAGAAAACTAGGTCACAGCGGTTATATGCTGGCGATTGATGATTACGGAATTAATGCGTCAACCAAAGAACGGGCTAAGAGTGTCAAGCCCCACATTATCAAACTCGATAGATCGCTACTGCTGCAGTACGAAAATGGTGATAGCCAGAAACTAACACAAGCCCTTACTCTAGCGCGGGAAATCAACTCGAAAACGGTTATCGAAGGAATTGAAACCGAGCATCAACTTAACTTAATGAAAAAACTCGGTTTCGATATGTATCAAGGCTACTTATTGGCAATGCCGCAAACGCTTGAGGCGTACCAAGAAGCAAAGACGGCTTAATCAGGGTTACTGATATCTCCCATCACCTTTTCTAGCGGCGGTTTTTACCACGGTTTTTGTGGATAGCTAACTTAGCCTTTAGTTTACGTTTTTCAGATGAACGGCTCTTACGACGAGCACCACCATTACGCTCCGGTTCAACCTCTTCGATCAGACTTGGTTCAAACCCTTCTAACCATTCTTGTGGTAAACGTTGATCGAGTAGATTTTCGATAGCATGCAATAGATACTCTTCATCACGGCTCATCAAAGAAACCGCAAGACCAGATTTACCTGCGCGACCTGTACGACCAATACGATGGACGTAGTCTTCCGCCTTAAATGGCATATCAAAGTTAACCACTTGCTCAAGTTGCTGAATGTCTAAACCACGAGCTGCTACGTCGGTTGCAATCAACGCACGCACTTTACCTTCTTTGAACTCATCAAGCGCACGTTGTCGCGCACCCTGGGATTTATCACCGTTGATAGAAACCGCTTTAATGCCATCCAACTTAAGCTCTTTCGCCAGTTCATCGCTGCCTTGCTTGGTCTTTGTAAATACCAACACCTGCTGCCAGTTTCGAGAACCAATCAAGTAAGCAAGCAGTTCGCGTTTACGCTTCTTATCGACCGGGTAAACCATTTGCTTCACGGTTTCTGCGGTCGTGTTTGCAGGTGAAACTTCCACTTCAACCGGAGAATCCATCAGTTTATAAGCGATAGTTTTAATGCGTTTTTCAAACGTAGCAGAGAACAGCATGGTTTGTTTATCTTTAGGCAAACGGCGAAGAATACGTTGTAGATCTGGCCAGAAGCCCATGTCTAACATGCGGTCTGCTTCATCAAGCACAAGAACGCCCGTTTTAGAGATGTTTACATTGCCATTAAACAAATGGTCAAGCAAACGACCCGGCGTCGCGATAAGGATATCTGCGCCTTCTTCTAGATTTCTCTTTTGTACACCAATGCTCGTCCCACCATAAACACAAACAATCTTAAGGTCAGTGTTTGTCGCGTATTGCGTCAGGTTATCCATCACTTGCTGCGCTAACTCACGTGTAGGCACAAGGATCAAAGCTTGTGGTGTTCCGTTACGTTTCTGTTGCTGAACCGTTTGTATGATAGGTAAGCCAAATGCTGCAGTTTTACCAGTACCAGTTTGTGCAGCAGCCAGTAGATCTTTACCTTCCAATACGTGTGGAATCGACTTTTCTTGCACCGGCGTTGGGGTCACGATATTCATACCACTTAGGGTATCAACCAGCTGTTGTTCAATGCCAAGATCAGCGAAATTAACGGACATGATAAACCTCATAATTTTTGGAGCGCAGAGTTTACCAGAGCGCCTTTGGTCATACTACCTTTAGCACTCGAGGCGTTATGAATTAATTAACTGTTGATGATGCTCAGCGGCTTGATTCAGCACATCTTGATAAAGCGCAGCAAATTTCGCTTCCAGCTGCTCATATTCGTTATCTAGAACCTCGAACGTTGTGGTGAGGTCAGCCATACGCGGCGTTCTTTGTGACATTCGATGAAGCGCAAACTCGATGTTTTCTAAGTCTTGATAGGACTGCAACCAACCCCCACTCCACATCCGGCTATGGAGCAATAAAAAGCGAGGTGGTAGATCATTCGATATTTGCTCATTCACTTGCTGATAAGCATAACGAACAAAGGAATCTAACGATTGATCACTAAATGAATGCCAATGCTTGGCTAAACAGTGATCCCAAAACATATCGAGGGCGATGGGAGCAAAGCGACGTGCAACGCCAGTAAAGTGCGGTTTGCACTCTTCAACAATGGCGTGGTGATCGGTAATACGGTCGACAAAGCGATGAAGTTTGATGCCATTGGAAATATCAGTCTGATACTGCTTGCTTGGATCTCCCTTTACGAAATCTCCAAGCAAGTTTCCCATTAAATGGCTATTACAGTGGTCTGCAATATGCAGGTGGGCTAGAAAGTTCATTAGACGCTGTGAGTGGCCTTTTGGCTCGTCTTACATGAACTTAGTATAACGTCTGTTGTGACGCGGTGAGAGTACTAATTGTACTTATTCGGCTTCGTCTTCTGAGCCAATGTAGTCCGACAAGATAATACCGATTTCAAGAGCATCAAGCATCTCTAGGCATTCGTCGTTTTGGTATTGGTCGCTCATTGTGACCTCCTTTGTTTATATCTCCTGAAGCAAACATGCTTCCATTTTTACCGCCATATCTCTTCTTCGTTGATGACAGTAACTCCTTTTTATAGCCTTTATATGACACATTCATGACAGCGAGAAGTAAAGTTTTAGAAAGCTATGACAGGAATCATAAGTAAACGTTTGCGATAAGAGCTCAAAACAAGATTCTACAGTTATTTCTTCCTTCCCATGCCCAAACTGACGTTCGTCACCGAACGCCTTTCGATTAGTAAATAACCGGTTTACCCCTCACGAAATCACTACTCAATCATTTGCACTTGCATTTTATTAAATAGCTCAATTTATTAGAATGAAATACTGTTATATGCGATCTAAGATCGCATTTATTGAAATCCAACAATGAGTTGTTACATTATTTGCTGCGCTCCATCGCATATTTTGTTTCGATATACCTTTACCTTTAACCATCTCCCCCCAACCATCTCAAATGGAGCAACGAATGAGAGAAGTTGAGTTTAGAACCATAGATCGACTCTTTATCAAAATGTCGATCAACGACAAAATGTGGGTCATATTCTTAATGTTCTTCGTGACATTGACGTCACTCGCAACCACACGGTATTTCAACGAAGTTGAACAATTTGAAAATCACGCAGTTGAAGTAGCACAAAGTAAGCTTGAAGGTATTATTTCTTCAAGTAGCAATTCCGTGCCAAACATATCCGGCCTAACTCAGGTGAATGCAATCAACGATTCATCTTTTAACAACGGTGTTGCAACTGTATCTGGCCAACTCGGTAATGGCCAAAATGTGCAGTTGACCATTGATAGTAGTAAAGGCTACGAAGATGCCAAATCAGATGCCCTATCCTCTTTCTTTATCAGTTATCTGTGGGCTGTTCCATTTGGTATCTTTATTTACTGGGTCGCGACCTTCTTAGGCGGCGCACTTTGGGTGCTTTACACGACAACTGAAAAAATTGGTAACGGAGATCTAACATCACGCTTAGGCTTCCATCCAGGGCGCGATGAATTTGGAACGATCGGTTGCGCTCTTGATAAGTCAATGGATACGCTTTCTGAGTTGGTAAACAACGTTAAAGATAATGCGAATACCTTGAGTGAAACATCTTCATCGTTTGAACAGGACATGAAGTTGAGTGAAACTCAAATCACCCAGCAATATCAGTCTCTTGATTCTGTAGCCACTGCAATGGAAGAAATGACCGCTTCTTCAAATGAAGTATCATCTATTGCACAAAATGCGATGCAACGTTCTGAGCAGGACACTCATCAAATTGACAACAGCCGTCAACGCGTACAGTCAGTAATTTCAGAAATTGAAACACTTTCCAGTTACATTGAACAAGCATCAAGCTCTGTTACAAGCCTGAATGAAAACACGACTCAGATTAACGATGTAATCACAACCATCAATGCCATTTCTGAGCAAACCAACCTTCTTGCGCTAAACGCGGCGATTGAAGCGGCTCGAGCAGGTGAGCAAGGGCGTGGTTTTGCGGTTGTTGCTGATGAAGTTCGCACACTAGCAAGTCGAACACAGCAAGCTACCGTTGAGATTCAAGCGATGATTGAAAAGTTACAATCAGAAAGCCAAAACATTGCGTCCATTACTCAGCAAACCGTAAAACAAGCGCAAACAAGCAGCCAGTTGATTGATGAGATTGGTCAAGATGTACAATCGATCGCCGATTCAGCTCGTTCGTTAATGGACATGAGCATTCAGATCTCTACTTCAGCAGAAGAACAAAGCGCTGTTGCTAACGATATTGCCTCAGAATTATCGGATATTCGTACCCAGTCAAATACCATCAAAGATGTCGCTGAACAATCTACCGTTGGTGTTGCAAACCTTACTCAAGCGTCAGTTTCGCTCGGTAAGATACTAGAAAGGTACCGAACAGCTTAAGTGCTTACTCAATAAAAAGGGCTCCGATTGGAGCCCTATTTTTTTGCCTAATTAACACGAGTTCTAAAAAGAATTCGGTAAAGGAAAGAGACAACTAAAGCACAGAGAGAAAGCAGATCGTTTTACAATAAATTCGTTGATTAATAGAATCCACTGCCCATAACAGAATAGCCCCTGCAAATCATACGGAATGATATACTTTGAAGTGAGTCTCAATTAAATTAGACTCTTGTTCAAAGATCGTTCAAATACGTTTTGATTGGGCTATTCTCGGAGTGTCAACATTGATTTGCTGCTGGTGACTATATGAAAAAAAAAGAATATAAGAATAATTTGGAAGATCTAAACTGCCCCCTTTGCCAAGGCGACGAATACATTGTCTCCACTGATGGAGAAAAGTTCACATGTGCTTCATGTGGATTCCACACAAAAAACTTCTCGTCCATTCAATGCCTACATCAAACCCCTTTGATACAAACAAAATTCAAGCACATACACACTCTCAGTAAAGTTTGCCATTAGATCATAAACAAGCAATTTGCTCTTTGAGTTCTTCTAAGTGGTGCACACGAATGACACGTTCATCGTCAACAAGGTTAATCGGTGCGCCATTATACAGCTGAACCGTTTTTATTCCGGCGTTCAAACCTGCCTCAATCCCCTTAGGAGTGTCGTCAACATACAAACATTCACTAGGGAGAAAACCCATGTTCATCGCACTGTAAAGAACAAGATCTGGCTCTGGCTTCCAACTGTTCGCATCGAACGCGGAAAACACTTTCCCTTTAAACGCACGCAGTAGCCCGGTTAATTCCAAAGAGAACTCAATTTTGTCTTTGGGGCCATTAGAAGCAACACAATACTCGATGCCCTTGTCGTTTAAGTATTCAATGAGCTCCTTGGCACCTTGCATTGGCTCAAGGTTACGGACGAATAGCTCTTTTACTTGTTCACGATACTGTGGTTCAAGAACATCCAGTGAAACACGCAAGCCAGCACGCTGTTTTGCATCACTTAAAATATCGGCTAACTTGCCACCTTTAAAGTGTGCAACACATTCATCGAAAGGCATTTCAACATTGTAGTGACTAAAAACATTAACCAGAGCTTGGCAACATAACCTTTCGCTATCTACTAATGTGCCATCACAATCGAAAATGACACATTTGACACTATTTATCGCCATGACGTTTCTCCCAAAATCGCGGTACATTATCGTTGTAGTTAAGTTTGGATGTACTTCCGATTCTATTGTCGATATTAAAACTCGACTTAATTCTTTTTACTAAAAATGTAATCCCATGATATTTAAGTTTAGAAATGTTTAAACGACATAGTTTGCATTTTCTGTAAAATGGCGGTGAAAAATAGGAAAACTCTGGACAAGATCACCGATTTATTTTCAGTACTCTTAATTAGTGAGATCTCTATCCGAGCAAACGCTCGCAATATTCTCGAAATCCGGATGCATGTTTCTTACTTCGACAAAATCATCCAGGTTATCCAATAGCAATTGGCACAAAAATGGGTCGAACTGCTGCCCTCTTTCTTTTTCAAAAAGCTCGATCACTTCTTGGATGCTCCAGGCTCTCTTGTAGCAGCGCTCACTCAATAGTGCGTCAAAAACGTCTACAATTGCCGTGATCCGGGCGAATAAATGAATAGACTCGCCTTCTAAACCATTTGGGTAGCCATTTCCATCCCATCGTTCATGATGCTCATGAGCAACGATTGCCGCCAATTTGGTAACATCACCTTCTTTGGTATTCAGTAAGTCGAAACCCTTCGTCGTATGGAGTTTCATCACTTCCCACTCATCTGGTGCCAGTGGTCCACATTTGTCCAAAATAGATTCCGGAACTGCAATTTTTCCTACATCGTGCATTGGAGAGATAATTTCGATCATCTCAATTTCCCGATGACTCAGTCCGCACAGCTCAGCTAATTTGGCGGAAAGTTTGGCGACACGCTTAACGTGGTTCCCTGTTTCTCCCGAGCGGGATTCAATCGCTTCACCTAATACGTGTATCATCTCTTTTTGGACACTCAATGTACGTTTTTGCAAAACCACTATTTTACGGTTCTTTCGGTCAATTTCTTTTCGTTGCCGAATAACCATAAACTGAACTACGACAATTAACGAAAGTACACCAATAATCGCACCTACAACTAATAAGGTTTTGTAATTTATCGTTATTAAAGGTGCTGGTTTGTTGATGATTTTTGCCGATTTCGGTATCAAATAACGGCTGATGTTGTATTTCTCAATGGCAATGTGGTCGAGTACGGCTTCAGTAACCGGTTGCTCTTTCATGGTTGGTAATAGCGATAAGCCTACTTTCCCAGCCATCAACTCAGCGGCTTCAAAGCCAAAGTTCTTAGATCGATTTAAGTAGCCACCAAGAATGCCAGGTTCACCTAAATAGTGCTCCCAAAAAACAAAAACAGGCGCAGCACTTGAGGTACCAATAACATGAGAGATTTCTTGGTAAGTATGGTATTTGCCTTTGCTTGTCTCGGTATTATAGTGAGTCAGCAATACCGCATCATCTGGAGAGATATGCTTCAGCAGCTCAGCAGTCTCACTCAAGGTCTTGCTGCGAACTTCTACCACTTTGATTTGTGGGAAGCGGTTCATATGCTCTAATACAAGTTGACGGATGTGTTCACTTGTAATGCTGTGATCGGCTAAATAATAAAGAGTCTTGATTTTAGGACGCAGTTTATTAATCAAATTGATATTTTCATCAATTCGATCTACTTCATATAGTACACTGCCATTTGTAGAAACGTTGTCTAATGTTGCTTTGAGATTGTTAATACCAACTGCAACTATTGGAGTTTTACGTTCAGCATTGGGGTAATAAGTTTTAATAAACTGAAGAGCAGCATCATCAGTTACAACGACACCATCAAACTGATAGCCTTCATATTTGAGTTGAAGGTAATTCCCCATTCTCTGCAGATAACCATGAGAATGTACACGTTTGGAGTCTAGGTACTCGATAGACAGCTTTACTTCACCAGTTGCTTGGGCAAAGCCTTCTTCAATACCGTGTTGAATATCATTCGTCCATTGATAAGATGGGTCATAGGAGTGAAGCACCAAAATACGCTTCACGTCCCAAGATTCATCATTGCTCGCACTTACCGCGGTTGTCCCTAACCATAAAATAACAGCTAACCAACGCGTTAAACGCTTCTTCATTTTTATCTAACCAATGGCAAATTTGCCGATATAGTAGGTCTGCTCGTATGCGCAGATATCGACTTAGATCAAGTTTCAGCGATTATTGTTTCATATAACTTGTCTGATTCCGCTAGTTTTTTAGCTAAATCACCAATAAAGGTCTGTTTGTCTAAGTTTTGAGATACAACGACATCAGATATTAACGTTTGCTTCTCGTACTGGCTAACAATCGCTGCTGCGGTAGGCTCACCATCATGAAAACCAACGTACAGTTCATACTCAGAGGACAAAATAATCTGAGTTAGGAACTCAATAATGAGGTCTTGTTGCTCTTTATGTTCCCATCTACTTGATTGAAGCAAGGCAAACATAATCGTCAGACGATGAAAATCAACTAGATAGATATTCTCAGCAGAAGTCTGTGTTGCTTTAGAGAGAAGAGAAGATGAATCAAGGAGCGAAAACTCGCATTGTGTGCTTGAATCAAGATAGAGCTCACGCCCTTTAATGCTTTCTGGTGTAGGGAATTCCACTTCCACCAAGTTATACAGCCAATCGTTCTTTTTGTTAACGGCTGTTAACTGCTGTTCGTTCATTTAAAACAACCCCATAGGCTTTGGTTTGCCGTACATTAGCATGAAGACTGTAACAAACATAGCTAAACACCTGAGGTTAGGCCAAATTTTGTTTTAATCGTGTGCGTCTGATAAATTGAATCAATAAATTAGCCTATTTAAGGGATGAAAAATGAAAAAACGCTTGCTTGCTTTAGGTTTGGTAACGGTCTTGGCTGGATGTGGTGACAATGAAGTCGGCGACGTCTCGCTAGGTATGTTCACAATGAAAGACATTAAGATAGGTCATCTACAAGATGAAGTCGTAACGGGAGTGACTTGTCATATTGCGTCGATAGAAGCAAACCTTAGCCTGTCTGATCCAAGTGATAGTTCCATTTCTTGTCGTCAAACTGGCGACATCACACCAGAAATGATCGCGAAAATCGACAAGAGCAAATCAGGGGAAGTCGTATTTAAGAAATCGAAAAGTATCTTCTTTAAAACAATGAAAGTAAGACGCATCTACGATCCGGAAAATCAAACTCTACTTTACTTGTCTTACACGACCAAAGAGACTGAGGGTAGCTTTAAACACAGCTTATCAACGGTACCATTGTGGGGAACCAAAGCTTACGTGGAACCAGTTGTAACTCCGACAAATTAATCCCTGATCGTTGCTAAAAACATCAGCCCGCTGCTTTTTTCAGCGGGCGAACTTCTTTGCAATAAAACGCAACGATTTTTCAGAATTTTGTGATACAATCCCGCCTCTTTTTTTCTCAATCAAGAACAAGCATGAAGTTTCCCGGTCAGCGTAAATCTAAACACTACTTCCCAACTCACGCTCGAGATCCATTAGTCCACCAAACTCGACAGGCGCCAAAGCTGTATCGGCCTACCATTGTCGGTGTTGGTCAAACCATCGTTGATATCGAAGCGCGTGTAGACGATGCGTTTTTAGAAAAGTACAACCTTAGTAAAGGACACTCTCTCGTTCTTGAAGAGAGCAAAGCAGACGCACTATATGAAGAGCTAGTAGAGCAAGGCCTGATCACTCACCAATACCCGGGTGACACGATCGGTAATACACTGCATAACTACTCTGTACTTGCGGACAGCAAGTCAGTACTTCTTGGTGTGATGTCAAAGAACATCCAAGTAGGTTCATTCGCATACCGTTATTTATGCCGCACCTCTTCACGTATGAACCTAAACCACCTACAAACCGTGGATGGCCCTATTGGTCGTTGCTACACACTTATTTCTCAAGATGGTGAGCGTACTTTCGCGATCAACGAAGGTCATATGAACAAACTCTCTCCAGAGAGCATCCCTGAAGAAGTATTTAAGAAAGCATCAGCTCTAGTCGTATCTTCTTACCTAATGCGTGGTAAGAAAGAAGACCAAATGCCTCAAGCGGTTCAACGAGCAATTGATTTTGCTAAGAAGCACGATGTTCCTGTTGTATTGACGCTAGGCACAAAATACGTAATCGAAGGCAATGCTGAGTGGTGGCAAGAGTACATTCGTGAAAACGTGTCTGTTGTGGCGATGAACGAAGAAGAAGGCGCAGCGCTAACAGGTGAAACAGATCCACTAACTGCTGCTGATAAAGCACTTGAGTGGGTTGACCTTGTTCTATGTACCGCTGGCCCAGATGGTCTATACATGGCAGGTTACACGGAAGAGAAAGTTAAACGTGAAACCACGCACGACATCCTTGAAGGCTCTATCGAAGAGTTCAACAAGTTTGAATTCAGCCGTGCGATGCGTAAAGAAGACTGTAAACAACCGATGAAAGTCTACTCTCATATTGGCCCTTATCTAGGTGGCCCTCTTGAGATTAAGAACACTAACGGTGCAGGTGACGCGGCATTGTCTGCACTTTTACACGACATGGCAGCAAACTCTTTCCACCAGAAAGAAGTGCCGAACTCAGAAAAACATGAAGTCCGCTGCCTAACTTACTCTTCTCTATCTCAGATTTGTAAGTACGCAAACCGCGTAAGCTACGAAGTGCTAACTCAGCACTCTCCTCGCCTCTCTCGTGCGCTTCCTGAGCGCGAAGACAGCCTAGAAGAGACCTACTGGGATCGCTAAGAACCAGGCACTTAGAGCGAAAAATATGCGAAGGTCACCGTTTGGTGACCTTTTTGTTTTGATCTAGCGCAGTATTTAGTGTTTTTTGTTATTATGTAGCACGCTAAGGCGCATGAACTGCTTTACACCTCTTATTTAACCAGTATTATTCTCGCGCAAACGTTTGCGCAACAGCAATACAGTCTTTCGATTGCTTGATGTTGAACGCCACGTGTTAGCCATTTTTTTGGAGTATCCATGCAGTCTGATATTGAAATTTGCCGAAACACACCGTTGTCTTCTATCGCTACTGTCGCAGCAAATGCTGGTCTTTTGCCGCACGAATTCGATACACACGGAAAACACAAAGCTAAAGTTCATCCCCAATGTCTTGAACGCTTAAACGCTAACCAAGATGGTAAATTGGTGTTGGTCACTGCAATTACGCCTACCCCATTAGGCGAAGGCAAAACCGTAACCACAATCGGCCTATCCCAAGGCCTATCTAAAATCAATCAATCGGTAATCGCGTGTATTCGTCAACCTTCGATGGGGCCAGTTTTTGGCGTCAAAGGTGGCGCTGCTGGCGGCGGCTACTCTCAAGTCGCTCCCATGGACGAGCTGAACCTTCACCTTACTGGTGATATTCATGCAGTCACAGCAGCACATAACTTAGCTTCAGCGGCACTTGATGCTCGCCTTTACCATGAGCAACGTGAAGGCTACAGCGCATTTGAAGAACGCACTGGTTTAAAAGCATTGAAAATCGATGTTGAGCGAATCACATGGAAGCGCGTTATGGACCACAATGACCGTGCGCTGCGCATGGTGAAGATCGGTTTAAACGAAGAAGGTAAAACCATCAACGGCTTCGAACGTGAAGAAGGTTTTGATATTTCTGCCGCGTCCGAGCTCATGGCTATCCTTGCCCTTGCAAAAAATCTTAAAGACTTACGTCAGCGTATTGGTCGCATTGTCGTTGCGTATGATCTAGATGGCAACCCAGTGACAACCGAAGACTTGCAAGTTGCTGGTGCAATGGCGGTTACACTAAAAGAGACGATTGCACCAACGTTGATGCAAACACTTGAAGGTGTCCCTACGCTTATTCACGCTGGCCCGTTTGCAAACATCGCCCATGGTAACTCTTCCATCATTGCAGACCAGATTGCATTAAAACTTTCTAGTTACGTTGTCACCGAGGCAGGTTTCGGCTCTGACATGGGGTTTGAGAAAGCCTGTAACATCAAAGCTTCTGCTGCTAACCGAGCACCAGATTGCGTTGTAATTGTCGCGACCCTTCGTGGTTTGAAAGCAAACTCAGGTCACTACGATTTGCGCCCTGGTATGGCAATTCCAGATTCTATTTTCAACCCGGACCAAGCTGCACTTGAAGCTGGCTTCGAAAACCTGAAATGGCACATCAATAACGTGCATAAATACGGAATCCCTGCGGTCGTAGCCATCAACCAGTTCCCACAAGATTCAGAACAAGAATTGGCAGAACTAAAAGCGTTAATCGAGCGTTTTAATCCTGAAGTAAAAGTTGCGGTCAGTACTGCATTTGGTCAAGGTGGTGACGGCGCTATTGAGCTTGCACAGCACGTAGTGGCAACTTGCGATCAGGCCTCTGAATTCAAGCCTCTTTACACCAAAGAGCAATCCTTAAAGGAAAAATTGATGGCGGTGTGTGAAGTCGGTTATGGTGCCTCAAATATTGAAATGAGTGATCTAGCGAAACAGCAATTAGCACACTTCGAAAAATTAGGCTTTGATGATTTAGCCGTGTGCGTCGCGAAAACACCTCTATCAATCACGACGGATTCGGCAATAAAAGGCGCACCAAGTGGCTTTACCGTACCAATTCGTGAATTGCGTTTATGTGCAGGTGCGGGCTTTGTTTACGCTCTCTCTGGTAACGTAATGACTATGCCTGGGTTGCCAGACAAACCTGCATTTATGAACTTGGATCTTGATGAGCAAGGCAATATTATCGGCCTTTCATAGCCTTGATTGCATTTAGTTCAACAAACAGGAGCTTTTGAGCTCCTGTTTTGCTATCAACTTACGCTATCTCTTTGTTTTAAAAATACTTTACAATGTAAACTCAATCTTGAAGTCGACTATCACCCTGCTGCCCTCACCAATACAGTGCGCGCCATATTTCCTTACTCCCTAATATAGTGCAGCGCTCACGCACCCACCCTCAAAGAGCATTGATTTCATTGATAAAATTCGATGGCTCGAATCTTGTACTACGTTATATAAGCACAAAGGGCACTCTACAACATCACTCGTAAAGCAACTGTAGTTGGCTAACTCCTCAGGCTGAATATTGCTTTCGAGCCACGTAAAATAAGGGAAAGGGAACATTATGCAAGACGCACTCGCTGTAATTTTAGCAGGCGGTATGGGATCAAGGCTGAGCCCACTTACCGACGATAGAGCCAAACCAGCCGTTCCATTTGGTGGTAAATACCGTATCATTGATTTTACGCTAACCAACTGTCTTCATTCAGGTTTAAGGAAGATTTTAGTGTTAACTCAATACAAGTCACACTCACTACAAAAGCACTTACGTGATGGTTGGTCTGTGTTCAATCCCGAACTTGGTGAGTACATCACCGCTGTTCCACCCCAAATGCGCAAAGGTGGTGCATGGTACGAGGGTACCGCAGATGCTATCTACCACAACATGTGGCTGCTCTCTCGTAATGATGCGAAATACGTCGTTGTTCTGTCTGGTGATCATATCTATCGTATGGACTACGCAGCCATGCTTGAAGAACACAAAGAGAACGGCGCAAAGCTAACCGTTGCTTGCATGGATGTGCCCGTAGAAGATGCCACCGCATTTGGCGTCATGGCTATTAAAGGAAACGGCTTAGTCGAATCGTTTATCGAGAAACCAGAAGACCCACCCACTCTACCTGATGACCCAACTCAGAGTCTCGCATCCATGGGGATTTACATCTTCGATATGGATGTCCTACAAGAAGCACTAGAAGAAGACGCAAAACTTGAAGACTCAAGCCACGACTTCGGAAAAGACATCATTCCTAAACTCATCGATACCCAATCCGTTTACGCTTATAAGTTCTGCGGAAGCAAAGGCCGTGTAGACAAAGACTGCTATTGGCGAGATGTAGGTACGATCGATTCCTTCTACGAGGCCAATATGGATTTATTAGAGCCGGTGCCACCAATGAATTTATATCAACCGAACTGGGCAATTCGCACTTACGAAGCTCAATTCCCACCAGCAAGAACCGTATCATCAGCAACAGGTAATGAAGGGATTTTCATTAACTCAATCATTGCCAACGGCGTCATTAACTCGGGCGGTTCTGTTCAGCACTCTGTCATCGCATCTAACGTGCGTATTCAAGACAGCGCAACCGTCGTCGATAGCATTATTTTCGATGATGTTGAGGTGGGTGAAGGCTGTCAGCTCGTCAGTTGCATTATTGACAAGCACGTTCGTATCCCGCCTCACACACAAATTGGTATCAACAAAATCGAAGACGCAAAACGATTCCATGTATCAGAAAAAGGGATTGTCGTTATTCCTGAAGGTTACGAGTTCTGAGCGTTTACTCAAGCGTCTTTGCACAATCATCCAAAGTTCAAAGCAACACAATAATATCAAACACACACAATAAAAAAGCGCGCGATGTAAATCGCGCGCTTTTGTCATGCTTTCAATATGGATTAGATATTACATACTGTCGACCAGCTACCATCACTCCCCGGCTCTGATGCTGTCCACCAGTTTGCTTGGTATACCACACCATTGTGAATCACTTTATCACCTTGGTTAGCGTGGCTTGGGTTACCTTGCCAGTCCGTTTGTGGGAAGTCTGGGTAAGTCACAAGGCCTGTTGTGTCACAAGTACCAGGCTCAGTACCACCGCCACCACCAGTGCCAGAGTTTAAGTCACCGATTGGTAGGTCTGGTTGCTCAAACTTGAACGCGAACTCTTTACCGCCAGAAATCACCGTGTAGTTAGCAGGGCCAGAGATTGGTAGGTAGTAAACCATATCAAGCTCGTAAGTGCCGCCCGCTGGTAGGTCTTTCCATGCTGGTAGCGAGAAAGATACACGGTGCATTACACCATCCAAACCACCAATGTTGTTCGCACGAGTATGTCCAGAAGCAATCACGCTTAGGCCACCACCAGACTGATCTTTCGCGTTATCCGGTGCCGATACAGGAATATCGAACTGGAATTCAGTACCACCAGGAATCGCTTGACCTGTGTTGTTTGTGAACGTGATCTTAGGGTTGATTGGGTAGTTTTGGTCACCCACTTTAAAGCCACCAACGCTCACTGCGATATCAACAGCTTCTGTTGGGATAGCACCTGTCGCGATCTTGTTACCGTAAGGTGTTGCAGACTTAAACTTGTCGTAAATCGCTTTAGTCATAGTGTTACCCATGTGGTACTCACCATTACCCGCAGCACAAGCCTGTTCAGTTGCATCAATCATCGTACGGTTACCGTTCGCGTCTAGTACGTAACAGTTGTAGTCACCTGCTAGTTCCCAGAACATGATACCGCCGATCTCTTTATCGATAACGTAGTCTGCTTTCACTTCAACAGACGCTTTGTCTTCTGTTGACAGGAATACACTCTTCTCTGCGTTCCATAGCCATGGTGCGACTGCAATATCATCGTAGTTACGCGTGTACGTGCCCACCAATTGGTCTGTAGGATCGTTGACTGGATCTAAACCGTAAGCTTGAGCATAAGAACCCCAAATACCTTTCTCTAGGTTCTTCGCGTGCCACATTGGGTTAGAACCTGCTCCCATTTCGTTGCCCTTAGGATCGGTATCATGCCACATGTTATCGATACCTAGAGCGCCGTGACCACAGTTATTCTTCTCGCCTTCGCCAGTACCAGGAGCACACTCTGATTGGTTCGGTAGCGCCGCACGTCCCCAAAGACCATTCTCACCACCTGTTACCCCTTGCCAACCACGGGTGTAGTAAGGCACACCAATGTTGATACGACCAGCAGGCATAGAACCGCGGAAGTAATGGTAAGCCCAGTCAGTGTTCAAGTAGCCGATGCCGCCGTAAGCCGCTGTACCATACACATTCCACTGTGCAAGCTCAGAGTCTTTACCTGTATCGAACAGTGCCGCATTGTGACCAACGTGATCATTCCAAGCACCGTGTAAGTCGTAAGACATGATGTTGACGTAATCGAGGTACTTAGTCACATCGAAGGTTTCCATACCACGCAGCAGATAGCCCGAAGAAGGCGCTGCGATGGTCAACATGTAGTGATGCCCATCTTGTGCAGATGCTGCATCCAGTTTTTCACGTAGAACCTTCATTAGCACTTGGTAAGAAGCCCATAGGTATGGACGGCGTGGTTCCATGAAGTCTTTATCGTAAGGGTTGCCTGCCCCCGCCATCGACGTTGGATACTCGTAGTCGATATCTAGACCATCGAATTTGTAGGTACGCATCATTTCAACTGCAGAAGTCGCGAACTTCTCGATACCTGCGTGGTTGATTGAACCGTCTGCGTTGGTTGTCATCGTGTAGAAGCCACCATCCGCAACACGATTGCCGTCTGCGCCGAAGTGACCACCTGTTTCAGCCCAACCACCGATCGAGATCAGCGTTTTAACGTCATGCTTTTGCTTGTAGGTAGCAAGTGCACCAAAGTGACCTTTAAAGCCTAGTGCCGGGTCCACTTCTACACCCGGCCAAGTTTTACCGGTTGCAGGGTTAGTTGGATCAGTCACATCACCTACGTTCACTTTACCGTCTGAACCGATGCTTACAAACGCGTAGTTAATGTGAGTTAGCTGATCCCAAGGAATGTCTTTCACAAGGTAAGCCGCTTGTGGATCATCACCACTACGCCAACTTGTGAAGTAACCAATCACACGACGTGGGTGATCGGCCCCCATCAATTCACGGCCGTCTTTGTCGTAAATCGTACAGTAAGGAACATCCACACCAGCCGTTTGGTACAGGCCATCAGGACGACAGTTTGAAGTGACTGCACCGCCATTAACTGATAGCGATACAAGGGAAGAATCTGTTGTTGCGCCAGCATCGTCAGTCGCTTTAGCGTAAATCGATACCGAGCCTGCCGCTGCTGGAGTGAAATCCACAGCGTAAGGCGCAGCGGTCGCTGTACCAATCAGTGCACCTGCGGCAAAGAACTCAACTTTAGCAACGGTACCATCTGCGTCTGCCGCAGTAGCTGAAACTGTTACCGTACCGCCAAGCTCAACAGAAGTGGCTGATAGCGCTACGTCTACCGTTGGCGCTTCGTTACCAGGTTGACCAGCAGCGACTGTCAACGTAACAGCACTTACTGTGCTCGCTGCATTTTTGTCGTCATAAGCTTTAGTTGAGAACTCATGAACACCCTCTGTCGCCGTCCATGAAGCAGTGAAAGGTGCTGCAGTTGATGTGCCAACCAATGCGCCGTCAACAAAGAACTCCACTTTGCTGACTGTACCGTCTGTGTCTGCAGCGTCTGCGGCAAGGTTAACGACGTCACCAGCTGTGATAGAGGCCGACGCAGAAGGAGAAGTTAGTGAAACAGTCGGTACTTCGTTAAGTGGTGGATCAACAGGGCCGCCATCACAAGCGCCAAGGTTCTCCCACTCACCCCATTCACCTGATTGAGCTGGGTTGTTGTTTTGCGTCCAGTAGCGCGCTTTATATGCGCTATTTTCGTGCTGAACTTGATCACCACCATTATAAACTTTTGATGAATCCCAAGTTTCTAGAGGTGTACAATCAACCGCTGCATAGCTGTTGAATGCCATTAGACAAGATGCAGTCAAAGTACTGAGTGTGAATACACTCTTTGCCGCTTTCCCGTTTCTAAGGTGCATAGTGCTCTTCCTTAAGTTGTTGTTAATACGATAGTAAACACGTCACATAAAACGCACTTTTACTTTTATTTCGACGTAAAATAACTTAAGTACAACGACAGATTTTCACACTAAATATTTATAAATTTTCAACAGCACATCGCAACAAACCACTAAAACACTGCAACAAAACGCAACTTATTTTGCACCAATAACTAATTTTAAAGTGCAAATAAATATATCCCTCGCAAAGTGCTGAATAAGTAGAACAAAATTCTAAATTTGGTGTACCCGTTCCAGATTACCTTGCCACTTTTTAACGTTTTTCAATGCTTTGCGGTATAGAGTTGATTGCTTTTTCGAAACACAAAGAGCTGTTCAGGCAAGTGTCAAAATACAGGTTCAATCCCCCTATTCTACAAAATCGTGTTTTCACTCACCGCTGCTGCACCACACTTGTTAGAGTCAGCCCGCGCTTTCTGTTGGTAACTTGGTCATTCTAGGTGTTTCATTGAAATGACGTTTGTACTCACGGCTAAACTGAGACGGGCTACTGTAGCCAACAAGTCGAGCTGCATCATTCACCCTTTTTCCTTCTAACTGAATGAGTTCTCGTGCTTTATTCAGTCGAACTTTTTTAATGTACTGCAACGGGGATTCTAAAGTAACGGCTCTGAATGCTTGGTGAAATGCTGATATGCTCATATTTGCTTCTTCGGCAAGCGTCTGAACATTGAGCTGTTCATGATACTCTTGATGAACTCGATTAAGCGCTTTGGCTACTCTGGCATATGAGCCTTCTTGGTATGCCAGATCAAATAAAACGTGTCCCGACTCACTTACTAGCGTTCGATAAACAATTTCTTCCAATAACATGTCACCAAGCATCGCCACTTCCAGCTCGTCGCACAACGCAGTCATCAAACGCTTGCACGCATCCAACATCTGCTCGTTCATACGAACTGACTTTAGACCACAACGAGTCGAGTCTTCACAGACATTACTAAAACGTTGTGATTCCAGTTTTTTGACGAGTTTTTGCAACATAGCTGGAGAGATATCAATGGAAATCCCAAGCAGCGGTTCATTGTCGACTGCAATCGCTTCACACTCTAACGGCATAGGAACCCCAACCACCAAGTAGTCGTCTGGTCCATAGCGAACTGGAGTCTGACCGATGTGGATGTTCTTATACCCTTGTCCCAAAACAATGACACCGGATTGATATACGAAAGGTTGACGATTGTTACCTTTACTGCTGCGATAAAACCACACGCCATCAATCGCGGTTTCTTTAATACCCTCTAAATCATCTAGGCCAAACTTAGTGGCATATTGCTGCATTGTCTCAGCTAGTGTCTTCATTGCTTCACTCCAATCATTACCCACGCACTATACTTGGAGTTCTGATTACAGTTCCAGCACAAGAGAGGCAAATTTGTAGAAATAGGCAATAAATTTGCAGAAATCGGTCTACTCACAGACAAAACCGCGTACTAATATGCATGTATTCACTCTCCTCACATTGGAAGCAAGAGGTCTAATAATGAACTTTTCATACGTCAACCCTACTAAAATCTTCTTTGGCCAAGGCCAAATCGCGGCAATTAAAGAGGCGATTCCTGCCGATCAAAAAGTACTTGTTATCTACGGTGGCGGCTCTATCAAGAACAACGGTGTTTATGGCCAAGTAGCACAAGCCTTAGAAGGCCGTGAATGGCTTGAATTTTCAGGCGTGGAGCCAAACCCAACGAAGGAAACGCTAGATAAAGCAGTTGCTATCGCCAAAGAACAAAACGTTGATTTTATTCTTGCTGTTGGTGGTGGTTCAGTTATTGATGGTTCTAAGTACGTTGCAGCATCAGCGAAATACGACGGTGATGGCTGGGATATCATGGTGGGCAAACATCAAGTAACAGAAGCAACACCGCTGGCCGCCATCCTTACTCTTCCAGCAACAGGCTCTGAGTCAAACATGGGTGCTGTAATCACTAAGAAAGAAACGCAAGATAAATTGGCGTTCTTAGCACCTGCAGTTCAGCCGAAGTTTGCGGTTCTTGACCCAGACGTAATGAAGACCCTACCTGAGCGTCAGCTTATCAACGGTCTTGTGGATGCATGGGTTCACGTTTGTGAGCAATACCTAACACTGCCAACGGGCGCAATGGTTCAAGACGGTTACGCAGAGGCACTACTGAAAAACCTAAAAGTGCTGGGTGATCAGTTCGAAGAGCGCGATAACGACCAATGGCGTGCAAACCTAATGTGGACAGCAAACCAAGCATTAAACGGTCTCATCGGTAGCGGTGTCCCTCAAGACTGGGCGACACACATGATTGGCCATGAACTGACAGCGCTTTGGCACGTAGACCACGCGCGTTCACTGGCTATCATCCAACCATCGCTACTTCGCAACCAAATGCAATTCAAACGCCCTAAGCTTGAGCAAATGGGTCGCAACGTATTTGGCTTAGCAGAAGGCGAAGATTTGGCAGAGCGCACTATTCAAGCCATCGAAGCTTTCTACCACCAGCTAGGCGTAGCAACTCAACTTGAAGGGTACGGAGATGACCGTGAAGCCGCTATTGATTCTGTGATCGCTCAGCTAAACAAACACGGCATGACGGTGTTGGGTGAAAACCAGGCAATTGATTTAGAAAACAGCCGCAAGATCCTAGACCTAGCGGTAGCATAACAACCCAACCTATCAATTTACTGCCTTTTTCACGGCATTGAGTTCTTTTGAGCTCAATGCCGTTTTTTTATGTTAATTTGGACAGAAATAATAAGTAAATGCGCTATTTGCGATAATTTAATCTAACTTATCCATTAAACGCAGCAAATACTCATTCCAAAACTAAAATAAAAGAAACAGTAGTTTGCTGTCTCGCGACGGTCCGAAGGGGAAAATGTCTATTCAAAGGTTCATCGTATGTGGCTAATTATTATTGCCAGTGCGTTCATACACATCATCAGCATCAAGACCGGTCCTAAATGGCTGTTCTTTACGACGAAACCAATACCGATTATTGCTATGATCGGTATGTTGTTACTGTCTCCAGCAATCCAGCTTCCTTACGCAAAATGGATTATTTCAGGGCTCTTATTATCACTAATTGGGGATTTAGTGATGATGTATCCAAAGGATAGCTTCACTCAAGGAATAAAGTTTTTTTGTGCCGCTTTAACATGCTATGCATTAGGCTTCATCCAAATTGCCGCTTGGCACTTTACGCCTTGGCTGCCCTTTGCGGTTTTGGGCTTCGGCATCTGTGCGTACTTATTCTTTAAACCTGATTTAGGGAAAGAGAAATGGTCAGTCGCCAGCTATATCATCGTTTTGATGACGATGTTATGGATGTCGATGGAGTATTATGCTGCAGGTAAGACTCAATCTTCGGCTTTCGCGGTCTTAGGTAGTTTCATTTTCACTATGTCCGGCACCGTGATTGCGTTTGAACGCTTTGGCAGCACTTCGACATTTTCCCGCCAAGTCGCCATGGCGACCTATTACTCAGCACAACTCCTTATTACCATGTCCGTCTCCGCTATAGTGATCCGTTTTCTTTAAACCTGAGTACATTGGTAGTTTTGTAATGAGTTATTTACTCACCAGTTGGACAGTTTAGACCTGAGAAACAGGTGCAACACAGTTAATAACTTGTTATTGTATAAAGAAATTTATTCGAAAAGTTGGCAGCCTTGAAAGAGAAAAATATCGTCGTAGAGTTCAGCGGCGTAAACAAGTGGTACGGTGAATACCACGCCCTTAAAGATATTAATTTTTCAGTACACACCGGTGAAATCGTTGTTGTATGCGGCCCTTCTGGTTCAGGTAAATCCACACTTATCCGTTGTATCAACCACTTAGAATCTATTCAAGAAGGCGAGCTCAGCGTTTTCGAACAGCCAGCCGATTCTAAAATGCAAAAACCTGGCAAAGTGGGTATGGTGTTTCAACACTTTCATCTGTTTCCACACCTTACGGTTTTAGAAAACCTCACCCTTGCCCCTATTCGCAGGCTTAAGCTTTCTAAACAAGAAGCGGAAAAGCGCGCGATGCAGTATCTCAAACGCGTTAACATCGAAGAGCAAGCCAACAAGTACCCCATTCAGCTTTCCGGTGGTCAGCAACAGCGTGTCGCAATTGCCCGTTCGCTTTGCATGGAACCTGACCTATTATTGTTCGATGAACCAACGTCTGCGCTCGATCCTGAAATGATCAACGAAGTATTAGACGTCATGGTTGAACTTGCACAAAGCGGCATGACCATGATTTGTGTGACTCACGAAATGGGTTTTGCGAAGAAGGTCGCGAATCGAGTGGTGTTTATGGATGAAGGGGAAATCATCGAGATGAACTCACCAATCGCACTCTTTGAGACACCACAGCACCCTCGCACTCAAGCGTTTTTAAATCAGATTCTGAGCTACTAGCCGATGGTATTTCGAATCCTAAAACCCGTTTTACAAGCCATATTACAAATCGCGATTTTATTGGTTGCGATCGTTTGGGTGCTCGATTCCGGAGCACAAGCGATGGGTTATCAATGGCAATGGGAGCGTGTGCCAGACTACATCGCCTTTTATGAAGATGGGGAATGGTGGCCTGCAGAATTAGTAGATGGCCTACTCGTTACCCTAAAAATCTCTGCACTTAGTCTATTCTTCACTTTGGTTATTGGTTTCGTCACTGCGTTGCTGCGTCTGAGCAACTCCAAAGTGGGTAACGCGATGGGTACGGCTTATGTAGAGTTGATTCGCAACACGCCGCTACTAGTGCAGATTTACCTGCTCTACTTCGTGTTTGGCCCTGTTATTGGCTTAGACAGGTTCAGCACTGCGGTCTTAGCGTTATCGCTGTTCCAAGGTGCTTACACTGCAGAAATATTCCGTGCAGGCTTAAATAGCATTCCAAAAGGTCAGTTTGAAGCGGCGAAGACCTTAGGGCTATCCCCTTTCTTCGCCTACAAAGACGTGATTCTTCCGCAGGTACTTCAACGTACCCTGCCACCATTGACCAATGAAGTGGTTTCTCTGATTAAGAACTCTTCAATCGTCAGTGTGATGGCAATATTCGACCTCACAACCGAGGCAAGAAACATCGTCTCTGAAACGGCGATGCCATTTGAAATCTGGTTTACTGTGGCAGCAATCTACCTTGCTCTCACATTATCACTTTCTGGCTTATCCGCTTGGCTGGAACACAAACTAGGAGCCAGTTGGCGCAAATTATAAGGAGATAACATGAAGTTATTCAAAGCGACCATTACTGCATTACTGGGGCTTGCGATTGCTTTACCTTCATTAGCCAATGAAGAAGCAGCAACACCAAACGTAGACCAAATTAAAGAGCGCGGCACGCTTCGCGTTGGTATGTCGACATTCGTACCATGGGCGATGCGTAATAAGCAAGGTGAGCTAATTGGTTTTGAAATCGACGTAGCAAAACGACTTGCTGCTGATTCTGGCTTAAAAGTCGAATTCGTACCGACAGCATGGGACGGAATTATCCCTGCTCTGTTGGCGAAAAAGTTTGACGTTATCATTGGCGGAATGTCGATTACCCCTGAACGTTCTAAGAGCGTGCTGTTCACCGAACCTTATTCCCACTCTGGCGTTCAAGTCGCGGCAAACAAAGAGTTAGCCGAAGGCTTTAGTGAGTTTTCTGATTTCAACTCTCGCCGCGTGAAAATTGCCGCTCGTCGCGGTGCATTCACCGTCCAAGTTGCGCGCGAAACCTTCCCTAAAGCAAAGATCCTTCAATTCGATGACGATGCTCAAGCATTTCAAGAAGTCCTTAACGGAAATGCGCACGCTGTAATCGCATCAAGCCCAAAACCAGAGCACGAAGCGGTCAAACACGCAGACAAACTATTCATTCCATTTACAGAGCGTCTATCGAAAGGTAACGAAGCCTTTGCTGTTCGTTTAGGTGAGGAAGACAAAAAAGCCTTCTTCAACAAATGGATTGAAGCACGTACTCAAGATGGTTGGCTAGATGAGCGTTACGAATACTGGTTCTCAACGCTAGATTGGCAAGACCAAATTGCACAAGGTCAATAACGCCCCCAACGTTTGCAATAACTAAATACACCGACTCGTTTAGCGGGTCGGTTTCTTCTTTACTAACGGAGTCGAACCTTGAGCGGACAAACCACCTCTCGCGTTGCACCAACCAAATCTAATTCAGGCTTTTTCTTCAGCCGTTTTAACGCACTCGATTGGGTGCTACTGGCCATCTGTGCGTTTGTTGGGGTTTGGCTCTACCATCGTTCAACTGTTGGTGTTAATTACATCTGGCATTGGAAAGATGCGATTGATCTGTTATTCACACCCAGATCAGACGGTGGTTTACCATATTTTTTTCAAGGCTTAATTTCAACCTTACGCCTTAGCCTCTGGGGCATAACCTTTGCGCTGGTATTGGGTACCCTACTCGGTCTGGCACGCTTCTCAGATGCTGTCTGGTTGCGCACACCCGCCAACGCGTTTATTCAGTTGGTACGAAATATCCCACCATTGGTGTTCGTATTTATCTTCTATTTCTTTATTTCTAACCAGCTAATTCCGTTACTTGGGTTAGAAGATCTTCTTCGCAACTACCGTGGCGAACCTAACGCTATTCAACACTTCCTATTCGGCCCAGCGAATCTTTGGGAAAACTTGGCATCCGGCGTACTTTGTGTTGGTCTGCTTTCTTCTGCTTACATTGCAGAAGTGGTGCGTGCGGGATTACAGAGCGTTGATAAAGGCCAATGGGAAGCGGCAGACTCTCTCGGTCTTTCATCTTGGGTCAAGTATCGCTTCGTCATTGCGCCGCAGGTACTAAAAGCCATTACACCAGCGCTTGCAGGGCAAACTATTTCTTTGGTCAAAGACACCTCAATCGTTTCACTGATCTCAATTCAAGAAATGACCTTTGTCGGTACAGAAATGGCGAACTCTTCAGGCTACATTTTCGAAATTTGGCTCATTGTCGGCTTTGTTTACTTCCTGATTTGTTTCGGTCTATCAATGTTTTTTAGGTACATCGAGAAAAAAACGGAATCTATTTCAAATTAACTCAATAAGCCTCGCAATTCGATACCGAATGGGGTTTCAATAGAACCTTCATGTTGTTACATTGAAAATATGAATAGCATTCGGTACATAGCATGGAGCTAACAAAACAATCTGATTATGAACGCTATATTCGGATTGACGAGAATGGAGAGCATTGCGTGCATCTTCATCAATTTGTCTTTAGAAGCGTATATCAGCCTATTTTTGACCACTCAAGAACACTCATTGGTATGGAGGCTCTCCTTCGTATCGAAACCGTAGATGGTGTTTCAATCCGACCAGACATCTTCTTCTCCGACAACAGTTGGGATAAGAGTTTCCGTCTTGCAGTAGAATTCCTAAGTCGCGCTATCCATATACGAAATTTTGCCAAGCACTTTGCTGGCTCTGGGGTTAAGTTGTTCTTAAACGTCATGCCTGCCGCCCTACTCACGCTAACCACCGATATGGGGTTCAAAGATACAGGGTTGCTTTATCAACGTTTAAAAGCCCTTAATATGGAGACGAGCGACGTTGTTTTTGAAGTAATTGAACAGCATTGTGAAGAAACAGAGAGCCTTATAAAGGCCGTCGAAAAGCTTAAAGCCAGTGGTTTCCTATTCGCAATTGATGACTACGGCGCCCAGTATTCCGACCAAAAAAGAGTTCTTCAACTCTGTCCTGATATTATCAAGATTGACCGTTCTTATTTATTAGAGTTCTGCAATGGTAACGAAGATGCCGTCTTCAGCGCTATGGAGCTCGCACAGAATTTAGGCGCGAAGGTTGTGATTGAAGGCGTCGAGCAAGAGAACCAACTGGCTGCAATGCAAGCGCTCTGCGTAGACTTTTATCAAGGGTTCTATCTAGGAAAGCCGAAATCAATCCACCATTGGACAGTGCAAAAAGCCAATGCCAAAGTTCTGCATTAAACGCATTATCGAAGATACAGATTAAATCGTTTTAGATACAAAAGCGCCGCCTAGGTTACTCACCAAGGCAGCGCTTTTCTGTTTACGTCGATTTTAATATCGAAAGGAAACGCTTAGAAGAAGTCGATGGAGTTACGACCACTCTTAGGATCGCGAACCGCTTGAGGCTTGTCTGCTTTCTTACCTTTCTTAGCTGACTGCGACAGCGCTTCTTGCTGAGCTTTACGCTCTTTGTGTGCTGCTTTACGACCCGTTGATTTAGGGCCCTTAACGTTCGCTTTCTCGCTCTTTTTCGAGCGAGACTTTTCTTTACGTGCCGCTTGCGCTTCTTTCTTCGCCTTCTTCTCTGCTTTTTGCTCAGCAGTTTCCGGCTCAGTCACTGGCGCATCACACACAACGACATAATATTCTTGGTTGAACTCGAAGAAATCACCGTCGTACATTTTGCGACGTTTACGCGTTTCTAGCTCACCATTTACCGCTACGTAACCTTCTTCGATGATGTGTTTTGCTTCACCACCGCCACTCACCAAGTTTGCGATTTTGAAAAGCTTGTACAGCTCAATTGGGTGCGCGTCAACGTCGATACCGATCGCTTCGATCTCAATCTCTTCGCCTTCTAAATACTCTTCGTGTTCGTAATCTTGGGTCATGTTCATTACTCATTTTTCTTGATGAACGGAGTTTAAACGGAATGCGTACAAATAGAAACGTGATCTTCACTCAACTTGTCCAATTGGGTATATACTCACCCAATAACTCCTTGAACGAGCGATATTTTGTCTAATAAGAACCACATTACCTTTGCCAGCGCCAACCTGTTTAACTTTATTGCTCCACCTGGTGCGTATTATGATTTCGAGAACATCTACTCACTCGATGATTGGCACGACAAACTCGCTTGGACCAAATCGCAATTCGAACAGCTCGATCCTGATGTCATTGGCTTACAAGAAGTATTTAGCATAGAAGAGACCAAAGCGTTCTTTGCCGAAATAGGCTACGAGTACTTTGCCACGGTCGACACGCCACATATCGAAGGCGATTACATCTACTCTCGCCCTGTTGTCGCTGTCGCCTCACGCTTTCCAATTGAAAGCTTTGAAGCAGTTACATTCGATAAAGAGACACTCAATGCCTTTGGTGAAATTGACGCGCCAACTTTCAGCCGCAAACCCGTTCGCGCCTGCATTGTTCACCCTATCATTGGTCATATCTCTGTGTACGTCACACATTTGAAGTCACAACGCCCTGCAGACTCAGATACACCTGAACAAGCAAGCCGACCGATTGCCCGCTGGCTATCGACACAACAAAGGGGTTGGGAAGCAGCAATGCTGCGCGACGCCATGCAAAGGCAGTACGCATTGATTCCAATGCCGACAGTATTAATGGGCGACATGAACCAAGCCATCACTCCAACGAGCGTTAACAATGTTTTGACCGAGCATTACGGTGACAGCGTCACTGATTTACAACTCAACGATGGCTGGGAGTTACAAATGTCACCGTCGCTAGAGTCACGACCGGCGACACACTACCATTTTGCCAAAGGAAACGTGTTGGATTATATCTTACTGTCGCAGGAGTTTGATGCGCATGCCGATGTATCAATAGCGGAAGTCACGAACTACCAAGTGCTGGATTCGCACTTAATCAATCCGTCGTTTGAGAGAGATAAGAACGCCAGCGACCACGCATTTGTGGCGCTGACGGTAGAAATTAAGCTTTAGCGTCGGTGTGGCGCTTTACAATCTTACGTGGAATCAACTCTACACCCGCTTTATAGCGTTTCGCTGAAGCGTTAAGTGCAAGCTCCATTGCGCTGTCGGCAATCAGCTCAAATTGCTGTGGTAGCGAGTTGATTTTGATTGGCAGGAAGTCCAGTAAGCGGTTATCACCAAAGGTGGCCAAACGTACTTTTCCCATCAGTTCTGGCTTTTCTAACATCACGTCCAACACGCCTTCCAATAAAGTGTAAGACATCGTCACTACCGCATCAGGTAGTTGGCCTTTTGCAATCCACTCTTCCAGCACTTTCTTGCCTTCCTCACGAGAGAAGTGCTGGCCATAACCCACAAGCACCTCTTTCCCCTCTTGCTGGCAAGCAGAACGGAAACCCAGTTCGCGCTCTTTAGAGACTTGAAGCTCTTCCAGTGCGCCAATCAAACCGATGGATTCAATTTCCGAAGACAGCACCGATTCGGTAAGCTCAAATGCCGCATCGAAATCTTCACTGATCACACAACAAAAGTGTTCATCATCCATAGGACGGTCGAGTGCGATAACTGGCGTGCCCGAGTTTTGCAGCTTTAAGTAATACTCGCTGGCTGCTGGCATACTGCTCGCCACAAACAACGCATCAATGCGGCGACTAACCAGCGCTTCTGCGACCTTCTCTTCAGTTTGTGGATTGTCATCTGAGCAACCAATTAGAATCTGATAGCCCGCTTTACGCGAGTTCTGCTCAATCAGCTTTGCTAGACGTGCGTAACTGGTGTTCTCTAAATCAGGAATGATTAATCCGAACGAGCGTGAATTGCCTGCCCTCAGTGAAGACGCGGCGTGATCCGGCTTGTAGTTGTATTGCTCGACTACCGCCATCACTTTCTTTTGGGTCTTCTCGCTAATGCGGTACTTCTGCGCCTTTCCGTTAATCACATAGCTTGCTGTGGTCTTAGAAACCCCAGCCAATTTTGCTATCTCATCCAGTGTCATATCGTAAGCCTTATTCTGTGCGCAGGATCATATTAATACATCAATGATCCTTCGATAAGTTGAATTATATGCTGAACCGATTCAGTATAAAAGCTGAAAGGATTCAGCAAAACTCAAAAATTGACGAGAATCACCAAAATCACCCATTGCAGACTCGCTTTACGAAGCTATAGACACAATAAAGCAATGATTGATTACCCTATGATTTTAAAAACGGTTTCGCTGAATGCTTTAAAAATTTGCCCAATTGCTGAATCGATTCAGTTCATTGTTAAGCAGCTTATATTGATAAGCATACTGCGCAGCAAGAGATACACCGCGTCAGCAAACAACAGATAAACGGCGTTACGCATAGATAAGCGCACTGCGTAACCAAGATGAATTAGAAATAGATACCTTAAGGCTGGAGAAGCACCATGCTTAAGCTAAGTAAGAACGACATTACCCTATCTCAAACCGCTACAGATAAGTTTGAAGCGATCAAAAACATCGCTCAAAGCCTGACAGACAAAGGTCTGGTTGAACAAGGCTACGTAGAAGGCATGCTAAACCGTGAAAACCAAAACTCAACATTCTTGGGTAACGGTATTGCGATTCCACATGGAACAACCGATACACGTTCAATGGTGAAAACCACTGGCGTTGCGGTTCACCACTTCCCAGAAGGCGTTGAATGGGGTGACGGCAATAAAGTATTCGTTGCTATCGGTATCGCAGCAAAATCAGATGAACACTTAGGCATTCTTAAGCAGCTAACCAAAGTACTGGGTGCTGACGGTGTTGAAGCGCGTCTACGTGACGCGAAAAGTGAAGACGATATCATCGCCCTACTTCATGGTGATGTTCAACTCGAAGCGGATTTCGATGCATCTTTGATTCAGCTTCAGTTCCCAGCAAGCGACATGGTTCAAATGAGCGCGGTTGCGGGCGGCCTACTTAAAAACACAGGTTGTGCTGGTACAGAGTTTGTAGCTGACCTAGTAACGAAAACACCGACACACCTTGGCCAAGGCCTATGGCTAGTTGGTAGCGATAAGCAAGTCACTCGCACTGGTGTTGCTTTTGTGTCAACCGCCAACTTCTGTGAGTTTGAAGGTGAGAAAGTTCGCGCTCTAGTCGCTTTTGCTGCTTGCAACAACGCACATCAATCTATCTTAAGCACAATTTCTAAGCTTGTGTTTAACAATGAACACAACAAACTACTTGATGCGTCTGCTGAACAGATTCTTGCTCTATTCAAAGGCGAAGAAATGGCTACAGAAGCGGCTGAAGATGGCAATACAGCGGTCTTCAAGATCAAGAATGCTCACGGCCTACACGCTCGTCCAGGTGCAATGCTGGTTGCTGAAGCGAAGAAATTCGAATCGAACATTCGAGTAGCAAACCTTGACGGTGATGGCAAAGTGGTAAATGCGAAGAGCCTAATGAAAGTTATCGCACTTGGCGTGAAACACGGCCACCAGCTTCAATTCTCTGCTGAAGGCCCAGATGCAGAGCTGGCAATTGAGTCTATCGGTAAAGCGATCGCTTCTGGTCTTGGTGAAGGTTAAGGAGCGAGAGAATGACCGAATTGAAAACAAACAAAGTCGTTACCATCACGCTTAACCCAGCCCTTGATCTAACTGGTTCATTGGACTCGCTAAAAGTAGGTTCAGTTAGCCTTGTAGAAGAGAGCAACCTGCATGCAGCAGGCAAAGGCGTAAACGTGGCGAAGGTACTAAGTGACCTAGGTGCAGACGTGACCGTGACAGGCTTTCTTGGCAAAGACAACCCAGAGCTATTCCACCAGCTATTCGACGACATCAAAGTGAAAAACGAATTTGTTGAAGTCGAAGGCGCAACGCGTATCAACGTAAAACTGGTGGAAGCTAGTGGCCAAGTGAGCGACATCAACTTCCCTGGTGTTCAAGTAACGACAGAAGAAATTGAGTGCTTTGAACAAACACTATTCCGCCTAGCAGAGACACACGACTATTTCGTACTTGCTGGCAGCCTACCAGGCGGCGTAACCGCAGAGCAATGTGCGGCGTGGATAGAAAAGCTACATCAGCAAGGCAAAAAAGTACTGTTCGATAGCAGCAAAGCAGCGTTGCGTGCGGGCATCGACGCGCACCCTTGGTTGATCAAACCAAACGATGAAGAGCTAAGCGACTTTGTTGGCGAGCACCTAACCACCCCAGAGCAATGCCAAGCAGCAGCACAAACGTTAAGCGATAAAGGCATTGAGAACATCGTGGTTTCTATGGGTGCAGACGGCGTGATGTGGCTTAACCAAGGTGAATGGCTGCGTGCCCAACCACCACGAATGAATGTAGTTAGCACCGTTGGCGCCGGCGATACGCTTGTCGCGGGCTTGTGCTGGGGTCACATGCAAGTGATGCCGAAAAACGATTTACTGCGCTTCGCTACAGCGCTTTCTGCCCTAGCAGTGAGCCAAGTTGGCGTTGGCCTAACCAGTCAGGAAGAACTGGAGAACATCAAGCTCCAAACGCAAGTAAGCGAGCTTTACCCTAATACGAACTTAGACAAAAACTAAGGAACAGAAGGTTATCAGTATGAATATTGCCATTATTACAGCTTGTCCAAGCGGTGTTGCGAACAGCATCATAGCGGCAGGCCTACTAGAACAAGCAGCGGCGAAGCTGGGTTGGAACGCTAAGATTGAATGCCAATCAAACATCGTTGAACCAACGCTACTGACAGACGCTGACATTGAACAAGCAGAAGCGATCGTAATTGCGGCTAACACTCCAGTTGATACTTCTCGTTTCGTAGGTAAAAAAGTCTACCAAGCAGATATCAGCACCGTTGCAAAAGACGCATCCGCTTTCTTACAAACTGCTGTTAAAAGCGCGGCAACACTAGAGCAAGCAACAACCGTAGCAGCGCCAGTAGAAAGCGCATCAGCGACGAAGAAGATCGTTGCGATTACAGCATGTCCAACTGGCGTAGCACACACCTTCATGGCAGCAGAAGCGCTAGAGGAAGAAGGCAAACGTCGTGGTCACCAAATCAAAGTGGAAACGCGTGGTTCAGTAGGGGCAAAAAACCAACTGACTGACCAAGAAATCGCAGACGCAGATCTAGTGATCATCGCAGCCGATATCGAAGTGCCTCTAGACCGCTTCAACGGCAAAAAGATGTACCGCACTAAGACTGGTCCAGCTCTTAAGAAAACGGCTGAAGAGATGGACAAAGCGTTTGAACAAGCAAGCGTATACCAACACTCTGGCTCTTCTAGCGCATCATCAGCAACAGAAGAGAAGAAAGGCGCATACAAACACCTAATGACAGGTGTATCGCACATGCTTCCTGTTGTGGTTGCTGGTGGTTTGATCATCGCCCTATCCTTCGTATTTGGTATCGAAGCGTTTAAAGAAGAAGGCACGCTAGCAGCAGCGCTAATGAACATCGGTGGTGGCTCGGCATTCGCTCTGATGATTCCGGTACTTGCTGGTTACATCGCCTTCTCTATCGCTGACCGCCCGGGTCTGGCTCCGGGTCTAGTTGGCGGTATGCTTGCTAGCTCAACTGGCGCAGGTTTCCTTGGTGGTATCGCAGCAGGTTTCATTGCCGGTTACGCAGCGAAGTTCCTTGCTGACAAAGTGAAACTGCCACAATCGATGGAAGCGCTTAAACCGATTCTGATCATCCCATTTGTGGCAACCTTGTTCACTGGTCTGGTGATGATTTACATCGTAGGTGGTCCGGTTTCAGGCATCATGAACGGCCTGACTGACTTCCTAAACAACATGGGTTCTGACAGCGCAGTTCTACTGGGTATTATCCTTGGCGCAATGATGTGTTTCGACCTTGGTGGTCCGGTAAACAAAGCCGCTTACGCATTCGGTGTGGGTCTATTGGCTTCGCAAACTTACGCACCAATGGCGGCAATCATGGCAGCAGGTATGGTTCCAGCACTTGGTATGGGCCTTGCGACATTCCTTGCTAAGAACAAGTTTGAGCAAAGCGAGCGTGAAGCGGGTAAAGCATCATTCGTTCTTGGTCTGTGCTTTATCTCTGAAGGTGCAATCCCATTCGCAGCGAAAGATCCAATGCGTGTAATCCCATCATGTATGGCTGGTGGCGCACTAACAGGTGCTCTATCTATGCTGTTTGGCGCAAAACTAATGGCACCACACGGTGGTTTGTTCGTACTGCTAATCCCTAACGCAATCTCTCCGGTACTGATGTACTTGGTAGCAATTGCAGCAGGTACAGCGGTAACGGGCTTCACTTACGCGTTCCTAAAGAACAAATCAGAAGCGAAACGACAAGCTGCAGCTTAATCGCAAACAGCGATTAAATAACAGTTAACAATGCCTCCCTCGATTTGGCATTCGACACCTCCCTCTAGCCTCGGCTTTGGGAGGTGTTTTTTATTGTGCCCTAGTAACCTCGAAAGCCTTACGAAAACAAACACCATATCGCGTACATGAGCACCTAAAACAAAGGGCGAACGCTTATAATAAGTGTTCACCCTTTTCTTGTTTAACAAGTCGATTTATTGCATCGGTACCGATTCGATATCCACATCCCCACTGTCGATATTGACCGTGGCCTGATACACACTGTGTGGGTCTCCATAATGCTTAAACGTGAAGTGGTATATATTTGCTGGCGTCCAGATCTCTTTATCATCCGCAGGCAAAATATCGTAACCATCTTGTTGGTATAGCTCTGTCGCCATTACATAAGCAATAGCAGCCTGTACATTGGTATCACGATCAACCTTAGGCTCTAACGACGGATTACTTGGGTAAGACTCACCATTAAAGCTCATTTGGCGGTATGCACCGTTACTCCACACAATAAAGTCTTGCCAACCATTGCTGAAGCTGTCTGCTAATACCACAGGCGTTCTGGTCACCGACATACGATTGAGCACCTTGCCACTGTTATCGAACATGTAGGCAGCGCAACCACCACTTCCGCAGAAGTAACGATCTTGAAGAAGGACAAAGTGCTCTGCTGAACCATCGCTGTTCAAATCAGCAGACCCAGTCATGTATCGGATCTTGTCAGTCTCCAAAGAAAGCCCCTGCGGCATCAAAACACTTTGGTCAATCCAAGTTGCAATGGTCGCTGCATCGGCGCTTTTTACCTCTACAGACACTTGAGAGTCAGCATTATCGGTAGAAATACCGTCTGTAGAAGAACAGCCAATAAGCGTTAGTGAACCTAAAAGGAAGAGTCCTTGTAATCCGCGATTGTTCATTTGCGTTCGCTCTTATATTGATGAATTAACGTAAGTATACCCATGATTGCTCAATCGCTTGTAAGAAAATCATAAAAATCAGCAAGGTGTGCATCAAACCACCAGCCCTCCTTTTCGACTTTACCTTCTTCTCGTCTCTGTCTTCTTCCTCTCGTATCTCGATTCTCGTCCCTATACGCCAAGATCAAAAAAGCCCTGAGGAAAGTCCCCAGGGCTAGGCAGGAATCTGACAATAATAAAAGCCAGGAAGTCCCTTATGCAGTGGTTGGTTTGATCTTAAACAGAATTGCAAACATGACTGGGACAACAATCAACGTAAGCACTGTAGCAAAACCAAGGCCTGCCATAATCGTAATTGCCATTGAGCCAAAGAACGCATCGAACACCAATGGAATCATACCCAGAATCGTTGTTAGTGCTGCCATGCTTACTGGACGTACGCGGCTAATTGCACTATCAACAATCGCTAAGTAAGGATCCTTGCCCGACTCTAGCTCAAGGTTGATTTGGTCTAGAAGTACGATACCGTTTTTCAGAATCATACCGCTCAAACTCAATAAACCAAGGAACGCGGTAAAGCTGAATGGCATGTTAGTGGTTAACAAACCAAACGAAACACCGATAATTGATAGCGGAACCGTAAACCAAATAACCAGTGGTTTCTTAAGTGAGTTAAACAGCAGCATCGTAATGATGAACATCAACAAGTAACCCATCGGCAGTGAGCCAAACAGACCTTCTTGTGCATCTTTCGATGATTCGTATTCACCGCCCCACGTAATTTCGTAGCCTTCAGGAATGTGCAGCGCCATTACTTTCGGTTGTACACGTGCAAACAAGCTTGCCGCGGTATCGTCACTCAGCACATCGTGGTCAGCCAATACCGTTAGAGTACGCTTACGGTCACGACGTTGGATCAACGGCTCTTCCCAATCTAGCTTCACACCATCAATTACTTGATCTACCGGGATGTACGTTTGTAGAGACGGACTCCAGATATTCACGTTCTGCAGTGACTCAAAGTCCACACGTTCTGCTTCTGGCAAACGAGTAACGATAGGCAGCGTGTGGGTACCATCACGTAGGAAGCCAAGTGCACTACCGCCAAATGCCATCTGTAGCGTGCTTGAAAGATCTTCTTTTGAGATACCCAAGCGACGTGCTTTTGATTCGTTAAATACCGGCACTAACTCTTTGGTGCGCTCACGCCAGTCGTGGCGAATGTTACGAGCACCTGGGTCGGTATGCAAAATGTCTTCGACTTGTACCGCTAAATCACGCAGCACTTGTGGATCCGGGCCAGTAATGCGCGCTTCAATCTTAGACGCTGGCGACGGACCGAATTCCATCAGTTTGAACTGGAACGTTGGCTTATCAAACGTCTTAGCTAGGCTGTCATCCAACTTATGTAGAAGCTTGAACATGTTCTCACGGTCGGTGGTACGAACTTGGAACTGCGCATAGGCTTCATAGCTCTTCTCCGGTTGATAAGTCAGAGCGAAACGTTGCAGACCTTGACCAATCGATACGGATACAAAGTCGATATCATCTTGAGTGCGAATATAGCTTTCAACTTCTTCCGCTTTCTTGATGGTCTCGCGAATGTCGGTCCCTTCTGGCATCCACATATCAACGTAGAACATCGGCGTGTTTGAAGGTGGGAAGAACTGTTGCTTCACACTGCCAAACGAAACCACAGCGCCAACAAGTAATGCCACCATACCTGCTACCGTCAACCAACGGAAACGCAGAGCCAGTTTAAGAGACGCACCGAACGCCACGAACAACCAACCTTTGTACGGGTCTTCGTCTTCAGCATCTGCGCCTTTGTCTTCCTCTTTCAATAGAAGATCCGCTAGGAATGGCGTTAGCGTAATCGCCGTAATCCAGCTCAAGAATAGCGAGAAACACAGAACCCAGAACAGAGAACCCATGAACTCACCAGTTGCATCTTGTGACAGACCGATAGGCGCAAACGCGGTAATAGCAATGACAGTCGCACCAAGTAGCGGCCACTGAGTTTGTTTCACGATATCTGTTGCGGCTTGAACTTTGGTTCGTCCCTTCTTAAGGCCAACCAATATCCCCTCCACCACCACGATGGCGTTGTCCACCAACATACCGAGCGCAATGATCAACGCACCAAGGGAAATACGGTGCAGCTCAATGTTGTTGTAGTTCATCAAGATGAAGGTACCGAATACCGTCAATAGAAGAACCAAACCAATGATCACGCCACTGCGCAGGCCCATGGTAAACAGCAACACGATAATTACGATCGCTACTGCTTCAGCCAAACTAATAACAAACGCTTTTACAGAGTCATCTACTTCTTGCGATTGGTTGTAGAAGTAGTTCATATCAAGCCCTGCAGGTTTAATACTCTCAAGGCTTGCCAGTTCAGCTTCGATACGTTGGCCTACTTCCACTACGTTTACGCCAGAGGCAAACGAAATACCGATGTTGATCGCTTTCTTGCCGTTGTACAGCAGTACATTGCCTGGTTTTTCTTGAATGCCACGGCTAATGGTCGCCACATCTTTCAAGCGAATCAGGTTACCCGTATCGCGACCATGAATGATCAGGTTTTCTAGTGCTTCTACGGTGTTTAATGTACCGCTTGGGCGAATAATAAGGCTCTCGCCGTTTACCATCACCTCGCCAGCAGAAACCACGTTGTTCTGCTGGTTCAGCAAACCCGAAATCACATTCATGTCGAGGTTCAGAGCTGCCAAGCGATCCAATGAGATCTCAACAAACAACATCTCTTGTTGGTCACCCGCGATGTCCACTTTACCCACGCCATCGATCAGCTCAAGCTCACGCGTCAGTTGGTCTGCGTAACGTTTTAGTTCGACGTAATCATAGTCGTCACCCGTTAGCATCAGCATCACGCCGTACACGTCACCAAAGTCATCAATGATTTGCAGAGATTGAACGCCTTGCGGCAAAGTTGGTTGCAGATCGTTGATTTTACGACGCATTTCATCCCAGATTTGCGGCAGTTCATCCGGACCGTAGTCCATCTTCATACTCACCATAATCTGCGACATACCACTTGAAGACGTTGACGTGATCTTATCGATGTAAGGCAGCTTACGAATCTCTTTTTCAAGCGGATACGTCAGCTCTTCTTCTACTTCTTTAGACGTTGCACCTGGGTAGGTTGCAATCACCATCGCATCTTTAATGGTAAATGCTGGGTCTTCCAATCGACCTAGTTCTAGGAACGACGTCACACCGCCGACCGCTAGAATAACGATGAACAGCCAGCTGATGACTTTGTTCTTAATTGAGTATTCAGCAATGCTCATTATTGTTGTTTCTCCACCACATCCACATGCTTACCTTCGCGCAGTTTGCGTAAGCTGGAATTCACTAATACATCGCCTTGAGCAACACCTGATGACACAATCGCACCTTCGCCATTCACTTGGTCGATGGTCACTTCCACTTTAGTGACAGCGTCACCATTTAATTTCCAAACAAAAAACTCACCAGTATGACTGCCTGCTTGAAGCGCCGTCATTGGAATGTTGTAACCGTCAATAGAAGTAATGCCCGCTTCGACCATATCCACAGCAACACTCACGCTGGTGCCCGGCAGAATCTCTTGTTCCGGTTGCGGCATGGTTAGGTACATTTGGTAAGTTTGGGTTTGTGCGTTCGGCTCGCTGGTGTGCTCTAAGTAATCTAACGGGTAAGATTGTGTATCACCCGAAAATGTCGCCTGAGGCTGGTAGCTCATGCTCTGAGTATTTGGATTCACCATTGCCAATACATTATCTGATAGCTCGATACGAACATAGACTTTGTCACTTTGATATAGGTTTAGAACTGGCTCACCAATTGCCACACGCTCAAAGCGCTCTTTGAATACATCAGAAACTTTGCCCGCAAACGGTGCAAACAGACGCGTGTAGTTCAGTTGGTTGGTTGCGTTGTAGAAGTTTGCTTCCGCCAGCTCTTTGTTCGCCGTTAGCTCATCCAACTCCGCTTTCGATATCATTTGGCGGTTATGCAGTTCTTCACCACGTTTAAGCTGACGAATCGCTAACGTATATTGCGCTTCTGCATCGTTTACCGCTTGCTTCTCTTTGCTGTCGTCCAGCTTAGCGATCATCTGGCCTTGTTTCACAGTGTCGCCTGCTTTAACTAACACGTGCTGCACTTCACCCGCACGGCGGAATGCAATTGGCGTTTGCTCGGCAGGAACGACCTGACCTTTAAATGTGCGAAATTGGCTTTTCACCGGTACATCAACAGACACCGTCGAGACATACAGTGGCTGCTCTGCCACGACTTCATCCGTACTGTTACAACCCGTCAGTACTGCAAGCGCAATAGCCGATACTGTGAATAGTGAACGTTTCATTAGATACCTTCCTCACGAACCCAAGCTTTCACTACTTGGCCTTCTACTAGGCGCTCAACACCTGCGATGACAACGTAGTCATTGTTATCAAGACCAGACTCCACACCACCATTGGCATTTAGTGACAAGGTCACCTTATTCACCTGTTGTGTTTCACTGTCCATAACCCATACCTCGCCTTGATTCGCATCTTTCGACACCCAAGCTGCATTTGGCAGCGTCATGGCGTTAGAAACGTTTTGCTTAGCGATGTGTACTTGACCCGTCATACCCGTCAGCAAGTTACGATCAGAAGGACGAGTAATCGTCACAATCGCTTCATAGCTGTTGGTATCGGCATTTGGTTGAGTTGAGATTTCTTTGAACTTACCTTGGATGCGATTGTTAGGCTCGCTGTCCATGGTGACCCACATTTCTGCGTCTTTTAGAGAGTTCAATGACACAGCTTCAGCGTAAGTCACAGGCAAAGTGAACGACACATCCAAGGTGGTATTGTCGATCAAGTTCAGGATTTCTTGTTTCGCCGCAACCACTTGGTATGGCTTCACATACGTATAAGACACCACACCATCGAACGGCGCATGAATTTCTGTGTAGCTTAAGTCGGTCTTCGCTTGTTCTAGATTTGCTAATGCCGCTTTGTATTGCGTTTCTTGCTGGTCATAGCTATCAGCACTGATCAACTTCTTGTTGTACAAGCTCTTCGAGCGTTCCCACTGAGTCTTAGCCAAAGAGTACTGTGCCTGTGACGCATCAAGCGCCAACTGCAAATCTTTAGGGTCTAGCGTTGCAAGCACATCGCCCTGCTTCACTTCTTCACCCATTCGCACGATCAACTTCTCAATCTCGCCACCTACCTGAAATGAAAGTTGGGCTCTGTAGGTTGCATCTATTCGTGCAAGGAATGCATCAGAATCGGCAACCGTCAGATCATTAACAGCAAGCAATTTCACAGGTTTGATTAATGGCTCGGACGGTTCTGATACGGCTTTGTTACACCCTGTCAGCATCGTAGCGAGGCTTAATGCCACCGCGGCTCCGACAAATGTGCGCTTTAGATATTGTTTTCGCACTGGCTTTCTCCATCGACTTAATATTTACTACACAGATGTGCAGTATAGGAGCAATAAAAAAATGATCAACATATTTTCCATGTGGATAATAAAATAATTAGGCAAATGGTGTGGTTTCTGGTAAAAATAGGCGCGTTGATTAATATTCGGGAAAATTCGAACTATGACAGAAAGAAAGCAAGGCCGTAGAAGTGCTGAAGCCGCTGAGCAAACTAAGTGTCTTATTCTTAGAGTTGCGGCGGATATGTTCTGTGAGTTGGGGTACGAACGCGTCTCGCTTCGCAACATCAGTGAAAAGGCTGGTGTCTCCCATAGTTTGATTCGCCACCACTTCGGCAGCAAAGAAAAGATCTGGCAAGCTGTGAGTGATGCCATGGATGAATTCATGCAAGGCTACATGGCGCAGTTGGTTGACGAAATGCCAGCAAACACCCCGTCTAATCAGAAGATCTACCTATTTATGGTAAGGATGCTGGCCTTTGCGCTCAAACACCCACATCCAATCCAGATGATTGCCGATGCAATCCGCCATGGCGACGATGCATTACTGCAATACTTCCTTAAATCAAAAGATGAGTTCGCGGCCATCTTTACCGAGCTATTTGCCGAGTACAACGTTGAGTACCCTGAGCATCAAATCGACCAGTGGGAATCAAAATGGCAAATGCTGGTATTCGCACACGGCGCAATCAGCTTAACCCCGATGATGCAAGAAACATGGCCAGAAGATGCAGACAATCGCGAAAAAATGCTGCTTAATCATTGGGAGTTATTCAACACCATCATGGCGAACCAGTTCAGTGTGAACAAAGAAGAAATGATCCACCCAAGTGAGTTGAGCGAAATCGTAACGCAAATGTGCTGCCCGATTGAAGAACTCACTGCATAAGCAAGTTACTCAAAAGAACATAGAAAATGCCGAGCACTAAGCTCGGCATTTTGTTTGTACTGGTCATTTCAGAGAGAAAGCAAAATGGAACCTACTTCATAGTTACTTATTCCTAAACGCAACACTGTAGTTATACAGCGCGTGGAAGGAAGATTCCTAGTCTCGCCTAGTTTTACGTAGTCTCGTTGGAATAACGAGCCTTATTTAACTCTCTAAATCAATAAATTAGCTAAATTAACCACGGTAGTAACGCTGTGGTACGAATGGCATTTTCTCTACCGTCATTGGTAGTTTTTTGCCACGTACTTCTGCAAACAGCTCAGTACCAATCGCCGCAAGATCTGCGCGTACATAACCCATTGATACTGGCTTACCTGCGTTAGGGCCTGCTGTACCACTGGTTACCACACCAATCTTGTTACCTTCTGCATCAAACAGCTCTGCACCTTCACGTACTGGTGCTTTCGTTTGACCAACTAGGCCGATACGCTTACGGACAACATCTTTCGTTTCGATCTGCTTAAGAATGATGTCTGCACCAGGGAAACCACCCGCACGCTCACCATCTGCACGGCGCACTTTTTGAATGCCCCATAGTAAGCTTGCTTCAACTGGTGTCGTTGTTGTATCTAGGTCGTGACCGTATAGGCACAAGCCACACTCAAGACGCAGTGAGTCACGAGCGCCAAGACCAATCCACTCAACTTCTTCTTCGCCAGTTAGCTTACGAGCAAGCTCTTCTGCTTTATCTGCAGGTACAGAGATTTCGTAACCATCTTCGCCCGTGTAACCACTACGAGAAACAATGCACTCAACGCCAAGTAGCTCTACTTTACGAACGTCCATAAACAGCATCTCTGCTACTTCAGGAGCAAAACGCGTAAGCACTTCTGCCGCTTTAGGGCCTTGAATCGCAAGCAGTGCACGATCATCAATGATTTCTAGCTCAATGCCAGATGGAAGGTGAGCTTGAAGGTGTGCAATGTCTTGTTCTTTACATGCAGCGTTTACAACCACAAACAGATGATCGCCAAGGTTAGCCACCATCAAGTCATCCATGATGCCGCCCTGCTCGTTAGTAAAGAACGCGTAACGTTGCTTGCCTGCGCCTAGGTCAACAATATCCACTGGAACCAGAGTTTCTAGGAATGCAGCTGCACCGTCACCAATCAAACGAAGTTGACCCATGTGAGAAACATCGAACAGACCTGCTGCATCACGTGTGTGTAAGTGTTCTTTCTTTACGCCTAGTGGGTATTGAACTGGCATGTCGTAACCCGCGAACGGGACCATCTTTGCGCCTACTTCAACATGAAGTGCATGCAGTGGTGTTTTCAGAAGTTCTTGAGTCATTTTCGTCTCCATTTAGATAGACCCGAGAATGCTGTCGGCATTCGCATCGAATAATGTTTCCAATAATAAACACGCTTGATTCAATTTTGCACGAACAAGACATCGCTCGACTTTCAAAAGTGTGACTTTTAACATTTTAATCACAATAAAACGCATAAAAAAGGCGCTCTATTGAGTGAGATGTCATCAATAGAGCGCCATGATAACGCATTTAAAACCAATAGCAATCGTTTGCTTTCACTATAGGAAATTTACAACTATTTATCACTATTTGGCAGTGACCCACAAAATGTTCGCATCTTCTTCGCTCACACTGGTCAACATATGGCCCATGTTCGCATCGTAGTAAACACTGTCGCCTTCACTTAATACAACAGGCTCATAGAACTCCGAATAGAACATAACCTCGCCTGATAATATAAGTAGAAACTCTTCGCCATCATGACGAACCCAGTCTTTGTATTCATCAAAACTGCGGGCACGAATTTGGCTCTTAAAAGGCATCATTTTCTTATTGGAAAGTTGAGTCGCCAGCAGCTCGTGTTCGTAGGTTTGAGTCGGGTGTGGTTTACCCTCTTTCTTCTTAGTGATATCACGACGACCTGTCGCCACCTTTTTCCTTGGTGGTTCAAATAGTTGCGGCATATCAATTTGCAGACCAAGTGCCAGTTTCTGCATTGCTTGGAACGTTGGAGAAATCTGTTCGTTCTCGATCTTACTTAGCGTAGAACGAGCAAGGCCAGTACGTTGGCTCGCCTCTTCTAGCGTGATACCAAGTTTAGAGCGGATATCTTTAATGCGCTGACCGAGCTTAAGCGGTTCTATATTCTGGTCTTGCTGCTCTTTCGCCAACGTCATTGACGGGTATTCATCGTAAATACTTTCTGCCATAAATCCCTCTGTAAAACTTCTTTATTCCTTCCTATTAGCATTGTGCATGAACCCTATAGTGGATAAAAGTCCACCGAGTTAATTAAAGCGTGCTCTTGTTAACAAAACCAGAAATCTCGTTTCCTATAGGAAATTTTTGGTTGATTGTTCGTTCCTCAGGGGGTATGTTACCAACTTGTTAGATGTAGAGATGCACATTTCCGTTAGAGATTGGACTGGAGAAAGCACAATCCAGCGGAGTTTTAACCCACTTATTCGGGTCGAAAGTCACTCTGTTCTGCTAATGCAGTTCAGCTGTTTTGAGGACAAATGAGCCACCATCGCAATCAAACAACTATTTCTACTGCGGGTTCATTTTCAGATTTGGAAGGTCAACTACCATGAACAAGAGTTACCCTAACCACAGCTTGGAAAACTTTTTCTCTACCAACCTCTCCGCGACAGATGACGCTGTCTTTGCTGGAATTCAGGCAGAATTCGCTCGCCAAAACGAACAAATCGAACTTATCGCTTCTGAGAACATCGTTTCTAAAGCGGTAATGCAAGCTCAAGGCACATGCCTAACAAACAAATACGCTGAAGGTTACCCAGGTCGCCGTTACTATGGTGGTTGTGAGCACGTAGATACAGTGGAAGCCATTGCTATCGAACGCGCGAAAAAACTTTTCAATTGTGAATACGCAAACGTTCAACCACACTCAGGCGCTCAGGCAAACGGCGCAGTAAAACTGGCACTGCTTCAACCTGGCGACACCATCCTTGGTATGTCTCTAGACGCAGGTGGCCACCTAACACACGGTGCACGCCCAGCACTTTCTGGTAAATGGTTTAACGCAGTGCAATACGGCGTTGACCGCGAAACACTAGAAATCAACTACGACGACGTTCGTGAGCTAGCACTTGAGCACCAACCTAAAATGATCATCGCAGGTGGTAGTGCAATTCCACGTACTATCGACTTCGCAAAATTCCGCGAAATCGCAGACGAAGTGAACGCGATTCTTATGGTCGACATGGCGCACATTGCTGGCCTTATCGCAACAGGCGCACACCCTAGCCCGCTTCCACACGCACACGTTGTAACGACGACAACGCACAAAACATTGCGTGGCCCACGTGGCGGTATGATTCTGACCAACCACGAAGACATCATTAAGAAAATCAACTCAGCGGTATTCCCAGGTTTACAAGGCGGCCCACTGATGCACGTGATTGCTTCTAAAGCAGTGGCATTCGGTGAAGCCCTAGGTCCTGAATTCAGAACTTATATTGATTCAGTGATCAACAACGCAAAAGTCATGGCAGAAGTATTGCAAACTCGCGGTTGCGACATCGTAACTGGTGGTACTGACACGCACCTAATGCTGGTAGACCTTCGCCCTAAAGGCTTGAAAGGTAACAAAGCAGAAGAAGCTCTAGAGCGTGCAGGCATCACATGTAACAAAAATGGCATCCCATTCGACACAGAGAAGCCTATGATTACATCGGGCATCCGTTTAGGAACGCCTGCGGGTACAAGCCGCGGCTTTGGCGCTGAAGAATTCAAACTCATCGGTAATTGGATTGGTGACGTACTGGACGGATTGGTCAACAACCCAGAAGGTGACGCAGAAGTAGAACAACGCGTACGCAAGCAAGTAAAAGAGCTTTGCAGTCGCTTCCCTCTTTACCAGTAAGAAAGATTTATTAAATCAGAAACTATCCTGACAAGTTATTTGGAGATTAAGCAATGGACAAAACACTGAAGTTTACAGATAGCCACGAGTGGGTACGTGACAACGGTGACGGCACAGTAACTATCGGTATTTCAGAGCACGCTCAAGAGATGCTAGGTGACGTAGTATTCGTTGACCTACCAGACGTAGATGACGAAGTTGAAGCAGGCGAAAGCTTTTCTTTGGTTGAGTCAGTAAAAGCGGCTTCAGACATCTACTCACCAATCACTGGTGAAGTAGTTGAAATCAATGAAGAACTAGAAGACAGCCCAGAGCTAATCAACGAAGAACCATACGAAGGTGGTTGGATTGTGAAAGTGAAGCTTTCAAACCCATCTGAGTTGGATGACTTAAAAGATGCGGAAGAATACCTAAGCTCTATCGAAGAAGAGTAATTAGGATGAGACGAAAGCTGTCCCCTAGCATAACGATTAGTGGACAGCTTTTTTTCTAGGTTCGGACGTATAATTAAATGTGTCAGATGACCATTTCCGTTACCCGGACCAAGGAGTAGGTAAAGGACAATGACTGAATTACTTCAAAGCCTCAGCACACAAAACGAGTTCGTTGCTCGCCACAATGGACCAAACAAATCTGATCAACAGAAAATGTTGGAAGCGATCAACGCAGTTAGCCTAGATGCGCTTATCGACGAAACCGTACCGGCACAAATTCGCCTAGAGCAGCCAATGAGCTTGGCAGAAGCAAAAAGCGAAGCAGACATGCTGGCAGCGATGCGTGAATTCGCGGATCAGAACCAAGTTAAACGTACATTCATCGGTCAGGGTTACTACAACACCTTCACGCCGAACGTAATTCTACGTAACGTGATGGAAAACCCAGGCTGGTACACCGCTTACACTCCTTACCAACCAGAGATCTCACAAGGTCGTCTAGAAGCCCTTCTAAACTACCAACAAATGGTGATGGATCTTACTGGTATGGAAATCGCGAACGCGTCATTGCTAGATGAAGCAACGGCAGCCGCAGAAGCGATGACACTTTGTAAGCGTGCGGGTAAGAGCAAGAGTAACGTATTCTTCGTTGCTGACGACGTTCACCCACAAACCATCGAAGTGGTAAAAACTCGTGCGAAATTCATCGGCTTTGAAGTCCTAGTCGGTTCTCTAGATTCACTGCCAGAACAAGACGTATTCGGCGCACTAGTTCAATACCCAGGCACAACGGGTGAAGTTCGTGACCTAACGGACATCATCGCAAAAGCGCAAGCAAACAAAACGCTAGTAACCGTAGCAACTGACCTATTGGCTTCTGCCCTACTCAAACCTGCGGGTGAAATGGGCGCAGACGTAGCAATCGGCTCGGCACAACGTTTCGGCGTTCCTATGGGTTACGGTGGTCCACACGCGGCCTTCATGGCAACACGTGACAAGCACAAGCGTACAATGCCAGGTCGAGTTATCGGTGTTTCTATCGATACCAACGGCAACCAAGCACTGCGCATGGCAATGCAAACGCGTGAGCAGCACATCCGTCGTGAAAAAGCGACATCAAACATCTGTACCGCTCAAGCTCTACTAGCGAACATGGCGTCTTTCTACGCGGTTTACCACGGCGCAGAAGGTCTACGCACAATTGCTCGTCGTACGCACCACATGACAGCCATCCTAGCTGCTGGCCTAACGAAAGGCGGCTTCGAGCTTGCTCACAACAGCTTCTTCGACACTATCACCATCAATACTGGTGCACAAACTGAAGACCTATACGCGAAAGCACTAGCAGCAGACCTTAACCTACGTAAGTTGGGTACTCAGCTAGGTGTGAGCTTCGACGAGACCACAACCGTGGCAGACGTAGACGCCCTATTCGCAGTATTCGGCGTGAAAGAAGAAGTGGCAGCACTATCAACTGAAATCGCAGGCAACGAATTTGCAGCGATTCCAGAAGCACTGCGCCGCACAACAGAATACCTAACGCACCCTGTGTTTAACACGCACCACAGCGAAACACAGATGATGCGTTACCTAAAACAGCTAGAGAACAAAGACTTCTCGCTAACGCACGGCATGATCCCACTGGGCAGCTGTACGATGAAGCTGAACGCAGCAGCAGAGATGATTCCGGTAACTTGGCCTGAGTTTGGTTCGATCCACCCGTTCGCACCAGCAGAACAAGCAGCCGGTTACGCAGCACTAGCAAAAGATCTGAAAGAGAAGCTATGTGAAATCACAGGCTACGACGCATTCTCACTGCAACCAAACTCTGGTGCATCGGGTGAGTACGCAGGTCTTATTGCGATTCAACGCTACCACGAAAGCCGTGGCGAAGGTCACCGCAACGTATGTTTGATCCCAAGCTCTGCGCACGGTACTAACCCTGCAACAGCGTCTATGGTGTCGATGAAAGTGGTTGTGGTTAAGTGTGATGAAGAAGGTAACATCGACGTCACTGACCTAGCAGCGAAAATCGAGAAGCACAAAGACAACCTATCAAGCATCATGATCACTTACCCTTCTACGCACGGCGTATACGAAGAGCAAGTGAAAGAAGTGTGTGAAATGGTTCATGCAGCGGGTGGTCAGGTTTACCTAGACGGCGCAAACATGAACGCACAGGTTGGTCTAACAACGCCGGGCTTTATTGGCTCAGACGTTTCTCACCTAAACCTACACAAAACCTTCTGTATCCCACACGGTGGTGGCGGTCCGGGTATGGGTCCTATCGGTGTTAAATCGCACCTAGCGCCTTTCCTACCGGGTCACATTGAAAACGGTGCAGACGGCGAAAACTTCGCAGTATCAGCAGCGGATATGGGTAGCGCATCTATCCTGCCTATCTCTTGGGCCTACATTGCGATGATGGGTGAAGCTGGCCTAACAGACGCAACAAAAGTAGCGATTCTGAACGCGAACTACGTGATGGAAACACTACGTCCTCACTACCCTGTTCTTTACCGTGGTACTAACGGCCGCGTAGCGCACGAATGTATTATCGACATTCGTCCACTAAAAGAAGAAACGGGCATCAGCGAAGAAGACATCGCGAAGCGTCTAATGGACTACGGTTTCCACGCACCAACCATGTCGTTCCCTGTAGCAGGCACACTAATGGTTGAGCCAACGGAATCGGAAGATCTAGAAGAGCTAGACCGCTTCTGTGATGCGATGATCGCAATCCGTGAAGAGATGACGAAGGTTAAGAACGGTGAATGGCCGCTAGATAACAACCCGCTTGTTAATGCGCCACACACTCAAGTTGACCTAGCGAAAGAAGAATGGGATCGCCCTTACTCTCGTGAGCTTGGCTGCTTCCCTTCTAAAGCAACCAAATCTTGGAAGTACTGGCCAACAGTAAACCGCGTAGATAACGTATACGGCGACCGTAACCTAATCTGCTCGTGCCCAAGCATCGATAACTACGAAGACTAATTTTTGTAGAATCTAAATAGACAAAGGCGAACCGATTGGTTCGCCTTTTTGTTTGGAGGTTTTTGTAACCCACTTTTGGACAATTCCGAGTTACAAATTTCCCTAATTTAGAATTTCATGAATTATATGACGTATTGAAAATACCTCTAACCTAGTGGCCAAGCATCTATATTGTATAACGTAGAAGCTTAACAACTTCTTTCTTAGCTTTTAAAGCTTAGACTTAGCCTCAATAGGTAGCCTTGGACGCAAATCAAGAAAGTGCACATGTATATAGGCTCCGCCTCCCAAAGTCTTTTGTACTCTGTCCGCCTCTGCAGTCAGCAGCGAAAACAATTCATCCGCTTTGATCTTGCGCTCTTCATCTGGATGTTGCCATTGACGGTCTTTTGCAAGAGTCACCAGCAAAGCGCCTGCTTTACTGTACTCTGCTGCCATGTACTTTCTAACAAGCTGATTTTCTATTGTATCTCGTAAGTCTTTCGCTGTTCGCCCATCACCAAGTTTTAGTTCAATCACTGCTTCATGCTTAGAAAGAACAGAGCGCAAACGTATATCAGTCTCCTTTTCGTCAGCTGTAACAGCCTCCTGGTCCACAGTGTAGATCGAGTTTGCTGCATAGCCCAGCTCGCGCGAAATTTCTCGACGCATGACCCTCTCGTCTGATATCCCTGCCCAAGCCTCTCGCGGTGACGTGTCACGTAGAAGAAGGTTGTCTAGATCAGACAGCCTATCCTTCAAAATCGCAAACATGGCTTCATTCGTTGAAGCAGGCGCTTCCCCACTTATATCAAGCGCTACTACTTGATCCTCGTCAAATACCTCAGCATCAATTTCTTGCGCCCACTTCTCTTCTGCCACAGCCAAAATGCGGTCCTTGAAATGAGCGCACAAAGGATCTGCTGCCATCTCGAGCTTGGCAGCCAAGCCATCCTCGCCTTTCGCGTTGAGTAATGCAGTTACAATGCTATTGCGTGCCTTTTCCGCGTTGTCTCGAGTGTCAGGTGAATAGATCCCGTCGTGATTCGCATCGTCTTGTATTCGAACGTGGCGATAGGCCGAACGAAGAAGCCTCAGCAGTAGTTGCGGCTTGAATCGTTCGTCACCCAAACTAATTCCATCTTGACGATCACCAAAGAGGCTGGCCAGCCATGTCACAGCGTCTGATCGCTCAGATGGTTCAACTATATCAATCTTATCCGTCAGCTTTTCAACACCTGCCTGCGGGTCAATTCGCATTAAGGTTGACAACAAAACAAGGCACAGCGGAAATGGCAATTGTTGTTCCAATCTTTGTTGTGCCCATTCTAGAAGTCTCTTAATTTCCGCAGCATCGCCATGCTTCAAGATTACCCGCGTGACTTGCCGAACTGTTTCAGTCATTCCGGTCGTGTTATCGGCGTCATTAATCCAGTCCCCACCGTCATATAGCCAGAATTCCAGTCGTGGTAAAAATAAACTGGCAACCCTCTCAGGAGCATAATCAATTCCTTGGAGTAGGATCGAATATCCATGCTCACCTGACAGCTGATTCAGCTCCCACGACAATTCATTTCCAAGCGTCCGGTCCACAGCGAGTGGATGCGAGTCTACGAGAGCCTCGATCCACTGAGGCAGGCCGTTTTCAATCAGAGCGTACCGCGCGGCTAGCTCGGCTTCGGCATCGTTGAGTTTAGCCGCCCAATCGGGGGCCTCCGCTTCGGCGTAGATCGCGGTCAGACCAAGCTGCCAACGTACAAGAAATAAATTTCGCTCACCTTTAGGCCTTTCGCTAGGAAAAGTTGGGTGGTCATCACGCCAGATCTTCATCAGTACCCTGCGAAGCTTGTCGGCCGTTTCTTGATTGAACTGCTCTTCAATGAATCGCCGGTTCCAGCCTGACGATCGACTGTCCTCACCATCATGACGCATGGCGTGCCACAAGTTCCAAGCTGTGTTCCAGCTATGCTCCGTCGAAAATGCGTTTTCAGGCTGATTGGCAACTTCTCGCCAAAACTGAATCCAACTCGCGCGGTTCTTGGCCTTACGTCGCTCTTCTTGCTCTTTTCGTTTAGCCTGCTTCTTTTCCCAACGACGATGTTCTTTGTCGTGCTTCGAAGGCCTTAGCCAGTCGTTAAGTCTTTGCTCAAGTAAAGGTTCATCCACTATGAGTGGCCTAAGTCCGTCAACGTGTTTTTTCCATGTATCATGATCTGGCGACAGACGGATGGCTGCCTCTAAGAACATTGCGCGTTCACCTGCATCTCGGGTGGGGTTGCCAAGCGCTTCTCTCACCCAAGTCAGATCCCGGTCCGGTCTTAGCTGAACCGGTCCATCGTGATTAATGATCTCTGCGAGCCGCCTCCGGGGATCTTGGATTTCATGGAGCGACTGCAGCAAAGCGTCATCAACTAAGAAAAGACGCTCATTGTCTACTGCTTTCAGATTGTTCAGCCGTTCGCGAAGTGATTTGATCGGCTTATCGTCCCAATGGTCTCGGTGGTGTAATCGCAATGCGATTACACCACCGTGCAGCCACTGGCCGTCTTGGCTTATGTCGAGGGCGCGTTCACATGTTGCCGCGAGTGCTCCACTGAGATGCGGCCGATCACTCGTAATATGCGGCCACTCTTTTCGCCATTTAAGCCCCTCGGAGACTAGCGCGAGGAGACCATCACGAAGTTCCTCAAGAACAGGGAGGTCAAGAGGCATTCCTGCTATCAGGCTTGGTAGTTGCCAACTAAGAGCGCTTACATTCCTCTTCTCTCGCTTTATCCATCGAAGGGTCCGACAAAGCTGCTCAACTGACATGTATTTTGGGAAAAGGCGTAAAATGGCACCGCGTACTACTCTGTCAGGCCAGAGATCATCAGCATCAGCTATCATGGCAGAAACTATCCCTAATCTCTTGTCAGCAAGGGCTACTAATGCGTCAATAGCCAGTATGCGCTCAACTGCATTTGCTTCAATGTCCTGAGTAATATCGAATACGATGTTTGCACAAGCTTCTATGCGCCCCGCCTCGACAAGACTGATGAGGAATTCTCGCACATCCGGATTCTCTACTCCATTGCGCCAAATCCTGTCGATTTCTTCTGCCAACTCGTTCGATGCAAATCGGTGGACCTGAATGTGAGGCACCTGAAGACCTCTCCATCCCCCTGAGCCGTAGCGCTCAGCATAGGCGCGAAGAGCTTGATTTCGCTGCGCCTGCGTTAGCGATTCTGGGTCGCCTTCATCCAGAAGCACTGCAGGTTCATTGTCACGCAAGAGTTCAAATATCCCGTTTTCTTTCAAGGCTAGCCACCCCGCCACTGGTCGCTTGGACGGGCGAACGATTGTGTTACCTTTGGTCTCTGCGAAGAGAAGGCGTTTAAGGGCTCGAAACGGCATCCCTTGTCTTCGAAAAGCTATTAGCCGCTCAGCAGCTAGATATTCGGTAACAGAGCGATGATGGAAGCGCACTCGGCCATAAGAAGAGAAGCCAAATAACGGACGCTCAAGCAGTGCTTTTCGTTCATTCGGCTGCCAATCGGACAGGATGATCGCGGGATCGATAGCTGCCTCCTCATCCGCAGAATAGGATGCTGCACTATGACGAATGGTTATGCGACGTGTCATCTGCACAGCAAGCGCGAGTCGGCTAGCCCCTTCGATCGCCTTGTCGACAGACAGTTCCGCCGGCTCAGCTCTGTCTTCGCGAGGAAGCAACTTCACGCGAACATTCGTGGCAACTTGATCGCGATGTGTTCGGATGCGTTTATGCTCTCGCCAGTCCGTACATAACTCAATGAGGTCCTGAGGCCTGCGTGCAAACTCTAGGGCATTGCGACGTCGTAAATCTTCAAGCAGAAGATCAGGATCGCTCATTCCCTGGTGTCGACAAAAATCGACGATCTGTTCGTCCGACAGCGGCATCAGGGCTACAGACCGCCAATCGGGCGATTGATTTTTGCTTCTGTTGTCGTGTTGCTCCCGGTGCTCTCGCATTGCGATCTTCGCAAATGCCTCTTCATCGGGCTCCGAAGATGGCACCTGAGGAACAGGCAGTATCTTTCTGACCAGCTGTTCGTCGAAGGGGATCGGCCTTGTCGTAATTACAACTCGAGCTTGGTGAAGCTGACTTCCGATACACTTTTTCAGTCGTTTGAGCGCTCGCTCAAACGAACCCATCGTCAATTTTAGCTCATCAATCGAGTCCAAAAAGAATGTCGCCACCTCTGACTGTGAGGCAAACCACTCATCCAGCCGGGCTTCTTCATCTACATCTAACAGACTGCGAAGGTCTTCTGTCGCCAACGATGCCAACTCAACGAAGAATGCGGGCTCTCCCGCAGCCCAAAGGCGCTCCGCCTGTTTACGGCATTCGTAGGTTTTTCCCGCCCCCGCCTCGGAAATTATCAATACACGTTTTGAATGCAGCAAATCATCCCATGTATATCCTCGCGACCAGCCCAGACTGACCAAGAATGACTGTTGGTCGGCATCATTAACCTTCCCATCTGGAATATCGTTGAAAGTCCTTTCTATCATGATATTAATGCTACCTATTGGACAAGCAATACTCCGTTGGGTATTGCCTGAAGCTCATTTATCACAAAACAACACTGAAAAATATACAAGAATGTTATCACCGATATATGGTGCTAACTAGTAATAATAGATAGCTCTACAGGCTCTTGAGCGCTTTCTAACCGAATAATCAGACATTGCAAAACTCAACCTTTTCAAAAGAATTTAGACTTAATTGCACCTTCCCCATACACAACATGGCCAAAATCGGGCACTTCTTAATACATACCAATTTTCCATAAGAAAATCTAATGGTAGTGATAGTATTGAGACTGGTGGGAGTTATCTTGGCTAACGAGGAATGGGGCAAAGGTGAGTCACTAGGACAAGCCCCACTAGTGAGTTTGCTAAATCATAAGTCATAAAACTCCTCACAGCATACAAGTAAAGATCTGAACCTTCAAAAACGTTATTTAGTTGTTTACATAGAAATTGCTATTCATCTCTTGATGAACGTTTACTTAACGTCATTGCTATAACTTCCCAAATATTTTCTCTTTTATATAAGAACTTAACGTGTGGTAATTAGATTCCTAGTCTCGCTTATCCTCGCTGGCATGCCCCAACTGAAACACCGAGTGTAGTGGTTCAGATATTTACCGATTTGGTCATCACACTTAAACACCTCTCCCTAAGATCTAAAAAGGCGAACCTTTCGATTCGCCTTTTGTTTGTTTAGGACTTCGTGATTCGCTTTTGTACTTCAATGAGCATCAAGGCTCGTTAGGAAAACGCCTATTTGGTGACAACGTTATTCGTATTGGTCGGTTTTAATATCACAAATTCTTATCTAGGAAGTTTATCATTCGCTCTATTAAGGGCGCTCTTGTGACATTGTCTCCCAATGTAATCGCACCTGCTGGGTAGAAATGCCCAAAGCCTGGAACCCATGCTGTATCCACATTCATTCCCGCTTGTGCGTATTTCGGTAATGAATGTTGCGTGGCATCGATGAGCGCATCAATGTCATACTGACCAATGTTTATTATTGCAGGCGGTAAATCCGTTTTGTTTTTTGAGTTGATATCAAAGCCAAGCACAAAGCCTGAGTTACCCATCACCGCTTTTACTGGGGCATTCATGCCATATGCGACATTGAAGCTCGTAATTGCGCCAGCAGAGAAGCCACCTAAGGCAATTCGCTTGGGATCAATACCCAGTGCCTTTGCGTTCTCTTGTAGGTATCCGACTGCCTGATACAAGTCTTCTGCTGCGGCGCTTACGGTGTTGCGAAGGGTATCCGACTCGTAAGGTAGCGGCTCTAACCCTTTACCTGTACGGATCATGTTGTGACGGTCGTGCAACGCTTTTATACGCAGTTCATCCTCTATTAGCATCTCATCCGTGTAACCGATATTAGTCGGTACTGGCTCTTCTCTTGAGAGTCGGTAATCAATCGCCACGCATGTGTACCCTACTTTCGCGAATTGCTCACAGTAGTCTCTCATCGTGGTCGTTTGAGCACCTGAAACGGAATAGACGTCATTACGTCCACCTCGAATGAAGTTCCCACCAAAGGTCATAACGACGACCGGATTCTCTTCTGCCTTTGGCGTGTTCGGTTGGATAATATCCATCACTAAATCACGCTCCGTTACCTTTCCTTTAATCGTTACAAGGCCTTTAGCGTAAGGCACGTCCAGTTGAGCTGTGTAGTGCTCCCCTACGATGTCAGCCGATGCGATCATAGGGATCAGCGCGGAAGCTAGTGCAATGTTACATAATGTCTTTTTCATATTCGAACCCTCGTCTTGGTATGGGTCTATTGTGCTGAACCAAGGAAAATCGAACAATATGATGAATTAGATACCATACATCGAATTATTCGATATATGGGTATTTAGTGCACATGGCTGGAGTAATAGAGGGAGCGAGAAAGTGACTGTGCAGTTACTCAACCAGCACGAGGCTAGAACGCTGACGCCTCATTCTCTATTTAAAGGACTTGGCACTTGCGTGCATGGGATAGTAAAAGACGTAAATTCCTGTGCTTTAGAATCAGTCGAATTCTTAAGGCTGAGCAAACCGACAGCTCATGCGACAAGACTATAGAGGACGATTCTCTTTGCAACCGTGACGTTGTCCTAAGTGTTGCTTAGGTGAGCGATGACATCGTCATTTGCTTCCGTTTTTCCAATTACAACAGGCTTTAATCCCCTGAGCGGGTGTTTGGGGCTGATCTTGTATGAATATCTGGTCTAATGCATGAAAGAGCTGGCTAAACCAGAACCTGATATCTACGTACTTCTTCCCAGGAACTTCTTGAGGCTGCGCCCGTGAGATCATGGGCCGCTTACGTTAAATGCAGAGTATAAGATAAGCTAATGAAGATTACTGACAATAACTTGATTCTTACCGCTATTTTTTCCCGTATACATGGCAAAATCAGCTTCCCTGATAACATCAGTAAATGCGCCACTAAAGCAGCTTCCCGCGACACCAAAACTGGCGGTAATCTGACATATGGATGACATGTGATTTATATTGGAAATGCCCTTTAAAATAGAATGAGCAATCATATTCGCTTCCCTCACACTGTGCTGCGGTAGTAATACGAGAAACTCTTCTCCTCCCCATCTGCCTGCATAGCCTTTTCCTGACAGTGCCTTCTGGGTAACGTGAGCAACTTCTGTAAGCACTTTATCCCCAACATGGTGGCCATGCTGATCGTTGACCTTTTTAAAATCATCAATATCAAACAGGATAACTGAGTAAGTTCCGGCCTGCTTCTCCCCTACTTCACTCATCTTTCTTCTGTTCAGAAGGCCTGTTAACGTATCCGTTTCGGCCAACGTCTTTAACTCGTCATTTCTTACAATCAATTTACGCTGTAGTGCGACAATTTTGGTATGCGTTTGAACTCTGGCCAAAACTTCTAACGGTTCGAACGGCTTCTGGATATAGTCCACCCCACCAACCTGAAAAGCACGAACTTTATCCTGGACATTATCTAAAGCGCTAAGGAATATAATTGGGATATCCCTGGTATCTTGTTCAGCCTTAAGGTGACGACACACCTCATAGCCGTCCATTTCCGGCATCATAATGTCCAGTAAGATAAGGTCTGGTTTATTCCGTTTACAAATTCTTAATGCAGCTTTACCACTTGCTGCACCTTTGACCTTGTATCCTTCACCAGTTAAAAGCAGAGTCAGCAGTTTGATATTATCAACACTATCATCAACTACTAATATCTCCGTCTGTGAATTATCAAAAGGCATCGACTTATTTACTGCCTGTTTATCAGGCAATTCTCCTTGATATTAGTTTTGAAATAACTCGTACAGCTCATCAAACTGGTAGCTGTCAGCCAATTCAATTAACTTGCTCCGAGAGTCACTATCACTTATTAATTGTTCAAAAAGACAAAACAGCTCTTGCTGTTCACCTCGCTCTGCAGCATCAATTATTTGTTCTATCTGCTCTTTCGACAAATCCGCCAACAACTCCTTTCTAAGCAGAAGCGTTTCCGTTTTTATATCATCATTTTTTGGCGTTTGTTCTTGATAATCGTATTCAATATCCAGATGTTTTTTCATCATGTTAAATAGATCTTGTGGCAGAAATGGCTTTCTAATGAAATCATCCATCCCGGCCTGTAACATCTCTTCTATCTCATCGTTGAATACACTTGCAGTTAATGCCACTATCTTTACATCACTATTTACCGAAGCGTCGCGGATCTCTTTGGTAGCCTGTAAGCCATCTTTATTGGGCATACGGCGATCCATCCAGATAAAATCTGGTTCCCAGCTCTGGTGAAGCGCAACAGCTTCTTCACCATCTTTTGCAATTTTTACCGTAAACCCTGCATTTGACAGCAGCGTCATCATCAGTTTTTGGTTATTAATCTGATCTTCCGCGACTAAAACTTTCGGGCTCACGGTACCACTTCTTAAGCCAAGAATATTTGATTCATTTTCCTTCCGATCTGTAACATTTACCAACTCTTCTGAAGAGTCCAGATCTAAGGCAAAACCGAATACAGAACCTTTACTTTTTTGGCTGCTAACAGTTAGCTCTCCTCCCATTAATTCAACAAACTGTTTGCTAATACTTAGCCCAAGTCCGGTACCATTTTGTGTATTATCAGGGCCAACCTGTTCAAAAGGCTTAAATATTCTTTCCAGATCAGAAGCGTCAATACCAATACCACTATCACTAACTTTGAACCAAATTCTCTGCTTATCGGGCCCACAACTTTCACTGTTAATTTTCAGGGTTACGCAGCCGTAGTGGGTAAATTTAATGGCATTACCAAGCAGATTAATTAGAACCTGACGGGTTTTTACTGGATCCCCCAAAGCATAATGAGGCGCACTATCATCCATGGAACAATGAAAAGCGAGCTGCTTTTGCATTGCCTTCATTTGCATCAGATCCCTTACCTCATCGATCATCTCCCGGAAATTAAACCACTTGTGCTCAACCACGTTATGTCCTGCATCAATCTTGGACATATCCAGCACATCATTTATCAATGAGAGCAAATGTTCCCCAGAGCGATTGATGATCTCTAGATATTCTTGATGTTTCGGGGTTAAACGACTGTCGTTTTTCATTAACTGCGAATAACCAAGTATCGCATTTAGAGGTGTGCGCAACTCATGACTCATGTTGGCAAGAAAGATAGATTTGGCGCGGTTAGCAACTTCGGCTTTGTTTTTAGTCTCTGACAACTTCTGTTGTAATTTCTTGAGCTTATCCACATCAACATGTATGCCATTCATGCGGATTGGTACGCCATTTTCGTCCCGCTCAAAAACCTTGCCCTGATCCAGTATCCACTTCCAGCTGCCATCTCCACACTTTATTCTGAATTCGGCATGATAAAGGTCGGTTTTGCCATCGAGATGCTCCTGAATTTTTTGGGATGTAGCCTCAAGATCATCCGGATGAACCAGAGAAGCCCATTTTTCGATACCATTAACAATCTCAGAAAACAGGGAGTCATCTGCAAACACATCGTCATGAGCTAGTTTCTTCTGAGTCGCCCAGGTTCTGTTGCCGATAATCTGGCCTACCGAAGGGTTAAAGTCCCAGATGCCAAGGTTAGCCCCCTGAGCTGCAAAGTCTAGCCGTTCAATATCCCTCTGCAGATGTTTCACTTCGCTTTTCAGGAGTGCCAGTTCTGTTTGATCTTTTAGCCACACTTGCCTACCACCATCCTCATCTGCCGGTGCGAGCTCAAACTGCCAGGTTCCGCCTTTCTCCGTTGTCAGGCTGTAGGTTTTTTCCTGGATGGGCGATTCATTCAGCCAGCGTTTACAATCTTCAGATCTCAGGCATTCAAATATATTTGTCCCGGTCTCTGGCTTATGAAGCCAAATATCGGCCTCTTTAGCCTTTGTATTTAGATCCAGAATCACACCGTAAGAGTCAACGGCGATCCAGCCAATCGGCAAAGCGTCGGAATTTAATTTAGTCATTACTTGCAACTCAGATTTTCCGCAATTAAGTCAAAGAAATTGAACCGACAAAATTCCCCTTCATTGGCAGGGAAACTCTTAATGGCCAACCAGAAATCTCCGGTTTCAGGCTCTGTAACCAAACACCATAGATTAGCGACACCCGCGTAAAATTCCTCCGTTGGAGTAACAAACTTCTCTTCAGGATAATATGCGCTGATGGTCGCTAAGATATTGTTAGTATATGAAGGGACACCCAAAGGACGAGTTTTTTTTGTATATGGATCGTATCGGTCACACATAATCTCTTTTGCTATGTCGAGATTAATATCTCCGTAGTGTTTATGAAGTAGCTGATCATAGCGCTCAAATCGGCTTGGTGCTGGTACAACAAAGTTATATGGTTCTTTTAGGCTGCCCAGGAAATTCTGCACGGTTGAGACATCATTTAACTCATACACCAATTGTTGATCCTGAACATAGTTGTAACCGGAATAGCCCATATAACCCGGATAACAAACAGAATGATTTGACTGCCACAAACAGCTAGTATTTTCTAGGGGATACCTGACCTGGGTAACTTTTGCTGAGCACTCTATGACGGCAGCCTGTCTGTTTATGGCGTCTGCACAGTGGTAAGCGATACCTGTACGTCGTGGGTTATTTCTAAACACATCCAGTGTAGTGTCAAGATCGCTGCCGTTTAACAAAGCCAAACGGGTAAGGACACCAAGCCCACAACCTTCCATTGTCTCGTGAATTGATGCATTGTATTGCGTCATCACACCGATGCCGTTTGCATTAAAACCACCATCAAAGCCAACCATTCCGGGAAATGCTAAATAGAGATGAGACGGCCCGTTCTCTGGCTCGGAGATGAACATATAACGGTGTTCCAGCTGGCCAGGCAGGTTCAGATTATCTTCGTTCTTACAGAAGATCATCTTTCCTTCTCCCGCTACGCTTTCCCCCCAAGCGGAAAAACTACTGCAACCTGCGCCAGTCAGTACCCGGGTTCCCGGACCATGCTTATCGTACTGACCTCGTGTTGCCGGATCATTTACATTCCAGAAGTGAGGATGGGCATAGATACACCACTGATCATACATGCTATTCCAGGTTCGAATCTCATCAAGAGACGTCGGATAGCCCGCGTCGGTCGCCCCATCGGCAATACCCCGCATTTCTTCCAGAAGACATTCAGGCACATACGGCATGGCCACATCTGCACCCGCCTGATATTTTCGCCATGCATCTTCCCAACTGGAATGGAGTGTCTTCGCAATAACCGCAACTGCTGCTGGTTGGGTTTTCGCCAACATAACGGATATAGGCTCAGCCAAAAGGTAGCCATGCTGATATCCCATCTCGTAGTGTGACCCTTTAACATGAACGATCTTCACACCCTTTTGGGTTCGAATTGAACCTCGTTTTAGTTTATTTTTCATAGGCCAACTATTTCATATTATCGTAGTGATAATTAAGACTATTACTATAGGGGCTTCAGAAAAAGGGTTGGGATTCAAAATGTTGACGAAGGAGACAAAATGTAGCAAATACGTGAAATTACTCCATCCAAGAAGAATGGTTCTCACTACTCATCAAAGCCTCTAGCTCTACTACATTCATACCAGCATCGATGCCCTGAACAATATGTTCTGGTAACGTACGTGCAGCAAGTAGCATCTCATCCTTGTAACCGATATTAGTCGCTACAGGCTCTTCTCTTGAGAGTCGGTAATCAATCGCAACGCATGTGACCATTTGGATAAGCGCGGAAGCTAGAGCTATGTTACATAATGTCTTTTTTATATTCGTACCCTCGTCTTGGTATGAACCGATTGTGCTGAACCAAGAAAAATCGAACAATAGGCCGCAAAAACGAGCATGGTTAAAAATCGACTAACTCAATACAAATGGCTTTGTTGGTTTGCGCCAAGATCAAAAAAGGCGAACGGTTTGGTTCGCCTTCTCGTTTAATGAAAACTTGTTAGCTCGCTTTTGATGCGGCGTGCTGTTCTACCATAAACGCGATGACTTCTTCGTTTAAGCAAGATTTGCTGATGTATTGGCGTTGTTTACCAAGGTGAAGGATAAAGCCCAAATCGGTTTGTTCTAGTTGGTCGATTTCATTCCAAGCGAGGCTGCGATCGATTTTACCGCTTTTGTAGCGCACTCCGTCTGCATTCACTTCAAATACCACTTTGCTGCCACGACTTGAACTAATGGTTTGTCGCCATAACCACCACGTTCTTTTGAAGTAAACGCTGCACGCTTCAATCACACTCAATACGATAAAGAACCAACCGACATAACCGTTAGGTAGCAGTTCAAACTCTAATAAGACCACACCAAAAATTAGAAAGAGCAATCCTTTCAGATACGCATGCGGGAACTTAGTTGGCTGACTCGTTTGGTCATAGCACTCAGCAAAGAAAGGCTTGTCGAGTATGTATTCTGTGGTGAATTCGAAATCTTTAGACATGTATGGTTACTTTAAGGTTTCTGTAAATGAGTATTCTTGGTTGCGCGCTCGCAACGGTGGCATTGTAGCGCTTATTGGAGCTTATCTTTAGTCATTTTGATTCTGTTTTGTAAATCAATAATACCGAGTGACTCCAACAAGAAACCTCCCGCCGCTGGCGAAACACCTAATCTGCATCCCAGTCATCAGCTTTTTGGACAATGAGCTCCACGACGCTAGCAAACTCTTTGCCTTTTGGGGTTAATCCGTAGTTCACTGTAACAGGAATGGTGTCTTGCTGTTTTCGCCACACAAATCCATGCTCGGATAACAACTTCAAACGCTCAGTAAGTACTTTGCTGGACACCAACGCTAACTGCTTACGAATTTGACCGAATCGCATCTCTTCTTGTTGCCCGAGCAACCATATTCTTCGATGGCGCAGCGACAGTAAACTCGTGTGAATGCTGTTGTACTTTGTTAGGACGTTAAACAAAAAAGCTCACCGATCGAGCATGGTTTTCTACCACCAGGCACTTTAGGCACCATTGCACATCCAATTACTTCTAGTCTCTCGCCATCAACCAAATACTAAACACTTTCCGTCAAGGTATGTAATCACCTGTTTATAACGTCGTTGAAAACGTGAATTATCTCCAAATTAATCATACATATCGTGTTTTTCTAAGGAACATTAAGTAACGATTCAGCATATTCGCTTTCATTGAGGTACAGTCATGATCGAAGCATTTTTCTTCGCACTTGAGAGTTTTTCATTATTTTTAGTGTTTACATTCATTTTTACGATACTTTTAGGCTACCTTTTTTGTGGCAAAGAAGCTAAAGAGTATTCTCCGGAGAGCTATGGTCGTATCACTAAAAATGGAAATCCGTTGTGTAATAGTGTTGTAATTCTTAAGATTTATTCTTTCAATTATTTCTACAAAGAACGTTGCACTACCAATACAAATGGTGAGTTTAGATTTAATTCAGTACTTAAAAAAGAAGAAAAGTTTTCCGCACTTTTGATGGTTTATTCCAAACTGTAATGAAGATCGAAATCATCACTGAGGTTGATGACAGAGAAGTGAAGATTTGGGATGGTTCATTTAGGCAATATAAGGTGGGTAAAGTCGAGAGAGTAAACATGTCTAATTTGCAGTGCGAGATAACAGATCCACTTAAAAGATATGAACTTTACTCTTATGGGCATTATGTCCTCACTCAATGCAAATTGACCAAATTTAATAATTACGTTGTTGAAAAGTAATCACTCCGTCTTGCACTAAGTTTGGCTAAGGGACTTTGCTTACACCCTCGAGTACTCTTGTAAACTGGATATCGCATGCACTTCAAAGCATGCTTAAGGTAGCGATCTATAAATCCTCTCTAAGTAATTTTTCTTCATAGCCTTTAAGGCGACTTGCACCAAAAACTAAGTGGTTACGTCCATTCGATACGACTCGGTTTTTAAAGTGATATTCATAAGTGGCGTCACCTAACTCATACTCTAGTTTTTCCAAATTGATTACCACATAATCATGCAAAACTAAGCCCGTATGTGAAGACCATAATAAAACTTTGTTGCTATTTACTTTTGCCGTAATTTGAATCCCTATTAAATTTTCATTGAGTGAAAAAGGCTTCATCCATTGTCGATGAAAGATAGGTTCAAACGTGAACTTCCCTTCTTTATCTGTTATCACTTCCTTTTCATAATACTCATTAAAACCAGCAAGAAGAGTCACTTCAATATTCTTAATAGGTTCTCCATGCATTAATATCTCACCCGAAACTTTGGGGCTAACCATTAATTTATAGGGTTTTAAAAAGTTAAACAATTTTCTATTAACCATATATAGAAACTTACTTGTTAAATTGGTGGATAAGTACTTTGAGATAGATGCGCGCTCGGTCAACCATCAGTTATCGATAACCATCTATTATCGAATACACGAGAAAAACCACATCAAAACCGTTATGATTGTGACTCTTTTTCAGGGTTGATAGTACAGGTCTATGTTAATTCTCAGCCTCAATCCACAATTAGATGCAATCTATATATCTATTAGTTTCTACAGACAAGTTCTAAGGGGCTTGGCACGAAATTAATCTGCATCCCAGTCATCAGCTTTTTGGACAATGAGTTCCACAACGCTAGCAAACTCTTTGCCTTTTGGGGTTAATCCGTAGTTCACTGTAACAGGAATGGTGTCTTGCTGTTTTCGCCACACAAATCCATGCTCGGATAACAACTTCAAACGCTCAGTAAGTACTTTGCTGGACACCAACGCTAACTGCTTACGAATTTGACCGAATCGCATCTCTTCTTGTTGCCCGAGCAACCATACGATGTGCGCTGTCCATTTTGTCGATATCAAGGTTAAATATTTATCTACACTACAATAGCCATCTGGCTGTACTTGATGATTCACTTTTGTCGGCATCGCACTTCCCTAATCCATTCTCTGCTACGCCAGTGTAATCAAACGACGCATCACAAACCAATAGTTACCTAGGAGTAACTAGTTACTTTTGGGAAGCTAATTTTAAATCGTAACCAACTTATCTATTGTGAAGACACAACAAGGCAGAGGCTCAACTGAGGCCTAAGCCAATATCAAAAGGATGAAGTTATGCGTTACGTTTTACTGTTTATCTATTTTCTCTCCCTTGGTTTACATGCCGAGACTCTGTATTCAAAACCACAAACACCTTCTGAATTACATTCGTTGTTTGGACAGTATTTCGCGAATAAAGATCTGGAAGGATTAGGTACACTTTTTCATCCAGACGCCGTGTTTGTTTTAGATAAACAAGGTAATCAAGCTAAGGGCAGAGAAGCAATTAAGCAGGTATTGAAAGGTTATATGAAAGGCGATGTCGACATACTAACCAAAAGCGTTTCTATCCATATTAACGGGGACGTTGCCATGGTACGCTCTGATTGGGAAATATTGAACGCGTTGAAAGGTAAGAACATCCAAGGAACGGCCTTAGAGGTGATGCATTATGTGGATGGAGGTTGGGTTTATGTGATCGACAATCCCAACGGCTACTAACACCAAAAAGTAAAAGGCGAACCATCTGGCTCGCCTTATTAACTATCTATAACTGTAAATTAGTGAAAGTTGCGACTACAAGATGATGCTTATTTTAGAGGGTCGTCGTCTGGCAACGCACTGTGTATCCATACTGCCAGTCGGTGTTTAATGCTCGCACCATCTAGCTTGCTTTCCGGTAGTGGCGTGATCTGTTTGGCATCAACCAAGAATAGGTAAATAGCTTTTACTCTTAAAGGTTGTGGTGACTGAGGGAGATCAAAGCCTTGCATCTTTGCCATCTTCCCACCAATCTCTAATGCTTTCTTAACCAGTTTGTCTTCATTGTGAAGCTTGGAGCTTTTTGACATTGATATATCCTCTTCTTCGCTTCAATTAAGAATACATTAAGTGGCACTAACAGCGTGTTAGTAAGCTCTCATATTGATAACTTTAAGTCACACCTGTTAGTAAGTGCTTAAAAAGCAATCAGAACATCACTCCTTTTGCCTCACGTTGCGTTATAGGTAAACACTACCACCTCTAGAAACTCTAAATGCTAGATCCAATGACGAATAAAAAGCCCACCGTTTAGTTTCGAGCAATCTCATGTTCCTCCGATGAAAGAACAAGAAACTTCGATGGATTCGATATGTTCATATATGCTTATTAACTGGAATCGAAAAGGTTTCACGCATTCTATAAATAACAACAAAGGACTGTGTTATGCCACAAACGTTAGATCAGGCTGTTCAGGTTTTAGACCGAGATTTAGAGAAATTTTTACTTCGTTTCCCACTATCCATTACGAGTGCGGGTCAATCAAAAGGTGCTATGAGGTTTTACTTGTATAGCCATGGCGATACCGCCTTTGGGATAAACCAAGGGGTTAGGATGAAGGAGATGCGTTTCCGCTTGGCCCAAAATCGTTAGCTAAAAACGCGAAAGCACTTCAATGTATTCATATCCCTGTCTCTCCTTTTGAACAACTTAAACCCGACTCCATTTCTAAAGTCACCCACTATGATGCTGCAGACTACCTGGTAACCACTCAGTTGACAGGTTGTACCTTTGCTATCCGTAAAGCAAAAGGAGGCGGGCTTGAGTTTTTGCATGTACAGCCAAAGGGAGACTTTAACGGCATGGAAGTACAACGTGCTGTCCAGAAGGAGTTTCAAGTTTCTTTTGGCAGAGGATCTGGCACGGACAGTACAACTTACGGCGAAAATACTCGCGTTCCGGTTATGGGCGCGCGTATCAATGGGCTATGGACCGTCTATGCTCAATATCAAGACTCGAGCGGCAGTGTGACAAAAGTTGACTGCATTTATAAAGAGCCTAGCTCTGTGGCTTATGTTGATTAAGGTAACGGCAATTTAGGCTCTACGATAACAAACCACGACTAAAAGTGAGTTAGCCAATTCTACTAACTCACTTCCTTTAATAGCTTTCTTAATACGCTCGCTTACATAAAACCCAATCCATCCACGTAAAGTAAAACCATTGGCTCAAGGCGATGCATTACTGGTCTCACCCTCTAAAGTCGCTTACTATGCCAATTACCTATAACGCTTTGTGAGTCACTCATGAGCCGTAAAAATAATAAAAACCTCAGTATTCTTCTTAAACTCAACACCTTCGTGTCCCCTTATAAATGGCGCGTTGCTGCTGCCTTGGTGGCACTGATTGCAACAGCCAGTTTGACGTTGTCCGTTGGCTATGGCGTTCGTATCCTTATTGACCAAGGGTTTGCTCAGCAATCTCTCCAAGAGCTCACCTATGCGATTCAGTTTATTGTTGGTGTCACGCTATGTATTGCGGTGGGGACTTTCTTCCGTTTCTATCTGGTTTCTTCGGTAGGCGAACGCGTCAGCGCAGATATTCGTCTTGCGGTGTTTAACCATGTGATTACGCTACATCCTAGCTATTTTGAAACCAATAGCAGCGGCGATATTATGTCTCGCCTCACTACGGATACCACGTTGCTGCAAAGCATTATTGGCTCGTCATTTTCTATGGCAATGCGCAGCGCTTTAATGTGTATTGGTGCGATCATTATGTTGTTCGCGACCAACTTTAAACTCACGCTGATTGTGCTGGCTTCGGTGCCATTTGTATTGGTTCCGATTCTGGTTTATGGAAGACGTGTCCGCGCCCTATCTCGCAAAAGCCAAGACACGATGGCAGATGTAGGCAGCTATGCAGGTGAAGCGATCGAGCATATCAAAACGGTACAAAGCTTTAGCTCAGAACAACATGAGAGAGCCGCTTTTGCAATTGAAGTAGAAAAAGCTTACGAGGTCGGCAGACAACGAGTAAAACAACGCGCGATTCTGATCTCTAGCGTGATTGTGATTGTATTCAGCGCCATTGCTGGCATGCTTTGGGTAGGCGGCAGTGATGTTATCCACGGTAAGATGTCTGCCGGTGATCTAGCAGCGTTCGTGTTCTATGCCATTATGGTTGCGTCGTCTACGGCGACCATTTCTGAAGTGATGGGCGAACTGCAAAGAGCAGCTGGTGCAACAGAGAGGCTGATTGAGATTCTGCAAGTTGAAAGTGATATCAGCGCGCCAAACAATCACCTTCCAATCACCGAGGATATGCCCGCAGAAGTGGCGTTTGAGTCGGTGAATTTCAACTACCCTTCCCGTCCAGATCAACCCGCGGTCAAAGACTTAAAACTGACTGCGGAGCAAGGCAAAGTGCTGGCCTTAGTCGGCCCTTCTGGTGCAGGTAAAACGACACTATTTGAACTACTGCAACGCTTTTATGACCCGCAACAAGGGCAAGTATTGCTTGGGGGTGAAGACATTCGACAGTTCGATCCAAACGATCTGCGCCGTCAAATGGCATTAGTACCGCAGCAGCCTGCTTTGTTTAGTCATGATGTATTCCATAACATTCGCTACGGCAACCCAGATGCAACTGATGAACAAGTAATAGAAGCGGCGAAGAAAGCCCATGCCCATGAGT